>NZ_FXZC01000021.1 GCF_900169275.1 Brevibacterium casei CIP 102111 | reverse complement strand
GCACGACCTGCTCAGGCGTGTGCCGCTTCCTCGTGTTCGTCATGATGAGACCAGTCTTCCTGCCCGCAGCAGCGAGCATCAAGACGACTCACACAACGACTGGACCTACATCCCGGGGTCAGCCCACATTCATTCCGTCTGCCATCGACGGCAAGACGCTGATTCAAGCAGATTCAGCCCGCCCCCAAGTGGTCATCGACCCCCTTGACGACAAGGCTGAAGCGAAGACCCTTGACCTCCCTGCCCCCACGGACTCCGCGACATTCTCACGGCACATCTCATCGGGACACGGGGTCACGGTCGCCGAATGGACCGTTGATGGTCAGCCCACCGTGACCGTGCACAATCTCGACGACGACGCCGCGATCACCGCGGCCTTCCCGCTGTCAGATACCGCTGCCGCTGATTCCTGGCAAGTAGGTCGCACCATGGGCACCGGCATCATCGGTGACAAAGCGGTCAACCTCGCGGACGGAAGCCTAATCGCCGATGGCAACGGAACACCGTTCACGACCGCGCTCGGTCCCCTCGCCGTCACCGAGGCGAACGGACAACGCACCTACTTCGACGCAACATCCACTTACCCCGAACCCGATCAGGCACGCCTGCTCGGCTACACCGACAAGGGGCCTGCAATAGTTCGCAACCCCGACGGGTCCATCACAGCTCTTACCAACACGGAAGGAAAGTAAATGCACACCCCCAAGCATCGCGCCACGGCAGCAGCCGTGATCCTCGGCCTCGCGATCCCCGCCACAGCAGTCGCACCGGCCCTCGCTCACGAAGCCACGACTCAGCCACCAGCGACGACGAGACCTGTATCGCCCACGGTGGATACGTCCCCTGACAGTCGCCCGACCGCAACGACTCAGCCCGCCGAAGCACCGACCGCCGACCCGACAGTTCCAACGGCACCTGCTCCGTCGAAGACTCCTGATTCCCCCGTCGATGCCACTGTCCCAACCGCACCGGCAGACGACACACAAGCCGACGCGTCGTCCGAAGCCGAGGCCGACGGCCCAGACGACAACGCCGACGCTGGTGCTGCGACCGACGGCAACGATGACAATGATGCGACGGCGAACACCGATGATGACGCCGAGGCCGATGCGGATGCCGACGGGGAAGAACCAGACCCCACAGATTGAATCGCCCCGGGGATAATAGAGGCAGGGAGATTGGAAGAAGGAGATTCTCTCTTGCCAGTGAAATACACCGACGAACTCAAGGCTCGCGCCGTCGAACTCGTCATTCATGCTCAGGCCGATCCGG
>NZ_FXZC01000015.1 GCF_900169275.1 Brevibacterium casei CIP 102111 | reverse complement strand
GCTGGTGTGTAGTGTGATTTTCTTTGAGTCAAAAAATCTTAGTGTGATATTTTCGCGCACACTGATACCAACCTCTAGGGGTGGGTGTGAGTGTGTAAGAGCGCATGGTGGATGCCTTGGCATCAGGAGCCGATGAAGGACGTGGAAATCTGCGATAAGCCTCGGGGAGCCGATAAACGGGCTGTGATCCGAGGATGTCCGAATGGGGGAACCCCGCCGCATGCGAGTGCGGTGACCCGCACCTGAATATATAGGGTGTGTGGAGGGAACGCGGGGAAGTGAAACATCTCAGTACCCGTAGGAAGAGAAAATAAGAATGATTCCGGGAGTAGTGGCGAGCGAAACTGGATGAGCCTAAACCGTGTGCGTGTCAAGCGTGCTGGTGTTGCGTACATGGTGTTGTGGGGTGTGTGTGTTCGGTTCAGCATGACCGAGACGCTGATGAGTGCTTACGTGTAGTCGAAGCTGGTGGGAAACAGTACCGGAGTGGGTGAGAGTCCCGTAGACGAAACGCGTGGCCCCAGTGTGACACGTGTCCCCGAGTAGCACGGAACTCGTGGAATTCCGTGTGAATCTGCCAGGACCACCTGGTAAGGCTAAATACTTCCTGATGACCGATAGCGGATCAGTACCGTGAGGGAATGGTGAAAAGTACCCCGGGAGGGGAGTGAAAGAGTACCTGAAACCATGTGCTTACAATCCGTCAGAGCACCCGTGTTGGTGTGATGGCGTGCCTTTTGAAGAATGAGCCTGCGAGTTAGCGGTGCGTGGCGAGGTTAACCCGTGTGGGGTAGCCGTAGCGAAAGCGAGTCCGAATAGGGCGGTCCAGTCGCGTGTCCTAGACCCGAAGCGGAGTGATCTAGCCATGGGCAGGGTGAAGCAGCAGTAAGATGTTGTGGAGGCCCGCACCCACTTCAGTTGAAAATGGAGGGGATGACCTGTGGTTAGGGGTGAAAGGCCAATCAAACTCTGTGATAGCTGGTTCTCCCCGAAATGCATTTAGGTGCAGCGTTGCGTGGTTCTTGCCGGAGGTAGAGCTACTGGATGGCTGATGGGCCCCACCGGGTTACTGACGTCAACTAAACTCCGAATGCCGGTAAGGTTCAGCGTGGCAGTGAGACAGTGGGGGATAAGCTTCATTGTCGAGAGGGAAACAGCCCAGACCATCAACTAAGGCCCCTAAGCGTGTGCTGAGTGGGAAAGGATGTTCAGTTGCGAAGACAACCAGGAGGTTGGCTTAGAAGCAGCCACCCTTGAAAGAGTGCGTAATAGCTCACTGGTCAAGTGATTGAGCGCCGATAATGTAGCGGGGCTAAGTACACCGCCGAAGTTGTGGCAGCATCACGATACTGTAATGGTGTGGTGTTGGGTAGGGGAGCGTCGTGTCGCCAGTGAAGTCGCCGTGTGAACGAGTGGTGGAGGCGTCACGAGTGAGAATGCAGGCATGAGTAGCGAAAGACGGGTGAGAAACCCGTCCACCGGATGACCAAGGGTTCCAGGGCTAGGCTAATCCGCCCTGGGTAAGTCGGGACCTAAGGCGAGGCCGACAGGCGTAGTCGATGGACAACCAGTTGATATTCTGGTACCGACACACAACCGACAATACCAAAACACATGAGACTAACTCCCCGGTCCACCCGTGGCGTCTTCGGATGTCTGGTTGGTGGGTTGGTGAGGACCTGAGTGTGGAGTCGGTAAGCGTGAGGTGTGACGCAGAAAGGTAGCCAGGCCACGCGATGGTAGTCGTGGTCTAAGGTCGTAGCATGTGGGGGTAGGCAAATCCGTCCCCACGAGTGTGTGAGAGCTGATGGGCGCCCCACAGTGGTGGGGTGATCTGGTGATCCTCTGCTGCCGAGAAAAGCATCGACGTGAGGGTGTGTGTTGCCCGTACCCTATAACCGACACAGGTGGTCAGGTAGAGAATACTAAGGTGATCGAGAGAATCGTGGTTAAGGAACTCGGCAAAATGCCCCCGTAACTTCGGGAGAAGGGGGGCCATCCTGGTGAACAGCCCTTGCGGTTGGGAGCTGGTGGTGGTCGCAGAGGCCAGAGAGAAGCGACTGTTTATTAAAAACACAGGTCCGTGCGAAGATGTAAGTCGATGTATACGGACTGACGCCTGCCCGGTGCTGGAAGGTTAAGAGGACCCGTTAACCCTTTGGGGTGAAGCGGAGAATTTAAGCCCCAGTAAACGGCGGTGGTAACTATAACCATCCTAAGGTAGCGAAATTCCTTGTCGGGTAAGTTCCGACCTGCACGAATGGCGTAACGACTTCTCTGCTGTCTCAACCACGAACTCGGCGAAATTGCATTACGAGTAAAGATGCTCGTTACGCGCAGCAGGACGGAAAGACCCCGAGACCTTCACTATAGTTTGGTATTGGGCTTCGGTGTGGTTTGTGTAGGATAGGTGGGAGATGTTGAAGCCTGGTCGCCAGATCGGGTGGAGTCGGCAAGTGAAATACCACTCTGACCATTCTGGATTCCTTAACTTCGGACCCTGATCGGGTTCAGGGACAGTGCCTGATGGGTAGTTTAACTGGGGCGGTTGCCTCCTAAAGAGTAACGGAGGCGCCCAAAGGTTCCCTCAGCCTGGTTGGCAATCAGGTGTCGAGTGTAAGTGCACAAGGGAGCTTGACTGTGAGACGGACGTGTCGAGCAGGAGCGAAAGCTGGGACTAGTGACCCGGCCATGGCTTGTGGAAGCGTGGTCGCTCAACGGATAAAAGGTACCTCGGGGATAACAGGCTGATCTTGCCCAAGAGTCCATATCGACGGCATGGTTTGGCACCTCGATGTCGGCTCGTCGCATCCTGGGGCTGGAGTCGGTCCCAAGGGTTGGGCTGTTCGCCCATTAAAGCGGTACGCGAGCTGGGTTTAGAACGTCGTGAGACAGTTCGGTCCCTATCCGCTGCGTGCGTAGGAAATTTGTGGAGGGCTGTCCTTAGTACGAGAGGACCGGGACGGACGAACCTCTGGTGTGCCAGTTGTACCGCCAGGTGCATGGCTGGTTGGCTACGTTCGGGAAGGATAACCGCTGAAAGCATCTAAGCGGGAAGCCTGCTCCGAGATGAGATTTCCATCCCTATTGGGGGGAGGTGCCCAGGAGAACACTGGGTTGATAGGCCGGGTATGGAAGCACTGTGAGGTGTGGAGTTGACTGGTACTAATACGCCGATCACTCACACAACCCAAGAGGGTTGGTGTGTGCGTGAAAAGCATTAACGATTTTTTGACGAGATGACACGATGGTGCTCGCGTTCGCTGTACGGTTCTTGGACCACTACCACACACATTCGTGTGTGGTGGTTGTCTGATGGTTTTGCGGTGGTGATAGTGGTGGGGAAACGCCCGGTTAACCGTTCCGATCCCGGTAGCTAAGCCCATGTCATGCTGATGGTACTGCAACTTGGTGGTTGTGGGAGAGTAAGTGACTGCCGCAATAATTGTTGGTGGGGGCACTCCTTTTCGAAGGGGTGCCCCCACTTTTT
>NZ_FXZC01000016.1 GCF_900169275.1 Brevibacterium casei CIP 102111 | reverse complement strand
ACAACACCGTGCGACGCCACTCGGCGCTGGGCTACCTCACCCCGGCCGACTATGCTCGCCACTGCACCCACGAAATGGAACCCGACGACTCACACAGAGACCGGACCTAACAACGGGGGCGGCCCAGAACCCCTGCCCAGAGTCCGCAGTAACTGCGGCGCTCAGGCGGTGCACCCGAATCCAAGACGTCATGATGCTCTTGCTCGGCGAGTATCAGGGACTCAGAGCATCTGAGACTGCCCAGCTCCACACGAGCGACTTCGACCCAGTTCACGATCAGCTCCGCGTGACTGGCAAAGGCAACAAAACGAGAATCCTCCCTCTGCATCCCATCGTGAAAGAGGCCCTCGCCCACTTCAGCCCAGGCTTCCTCTTCCCGTCCGACCGAAACCCCACCGGTCATGTCCTTGGACGCTCACTAGGTCGGCGTGTCCGGCATCTCCTTGGCCATGTCCCCAAACTCAACGCTCACAGCCTTCGGCATAAGTTCGGATGCGAAACTCTCGAGCTCAACCCGGACCTGTTGGCCCTCCGCGACTTACTCGGCCACGAATCCGTCGAGACCACCCACATCTACGCTCGCGCCTCGGCACAACGTCTGCAGAAGATGGTATTCGCGTTGCCCACGAAACCTGACCGAATGTCCACACTCACCGAAATCGACGCGGGAACCAGCGCTAGGCACCAATAGATCTCGACAAGCACAATCAGTCGCCGGCACCGAACCTTCACCAGGAACGCAACCAACCCTGAGGAAGACGCCATGGCAATCCCAACCCACTACCCGATGAAGTACAAATGTGGACACACTGTCAAAACCGACCTCTCCAAGATTCCGGCCTCAAAGCGTGCCGCCGCTGCACAGTCTGACTTCTACGTCAGCCGCGCCCGAGACGGCAAGGGCATGGACTGCCCCAACTGCTTCAAGAAGAACAGCGCAGCCGACAAAGAACAGTTCCTCAAGCAGCTCATGCTCGACACCATCGCGTTCGAAGACGAGCACGGCCTGCCGGAGCTAACCGGCACCGACAGGATGATGTCTTCCGGACTCATCGACTCGGCCAGACGCGATCGCTTCACCGCTCTGGCTATGGTGGCCGACGACGAGAACTACGCCAATGACTGGGCCGGAATCATCACGGACACTCAGTCGCTGACCTGGGCCGGATGGTGGGTCAACAACTTCTCCTACAAGGTCCGCAAGGCCAACGACACCACTAGCGAAGACGTCGTGGAACTCATTCGCGACGGAGCAGAGCAGGAGGCCACCCGTCCCCAAACTGATGCCTATGCCACGGAGAACCCCCATGACTGGAACCCCGATGAAGAACACCCCGACGACTAATTCTCATAAGGAGGACGACACCATGACTGGAATCACCGTCTGGACCAAGCCTGACTGCACTCAGTGCACGGGCACATTCCGATTCTTCGAAAAGGAGGGCATCTCCAAGGCTGCTCTCACGGTGAAGGACCTCACCCACCCGGACAACGCAGCTCAGCTCCAGAACTTCAAAGACCGAGGGCTGATGCAAGCGCCGATCGTGCAGACACCGCAGGACACCTGGAGCGGATTCAACCCCGACAAAATCAAAACTGCCGCAACCCAGATGCGAACCAGCACGCCGTCACCGGCCATGTCAATGACCGGCCCTGGTCTCCATTGATTGCTATCCGCGATCACCAGATTCGTGGCCGTCTTCCACCCGCGAAGACGGCCACAGTCACGTTCGTAACCGATTCTTGACAAACATTTGCCCACCGAGGCCGAGAAACCCCAGAGACGACCATTGAACCCCCTCACGGCGGAGGCCGAGATTCATGCGCAACGATAAGGCGGAGAGCACGCTGACACAGCGAGACGACATCCTCCCGACCGACCACGGACGCTCCTTCATGATCACAGCGGCCGTAACCATCATCGACAGGTCCAACACCGAAGTTGAAGCCAAGAGCTTCGACGACGCGATCCGTCTCATCCGCCGCCGCTACCATCCCACCCCACCCGTCGTTGAACTCGCACGCGTGCACACCAACGACACCGACTGCTTCGATCCTCGCAAATGGGTCATCACCCCAACCGAGTTCCGTGAACTCGACGACGACGAAGCCGAGACGGCCCGAGCGACCTACCGATTCAAGTACGTCGACTACAGCGTCATCGTTCCCGGCGAAGGGTCATTCCGAACCCACCGCACCACACTCGAAGGAGTCGTCGCCGCCGCTCAGGCACTGTCGAACCGCGAACTGAGCGAAATCGAGCTGACGAGTCACCTCCCTGGTCTGAAAGCCCGAACACTCGAACCTCAACAGTTTGAAGACGCCACTACTGTCGTGTCCGTACCTGAACGTCCCACCTACGCACCTCGGCGTCAACGGCTCCGGCCTAGGAAGTTTGCGCCGGTGACCAATCGCCTCAATTCGATCACTACGGCAATGGCAGCTCGACGCGCTGCCAAGTCCAAGGCGAACCCACCGGTCCCCAAAGGAACGACAAAGTCCACCTCCACTCGGCCCGGACTCAAACTCGACCGCAAATGGATCCCCGTCGTCATTGCCCTCGCCCTCGTCGCAGTGCTCATCGTCTTGATCCCACTGCTAGTCCGCAACGGCGATGAAGCTGAGCCGGTCTCAGCTCCCGTCTGGGCTACGACCATCGCTCCTGCGACTCCGAACTCAACACCCCTGCTCGACGGATACGACAACGAAGCATGGAGCCTTCCAGCAGGCAAAGCCGAAGCCGCATCAGCATTCGCCGCAGGTGTCGCCTACGTGGCATCTGAACCCCGGGAACTCGTGCTCCTCGACACCAATTCAGGTAAGGAACTGGGCAAGACGGGCCTGGATTCGTCCATCAGCTACAGCTCGGAATTCATAGCCGGTGATGTCCCAGCGGTGGCAGCTCGCACGGAGAAGTCTCTCACTGCCATCACCGCCAAAGGCGATACGCAGGCATGGAAGATCGCCAAAGACGATACCGTCCGTATCACAGGAACAACCCCCATGGTCGTGTCCAAGGACGGCAAGGTCTCGGCTCTCATTGTTGGTGAGGACAAGCCCGTCGCTGTCACTCGTGATACATCATTTGGGCCGCCCCCGTTGTTAGGTCCGGTCTCTGTGTGAGTCGTCGGGTTCCATTTCGTGGGTGCAGTGGCGAGCATAGTCGGCCGGGGTGAGGTAGCCCAGCGCCGAGTGGCGTCGCACGGTGTTGTA
>NZ_FXZC01000019.1 GCF_900169275.1 Brevibacterium casei CIP 102111 | reverse complement strand
TGAATCGCCCCGGGGATAATAGAGGCAGGGAGATTGGAAGAAGGAGATTCTCTCTTGCCAGTGAAATACACCGACGAACTCAAGGCTCGCGCCGTCGAACTCGTCATTCATGCTCAGGCCGATCCGGAGACGGCGAACGGGGCAATCACCCGTGTCGCCGGCGAGCTCGGTCTGAGCAAAGAGACCCTGCGAGTCTGGGTCCGTAAGCACAAAGACTCCGGCAAGGCCACACCGACTGAGTCAGTCGATTTGGAAGCGGAGAACCGTCGGCTGCGGGCGGAGTTGGCTGAAGCGAAGCGGGCCAACGAGATCTTGAAGAGAGCGTCGGCTTTCTTCGCGGCGGAGCTCGACCGCCCATCGAAGTGATTGTCGTCTTCATCGACGACAATCGTCACGAGTTCGGAGTCGAGCCAATCGTACGCGCCCTGTCCGGGACTGCGGCACGGATTGCTGTGAGCTCGTATTACGCGTTCAAGAAACGCGAACCATCGGCCAGGGCCCGCCGAGACCAGGCGCTGATGGTCGTCATCCAGGATGTCTATGAGGCGAACTACTCGTGTTACGGGGTGCGGAAGATGTGGAAGGCGATCAACCGCGAGTACGCGGATCAGTTCGGCCCGGTGGCCCGCTGCACGGTGGAGCGGTTGATGCGCCAGTTAGGCATCGACGGTATTCGACGCAGGAGGAAGCGCCCGAAGACGGCTTCGGCTAGGGCTGAGGAGTGTCCGGATGATCTTGTCGAGCGTGAGTTCGCAGCACCGGCACCCAATTGTCTATGGGTCGCGGACATCACCTATGTTCCGACGACTGCTGGGTGGGTATACACGACGTTCATCCTCGATGTCTTCCACAGGGAGATCGTCGGCTGGCAGGTGACGAACCACATGCGGGAGTCCCTGGCCAGGGACGCTCTGACGATGGCTCTCGCTGCGAAATATCGGGCCGGTGAAGACGTTTCCGGGCTGGTGCACCACTCGGATCGCGGGGTGCAATTCCGATCGATTCGCTATGGCGAGACCCTGGCGGAATCCGAGGTCGTGGCGTCGGTGGGGTCGCGTGGGGATTCGTACGACAACGCCATGGCCGAGGCGCTGAACTCGGTCTACAAGGCCGAACTCATCGACCGGAAGGGGTGGTCGGGGTTGATCGAGGTGATGGCGGAGACGTCGAAGTGGGTGGCTTGGTACAACCAGTCCAGGTTGCATTCAGCGATTAACTACCGACCGCCCGTCGAGGTCCATTCCGAATGGATCAACCAGTCCGGGACAGAACCCGCGGCTGCTTAGGAAACCAAGAATAGGAGCCTCTACGAAACCCGGGGCTTGACA
>NZ_FXZC01000018.1 GCF_900169275.1 Brevibacterium casei CIP 102111 | reverse complement strand
GGTTAGGCCACCGGCTTCGGGTGTTACCGACTTTCGTGACTTGACGGGCGGTGTGTACAAGGCCCGGGAACGTATTCACCGCAGCGTTGCTGATCTGCGATTACTAGCGACTCCGACTTCACGTAGTCGAATTGCAGACTACGATCCGAACTGAGACTGGCTTTAAGGGATTCGCTTGCCCTCACGGGTTCGCCTCTCTCTGTACCAGCCATTGTAGCATGCGTGAAGCCCAAGACATAAAGGGCATGATGATTTGACGTCATCCCCACCTTCCTCCGAGTTGACCCCGGCAGTCTCCTATGAGTTCCCACCATCACGTGCTGGCAACATAGAACGAGGGTTGCGCTCGTTGCGGGACTTAACCCAACATCTCACGACACGAGCTGACGACAACCATGCACCACCTGTACACCAGCTTCAAAGAAGAGGACCTGTTTCCAGGACGGTCTGGTGTATGTCAAGCCTTGGTAAGGTTCTTCGCGTTGCATCGAATTAATCCGCATGCTCCGCCGCTTGTGCGGGCCCCCGTCAATTCCTTTGAGTTTTAGCCTTGCGACCGTACTCCCCAGGCGGGGCACTTAATGCGTTAGCTACGGCGCGGAGAACGTGGAATGCCCCCCACACCTAGTGCCCAACGTTTACGGCATGGACTACCAGGGTATCTAATCCTGTTCGCTCCCCATGCTTTCGCTCCTCAGTGTCAGTTACAGCCCAGAGTCCCGCCTTCGCCACCGGTGTTCCTCCTGATATCTGCGCATTTCACCGCTACACCAGGAATTCCAGACTCCCCTACTGCACTCTAGTCAGCCCGTACCCACTGCACGCGCAACGTTAAGCGTTGCGTTTCCACAGCAGACGTGACCAACCACCTACGAGCTCTTTACGCCCAATAATTCCGGACAACGCTCGTACCCTACGTATTACCGCGGCTGCTGGCACGTAGTTAGCCGGTACTTCTTCTGCAGGTACCGTCACTTGCGCTTCTTCCCTGCTGAAAGCGGTTTACAACCCGAAGGCCGTCATCCCGCACGCTGCGTCGCTGCATCAGGGTTTCCCCCATTGTGCAATATTCCCCACTGCTGCCTCCCGTAGGAGTCTGGGCCGTGTCTCAGTCCCAGTGTGGCCGGTCGCCCTCTCAGGCCGGCTACCCGTCGTCGTCTTGGTGAGCCATTACCTCACCAACAAACTGATAGGCCGCGAGCCCATCCCCAACCGAAAAAACTTTCCACCACCAGACATGCGTCCGGCAGTCGTATCCGGTATTAGACCCAGTTTCCCGGGCTTATCCCGAAGTCAGGGGCAGGTTACTCACGTGTTACTCACCCGTTCGCCACTCATCCACCCGGTGCAAGCACCAGGCTTCAGCGTTCGACTTGCATGTGTTAAGCACGCAGCCAGCGTTCGTCCTGAGCCAGGATCAAACTCTCCATAAAAAATTTA
>NZ_FXZC01000003.1 GCF_900169275.1 Brevibacterium casei CIP 102111 | reverse complement strand
TACAACACCGTGCGACGCCACTCGGCGCTGGGCTACCTCACCCCGGCCGACTATGCTCGCCACTGCACCCACGAAATGGAACCCGACGACTCACACAGAGACCGGACCTAACAACGGGGGCGGCCCAGGGCCAACCCGACGCGCCGTCGGCGATCGCAGGGGTCTACCGCGTGACCGACGTCGGGCAGCGGACCTTCGCGGGGTCTGAGATCAGTCAGGTCGCGTTCGGGCAGATCGCCGTGGCAGGGCGGGCGAGGGCGGCCATCCGGTACACGGACGGGACCTACCAGGACGGCATGTACTCGCTCGAGGACGGCAGTACGGTGACGCTGTCCCTCTACCCGAAGCGCAACGGCGATCAGGGCCTCATCCGAGACGTGGAGACGACGATCAGCCTCGCATTTGTGAAAGCCGGCTCGGGAGACCTGAGGCTCTCGGGCGAGGGCCTCGACCTCACGCTCGTCAGCGATTCGGAGAGGCGCTACCTCTTCGACCGCGACTTCAGCTGGTCGCCCCGGGAACCGATCAACCGCTGATCGTGCCCATAGACGGCAGGGTTCGCCTTGCCGCCCCGACCCCGACAGCGCCGTACGGTTCGCGACACTCAGCGGCCGAACAGGCGGGAGAACAGCCCCTTCTTCTTCTCCTTGGGCTCCTCGCTGCGCGCGGCCTCGTCGGCCGGTGCGGCCTCGCCTTCGGCAGAGGCGGTGTCCCGCTCGCGAGCGGCGGGTTCGGACTCAGCCTCCGCGCCACGGTCGGTTCCGGCCGTGGCAGCGGCCGCCTCGGCGGGGGAGGGTCGGACATCGGAGCGCTCAGGGGTCTCTGCAGCCGGCACTTCGGCACGGTCGGACCGAGGCTCCTCCGGACGTGCAGGAGTCGAAGTCCCTGCGGACGATTCCTCACCCGTGGTGCCCGCCGCAGCGGCTGCCTCGTCGGCCTCGGGGGAGGAGTCGGCAGCGACCGGAGCCTCGGCGCGGTCGGGAGTCGGCGTCTCCGCAGGCGAGGCGGCGGCCGGGGTCGGCTCCTCGGTCGCCACCGTGATTCCGGTGATCTCCGAGTACTGCGTCGCGGCTTCTCCCTCGAGGGGGGCGTGGACCTCGCAGTTGGAGATCCGTCGCATCTCGTCGAAGCTGATGTCGGCGCTGCCGTCGGCGAAGAGCAGTCGCAGGCCGCCACCTGCCAGCGGTGCGGTGGGGATGCCGCGCTTGGCGACGTACGCTGCGAGGGCGGCGCGATGGTCGTTGACCGTCGTCTGGGTCAGCCCCTGCATGAGGGCGCGCACGGATGCCTTGACCGTGGGCTCGGGAAGCACGAGCTCGGGCACGTCGACGAGCAGCCAGACCGTCGTCCCCGCACCGGCCGCAGCCGGATAGTGCGCCCACTTGCCGGTCGCCTCCTTCGCCGCGAGCGTGAGACGCAGAGCGAGCTCGTCGTCGAGGTCGAGTTCCGGGGTGACGAATTCGCTGAGATCCTCTGCGGCTCCGAACTTCCGCACCTCGTGGGAGAGGCCGACGACGGCCTCGGGGAACTCGTTGATGTTCTCCCACCCCCACAGCCATGTCCCCTGGGACGTCGACTCCGATCCGAGGAGATGCGGTCGGGTGCGCAGCGCTGCGCCGTCCTCGTCGGTGAACGTGAGATGCGGATCCGCGGTGAAGTCGACCTCCCAGGCGGCATCGGCGATGAGGACGCCGAAATGCGTCTGCGTCTCCGTCGAGAGGAAGACGGCGCGGTTGACGAGGTCCTGCAGTGTTGTGCTCATGCCCTCAAGCGTACGGGGGTGCACCGACAATGCGAGGAGGCACGCGGATTCCCGGCTCGTGTCAGTGCCGTCTGGTGTCCTGAGGGCACGGCGCTCGGCGGATCCGGATCATGCGAAGGAGGAGGATCGATGTAAGATGATGTGTTGCGCTCTCAGCACTCGACTGTTCAGTCTCGAATCACGAACCCCAGGATGTCCACTGTGGCCCTCTTGCGCCTGACCCTGAAATTTGCGAAGTCCTACTGGCTCTTCATCGTCTTCGTCGTCGTCCTCCAGCTGGCGTCGACGATCGCCGCCCTCTACCTGCCGAGCCTCAACGCCCGGATCATCGACGAAGGTGTGGCCGAGGGCGACACCGACTTCATCTGGTCGACGGGCATGACGATGCTCATCGTCTGCCTCGTCCAGGTCATCACCGCGGTCACCGCGATCTACTTCGGGGCCCGGTCGGCGATGGGAGTCGGCCGCGACATCCGCCGTGCGATCTACAGCCGCGTCGACGAACTCTCGACGCTCGAGGTCGGGAGGTTCGGCAGCGCCACCCTCATCACCCGCAACACCAACGACGTCCAGCAGGTGCAGATGCTGGTCCTCATGACGCTCAACTTCATGGTCTCGACCCCGATCATGTGCATCGGCGGCATCATCATGGCCTTCCGTGAGGACCCGGGGCTCTCGTGGCTCGTCTGGGTCTCGGTGCCCGTCCTCTTCGTCGTCGTCGGCATCCTCGTCGTCCTCCTCATGCCGCTGTTCCGGCGCATGCAGGACCAGGTCGACGACATCAACGGAGTCCTCCGGGAGCAGATCAGCGGCATCCGGGTCATCCGCGCATTCGTCCGCGAGCCGTTCGAAGCCGACCGGTACGCCGACGCCAACCGCGCCCTGACCGAGACCTCGGTCAAGGTCGGCAACCTCTTCGTCCTCATGTTCCCTGCGATCATGATGATCCTCCACCTCGCCACCGCAGCCGTCCTCTGGTTCGGCGGGCACCGCGTCGACGCGGGTGTCATGGAGGTCGGGTCGCTCACCGCGTTCCTCCAGTACCTCCTCCAGATCCTCGTCGCCGTGATGATGGGCGTGTTCATGGTGATGATGATCCCGCGTGCCGTCGTGTGCGCCGAACGCATCTGCGAAGTCCTCGACACGAAATCGTCGATGGTCATCCCCGACGGGGTCGCGGAGCTGCCCCGCCGAGGCGAACTCGAGTTCCGCAACGTCACCTTCGGTTATCCCGGCGCCGAGGTTCCGGTCCTCGAGGACCTCACCTTCACCGCCCAGCCGGGCACGACGACGGCGATCATCGGGGCGACCGGATCCGGCAAGTCGACGATCGTCGGGCTCATCCCGCGGCTCATCGACCCGCAGGCCGGCGAGGTGCTCATCGACGGTGTGCCCGTGAGTGCATTCAACCGCCGGCAGCTCGCTCAGCTCGTCGGCCTCGTCCCGCAGAAGCCGTACCTGTTCTCCGGCACGATCGCCTCGAACCTGCGCTTCGGCAGCGAGTTCGCCGACGACGCGCAGCTGTGGGAGGCGCTCGAGACCGCACAGGCCGCCGACTTCGTCGCCGAGAAGCCCGACCGGCTCGAGGAGAGCGTCTCCCAGGGCGGGACGAACTTCTCCGGCGGTCAGCGTCAGCGGTTGTGCATCGCCCGAGCGCTCGCTGCCAAGCCGCTCGTCTACGTCTTCGACGATTCGTTCTCCGCCCTCGACGTCGCCACCGATGCCCGTTTGCGGGAAGCCCTCGGACGCACCACGGGAGAGTCGACGGTCGTCGTCGTCGCCCAGCGGGTCTCGACGATCCGCGACGCCGACCAGATCCTCGTCCTCGACGATGGGAAGATCGTCGGCCGCGGCACCCACGACGAACTCCTCGAGACCAATGCGACCTACCAGGAGATCGTCGAATCCCAGCTCACCGCGGAAGGGGTGAACTGACATGGCGAAGAAGGACCCGCACGACGCCGAACCCACCGCGACGAGCGGTGCGGCCGTGGCCGCCGAAGCCGAGGACGACTACGTTCCCCACGGCGACGACGGAGACATGTTCGGGGGCACCCCGGCCCGCAAGCCCAAGCACTTCTGGCCCTCGGTCAAACGGCTCTTCGGGCTCATGGCCAGTGAGAAGGCCGGCCTGGTCAGGGTCGTCCTCCTTGTCATCGGCTCGGTCGTCCTCACCGTCGTCGCCCCCAAGGTGCTCGGCAAGGCGATGGACGTCATCTACTCCGGCGTCATCGGCGCTCAGCTGCCCGCCGGAGCGAACATCGAGGACATCATCGCCGGCGCACGTGCGCAGGGCCGCGACGACTACGCGGACATGCTCGCCACCGCCGGAGTGGTGCCGGGACAGGGCATCGACTTCACCGCGCTCGGCCAGATCATCATCATCGTCCTCCTCATGTACCTCGTCGCCTCGATGCTCATGTGGGCGCAGGGCTACATCCTCAACGCCCTCGTCATGCGCGTGATCTACCGACTGCGTGAGGACATCGAACGCAAGATCAACCGTCTGCCGCTGCGGTATTTCGACACGCGGCAGCGCGGTGACGTGATGTCGCGGGTGACGAACGACGTCGACAACATCCAACAGGCCCTGCAGCAGGCGTTCTCCCAGCTCATCCAGTCGGCGCTGACGATCATCGGCATCGGCGTGATGATGTTCGTCGTGTCCTGGCAGCTCGCGCTGCTCGCCCTCATCGCGCTTCCGCTCTCGGCGATCATCGCCGGGGTCATCGGCACCCAGGCGCAGAAGAGGTTCAAAGCGCAGTGGAAGTACACCGGCGAGGTCAACGGCCACGTCGAGGAGTCCTTCTCAGGACTCGACGTCGTCCGGGCCTTCGGTCGTGACCAGGTCATGCTCGACGAGTTCGACCGCCGCAACGAGGAGCTCTACCGTGCCTCGTCGGGTGCTCAGTTCGTCTCCGGGATGATCATGCCCTCGATGCAGTTCGTCTCCTACCTCAGCTACGTCCTCATCGCCGTCGCCGGCGGTCTGCGCGTGGCCTCGGGGCAGATGACGCTCGGCGACGCAACGGCGTTCATCCAGTACTCCCGGGAGTTCTCGCAGCCCATCTCCGAGATGGCCGGGGTGGCGAACATGCTCCAGTCCGGCGTCGCCTCGGCGGAGCGGACGTTCGAGCTCCTCGACGCCGACGAGGAGGAACCCGACGACGCGAGGGCGCAGCTGCCGCCGCGGACTCCCGGTCAGGTCGACTTCTCACACGTGAGCTTCCGCTATGCCGAGGACAGCCCGCTCATCGAGGACGTCTCCTTCACCGCCGATCCCGGGCACACCATCGCGATCGTCGGACCCACCGGTGCCGGCAAGACGACCCTGGTCAACCTCGTCATGCGGTTCTACGAACTCACCGGAGGGACGATCTTCCTCGACGGCGTCGACATCCGCGACCTCACCCGCGCCGATCTGCGCTCGCATGTCGGCATGGTCCTCCAGGATGCGTGGCTGTTCGAGGGAACGATCCGTGACAACATCCGCTACGGGCGGCTCGATGCCACGGACGAGGAGGTCGTCGAGGCGGCGAAGGCGACGATGGTCGACCGCTTCGTCCGCCAGCTTCCCGACGGCTATGACACGGTCATCGACTCCGACGGGGGAAGCGTGTCAGCAGGTGAGCGTCAGCTCATCACGATCGCACGGGCCTTCCTCGCCGATCCCTCGCTGCTCATCCTCGATGAGGCCACCTCGTCGGTCGACACGCGCACCGAACTCCTCGTCCAGCAGGCGATGGCCGCGCTGCGCACGGACAGGACCTCGTTCGTCATCGCTCACCGCCTCTCGACGATTCGCGATGCTGACACGATCCTCGTCATGGAGAACGGCGCGATCGTCGAACAGGGCACTCACGAGGAGCTGCTCGCCGCCGAAGGCGCCTACCACCGGCTCTACATGACCCAGTTCCGCGGTGAGGACGCGGAGGAGCACTTCACCTCCGAGGTCCTCGACGAAGCGGAATCCGAGCCCGGCATCCGCGGCGATGCGGCGGCCCTCGCCGAGGACGAGGCCGACGCGACGGTGGCTCGGGCCGAAGCGACAGAAGGCGACGAGGTCGAGAGCCCCGGAGTCGCCGACGCCGCGGTCGAGCGATCGAAGCCGGAGTAGCATCGAGCGTCGGTCCCGTCGATGACGGGGCCGACGCGTCGCCGCAGCCGCAGCGCAAGGAGTGCTCGGTTGCCTATGGGGCGGGAGAACCCGGGCGGTCCGCAGGTAACGATATTCGGCGATGGATCGGCCGACTTCGCACAATCGCAACATCGTGACATCTCCTCGGCGGACGCCGACCCACTCGACCGGCATCGCCCAGCGCGGTGCCCGACGCGGCTCGAGGCGGCAGTCTCACCAGGACCGATCGACGCACGGCCGGCGCCGACGGTGAGCGCGGCAGGAGCTGACAGGCGATCTTGTCCACAGATTTGACCACAGATGTGGTGACAATGTGATAACGGTCGGCCGTGATGTGCATCACAGATCCGTCATGAACTCAATGAACGAAACTCCCCAGTCGTGCTCAACCTGAGTACCGTCCAGATCACCCACAGCAACAGGTCCGCCGGCCGAGCGGACACCGTTGGAAGGACGATCATGAAACGGCTCATCCTCGCGACCACCCTCGCACTCGCCGTCACCACCCTGGGTGCCATGCCTGCCGCTGCAACGGCACCGGACATCGTGGCACAGGCGAGCAGCACCACGGACCCATCCCCAGACCCTGCTGCCGATGCCGACGGCTCCACCGACGAGCCCGACGGCACGTCCACCTCGGAGGGCACCGATGACGCCGGCGCCGCCGACGGAACGGACACCGACTCGGGCACCGCCGACACGCAGGGACAGGCAGAAGGCGGTGTCGACGGCACCACCGGACCCACCACCCCCGGTGAAGCCGATACCGACGGCACCGACGAGACCGAAGGCACCGACGACACCGACGGCACTCCCACTGAATCCCCGGAGGCAGAACCTCTCAATCCCGCGCTGTTCCTCGATTCCGGCGAGGTCACCGTCAGCGACATCACCAACCCCGACGTGGGACTCCGGTTCTTCGTCGAGGGAGTCCTCGCCGGTGACACCATCGCCTGGGGCGACGGCGACGGAACCCACGCGACGGCCCAGGAGGACGGCACCTTCACCGGGACGTTCTTCACCACCCAGGACGTCTCGCCCGGCGACACAGTCACGGTCACCGTCGACGTGCAGCGGGGTGAGGAGAGCGCGACGCTCTCCGCATCCGCCACCGTCATCGAAGGCGAGGGGGAGACTGAGCCTCCGGCAGACACGTCGACTCTCGACATCAGCCCCGGATCACAGCAGCTCAACGACTTCCTCAAGGGCGGCGTGGACCTGATGATGACCGGCTGCAACGTCGACTCCGAGGTGAGCTTCCGCATCAGCACCATGTACGACCCCGACACCACGGTGTGGGAGACCACCCAGGTCGCCGGTGAGGACGCCGCTGCGGCAGTCAACTACACCCCGCCCGAGGTCGACGACGGCTACGGCTTCATCGGCGAATACCTCGTCATGGCCTCGTGTGGCGACCAGTATGAGGAAGGGTCGTTCACGGTGACGCCGAACGGCAGCGACACGATCGACCTCACCCTCTCGGTCGATCCTGAGCGACTGCCTGCCGTCGACTTCATCAACCGCGACAAAGGCGTGACCATGACGATGAACAACTGCACTGCCGGTGAGGTGCGCTTCCAGGTCTGGGGCTTCGAGCCCGGAGAACTCCTCTACGATCGGACTGCTCCGACCAACGAGGTGGGACGCGCAGCCGTCCAGACCTACGGCCTCTCGAACGATGCCTCAGCCTACGTCGGCAAGTACCAGGTCGAGGCCACGTGCGGTGAGGAGACGCTCACCGGACAGTTCGTCGTCACCGCCTCTGGCGGCGGAGGTGGAGGAGACAACGGCAACGGCGGCGGAGGCGGCGGAGGCAACTCCGGTTCGATGCCCCGCACGGGTGCCGAACTCACCGGACTCGGAGCAGGTGCACTCCTCATCCTCGCCGGTGCAGGCGCAGTCCTCTTCGCCCGCCGACGCGGACAGCTCGAGAAGTGACAGGTCTCCCGTCAGGTCGGTGACCCCACCCGGCCCGACGGCGAACGCAGAGCGGCCCCGGAGCCTCGACGAGATGTCGAAGCCCCAGGGCCGTTCACTGTGCTCAGCCGGCAGAGATCAGCGCTGCGCTCGGCAGGCTGAAGCGATCTCCGGATTCAGCGGGTCGAGACGAGGGTGCGCACGGCGGAGGAGAAGAACCCCTGGCCGTCGACACCGCTGCCGTCCGGGCCGAAACCGGCCTCGACGGCGTGCTCAGGGTGGGGCATGAGGCCGACGACGTTCCCGGCCTCGTTCGTGATCCCGGCGATGTCGCGCATCGATCCGTTGGGGTTGCCGCCCTGATAGCGGAAGACGACGCGACCGGTGGCTTCGAGCTCGTCGAGGACCTCCGGGGTTGCGACGTAGCCGCCCTCACCGTTCTTCAGCGGGATCCGGATCGTCTGACCCTGCTCGTAGTCGCTTGTCCACGGAGTGTCCGCGTTCTCGACGAGGAGGTCCTGATCGCGGCAGATGAAGTGCTGGTGGTCGTTGCGGATGAGGGCGCCCGGCAGCAGGTGCGATTCGCAGAGCACCTGGAAGCCGTTGCAGATCCCGAGGACGGGCATCCCCGACTCAGCCGCTTTGACGACGGACTCCATGATCGGGGCGAACCGGGCGATCGCCCCGGCGCGCAGGTAGTCGCCGTAGGAGAATCCGCCCGGCAGAATGACCGCGTCGACCCCGTCGAGGCTCGTGTCGGCGTGCCAGAGATTGACCGCCGAGGCGCCGGCCAGGGTGACGGCGCGTGCGGCGTCACGGTCGTCCAGGGTCCCGGGGAACGTGACGACGCCGATCCTCGCACCGGAGTCGGCAACCGCCTCGGCGGCGGGAGCGGTCGTTGCTGTCATCAGGCGTCCTCGGCGACGCGCACGGCGACGACGTTCTCGATGACCGGGTTCGACAGCAGAGTCTCAGCGGCTTCGCGAGCCTGCGCGAGAACCTCATCGGTGGCCTCGCCGTCGACCTCGAGTTCGAAGCGCTTTCCCTGCCGGACCTCTCCGAAGCCGGAGAACCCGAGTCGGGTGAGGCCACCGGCGAGCGCCTTGCCCTGCGGATCGAGGATCTCGGGCTTGGGCATCACTTCAACGACGACACGTGCCATGCGTGTTTGACTCCTTTGAGAATGTGGTCGGGAGCCGCCTCCCGCGCTCGCCCCAAGTCTAGCAAGCACGGGGAGCACATAGCCGCCCCGGCTCCCGGTGCGGACACCGGGAGACAGGGCGGGCGGAGGTGGTCGGCCTCAGGAGTCGAAGCCCATGCCCACGGCGTCGAGGATCTTGAGCAGCGGGCCGCGGCGTCCCTGGTTCTCATCGGCCTTGATGAGCGCCTTGGTCGTCATCGTGATCCCCAGCCACGCAACGGGTTCGGGCGGGAACGGCAGCGGCTGCTTCCGCACCATCTCGAGCCGGGTGAGCTCGGTGTCCTCCCCGGAGAGGAGATCGAGCATGACGGTGCCCGCGAAGCGCGAGGCGCCGACGCCGAGGCCGGTGAAGCCAGCCGCCATCGCCACCTTCCTGTCGTAGGCGACGGTGAAGAACGCGAAGAAGCGCGAGCACGTGTCGATCGCCCCGCCCCACTTGTGGGTGAAACGCACCCCCTCGAGCTGCGGGAACGTCTCGTAGAAGTGCCGGGCGAGGGTTTCGAACGTCTCCCGATTCTGGTCGTACTTCCACGACACCTGACGGCCGTAGTGGTACACGGCGTCCCACCCGCCGAAGAGGATCCGGTTGTCGGCGGTGAGCCGGTAGTAGTGGAACCGATTCGCGCAGTCGCCGATGCCCTGCCGCCCCTCCCAGCCGATCGCCGCCATCTGCTCATCGCTCAGCGGCTCCGTCATGAGCGCATAGTCGTAGACCGGCACGGTGTGGAGACGGGCGCGCTTGAGTAGGGAGGGGAAGACGTTGGTCGCGAGCGCCACCCGGTGGGCGCTGATCGACGCCTGCCCGGCGCGCCCCGTCCGGTCACCGGAGACGGGTTCGGTGGTCACGGTCACCGTCGTCTTCCGATCGCGGAGCCCGGTGACCTTCGTGCCCTCGTACACCTCGACGCCGAGTTCCCGGATGACGCGCAGCAGCTCCCAGCACAGCTTCGCCGGGTTGAGCATCGCGACCTCGCGGGAGTCCCAGAGCGCTCCTTTGTACGTGGGGGAGCGGACGAGGTCGGCGAGCTCCTGCTGCGAAAAGAAGATGAATCCGGCCTCGGGGTCGTGGCCTGCGCGGAGGTCGGCGACCTGGTAGTCCTCGGTCGCGACGTCGAGTTCGCCGGTGCGTTCGAACTCGCAGTCCATGCCGTACTTCGCGACAGCGGCCTCGATCGCGTCGAGGTTCTCCCGGCCGAGCGCGGCGAGGCGCTCGTTCTCCGCCGGCAGGTGGGTCTCACCGTTGTCGTAGCCGTGGGTGAGGCTCGCGGCGCAGAAACCGCCGTTGCGTCCCGAGGCCGCCCACCCGACGGTGTTGGCCTCGAGGAGGATGACCCGCCGATCGGGGTCGCGCTCCTTGGCCTGGAGCGCGGTCCACAGCCCGGTGAACCCGCCGCCGACGACGACGAGGTCGGCGTCGGTGTCTCCGGTCAGCGGCGGCAGGGGTGCCGGGCGCTCATCGGTGTCGAGCCAGAACGGAACGGTTGAGGCGTCGGCCAGGGCGGCTTTGACGTCCATGTCACTTCGCTTTCTGCCTTGCGGCACTGGTGGTGCTGGGTGGGTCAGTGGGGTCCCCACCGTCATCCTGCCATCGTCTTGATGATCTCGGTCGAGTTGCTGCCGGCCCTGCGCAGCACGAAGCCGACGAAGGCCAGGGCTGCCAGGGTGAGGACGAACATCACCGTTGAGATCGCCGCGACCTCGGGGCGCAGGGCCACGCGGACGGCGGAGAAGATGTAGACCGGCCACGGGGTGTAGCCGGGCTGCTGGACGAAGCTCGAGAGGATCGTGTTGTCGAGGCTGACGGTGAACGACATGAGCGCACCGGCGAGGATGCCGGGTGCTGCGATCGGCAGGGTGATGTCGCGGAACCGCCGCCACGGGGTGGCGCCCAAGTCGGCTGCGGCATCCTCGAGCTGGGTGTCGATGCCGGCCAGGCGGGCCCGGACGATGAAGGTGACGATCGCCATCGAGAACATCGCATGGGAGATGATGAGGCGCACCAGGCCGTTGTTGATCGGGGTGATGCCCCAGTCGACGCCGAGGGTGACGAACCACGGCAGGAACGAGATGCCGTCGACGATCTCCGGGGTGACGAGGGTGAGGGCGAGCAGGCCGGTGAGTCCGAGCGCCCACCACGCGCCCTTCGGCGCCCGGGCCAGCGCCACTCCGCCGAGGGTGCCGAAGACCGTCGAGACGATCGCGGCACCGACGGCGGCCTGGAGGCTGGTGACGACCGAGGAGATGATGATGTCGTTGTTCAGCCCCGTGATGTAGGCGTCGAGGCCGAAGCCGCGGAAGGCCGCGAGCACCCGCCCGGTGTTGAACGAGTAGGCGATGATCACGGCGATCGGGATGAAGAGGTAGATGAAGACGAGGATGCCCCAGACGTTGAGTCCGATGTCCGTGGGCGTCCTCCGGGCGAAGGTGTTCTTCTTCGACATGTCATGCCCTCCCGTCGGTGAGCGGAACGCTGTTCAGCTTCGCTGCGATCTTCTGGCCCAGCCACAGCAGCGCGAACCCGATGCCGACGACGGCGAGGGTCGCTGCGATGAGGATGAGCGCCATGGCGGCCCCGAGCGCCCAGTTCTGCGAGGCGTTGAATTGGTTGGCGATGAGCTGGCCGATCATCGACCCGCTGGCCCCGCCGAGGACGGTGGCCGTGACGTAGTCGCCGTTGAGCGGGATGAAGACGAGCAGGCAGCCGGAGATGATGCCTGGCATCGCCATCGGCAGGGTGACCCGGAGGAACGTCGTCACCTTGCCCGCGCCGAGGTCGTAGCTGGCTTCCCGCAGTCTGCTGCCGGAGGCGTCGATGGCGACGAAGAGCGGCAGGATCATCAGCGGCAGGTAGTTGTAGACGACGCCGATCTGCACCGCGGCACGGGTGTAGAGGATGTCGAGCGGGGCGTCGAGGATCCCGATGCCCTGCATCCACTGCGAGAGGAACCCGTCGGGGGAGAGCATGATCTGCCAGCCGAGGGTGCGGACGAGGAAGTTCGTCCAGAACGGGACCATGACCAGCGCCAATGCGAGCGAGCGCCTCGCCGGGGCGACCTTGATCGCTAGCCAGTACGCAAACGGCAGGGCGATGACGAGGCAGAGGAACGTGCCGAGCAGTGAGATCCGCAGGGTCGCGAAGAACGTCGCGATGAAGCTCGCAGACAGTGCTTCGGGGTAGCGGTCGAAGGAGAGCTGATCGGTGGCCACGGCCGTGAACTGGTCGGGTTTGTAGCCGAAGCTGTAGAAGACGACGAGGGCGACGGGGATGACGAAGAAGAACAGCGCGTACGCCCAGGTCGGGAACGACATCGCAGCCGCACCGAAGACCCGGGTGGCCAGGCCGCCGGACCTGCGCTGCGGTGCCGGCGCCGAGGCGGTGGTGCCGTTCTCGTCGGGACGCTCTGCTGCCGTGGTCGGCTGCTGGGTGGGTGTGCTCATGCTCCGCTCCTTGCCTGGGCGTCGGCGAGGATCGTCGTCCGGATCTGGTCGGCCGGAGTCTGAATGCTCGGCTCCAGTCGGTCGAGGACCTCCTGCGTGGGAAAGATCAGTGCCTGTTCGCTGAGATCGGCGGCCTTCGCCTGCTCGGCGAGGCCCTTCGTCCCGATCGGGTAGCCGATGTAGTCGAGCTGGGCGACCGCGGTCTCCGGCGAGATCATCTGGTTGATGAACGCGTGCGCCGAGTCCGGGTGCGGTGCCCCGGTCGCGATCGCCCAGTTGTCCATCCACAGGTTTGCCGTCGGGGTCGGGAAGACGAACTTCCAGTCCTCGGGGTTCGTCACCTCCGACAGGCCCTGCCGGGCGTCGCCGTTGAACGCCTGGAGGAGCGTGAAGCTGCCCTGGATCATCCCGGTGGCGACGTTGCCGATGTAGGCCTTCGTGTTCGGGGCGATCTGGTCGACGACGACGGCGCGGGCCTCCTCGAGTTCCCTCTCGTCCTCGGTGTTGAGGCTGTAGCCGAGGGTGGCCAGGGCGATCGCCGTGACCTCCCACGGGTCCTCGAGCAGCGAGGTCGTGCCCGCCGCCTCGTTCTGTGCGGTGTCGATGAAGTCCTGCCAGCTGGTGAGCTCCCGGTCGATGGCCGAGGTGTCGTAGACGAAGCCGGTGGTGCCCCAGGCCTTGCAGATCGTGTACTCGTTCTTCGGGTCGAAGTACTGACCGGTGAAGTTCGGATCCATGTTCGAGAAGTTCGGGATGAGGTCGAGGTCGAGCTTCTGGAGAAGATTGTGGTTGAGCATCTGCGGGATGTTCGACCCGGTGGGGACGACGACGTCATAGCCCGAGGTCCCGCGCGTGGTCGAGAGCTTGGCGACGAGCTCCTCGTTCGAGCCGTAGCTGTCGACCTGGACGAGGACGTCGTTCTTCTTCTTGAACGCGTCGATGAGCTCGGGGTTGTCGTAGTCACCCCACGTGTAGAGGTTGAGCTTCGACTCGAGTTCGCCGTCGACCGGGGGAGAGGCCGCCATCTTCGTCGTCTTCCCGCACGCGCTCAGCGCCCCGAGCGAGGCGACGCCGAACCCGGCGAGCACGGCCCGCCGGCTCAGCCGCTTCGCCGCCGCCCGTGGGGCGAGGAAGTGCACATCGGCCACCTCACTCACCGCCTTCCGTGCCGTAGACGGCGACGGCGTCGGCATCCCAGCTCAGGTCCACCTCGGCGTCGGGACCGAGGATCTGGGAACCGGCGGCGGGCACGCGGGCGAGGATCTCGTCGTTGTCGCCGACGACGACCATGTACTGGACGACATCGCCGAGGAAGGACGTCGAGAGCACCCGGCCGCGGGCACCGTTCGTGGTCGGGGGCTGGGAGCCTGCCGGACTCACGCGCATCCGTTCGGGTCGGATGGCAGCACGGACCCGGTCGCCCACGGTCAGGGTGCGGGCCTCGGTGCTCGCCGAGGCGGGGCGGAGCTCGGTCACGGCCGTCTCCATCACGGTGTTCGCCGTCCGCAGCCGCACGGTGTCGCCGTCGGCGGCGATCACCTCGGCGGGGACGAAGTTCTGCTTGCCGATGAAGCCGGCGACGAAGCCGTTGGCCGGGTCCGCGTAGATCTCCTCCCCGGAGCCGATCTGCTGGATGACGCCGTCGTACATGACGACGATGCGATCGCTCATCGCCAGCGCCTCCTCCTGGTCGTGGGTGACGAAGACGAACGTCGTGTCGAGCTTCGCGTGGAGGCGTTTGAGCTCGAGCTGCATCTCCTCGCGCAGCTTCCGGTCGAGGGCCGACATCGGCTCGTCGAGGAGGAGGACCTGCGGCCGGTTGACGAGTGCCCGGGCCAGGGCGATGCGCTGCTGTTGGCCGCCGGAGAGCTGCTCGGGTTTGCGGCCGGCGAAGTCCTCCATCCGCACGAGGGAGAGCACTTCGCGGACGCGGTCGGCGATCTCGGCCTTCGGGGTCTTCGACTGCTTGAGGCCGTAGGCGATGTTGTCGGCGATGTTCATGTGCGGGAAGAGCAGGTAGGACTGGAACACCGTGTTGACCGGCCGCTTGTGCGGGGGCAGGGAGACGATGTCGCGGCCGGCCAACAGGATCTGCCCGTCGGTCGGCGCTTCGAAGCCGGCGATCATCCGCAGCAGCGTCGTCTTCCCGCAGCCCGAGGGTCCGAGCAGGGAGAGGAACTCGCCCTGTCTGACGCCGAGGTCGAGTCTCTCGATCGCGGTGTTCTCACCGAAGACCTTCTTCACTCCGCGGATCTCGAGGTGATCGGTTCCGGCCGGGGCGGGGTGGGCCGTGGCGGCCTCAGTCGTGACGGTCATGATGGCCTTTCTTCAGAGGTGGTGTCGTGGACGACGATGCCGCCCGCGATCGTCAGCGCAGTCCGGGTCTCGGAGATGCGGCCGGGGTCGAGGTCGAGGGGGTTGCGGTCGGCGAGTGCGAGGTTGGCTCTCTCGCCGAGGCGGATCCCGCCGTTGGCCTCCGAGCGCAGCAGGTGCGCGGAGCCGGCGGTGTAGGCGCGCAGCGCGGTGGCGACGTCGATGGCCTGCGCAGGCACAAGCGGAGCAGGGTCGCTCGACTCGGGGTGCGAGCGGTTGACGGCGACGTGGATGGCGTCCCACGGGTTCGGCGTCGACACCGGCCAGTCCGAGCCCATCGCCAGATGCGTCCCGGAGTCGGCGAAGCCGCGGAACGGGTACTGCCAGTCGGTGCGCTGCTCGCCGAGGCACGGGATGTTGAGGTCGACCATCTGTTCGTCGCGGCTGGCCCACAGGGCCTGGAGGTTCGCGGTGATCCCGAGGTCGGCGAAGCGGGGGATGTCGGCGGGGTCGACGACCTGGACGTGGGCGATGTGGTGGCGGGCATCGGGTCTGCGGTCCGCGCCGAGGGCGGCGAACGCGTCGAGGGCCGCGCGCACCGCGGCGTCGCCGATCGCATGGCAGTGGATGTCGAAGCCGGCGGCGTCGAGGGCGGCGAACGCCTCGTTGAGGTGCTCTCTCGTGAAGTAGCTCGTGCCGAAGCCTCCGCAGCCACACGTGTACTCCTCGCTCATCGCCGCGGTGCGGGATTCGACGATGCCGTCGAGCATGAATTTCACCGAGGTAGTGCGGAAGGATCCGTCCGTGCGGCGGCGGGTGGTGAGCTCGGCGACCTGGGCGGGGACGTCGTCGACGTCGCGCGGCCACCACAGGCTCCCGACGACCTCGGCGGTGAGCTCGCCGGACTCTGCGGCTCGGACATAGCTGTCGAAGTTCGACCGGTGCCCGCCGTAGTCGCCGACGATCGCGTCCATCCATGCGGTGACCCCGAAGGAGGCGAGGTAGGACTGTCCGGCGAGCAGTCCCGCGCGCAGGTCCTCGTCGGAGGTGGGAGGGAGGTGGGAGGAGACGAGGTCCATCGCGGACTCGTGGAGGCAGCCGATCGGCTCACCGGCCGTGTCCTTCTCGATGACCCCGCCCTCGGGGGTCGGCGTCCGCGCGTCGAGACCGGCCAGGCGCATCGCCGCACTGTTCACCCACGCCGAATGGTGATCGGCGCTGAGCAGGAGGATCGGACGGTCGGCGCTGAGGTCGTCGAGGAGGTCTGCGGTCGGCACGCCGCCTGCGAAGTCGGCCATCGACCAGCCGCCGCCGACGAGCCAGTTCGCGCTCGCCTCGCCGCGGTCGGCAGTCGCAGCGAGGTGGTCGGCGACGACCGCGCGCACCTCGTCCGCGCCGTGGGTCCCGCTGAGGTCGCAGCCGAGCGATTCGAGGCCGCCGAAGGTCGTGTGGACGTGGGCGTCGACGAACCCGGGGGTGAGCAGCCCGCCTCGGGCGTCGACGGTGCGGGTGTCCGGGGTCGCCGGCGCGAGCTCGCCGAGCGCGGCGATCCTGCCGTCGCGGATGCTCACGGACGTCGCAGGAATGACCTCGCCGCCGTCGAAGACGACGGCGTCGACGATGTCGAGATCGGCAGGTGTGTATGCGGGGGTGGCAGCGGCGGGTGCTGCTGAAGGGTCAGGGGTCACTGGGGTCCACCGACTTCCTTGTCGTCTGGTGCGCGTCTCCTCAAGAGGGGCGCACTGGCTGTCATTCTGGGTCTGGGTTCGCTCCCGGCGGCAGTCGCTGTCTGGAGCCGTGATCCGATCGTGTCCCGGAGGTGACCGGGACGGTCCATCACGTCGTGAAGATCGTGTCCTGCCACGCGTGGTGCGGGTCCTCATGCTGGTCGATGAAGACGTGCTTGATCTGGGTGTACTCGTCGAACGAGTACTGGCTCATGTCCTTGCCGAAGCCGGACGCCTTGTACCCGCCGTGCGGCATGTCGGAGACGATCGGGATGTGCTCGTTGATCCACACGCACCCGGCCTCGATGTCCGCCGCGGCCCGCAGCGCCCGGTTCGTCGACCGGGTCCAGGCGCTCGCCGCGAGCCCGTACGGGGTGTCGTTGGCGAGCGCGATCGCCTCGTCGTCGGTGTCGAAGGGGACCGCGACGAGGACGGGTCCGAAGATCTCGTCCCGCCACACCTCGGCGTCGGTGTCGATGCCGGTGATGAGCGTCGGAGCGTAGTAGGCCGTCGACTCGGGGTCTCCGGGAAGATCCCCGCCGAGGTGGTCCCGGGTGGGGATCTGCCCGCCGGTGCGGATCGTCGCCCCGGCCTCCCGGGCGCGCTCGACCATCGCGGCGACGCGGTCGCGGTGGGTGAGCGAGATGAGCGAGCCCATGTCGGTGGCCGGTTCGGCCGGGTCGCCGAGGCGCACGCCTGCCATGAGCTCGGCGACACGGTCGGTGAAGGCCTCGAAGTGTTCGGCGGCGACGATCGCGCGGGTCGCCGCGGTGCAGTCCTGTCCGGAGTTGATGAGCGAGCCGGCCACGGCGCCGCGGGCTGCGGCTTCGATATCGGCGTCGGCGAAGACGACGAGCGGGGCCTTGCCGCCGAGTTCGAGGTGGACGCGGGCCCCCTTGCGTGCGGCGAGATCCATGATCCGCCGGCCCACGGGAGTCGATCCGGTGAATGAGGTCATGACGACGTCGGGATGGGTGACGAGCGCTTCGCCGGCGTCCCGGCCGTCACCGGCGATGACGTTGATGACTCCGGGTGGGAATCCGGCTGCGGTGGCCGCCTCGGCGAGGATGAGGGAGGTCCCCGGTGTCATCTCCGAGGTCTTGAGGACGATCGTGTTGCCCGCGGCCACGGCAGGGAGGATCTTCCACGCCGCCATCTGCAGCGGGTAGTTCCACGGGGCGATCGAACCGACCACCCCGAGGGGCTCCCGACGGATCATCGACGTCGACTTCTCCCAGTACGTGCCTGCCGACAGGCCGGTGAGCTGCCGGGCGGCGCCGGCGAAGAACCGGGCGTTGTCGATCGACCCGGGGACGTCGAACTCGGTGGCCAGACGGATCGTCTTGCCCGTCTGCGCCGACTCGAGGGCCGCGATCTCCTCGCTGCGCGCCTCGAGCTCGTCGGCGAGGCCGAGGAGGAGGTCGGCGCGCTCGCCCGGAGTGAGCGCCTTGAACGCCGGGTACGCCGCCTTCGCGGCAGCGACGGCCTCGTCGACGTCGTCAGCGGTGGCGAGCCGATACGTACCGGTCGTCGCTGCCGTGGCGGGGTTCGTCAGGGTGAACGGTGCTCCCCGTCCCTCGTGCTGTTCGCCGTTCCAGTGGTGCATGCATATCGGTTCCCGCCTTGTGCGTGTGGACCTGCGCCGGTGATGCGGTGTGGCGCGGGTCACTGTTTCGGATCACAGTAACGGATTTCGCTCATGAGTTCCACTAGATCCGTCGTATGAGACCGGAAGTGACGGGAGAACGCTTGCCGAAAGCGCGAATGACCTGCTGAAACAGTGGTCCGCCGAGGTGGTGACGAGGTGAGGCGCCCACCGACGAGCAGATGACGCTGAGTGTCGATTCCTCAGTCGGAAACCGACACTCAGCGTCCTCAACTCGTGTTGGAGGCGCGGGATTACGCGGGGAAGGACTCGCCGGTGAGCGTCTCGAACGCCTCGATGTAGCGGGCGCGGGTCTTCTCGACCACCTCGGCGGGCAGGGCCGGCGGGGGAGTGTCCGAGGACCTGTCCCACCCGGACTCGGTCGTCAGCCAGTCGCGGACGAACTGCTTGTCGAAGCTCGCCTGCACGGTGCCGGGCGCGTAGGACTCGGCGTCCCAGAAGCGGGAGGAGTCGGGAGTGAGGACCTCGTCGGCGAGGACGATCGTCCCGTCGGGCAGCGTCCCGAACTCGAACTTCGTGTCGGCGAGCACGATGCCGCGCTCCCGGGCGATCTCCTCGGCGCGGGAGTAGATGTTCAGGGTGAGGTCGCGGATCCGCTTGGCCTGGTCGGCGCCGATGGTCTCGGCGACCTGCTCGAAGGACACGTTCTCGTCGTGGTCGCCCAGTGCGGCCTTCGTCGCCGGGGTGAAGATCGGCGGCTCGAGCCTGTCGGCCTCGGTGAGACCCGCGGGCAGCTCGACGCCGCACACGGCACCCGTCTCCCGGTAGTCGCTCAGGCCGGAGCCGGTGAGGTAGCCGCGGGCGACGCACTCGACGGGGATCATCGTGAGGTTCTGGACGATGAGCCCGCGCCCGCGCACGGCCGCGGGGACGTCGGTGCTGATGACGTGGTTGCCGATGATGTCGGACAGCTGATCGAACCACCACAGGCTCAGCCCGGTGAGCACCCGGCCCTTGTCGGGGATCTCGGTGTCGAGGACCCAGTCGTAGGCGGAGATCCGGTCCGAGGCGACCATGAGCAGGCGCTCGGCCGAGGCGATGTCTGCTGCGTCCTCGGGGATGTAGAGGTCACGGACCTTGCCCGAGTACACGTGAGTCCAGCCCGGGAGCACCGGGGCATCAGAGCCGGGCGCTGCGGTGGGAGCGGTGTCACTCGAACCGGCAGGGCCTGCCTCCGCTCCTGCCTCGGGGGCGGCATAGATGTCGGCGACTTCGATCGTCCCGGCCGCGGCCGCCTCGGCGATGTCCGTGCGGTGCTGCTCGCCGTCCCAGGAGATCTCGTCGACGGCGGCGTACGCTCGGGCCCGTGCCTCGTCGAGGTCGGCGCCGAGGGCGACGACCGAGAGGACGCGTCCCCCGGCGGTGAGGACGTCGCCGGCGCCGTCCTCGGACGTGCGGGTGCCGGCGTGGAGGACGGAGACGTCCTCGCGGGCGTCGGCGGCCTCGAGTCCGGCGATGACATCGCCCGTGCGAGGGCTCTCCGGGTAGCCTTCGGCGGCCATGACGACGGTGACCGCGGTGCGCGGATCCCAGTCGAGCTCGCCGACCTCGTCGAGGCGGCCCTCGGCGGCGGCGAGCAGCGGCTGCCCGAGCGGGGTGCGCAGGCGGGCGAGGACGGACTGGGTCTCGGGGTCGCCGAAGCGGACGTTGAATTCGACGACGCGCAGGCCCTTCGAGGTCAGGGCCAGCCCGCAGTAGAGGAGACCGGTGAACGGGGTGCCGCGGCGGGCCATCTCGTCGACGACGGGCTGGGCGACGGTGCTGACGATGCCCTCGACCATGCCCGCAGGTGCCCACGGCAGCGGCGAGTAGGCGCCCATGCCGCCGGTGTTCGGTCCCGAGTCGCCGTCGCCGATGCGCTTGAAGTCCTGGGCGGGGGCGAGCGGCACGGTCCGGGACCCGTCGCAGAGGACGAAGAGGGAGACCTCGGGTCCGTCGAGGTAGTCCTCGATGACGACCCGGTCGGAGACCTCGAGGCACGAGTGCGCGTGGTCGAGGGCTGCCTGCCGGTCGGTGGTGACGACGACGCCCTTGCCCGCGGCGAGCCCGTCGGCCTTGACGACGTACGGGGCGCCGAAGTCGTCGATCGCAGCGGCCGCCTCGTCTGTGGTGTAGGCGACGACGGTGCGCGCGGTCGGCACCCCCGCCGCCTCCATGATCTCCTTGGCAAACGCCTTCGAGCCTTCGAGGTGTGCGGCCTCGGCGCTCGGACCGAAGACCGGGAACGAGGCCTCACGCAGGGCGTCGGCGACCCCGGCGACGAGCGGGGCCTCGGGTCCGACGACGACGAGGTCGACGTCGAGGCGTTCGGCGAGCGCGGTCACCGCCTGCGCGTCGGAGGCGTCGAGCGCCTCGGTGTGGGCGATCGCCGCGATCCCCGGATTCCCGGGGGCGGCGATGACGGCGTCGACCTGGGGGTCGCGGCTGAGAGCAAGGACGAGGGCATGTTCGCGGGAGCCCGACCCGATGACGAGAACCTTCACACGACCAGCCTATAAGGTCGTACGCTTGAGTGCGTGAGCCTCTCCACCTTCACCCCCGCCGAGGCGGTCGAGCTCGCCGTCGTCGAGCGCAGCGGATTCGTCGAGTCCCGTCACCTCGGTTCCGCCGTCGTCCTCGACCCTGACGGGTCCCCGGCGCTCAGCCTCGGGTCGCCCACTGCCCCGATCTTCACCCGCTCGAGCCTCAAACCGCTTCAGGCGCTCGCCGCGATGTCGCTCGGCGCCGACCTCACCGGGACCGCGGCGGCGCTCGCCACCGCCTCCCACCGCTCAGAGGCCGGGCACGTCGAGACCGTGACCGCGATGCTTGAGTCCGCGGGACTGAGCGCCGACGACCTCCGGTGCCCCTCCGTCCACCCCGCCGACGGGGCCTACCGGCGCAGCCTCGCCGAGGCGGGAGACCCGATCTCGCCCGTGCACTTCAACTGCTCCGGCAAACACGCAGCCTTCCTCCGTGCCGCCCACGCCGTCGGTGCGGACACCGCGAGCTACCTCGATCCCGCCCATCCCGTCCAGGTCCGGGTCGCCGAGGTGGTCGCCGCCTTCGCCGAGGAAACGCCGCCCGCGGTCGGCACCGACGGGTGCGGGGCTCCCGTGTTCGCGCTCAGTCTCACCGGTCTCGCCCGGGCGATCGGCCGCGTCGTCGGCCTCGGTTCAGCTGTGCCCGGATCTGCGACACCCGGATCCGTGGCACCCGGGCTCGCCGACTTCGCCGACCACGCCCGCACCCTCATCGAGGCGGTGTTCGCGCAGCCGTGGGCGATCGAAGGGCACGGGCGACCGAACACGACGGTCATCGAGCGCCTCGGCGTCTTCGCGAAGGGCGGTGCCGAAGGCGTCATCGTCATGGCCACCCGGGACGGTCACGCCGTTGCGCTCAAATGCCTCGACGGCTCGTCGCGAGCCACCGGCCTCGTCGCCCTCACCCTGCTTCGGCGGGCGGGTGCCCTGCCGGAGGTCGGCGACGACGAACTCGCCGAGGTCGCCCGTCTCATCACCGAGCCCGTCACGGGAGGCACGGATTCCGAGGGGCGGACAGCGGTCGTCGGCACCGTGCGCGTGAGCGAAGATGCAGCAGGAGGAGGGAGCTGAGATGGCGATTCGACGACGGATAGACCCCGACGAGGGCAGGCGCGCACTCGAGATGTGGGTGGCCCACGCAGACGCCGACGCAGCCCCGGGCGATCGGGCGACACTGGCGACCGCGGTGCGCTACACCCTCGAGGAGCTCGCCTCCCGCGCCGAGGGCAACAGCGTCGAGGTCCGGGTCCCGCCCTTCGGCGTCACCCAGTGCATCCCCGGCCCCCGGCACACCCGCGGCACCCCGCCCAATGTCGTCGAGACCTCCGCCGAGGTGTGGCTCGACCTCGTCACCGGACGCACTGACTTCGCCGAGGCGCTCGCCGCCGGCACCGTCGACGCCTCGGGCACCCGCGCCGACCTCTCCGACTTCGTTCCGCTCTTCACCTCAGCCGAGCTCGAAGGACCGCGATGAGCGCCCAGATCACCAAGACGACCTCGTTCATCGGCGGCCGACACGTGCCCTCGCTGACGACATACGCGAACATCGACCCTGCCACCGGCGACCACCTCGGCGACGTCTCCCGGGGCGGTGCGGACGAGGTCGACCGGGCGGTCAAGGCGGCGGCGAAGGCACAGCGGGAGTGGAAGCGCTCGAGCCCCGAGCAGCGCTCCCGTCTCCTCGTCACCACCGCCGAGGCGATCCGCACCCACCGCGACGAACTCGCGCGCATCGAATCCGAGGACACGGGCAAACCGCTCACCCAGGCCTACGCCGACGTCGATGTGTGCGCCCGCTACTTCGAGTTCTACGGGCACACCATCGAGGCGTACTACGGCACGACGATCCCGCTGGCCGAGGACATGCACGTCTACACGCGCCGCGAACCCTACGGGGTGACCGGGCACATCGTCGCGTGGAACTACCCGCTCCAGCTCATCGGCCGGGCTGCGGCCACTTCGCTGGCCACTGGCAACTGCGCGGTCGCCAAACCCGCCGATGAGACGCCCCGGTCGACCGTTCGCCTCGCCGAGCTCCTCCACTCCGTCGGGTTCCCCGCAGGGGCCTTCAACGTCGTCACCGGTCTCGGCGCCGAGGCGGGGGCGGCTCTGGCCGCGCATCACGGCGTCGCCCACCTCGGCTTCGTCGGCTCCACGGAGGTCGGTGCGCAGATCGCCCACGCCGCGGCCGAGAGGGTCGTGCCGACGATCCTCGAACTCGGCGGGAAGTCGGCGAACATCGTCTTCGCCGACGCCGATATCGATGCGGCGATCCCCTCGCTCGTGCGCTCGATCATCCAGAACGCCGGACAGACGTGTTCGGCCGGAGCCCGCCTCATCGTCGCCCGCGAGGTCCATGCCGAGGTCATCGAGAAGCTCGCTGCGGCCATGGAGCAGGTGACGATCGGCCACGGACTCGACGACCCGATGCTCGGCCCGCTCATCTCGGTGGGGCAGCAGGCCCGGGTCGAGGGCTTCCTCACCGACATCGGCGACGCCCGCATCGTCACCGGTGGGTCCCGTCCGCAGGGACTGGCCGACGACCTCGGCGGGGGTGCCTTCATCGCCCCGACCCTCGTCGACGGCGTCACCCCGGGGTCGACGATCGCCCAGCAGGAGGTGTTCGGCCCCGTCGTCGTCGCGATGACCTTCGCCGACGACGAGGAGGCCGTGGACCTGGCCAACGGCACCGAGTACGGTCTCGTCTCCGCCCTGTGGACCCGGGAGCTCTCCCGTGCCCACCGGATCGCCGCCGAGGTGGAGGCCGGGCAGGTCTTCGTCAACACCTACGGGGCCGGCGGGGGAGTCGAACTGCCCTTCGGCGGGTTCAAGAAGTCAGGGTACGGCCGCGAGAAGTCGATCGAGGCCCTCGACGAGTACACGCAGACGAAGACGGTCGTCATCAGACTGTGACTCCGGCGGTCCTCACCCTGGTGCTCGTCGCCGCGGTCGCCCACGCCGTGTGGAACCTCGCGGCGAAGACCGTCGCCGGCAAGGGCTATGCGTTCGTCCTCGCCTACCACGGGCTCTCCGCGATCCTGCTCGCCCCGATCGCGATCTGGCTCGTCGCCACCGGTGCGCAGCCGCTGGACTGGGCGCTCATCATCGCAGCGCTCGTCTCCGCTGTTCTCCACATCGGGTACTCGATCTCCCTGCAGTCCGGCTACGACCACGCACCGCTCGGGGTCGTCTACCCCAGCGCCCGGGGGTTCGGGCCGGTGCTCACGATCATCGTCGCCGTCGCCTTCCTCGGGGAGAGGCCGAGCGGGTTCGAGATCACCGGGGCCCTCATCGTCCTCGCCGGCATCGCCGTCGTCACGCTCCAGCCGCGCCGGACCACCGGTCAGCCGCGCGGGATCACCGGGCGGGCGGGGTCCGCCGGCGTCGTCCGGGGCCTCGCGTGGGGCGGTCTCATCGGGGCGTTCATCGCCGCCTACACTCTCTGGGACGACTTCGCCGTCAACCACATCACCGGCTCCCCGCTGCTCTACTTCGCCGTCTCCGAGGTATGCGTGGCGCTGGTCATGGGCGCGGGCATCGTCACGCTTCCCGGTGGGGCGAGCAGGCGGGCGGACCTCCGGTCGATCGTCACCGAGCACAGGTGGGCGCTCATCACGGTCGCGGTCCTCTCCCCGGTCGCCTACCTGCTCGTCCTCTATGCGATGCAGCGCGCCCCGGTCTCCCTCGTCGCACCGGTGCGCGAGACGTCGATCATCGTCGGCACCCTGCTCGCGTGGTGGTTCTTCGGTGAGCGGGGTGTGGCCGCGAAGCTCATCGGTGCGATCGTCGTCGTCGCCGGCATCGGCCTCATCGCTCTCGGCTGAGCGGACGATGAGCGGACGACGAGCGGGTCAGCCTTCGGCTGTGCCTCAGCTCTTGGCGGCCTTCTTCCGACGGGGGACGCGGACGACGCGGACGGGGCAGAGCGCATGCGCGAGGACACCCTGCGAGGTCGACCCGAGGAGTGTCGCGGCGAAGCCGCTGCGCCCGCGCGAGCCGATGACCATCTGGTCGGCCGTCTGGGTCGCCGCGACGAGGACCTCCGTGGCCGGGGCGTCGCAGATCGTCCAGCGGACGTCGAGGTCGGGGAACTCGTCGCGCAGGGTCGCGGAGGCGAGTTCGAACCCGGCTGCGGCCTCGTCGTAGAGCTTCGTCAGGTGCTCTTCGCTCGGCAGCCACTCGGGGGAGAGGATGTGGGCGGCGGTGACGCCGACGAGGTGGAGGGGCTTGCCGTAGATGCGGGCCTGCTCGGCGCCGGCGCGCAGCACCGGGCTGTCGGTGTCGAAGGGGTCGAGGCCGGCGACGATCTGCCCCGTGAACTCGGGATGAGCGCCCGGGCCCTTCGAGGCGTCGACCGTCGGACCCTCCTGCGAGGTGCGCACGGGCGGTTCGATGGGGTTGTGCTCATCGTGCGGCGGGCGCTCGGGCCATGTGGTCGGGATGACGACGGTCGGGCAGTGCGCGTGCGCGGGCATCGCGAGCGCCACCGAGCCGAGCAGGCGACCGGAGAACCCGCCGTGGCCGCGGGCGCCGACGACGGCGAGGTCGGCGTTCGTCGATGCGTCGATGAGGACGCCGGAGGCGTCTCCGGAGGAGACGAGGGTCGACACGGGGACTCCGGCTTCGGTGACGACGGCGGCGGCCGCCTCGGCGAGCTGCTTCGTCGAGTCCTTGACGGTGGTGTCGAAGTCGGCCGGGTAGACGATGTCGGCCCGGCTCATGTTCACTCCGGGGACCGTGTACGCGGCGATGAGGCGGATCTGCGCGCCGGTGAGCTGGGCGTGGTCGATGGCCCAGTTGAGCGCACAGCGGCTGTTGGCGGAGCCGTCGATTCCGACGATGATCGTTTCTGACATGTCCACCCCTTGTGAGAGCCTTCGCGTATCGTCTCCTCAGTCTATGGGATTGCCTGGGAATCGGGGCAGGGCCGCTGGACTAGACTGTGTGCGACTTCGTCGGCCCGGCCGACGCCATCCCCCGCGCAAGGAGATCATGAAGGACCAGATCGACGTCTCGGTGCGTCGCAGCCCCAAGTACGCCGCGTTCATGGCCGTGGGCGCGATCCTCGGCGTCCTCGTCGCCGGACTGCTCACGCTCGTCGTCGATCCCGCACAGATCCCCGCGGAGACGACCGTGGCCAAGGGCGCGGGCCTCCTCGTCGTCTTCCTCGGCATCATCGGCCTCTTCCTCGGCGGTCTCGTCGCGCTCCTCCTCGACTGGCGCGGCCGGCGCAGGGCCCGCGAATTCCGGGTTGAGGCGCAGATCGACATGGTCGACGATCCCAAGGCCGTCGCCGCCCGGCGTCTGGCGGAGATGCGCGGTGAGCCGGTCCCCGATCCCGGGACCGAACCCGGCCCCGAGGCGGGCGGTGAGTCCCCGGATTCCCCCGCCGAGGCGGCCCCCGGGACTCCTGCCGACGACACCGGCGACCGGGGTGACCTGGGACGCTCCGAACGGCCGGGTTCCGGCGCCTGAGGCGGCGGTCGGCGGCCCTCCGGCAGTGTGAGACAATTCTTCACGTGGCAAGAGGAGACGGGCAGCTGACCCACGAAATCGACCCCCTGGACCGCGGCCCACAGGACGCCTGTGGAGTGTTCGGAGTCTGGGCTCCGGGCGAGGAAGTCGCCAAACTTTCGTACTTCGGGCTCTACGCCCTCCAGCACCGCGGGCAGGAGTCCGCGGGCATCGCCGCCTCGAACGGCAGCCAGATCCTCATCTACCGGGACATGGGACTCGTCTCCCAGGTGTTCCAGGAGCGCGATCTCGAACTCCTCCAGGGACACATCGCCGTCGGGCACACCCGGTACTCGACGACGGGATCGCCGTCGTTCGAGAACGCCCAGCCGACGCTCGGACCGACCCCGTTCGGCACGGTGGCGCTCGCCCACAACGGCAACCTCACGAACTTCGACGAGCTCGAGGCCCTCGCCGACTCCCGCAGCGACCACGCGCACCGTGTCGTCGCCGAGGCGACGAAGAAGCGCACCCGCACCCGGGCCTTCCGCGACTCGTCCAACGACACCTCACTCGTCACCGAGCTCTTCGCGACCGAGCAGGGCGAGGACCTCACCGACGCCGCGCTCAAACTCCTGCCGCAGGTCGAAGGCGCGTTCTCGCTCGTCTTCATGGACGAGAACACGCTCTACGCCGCCCGCGACCCGCAGGGCGTGCGACCGCTCTCGCTCGGCCGCCTCTCCACTGGGTGGGTCGTCGCCTCGGAGACCGCGGCCCTCGACATCGTCGGCGCCTCGCACGTGCGCGACGTCGAACCCGGTGAACTCATCGCCATAGACGAGGACGGACTGCGCTCGTTCCGCTTCGCCGAGGAGAAGCAGGCCCGCTGCGTCTTCGAGTACGTCTACCTCGCTCGTCCCGACAGCGTCCTCGACGGGCAGATCGTCCACGGCGCGCGCACGGAGATGGGACGCAGGCTCGCCCGGGAGTACCCGGTCGACGCCGACCTCGTCATCGCCACCCCCGAGTCGGGCACTCCCGCCGCCGTCGGCTACGCCGAGGAGTCCGGGATCCCGTTCGGACAGGGGCTGATGAAGAACGCGTACGTCGGACGGACGTTCATCCAGCCTTCGCAGACGCTGCGCGAACTCGGCATCCGCCTCAAACTCAACCCGATCCGCGAGAACATCGAGGGCAAGCGCCTCGTTGTCGTCGACGACTCGATCGTGCGCGGCAACACGCAGCGGGCGCTTGTGCGCATGCTCCGGGAGGCCGGGGCCAAGGAGATCCACATCCGCATCTCCTCCCCGCCGGTCAAATGGCCCTGCTACTACGGCATCGACTTCGCCACCCGTGCCGAGCTCATCGCCAACGGTCTGGGCGTCGAGGAGATCTGCACCTCGCTCGGCGCCGATTCGCTCGGCTACATCTCCCTCGACGGGATGATCGAGGCGACACGGCAGAAGCGCGACCAGCTGTGCACCGCCTGCTTCTCCGGCGAGTACCCGATTCCCGTCAACACCACCCCCGTCGACAAAGGATGCTGAGTTGAGCCACGACGACAATGCTGTGGAGGCTGCCCCGCAGTCCACGACCTATGCCGCGGCCGGCGTCGACGTCGAAGCCGGCGACCGGGCCGTCGAACTGATGAAGTCAGCGGTCGCCGCCACCCACAACGCCAGCGTCGTCGGCGGCGTCGGCGGGTTCGCGGGACTCTTCGACGTCTCCGTCCTCAAGGACTACACGCGTCCGCTGCTCGCGACGTCGACCGATGGGGTGGGCACGAAGGTCGCGATCGCGCAGGCGCTCGACATCCACGACACGATCGGCTTCGACCTCGTCGGCATGGTCGTCGACGACATCATCGTGTGCGGCGCAAAGCCGCTGTTCATGACCGACTACATCGCGTGTGGGAAGGTCCACGCCGAACGCATCGCCGCGATCGTCCGCGGCATCGCCGAGGCCTGCGCGCAGGCCGATGTCGCGCTCGTCGGCGGTGAGACCGCGGAGCACCCGGGTCTCCTCGGCGTCGACGAGTACGACGTCGCGGGCGCTGCGACCGGTGTCGTCGATGCCGAGAACCTCCTCGGGCCCGACAAGGTCACCGCCGGAGACGTCCTCATCGCCCTGCCGTCCTCAGGGATCCACTCCAACGGGTACTCGCTCGTCCGGCACATCATCGCCGAGGCGGGATGGACGCTCGACCGTGAGGTCCCCGAGTTCGGGCGCACCCTCGGCGAGGAGCTGCTCGTTCCCACCCATGTCTACACGGGCGAGCTCAACGCGCTCTTCACCGCGCTGCCCGGTGCCGTCCACGCCGTCTCGCACGTCACCGGCGGGGGACTCTCGGCCAACGTCGCCCGGGTGCTGCCGCCCGGACTCGTCGCCGCGATGTCGCGCGACTCGTGGGAGATCCCCGCGGTCTTCTCCGTCCTCGGCGACCTGGGCGGGGTGCCGCGCGCCGACCGCGAGAGGACCTGGAACCTCGGTGTCGGCATGGTCCTCGTCACGGCCGCCGAGGCCGCCGACGAGGTGCTCGCCGCCAGCCCCGGGTCGTGGGTCCTCGGCGAGGTCCGCACCGACGACGGGGCACTGGCCACAGAGCTCGACTACGTCCAGGGCGCGAAGGGCGTCGACGGGGGAGCGGCGATCCTCCGCTGACGGGCCGCAGCCGGCGGGCGTCCGCCGGCGGGCCACAGCCGCACGCGCGGCGAGCTGCGCACACGGAAGAGGGGCGGAGACCGAAGTCTCCGCCCCTCTCTCAGTGTCTGAGTTCAGCGTGTGTGATCAGCGTCTGCGATCAGGACCGGCGCTCGGAGTAGTCGTCGTCGTCTTCGTCGTCGACGTTGTACTTGTCCGCGTACTCGGAGTAGTCAGGCTCATCGTCGTAGGGATCGGAGGCGCCGGACTTCTGCGAGTCGGAGCCAAGCTCTTCTTGGAGACGATTCAGGTCGGTGTCCGGGCTGTAGTACTTGAGCTTCCGGGCTACCTTGATCTGCTTTGCCTTTGCGCGGCCGCGACCCACTGGCGTGACCCCCTCCGTCGTCATGTGGGGTGTGCAACCCCGGACTAGATCTCTGCTATGCGCTTAAATCCTACCTGTTCGCGGTGGGAAGTTCCATTTCGCGAACCGACCTTGGATAGGGTGATCCCATGTCCTACAGTCGCGAATATCTCGTCTCCCTGCGGATCTTCGAACCCATCGTGGTTCATTCCGAATTGCAAGACAGGCAGGTCGAGGACAACCGTGCGCGCATCGAGGCGCAGGTGGCCGATGACGCGGATCAGCGCCTGATCTCGCTTCCTCCTAGCCCGGTCGCCGAGTCGTTCCGGAACACACCGATCTTCCTTCCCGCGTCTCAGACCCCGGACGGAGTGGATCGGTTCTCGCCCGCGCAGGAGGACATCCGCGGGTGGGAGGCCCTCGAATCGCTCACCGAGCACACGTCGAAGGCGACCCTTGACATCATCGCTCCGAAGTCCGCGCGCAGGCGCGCGGCGAGCCTGCGTGCGGAGTGGCTCCAGGACACCAAGGACACGCGGATCTTCGCTCGGGTCTCGGCGTGGGATGTGCCCCCGGCGTGGTGGCTGTTCTTCTCCCTCGGGGAGGACCAGGTGATCACCGAGGAGACCGACGAGGGGCTGCGGGTGCTCATCCGCACCGACATCCTCGCCGCCTCGGCGCGTATGGAATGGGCGTCGGAGACCATTGCGGAGAAGTCGAAGGTCGTCGACATGGTCGAGCAGACGAGCGTGCTCGCGCAGTGGATCGACAGCTTCGACATGAACTCGATCCTCGAACTCGACCTCGGCGGGATGAGCGAGGTGCTCTGGCCCAACGAGGGTCCCGAGCTCGTCGACGCGTGGGTGACGGCGCTGAGCAATGACGACCTCGAATCCGCGACCGCCGCGTTCCAGAAGTACGCGGCGGCGTGGGAGCAGCTCAACCTCTACGCCCGCGGTTCGTGACCGACCGTCCCCGGCAGCCCTGCGAGCGCTGAGCAACCCGGTGCCGGGTTGCCCAGCGCCCGGAGGGCTGCCGAGAGTGCGAGATTCCGGCCACAGGTGCCTCGCTCGCTGAGCGTCGGTCGTGACCCGGGACGCTACGATTGTCTCCGAGATCGACGAGGTGGGGCCCCTGCATCGTCTGAGAACACCGTCCGCGCAGCCCAGGTGCCGGACTGAGGGACCGACCGCGGCATGAGAAGGTGAACCCCGCAGCACATGGATGAGAAGAAGCGCCGACTCCTCACGAGCACCCCGCCCGGCGAGCCCCCGACGGACGCCTCCGGAGTGACGGACGCCCCCGGAACCGCGGATGCCTCCGGCGCGTCAGCCGCCTCGGCGAAGGCAGGGGCCGCGAAGGCCCGCACTGGGAAGTCCCCGAAGCCGATGTCGAGGATCGGCATGGGCTGGCGCATCGGGGCGACGGCGATCGCCCTCGTCATCCTCACGGCGGGGCAGTTCCTCAATACCAACGACTTCTTCCCGCTCGGCTCGCTCACGCAGTACGCGACGGCGAAGGATCTCAACGGTGAGGTGAATTCGACGTGCATCGCCGCGCAGTTCCCCGGCGAGGACGAGCCGACCAAGCTCGCGTTCAACATCGACACGGTCGGCATCGAACGCGGCGACGTCGAGTCCCAGCTGCCGCGGGTCATCGCGAACCCCGAGCTGCTCCAGACGCTCGCGGACTCCTACATCCGCCTCCACCCCGGCCAGCCCGAACCCGAGCGGATGATCCTCTGCCGTACGACCACGCAGCTCGAGAACGGGCGCAGCGTCGGCGAACCGGTGACGAAGGTCCTCGCGGAATGGGAGGTGCGATGAGCCCGGCCCCCGCCGCAGCGCCCGGCACAGCGCCGGACACCCGCAATGCGTTCCTCCGCTGGTTCATGCCGCAGCTCCCGCTCGCCCGGGTCGCGGTCTTCCGCGTTGTCATCTACCTCTTCATCATCATCGACGTCCTCACGATCTCCGCCGACGTCATCCCGCACGGCTGGACGCCCGAGCTCTACCAGCCGCTGTGGCTGGCCCGGGTGCTCGGCATCCCTCCGGTGAGCGTGCTCGGCGCGCAGCTCCTGCTCGCCGCGATCATCGTCTTCTCCCTCCTCGCCGCCGCCGGCATCCTTCAGCGCATCAGCGGCTGGGCGGTCGCGGCCACCTTCGGGCTGTGGATGTTCTACACGCAGGGCTACGGGTACGTCGCCCACGATCACATGGCGCTCGTCATCGCCTCCGTCGTCCTCCCCACGGTCGGCGTCGCGCGGTTCCGGGACGGGGGAGCCACCTCGGCGAAGGCGGGATGGGCGCTGCGGGTCGTCCAGATCGCCGTCGTCCTCACGTACTTCTACTCCGTGCTCATGAAGTGGATCGCCTCGGGCAACATCACGCACTGGGCCAACGGCGCGGTGATCATCTGGGCGCTCATGCGCCGCGGCGCGGAGTGGTCGAAGCCGTTCCTCGAGATGCCCGGCCTCCTCATCGCCGCGCAGTGGGCGACGCTCGCCTTCGAGTTCCTCTCTCCGATCGCGCTCTTCCTCAAGGGCAAGTGGCTCTACTTCGTCGTCGCGTTCTTCTGCCTCTTCCACCTCATGACGTACTTCGCTCTCGGCATCCACTTCCTGCCCACCGTCATCTGCTGGGCGGCGTTCCTGCCTCTGGAGAAGCTCGTCCCTCGTCGGTTCGCTTCAGGGCGTCGAGCACGCGCCTGACGGCGACGCGCTCGGCGGTGTCCGGGCGCATGACCGCGACGACCCACCGCCTCGTCGCGACCCCGGTGAGCGGGATGAGGGTGATGCCGGCATTCCGCGGGGTCGTGTATCGGGGGAGGAGCGCGAGCTGGTCCGAGGAGGCGACGATCGCCTCGATGAGGCGGTTGTCCCGGATCCGTTGGACGACGTCGAGGTCGCGACCGGTGACGTGCTCGATCGAGGTGAGAACGGAGTTGAACGGGTAGCCGATCGGAACACCCACCCACTGCCAGTCGACGACATCGGTCGGGTGCAGTGACGTGCGCCCGGCGAGCGGGTGGGCGTCGGCGACGGCGACGTCGATCGGCTCCCTCGCCAGGGGGACGACGGTGAGTCCCTCGGTGCCCGCCGGCCGGGCCGAGACGAGGCTGTGGGCGATGACGATGTCGACCTCACTCGTCAGCCCTGCGAACTCGTGTTCGGCGAGGTCGACGTCGTGGGTGCGCAGGACGATTCCCGGGTGCGTGTCGGCGAGCTCACGCAGCGCATCGGGCAGGAGGTGGGTGAGCGCGCTCGGCAGTCCGGACAGGGTGATCTCCCCGACCGGTTCGCCGAGGTGGCCCTCCCAGTCCGCCTGCACGCGGGCGATCGCGCGGGCCACGTCCCGCCCGCCCGCGGCGAGCAGTCGGCCCGCGGCAGTGAGCCTGAGTCCGCGGCCGGCGGGTTCGACAAGAGCGTGGCCGAGTTCGCGGGCAGCCTGCCTGAGCTGCTGGGAGACCGCCGAGGGCGTGCGGTGGCTGAGACGGGCGACCTCGGTGACGCTGCCGTGCTCATCGAGGGCGCGGAGCAGTTCGAGGTGCCGCGGATCGAGGGCACGCTGCTCGGGGACCATGAAGTCATGCTACACAGTCGATGAAGAACTTTGCGATTGTGCTCAACAGTGGCGGCGTCGAGGATGGAGGCATGTCCTTCAAGCACTGTCTCCTCGCCGCCTCGGTCGCCGTGATGTGGGGGTTGAACTTCCTCGCGATCGACCTCTCGCTCGAGCAGTTCCCGCCGTTCTTCCTCGTCGCATTCCGCTTCGCCCTGCTCGCGATCCCCACCCTCCTCTTCGTGCCGATGCCGAAGGTGAGGTTCCGCTGGATCCTCGGCTACGGGCTCGGCTTCGGGATCCTCCAGTTCGCGTTCCTCTACTGGGGCATGGCCGCAGGCATGCCGGCTGGACTCGCCTCACTCGTCCTCCAGGCTTCCGGGCCGTTCACGGTCTTCCTCGGGATGACGGTCCTGCGCGAGCGGGTCCGTCCGTCCCAGATGGCGTTCCTCCTCGTCGCGATGGCCGGGCTCGGGGTCGTCGGCTGGCAGCGCTTCGACTCCTCGGCGAGCCTCCTGCCCTTCCTCCTCACCCTCGCCGGCGCCTTCGGGTGGGCGATCGGCAACATCTGCAACCGGCAGGCGCATTCGACCGAACCGGTGAAGCTGACGATGTGGATGTCCGTCGTCCCGCCGGTGCCGATGCTCATCGTCGCCCTCCTCGTCGAAGGACCCGACCGGATCGGGCAGTCGTTGACGACGCTGGCGACCCCGACAGGTCTGCTCGGCCTCGCGGGGCTCATCTACACCGTCGTCATTGCCACCGTCATCGGCTCGGGCGTGTGGTCATGGCTGATGTCGCGCAACCCCGCCGGAGTCGTCGCCCCGTTCTCCATGCTCGTGCCGATCGTCGGGATGAGCGCGGCGTGGCTCGTCTTCGGAGAGACGGTGAGCCTCGGCGAACTCTGCGGTGCCGGCCTCGTCATCGTCGGCGTCCTCGGTGCCGGACTCAAGGCCGCGAAGGGGGCGCGGATCGCCGGTGCCCTCGCCGAGGCGGTGCCCGAGCCCGTGCCGGATGTGACCGAGCCAGCCGGGGAGTCGAACCCCGTGTCCGACGTCCCCGCTGGGACGCGGGAGGAGGACGTCCCCGCGGGGACGGCGACGGGGTCCCACCTCGACGATGGCCGAGTCCGAGGAAACGCCCGATGAGGACCGTCTAGGGTGTGAGCATGTCCGAGAACTCTGCCGATCGCGATGGGCCTGACTCCCCAACCGGCGCCCGCCCCGCCTCCGCGTCCACAGCTCGCCTCACCGTCGACGATCTGCTCGCCTCCCCGCGGGGACGCTCGCTGCTTCACTCGGTCGTCGCTGCCTCGCAGGTGGGCCCGGGGACTGATGAGGTGCCGGTGGACGACAGTGAGGTCGACCCGGTGGACGACAGTGACGTCGAGCCGGTGGACGACAGTGAGGTCGACCCGGCGGACGTTCTCGGCTGGGTTGCCCTCACCGCCGCCGAGACGATCGACAGGGAATGGGCGACCGGAATTCTCCTCTCTGAATCCGGGGCCGACCTCACCGAGGTATATGTGGCCGATGCGGCTGCGGAAGCCATCGGGTTGGGCCGTCGGAGTCCCCGCGTTCCCAGTCAGGCCGAACTTGAGCGTGCGATGGCCGAGGTCATCGCGGGTGCGATGTATTGGCAACCGCCTCATCCCGAAGACGTCATCGCGGCCGACCCCGCGATGGTCGAGGCCCTGCGCCCGTGGGCCGAGGTCATCATCGACAGCGGCCTGCTCGACTCATGGTCGGCTGGTCCCGATTTCGATGACCTCTGGGAACTGACCTGGGACGATTCAGATCACACCGGCGATATTCCGACTCGCCTCAGTGCGGAGCCTGCTGCATTGATTTCGGGAGCTGAAGGCGCACCGCCGTCAGGTGCTGGTGCGGCGGCGCTGCGGGCGTGGTCCGCAGAGGTCGCCTCCAGTGAGAGCGAGTACCGGCAGGAGTTCGCGAAGGATCCACGCATGGCGGCCAGCGGCGAATGGTGGTCGACTCCCGCGCATGAGCTGGTGACGACCACCGGCACCTGGCCGAGCGGAGAGCCGATCGGACTCAGCCTCGTCGAGGACGATTTCGGGCTCAGAAGGGCGCGGGCCTGTCGGCTGCGCCTGCGGGACACATTCGGTGTGTTCATCGTCAACGGGCCGGAACAGTGGGCGGTTCTCTGCCGGAAGTATCCGCTCGACGTCACTGCGCAACGGCGGGAGGTCTGGTTCGAGGCGACGGGACGTCGCGGTCGCTGGGTGATCCCGGATTGGTCGCGGGTGGCCGAGGACTACGACGGTGTCTATGTCAGCCTCGCCGGGTACGTGCGCACAGCGGGTGCCGTCGTCGATGTCGGCGACGGCAGCCTGCTCCCCGAGGCCGGCGACAGGCCGAGCTACGGGGACACCGATGACCGCACCGCGAGCCTCATGGCCGGGTGGAACCCCGACACCACGTACTGGCTCACCGATGCTGTCGCCGGCATCGTCGAGGTCGTCGACTGGGCCATGGACGACGAGACCTGCGCGTGGGCAGCTCACCCCGGCCACGAACGGCCGTAGGTGAGGCGACGGAGGACCACCTCGGCGGGGCCTTTGGAGTTCCTCGACTCCATCCACGTCGCCAGGGCGACGGAGATGACCCACACCCCGATGGCGAGGAAGGACGCCGGGGTCGTGTTCCACGTCCGACCCAGCCCGAGGCCCCACGCGGCGAGCAGCGGTGCGAAGACGAGGGACTGGAAGAGGTAGAAGCTCAGCGAACGTTTGCCGAGGTAGGCGATCGGCAGGAGCAGCCTCGGCGGGTTGTCCTGGAGGCGCAGGCCGATGAGGCCGAAGAGGGCGGCGTACCCGATGCCCGCGCACGCCCCGGTGGCCGTCGAGAGGACAGAGAGCAGCTGGACGGGGCCGGAGTCCTCGGCGACCCAGCCGAGGTAGGCCAGCGCCTGCGGGACGCTGCCGAGCACACCGAGAGGGATGCCGATTCCGGCGACGAGGCCGAGGCGGGGACGACGGGGTGCCAGCGGGTTGCGGGACTCGATCCACCGGTGCCGGGCGGCGAGGCCGCCGAGGATGATGCACAGGGGCACGATGAGGGAGAAGGTGCCGAGCACGGTCGCCATCACCCACACGAGGAGGCGGACGCCGATCGCCGTGAGGTAGTTCGTCTCTCCTGTGCCTTGGGTGAGGAGGGTGTCGGTGATCGCCCCGAACGCCGCGGATTCCTCGGGCGTCATGTCCGCGCCGGTGCCCGAGTCGCCTGCGAGGACGAGGGAGACGACGATGAAGAAGACCTGGACGAGGACGAAGAGCGCAAGGATGCCGGCGAGGATCCAGACGGTGATCCTCAGTGCTCGGTCCCCGGCGGCCTGGATGAGGTAGCCGAGGATGAGACCGCACAGACCGTAGGCGCCGAGGATGTCCCCGCCGAAGAGCAGCGCGGCGTGGATGAAACCGAAGACGACGAGCCAGAGGCTGCGGCGCACGAGCATCGAGGTGATCGTCCGCGGGTCGTCGCCGGCGGCGGTGCGGCTGCGGGTGAACTGGACGATGCCGTAGCCGAAGAGGAACGCGAACATCGGGTAGATGCTGCCGTCGACGAAGAGGATCGTGAGCACGGACAGGGTCGTATCAAGCGGGGAGTCGCTCGTCGGGTGGCCGCTCATCATCGTCGCGGCCTTCGTGCCCCACAGGTACGCCGAGACGTTGGCGATCGCGATGAGGCAGAGCATGAGACCGCGGGCGAGGTCCGGGGCGAAGGCCCGCCGAGGCGCGGGAGTGGGAGGGCCGGGCGCGCGACTGCTGTGCATCATCGGAGCCGGCTGGTGCGGGAAGTCTGGGTGCGTCATGTGATGTTTCGGGTCGAGGACGGTTGGACGGTGTCGGACGGGTGAACGGCGACCGCCTCGGCGAGGATCCGGTTTCAGTCCTGCGGGGCGAGGCTGGGGACCTCGGTGATGCCGAACCGGTGCTTGAGCGCGCGCTGCGCGGCGAACCAGCCGTTCATGCCGTGGACGCCGGGGGCGGGCGGGGTCGCCGACGAGCAGAGGTAGGCGCCGGGCACGCCGAGGCTGTAGTTGTCCCAGTTCGTCCGCGGGCGGGCGAGCATCCGGTAGAAGGTGATGATGCCGGTGGCGATGTCGCCGCCTGTGTAGTTCTGGTTGTGCTCGGACATCTGCGAGGCCGGCACCGACCGGTAGTCGACGATCGTGTCGCGGAAGCCGGGGGCGAAGCGTTCGAGCTGCCGAGTAATGTACTCGGCCGGGTCGATCGGACAGTCGAAGGGGACGTGGCAGTACGTCCACAGCGGCCGCAGACCGTTGACCTCACGCGAGGGGTCGAAGACCGTCGGGTCGGAGACGAGGCAGACCGGGTGCTCGGGCATCCGCCCGGCGACGACGTCGCCTTCGGCCGCGGCCATCTGCTCCCGGGTCCCGCCGAGGTGGACGGTGCCGGCGCGCGCGACGTCCGGATCCGCCCACGGGACGGGCCCGTTGAGGACGAAGTCGACCTTGGCCGCGGCGTTGCCGTGCTTGAAGGTCCGCAGGGCGCGCTCGACGTGAGCGGGGAGGAGGCCGGAGAAGATGTCCGCGGCATTGCCCGCCGAGGTGTCGAGGATGTAGGCGCGGGCCGCGGGCATGTCGGCGACGTGGTCGACGCGGACCCCGGCCGTCACCCGACCGCCGTGGGCTTCGAGATCGGCGACGAGGGCGTCGGTGATCGCCTGCGAACCGCCGACGGGGGAGGGCCACCCGCCGGCGTGGGCGATGGTGGCGAGCATCGTCGCCGTCGCTGCCGTGCCCATCCCCGGCAGGGGGCCGATCGCGTGCGAGCCGACGCCGGTGAACAGCGCCTGGGTGGTCTCGTGGGAGAGCGGGATGTTCCACGCGGGACTCGCCTGGGAGAGCAGCCGCATCCCGAACTTCACGACGTTGGCGATGCCCGAGGCATCGCGCAGGGTCGGCGGCAGCGACCGCTTATCGCCGAGGGAGAGCCAGATCGTGTCGTCGACGCGCTCGAGGAGGGGACGGAAGAACCGGTCCCATTCCGGTCCCGCCTCGCCGAGGTGCTCGACCGTCTTCGCAAGATCGTGGAAGGCCAGCGCGGCGGGCCGACCGTCGAGCGGCTGGGCGTAGGAGATCTCCGGGGTCGTGAACTCGAGTCCGCGGGCCCGGAGGTCGAAGTCGACGAAGAAGGGGCTGGCGATCGCGAGCGGGTGGACGGCCGAGCAGATGTCGTTGACGATCCCCGGGGCCAGCCCGAGGTCGAGAGTGCGCGAGCCGCCGCCGATCGTCGGCTGGGCTTCGAGGACCTCGACCGAAAGCCCCGCCCGAGCCATGGTGACGGCGGCCGCCAGACCGTTGGGGCCGGATCCGACGACGACGACATCAGGCTGGGTGCTCATGGCTTCAGTCTAGGTCAGACGCCCGAAGCGCGTGCCTCGGGCGTGCGCACGGCGGCCCCCGGCGCCGGGATCAGAACTCGCCGATCCCGTTGTGGAGGATGTCGCGCAGAGCCGAGCGGATGAGGCCGAGCTCTTCGAAGCCGTCGAGCTCGGCGTCACCGAGGACGACCGTGTCCGTCGTCAGCTCCCTGACGCTCACGACGCTGCTCGTTCCCAGCTGGTCGGTGCCGAAGAGGAAGAGGTTCGCGACGATCGGGGTCTCCCCCTCGGGCAGGGCGCGGGTGGCAAGTGCTCCCACCCGCGGGTCGAGGGGGCCGGTCGGTGAGTCGGCGGGGACGAGGGTGCTGAGCTCGGGAAGCGTCTCGCGGGTGAGGCGCGAGGCCTCGTCGTCTTCGTCGAAGCTGTCGATGAGTCCGAGCTCGAGTTCGAACGCCGTTCTCGAGAGGACGCCGGTGAGCAGGTTCTCGTCGAGGAGCGGTGTGCGTCGGGTGTACCACCGGATGACGTCGTCGGCGTCGTTGGTGAGGATGAGCGACCAGACCGCGCTGACATCGACGTCGGCGGGCAGGGGGAGGAAAGCCCAACCGGCGAAGAGGTCCCCGAACGTCGTGACGGGAGGCGGCGGCACTTCGGCCGCCGGGCCGGTCGACTCTGCCGCGGCTGCGGTGGTGCGAGCGTCGCCTGCCGACGCCCCGGCGTCGTCGGCCTCGTCGTCGAAGGGGCTGAAGGAGAGCGTCTCGGCGAAGCGCATCTGCGCGACACGCAGCAGGCCCTCGATGAGTTCACTGCTGACGTCCTCGTTGAGGAGTTCGACGTTGCCGGATTCGAACGGGTCGTCGTCGCAGAGGATGGCGACGTAGCGGCCGGTGGGTTCGTGGCCCTCGGGCAGAGGGTAGATCTTCAGCCGGGACAAGGCCGCCGAGGCCTCCTCGACGAGGACGTCGCCGCTGAGATCGGACAGGGTGCTGTTGACCGGGGCGTCGGCGCTCGTGCCGTCGGTCTCCTCGTCGACGTCGTCGTCGACCCATGCGTTCGCCGATTCGGTCTCGACGAGGAAGCCGGCGATCTGCGAGAGGATCGTCGCATACGACGCGCCCTCGGTGGTCCGTTCGATCCACCCGGTCTCGCCGTCCTCATCCTCCGTCTCGAAGTATCCCCACACCATGGTGGGGAAGAACTTCGGCGGCACGGATTCGATGATGTCGGGGCGGAACAGCCCGAACGGGATCCATTCGGAATCGTGGTCGACGGGGGAATCGTTCATCGGTCAATAGTGCCACGAGCCGGGCGGATCCGCCGACGGTCGGCAGGTGAACAGCCCACCCTGCCACTCCGCCGGGCAGGTATAGCATGGCACCGTCCGCACAGCCGGTGGCCGTCGACTGCCCACCGGACAGGCACACGACGCTGACCTGCGAAAGGATCTCCATGAGCGCGTTCTTCGTCTCCTCCACCCCGATCATCAGTGCCCTGCGCGGCTTCGCCCGCGCCCACTCGGACCGCGTGGCCCTCACCGAGGACCCGCTCTTCGTCCGCTCCCGCACCCGGACCCCTGAACGCCGAGTCGGCCTCGTCTCCGGCGGCGGATCGGGCCACGAGCCCATGCACGTCGGTTTCGTCGGGCAGGGCATGCTCGATGCGGCAGTGCCCGGCGAGGTCTTCGCCTCCCCGCACAACGCGCAGATCTTTGCCGCCTCACGCGCCGTCGCTGGTCCCGACGGGGTCCTCCACATCGTCAAGAACTACACCGGCGACGTCATCAACTTCGCCATCGCCGCCGAACGCCTCCAGGCAGCGGGCATCCCGACGCGCACCGTCATCGTCGACGACGACATCGCCACCGACAGTGATGAGACCGAGACCGGCCGCCGCGGCACCGGCGCGACTGTCGTCGTCGAGAAGATCCTCGGTGCCGCTGCCGACTCCGGACTCGGCCTCGATGAGCTCGCCGACCTCGGCGCCGAGGTGGCCGACCGTTCCCGCAGCCTCGCCGTCGCCGCCCGCGCCCAGACCGACTCCCACACAGGGAGGCCCGCCTTCGATTTGGCTGAGGGAACGCTCGAGTACGGGGTCGGCATCCACGGTGAACGCGCCGCTTCCTCGATCGGCCGGGAGGACTTCGACGCACTCGTGGCGAGGATGGTCGACGAGGTCCATGCCGCAGTCGCCGGCGACCCTGCCGACGGCGATCTCCTCGTCTTCGTCAACGGACTCGGGGCGACCACGCAGATCGAGCTCTTCAACGTCTTCGACGCCGTCACCCGCTCCCTCGAGACCAAGGGGGAGCGGGTCACGGCGTCTCTCGTCGGCAACTACGTCACCGCCCTCGACATGACCGGCTTCTCGATCACGCTCACCCGAATGCAGCCGCAGTGGTTGGACTGGTGGGAAACCGCCACCTGCACTGCGGCCTTCCCCGCGCCCGTCGCCGACGGCACACCGACCGCATCTATCGCCGAACGCGGGACCGACCAGGGTGGCGCAGACGAGACCGACGCGGGCACACTGCGCACCCGCGCACAGGATCGCAGCACCGACCTCGAGACCGCCGTCGTCATCCGCTTCGCCGAACTCGCCGAAGAGCATCACGGCCACCTCACGCGACTCGACCAGGTCACCGGTGACGGCGACTTCGGCGACAACCTCCGCGGCGGTCTCCGCCATACGACCCGACTCATGGAGGAGGCCGACGCGGCGGGATTCGCCGCCGCCGAACGTGCCTTCCTCAACGGCGTCGGCGGCACGAGCGGGCCTCTGCTCGGCCTGCTCTTCCAGGAGCTCAACGCCGGATACGCGAAGCTTGGGGACGACGAGCACCCGAGGACCGTCTGGGAGCAGGCGACCGCGGCCGGCTCGGCGGCGATCCGCCGCGTCGGCGGAGCCGAGCCCGGCGACCGGACGGTCATCGACGTCCTCGAACCGACCGCCTCAGCGCTGAGCGGAGGATTCGCCTCGGCCGCCGAGACGGCCGCCGACGCCGCCCAGGCCACGGCCGAACTCCAGGCCAGGCGCGGTCGTGCGAGCTATGTCGACGGGCGCGGCCACGGCACCCCCGACGCGGGCGCGGTCGGGATCTCGCTGCTCTTCACCGCGGCCGCCGAGGTCTACGAACGCTGAGCCCGGTACGCCTCATCGAAGAACGCGCGCTCGAGCCCGACGGCCCGCCCCCACAGCGCGGTCAGCCGCTCCCGGGCGGCAACCGCCTCGGCGCCATCACCCCGGGGATACACGCGTTCGAGCTCATCGACGAGGAACTGCACCCACGCTGAGAAGTCCTCACCGCGGTGGAGGTCGATCCAGCCGACGTGGACGTCGCGGGTGGGCATGTCGCGCTCCTGCTCACCCCAGTCGAGGTAGAGCCATTCGGCGATGACGAGGACGACGAGGAGGTCCGGGTACGATGCCGAGGCGACGGCGGTCCGCATCACCTCGCGGAAGCCCTCGGTCGGAGCGAGGAGGACGGGGTCGGCGTAGTCGTCCACGGTCACCCCTACCTCGGCGAAGGCGCGGATGAAGTACGAATCCTCATCGGCTTCGAGGAACCCCAGCTGCCGAGCGAAGCGGAGCTTCGCCCCGATCCGGTCGGCATGCGCGACGCACGCGCCGAGCATCGCGAGGAAATCCTCGAAGAACTGGTAGTCCTGGACGAGGTAGGTCGCCATGACGTCGTCGGGCACGGTGCCCGCGAAGAGCTCCGTGACGAACCGGTGGCCCACCGCTCCCGACCAGTCCTCGTCCGCTGAGTCGCGCAGCGCCGCGACGGCGCCGCCCTGGGACACAGTGATCATTCGTCTCCTCCAACTTCCTCCGCCGGCATGATCCGGATCAGGTGTAAGGGTCTGCCTTCGCACTCTCAGCGCCGTGTCAGGCGCTCCCCTGTGGTGGTCTGAGACTATCAGGCCCGGTCAGGGCACGGGAATGCCCGCAACCGCGCCGAGGCGAAGGCTCAGCTCCTCGGCGATGCGCGCTGCCGCGGGCTGCCGGCCGGCCGCACGCTCGGCCTCCTCGACGGCCGAGTTGTAGTTCGTGTTCGTGTTGATGTCGTAGACGACCTGCCGGCCGTCGGCGGTCTCGATGAACTCGACACCGGCGAAGTCGATGCCGAGGTCGCGGAGCAGTTCCTCGAGTCGGCCGATGAGCGGGGTCTGTGCGGTGATCTCCTCGCGCCGGGTGAACTGGCTGACCGGCGCCGAGGCGGTGCGCTGGTCCCCGGCGGTCCCAGCGGTCGGGATCTCGCACGCGTCGGCGGGGCAGAGTTCGAACGAGCCGGCAGAGACATCGACTCTCACGGCATAGTGAAACCGGCCGCCGATGAACTCGGCGCGGGTGATGAACGGTGCGGCCGGCTGCAGGTACTCCTGGATGAGGGTGATGCCGTCGATCGGCTCGTCCGCGCCGCCGGGTCCGAAGTCGGCGATCGCCTGCTCGAGGTCGGCGTGGGAGTCGAACCGGCGCACGCCCAGGCCCTTGCCGCCCTGGTTGTGCTTGGTGATGAACGGGGGAGCGAAGTCCGCAGCCGCCTCGGTGATCGTGGTGCTCCCGAACGCGGCGGCGGTCCTGGGGACGTCGAAGCCGTGTGCTGCGAGTTCGCGGTGCTGGCGGATCTTGCTGACCTCGAGCTCGTAGACGTCGGAACCGTTGATGACCGTCCGACCGGCGGCCTCGAGCCACGCGAGCACCGCCCGGCCGAAGTCCTTGACATGCGGGTCGGTGCGCGTGTGCGAGGACGCGGAGAGGCGGGACCAGAAGAGGGCCTCGGGCGGCTCGGCGGCGAGGTCGATCGTCGCTCCGGGCAGCAGCCATTCGACGTAGTCGACGCCCTGGGACTCGAGCGCCTCGGCGAAGGGGGTGATCCACTCCGGGTTGTCGTGGATGATGTAGACCGCGGGCCTGTCGGCGACGGGCAGCTGCTGGGTGCTCATGGAAGGCCTCTCGATGTCGTGTCGGAACGCTGGACGTATTGCTCAACAATCCTACGGGTCCGGGGATTCCCGGCCGAAGCCGTTCACCGCGTCCGTCCACCGGCGTAGACTCGGGGTATGGCTATCGCAAAGCAGCCCGTGATCGTTCTCGACGCTCCGGATGCTGGTGAGCTCGCCCGCTTCTACGGCGACCTCCTCGACTGGCAGGTCCGCGTCGACGACGACGGCACGTGGGCTGAGATCACATCCGACTCCTGGCCGCCCATCTGCTTCCAGCAGGTCGAGGACTACCACGCCCCGAGCTGGCCCAGCCAGGAGCATCCGCAGCAGATGCACATCGACGTCATGGTCGACGACCTCGATGCCGCCGAGGCGCAGGTCATCGAACTCGGTGCCGGCAAGGCCGCGGTGCAGCCGGGGGAGACCTTCCGCGTCTTCCTCGACCCCGCCGGCCATCCGTTCTGCCTCTGCGTCAGCTGAGGCGGTGCCGGCCGACTGAGGCGGCGCGGGCCAGCCGTGACGGCGCCCGCGTCTACGATGGCGAGCATGGACCTCATCGCGTCGTTCGACGACATCGTACCGAGACCGTGGGCCAATGGCGCAGGTGAGACGACCGAACTCGTCTCACTCGACGAATCCGCGCGCCTCACCCCGGATCGCCGCCGGTGGCGGCTGAGCATCGCCCGCCTCGATTGTCCGGGTCCGTTCTCGTCCCTGCCCGGACTCGATCGGATCTTCTGTCCCACCGCCGAGGTGGTCCTGTCGATCGACGGCACCCTCCACCGGGCGGGCCCCGGGCGTCCCGTGCGTTTCAGCGGCGATGCCGACGTCGCTCTCACCGAACTGCGAGAGTCCTGCTTCGCGATCAACCTCATGACCGAGCGCGAAGGCGACCACCCTGCCCTGACGATGCTGCCCGCACCCGCCGAGCGGCCACGATTCGTCCTCACACTCGAACCGGTCGAGGGATGGGGGCGGTTCACCCTCCTCGAACTCGACGGTTCCGAGGAGCTGCCGGGCCGCCTCGGCGTCATCGGGATGAGCTGAGGCGGGGGAGGCTCCGGTCGCGCCCACACGGAAGCGAATCCTGAGGAAAACGTGCGAGTCGGGTGTACCGGCGGTCACAGGTCGAGGCGTCGTTGCTGGTCATCAGCGGAGTCGTCGGCCGGGCGTCCAGGAGGCTCCCAGGCTCGGGTGGGCCCGGTCAGGGTCTCTGGACTTCCACGGAGAATACTGGGAGCTGACACACGTTCTGGGAGGTACTTTGGCGTCGCAACAGAGAGACCCGCACAACTCGTCCGATCCCGCAGGCGCGAACGGCGCCGCGGGATCGATGCCGCAGCCGACCCCTGGTGCCCAGCCGACCCACGGCACCCAGCCGTCACAGACGCTGCCGCTCATCACCGAGGAGATGACAGCGGCGCATCCGGCGACGACCCCGGTCATGCCGCCCAACCCCATTCGTCATGATGCCCAGCCCGCGGCAGCGCAGCCGACGGCCGCCCAGCCGACGGCAGCGCAGCCCGCTGCGGGGCATACCGAGTCCACGGCTGTCGCGCCCACCGTGGCACAGGATGCTCAGACCGGCGAGGACCAGGACGGCGAGAAGAAGGAGAAGTCCGGGAACGGGATGTCGGCCACCCAGCTGCTGGCCGGCGCCGGTGCGGCAGCGACGTCATCGGTCATCGGCGGACAGCTCGGCGTCGCCGGCACCGTCATCGGCGCAGGCATCGCGAGCATCGTCACTGCGGTCGCCGTGAGCCTCTACAGCAAGAGCCTTGAGAAGGGCAAAGAAGCGGTCAAGGAGGTCGGCGCAAAGCTCGCCCCCGCGGTGAAGAAGGGTGCAGGTCTGCCGCTTGCCGGAGGCGGAGCTGCCCTCGGTGGGGCGGCCGCGGCCGCCGGTCCCCAACTGCGCACCCCTGACGCGAACCCGGACGCGAACCCTGACGCCACCGCCGTCTACGGAACGACCTCGCCGACCGACGGCACTGCCCCTGATGAGACGGCCGTCCACGGAGCCGTGGGCGACGGCGATCGCAGCGACACCGCGTTCGGCAACCTCGACGAGGCCGAAGCGGACGCCGAGGCCGCGGCCGGCACGGACACCGACGACGAACCGAAGTCGTGGTGGCAGAAGCTCAAGCGCAAGCGAGTCCTCTACCCCGTGGCGATCGGCGTCGCGGCCTTCGGCATCGGCCTCGGCGGAGTCGTCATCGCCGAGAACCTCACCGACGCCGACATCTCTCCGGGCACCTCAGAGATCTCGAAGTCGGTGACGGGCGGCTCCGGTGGCGAGGAATCCGACACTTCGCGCGAGGGCGGCAGCGACGGCGGTTCGGGTTCGTCGAACTCCAGCGCGAACGGTGAGCAGGCCAACACCGGCAGCAACAGCAGCTCGTCGACGACCGGTGAGAGCGACCAGAGCTCGACGTCGACCACCCAGGGCGACCAGACGGGCACCGAGCAGGGAACGGACTCGAGCAGCGACACGAGCGGGACGTCCTCGGACACCTCGGGATCGATCAGTTCGGGCTCGGACTCCTCGACCACCTCGGACGGATCGGGCAACACCTCCGGCAGCGATTCGGGTACGTCCGGCTCCGGCAGCAGCTCCGACGGCTCGGGATCGAGCGGCAGCGGTTCCGGTGGGAGCGGAAGCGGATCGAGCGGCTCCGGCGGTTCAGGCTCGGGCTCCGGTTCCGGTGGTGCGGGCAGCGGCTCCGGTTCGGGAAGCTCGGGTTCCGGCGGCAGCGCAGCCACCTCTCAGGGCTGAGCCGGCACCCAGCTGAGCCACCCCGGGACCATTCACCTCTGCGTCGGGCGGTCACCGTGACCGCCCGACGCTTTGCTGTCCGCGGCCGGGATCGTTAGCCTGAGAGCGTGAGCACACCAGAAGCATCCAGGACCGGGCTGTCGGCACGCCGATAGCCCGATAGACCTCAGCGCGCACGTCTCAGCCGCACACAGGCCCGGCATCGGCAGTGCCCTTCGGAAGAATCCATTCACTGCTCATCCGAAAGGCCGGCTCATGCCTGCTCTGCTCTATTTCCTTGCCCTTGCCGTCTTCGCGCAGGGCACCTCCGAATTCGTCCTCGCCGGGCTGCTCACCGATATCGCCGCCGACCTCGGCATCACGCTCACTGAGGCGGGACTGCTCACCTCGGCGTTCGCCCTCGGCATGGTCCTCGGTGCCCCGGCCATGGCGATCCTCGCCCGCCGGTTCTCCGCGCGGACGGCACTGACCTCGTTCCTCATCGTCTTCGTCGCTGCCCACATCGTCGGAGCGCTCACCGACTCCTTCCCGCTCCTGCTCCTCACCCGCGTCGTCGCGGCCGTCGCCAACGCCGGCTTCCTCGCCGTCGCGCTCGCCCTCATCGTCCGCATCGTCGAACCGCACCGCCAGGCGAGAGCCGTCGGCGTCGTCCTCGCCGGGACGACCCTGGCCCTCATCGCCGGAGTGCCGGCGGGAGCGGTCCTCGGTGCATCCTTCGGGTGGCGAGCGGCGCTGTGGGCCATCGCAGTCCTCTGCGTGCCGGCCCTCCTCGCCGTCCTCACCGCGCCGACGGGCGCAGGCGGCAGCGCCGGTGGAGCACAGCGGCCGCCGCTGCGCGCCGAACTCGCCGTCCTCCGCTCCCGCACTGTCCTCGGCGTCATTGCGGTGACGGTGCTCGTCAACGCGGCGACATTCGGTGCGTTCACGTATCTCGCGGTCATCGCCGAGGCGGGGCTCGGTCTTCGGCCCCTCGCCGTGCCCGTCCTGCTCGCTCTCTTCGGCGTCGGCGCCTTCGTCGGGGTCACCGTCGCCGGCCGGTACGCCGATCGGCACTGGGCTCGGATCATCGGTCTGCTCGGTCCCTGTCTCGTGCTCGTCTGGGCGTCGCTCACGGTGGTGGTCGCAGGGGCCGGCCCAGGGGCACGCGGTGGGGGCGACCACCTCGGCGTGGGGATCTTCTGGGTGCTCACCCCCGTAGCCGGGGCCCTCTCCTTCGCTCTCGGCAGCACTCTCATCGCCCGGATCGTCTCCGAGGCGAGGCACGCGCCGAACCTCGGGGGAGCGTTCGCGACGGCCGCCCTCAACCTCGGTGCCGCACTCGGGCCGGTCGTCGCGGGACTTGCGCTCAGCCGCCTCGGCGAGGTCGGACCCTTCGCGGTCGCAGCGGTCTGCGTAGGATCTGCCGTCGGGATCTGGGTGCTCATCCGTCGGGCAGGACTCCTTGCGCCCGGCTGAGCACGGGCCATACTGGGGGTATGCCGGAACTGCCCGAAGTCTCAGCGCTCGTCGAGTTCCTCCGGCCCCGTGTGGTCGGCGACTTCATCGCGCACGTCGACATCGCCGAGCTCGCGCTCCTGCGCACCGCGGACCCGCCGCTCGATGCGGTCATCGGGCTCGAGATCACCGGCGTCACGCGGGTCGGCAAGGCCCTCATCCTCGAGTTCGAGGGACTCTTCCTCGTCTGCCGCTTCGCCCGTGCAGGCTGGCTGGTCTGGCACGATGCTGTGCCGACCGGGCCGGTGCGGATGGGCAAGGGCCCGCTGGGGATGCGGGTCGGCCTTGCCTCCGGTGCCGGTTTCGACCTCACCGAGGCGGGGACGAAGAAGAACGCGTCGGTCTCCCTCGTCCGCGACCTCAGCGAGGTCGAGGCGATTGCGCAGGCCGGACCCGATGCGCTCGAGCTGACGGCCGACGAGTTCGCCGAGGTGCTCGCGGGAAGTCGGTCGCGGATCAAGACGGTGCTCGAGGACCAGTCGCTCATCTCCGGGATCGGCAATGCGTTCTCCGACGAGATCCTCCACACCGCGAAGGTCTCACCCTTCGCCACCGCCGAGAAGGTCGATGCCGCGGTCGTCCACGATGCGATGGTCGCGGTGCTCACCTCAGCGCGGGATGCCCTGGTCGCCCTGCCGCCGTCGAAGGTCAAGGCCGCGAAGAAGAAGCTCCTGCGCGTCCACGGGAGGGCGGGGGAGACGTGCCCGGTGTGCGGGACGACGATCGCCGAGGTGTCCTTCGCCGACAAGTCCCTCCAGTACTGCCCCGGCTGCCAGACGGGCGGCAAGCGGCTGAGCGACCGCCGGATGGACCGGCTGCTCAAGTAGGGGCACGCACCAGCAGCGGACGCATCGCGAGGAGACCGAGGACGGGGCCGGGCAGGAGGAGCCACAGGGCCATCGGGCCGAGGGCTGTGAGCACGCTCTGGAGGAGGACGATGCTTCCGACGCTGACGGCGAAGCCGATCGCATTCATCGCCGTGAGACCGGTGCCGGTGAGATCGGCGGGAGCGAACCGTGAGGCGAGCTCGGAGAACTGCGGGGAGTCGGCGACGACGAAGAATCCCCAGAGGACGAGGGCGACGAGCAGGAGAACCGGTGCGTCGGGCAGAAGCGGGAAGAGCAGGCACATGAGCCCCGACCCCGCGAGAGCGGTGGCCGCGACGCGGGCGCTGCCGAGGCGCCGGCTCGCCATTCCGCCGAGGACGCACCCGAGCGTGCCGACGGCGATGACCACGAAGCTCGCCGCCGCGATGCCGGTGACATCGGCGCTGCGCGCGAGAACGCTCAGCGCCAGCACGGGCACGACGGCCCAGAACGCGTAGAGCTCCCACATGTGCCCGACGTAGCCGAACACCGCCGCCCGGTACTTCCGGTCGGCGAAGAGCCGACGCAGAGCCGAGCCCGCCCCCGCGCCCCGTGCGGGCCGGCTCGATGATGGGGACGCAGCCGTCGCCTCGGCGGGGGTTCCGGTTCCGGCGATCGTCGCGATGAGCACCGCCCCGACGACGGCGAGGCCCGTCGATCCCCACATGATCGACTGCCACGGCAGCGCGGTGCCCACGGTCGCGAGCAGCTGCGGCATCGCCGTGCCGAGCACGAGCATCCCGACGAGCCAGCTCAGCGCCTGCGCCGAGCGCTGAGGCGATCGCTTGACGATCATTGTCATGCCCATGGGGTAGACGCCGGCCAGACACACTCCGACGGCGAACCGGGCGAGCCACACGAGCACGAGGTTCGGCGCGAAGAGCGTCCACGCGAGGTTGAGCGCGGCCCCAAGCAGGCTCGAGACGATGAAGATCCGCTCGGGCGGGAAGCGGTCGGCGAGCCCGGTCGTCGCGCTCACGAGGGTGCCGACGATGAAGCCGATCTGGGTCGCGGCGACGATCCACCCGAACTGCGCCGCGGTGGCGTCGAGCCAGTCGGCAAGGCCCGCGGCCGCCCCGCTCGGGCTGAACCACAGCGACGTGCCGAAGCACTGGGCGATGACGATGATGCGCGCAGACGAACCGCGGCGTCCGTCCGTGTCGGTCAACGCTTCTCCTCCGCGGTGAGGCAACGGGTGGGTCGAGCCTCATCCTAACGAGTGCTCACCCCAGACAGCGCTCACCCCAGACAGCGCTCACCCCAGACAGCGCTCACCCCTGACAGCAGTGTCCTCCGGACTCAGGCGCGGGAACGTCGAGGACGGGCGAGCGGTCGAAGAATCCCTCAGGCCGCAGCGTGAATCCGACGGTGTCGACGGGCATGATCGGCCAGTCCTCGATGCGCGGGAAGTGCGTGAGGCCGAAGGTGTGCCAGACGACGATGTCCTCACCGTCGATGTCGCGGTCCGCCTGCGTCCACGTCGGCAGACCGCCGTGGCCGGCGTGCTGGTTGGGGAAGTCCCCGGTCGGGTACCGCTCGTCGACGGCGTACTGGCTCACCCACAGCGCCTTCGACGCGAACGTCGCCCGCCGGTTGACCGAGGAGTCCGCGGCGGCGAGGAGGGTCGGCAGCCCGGTCGGGTGGAGTTTGTACGCCACCGGTTCGCCGAGGCGGTTGATCGACTCCGGGTTCGACACCACCCAGGTCCGGGCGACCGACTGGTCGGCGTCGCGCTGGGCCGCGAGCTCGGTGGGCAGCAGGGTGCGTCTGCGGGTGAAGGCGTTGCCGCGCGGGTTCGCCTCCGAGAAGGGAAGTCTGACGACGTCCTCCTCCTCGACGCGGCAGCCGCCGCCGTCGAGGGCGAAGTCGAGCCGGGCGCCGAAGAGGTGCTGGTGGAAGGGGGCACCGAGGCCGGGCGCGATCTCCGAGGCGAAGTCGCTCGACCCCTCAGGCAGCGCCGAGGTGAAGACGATGCCCGTCGCCTTCGCCTCGAACTCGATCGTCCCGTCGAGGTAGAGGTACCAGTAGAACCCGTAGTCGTAGTTGCCCACCGTCGTGAAGAACGAGACGACGAAGCGGCGGTTGCGCCGGGTGTAGGCGACCCCCGACCACAGGTCGGTGTGCTTGGCGAGGACGCCCGAGTCCTCCTCGTGCATGCAGATGCCGTTGCGGATCTGCCGAGGCTCGCCGAGGTTGTTGACGACCCACGGGGAGAGGTAGGTGATGTCGCCGAGGCAGTCGCATCCGAGTTCGAGCGAGTTCGCCCACTGTCCGACGAGGTACTCGCCGGTGTCGAAGTAGTTCTGCCACGACCGCACGGGGGAGGGGTCGCCGTAGGGGACGACCATCTCCGCGATCGCCGCCCGGTCGAGGATCATCCTCGTCTCGTCACCGTCGGCGAAGGCGATGTTGTGGAGGATGAGGCCCTCGCGCATGTCGAAGCCGACGTCGAAGGACCACTTCTCCCACTCGATGTGATTGCCGTCGGTGACGGTGAAGCTCGGGCCCTCGGGCTGGGTGATCTCGATCGGCTTCTGGCTCGTGCGCAGCGGGCCCGTGAGCGCAGGATCGGTGTAGTTGCCGTGCTCGGCGGGCACCGGCATGACGCCTAGGTCGATGACCTGGTCGACGGTGCGGTGGGTGACGTCGACGTAGGCGACGAGGCCGTCGATCGGGTGTGCCCACGCGCTGTCGCTCGCGTGCTGCTGGTGGAAGGCGAGGCCGCGGAGGATCCGCCGGCCCTTCTCCTCGGGGTACTCGAAGACCCCGGCCGAAAGCGGGGCGACGCGAACCTCGTCGAGCGGGATCTCCCGCTTCGCGATCGCCTCCTGCCAGGCGGGATCGGCGGCGAGGACCTCCTCGACGACGGCGAACTCCTCCTCCATGACGGGGAACTCGCCGGCGAGCGACGAGTCCACCTCGGTGACGGATTCGACGGTGCCATGGGTGGCGGAGACGACGATGTCCCGGGCGGTGCCGGCGGTCTTGTCGAGGACGAAGGTGCGGAAGCGGCGGTCGACGTTCGTCGTCGTCCGGGGCTCGCCACGGACGGGATCGAGGAGGCCGAGGTAGGCCATGCGCGCCGAGGCGGGGAAGAGGCCGGCGTCGCGGAGCACCTCGGTGACGGTCGTGATCTCAGCCTCGGTGGCCAGGGAGAACGGGGTCGTGCGGACATCCGCGGTCGCGCGGACGTCCGTCGTCGGGGATGGGGTGTGAGCGGACATGAGGCACCTTCGCTTCTGTTGTCGGCGTGAGCCGGATCACGCTAAAATCTACATGCGTAGAGAATAAAGTCAAGACCGCGGAGGACAGATGCCCAAGATCGTCGACTATGCCCAGCGCCGTCGCGACCTCGTCGAGGCGACGACGCGGATCATCGTCCGGCGGGGGCTTTCGGGCACGACGATGCGCGACATCGCCGCCGAGGCCGGCTTCGCCAACGGCGTCGTCAAGTCCTACTTCGGGTCGAAGGCCGATCTCCTCGCCGCGACCTATGTCGACGTCTACGAGGCGACGAACGCCCGGGTGGCGCTGGCGACCGAGGGGCTGCGGGGGATGGCCGCCCTGCGCGGATTCGCCGCCGAGGTCGTGCCCACGACGCCGGCCCTCCATGACGAGGCCCGCGTCGTCCTCTCCTTCCTCGCCGAGGTGGCCCAGGACCCCGACCACGCCCGCGCGGTGAGCGCGACGATGGCGAGGTGGCGCGGATGGATCCGCGGGTGGCTGGCCGAGGCGGCGGCGGACGGGCAGATCAGCGCCGAGGTCATCGTCGAGACCGAAGCCGACACGTTCCTCACCTACCTCCTCGGGGCGCAGACGACGGCGATCGTCGGCGGGGAGGGGTTCGACTTCACCGGGATGCGCGCCCAGCTCGACTACCTCATCTCCCGGATGCAGACTGGGATGAGCGCCGACACCGACGTCGGCGAATGAGCTGAGGAGAGCGATGATGCTTCTGGACGGCACGGCCGCGGACTTCGACGAGTGGCGCAGCCTCGTCTCGGACTCCTTCGTCCCGCTCGAGACCGAACCCCAGCGCCGGGGCGGCTTCACGGGCAGGATCAGCGCCCGCGACTACGATGCCGTCGTCATGTCCCACATCGCCGCCGACCCGCACGCGGTGCTCCGCACCCCGGAGCTCATCGGGCGCGGCGACCGTGACTACTACAAGGTGTCCCTCCAGCTCAGCGGGCACGGGCTCCTCATCCAGGACGGTCGCGAGGTCGCGCTCGCGCCGGGCACGCTCGCGATCTATGACACCTCCCGGCCGTACACGCTCAGCTTCGACGCGGACTTCTCCTCCTACGTCATGATGTTCCCGCAGGCCCGGGTCACCCTCCCCGCCGACACCGTCGCCCAGCTCACGGCGACCCCGATCGGAGCCGACCACGACCTCGGCGAGGTCGTCACCGGGGTCATCGCCCGGGCCGGGACGATGCTGCCGACGCTCACCCGGTCGGTCGGGGTGCGGTTGGCCGGCAACGTCGTCGACCTGCTCACGACAGTCATGGCCGATGAGCTCGACACCGGCGCCGAGGCAGCGGATGAGCGATCGCGACTGTGGGCTGAGGTCATCGCCCACATCGACGCGCACCTGGCCGATCCGCAGCTGAGTCCGGGGTCGATCGCGGCCGCGCACTTCATGTCGGTCCGCGCCCTCCACCAGCTCTTCGAGGGCGGTCAGAGCGTGGCCGGCGAGATCCGCCGACGCCGGATCGAACGGTGCCGCACCGACCTCGCCGACCCCCTGCTCGCGCATGTGCCGGTCGCCGCGATCGGGGCCAGGTGGGGCCTGAGCGATCCCGCGCACTTCTCCCGCCTCTTCCGCCGGGTCGTCGGCGAACCACCCGCGCTCTACCGGCGGACCGCGCTCGGCGGGGCTGCGGCGCACTGAGTCATCGGCTGAGCCCTGCGCTCACGGTCAAGGGATCTGCTCCCAAAGCCAAGACGCCGGGGACGGGCCTGGGGCATCCTGGCTGGGACATCGTCGTCTGTCAGGGGGATCACATGAGCGCAGATATGGGGCAGCGTACGGAAACGACCCCCACCTCGGCGAGCCTGGAAGGGCGACGGATCGGGACCGCCTCCCTCGTCTTCATGATCATCGCCGCCTCGGCGCCGCTGACCGTCGTCGCCGGGGGAGTGCCGAGCAACTTCGCGGTCACGGGGCTGCTCGGGATCCCGCTGTCGTTCCTCGTCCTCGGCGTCGTCCTCATCCTCTTCGCGATCGGGTATGCCGCGATGAGCAGGCACGTCCACAACGCGGGGGCGTTCTTCGCCTACATCGCGAAGGGGCTCGGGAAGCCGGCGGGCGTCGGGGCCGCGCTCACCGCGCTCGTGGCCTACAACGCGATGCAGATCGGGATCGTCGGGATGTTCGGCTTCGTCCTCTCCTCGATCCTCGATGCGCTCTTCGGGCTCACGGTGCCGTGGGCGGTGTGCGCGCTCATCGCGTGGGCGGTCGTCGGGCTCATGGGCATCGCCCGGGTCGACTTCTCCGCGAAGGTCCTCGGGGCCATCGTCACCGCAGAGTTCCTCGTCGTCATCGTCTTCGACCTCATCGGACTCGTCCAGAGCCCCGAGGGCGTCACCGCCGACGGACTGCTGCCCGATTAGCTCTTCGCTCCCGGGATCGGGGCGGCGCTCGCCTTCTCGATCGCGGCGTTCATGGGCTTCGAATCGGGGGCGATCTACAACGAGGAGGTCACGGATCCGACGCGGACGGCGGGGCGGGCGACGATCATCGCCGTCAGCCTCATCGCCGGGTTCTATGCGCTCTCGGCGTGGGCGATGGTCGTCGGCGTCGGGCCTTCTCAGGTCATCGGGCAGTCGCAGGAGCTCGGTCCCGACCTCATGTTCGCCTTCCTCGCCGACCATGCGCCGGTCTGGTTCGTCGACCTCGCGAACCTCCTCTTCCTCACCTCGCTGCTCGCGGCCCTCGTCGCCTTCCACAACATCGTCGCCCGGTACTTCTTCGCACTCGGCCGGGACCGGGTGCTCCCGACCTTCCTCGCCCGTACCTCGCGGCGCTCGGGTGCGCCGGTCGCCGGCTCGCTCACGCAGTCGGGACTCGCCCTCGTCGTCCTCCTCGTCTTCGCGATCGCCGGAATCGGGAGCACGGATCCGCTCTTCCCCGTCGTCACGCTCTTCACGTGGCTGACGAACATGGGGGCGTTCGGACTCGTCCTCCTCATGGGACTGACGGCGCTCGCGGTCATCGGCTTCCTCCGCACCCGCAGGGACGAGTACTCGACGTGGACGCGGATCATCGCGCCCGGCATCGCCGCGCTCGGACTCTTCGCCCTCTTCGTCGCCATCGTTGCCAACTTCGACGTCCTCATCGGGGCGCGCGAGCCGACCGTGCTCTCGTGGCTGCTGCCGGCGATCGTCCTCGTCCCCGGCCTCGCCGGCACCCTGTGGGCGCTCACCCTGCGCCGCCGAGACCCGCACCTCTATGCAGGAATCGGTTCCGGTGGAAGTCTGGGATGAGAAGGACATACCCCCTGACCCCAACTTGCCGCCCACAGCAATCCGCCGGCCGCCACAACCCGCCTCCCACCGCAACCTGCCTGCCACTGCAGCCCGCCACCTGTCACCCGCGGCAACCCGCCACCACATCAAGGAGAATCATGACCACCCACGAGACCACTGCTCCGGCCGACGCTTCCCAGTCCTCCGGCCCGGCCGCTGACCTCACGACCTTCGGCGGACTGCTCGCCGCGGTCACCGACCCGACCGGGCGGGAGATCCTCGATCCGGCGACCGGCGCGGTCGTCGGCCGCACCCGCGAAGGCAGCCCTGCCGACATCGACGCCGCTGTCCTCGCCGCTGCCGCCGCGCAGCCGGCGTGGGCCTCGCGTCCCGTCGAGGAGCGCAACGACCTCCTCAACAAGGCGGCCGATGCCATCGAGGCGTCTGCCGAGGCGCTGGCCGAGCTGCTCTCCCGTGAGCAGGGCAAACCGCTCAACGGACCGAACGCCCGCTTCGAGGTCGGTGCGTGCGCGGCGTGGCTGCGCGCGAACGCCGCCTTCGCCCTCGAGCCCGAGGTCCTCGTCGACGAGGACGGCACCCATGCGGAGCTCCACTACGCACCGGTCGGCGTCGTCGGGGCGGTGGGGCCGTGGAACTGGCCGATGATGATCTCCGTCTGGCAGTTCGCACCGTCGCTGAAGATGGGCAACACCGTCGTCCTCAAGCCCTCCGAGTACACGCCGCTGTCGGTCCAGGCCCTCGTCGCCGTCGTCAACGAGGTGCTCCCTGCCGATGTGCTCACCGTCGTCCCCGGTGACGGGAAGGTGGGTGCGGCGCTGACCGACCACGACGGCGTCGACAAGGTGATGTTCACCGGCTCGACGGCGACGGGCCAGTCGATCATGCGTGCGGCGGCCGACAATCTGGCCAGGCTCACCCTCGAGCTCGGCGGCAACGATGCGGGCATTGTCCTCGAGGACGCCGACCCCAAGGCGATCGCCGCCGACCTGTTCTGGGGTGCCTTCATCAACACCGGTCAGACGTGTGCGGCGATGAAGCGCCTCTATGTCCCCGATTCGCTCTACGACCAGGTCTGCGAGGCGCTCGTCGAGGTCGCCGGGCAGATGCCGATGGGTGTGGGGCTGGAGGAGGAGAACGTCCTCGGGCCTCTGCAGAACCGGCAGCAGTACGACATCGTCGCTGGCCTCGTCCAGGCGGCGAAGGACGGCGGGGCGACGATCCTCCTCGGCGGGGATCCGGATGAGGATCAGCCCGGGTACTTCTACCCGACGACGCTCGTGGCTGACATCGACAACGACAATGCGCTCGTCGCCGAGGAGCAGTTCGGTCCGGTGCTCCCGATCGTGAGGTACTCCGATCTCAACCAGGCGATCGTCTGGGCGAACGAGCTCGAAGTCGGCCTCGGCTCCTCGGTGTGGGGGACCGACCTTGAGGAGTGCAAGAAGGTCGCGTCACGCCTCGAAGCGGGCTCGACGTGGATCAACAAACACGGCGCGGTCGACCCCCGCGTCCCCTTCGGCGGCGTGAAGAAGTCCGGCTACGGCCTCGAGTTCGGCCTCGAGGGCCTCAAGCAGGTGAGCGTCCCCCACGTCATCAGCTGGTAGGAGCGCGCGATGGCTGCGGTCTGCAGATGAGCCTGCCGCCGGTGAGCCGCCCGCCGAGGCGGTGTAACAGAAGATGTTAGGGTAACCTATGTGCCGCTGACTCCCTCCTCCGGCGCGGCGCTCCTGCGACGCGCGGCCCGCCGCCGTCTCCGCCTCCTCGTTCCCGGGGTCATCGCGATGTCGCTGTGGCAGGTGTGCGAGGCGCTCGTACCGGTGGCCATCGGCATCGTCGTCGACGTCGCGATCATCCCGCGCTCGATCCCGATGCTCAGCGTCTCCATCGCCGGTCTCCTGCTCCTCTTCACCGTCCTCAGCTACGGCTACCGCTTCGGCGCGCGGTGGTGCAACGCCGCCCGCGAGCATGAGGCGCATGCGCTGCGGGTCGAGATCACCCACGCGGCGCTCACCTCGGCGAACCTGCCCGCCGACCGCGCCTCGGGGGAGGTCCTCTCGATCGCGTCGGCCGACGCCGACACCGCCGCGCAGTCGTTCTCGCAACTCGGTCGCGGCATCGCCGCGGTCCTCGGGATGATCACGGCAGCCGTCTTCCTCCTCGTCGCCGATCCCGTCACCGGCCTCGTCGTCCTCATCGCCGTCCCGATCGGCTTGGCCATCGTCTCGCTGCCCGGCCGGTCAGTCTCGGCGAAGGCGAGTGCCCAGCTCGAGGCCGTCGCGCAGGCCGGCCGCTCGGCCGCCGACCTCATGAGCGGGCTGCGCGTCATCAAGGCCCTCGGCGGCGAACGGTGGGCCGCCGAACGCTACCGCGCCACCTCGGATGCCGCCGCCGAGGCGGGTGTCGCCACCGGTGAGCGCACCGGACGCCTGGCCGGCCTCGGCGCGCTTGTCATGTCCGTCGTCCTCGCGATCGTCCTCGTCGTCGCCGGGCTGCGCCTCATCGACGGCCAGCTGAGCATAGGGGCGCTCATCGGCATCCTCGGCATGACGGCCTTCCTCACCGAGCCCATGCGCGCGCTCGCCGACATCGTCGGCCTTTTCGCCCAGTCTCACGGCGCCGCAGCCCGGATCTCCCGCTTCCTCACCGACATCGAACACGTCGACCAGAACGGCACCCCACCGAATCGCGCCGGTGCCGCCCACATCGACCACGCCGGTGCCGCCCAGGTCGACCGCGCCGGCGATGCTGCCGCCGACCGCGACCCCGCCCACGTCGACCCGGCCGACCGCGACCCCAACGCCGTTACCTCCACCAAGGCGACCGGCCCCACACCGACCGACGATCCGGCCCATCCCACAGGCCAACTGGGTCCCGCAGACGTACAGCGTCCTGCGGACCCCCAGCGTCCTGCAGGCCCACAGAGTCCCCGACACCCACAGCGCCCTGCAGGACTACAGCGTCCCGCGGAACCCGAGGTCCACCTCGGCGAGGCCGGTCTGACGGTGCGGAACTGGACGGTGGGAGAGAAGGGGACGTGTGCGTTCAACGCGCCGGTCGCTACGTTCACGTGCCTCGTCGTCGAGGACCACGCGCACGCGTCCGCGTTGGTGACCGCGCTGGTGACCCACGCGCGGGGGCGCACGACCGAGGACATCGTCGTCGCCCCGCACGCGGTCGACCTGTTCGAGGGGACGATCCGCTCGAACATCACCATGCTCCCCGGTGAGCGCGCCGCTGAGGTCGATGTCGAGGTGCTCACCGCCTCGGGCACCGACGAACTCCTCGACCTCGTCGAGGACGGGCTCGACCATCGGATCCTCGAGCTCGGCGGCAACCTCTCGGGCGGTCAGCGCCAGCGCATCGCTCTGGCCCGCGCGCTCCACGCGGGGCCGCAGCTGCTCGTCCTCGACGAACCGACGACCGCGGTCGATGCCGTCACCGAGGCGCGCATCTGTGCGGGACTGACCCGCCTGCGCCGCTCGTCCGAGACGACCGCGACACTCCTGTTCACGAGCTCCCCGGCCTTCCTCGCCGCCGCCGACACCGTCGTCTTCGTCCCGGCCTCCGGCCGTGTCCGCGTGGGCGCGCACGCGGATCTGCTCGACGTTGACGCCTACCGGACGGCGGTGACCCGATGAGCGCGACCGCGACCCCGACCACCCTGCCGATCGCGACGAGACGCGAGGCCTTTGCCCGCCTGGGTCCGCTGCTGCGTGCCCGCGGCTGGTTGATCGTCCTCCTCGTCGTCGCCGGGACCGCGAATGCGGCGGCCGGACTCGTCGGACCGTGGGCGATCGGTCGCCTCGTCGACGAGCTTCCCCGCGGTGCCGGCGCCGAGGTGGTGTGGCAGAGTGCGATCGCGGTGGCGATCGCCGGTGTGGTCATGGCGTTGGGGACGTGGATCGGGGCATGGGCGCTCGCCCGGATCGCGATGCCCGTCGTCGCCGAGCTGCGCACCGAGGTCGTCGATTCGGCGCTGTCCCTCGAGGCGCAGAAGGTCGAACGGACGGGCACCGGCGACCTCGTCTCCCGAGTCGCCGACGACTCCCGGATGATCAGCGAGGCCGCCGCGCTGGTGCTGCCGATCATCGTCGAATCGCTTCTCGTCGTCATCGTCTCGGCCGTCGGCATGGCCGCCATCGACTGGCGGCTGGGGATCGTCGGGCTCATCGCGCTGCCGATGTACTGGCTCACGCTGCGCTGGTATCTGCCCAGGTCGGAGCCCATCTACCGGGAGCAGAGGGCCGCGTTCGGCAGGCGAGCCGGGCGCCTCCTCGGCGGGTTGACCGGAGCGGGGACGCTGCGTGCCTTTCGCGCCGAGGCGGGGGAGCTGCGCCGCATCGATGCGGCCTCCGGTGAGGCGCGGGACCTGTCGATCGGCGTGTTCCGCTTCCTCACCCGGGCGTTCAGTCGGAACAACCGCGCCGAGGCGGTCGTGCTTTCCCTCATCCTCATCGCCGGTTTCGCGCTCGTGTGGTTCGGGGAGTCGACCGCGGGTGCGGTGACGACGGCGGCGCTCGTCTTCCACCGTCTGTTCAACCCGATCGGGGCGCTCGTCGGCCTCTTCGACCAGGTGCAGTCCGCCGGTGCGTCCCTGACCCGGATGGTCGGTGTCATCATCGAAGCCGAATCCTCGCCGAGGCGGGAGGCCGGGGTCGATCGTGCTGCCGGTGGCGCGGACGGCCTCAGTGTCTCCTCGGGCTCTTCGGTCCGACCCGGCCCGACACTCGTGCTCGAGGACCTCTGGTTCACCTATGACAAGGATCCCGCCTCGGCCCATCAGGTGGTCAGAGGAGTGAGCCTGCGCATCGAACCCGGTGAGGTCGTCGCCGTCGTCGGCACGACCGGAGCCGGGAAGTCGACGCTGGCGCGGACCGCCGCCGGCTTGTCGGTGCCGACGCGGGGCCGAGCCGAACTCGTCGTGTCGGGCGGCGATCCCGGCGCAGGTGAGACATCCGAATTCCGCGTCTCCTTCGACACGCTTCCCGAACCGGTGCTGCGCTCGCACATCGCGATGGTCGCGCAGGAAGTCCACACCTTCGCCGGAACCGTGCGTGACAATGTCGCCCTGCCGGTGCCCGGCGCCGGGGAGGACGAGATCGCCTCGGCTCTGCGGGCAGTCGGTGCGACGTGGGCGTTCGAGCTGCCCGACGGGCTCGAGACCGAGGTCGGCGACGGAGGGACACGGCTGAGCCCGGTCCAGGAGCAGTCGTTGGCGCTGGCGAGGCTGGTGCTCGCCGATCCTGATTTCGCGATCCTCGATGAAGCGACTGCCGAGGCCGGGTCCGCCGGAGCCCATGTCCTCGAACAGTCGGCCAGTGCTGCACTTGAAGGCCGCGGTGCCCTCGTCGTCGCTCATCGTCTCAGCCAGGCCGAAACGGCCGATCGGGTTCTCGTCATGGAACATGGCCACATCGTCGAAGAGGGCACGCATGCCGACCTGGTGGCGTCGGGTGGTCGGTACGCCCGTCTGTGGGAGGCGTGGTCGGGTTAGGTTGCTCGTGCGGATCACATGGACGTGTGCAGATCACGTGGACGTGTGCAGATCACTTCGCAGATCGCATGAGGAAGGGAATCAGAACGGCGGTGGTCCGCCGGGATCCCAGACCCAGCGCTTCTTCCGCGGCTTCTTGTAGATGATGTTGCCCTCCGCGGGGACCCATCCGGCCGCTCCGTCTCCGCCTGCGGGCTCCGGGCATTCATCGGCGAATCGTTCGTCGCCCGGTGACGGCGGCGGTTCCTGCCCATCATCCGAGTCGATCGGATCTGTGACGATGGCCTGCATGAGGCGGGCCTGCTCGACGTCGACAGGGTTGTCCCCTGGAGAGAAGATCGCTTCCACACCGTGGGCGAACCGGTATTCGAGCACACCGGGACAGTCCATGCGCACCGCGTATCTGCAGTCGGTCTTCGCCTGGTGGTGGAGTTTGCACAGCGGGTGGAGGTTGCCGAAGACGGTCAGTCCTCCCGAGGCCGGATTATCGTGGTCGAACGGGATGATGTGGTCGACTTCCGACGTCTCTGCTCGACGCCGGCATCCGGGCACACTGCACCATTGCCATTGGGCGACGAGCGTCTGCCTCACCTGAGCGGGAATGTAATAGGACATCGCCTTCGCATCGATCGGGGTGCCGGTCGCAGGATCGGTGAGGATCCGCGTCCACGTCGAACATTGGCCGGCGATCGCCCGAGCCATCTCCGGCGGGATGGGCGAACCGTCGGAAAACGTGCCGGGCAGATCAGCGAGGCCGGCGAGCGAGATGAAGGGCACCGTGGTGATCATCTTCGACTGGCCGCCGAGCCAGAACGGCGTCGTCGGCATCGTCAGACCCAGGTAGAACGCGTATCGGCCCTGTTCGTCTGGATCGGAATCCTCGATCCGGGTCATTTCCCCCTGCCTTGCGTCCGGAGAGCGAACGGAACCATCCGGTCCATCGTCATCCGTCGATCGAGCACCTCCGACCGTCCGGTTCTCCGTGTCGGGACCAGTGCAGTCGACTACGGGCGCACCGCCGACGGGTACTGCGTCGTCGACAGGAATGACATTGCCGAACGAATCGGTGGCTGCTGCCTGGGCAGGAGCAGCTGTCGGTGCGTCGTTGAGACTGCCGGCCGTCGGGGCGACGGGATCACCTTCGTCGACATGGACGCCGCCGAGGCTGCTGGGGTCGATTCCGACGGATCCGACGGCAGTGCCGATCGCCTCGGCGATGTCATGGACGGTGCGGGCATTCTCCAGGTCGAGAGGGATGTCGCGGCTCGAGTTCTGCCCGGTGTCGGTGTCGTGTGCGCGGATGTGGATGCGAGCCTGCGGGATGGTGCGGGTGATGATGTCGAACATCAGGGCGTCGATGCTGCGGTCGTCGTCGATGATCGCTCCTGCGGGCATCTGGTCGGTGAACGCCGCAGTGTTGCCGTTGCGGATGGCTCTCGCGAAGGCCTCGATGCGCAGGTAGCACGCTTGAAGTTCGGCTGACGGTCCGGTGAGCGTCAGGCACGCGGTGCCGTCGGGGAAGGTGGTGATGCCGACTCGACGACGCTCATGGGCCGCCTCGGTGCGCTCTTCCTCGGGCTGGACGATCGAGACCTTGAGAGACAGCGACTTCCTGAAGGTCTCGACTGTGATGTCGGCTCGCCGCTCCTCGAGGTAGCAGTCGATGACGGGGAGGCGCTGGAGCTGGAGGTCCTGGCACATGCGGGTCGCGGCGATCGCATGCTCGATGGTGAACTCGCCGGCGAGGCAGCGAGCGTAGAACTTGGGCAGCCCGTGAACGAGGGTCATCGCCGCAGTGACGTGAGCGTAGGTCGCGGGGATCGTCGAGCCGCGGATCGCCGAGAGCTCGGCGATGTCCTCGGCATGGGAGAGGGAATGGACCCACCCGTAGATGGTCTGGGTCTCCCGGAACTTCGGAAACCCAGGGAGGGGTGCCGGGACAGTGAAATCAGACGCCGAGGTGGGGGCGGCTTCGGGATCCCCGGCAGCGGGTGAAGGAGCCGGGTCGGGATCGACCTCGGAGACCCAGTCGGCCTCGGAGCCGTGTGCCCGGGCGTGACGGCGGGCGGTCTCGGTCAGCGATGCGTGCCGGTACGGGGATTCCGGAGAGGGGTTGAGGAGATCGAGGTGAGCGATGACATCGTGGAGGAAGAGGGATGCGGTCGTCTCCCACGCGGCCAGCTGCGCGCGATCGCAGGCGCTGTAGACGGAGAGCGCATCAGCATAAGGGGAGTCAGGATCTATGCGGAGGCGGCGAGGATCGGGAGGCTCGTCATCGGCGGCACCGCAACCGGCCCCTAGGGGGTCCGAAGGATCCTTCATCGCCGTTCACCTGCCTTTCCACGTCAGTGTGGATCGTTACCCTTAGTGTAGACCGCATCACAAATCGTGTCAATACATATTTCGAAACTGATCCGAACGAAAATTTGGTTGAACTCATTATGCTCATCGAAAATCGCAGGCTGACTCTCGTGAGATCGGGCTGCGTTTGGGACCGCGATCGAGGGCTGCGTTCGGGGCCTCGATCGGGGGCTGCGATCGGGCGCGCCGGACGTTCGGCCACGCCAGAACCGCTCGGCACGGGCGCACGAGTACGCTCGGCACGCGCGCACGAGAACGCCCTCCCACCTCGGCGAGCGAGGGGAGAGGGCGGTGGAACCGGCCGCAGGGGAGGCGGTCAGTCCTCCTGGTAGGCGTTGTCGATGGTCTCGGGCATGCCGTCGATGACGTCGACCTCTTCGACGCCGTCGTCAGCGAGGGCGTCGACGTCGAGGTCGTCGCCGCTGAGTTCGGCGACCTCGGAGTCGTCGTCGCCGTAGGAGACCATCTCGTCGCCGTCGCGATTGCCCTGCTCTGCGGCGGTGATCGGGTCGGTGTCGAGGTCGCCGTCGAGCGCGGGGGCGTCCTGTTCGTCGTCCCAACCCGCATCGTCGATGAGCGCATCGTCGGCACCTTCGATGCCGGTGCCCTCGGGACCTTCGGCGCCGGGTTCGATGTAGGGCTCGTCCTCTTCTTCGGAGTCGGCTTCGAAGTCGGGATCCTCGGCGTCGGCCTCGGCCGCGTCCGCGGTCTCTTCGAGTCCGTCGAGGTCGACGCCGGTGGGCTCGGCGTTGTCCTCTTCCGTCTCCTCCGCATCGAATTCGTCGTCCTGCGTGAGGAAGTCGGCGTCGTCGGTGGGATTCTCGCTCATGGTCGCTCCTTGGATCGGGTCGGTTTCACCTCATTGTCGCACTGTTCCCCGCACTTGCACATGGGTGCTCTCGCCGGTCGCAGCGGTCGGCGCGATGGCAGACCATCGGCAGTGTGGGTTGCCGTTCGCAGCGGCCCGGGCTGCCGTTCGCGGTCGCTCGGCTGACTTTCCCCCGTCCGCGATTGCCTGGGCCGTCGTCCGCGCTGGCTGGGCTGCCGTCCGCGATTGCCCGGGCCGTCGTCCGCGCGGCCTGGGCTGTCGTCCGTGTGAGCCCGGCTCGTCGAACAGCGCAGCCGCATGAGTCCCGCGTTCGTCGGTGCGAAGCCGCACGCGTCGAAATAGAACTCGCGGAGGTGATCGTCGAAGTCGACGTGGAGCCACTCGCAGCCGGCCGCGGTCGAGTGCTCGCGCGCGATCTCGATGAGTCGGCGTCCGATGCCTCGGCGACGGGCGCGCACGGCGACCGCTGTGTCCTCGATGAACGCGTGGACGCCGCCGTCCCAGATGATATTGACGAAGCCGACGAGCCCGACGGCGTCGCGGGCCGTCACCCAGCCGAGGCTGAGCGCCTCGAGGTGGGTGAGCCAGTCGTCGTCGAGGACCCGGTGCTCGAACGCCTCGGCGTGGAGGATGTTGATCTCGTCGTTGGTCACCTCGCCGCGCCACTCGAAGGCGAGAGACCGATCTGTGACAGGGGCAGAGCCGTCAGGAGTGGTCATTGCATGGGCCCTTCTCGATCGGTGCGTTCATGAGCGCATGCTAGCGCCACTGCGCGAAGTCCGGGACAGCGTTGAGCGAAGTCCGGGATTGTGCAGCGCAGATCGCGGCACTGCGCAGCACACGTCCGCGAACCCCGGCGAGTCAGCATCGGCATGATTCCCGCGGCATGCGGCGAGCCCCGCGAGGATCCGCGGGGCTCGCCGTCGGTGGCAGTGAGGCTGGTTCAGGCGCTCAGCCCACTCACACCACCGCCCGGTCTGATTCGATCGTCGCCCGCTCCGGCGCGTCGGTCGCCCGCTCCGATGCGGCGGCTGCCTGGTTCGGTGCAGCGGCAGCGCCGCTCCGCGCGGCCGACGTGTTCTGCGCGGCCGACCCGCTCTGCGCGGCCGACTGCGGTGAGGCGAGGATCGCATCGAAGACGCGGTTGAGCTCGTCGGCGGCGTCGGCCACGGAATCGATCGACCGGTAGGCGACGTAGCGGTCCGGGCGCACGATGACGACGCCCTCCGCGCTGATCCCGCGGTTCTTCATCCATGCCATCCGCACATCGACGTAGTCGCTGCCTTCGAGCCCGACGGTATGAGCCCTGATCCGCAGGCCGCGGTCAGCGGCGATCTGCTCGGCGGCGGCGACCCAGTCGTGACCGTCTTCGCCGGCAAGGACGAGGAAGTGTCCGCCGTCGACGAGACTGCTGAGGGCGAAGCGCTCGTTCGACTTCTCGACGAAGGCATGGGGGAGCGGATGACCCGGTTTCGTCGACGGTTCGTAGAGTCGGACCGCGTCGATGGGCACATAGTCGGGAGAGCCGTCCGATACGACTGCGGTGGAATCGTAGCGGTACCCGAACTCGACGTTGTGGTGGCGGAACTCCATGGTCTGCGTGCCGATCGCGCGGTTGAGCGCGTGGCGCTTCTCTGCGGCGTTGGGCTTCGAGTCGTCCCAGATGGGTTCGAGCTCCGCCCAGTTCTCAGCCGCGGAGGCCTCCGGAGAGAGGTTGAGGGCTCGGTCGATCGTGAAGTGATTCATCGCCGAGGCGACCGCAGCGTTGACGTTGTCCTGATCGACCGGCTTGCGTTCGGCTTCGTAGGAGTCGAGCAGTGCATCGCCGGCTCTGCCCTCGAGCACGAGAGCGAGCTTCCATGCGAGGTTATAGCCGTCGTGGATCGCAGAGTTGAGTCCGAGGCCTCCGGTCGGCGGGTGCCGGTGGGCTGCGTCCCCGATGATGAAGACGTCCCCGGCGCGGAACCTCTCCGCGACGACGCCTTCCATGATCCACGGTGACACCTTGTGGATCTCGAGCGCCGAGCGATCGACGCCGAGCACCGTGCAGAGGCGGGCGATGACCTGGTCGTCCGTGAGCGCCTCGGCATCATGGGTCGCATAGTCGAGGTGGACGACCCACTCCTCGGACTTCGTGCCCCAGTGCTCCGGGCCCATGGCCACGAGGACTCCTGAGGACCATGATCCCCCGAACTCAGGGTTGACGAGCCAGCGGATGAGCACATCGTCGTCGAGGGCCCATTCCGAGAGGTCGGCGGAGAAGTGGACCGAGACCATCATCATCAGGTCCGTCGGTCCGGTCATCCCGACTCCGAGGGCCGGACCCACCGTGCGGCCCCGGTCCGCGGCGATCGCATACCGGGCGCGCACCGTGTATTCGGAGCCGGAGTCCTTGTCGAGCACTGTCGCGAGGACTCCCTCGTCGAGGAGCTCGACAGCGGTGACCTCGTGATTGAACCGAACGCCGTCGGGACGTCGGTGCAGTCTGCGCGCGTGGTCGAGGAGCAGAGGCTCGAGTCGGATCTGCGGAAGGTTGCATGTGCGCTTCGCACTCGCCGCGATGTAGTCGGGGTCGGTGTAGCCGCCTCCCCAGACCTCGAGGTGGCCGAGGCGACGACCGGAGTATTCGTGATCGCCGACGAGACCGGCGTACCACCCAGTGCTCTTCATGTTCTCCGCTGGGGTGCTGCGCTCCTCGATCGCCGGCGCCACCCCGAGCTCCTCGAAGATCTCCATCGTGCGCTGATTGAGCACGTGGGCCTTCGGCAGCTTCGACGTGTAGGGGAGTGAACTCACCAGGAGGTGATCGACTCCGAGTTTCGACAGGTTCATCGACGCGGACAGTCCTGCGCCTCCGCCTCCGATGATGAGCACGGGTACTTCGATGTCAGCCATGGTGCCTCCTTGCATCCTGGCGCCGGTGCTTCTGTGGCACCGACGGTGGTCCGACGGGAGCGACGAAGTGGACCGCCGCGTGACCTCCACGGTATGAGCTGAATCACTATATTGCAATAGAAAAAAGATATTTTGGCAGGGTCTCGTCGAAATACGCATATGTCTATACTGGCGACATGGCTGCATCTCGGGTCGGAAGCACTCTGTCCGCCGAAGCGTATGACCGTCTGCGGGCGGAGCTTCTGCGGGGATGCTTCACGCCCGGCTCCAAGCTGCGCATCGGCGAGATCGCCGACCGGTTCTCCGTCAGCCCGTCCGTGCTTCGTGAGGCGATGACGAGACTGGCTCAGGACGGACTGCTCAGCGCCAGCCCCCAGCGAGGGTTCTCGGTTCCCGAGCTCACTGCGGGTCTGCTCGAAGATCTCACGCGTGCGCGCCGGATCATCGAAGCCGCCGCGCTGCGGGAGTCGATCGCCGACGGCGATCTGGCGTGGGAGTCCCTGGTGCTGGCGGCCCATCACACGCTTGAGAAGACGCGCTTCACCGACGAGGGCGGGCACATCACCGGGGAGTGGGATCGCGCTCACAGGGCGTTTCATGCCGCCATCCTCGCCGGTGGACGGAGTGAGACCCTGGCGAAGGTCGCGACGGATCTGCGTGCCCGCTCCGAACTCTTCGTCCATTGGTCCCGCGAGCTCGTCGCCGATGAGACCCGCGACGTGCCCGAGGAGCATCGGCGGATCGCCGAGCTCTCGGTCGCCCGTGATGTCGCCGGCGCTGTGGAGGCGCTCGAATGCCATATCCAGCGGTCCGCCGACGTGCTCATCGCGAGTGCGGGCTCTCAGATCAGCGCGTGACCGTTCCACTGGGGGCGTGATCGATCCACCGGGGGAGTGCCCTGATTATGCCCGTGAACGTTCTGCCGGCGAATGCGAAGAACCCCGCGGAATCCGCGGGGTTCTCGTTCTGTGGTGGCTCCGACCGGCGTCGATCCGGTGACCTTTCGATTTTCAGTCGAACGCTCTACCAACTGAGCTACAGAGCCTGGTCGCCGACATACGTGATGCATGCCGAGAGAAACAAAGGCTCTTCCGAAGAAGAGCCTTATGCTCCGCGACCCTGACGGGACTCGAACCCGCGACCTCCGCCGTGACAGGGCGGCGCGCTAACCAACTGCGCCACAGGGCCTTGCTGTTGTGGTGCGCGACCTTTCGATCTTACACCGTACCCCCAACGGGATTCGAACCCGTGTCGCCGCCGTGAAAGGGCGGTGTCCTAGGCCTCTAGACGATGGGGGCCTAGTTTGCTCTCGGATTCCCCGTGGGCAACGACGTTAAGCTTATCCCAACCATTTCCGAGAATGCAAAACAGATCCCGGTGTCCTCCGTCACAGATTTCCGGGCCCCGAAATCGGCTTCCGCAGGAGCCCTCGACCCCTCCTTCTCACCCCATCGCCGAGGCGCTCGCACCGCCCCGTCCGACCCCGCCGAGGCGGTCGTGCGGTGCCCACCCCGCCGAGGCGGCCGTGCGCATCCGTGACCGCCCCACCCCACCTCGGCGAGGGGATGACGACGAGGTGAACGGGGAAGGATCCCGTGTCACGGGTGCCCGATAGGATCGGGCCATGGAGTACCTGAGCGAGGAGGAATTCGAGGCGATCCTCGACAAGGCGATCGAGGACCTGCCTGCCGGGGTCACCGACGAGCTCGACAACGTCGCCCTCTTCGTCGAGGACGCGCCCGAGGACGGGAGCCCGACGCTGCTCGGCCTCTACGACGGCACTCCGATCGGCGAGCGCGGGCAGCGTGGCCTCGAGATGCCCGACACGATCTTCCTCTACCGCAACAACCTCATCGCCTACGCCGAGGACCGTGACCACCTCCGCGAGGAGATCGTCGTGACGATCGTCCACGAGATCGCCCACTTCTACGGCATCGACGACGACCGCCTCCACGAAATCGGTTGGGGGTGACAAGGCACCTGACCTCAATCTCCCCGCGTGAACAGGAGGGAAACAGGCTACCGGCGAGTTCGCGGACGCGCCATTGATTGGCATTGGACTTGACGCTTCGCCTATTGTGGGCGGGTACGGAAACAGCAATCGAGAACAACATTCCGTCCGTATCGACGCGGGACATCTCGGGGCCGCCGGGCCTTGGAGGGTGTCCCGTTCGGTCCACGGGCAGGAGGCACGATCCCCCCTATGACAGTTGCATCCAAACCGGCAAGCGCGGCGACCCCGGCCGTCCGAGTCCTCAATCTCGCAGGAATCGACTACAGCCTGCACAGCTTCGACCACGATCCCGCCACCCGACGCTACGGCTCGGAGGCCGCCGACAAGCTCGGCGTCGGATCCGACCAGGTGTTCAAGACCCTGATGATCCAGGTCGACGGCTCGCCCGTCACCGCCCTCGTCCCCGTCTCCGGACAGCTCGACCTCAAGGCGCTGGCCTCGGCGCGGGGAGCGAAGAAGGCCCAGCTCGCCGGCGTCGCCGAGACCGAGCGCCGCACCGGCTACCCCGTCGGCGGGGTCTCCCCGTTCGGGCAGCGCCACGCCGTGCCCGTCGTCATCGACCGCACCGCCCTCGAGCACGCCTCCGTCTTCGTCTCCGCCGGCCGCCGCGGACTCGAGATCGAGATCCGACCCGAGGACCTCGTCATGCTCACGAACGCGCAGGTCGCGAAGATCGCCGCTCTCGACTGAGCGATCCGCCGGCAGGCTCAGCGCACGCGCACCCTCAGGCCCATTCGACGTCACCGACGTTCGGATGGGCCTGACCTGCTGTGAGGTCGGCGAACATCGCCAGTGCCGGGTCCACCTCGGCGACGGGGACGAGGACGGTCAGCCCCACCTCGGCGCCGTAGCTGGCCCGCACCGACCATCCCCGCACCTCGGCGGCTCGTTCGAGGGCGTTCGCCCGGGCATAGTCGACGCTGGCACGCACCGGGACGAGTTCCCGTCTGACCACGACGGGGGCGCGATCGACCGCCGCCGAGGCGGCCTGACCGTACGCGCGCACGAGTCCCCCCGCACCGAGCAGGGTCCCGCCGAAGTACCTGGTGACGACCGCGACGACAAAGGTGAGCTCGTGGCCGAGGACGACGTCGAGGATCGGAGCGCCCGCGGTCCCGGCCGGTTCGCCGTCGTCGCTGAACCGCTGGGTGCGGGAGTCGGGATCGAGGACGAACGCGGTGCAGTGGTGACGGGCCTTGGGGTGGAGGGCGCGCTGCTCGGCGATGACCTCGCGGGCCTCGGCCTCATCGGCGACCGGGGCGACGAGGCCTAAGAACTTCGAGCGCTTGATCTCGATCTCGGCCTCGGCGCGGTCGGTGATCGTCCGGTAGGGCATGCGGCCCACTCTAGCGAAATGCCACCGGCACGCCCTGACCTGCCCTGCGCAGTCCCGACCTCCTCTACCATGGCCGTAGGCGGCGCCGCCGCACCGAACCCCACGGCGAAAGGCCATCGACATGGAGAAGTTCAGCGACGCGGAGCTCGAGGCGATCCGAGCCGAGTCGGCCCGTGCCTACGATCTCGACCGGGCCCACGTCTTCCACTCGTGGTCAGCGCAGAGGACGCTCGACCCGATGACCGTCTCCCGGACCCAGGGCTCCTACATCTATGACGGCGAGGGCCGGCCGCTGCTCGACTTCTCCTCCCAGCTCGTCAACACGAACATCGGTCACCAGCACCCGAAGGTCGTCGCCGCGATCAAGGAGCAGGCCGACCTCATCTGCACGATCAGCCCCGCCCACGTCAACGCCGCCCGCTCCGAGGCCGCCCGCCTCATCACCGAACGCACCCCGGCAGGCCTCGACCACGTCTTCTTCACCAACGGCGGCGCCGACGCGAACGAGCACGCGATCCGCATGGCCCGCCTCCACACCGGCAAGCACAAGGTCCTTTCCCGCTACCGGTCCTACCACGGCGGCACCCAGACGGCGATCAACGTCACCGGGGATCCGCGGCGGTGGAGGAACGACCTCGGCGACTCCGGCGTCGTCCACTTCTTCGGTCCCTTCCTCTACCGCAGCGAGTTCGACTCGACCACCGAGGCCGAGGAGACCGAGCGCGCCCTGCGCCACCTGCGGCGCACGATCGAACTCGAAGGCCCCTCGACGATCGCGGCGATCGTCCTCGAGTCCATCCCCGGCACCGCCGGCATCATGATCCCGACCCCCGAATACATGCAGGGTGTGCGCGCACTCGCCGACGAGCACGGCATCGTCCTCATCGCCGACGAGGTCATGGCCGGGTTCGGCCGCACCGGGAAGTGGTTCGCCTTCGAGCACTTCGACATCGTCCCCGACATCATCACCTTCGCCAAGGGCGTCAATTCCGGGTATGTGCCGCTGGGTGGGGTGATCATGAGCAACGACATCTACGACTCCTTCGCCGAGGTGGCCTACCCCGGAGGGCTGACGTACTCCGGTCATCCGCTCGCGTGCGCCGCCGCGGTCGCGACGATCGATGCGATGGAGAACGAGGGGATGGTCGAGCACGCGGCCCGCATCGGCGAGGAGATCATCGGACCCCGCCTGCGCCAGATCGCCGAGTCCTCGAAGCACGTCGGCGAGGTCCGCGGCACGGGTGCGTTCTGGGCGATCGAACTCGTCTGGGACAAGGAGACGAAGGAACCGCTCGCCCCCTACGGCGCAGGCTCGCCCGAGGTCGCCTCGGTGCTCGCGTCTCTCAAGGAGTACGGTCTCGTCGCGTTCACCAACTACCACCGCATCCACGTCGTCCCGCCGATCAACATCAGCGAGGACGACCTCGAGAAGGGCCTCGGGATCCTCGACAAGGTCCTCACCGACCTCGATTTCGCCCGCTGAGGCAGCTACCTCGCGTCGTGGGTGAATGCGCCGCCGAGGACGGTGGCGCGCACGGGGATGTCGGCGATGTCGGCCGGGGCCACCTCGGCGGGGTGGGCGTCGAGGGCGACGAAGTCGGCGAGCTTCCCACGGCTCAGCGTCCCCTTCTCCGCCCCCTGCCCCGAGGCGATCGCGGCGACCGAGGTGTAGGCGGCGACCGCCTCGGCGGGGGAGAGCCTCTCGGAGGCCGCCCCCATGACGTCGCCCTCCCGGGTGGCGCGGGTGACGAAGGCGCCGATCCCGCGCAGGGCGGTGCCGTCGGCACACGGTCGATCCGAGCTGCCCGGCAGCAGGACCCCGGCGTCGACGAAGGACTTCGCACGGTAGAGCAGCCTCCGACGCTCGGGCCCGAGCGAGCGGTTCATCCCATCCCCGATCGCCTCGGCGAACGCGGCCTGCGGGGTCACGGCGATGCCGTGGGAGGCCAGGGTCTCAAGGTGCTCGTCGTGGACGAGGCCCGCATGCTCGATCCGGTTGGGCACGGCCCGTCTGCCGAAGCGGGTCTGGGCTTCGACGATGTTCGCGATCGCCGCATCGACGGCGGCGTCGCCGATCGCGTGGACGGCGAGTGACCATCCGGAGGCGTAGGTGTCGAGGATGCGCTGCCGCAGCTCCTCGGCATCGGCCTGGAGGTAGCCGGGATGGTCGCGCCCCTCGTAGTTCTCCCGCAGCGCCGCGGTCTCCCCGGACATCGCCCCGTCCATGAAGAACTTCACAGGCCCGATGCTGATCATGTCGTCGCCGAGGCCGGTGCGGAGCCCCGCGTCGAGGCCGATGCCGAACCCGTCGGCGGAGTTCGCAGCGATCGGGTGGAGGCCGTCGGCCTGCGGCATGAGCTGGGCTCGGGCGCGCAGCTTGCCTTCTTCGCGGGCGCGCAGGTACGCGGAGATCTCGATGGGGGAGTGGCCGATCCACCCGTAGGCGATGCCGCACTCCCCGAACGAGGTGATGCCCTCCCTCGCGTACTGCGCGGTGGCGAGGTCGAGGGCGTCGACGATCGTGTCCAACGAGTACGGGCGGATGAGGTCCTGAACAAGTCCCTGCGCGGTCTCCTCGACAAGGCCCGTCGGGTGCCCGGCGGCGTCGCGGACGACCTTCCCGCCGATGGGGTCGGCGAAGTCGGCATCGAGGATGCCGGCGAGCTTCATCGCCGCGGTGTTGACGATCGCCGCGTGCCCGGAGGTCTGGCGCATGAACAGGGGGCGGTCTCCGGTGATCTCGTCGAGGCGGCTCAGTTCCGGGTACTGTCCGTCGTAGTCGCGGTGGGCGAAGCCGGTCGCCTCGATCCACTCCCCGGCAGGGGTGACTGCGGCCGCCTTCTCAAGGGCCGCGTAGACGTCGGGCAACCCGCCCGGCATCGCCGTGACGTCGACCGAGGCAAGCGTGAGGCCGTACCACGTCGTGTGACAGTGGACGTCGTTGAAGCCGGGCAGCACGGTCGCCCCGCCGAGCGACTCGACGCGGTCGGCGCTGATCCCGTCGAGCTCCTCGTCGAAGCCGATGATCCGCCCGGAGCTCACGCCGATCTTCGTCGCCCGGGCGCGGGCGGGGTCGAGGGTGTGCGCGTCGAGATCGGTGAAGATCGCGTCGATTCTCACGGAGTGCCTTTCGCGTGTGCGTTCAGAGTCTCGGCCCGCGGATCGCGGGATCGGTGATGCAGTGGACGATGGCCGGTCCCCGGTGGGCCAGTGCCGCGGCGAAGGCCTCCCGGAAGTGCTCGGTCCGCTCGACCCGGATCCCGAGTCCCCCGAACGCCGTGGCCATCGCCGCGAAGTCCGGGTTCTCAAGCGTCGTTCCGGTCGCCCGACCCGGGTAGTCGCGGTCCTGATGACCGCGGATCGTGCCGTAGACCGAGTTGTCGTTGATGACGATCGTGACATCGACCCCGTACTGGACGGCCGTCGCGAGCTCCTGCCCGGTCATGAGGAAGTCCCCGTCGCCGGCGATGCAGAACACCGTCCGGTCGGGGGCGACGAGTCCCGCGGCGACCGCGGCGGGCAGACCGAAGCCCATCGACCCGTTCCGCGGCCCCAGCGCCGAGGGGAATCCGTGCGTGGGCAGGAACCGTGTCGCCCACCCGGAGAAGTTCCCCGCCCCGAACGTGATGATCGCGTCCGCCGGCAGCAGCTCCCTGACGTGGACGAACGCCTCGTCCATGTCGACGAAGGTGTTCCCCGCCGAGGCGGCCGTGGCCACCTCGTCTGCCCCTCCCGGCTCCTTCGCCGAGGCGGCTCCTGCCGAGATCGCCCCCGCCGGGACCGGGACCGGCTTCGGCTGCCGCCAGTCCGACAGCTCAGCGCGGGCCTCCTGGATCCAGGAGGGCAGGGTCGTGTCGTCGGAGCCGGCGTCGTCGGCCGCCCCGCCTCTCGTCCCACCGTCTGCCACCTCGGCGATGCTGCCGTCGGCGGAGATCGTGTACGCGGGGGTCCCGTCCTCGGTGAAGAGCCGTTCGGCGAACCGGTTCACCGAGGTGACGATGTGCTCGTCGAGACGCCCGAAGTGCCCGTGCGCGTCCGGATCGGGACCGATGATGATCGTGCGCTGATCCGTGCCGATCGTGAACCCGTCGGTGGCGACATCGGTGCGCACGCAGCCGAGGAAGATGTGGAGGTCGGACTCGGCGAACACCCGCTTGGCCACGGGAGCGGCACCGTAGCCGAGGATCCCGAGGAAGTTCGGCGCATCGTGGTCGATGCCGTCGTAGGCGCGGAACGTGGCGATGACGCCGAGCTCGCGGTCGCGCGACCACCGGGCGATGCGCTCGGCGGTGGCCGGGTCCCAGTCCTCGCCGCCGATGACGAGCACGGGACGTTCGGCCTGGTCGATGCGGGCGCGCAGCTCGGTGAGGTCCCCGTCGGCCGGGGCCGGGACTCCGAGCGCCCGCGGGGCCAGCACCGGCGCGGATGTCCGCTCGGTGAGCACCTCCTCGGGCAGGCCGATGACGACGGGACCCGGCCGGCCGGACACGGCGGTGTGGAGGGCATCGACGACCACCTCGGCGGCCTTGTCGGGATCGTCGAGGACGAGGACCTTCTTCGCCGTCGTTCCGAACCACGCGGAAAGGTCGAACTCCTGGAACGCCTCACGCCCGCGCGCGGCGGTGGGGATGAGGCCGACGAAGACGACGAGCGGGGTCGCATCCTGGTAGGCGGTGTGGACGGCGGCCATGACGTTCGCCGCCCCCGGCCCGCGGGTGACCATGGCGATGCCGGGGATCCCGGTCATCCTCCCCTCGGCCACGGCCATGTAGCCGGCACCGCTCTCCTGCCGGCACACGATGGTCTCGATCGGGGAGTCGTGGAGGCCGTCGAGGACGTCGAGGTACGACTCCCCGGGCACGAGATACGCCCGCCTCACTCCGTGGGCCTCGAGCTCCTGGACGATGAGATGGCCGGCGGTCTGTGACTCGGTGACATCCATGATTCATGCTTATCACTCTTTCGTCTCAAGTGGGCACCGCGGTGTCCACGCGTTCGAGGGGAGGCCGTATGATCGTCAGCACAACGGATTCCGCACCAGCGCACCACCAGCCAGGAGGCTCCAGCATGACCGGCATCGATTCCGACGATTTCCCGGGAGGCGCCCCCTTCGCCTCCGGCCTGTCCTCGGACAGGGGCGGCAAGCCGGTGTCGACGCGCCAGGGCTTCCTCACTCGGCCGGAGAAGGCCAGGCTCGAACGTGACCCGGGGATGCCTGCGAGCACGTGGCGGCTGCGCTCGGACGCATGGGAGTACCTCAAGTACGCGATCAAGCGCCTCGTGATGAGCGGCGGAGACTTCTCGATGATCGCCGCCGACGGTGAGGTCTGGCGGTCCCTGCGGTCGCTGAAGACGATCGAGCTCTACTGGGGCGGGTTCGGTCAGCGCTACGTCGAGGAGATCGCCCAACTCCTCTCCGACGGCGAATTCGACAAGGCCCATGACCTCATCACCCGCGCGGTCAACCGGCTGCGGGGAACGACGGTGCCGGACACGATCGACGAGGAGCTCACCGAGGAGGAGCGTGCGGAGATCCGCGACCGGCAGGACCCGCGGCCCCGCTTCGAGGTCCTCATCGTCGACGAGACGACCGAGGGTGGGCGCGACGAACTCCACGCCGACCTGCTCAAGCTCCGCAGCGCCTCCGACCAGTTCATCTACGACTACGTCATCGTCCCCACCGCCGATGACGCCGTCGTCGCCGCGCTGACGAACCCCAACCTCCTCGCGTGCGTCATCCGCCCCGGTTTCACCGACCGCACCCGCGAGGTCCTCAGCCGCGACCTCCGCAACGCCGTGGCGCTCGCCCACGAGGGCACGACCTCGTCGCCGACGGGTCCGATGAGCCCGCTCAACTCGGTTCGCCGGGTGCTGCGGCTGGCCGACACGCTCGCGGGCCTGCGCCCCGAACTCGACCTCTACCTCATGGCCGGAGCTCACATCGAGAGCCTCGCCGGGGCGCTCACCCACCGCTTCCGCCGGGTGTTCCGGCGCGAGGACCAGTTCGAACTCCACCTCTCCCTGCTCCGCCGTGTCCAGCACCTCTACGACACCCCGTTCTTCGCCGCCATCCAGGAGCACGCGAGGCGGCCGGCCGGCGTCTTCCACGCTCTGCCCGTCTCCCGCGGCGGTTCGGTCGTCGGATCGAAGTGGATCTCCGACTTCGTCGACTTCTACGGCCTCAACCTCCTGCTCGCCGAGACGAGCGCGACCTCCGGTGAGCTCGACTCGCTCCTCGCCCCCGTGCGCACCCTGAAGAAGGCACAGTCGCTGGCGGCCCGCGCGTTCGGGGCGAAGCGGACGTACTTCGTCACCAACGGCACGTCGACGGCGAACAAGATCGTCCACCAGGCCGTCGTCGCCCCGGGCGAGATCGTCATGGTCGACCGCAACTGCCACAAGTCCCACCACCATGCGCTCATGCTCACCGGCGCCCGCCCCGCCTACCTCGAGGCGTACCCGCTCAACGACTTCGCGTTCTACGGCGCGGTGCCCCTGCACCGGATCAAGCAGCTCCTCCTCGACTATCGGGCCGCCGGCCGCCTCGACGAGGTGCGGATGATCACGCTGACGAACTGCACGTTCGACGGCATCGTCTACGACCCCGAGCGCGTTATGGCCGAGTGCCTCGCGATCAAGCCCGACCTCGTCTTCCTCTGGGACGAAGCGTGGTTCGCCTTCGCCCGCTTCCACCCCGTCACCCGCAAGCGCACCGCGATGGTCGCGGCCGAACGCCTCGATGAGACCCTGCGGACGAACTCGCACGACGCGGCCTACCGGGAGCAGCGGAAGCGCCTGTTCGATCCCGTCACCGGGGAGCCGGCCCCCGACGAGGTGTGGCTGAACGAGACCCTGCTCGCCCCGCCGGATGCGACGATCCGCGTCTACGCGACCCAGTCGACGCACAAGACGCTCACCGCGCTGCGGCAGGGCTCGATGATCCACGTCTACGACCAGGAGTTCGGCGCCGGCGCCGAGGAGGCCTTCCACGAGGCGTACATGACGCACACCTCGACGTCGCCGAACTACCAGATCCTCGCCTCCCTCGACCTCGGCCGCCGGCAAGTCGAGATGGAGGGCTTCGCGCTCGTGCAGAAGCAGCTCGACCTCGCCGTCAGCCTCGCCTCGGCGGTGGCCAGGCACCCGCTGCTGAAGAAGACGTTCCGCGTGCTCACCGCCAAGGACCTCATCCCGGCCGAGTACCGGGAGACGACCCGCTCGATGCCGCTGCGCGACGGACTCGCGACGTTCTGGGACGCGTGGACGACGGACGAGTTCGTCGTCGACCCCAGCCGGATCACCGTCGAGATCACCGGCACCGGCGTCGACGGGGACACGTTCAAGCACGAGTACCTCATGGACCGCTACGGCATCCAGGTGAACAAGACGAGCCGGAACACCGTGCTCTTCATGACGAACATCGGCACCTCCCGGTCCGCCGTCGCCTACCTCATCGAGGTCCTCGTCAAGCTCGCCGAGCGGTTCACCGACCCGTACAAGGTCGGCCCCTCCGACGCGTCGACCGAGCCGAGCGCGGTGATGCCGCCCCTGCCCGACTTCAGCGCCTTCGCCCCCGAGTACGCCGCCGAGGTGCCCGCCGACGACCCCGCGGCGCAGCTGCCCGACGGCGATCTCAGGTCGGCCTACTACGCGGGCCTGCGGCAGAAGTCCGTCGAGTACGTCCTCCCGCACGAACTGCGGCGGCGCGTCGAGAACGGGGTTGCCCCGGTCTCGGCCGGGTTCGTCACCCCGTACCCGCCAGGGTTCCCCGTGCTCGTGCCCGGTCAGGTCATCACCGCCGAGGTGCTCGACTTCATGTCCGCCCTCGACACCCGGGAGATCCACGGCTACGACGCCCGCCTGGGCTACCGCGTCATCCTCGCCGAGGTGGCCGGAGAGGCAGAGGTCACCGACGTCTAGGTTACGGACAGTGTGACCTGTGCCATACTCGGTGCATGGACATCCGACTCGAACCCGGAGACATCGATCCCTCAGTCCCGCCCTCAGGGCCCGGCTGCGTCGAGTGCGAGGAGACCGGCGGGTGGTGGGTCCACCTGCGCCGGTGCGCGGCATGTGGGCACATCGGCTGCTGTGACACCTCGCCCTCACAGCACGCGAGCAGGCACGTCAAGGAGACAGGACACCCGGTCACCCGCAGCTACGAGCCCGGGGAGGAGTGGTTCTTTGACTTCCGCACCGAGCAGGCCTTCGAGGGCCCGGAGCTCGCGCCGCCCCTGGCCCACCCCGAATCCCAGTCCGTGCCCGGGCCCGCCGACCGCGTGCCCGAGGACTGGATGGACAAGATCCACCGCTGAGGCCCACCCCCTGAGAGAGGAATCCCCATGACCACCGAGAAATCGATCCACAAGCAGATCAATGCCGCCGTCGAGGAGGAGCGCGAGCTGCGCCGCCGCCTCGGGCAGGGAGAGATCACCGAGGAGCACGAGCATCAGCGCATCGCACAGCTCGAGGGCGAGCTCGACCAGCTCTGGGACCTGCTGCGCCAGCGCCAGGGAGAGCGCGACGCCGGACGCGATCCCAACCTCGCCAAGGAGCGTCCCGTGAGCGAAGTCGAGGGCTACCTCCAGTGACCGAGGCCGTCCGAGGCTCAGGGGACTCCGTCGAGGACGCACCCGAGTACGACTTCGTCATCGTCGGCTCGGGGGCAGGCGGGGGTCCGCTCGCGGCCAACCTCGCCGAGGCGGGGTTCACCGTCGCCGTCCTCGAGGCCGGCGGGAACCACGAGTGCGGGTACTACGACATCCCCGTCATGCAGGCCTATGCGAGCGAAGACCCCGACATGGTGTGGAACTTCGCCGTCTCCCACTACGACGATCCCGCCCAGGGGCGGGAGGACTCGAAATGGGACGATGACCTCGGCGGGATCCTCTATCCCCGCGGATCGACGCTCGGTGGCAGCACCGCGGTGAGCGCGATGGTCCACATCGCCCCGCAGCCCCGGGACTGGGACGGACTCGCGGAGCTCACCGGCGATGAGAGCTGGGGGCACGGGCCGATGCGGGAGATCTTCGAGCGCATCGAGGACTGGCAGGGCGTCGACGCCCGGCCGCTGCCCGGTGACAGCGAGGCCGACCGGGACGAGAAGGCCCGCCACGGGCACGACGGGTGGCTGCAGACGACACGGGCGGACCCCGCGATCGCCGGCCGGGAACCCCGCTTCCTCGACATCATCAACGCCACCGAGACGACGAGTCGGCAGCTCTTCGGCATCCCCGAGGACATCTCCCTGCCGCGCGACATCAACGCCGCCGACACCCCGCCGAGCTATCAGGGGATGTCCTTCGTCCCCGTCGCCGCCGGCGGGGGTCGGCGCAACGGCAGCCGGGAGCGCCTGCTCGCCGCGCGCGCCGCACATCCGGATCGGCTGACGATCATCGAGGATGCGCTCGCCACCCGGGTGCTCTTCGACGGCACCCGTGCGATCGGCGTCGAATACCTGGCCGGGGCCGGACTCTACGCTGCGACCCCGCCGGAGCGACGCTCCGATGATCCCTCGCCGAGGCGGTCGACCGTCCGTGCCCGCAACGAAGTCATCGTCGCGGCAGGGGCCTTCAACACCCCGCAGCTGCTCAAGCTCTCGGGCATCGGACCGGCGGCGGAGCTTGAGGAGTTCGGGATCCCCGTCCTCGTCGACGCGCCTGGGGTGGGGGAGAATCTCCACGACCGCTACGAGGTCTCCGTCGTCAACGAGCTCGACGCCGACTTCCCGATCTTCGACGACTCGACGCTCGACCTGCCGGCGCCGGGTGAGCCCGATGATCATCTGCTGCGTGAGTGGAAGGACGATCGCGGCGGGCCGTACTCGACGAACGGGTCGCTCGCGGCGATGGTCGCGCACACGAGCGCCGGGGGCGGGGACAACGCCGACGTCATCATCTTCTCGCTGGCGGCGGACTTCCACGGGTACTACCCGAACTACGCCTACGATGCGAAGCCGCACCACGATCGGATGAGCATGCTCGTCCTCAAGGGGTGGACGCGGGACCGAGCGGGCTCTGTGCGACTGCGCTCGGCAGACCCGCGCGATGTGCCCGACATCCGCATGCGGTACTTCGACGAGGGGTCGGACGGGTGGGAGCGCGACCTCGACGGGGTCGTCGACGGCCTCGAGATGGCGCGGACGATCGTCGGCAGCATCGAGAACACGAAGGTTGTGCGCGAACTCGTGCCCGGTGCCGAAGTCGCCAGTCGCGAGGAGCTGCGCAAGTTCGTCAAGCGCGAGGCGTGGGGCCACCATGCCTGCGGAACGGCGAAGATCGGCACGGACGACGACCCGATGGCAGTGCTCGACGGGGACCTGCGCGTGCGCGGGGTCGAGGGTCTGCGCGTCGTCGATGCGAGCGTGTTCCCCGACATCCCGGGCTTCTTCATCGCCAGCGCCGTCTACATGGTCAGCGAGAAGGCCTCGGACCAGATCATCGCGGAGTATCGCGACCGCTGAGTGCCGCTGGTACCGAGGGGACCACTGCGCGGCGAGGGGACTGCCTAGAGCTCGTCCCCTCGCCGCGGAGCAGTCCGCTCGGCGTACAACAGCAATGAAGTGTCACCACTCTCTGGACCGTTTGATGTTGTTTGCTGTAGATTAATGACTTATGGTCACAGTCTTCAGTTCGAAGGAACTGCGGGATCTCGGGTTCGCCGACTCCCGTCTGCGCGAACTCCTGGACTGCTGTGCGAAACAGGTGAGACGAGGCCACTTCGTGCTGTGGGAGGAGTGCGCGAATGATGAGCACGCTGTGCTCCATGACCTCCACGTGGAGACCGGCCGGCCCTACCCCCAGCAGTTCGATGACATCCGCGACAACACTGAGCAGCTGAAGATCCTCGTGCGCTCATACGCAGGGGAGCTCCTTCCCGATGCCGTCTTCTCGCACATCTCCGCTGCCATCATCCACGGGCTCGATCCCGCCTTCCCGGCAGCGAGCGCAATGGAGATCATTCGACCCAACTTCCACCGGGTCACGACCAGGTGCATCTGCCACCAGCGGACACTGCGGGATGACGAGAAGGACCGTGTCGGGGATCTGCCGGTGACGGCTATGCGACGCACGCTGCTCGACCTCGCTCACGACTATCCGCTGGAGACTTCGGTGCCTCTGATCTCTCAGGCTCTGCGTGAAGGGAGAATCGACAGGAGCTCCCTGCAGAGCGGGATCCGGCCGCGCACGCGCGGCTGCGCGGTTGCACGGAGGGCAGTCGAGCTCGCGAGTCCCTTGTACGAGTCTGCAGGTGAGTCACTGTGCGCGGTGAAGTTCCACCGCTTAGGGATCACCGGCATGGTTCCGCAGGTCGACTCGTACGATGCCAACGGCTCCTGGATCGCCCGCAACGACTTCCGCCACGAGACTCTGCCGCTCGCCGTCGAGTTCCACGGGCTGGGCAAGTACTTCCTCAACGAGGGCGGGCCTGATCAGGCGAGTGCGAAGAACCATGAACGGCACATGAAGCTGCTCAACTCCGGGCTGCGGGTGTTCAACCTCGTGTGGGGAGACCTCTTCCGCGCCCAGCCGTTCCGGCAGATCAGAGAGGAACTTGATGCACTTGCAAGCCTCAGTGTCACTCAGCGGACCGGTTAGCGGCGAGCGGACCGCTTCCTGCTCGTCCCCTCGCCGCTAACAGGTACTCTCGGGGCTGAAGCGCTCGACGTAGCGGCGCTGCCACAGCGTCTCGACCGCGCGGGGGTCGTAGTGCTCGCGGACGAAGGCGACCGCCTCGGCGGGCGGGACCCCGTCGAGGATCGCGATGCACGCCAGCGCGGTGCCTGTCCGACCGCGGCCGCCGAGGCACGCGCCGCCGACGCGCTCGGACAGCGACCGGGTCCACGCCTCGGTGAAAGCGGCAGCGGCTTCTCCATGGTCGCGCGGCAGGCGGAAGTCAGGCCACCTCACCCAGCGGTACTCCGTCAACGCTCGACCTCCGTCCACCGCACCGCCGACCCCTCCGCTCGTCCGCGCCTCGAACTCCCGGCGCGTGCCGAGCAGGATGAGCTCGAAGTCCGCCGGCCCTGAGCCGCCTGAGCCTCCGACGCCACCAGAGCGTGCGAGCGAGCGCCCGCGAACCAGGCGACCCGACGGCAGCTCGAGGACGCCCGGCTGCGTGGCCTCCCAGGTGGTCACAGCGTCCCTTGAGCGGACTGCTTCGAGGCGAGGGGACCGCTCCGGGCCGGTCCCCTCGCCCGCAACAGGTCCGCTCGGCGACACCGACGCCTCACTCCAACTGCCCCGGGTGGAGGACTCGGGAGAGGAAGTGCTTCGTGCGCTCGTGCTGGGGGTTGCCGATGACCTCGCGCGCGGGACCCTCCTCGACGACGACGCCGCCGTCCATGAAGACGACGCGGTCGGCGACCTGCCGGGCGAACTCCATCTCGTGGGTGACGACGACCATCGTCATCCCCGCCTCGGCGAGGCTGCGCATGACGAGGAGGACATCGCCCACGGTCTCCGGATCAAGCGCCGAGGTGGGCTCGTCGAAGAGCATGAGGTTCGGGTCCATTGCGAGCGCCCGGGCGATCGCGACGCGCTGCTGCTGACCGCCGGAGAGCTGGTCGGGGTAGCGGTCGGCGAGTTCGGCGAGACCGACCTGCGTGAGCTTCTCACGCGCCACCTTCTCCGCCTCCGCCTTGCCGCGCCGCAGCACTCGGCGCTGCGAGATCGTGCAGTTGTCCACAACGGTGAGGTGGGGGAAGAGGTTGAACGCCTGGAAGACCATGCCGACGTGGCGGCGGAGGCTGTTGATCTCGACGTCGGGGTCCGTTGCGTCGTAGCCGGCGACGGTGATCGTGCCCGCATTGGGCTGTTCGAGGAGGTTGACGCAGCGCAGCAGCGTCGACTTGCCCGACCCTGAGGGGCCGATGAGGCAGACGACCTGTCCGGGCTCGACCTCGAGGTCGATGCCCTTGAGCACCTCGACGTCGCCGTAGGACTTGTGGAGGCCGGTGATCGTGCAGCCCTCGGCATGGATGTTCTCTGCCGGATTCGATGTGGTCGACATGTCCACCTACTTCTTGATCTTCGCGGTGCGGGATTCGAACCGTCTGGCCAGCAGCCCGAGCGGAACGGTGATGACGAGGTAGCAGACGCCGGCGACGACGAGCGGGGTGAGGCCCGCCTCGGGATTCGAGATCGCCTCCCGGCCGAACTTCGTCAGTTCGTACTGCGACGCGGTGAGCCCGAGGATGTAGATGAGCGAGGAGTCCTTCGTCATGAGGATGATTTCGTTCGTCAGCGGCGGCAGGATGATCCGGAACGCCTGCGGGATGACGATCGTGACCATCGCCCTCGTATGCGACATGCCCAGTGATCGGGCGGCCTCGTACTGACCTTTCGGCACCGCCTGGAGTCCGGCGCGGATCGTCTCGGCGATGTAGGCGGACTCGACGATGCCGAGCGCGAGCATGACCGTGACGTACGTGTCCATGCGGATGCCGAACGCGTAGGGCACCGCGTAGCCGAAGGCGAGGAAGACGAGGAGGGCGGGAACGCCGCGGAAGAGCTCGATGTAGGCTGTCGCGATCCACCGGTACGGGGCGACCGAGGAGATCTTCATGAGCGCGAGCAGGATGCCGAGCGAGAGCGCGAGGACGAACCCGAGCGCGGTGTAGATGAGGGTGTTGACCAGTGCCGTGGTGATGACCGCGGGGAATTGCGCGGCAATGACCTCGGGGTTGAAGAATTTGAGGTAGATCGTCTGCCAGTCGGCGAAGAACGCCGCGGCGAGGACCGCGATGATGAGGATGGCGTATTGGATGCCGCGCGATGTCCGTTCGCGCTGGCGCACGCTGAGAGCCAAGGTGTCTCCAAGGATCAGGGCTCGGCCTGAGATCGGTCAGGGCTCGAGCCGAAGGCGGGTCGGGTGCGTCGGGCGACGCCGGTGGTCCGCACACGGCTGGGGTCCGAGCGGCGAACGATCGCCGGTCGGACCCCAGGTGGGTGCATCAGCCCTGTGAGGCTCCGCGGTCGGCTTCCGGAATCCGGGCCGCGTCGGCGACATCGCCGAACCACTTGTCGACCGACTGATCGTAGGACCCGTCCTCGTACAGGCGCTGCATCGTGTTCTCGAACGCGTCGAGCATCGGCTTGTTGCCCTTCTTCACGGCGGCGCCGAGGACCTCTCCCGTGTCGAACTCCTCGACGAAGACGAGCTTGTCATCGGCGGCGACCGCCGTCGAGATGATCGAGATGTTGCCGATGACCGAATCGACCTGCCCGGTTTGGATCGCCTGGGTCATCAGTCCCGAGTCCTCGAACTGGACGGGGGTCGCGCCGTTGTCCTTCGCGTACGTCTCACCCGTCGTCGCCTGCTGGACGCCGACCTCCTTGCCCTTGACGTCGGCGATGCCCTTGATGCCGGACTCCTTCGTCGCCATGAGCCCGAGGTTGTCCTTGAGATAGGGGGCCGAGAAGTCCATCTTCGTCTTCCGGTCCTCCGTGATCGACATGCCGGAGATCGCGATGTCGCACTGCGAGGTGTCGAGTGCGGAGCCGGACTGGATGGCCTCGAAGGCCGTGGTGATGACGTTGAGCTCGACACCGAGGTCGTCGGCGAGGCCCTGCGCGAGGTCGATGTCGAAGCCGACGTTCTCCCCGTTCTCGACGAACTCGAACGGTTCGTAGGGGATGTCGGAGCAGACGGTGAGCTGTCCTTCGCTGACGACGGGGACTCCGCCCTCAGCCGTCGGCCCCGCATCCGACTCCGAGCCGCCCCCGCCGCAGGCGGAGAGCGCGAAGAGGGCACCGGCGGCCACGGCGGCCATGGTCAAGCGTCGTTTCATGGATCCTCCCAGATCATCCGTGACGTCGGCGTCACGCGGGTGTGCGCCGCCCAGACTCTCAAACCTGGGCGGCATCTGTGAAGAATCGTACCGTGTCCTGTGTCACACCCATGTTTCCCCGGCCCTCGCCGAGGTGGTCGTTGCCGAATCGTATCCTTGCCGGGCCCCAGCCCGGCTCAGCTCAGTTCGGCCTCGATGTCGAGGTCCGCGGTCTCCTTCGCAAAATAGAGCGCGACGAGGGTGAGGATCGCGGCGCCGACGATGTAGAGGCCGCACCAGAGGATCGTTCCGCCCTCGGCCTGCCAGAGGGCGACCATCGCGAACGGCGCGGGCCCGGCACCGATGACACCGGCCATGTTGTAGCTCACCGCCGAGCCCGTGTAGCGGACGTTGGCGGGGAAGAGTTCGGGCAGGTATGCGGCCATCGGTCCGAAGGTCAGGCCCATGAGGGTGAAGCCGATGATGAGGGCGGCGACGACGCCGACGGTGCCGGCGTTGAAGAGCGCATTGACGCTCAACCCGTAGGCGGCGATGAGGACGGTGACCCCCATGAGCATCTTCCGGCGTCCGAGCCGCTCGGCGAGCGGACCGGAGACGACGGTGAAGATGCCGAAGAACACGACGCCGATGATGAGATAGGTGAGGAACTCGTTCTTCGCATACCCCAGCCCCGCGACGAAGCCCGCGGGATCGAAGGGCTTCCCGGCCGCCTCGGCGGCTGCCTCTGCCTGACCCACGGTCGCGGGCGAGGTGCCGTACGTGAGCGTGAACGCGGTCATGAAGTAGAAGATGACGTAGGTCGCGAGCATGATGAACGTGCCGAGCAGCAGCGGCAGCCAGCTGCCGGTGAAGACGCGGCCGATCGGGGCGCGCGAGATCTGCTGGCGCGCCTCGACGAGCTGGAACGCCGGGGTCTCCATGAGGGTGAGGCGGACATAGAGGCCGACGGCGACGAGGAGGGCGGAGAGCAGGAACGGGATGCGCCAACCCCACGACAGGAACGCCTCGGGTGAGATCCACGTGCTCAGCCCGACGAAGAGGAGGTTCGCGAGGATGAAGCCGACGGGGGCACCGAGCTGCGGGAATGTCCCCCAGATCGCGCGCTTGCCCGGAGGCGCGTTCTCCGTGGCGAGGAGTGCTGCACCCGACCATTCGCCGCCGAGTCCGACACCCTGGCTGAAGCGCAGAAGGACGAGGAAGAGCGGGGCGAGGACGACCCAGCCCGGCGTCGAGGCCGTGGGCAGGAGGCCGATGAGGAACGTGCCGATGCCCATGATGAGCAGGGACGCGATGAGCGTCTTCTTCCGCCCCACCCGGTCGCCGAAGTGGCCGAAGATGATCGACCCGACGGGGCGGGCGACGAAGGCGACGCCGAAGATCGCGAACGAGCTGAGCATCTGCGTCGTCGACGTCTGATTGGGGAAGAAGAGGGCGGGGAAGACGAGCGATGAGGCGGTCGCGTACGCGTAGAAATCGAAGAACTCGATCGTCGTGCCGACCATCGAGGCCGAGAGGACCTTGCCTCGGGTGTTGTTCTTCCGGGTCGCAGCGATCCGGTCGGACTCCGCTGCCGACTCCGCGCCGGGCTGTGTTTCAGTGGACATGTTCTCGTGTGCTCCGCGGTGGTGATGAGAGGAAGGCACGGGCGGTGGTGCTCGTGTCGGACGGACCGACAGTACGCCCGTCTCAGGGAGTGCACAGTAATCGTCCCGGAAAATGAGATTGTTCTGATGTCCGAGTATTTCGGGTCAGAATCCTTCCCTCGCCGAGGTGGTCGTCCCCTCCCTCGCCGAGGCGGGGGTCCGGGTCCGCCTCAGACGTCGAGCTTCGTCCGGTGGGAGGTGTCGGTGCCGCCTCGGCGCAGGGCGATCGCGATGCCGAGGACGATGAGTCCGGCGAGGCAGAGGCCGACCCCCACCCAGGCCGGCGCCCGGTAGCCGAGGCCCGCGGTGATGACGATGCCGCCGAGCCACGCGCCGAGGGCGTTGGCGAGGTTGAACGCGGCATGGTTCATCGCCGCCGCCAGGCTCGGGGCATCGGTCGAGTCGCGGAGCAGTCGCATCTGCAGGGCCGTGGTGATCATCGAACCGGCGATGCCGATGAAGAAGAGGGCGACGATCGCGATCGCCGCGATCTGCGTGAACGCACCGAAGATCGAGAGCACGATCGCCGAGAGGACCATGCCGGCGACCCCGGAGCGCTCGATCGACTTGTCGACGAGTGGCCCGGCGATGAGGGAGCCCGCAGTCATCCCGAGGCCGTAGACGGCGAGCACCCAGGGGATCGCGGTGCTGGGGACGTGGGCGACCTCGGTCATCGTCGGGGTGATGTAGGTGTAGACGGCGAACATGCCGCCGAAGCCGACGGAGCCGGCGACGAGGGTGAGGATGATCTGCGGCCTCGCCAGGGCCTTCATCTCCCCGCGGGCAGACGGCGCCTGGCTCAGCCGCACCTTCGGCACGGCGATGGCGACCATGATGACGGTGAGGACGCCGAGGGCGGCGACGAGGGCGTAGGCGCTGCGCCAGCCGAAGGCGTTGCCGAGCGCCGCGGCGACGGGGACGCCGACGATGTTCGCGATCGTCAGGCCGAGCATGACGCGCGCCATCGCCCGTCCGCGCCGACCCGCGGGCACGAGAGAGGCGGCGACGATCGCACCGATGCCGAGGTAGGCGCCGTGGGGCAGGCCGCTGACGAAGCGGGCGATGTTGAACGTCGCCGCGTTCGGCGCGAGCATCGAGGCGACGTTGCCGAAAGCGAAGAGGCCCATGAGGCAGAGCAGGAGCGTCTTTCGGTCCATGTGGGCGGCGATCGTCGTGATGAGCGGTGCCCCGACGACGACGCCGAGGGCGTAGAGCGAGACAGCGTGCCCCGCCTCGGGGACGGTGATGTCGAGTTCCGCGGCGATGTGCGGCAGCAGACCCATCGTCGCGAACTCGGTGACGCCGATGCCGAAGGCGCCGATCGCGAGCGCGAAGACGGCGAACTTGTACGTGCTGCGGGGCACAGGGGCATCGCTCATGGCTGTCCTCTGGACTGGGGTGCGGGTGAGGTCGTGGGCGGCAGGGGCGCTCGCCGCAACCGGACCAGCCTAGTGGCCAGGGCTCGGCGCGGGAAGTCCCGGTCGTCACAATGTGAGCGGTCGAACAGGCGCCGCTGTGTCAGTGCACCGGGCTGCCGTGTCAGCGGTCGGGTCTACGCTGAGGGTGGTCGCAGCAGTCGAGGCAGTCTCGAGAGGAGTGTGCCATGGGCGAGAGCGTTGCCGCGGATCCGCACGCCGCGGACCCCGAACCGCCGCCGGGCGGGCAGCGGACGTTCCTCCATGTCCTCGTCAACACGGCGATCGCGAACGTGACGACGAGCTTCCTCTGGTTCGCGCTCACCTTCTGGGTCTATGTCGAGACCCGCTCGGTGCTCGCCACCGGCGTCATCGGAGGGGCGTACATGCTCCTCGTCGCCGTCTTCTCGATGTTCTTCGGCACCGTCGTCGACCGATTCCGCAAACGCCGGGTCATGGTCACCGCGACCGCGGGCACCCTCGTCCTCTTCGCGCTCACCGGGCTCATCTACCTCTCCGTGCCCGACGCCGTCCTCCTCGACGTGGCCGGGCCGTGGTTCTGGGTCTTCAGCCTCGTCATGCTCGCCGGCGCCGTCGTCGAACAGCTGCGCGGCATCGCCCTGTCGACGACCGTGTCCCTGCTCGTGCCCGGGCCGAGGCGGGCCAACGCGAACGGCCTCGTCGGCACCGTCCAGGGTCTCGGCTTCCTCGTCACCTCGGTGTTCAGCGGGCTGGCGATCGGGTACCTCGGGATGGGCTGGTCGATCCTCATCGCCGTCGTGTGCATCGGGCTCTCGCTTGCCCACCTGCTCACCCTCCGGATCCCCGAACCGGTCATCGTCCCCGCCGAGGGACAGCCCGGCTGGATCGACATCCGCGGCGGACTGACTGCGGTTCTCGCCGCTCCTGGGCTCTTCGCTCTCGTCCTCTTCACGACGCTGAACAACCTCGTCGGTGGCGTCTACATGGCGCTCATGGACCCCTACGGCATCGAGGTCTTCGGCACCGTCCAGACCTGGGGCATCGCGCTCGCGGTCGTCTCGACGGGCTTCATGGTCGGCGGCGCCCTGGTCGCGAAGTTCGGGCTCGGGCGCAACCCGATCCGCACCATGCTTCTGCTCTGCTGCCTCATCGGCGCCCTCGGAGCGGTCTTCGCGATCCGGGAGGCGTGGCTGCTCTACGGGCTGGGCATGCTCGGGTTCTTCATCGTCCTGCCCGCCGTCGAAGCCGCCGAACAGACCGTCATCCAGCGGGTCGTGCCCTACCGCCAGCAGGGGAGGGTGTTCGGCTTCGCAATGACCTTCGAGGCCGCGGCAGCCCCGATCACCGCATTCCTCATCGCCCCGCTCGCGGAGTTCTGGATCATCCCCTACATGGACTCACCCGCAGGTGAGGACCGCTGGGGCTGGCTGCTCGGAACCGGAGAGGTCCGCGGGATCGCGCTCGTCTTCGTGTGGTCGGGAGTGATCTCGATCCTCCTCGCTCTCGCGGCCTTCGGCACCCGCGCCTACCGGATGCTCTCGACCCAGTACCGGGAGGTCGCGGCGAACGATGAGAAGGACGTCGCCGAGGACAGCGACCCAGCCACCGGCGACCGGACCGCCTGAGTCCTCAGTCGAGTCCCTCGGCGTCGACTTCGGCCAGCGCCTCGGAGGCGACGGCGAAGGCGGTGTTGGCAGCGGGCACGGAGCAGTAGATTGCCGACTGGAGGAGGACCTCCTTGATCTCGTCACGGCTGAGCCCGTTGCGCAGGGCGGCTTTGACGTGCATCTTCAGCTCGGCCTCGTGGCCGCCGGCGACCATCGCGGTGAGCGTGATCGCCGAGCGCATCCGGCGGTCGAGTCCCGGCCGGGTCCAGATCTCTCCCCACGCGAAGCGGGTGATGAGGTCCTGGAAGTCGGCGGTGAAGTCGGTGACCGCCGCGTTCGCACGGTCGACGCGGGTGTCGGAGAGGACCTCGCGGCGCACCCGCATGCCCGCGGCCCACACCTCGTCTCGGTCGGCATCGCGGGGGCCCGACTCGGTCGGCAGTCCCGCCGCATCGTCCGCCTCGCCGCCGACCGACGCCGCATCGGAGAACCGGCCTGAGAGGAAGTCGGCGAGCAGCGTCGCGGTGAGCGCGGGCGCCTCGATGGGCACGAGGTGGGCTGCGCCTTCGATGACCTCGAGATGGGACTCGCGCACGCCCGAGGCGATCTCGGCGAGCTTCGGCGGCGGCGTCGGCTTGTCCTCGGATCCGGCGACGGCGAGGACGGGGAGAGCGATCTCCGCCAGCCAATCGCGGATGTCGAAGTCGGCGAGGGTGAAGCACAGGGCGGCGTAGGAGAACCGGTCGGCGTCCTGGAGGGAGTGGAGGAGTGCGGCCGAGGCCTCCGGCTCACGCTCCATGAACCCGGGAGCGAACCAGCGCTCGGCCGAGCCGATGACCTGGGTCGGGGTGCCCGAGATCGCGACGGTCTCCGCTCGCTCCTCCCAGCCCTCGCGTTCGCCGATCTTCGCCCCGGTGCAGAACGCCGCGACACGCTCGAAGCGCGTCGGGTGGTCGAGGGCGAGCTGGAGGGAGAGGGCCCCGCCGATCGAATCCCCGGCGAGCGAGACGCGAGCCTCGGGGGCGGCGACGTCGGGCAGGACGCGGTCGAGGGTTGCGAGCACCGCCTCGGCGAGGTCGGTCATCGTCACCGTCGGCACCTCCGCGCGGACGGTCCCCGCGGGGACGTCGGGAGCGGGGGAGCGGCCGTGGCCGGGCAGGTCGATGCCGACGACGGCGGTGTCCGGGGTGAGCCGTGCGAACTCCTCGGCCGCCGTCTGCCACAGCGCGCCCACGGAGGTGCCGAGGGAGGGGAGGACGACGAGCACCGAGGCGGCGGGGGTCGTCGGGGCGGTGAGGACAGAGGCGGTGAGTTCCACGGTGGTCGCTTTCGTCAGGTCAGTGCTGGTCGGGTGAGAGCTGGTCGGGTCAGTGCTGATCAGGTCGGGGGTCGCGCTCGGCGATCGCCGCGATGATCGTCCGCCGGATGTCCTCGGCCTCGCCGAGGCAGTTCTCCGGGGCGAAGAATCCCTCGACATCCGGTGGGGTCGGGTCGTCCGACGACCCGGACGACTGCGCGAGAGCGTCTCGCAGTCGCTGCTCCGGGTCACCACCCGGGGTGGTGATCTCCGCGACCTGGGCCTTCGACAGGCGGTCGCCGAAGACGGTCGTCACCTTCTCCGCGAAGATGCCGGGACTTGCGGCGTCGAGGTTGGTCCGCATCCGCGCCGCGTCCGCGCTCAGCCCGGCCACCGTCTCCTCGAGGAGGGTGAGCGAGGACAGGGCGAGCGTCATGAGCTCGGCCAGTGTCGGCCATTCGGCGTGCCAGGCTCCGTCGGAGCGCTCCTCGACCGCCTCGGCGGCCGTCGTCACCAGGGTCGCCATCGCGCCGGGCACGCGCATCCCGTTGCGGTGGAGGAGGACCGCCGAGGTGGGGTTGGTCTTCTGCGGCATCGCCGAGGATCCGCCGGTCGCCGCCAGGCGCAGCTCCCCGACCTCGGGGCGGGTGCCGATGAGGACGTCGCGGGCGATCGAGGCGCCGACGGTCACGCACTGCGTGAAGTGGGTCCCCCACGTCAGCACGCGGACCCGGTCGGTGTGCCACGGCACCGGCACCGCGGCCAGGGCAGCATCGGGTCCGCGCAGCTGGACCTGGAACTCCCGGAGGAGGACCTCGGTGCGCTCCCCGGCGAACTCCCGGATCGCCGCCCGGGTCCCCGCCGCGCCTCCAACCTGGACGTAGTCGATGACAGGCGTCAGCCGCCTGACTTCGTCGATCTCGGCCGCCCATGTCGCGACCCGCAGCCCGAAGGTCGTCGGCAGGGCCGGCTGGGTGAGCGTCCGGGCGAGGCAGAGGGTCTCGGCGTAGGTGTCGGAGAGCGCGACGAGGCGGGCGGTGATCCCCTCGAGCGCGGCCTGCGTCTGCCGGACGGCTCGGGAGACGAGGACACCGAGGGCGGAGTCGATGACGTCCTGGCTCGTCAGCCCCCGATGGACGATGCGACCGGTCGCGGGGACGAGGCGGGAGCGGACTGCGGTGAGGAACGGGATGACGGGGTTGCCGCCGGCCTCGGCGTCGGCGGCGAGGGTTTCCAGTGCGCCCGAATCGGCTGCCAGCGACCACGCGCTCGCCTCGATGGCCTCGACCACCTCGGTCCGCTGGTCGGCGGAGATGAGGCCGGCGGCCGACTGCGCGTTCACCCATGCCGCCTCGACGTCGCCGATGGCCGTGATGAGTGCCGCGTCGTCGATGCTCTCAGCCCCCCGGAGGTCGCCGGGGGCGAAGAGGAGGCGGGTGTGGGCCACCGGGTCGCTCATGCGGTCTCCCTCGTCGATGCTCGGTGCTGCCTCAGTCGTCGTGGCTGGGGAAGCGGAGGAACGGGGTCTCGTCCTCACCCTGCAACCGTATGTCGAAACGGAGGGATCCGTCAGCCTCCCGGACGGCGATGAGACGCTGCCGCTCCGCAGACTCCAGTGAGCTGAGGAGCGGATCGGTCGCGTGCGCCTCGGTGTCCTCGGGGAGGTAGACGCGGGTGAAGAGCCGGTTGAGCAGGCCCCGGGCGAAGACGACGACGCTGATGAACCGGGCCCGTCCCGCCTCGGTGGGGCCGGGTTCGACGGTCGAGAAGCTGAAGCGTCCTTCGGGCTCGGCCGCACACCGGCCGAAGCCGGTGAAGGTGAACTCGTCGCGGCGCAGGGACCCGGTCCTGAGCACGACGGTCCCGGTCTCGTCAGGCTGCCAGATCTCGAGGATCGCGTCGGGCACGGGGTCTCCGGCCCCGTCGTAGACGACGCCGTGGAGCTCCACGGCCCGGCTGGAACCCGGCGGGACGAGTTCTCGGTCGCCGGGGTAGGGCAGGGCGTAGCCGTAGAAGGGCCCGACGGTCTGGCCGGGGGTGGGGGTGAGGCGCGTCTGCTCAGTCATGGTCTTCCTCTTCCATCCAGGTGCGGTTCGACCCGGTGAGCACGATGTCCCACTGGTAGCCCATGAGGTACTCGTGTTCGGTGAGGTCGTGGTCGTAGGTCGCGATGAGGCGCTGCCGGGCCTTCTCGTCGGTGATCGACTGATAGATCGGATCGAGGGCGAAGAGCGGGTCACCCGGGAAGTACATCTGCGTGACCATCCGCTGCGTGAACTCCGAGCCGAAGAGCGAGAAGTGGATGTGGGCCGGCCGCCACGCATTGTGGTGGTTCTTCCACGGGTAGGGGCCCGGCTTGATCGTGAGGAACGAGTACGACCCGTCGGGGCCGGTGAGCGTGCGGCCGACACCGGTGAAGTTCGGGTCGATCGGTGCCGGATGCTGGTCGCGCTTGTGGATGTAGCGTCCCGCCGAGTTCGCCTGCCAGATCTCGACGAGCTGACCGGCCACGGGGCGGCCGTCGCCGTCGAGGACCCTGCCGGTTACGCGGATGCGCTCGCCGATCGGCTCCCCGCCGTGCTGGACGGTGAGGTCGGATTCGAGGATGCCGATGTCGCGGTGGCCGAAGGCAGGGGAGTGGAGTTCGATCGTCTCCGGGTCGGCGTGGCGCAGGTCCTTCGTCGGGTGGCGCAGGAGGGATGACCGGTAGGGCAGGTAGTCGAGTCGCGGCTGCGTTTCGGCCGGGGCTCCGCCGGCAACGGCGTCACGGTATTCGGTGCCGATCGCATCGATCTCGGCGCTCAGGGTCGCCTGCGACTCCGCGGCATCGTCGGGACCGGGGACTCTCGTCGCACTCATGATCGGGCCTCTCTTCTCTCGTGGTCAGGTCTCTCGTGGTTTAGGGAACTGGTCAGCCGTGCGGCCATCCGGTGTAGCACTCGGCGAGGTAGCGTCGGCCGTGCTCGGAGTCGAGCAGGGAGGTGAGCTCGCCGAGGCTGCGCTTCGTCTCGAAGGCATCCGCGGTCGGGTCGGTGTGGAGCATCCGCGTCATCTGGTAGGAGAAGTTCTGCGCCTTCCACACCCGCTTCGTCGCCGTCGTCGAGTACCGGGCGAGCGCCTCGGCGTCGGAGTCGCGCAGCGCCGCGACCAGCGCGGGGGCGAGGACGGCGACGTCGGCGAAGGCGAGGTTGAGTCCCTTCGCCCCGGTCGGGGGCACGGTGTGGGCGCTGTCGCCGGCGAGGAAGAGGGAGCCGTGCTGCATCGGTTCGGTGACGGCCGAGCGGAAGGGGAGGACGACCTTGTCCGTGATCGGTCCTGTCTTGAGTTCGAACCCGTCGGGGCCTTCGACTCGGGCCTGGAGTTCGGTCCAGATGCGGTCGTCGGACCAGTCGTCGGGATCCGTTCCCGGGTCGGCCTGGAAGTACATGCGCTGGACGTCGGCACTACGCTGGGAGATGAGCGCGAAGCCGCGGTCCGAGCGGGAGTAGATGAGGACCTCGTGGCTCGGCGGGGCCTGGCAGAGGATCCCGAACCAGGCGAACGGGTACTCGTGGAAGAAGCGTTGCCTCGAGGCCTCGGGGATCGACGCGCGCGACGGGCTGCGGGAGCCGTCGGCGCCGACGACATAGCGGGCGGAGATGCTCAGCTGCTCACCGTCCTCGGTGACCGCGCGGACGGACGGGGAGGTCGAGTCGATGTCGGCGAGGCGAGTGTCGGTGACCGAGTAGAAGGTCGGGCTGCCGGTCCGGGCACGGGCGGCGGCGAGGTCGACGAAGGCCTCGTTCTGCGGGTAGAGCCACACGGACTCCCCGACGAGGGAGGGGAAGTCGAGAGGGTGGCTGATCCCGTCGACGCGGACGTCGATGCCGTCGTGGCGATGGCCTGCGGAGTGGACACGGGAGTCGATGCCCGGAGTCTCGAGCATCCGGACCGAGGCGGCTTCGAGGATGCCGGCACGATGGGTGGCGGCGATGTCGTCACGGCTGCGGTTGTCGATGACGACCGAGTCGATGCCCGCGGCGTGGAGCAGGTGGGCGAGCATGAGCCCCGCGGGTCCTGCGCCGACGATCGCGACGTCGGTGTGGAGATCTGGCACCGTGGCCTCCTTGCCTGTGTGGGTGATCCCAGTGTGCTCTGGGCCACTCCGCTGCCGCGAGGGCGTTCCCATTGAACGGAAAAGAGATCCTTGACGTCGTCGTGCAGATTGCTCAACAATGGAGGGCGTTGTCCATCGAATCCGTATCTCGTTACCAGACTGTATGAACGATCGGTGCGGAGGCGATGCTCAACAGTCTCCGCCTCCCGGTGTGTGCCGGGAGGCCTCCCACAGAAGGACCACTCATGATCATCACCGGACTCGTCGTCGGTCTGCTCCTCGGTTTCGTCCTCCAGCGAGGGCGCTTCTGCGTCACCGGCGCGTTCCGCGACCTCACTTTGACGGGGAACACGCGATGGTTCTCCGCCCTCATCGTCATCATCGCCGTCCATGCGGTCGGACTCGCGCTGCTCACCTCTCTCGGCATCATCGCCCCGGAGGCGACGGCCTTCCCGTGGCTCGCATCGATCCTCGGCGGGCTGATCTTCGGGTTCTCGATGATCCTCGCCGGCGGCTGCGCGACGGGGACCTACTACCGGGTCGGTGAGGGCCTCGTCGGCAGCTGGATGGCGCTCATCTTCTTCGCCCTCACCGCCGCCGTGATGAAGACCGGTCCTGCGGCCGGGCTGACCGACGGGCTGCGGTCGATCACGGTCGCCGACGGGTCGCTGCCGGCGACGACCGGTCTGAGTCCGTGGGTGTTCGCCGTCGTCCTCTCCGGTATCGCGGTGTGGCTGACGATCCGCCACAATCGGAAGCTCGGAACGCCGGTGGCGACTCTGCCTCCGCGGAAGACGGGGCTGGCGCATCTGCTCACCGAGAAGCGCTGGAATCCGTTCGCGACAGCGGTCGTCATCGGCATCATCGCCACGGTCGCGTGGCCTCTGTCGGCGGCGACGGGACAGAACTCGGGGCTGGGCATCACGACTCCATCGGCGAATCTCGTCGCGTTCTTCGCGACGGGCGACCTCACCCTCGTCGACTGGGGAGTCATGCTCGTCATCGGCATCCTCGTCGGCTCCTTCATCGCGGCGAAGGCCTCCGGGGAGTTCCGGGTGCGCGTGCCCGATCGGGACACGCTCCTCAAGGCCATCGTCGGCGGAGTCGGCATGGGCATCGGCGCGGCGATCGCCGGGGGATGCACCGTCGGCAACGCGATGGTCTCGACCGCACAGTTCGAATACCAGGGATGGGTGGCGACGTTCTTCATGATCGTCGGCGCAGGAATCGCTGCGAAGGCCACCATCAGTCCACGAAGCACAGCGGGAGCTCCGGTGCCCGCGGAAAGCAGGACAGCATGAAGCAGATCCTCGAGACCAACGGGCTCGTCTGCCCCTTCCCTCTCGTCGAGGCCAAGGACGCGATCGGGCAGCTGAGCGCAGGCGACGAACTCGTCATCAACTTCGACTGCACCCAGGCCACCGAGGCGATCCCGCAGTGGGCAGCCGAGAACGGCTACCCGGTCACCCACTTCGACCGCACCGGCGACGCCTCGTGGACGATCACCGTCCAAAAGGCGTAGCCCCTGACTAGACTCGCCGTATGAGGATCACGGTACTCGAAGGCGACATCACCACGGTCCACGCCGACGCGATCGTCAACGCGGCGAACTCGAGCCTCCTCGGCGGAGGCGGCGTCGACGGGGCGATCCACCGCGCTGCGGGGCCGAGCCTGCTCGAGGAGGCCCGCGAGATCCGGCGGACGACGCATCCGCGGGGACTGCCTCCCGGTCAGGCCGTCGCGACCGGGGCCGGCGACCTCCCCGCGCGCTGGGTCATCCACACGGTCGGCCCCAACCGCAATGCCGGGGAGGCCGACCCCGAGGTGCTCGAGTCGTGCTTCGAGTCGAGCCTCAACCTCGCCGAGGAGCTCGGGGCGACCACGATTGCGTTCCCCGCGATCGGCGGCGGGGTCTACGGGTGGTCGCCCCGGGACGTCGCCGAGGCGGCGGCCTCCGTCATCGTCGACGGCCGGGCCCGCGGGCGCTGGGACTCGATCGCCGAAGTCCAGTTCGTCCTCTTCTCCGACACGATGACGAGCGTGTTCTGCCAGGTCTTCGACCACGACCAGTGGTGAGGGGGAGTCATGAAGGTCCACAGCATCATCGCCGATCTGCCGGTGCCCGACATCGACGGTGCCAAGGAGTTCTATGCCGACTACCTCGGACTGTCGACGGAGGAGTTCAACCTCGGCTGGGTCGCCCGGTTCACCTCCCCGGAGACCGGCGCGCACCTCCAGGTCGTGACCAAGGATGCGACGTCCCCGGTCGATGCCGTCGTCTCGGTCAAGGTCGACGATGTCGGCGCCGCCTTCGCCGAGGCGGTCGACCGCGGGTATGAGATCGTCCACCCGCTCACCGACGAGGAATGGGGAGTCCGCCGCTTCTTCGTCCGCGCCCCCGACGGCAACGTCCTCAACATCGTCGCCCACCGGGAGTAGGGGGCGCTAGGCTCAGGACATGCCCCTTGCCCTCATCACCGGTGCCGCCCGGGAGAACAGCATCGCCGCCGGCATCGTGCCCCGGCTGCGCGTCGACGGCTGGACCGTCGTCACGAGCGACCTCGAGAATGCCGACTATGCGTGCGACCTCGCGACTCCGACCGGACCCGAGGAGCTCATCGCGGCGGTGAGGGCCGAGCACGGCACGATCGACGCGCTCGTCCTCTCCCACGCCCACGACGTCGAATCCGGAATCCTCGACACGAGTGCCGAGAGCTTCGACGCCCACCTCGCCGTCAACGCGCGGGCGAGCCTCCTCCTCATCGCCGACTTCGCCCGTCAGGTCTCCGATGACGGCGGGGCGATCGTCGCCTTCACCAGTGACCACACCACGGGCAACCTCCCCTACGGGGCGTCGAAGGGCGCGCTCGACCGCATCGTCATCTCCGCGGCCCGCGAGCTCGGCCCCAAGGGGATCTCGGCGAACGTCGTCAATCCCGGTCCCATCGACACGGGGTGGATGGACGAGGAGCTGCGGTCGTCGCTGCGCCCGCACCAGCCGCTCGGGCGCCTCGGCACTCCAGGCGACATCGCCGGCGTCGTCGCCTTCCTCCTCTCACCCGAGGGGCGGTGGGTCTCCGGTCAGCTGTTCGGCGCCGACGGTGGGTTCTCGGCCCGGTACTGAGCGCCGCCTCGGCGGGCTTACCCCTCGTCGCGGGTGAGTCTGAGGAGGAGGCGGAGGAGTTCGCCGTCGGAGTCGTCGTCCTCCGCGGGACTGTCGACGTCGTGGACCTCGGCGTGGAGCTGCTCCATCTCCCGGTCGAGTTCCCCGGCGGCGTTCGCTGCCCTGGTGAGCTCCTCGACGAGGCGGTCGGGCACGTCACCTTGGTACTTGTAGTGGATCTTGTGCTCGAGGCTCGCCCAGAAGTCCATCGCGATCGTGCGCACCTGCACCTCGCAGACGATCGGCACCGGACCGGCCGAGAGGAAGACGGGGATCTCGAGGATCGCGTGCAGACTCTTGTACCCGTTCGGCTTGGGGTGGGCGATGTAGTCCTTGATCTCGATGATCCGCACGTCGTTCTGCGAGGTGAGCGTCTCGAGCACGCGGTACGTATCGGCGATGAAGCTGCACGTGATGCGGATGCCGGCGATGTCGGTGATGTTCGCCGTGATCGCGTCGATCTCGAGCGGCAGACCCCGCCGGGTGATCTTCTCGATGAGGCTGCGCGGGGACTTCACCCGCGAGCTGATGTGCTCGATGGGGTTGTAGCGGTGGAGGTGGAGGAACTCCTCGCGGAGGATCGAGACCTTCGTGAGCATCTCATCGATCGCGAACTGGTGGTGCATGAGCATGCGCGAGAAGTCGGTGCGCAGGCGCCGGACCCGCTCGGCTTGGCCTGGGGTGAACGGGTCTGCGGGGGTGGCCATCGACGCTCCTGGGGTTCTCATTCCTCACCGGGTGCGAGGACGCTGTCAGTCTACGACGGCCGGTGCGGGGGTTCCCGTGGGGACGCAGATGTGATTGAGTCAGCTCAAGGAGGAGTGATGGGAAAAGTGGCATGGGGCTTCTCGTGCTCGCTCGACGGGTTCATCGCCGGACCCGGCCACGACATGTCGTGGCTTTCGGCAGCCGAACCGCTCGTCGACGGCACCACCGAGGCGATGGCCGCGCAGGTCGCCGTCATCATCTCCGGCCGCCGCGGCTACGACGCGGCCAAGTCCCAGGCCGAGATCCGCGACGAGATGACCGCGGAGGCCTACGGCGGCGCGTGGTCGGGCACCGAGTTCGTCCTCACCCACCGGCCCGAGGAGCTCGCCGATGACCCGTCGGTCATCCCCCTCGACTGCTCCATCGCCGAGGCGGTCGAGCGTGCCCAGGTCATCGCGGGTGAGCGGGACATTCAGATCATCAGCGCCGACATCGCCCGGCAGGCGCTCGAGGCCGACCTCATCGACGAACTCCAGTACTTCTCCGTGCCCGTCTTCCTCGGCGACGGGGTCCGGATCTTCGATGTCCCCGGCGGTCGGCGCCTCGACTGGGAGCTCGTCGACATCGACGAGGCGAATCCGCGCAGCTTCGGCAGAACCTACCGCCCCAAGGGCCGTGCGGCGTACCGTTGAGGCATGTGCCGGAACATCCGAACCCTCCACAACTTCGAACCCGCCGCCACCTCGGACGAGGTCCACGCCGCGGCCCTGCAGTACGTGCGCAAGATCGCGGGGACGACGAAGCCCTCGCAGGCCAACGCCGAGGCCTTCGATGCGGCCGTCGAGGAGATCGCCTACGCCACCCAGCACCTCCTCGATGCGCTCGTGACGAATGCCCCGCCGAAGAACCGTGAGGTCGAGGCCGAGAAGCGCCGGGCGAGGTACGCCGCCCGCACGTGAGCTCACTCGCCCGCCCGGGTCCCCTGGGCGATGAGGTCCTGCGTGATCTCCGCCGAGGCGGTCCGCAGTGCCTGCATGATCGCAGGCATCCCGACATTGCGCTCGGAGTCGACGACGACGCCGAGGCCGGCGATCGTCAGCCCGCTGCCGTCGAAGACGGGCACCGCGATCCCCGTGGTGCCCTCGTCGATGTGTCCGACGAGCTCGGCCCGATGGTAGGTCCTGATCGTCTGGAGCATCCGGCGCAGGATCGTCGGATCCGTCGTCGTGTGCTCGGTGAAGGCCGAGAGCGGACCGCGCAGGTACGCCTCACGGACGTGACGGGGAGCGTGGGCGAGGAGGACGAGACCGCACGACGAGGCATGGGCGGGCAGACGTCCCGCGGTGCGCGAGCGGTGGACGACCGCGCTTGGCTTCGACATCCGTTCGACGAAGAGGACCTCGCGTTCGCGGAGGATCCCCAGCTGCGTGTTCTCCCCGACGAAATCGTGGAGGTTGGTCATGTGCGGGCGGGCCAGGGAGGCGAGCTCGACGGCGTCGGAGGCGCGGTTCGACAGCTCCCACATCCCCACCCCGATGCGGATCCTCCCCGACGGATCCCGCTGCAGGAGGTCGTGGCGCATCATGTCGTTGATGAGGCGATAGGCCGTCGACTTCGGCAGCTGCGCCCGCGCCGAGAGCTCGTCGGTGCTCAGCGACGGGTGGTCCGGATCGAAGGAGCTGAGGACGCGGACGAGCCGATCGATCATCGAATCGCCCGATGGTGAGTTCGCCATGTCAGCCATCGTAGCTGCGCAGCGGTCCGCTTCCCAATGAATGAAACACTTCTCGCTCTCGGTGGTGCGCGTCACTATCGTGGCAAGCAGTGCGGTGCGCACCGCGGATCCGCGGTGCGCACCGCAGCCATCCTGGTCCCGCCTCAAAGGAGAGCAGCGTCGATGACGACGGTCTCGGTCCGACACGCAGTCCACGAACTCATGGCCTTCCACGGCATGTCCACGATCTTCGGCAACCCCGGTTCGAACGAGCTGCCGTTCCTCAAGGACCTGCCGGCCCACTACGTCCTCGGACTCGGCGAGAGCTCCGTCGTCGCCATGGCCGACGGCTACTCGCAGATCACCGACCGACCCACCCTCGTCAACCTCCACGCTGCATCCGGGACCGGCAACGGACTCGGTGCGCTGACGAATGCGACCATCTCCCGGTCGAAGCTCGTCCTCACCGCCGGCCAGCAGGTCCGGGACATGGTCGGCCCCGAGGTCATGCTCGCCAATGTCCGGGCCACCGCCCTGGCCGCGCCGCTCGTCCACCAGTCCCTCGAACCGCTCTCGGCCGCCGATGTGCCCCGCGCGTTCTCCCAGTCCGTCTTCGCCGCTGAGGCCGGACCCGTCTACCTCTCCGTGCCCTACGACGACTGGGACGCCGAGGTGCCCGCTGCCGTCATCGACCAGCTCTCCCGAACCGTCACCGCAGGTGAGACCGTCGATGCGCAGACCGTTGCCGAGCTGCACTCCCGTCTGCTCGAGGCGAACGACCCCGTCCTCGTCCTCGGTCCCGACGTCGACGACCCCCGCGCCTGGGAGTCCTCCATCGCACTCGCCGAGGCGCTCGATACTCCTGTCTGGGCCGCGCCCTCCCTTCCCCGGCTGCCCTTCCCCAACCAGCATCCGCTCTTCCGCGGGGTCCTGCCAGCATCCATCGCCGGCATCGGGGAGATCCTCGGAGCCCACGACCTCGCGCTCGTCATCGGTGCCCCCGTCTTCCGCTATCACCAGTGGCAGCCCGGCGAGTACCTGCCCGAGTCGACGACGCTCATCCAGATCGGCGATGACCCGGCCGCGGCGGCCCGCGCCCCGTTCGGCGACGCCGTCCTCGCCGATCCCGTGGCCCTCGTCCGCGCCCTCGCCGAGGCGGTCGCCCCCGCACCCCAAACCGTGAGCGAGTGGACGGCCGAGATCGACCCGCCGGTCACCTCGGCGAGTGAGGGAACCCTCCACCCGGAGGAGGTCTTCGCGACCCTGCGGGAGGAGCTGCCGAAGGACACCCGGTTCGTCGTCGAATCGACATCGACGAACGCCGCCTTCTGGGCGCAGATGGACCTGCGCGAGCCCGGCTCCTACTTCTTCCCCGCCTCGGGAGGCCTCGGCTGGGGTCTGCCCGCCTCCATGGGCATCGCGCTCGCCGACCCCGATCGCCCGGTCGTCGCGATCATCGGCGACGGATCGGCCCACTACTCGATCGCCGCCCTGCGCACCGCCGTCGACGAGGGCATCGAGCTGACCATCGTGGTGCTGCGCAACCGTTCGTACGCGGCACTGGACTGGTTCGCAGGCATGCTCGGCGTCGACAAGGCACCGGGACTCGACCTCGGCGAGGTCGACTTCGTCTCGATCGCCCGCGGCTACGGAATGACCGCCCACCACGCCGACGACAGCTCTGACCTCGCCCGACTCCTGGGTGAGGCGTCCGGACCCACGCTCATCGAGGTGAGCACCGAGAAGACCCGACCCGAGAAGAAGTAAGAGGAGACCACGATGAGCACGGACACGTTCCTCGGCACCGACTGGCACGGATCGATCTTCACCGGGGCGTGGAGCCCAGGCGGAGGCGAGACCTACCCTGTCGTCGAACCCGCGACAGGTCAGACCCTGGCCGAGATCGGTGCGGCGAGCGCCGACGACGTCTACGCGGCGGCCGCCCGTGCCGCCTCCGCCCAGAAGCAGTGGGCGAGGACGACCCCGGCGGAGAAGGCGGCGGTGCTGCGCCGGGCCGGTGACCTCTGGGCCGAGCACGCCGCGGAGATCGGCGAGTGGATCGTCCGCGAATCCGGGGCGATCCAGCCCAAGGCCGACCTCGAGACGACGATGGCCGCGCAGATCTGCTACGAATCGGCGAGCCTGCCCAGCCACCCGAAGGGCGAGGTGCTGCCCTCGAACGAACCGCGCTGGTCGTTCTCCAGGCGCCTGCCCGCCGGAGTCGTCTCGGTCATCGCACCGTTCAACTTCCCGCTCATCCTCTCCATCCGCTCGGTCGCGCCTGCGCTCGCCCTCGGCAACGCCGTCCTCCTCAAACCCGATCCGCGCACCGCGGTCTCCGGTGGCGTGACCCTGGCCCGGATCTTCGCCGAGGCGGGACTCCCTGAGGGGCTCCTCCAGGTTCTGCCCGGAGGCCGGGACGTCGGCGAAGCCGTCGTCGACGCCCCCGAGGTCTCGGTCATCTCCTTCACCGGGTCGACCGCGGCGGGGCGGAAGGTCGGTGAGGCGGCCGGTCGCCTCCTCAAGCGCTGCCACCTCGAACTCGGCGGGAACAATGCGCTCATCGTCCTGCCCGGTGCCGATCTGGCGGCGGCCACCTCGGCGGGGGCCTTCGGATCCTGGATGCACCAGGGGCAGATCTGCATGACGACGGGCCGTCACCTCGTCCACGACAGCCTCTACGACGACTACGTCGGCGCCCTGTCCGAGCGCGCCCGGAACCTGCCGGTCGGCAACCCCGCCGCCGAGGAGGTGGCGCTCGGGCCGATCATCGACGAAGGGCAGCGGAGACGGGTTCGGGACATCATCGACAAAGCCCAGGCCGACGGCGCACGCCTGGCCGCGGGAGGGGCGGGGGAGGGCGCGTTCGTGCCGCCGACCGTGCTCGCCGACCTCACGCCGACGAACCCGGCGTGGACGCAGGAGATCTTCGGCCCGGTCGCCCCGGTCGGACGCTTCTCGACGCTCGAGGAGGCGGCCGAACTCGTCAACGCGAGCGAATACGGGCTCTCGCTCGGCATCCTCGGCGATGTCGGGATGGCCCTCGAACTCGCCGACCTCGTCGACACGGGCAAGGTCCACATCAACGAGCAGACCGTCTCCGATGAGGCCAACGTCCCCTTCGGCGGGATGAAGGACTCCGGCAACGGATCCCGCTTCGGCGGGGCGCAGGCGAACATCGAGGCCTTCACCGAGACCCAGTGGGTGACGATGCGCCCGGAGATCGCTGCGTACCCGTTCTGATCCCTGCCCCGCCTCACCCCTGCCACCGCCTGGCCCGACCACACGACCGGAGACACCGATGTCCGCACCCGCCGCTCCCTCCCTGCGCCCTGCCGGGGAGACCCGCTGGCCCGCCGTTCTGTGCTGGCTCGCCGTCGCCCTCGAGGGCTTCGACCTCGTCGTCCTCGGCGCCGTCATTCCCCAGCTGCTCGCCACCGGCGCGCTCGGATTCACCCCGGAGGGGGCGACCCTCGCGGCGACGATGAGCCTCGTCGGCGTCGGCCTCGGGGCCGCAGGCGTCGGACCGATCGTCGACCGGGTGGGCAGGCGCTGGACGATCATCGTCTGCGTGATCGTCTTCTCCGTGTTCACCCTCCTCGTCGCGTTCGCCCCGAACGTCGCCCTCTTCACGCTCTTCCGGTTCATCGCCGGGCTCGCTCTGGGCGCGGTCATGCCGAGCTGCCTCGCCTACATCAGCGAGCACAACCGCTCCGGCAGGACGGGGAAGGCGACGACCCTGACGATGACCGGGTACCACGCGGGTGCCGTCGCGATCTCCCTGCTCGCCGTCTTCTACTCCCACAACTGGCATCTGCTCTTCATCGCCGGCGGCCTCGCGGGGCTCCTCCTCGTGCCGCTGCTGTGGTGGAAGCTGCCGGAGTCGAGCGAGTTCCTCGCCGCGAAGGCGGCTGTCGGTGCCGGTGCGTCGACCCCCGCCGAGGCGGTCCCGAAGCCGGGCATGGCCTCGCTGTTCACCGGCCGGTTCGCCCTCGTGACGATCGGCGTGTGGCTCGGCAGCTTCATGGGCCTCCTCCTCGTCTACGGGCTCAACACGTGGCTGCCGAAGATCATGGCCGATGCCGGCTACGAGGTCTCCGATTCCCTCGTCATGCTCCTCGTCCTCAACCTCGGCGCCGTCGTCGGCCTCGTCATCGCCGGCTGGCTCGCCGATAGACACGGCACGAAGCGCATCGTCCTCCTGTGGTTCGTCCTCGCAGCGGTCTTCCTCGCGGTGCTGAGCATCCCGATGACGAGCCAGGTGCTGCTCAACCTCATCGTCTTCATCACCGGAGTCTTCGTCTTCTCCGCGCAGGTCCTCATCTACGCGTTCGTCTCCGGGATCTACCCGGCGACCGTGCGCGGCACGGCACTCGGCATGGCGTCAGCGATCGGTCGACTCGGCGCGATCACCGGGCCCTTCATCACCGGCACCCTGGTGGCAGCGGGCATCGCCTACCCGTGGGGGTTCTACCTCTTCGCCGTCGTCGCCGTCCTCGGCTTCGCCGCGATGGCGATCGTGCCGAAGTCAGTCGCTCCCGCGGCAGGGGAGGGGCGTTCGACTACCCTGGCCTCATGACGCGATGGATCGACGCCGCCTTCGTCCGCGGCGGGACGAGCAAGGGCGTGTTCTTCCGCGCCGACGACCTCCCGCCGCTCGCGGACGACACGGGTGGAGATGATCCCTCCGCGGGCCGAGACCGCTCCGCGTGGGATGCGATCTTCACGGCCGTGATGGGCTCGCCGGACGCCTTCGGCCGTCAGCTCGACGGCATGGGCGGCGGGATCTCGTCCCTGTCGAAGGTCATGGTCGTCTCCGCCTCCGAGCGTCCCGGCGTCGACCTCGACTACACGTTTGCGCAGGTCGAGATCACTGAGGCGACCGTCGACTACTCCGGCAACTGCGGCAACCTCTCCTCCGGAGTCGTCCCTTTCGGCCTGCTCGCCGGGCTCATCGACGCCGGCGACGGATGGCACGTCTTCCGCCTCTTCAACACGAACACGGGCAAGCTCGTCGACGTCGGACTCACCGTCGAGGGCGGTCAGGCCGCCGTCGACGGCGACTTCACCCTCCCGGGAGTACGCGGCACAGGCGCGCCGATCGAGCTCATCTACCCTGACCCTGCAGGCAGCAGGACCGGTGCGCTCCTGCCGACCGGGAAGGCGAGCGAATCGATCGATGCCGATGGGATCATGTTCGATGCCACCCTCATCGATGCGACGCTTCCGCTCGTCATCGTCCCCGCCGCGGCTGTCGGCCTGAACGGAGACGAGCTGCCCGAGAGGATCGACGCCGACGGACCTGCGATGCGCGTCATCGACGACCTCCGGCGGAACGCGGCCGTGCGCATGGGGCTGAGCGAGACCCGGGAGACCGCTCCGCAGGTCGTGCCCAAGGTCGCCGTCGTCACCCCTCCGACGCCGACGCGTCTCCTCGACGAGACGACGCTCGCCGCGGAGGACGCCGACATCGTCGTCCGGGTGATCTCGATGGGGCAGGCGCACAGGGCCGTTCCCGGCACCGCAGCGATGTGCCTGGCGGCCGCGGCCCTCGTGCCCGACACGATCGTCAATCTCATCCTCACCCGCTCCGAACGCCCTCCGGCAGGACCCGAACTGAGGATCGGCACGCCCTCCGGTGTCGTCACGGCCGCCGCTGTGCGCGATGAGAACACCGGGTCGGTCACCGCGGCGTCCCTCTTCCGCACCGCGCGCGTGCTCATGCGCGGACAGGTCGCTGTCCCGGACTGAGACTCGCCGTCCCGGACTGAGAATGCTGCTGTCGTGGGCTGTGGCTCGGAGATGACACGGGCCGAGACAGGCGTGAGCCCCGGACCGAGCGGTCCGGGGCTCACAGTCTGCTCGGGGCTGCGACTGGGTCAGTGCTGTGGCTGCATCAGCGCGTCGGCGAGATCAGTGCTCGGCACTCGCCTTGCGACGCCGAGCGATTGCCACGGCTGCGGCTCCGACGAGCAAGAGGCCCGCCGCGATCGACACCGGCGCGGTGAGCTCGGAACCGGTCCGCGGGAGGTTCCCGCCGCGGCCTGCATCGCTCGCGGAGGTCCCATTCGCCGAGGTCCCATTCGCGGTGCTGCCGGAGTTCGCGCCGGCTGAAGAGCCCTGCCTGCCGCCGTCCTCGTCAGCATCGTTCTGCGAACCGTCGGAGTCGGCACTGCCCTGATCGCCGTCGGAATCGTCCTGTCCGCCGTCGGCGTTCCCATTGTCCTGCGAGCCGTCGGCCTCGGCATCGTTCTCCGCGCCGTTGTCGTCCGCCGTGGCGTTCGCCTGGGCGCCGTCGGCGTCATCACCTCCGCCGCTGCTGTCCTCGTCGAAGAGACCGACGAGAACGGGATCGTGGTCAGAGGCGCGGAACTGATTCGGCTCGTAGAGGTCGCTGATGTTGTAGTTGAAGCGGCTGTACTCGAAGGCGAGCGGTTCGACGGAGTTGATGCTCCAGATGTCGGCTCCGGTGACCGCGTCGAACGCGCTCGTCGGCAGGTCCGCCTGGCTGCCGGTGCCTGCGGTCCCGGAGGTGTCGAGGGCGAGGATATGGTCGAGGCTGCCCGTCCGACCCTTGAAGACGTACGTCGACTTGTCCGTCATCTCCGAACCGACGTCCTTGTACCCGGACTCGTAGAGGACCTGCATCGGGTCCTCCTGCGTGTACGAGTTGAAGTCGCCGAGGAGGTAGACGTAGTCGGAGTCCGCTGCTTTCTGCTGTTCGCCGGCGAAGTCGACGAGCGATTTCGCCTGCTTGACGCGGTCGGCGTTCGAGAAGCCCTGCCCGTCACCGGTGTCCTCGTTGCCTGGGCCCTCGCCCGAGCCCTTCGACTTGAAGTGGTTCGACACGGTGACGAAGGTCTTCTCGGCCTCCGGGGTGCCGGAGGCATCCTTCGGGGCGTAGGCCTGGGCGAGCGGTTCGCGCGCATTGGAGAAGGCGTCTTGGTCGTCGAGGATGACGGACTCACCCTGCGGGGCCACCTCGGCGGGCTGATAGATCTGCGCAGTGCGGATGACGTCCTCGTCGGCGGGAACCTTCTCCGGGGAGGGGACGAAGGCCCACTTCTCCGACCCGGCCGCCTCGTTGAGGCGGTCGACGAGCGTCTTCAGCGCGGCGTCGCGGTCGTCGCCGAACCTCGCTGAGTTCTCGATCTCCATGAGCGAGACGACGGAGGCGTCGAGGGTGTTGATCGCGGTGACGATCTTCGTCTCCTGGCGCTCGAGGCTCTCAGCGGTCGCCGCACCGCGGGCATCGCAGCCCCCGCGGACCGTGATCGGGTTGCCCTCGCGGTCCTCGTAGAACGTGCAGCCGGGGACCTGGTCACCGGTCGTCGTGAAGTAGTTGAGGACGTTGAATGCCGCGAGACTGACCTGGCCGCCGACCGCCTCAGGCGTGTCCTGTCGGGTGTTCGTGAACGTCGCCGGCTGGACCGCCTCGGCGTTGGCCCCGGTCAGACGCGTCAACGGCTGGAACCGCCACTTGCTGTGGTCGAAGCCGAGGACGACGGGCGAGGTGAACGTCGCGCTCGCCCCGACGCGGACGGGAGCATCCTCGGTGAGGTAGGGCAGCGGGACGTCCTTGTCGCTCTTGAGGTAGTCGACCGTCGCACCGTCGTCGAGGACAACCTCGCGGGCGAGGTTCTCCTCCTCGATGGCCTTCGCCTCGGCGCTGCCGGGACGGGCGACATCGGTGGGCTGGCGCAGGACCCCGTCGCCGGTGGCGAGCGTGACCTCGCCGTAGGTGTTCGTGTTGTAGTTGTCGGTCACGGTGAGCTCACCGCTCGGCTGGAGGAGCATGCCCTCAAGCGCCTCGCGCTCGGCATCGCCGGTGGGGAACGCCTCCTCGACGGGCTTGACCGCCTCGGCGGGTTCGTCGAGGGTCGTCGCACCGGAGGCGGCGACGCTCATCTGGGTCTGGCCGTAGCGTTCGGACACGGTGCCGGTGAGTTCGAGGTGGTCGCCGATGCTGATGTCGCCCACGGTGTCGGGGGAGTAGACGAAGATGCCGTCGGAGGCCCCCGGGGTCGCGTCCTCGGCGCCCCCGGTGCCGGGCGTCTGCACGTAGTAGCCGCCGAGCCCACCGCTCGGGTAGGCGGCGGTGACGACGCCGCGGGTCCTCACCGTCTGGCCCTGCAGCGGACTCTCCGCGCCGGTGCCCTGGATGTCGGCGATCGGGGTGATCTCCCTGGGCTCGGGGTTCTCCCCGCCGTTACCGTCGGGCAGCACGTTCGGGGTCGGGGGAGCCGAGGTCCACGAGCCGTCGACGAATTGGATCGACTGCCCGCCTGCCGCGACGGCACCAGTCGGCTCGGCCTCCTGGTCGACGACGGGATCCGGGGTGTACGTCCCTGACTTCCCCGTCACACCCCTGCCGCCTGTGACTCCGCCGATCTGGTCGAAGTCGATGAGGCTGCCCGAGTCGTCGATCGCGAACGCCGAGGAGCCGTACTCGCCGTCAGCGGCGGAACCGGACTTCACGGAGTTCGTGATCGGCACCTCGATCGCCAGCGCCCCGGAGTCGCCGACGGTTGTGCCGTCGGGAACCGTGACGGCGTTCTCGGCGGCCTGGACGCTGCCGCCACGGGTGACCGAGCCGATCGTCCACCCGGAGAGATCGGTGCCCGGATCAGCGGCGATCTCGATGAAGTCGGCATCGAGGGTGTAGCCGATCTCGCTGATGTGCGGGCTGACGGCTGCTGCGGCCGGGCCGGTCGGCGCGACGAGACCGATACCGGCGACGAGGCCGAGGACAGCTGCGGAGGAGAGGGTGGTCGAGACTTTCATGGAGGCCTTTCGGGTCACGATGGCACACGGAGTCACAGAGGCAGGAACCCTTGCACACTATCGGGCCCCATGGAGGCGACGACGGCAACCATGTGAACGCGATGTGAACACTCGGGAAGTCCACTGAATGCTGGAAGTGTGACCGAGCCTACATGGAGGTCAGGACATGGGCGGGGAGCCGCGCTGTCAGCCCTGCGGATCGACGATCACGGCTTTCTCCGCTGCGTCGAATCGCACCTTCCCCATGTCGGAGAGCCGCACCTCGGCGGCTAGGGGGATCTGCGGGTCGGCGTTGATGCCGATGACCGTGCAGCCGGCGGCGGTGGCTGCCTGTGATCCGACGGGGGAGTCCTCGAAGGCGACCGCCGTCGCGGCGGCGAGCCCCAACTTCTCAGCCGCACGGAGATAGACGTCGGGTGCCGGCTTCCCCTGCTCGACGTCGTCGATCGTGACGATCGCATCGAAGAACCCGAGCAGTCCCGCTCGGTCGAGGAGTCCGCGGACATCGTCGCCGCGGCCGTTGCTCGCGACAGCGATGGGGACGGTGCCCGAGAGCGCCCGGTCGAGTTCCGGTGCCCCCGGCATGGGGGAGAACACCTCGGCGAGGGCGGCCGTGTAGTCACGGTCGACCTCGGCCGCCGTCGGCGCAGTCCCACTGCCGGCCTCGACTTCGGAGCTCACGCGCCGCAGCTGCTCCGCCGCCTCGGCGCCGGTCAACCCCCGGAACGACTCCGCGGGAACCCCACCGGCACCGAGGCGGTCGAGGTAGGCGGCCATGAGGTCGATCCACGGCTGCTCGGAGTCGACGAGGATGCCGTCGCAGTCGAAGATCGCACCGCCGAGAGGAATGGTCTGTCGAAGAGTCACAGCGTAACTCTAGCGGCAACCCGAAGGGCGCTCAGCCACCTCTCGCAAGGTGGCTGAGCGCCCTTTGGGTCGCTGGGGTGATCAGGCTCGGGTGATCACGCCTTGAGTTCGGCGGCGAGCTCGTGGAAGTCACGGCTCGGGTTGCCGAAGCGGTGCAGCGTCATCGACACGGCCTGCTCCTGCACGTAGTAGCGCAGCTCGACCCGACCCGAGGAGGTGACGGGCTCGTCGATGACGGCGACCTCGGGACGCTTCGCCGCAGCGGCGAGCAGCTCCGGCTCAAAGTCGCCGAGCACGCGGATGCGGGCACCGACGGTGTCGTCGTACCTGCCGTCGGCGACCATCGTCGCGAAGACCCCGGCCGATTCGGTGCGGGAGGGCACCCCCGCCTCGGTGACGGCGATCTTCACATCGGCCGAGACGTCCTCGGCGACGCTCAGCTGCACCGTCGACCCGACGGTCGCGGCTGCCGAGAGCGAGCGCTTGAAGTCGAAGACGGTCGCGGCCGAGGTTACGCGCAGGGTGACGGGACGCGGACGGTAGCGGAAGATGTTCGCCTCCGAGCGCAGACCCGTGTGGTCCTTGGCCGCACCGAACTCGGCCTCGAACCAGCGCTTGTCATCGGCCTGGGCCCGCTCGAGGCTCTGCCCGCCGCCGACCGAACCCGGCAGGGTCGCCGGATCGTCGGTGTAGTGGCCGAAGAGCATGAGGTAGTTCGGACCGCCGGCCTTCGAACCGAGCCCGACCGAGGACTGCTTCCAGCCGCCGAAGGACTGGCGCTGGACGATCGCTCCGGTGATGCCGCGGTTGATGTAGGCGTTGCCGACCTCGACGCGGTCGATCCACTCACGGACCTCCTCGGGGTCGAGGGAGTGGATGCCTCCGGTGAGACCGAAGTCGACGGCGTTCTGGAACTCGATCGCCTCGTCGAGGTCCTTCGCATGCATGAGGCCGAGCACGGGACCGAACACCTCGGTGAGGTGGAAGAACGATCCCGGCTTGACGCCCTCCTTGATGCCCGGGCTCCACAGGCGACCGGTGTCGTCGAGCTGCTTGGGCTCGAGCAGCCACGACTCGCCGGGCTCGAGCGTCGTCAGCGCACGGCGCAGCTTGTCCGAGGGATCCTCGGTCAGCGGGCCCATCGTCGCCGAGAGGTTGACCGGCCAGTCGACGACCATCGAGGACGCGGCGTCGACGAGCTGCTTGCGGTAGCGCTCCGAGTCGTACGTCGACCCGACCATGATGCCCAGAGAGGCGGCCGAGCACTTCTGTCCGGCATGGCCGAACGCCGAGTAGACGAGGTCGGCGACCGCGAGGTCGCGGTCGGCGGCCGGGGTGACGACGAGCGCGTTCTTGCCCGAGGTCTCCGCGTTGACGTGGAGTTCGGGACGGAACGACTTGAACAGCGACGCGGTCTCCGAGGCACCGGTGAGGATGACGCGGTCGACATCCGGGTGCGAGACGAGGTGCTGGCCGAGCTCCCGCTCGATCGGGGCGCACAGCTGGAGGACGTCCCGGGGGACACCGGCCTCCCACAGGCATTCGACGATGAGCGCCGAGCAGTACGGCGTCGGCTTCGAAGGCTTGTGGATGACGGCCGAACCCGCGGCGAGCGCTGCGACGGTGCCGCCGGTCGGGATCGCGATGGGGAAGTTCCACGGCGGGGTGACGACGACCATCTCGTCCGGGTGGAACGTCGCTCCCTCGAGCTTCTCGAGCTCGAGTGCGTGGAGTGCGTAGTAGCGGATGAAGTCGATGGCCTCGGAGATCTCCGGATCCGACTGTGACGGCATCTTGCCGACCTCAGCGGCCTCGACGGCGATGAACTCGCCGCGGCGGGCGGCGAAGACCTCGGCGGCGCGGTGGAGGATCTCCCCGCGGGCTGCAGCGCCCATCTCACGCCAGTCCTTGGCGGCGGCGCGGCCCTTGGCGATCATCGCATCGAGTTCGTCGGTGGTGTCGATGCGCGGCGCCTGCGGGCGGGTCTCGAGGTAGCCGGGAGCGGTCGCCTCGGCGATGATCTCCTTGACCCACTTCTGGTTCGCCGGCAGGGAGGGATCGGTGTCGGGTTCGTTGGCGAAGACGACCTGGGCGGGACCGGGAACGTGCGGGGCCGAACGGTCCTGCGTGCGATTGGGCGCGGGAGCGGCCTCACCGTCGGCGGCGAGCTCGGCCTCGAGCTGGGCGACCGAGGCGCGGAAGCGGTCGGCTTCGCGGTCGAAGATCTCGTTGCCGTTGGCGAGCTCGAAGATGCCGGACATGAAGTTCTCCGTCGCGGAGTTCTCCTCGAGGCGGCGCACGAGGTAGGAGATCGCGACATCGAACTCCTTCGGGTGCACGGCCGGGACGTAGAGGAGGAGGTCGCCGACGTCCTCGGTCACGGCTGCGGCCTGCTCGGTCGCCATGCCCTGGAGCATCTCGAACTCGACGCGGGAGGTGACGTCGCGCTCGACGGAGAGGTGGTGGGCGAAGGCGATGTCGAAGAGGTTGTGCCCGGCCACGCCGATGCGCAGGCCTTCCATCCGCTCGGGGGTGAAGAGCCAGTGGAGGACGCGCTTGTAGTTGGCGTCGGTCGACTGCTTCGAGTCGCACGTCGTCGTCGGCCAGCCGGCGACCTCGGCGTGGACGGTCTCCATCGCGAGGTTCGCGCCCTTGACGAGGCGGACCTTGATCCCCGCACCCCCGGCGGCCACCCGCTGGCTGGCGAACTCGCTCAGGCGCTGGATCGCTCCGAGCGCGTCGGGCTGGTAGGCCTGGATGACGATGCCGGCCTCGAGGTCCTTGAACTCCGGTTCGGAGAGCAGGCGGGTGAACACGGCGAGCGTGAGCTCGAGGTCGCGGTACTCCTCCATGTCGAGGTTGACGAACTTCGCGCCCGTCGGGGCCTTCGCGGCCTGCGCGTAGAGGGGGCGGAGGCGGTTGACGACGTACTCGACGGTGTCGTCGAAGGCCCACATCGACAGCTGCGAGGCGACCGAGGAGACCTTGACGGAGACGTAGTCGACGTCGTCGCGGGCGAGCAGACGGTGCGTCTCCTCGAGGTGGTGGTCGGCTTCCGCGTCACCGAGGACCGCCTCGCCGAGGAGGTTGATGTTGAGTCGGTGGCCCTCGCCGGTGAGCTTGGCGACGGTCGAGCCGAACTGCTTGTCGCGGGCGTCGACGACCATGTGCCCGACCATCTGGCGCAGGCGGGTGCGGGCGGCGGGCACGACGACCTGCGGCATCACCTTCGCCAGTGCTGCACCGGCCTTGATCTGCGCACGGTCGAGAGCCGACATCGTCGCCGGCGCGAGCTTGCCGACCTCGTTCAGCGCGTCGGCGGCGGCGTGGACGTCATCGGTGCGCACGACGCGGTCGACGAAGCCGACGGTGAAGTCGAGCCCGTTGGGATCGGAGAGGACCGCCGAGAGGCGCTCCGCGGCGGGGTTCTTCGCCGCCGTCTTGTTCGTCGCGACCCGCAGCCATTTGCGGACCGTGTCGACCGAGCGGGTCGTCAGCGCTTCGAGATCGGTGTCAGTGTGCAGCACCTGCTATCCGTCCTTACTTCTAGTGGTTGTCCCCGGTGTTCGGGAGTCCACGTGGTCGTCGTCGGCCGCCTGCCCCCGCCGTTGTCCCCTCAGTATGCGCCGGGCCCAACCGGGGGTGAATGGTCGGCGACCGCCCGCCGAAACCTTTGAGTCAGAAGGCGTGAGAGCGAGCGTAGAATGAGGGAATGTTCACCCCGGAGTTCCGTCGCAGTGTGGTCGTCCGTGCGGCTGCGACGTCGATCGCCGAGGCGGCCGCCGAGGCGGGGGTGTCCGAGTCGAGTCTGCGCCGCTGGGCCCGTCGCTCGGACCTGGCCGACCGTCCCCGCAGCGGTCGCCCGCAGATCCAGAGCACGGCGACCCAGGTCGTCGAAGCCCTCGTCGGGACCGCCGGGGCGCGGATCTCGGGCAAGGACTATTCGACCCGGGCGATCGCCGAGGCGACGGGTCTGAGTCAGAGCATCGTCTCGCGCGCGGTGCGGGAGATGACGGTGCCGCTGAGCGACCTCCACACGATCCGCGAGGACGGGGCCGGCGGCGACGAGGTCGTCGTCGCGGCGAGCGGCTTCCCGCTCATCGTCGTCGGATTCCGCCTCGGGGCCGGTGGCGCCGATCCCTCGCCGGTGCCGGCCCGGCGCATCCAGCGGCGCATCGCCGGGGTCGTCGCCGGCCTGCGCTCGGCCGGCGTCACCCGCTGGCCGCAGCGCTTCGGCAGCGAGCACCGGCAGACCGATGAGGCGGCGATGGGCATTCTCCTCGACGGGGTCGCGGGGATCGACCCGGTGCGGCTGCGCCTCGTCGTCTACGATCCCCTCGGCGAGGCCGCCGAACTCGTCGCCGACCCCGATGCGGGTCTTCCCGCCTTCGATGTCCTCTCCCTCCACCACGGGCCCGAGGACTTCATCGCCGCGCTCAAGGCCGGCCTTGCGCACTGCCAGGACATCCCCGGGTCGCTGCTCGACCTCGTCGCCGGTCGCGTCCGCCACGGTCTCGAGGGCGTGAGCTGGCAGGCGGGGCGGCAGGCGGACGTCCCGAAAACTTCCACGAATTCTGACTCAATGGAGATCTCGTCGTGGCTGCCGAGCTCGACCAGGTCGATCACCGAGCATCTCGCGATCGCCCTGCGCGAGGAGATCATCGACTCCGGCTACCAGCCCGGTGACCGGATCAATCCGCGCCTGCTCTCCCGCCGCATGGACGTCCCCCGATCGTCGGTCGATGCGGCGCTGCGCCGGATGGTCGACGACGGACTCCTCGACGGCACCCGGGGCGGGGCGAGGATCCCGCTCATCACGACCCTTGACGTCCTCGACCTCTACGCCGCGCGCATGGCCGTCGGCGAGGTGGTGCTGCGCTCGCTCGCTCTGCGTCCGCAGCGGTTCCTCGTCCCCGTCCAGCTCGCGCTGCGCCAGGTGGAGGCCTCGGCGGCGACCCGCAGCGGCATCGACGTCGAGGACGCCGACCTCCACTACCAGCAGGAGCTCGCCCGCGCCTCGGGTCTGCGGCAGAGCGCGCGGGCCTTCGAATCGCTCACCCTTCGCCTGCGCCTCTTCATCTCCGTCCTCCGCCTCGACTATTCACCGGCGGCCGACCGCATCCTCGGCGACGACCGAGGGATGTACCGGGCGCTGTCCCGCGGGGATGCGGAGACGGCGATCGACGTATGGCGCGGCAAGGTCGACAACGCCGTCCGCCACATGTCCGGTCTGCTCGCCCGCCGCCGCTTCGATCAGGAGCTGTGGGACCAGCTCACCCGCAGCCTGCGGTGAAGTCTGCCCTCACAGCCCCATGATCGAGATCGCGATCGTGAAGTAGACGAGCAGGCCGCTGGCATCGCAGAACGTCGAGATGAACGGCGTCGAGACGACCGCGGGATCGACCCGGCACGCCTTCGCGACGATGGGGATCGACCCGCCGACGAAGGCGGCGACGGGGCAGTTGACGATGAGGGTGAGTGCGATGATCGCACCGATCTCGAGACCGTAGAGCGGCGAGGCGATCGCGAACGCGGGAATCGCGAGGAGGAGACCGAGGAGGAGTCCGGTGGAGAACTCCTTGCCGGCGACCCGGAACCAGTCGCGCAGCCCCACCTCGTCCATCGCCAGCGCCCGGGTCACCGTCGTCGCCGCCTGCGATCCCGTGTTCCCGCCGATCCCGGTGAGCAGGGGGATGAAGAGGGCGAGGGCGACCACCTCGGCGAGGGTCGACTCGAAGATCTCGAGGACATGGACGGTGAGGACGGCGGAGACCGCGAGGACGAGCAGCCAGACGATGCGGCTGCGGGCGAGGTGGGTGATCGGCGTCGGCAGGTACCGGCGGTAGAGCGGCTGGGTGCCCCCGGAGAGCGCGAAGTCGGCCTCGTCGGCCTCGGCGATGATGCGGGCGGCGTCGTCGATGGGCACGATCCCGACGAGGCGGTCCTCGCTGTCGCACACGGGCAGGACCGTGATGCCGCCGGTCAGGGCCGCGCGGGCCGCGGTCTCCTGGTCGTCGCTCGTGTGGGTGATCTCCTCGATCGGGTCCATCACCTCGGCGACCGGAGCATCCGGCGGGCAGCGGAGCAGCTCGAGGGGATCGAGCGTGCCGAGCAGGGTCCGGTCGGGGGCGAGGACGGGGACGAGGCGGACGTCGGCGAGATCGACGTCGGTGTCGCGGATGCGGGCGGCCACCTCGGCGACGGTGTCGGCATCCCACGCGACGACGGCGGTCGGGGACATCCGGCGGGCGATCGAGTTCCGGTCGTAGCCGGCGATGGCCATGACGGCGTCGAGGTCGGACCGGGAGACCGCGGAGAGCAGCTTCGTCGCGACCCCGGCGGGGAGTTCGTCGACGAGGCGGGACTGGTCCTCGGGATCGAGGTCGGCGAAGATCGCGGTGAGCTCCTCGGTGCCGAGGGCCGCGATGAGATCGGAGCGGGTGCCGCGGTCGAGGCGGTCGAAGACGTCGACGGACTCGTGCTTGGGCAGGAGGCGGAAGACGACGGCCGCCTCGGTGGCGGGGAGCTCGGCGATGAGGTCGATCGTCGCGGACTCGCCGAGGTCGCGCACGGCGGCGGCCAGCCGCGTGAGGTCACGGTCGTCGGTCAGCGATCGGATGGTGGTGGCGTCCATGATGATTCTCCAGGCAGTCGTCGGGAGGACGCCTGGGCCGTTCGATGTCGGCAGGGCAGGGCGCGGCGGTGCCGGAGCGCAGGCGTCAGTGAATGGGGGAGGCGGTGCACAATCGAGAGTCGGAATCCATCGACGACCACCTCCTTCGACGAGCTGCGGGCATCACGCACTGAGGTGCGGATGCGGTTTCCTCCACCCTATCCGAGGGCGGGGCCGAGCGGGGAATCGGGTAGATTTGGGGAGATCATTGTCCGCAGCCGTCGGCGGCTGCGGCGGCACCCGTGGGCGAGTGGGAAAGTGCGAACGTGGAGATTCTGACAGTGGGCGTGGCCGGGGGGACCGGCAGCGGGAAGACGACGCTGACGCAGGCGCTGCTGGCCAAATGCGCAGGCGTGTCCTCGGTGCTCTACCACGACAACTACTACAAGCGGCAGGACGAGCTCACCTTCGCGGAGCGGGAGAAGGTCAACTACGACGACCTCGACGCCTTCGACAACGACCTCTTCGTCGACCACCTCGAAGCCCTGCGCTCAGGCGTCGCCGTCGAGAGCCCGATCTACGACTTCGCCGACCACAACCGCGCCGCAGAGACGACCGTCGTCGAACCCGCGCCGGTGATCATCGTCGAAGGCATCCTCATCTTCGCCGAACCGCGCATCTGCAGCCTCCTCGACATCAAGCTCTTCGTCGACACCGACGCCGACGTCCGCCTGCTGCGGCGGATCAAACGCGACGTCGTCGACCGGGGGCGCACCCTCGAATCCGTCGAGGAGCAGTACCTCGGCACGGTCAAGCCGATGCACGAGCTCTACGTCGAGCCCTCGAAGCGCAACGCCGACCTCATCATCCCCGAGGGTGGGCACAACATCGTCGCGATGGACATGATCATGCGGAGGATCCAGGCCGGGGCGTAGGGGGGTCGGCTCTCGTGTCAGGGTCGGCGCGATTCTCGTGTCAGTGGCGAGGTCTACGGTGGTCTCATGGACGTCGATCCCGTCCGGGAGCCGATGGAGGTTCCCGATCTCCTCGCCGAGGTGGCCCGGCTGCGCGCAGTCCTGCGCGGTGCCGCGCCGGCGAAGACCGAGGATGAGGCGCTCGCGCGGATCACCGCGCTCGAAGAGCTGACCGGGACGATCGTCGCCGCCCAATCCGCCGAGGCCGTCGCCTTCGCAGAGCTGCGCCGCGAGCGGGACAGGCTCAACGGCCTGCCCGTGCATGAGTGGGCGCTGCGTGCCGGCGACGAGGTGGGGCTGGCCAAACGCGTCTCACCCGGGTCGGGGCGGAAGTTCCTCTCCGGTGCCCGCGCGATCGTCACCGAGATGCCCGAGACCTTCAAGGCGCTGAGCTCGGGTGAGATCTCCGCCGAGAAGGCGAAGATCATGGTCGACGAGACGGCGACGCTCGCTTCGCCTGATCGCCGCCGTGTCGATACGCGGATGCGGGAGAGTCTGGGCCAGTCGGGTCCGCGGAGTCTGCGCGCCGAGGTGCGGGCGATGGCGATGCAGGTCGACGGTGAGGATGCCGATCGGAAGGCGCGGGAGGCCGCGAAGCATCGGAGGGTCACGCTGACGACGCTCGCCGACGGCATGGGGCGGGTGAGCGCGATTCTTCCGCTGACCGAAGCCGTCGCCGTCTGGACGGGGCTCAAGGAGACCGCCGATTCGCTCATCGCCGCCGGTGACGCGGGCGGGCGTCGGCAGCCGCAGGTCATGGCCGACACGTTCGTCGAAAGGCTCACGGGCCAGGAGTCCGCGGCCGCGGTGCCGACCGAGGTCCATGTCGTCATCGACGCCGAGTCGCTGTTCTCCGACGGCATGGTGCCCGCGTGGATGCCCGGCTTCGGGCCGCTGCCGGCGGCGACCGCGCGCAGCTTTCTCGCCGCGAACGAGGCCGAGGTCTTCATCCGGCGCATGTTCACGACCGTGTCCGAGGGTCAGCTCGTCGGCACCGAGGCGAGGGGTCGGGCCTTCACCGGACGGCTGCGGGAGATGGTGATCTTCCGTGACGACCGGTGCCGGACCCCGTGGTGCGATGCGCCGATCAAGCACGCCGACCATGCTCGGCCCTTCGCCGAGGGAGGGGCGACTTCGTGGGAGAACGGGTCGGGACTGTGTGCGTCGTGCAACTTCGCGAAAGAGCATCCCGGGTGGTCGCATGAGGCGAGTGCCGAGGGACTGACCGTGACGACTCCGGCGGGCCGCTCGTACACCTCGATGACACCACCGTTCGTCAGGCGGATGAAGTACCCGCGCCCGCCGGTTCGGGCCGGAGATGAGGCGGTGCAGGCCGGCGATGAGGCGGCACCGCCGCCGGGACCGGATTGGCGCCGGCAGCTCTCAGGCCTGCTCGAGGTGAGCACCCTGCCCCCGCGGGGGAGTCCGCCGTCGGGTGCCTCGTCGCCCCCTCGCGATCCGATGCTCGGCGATGATCCGATGCTCGGCGATGATCCGGAGTCCGGCGTTGAGCGACCGAGGGGGACCGTGGTGAACTCGCCAGGCGCGGAGGAGTCAGCACCGCCCCGCGCGGAGAACCGCCTGAGCACTGCAGTCGAGCGGAGCGACCCCGAGACCGTGCCCATCCCTCCGGGTCTCCGAGTGGTCATCGCCCCGACCGGTGGATTGATTCGTCCGGCACCCGCTCCCGCCTTGCTCAAGCGGACCGGCAGTGTTTCCGATGCCGAGGAGCTCCTGCGGACACGGATCCTCGCCGCCGGGTGAGGGCGCCTGACGCGAGCCGGTGACAGTTCTGCAACATCGCTGTCACCGGCCCGGTCGGGCAGCGCCGAAGAATGATGGTCATGAACACCGTGGACCGTCCCGACGCGATCGGCACGCAGCTGCTCCCCCAGGGCAGGCGCGCACGCTGGATCGCCCGGTGGTTGCCGCTGATCACGGTGGCCGCGTGGATCGCGATGATCTGGGTCCCGGTCCTCGACAGCGGCAACGACAGAGGTCCACGCCTGCTCATCACCTCACTCGGTGAGCACCCGATCAGCCCCGAGAACTTCGACGTCGCCTTCGTCCTGCCCTGGGCGGCGATCCTCGTCTGCGCGGTCACCGCGTGGCTCTCCCGATCGCTCACTCTCTGGTCCCCGGCCGCCGTCATCGTCGGCCTCGTCCTCCTCGTCGCCCTCGTGGCGATGATCATGGACCCGCCGTTCTTCATGTGGGACGGCCAGGACGAGCAGGGGCGCTGGATCGGCGGCATGGAGATCGGCTACCCGGCTCCCGGCGCCGCACTCTGGGCGCTCGGCAGTGCCGCCCTCATCGTCGGGGGCATTTTCGGGCTCGCTGGCAGCCGCCACTGCCGCCACCGCAGGCACGCGGAGCGCTTCTCCGGCTCGCGGTTCTGAGGCGGCGGCGGTCGAACGGCCGCGTCAGCCACCAACGGTGGCCGCCGCGACGTCAGCGATCGGAGACGGCGGCCGCGAGCTTGTTGAGCGACTCGTCGAGCTGCTCCTCGCTGACGACGGGGAAGAGCGGCAGCAGCTTCGGGTCGTCGACCTTCGACCAGTCGTAGGTGAGCGTCACCTCGGTGGAGTCGGGTCCGGCCGCGTTGAGCTCGTACAGCCATTCCCAGCCGCCCGGCTCCTTCGGGTCGTCGGCCTGCGCCGGCTGCCAGCCGACCATCTTGTTCTCGTCGTACGCGGTGACATGGTTGTGCATCTGGTAGTCGCCGCCCATCGCCTCGGCGTACATGTTCATGACGAACACGTCGCCGACACCCTGGATGCGCTGGGACTTCTCCGCCGACTGCACCATGCCCGAACCGTCGAACTGCGTGTGGTTGTCGGGCAGGGTGAGGACGTCGAAGATCTCCTTCGTCGGGTGGTCGATGGTCCGTGTGACTGTGATGCTCTTCTCATTCGTAGCCATACGTTCACCCTGCCACAGGCAAGCTGACTTTCCGATACCTCGGCGCAGGTCGTCAGTCAGCTCTCAGCTCGCCCGCACTCCACGGGAAGCGGGTGCAGCCGCTCCCAGGAAACCCGCGCCTCACTCCTCGGGGAGGAAGACCCCGGCGAAGAACTTCCCGATCTCCTCGCGCGCATCGAGCGGGAAGACACCGGAGACGTACTGGTCGGGGCGGACGATGACGACGGCGCCGTCCCGGCTGATGCCGCGGGTCTCGAAGATGTCGTCGTCGGGCAGGGCGGCGTAGATCTTCTCGAGGTACTCGAGACCGAACTTCCCGATGTAGGGGCGGAAGACCTGCGGCACGTCGGTGAAGTCGAACTCCGTGTGCGGCTGCTGGTAGATGACGTTGAGTTCGACGAGGGCGTCGATGTCCTCGCCCGTGCGGCGGTACGCGACGAGCGGAGACGCCGGATCGGATTCGAACCACTCCGCCAGTGCGGGCACACCCGTCACCGCCGCCTCGTCGACGCCGGCCGCGGCTTCCACGGCCGGTGCAGGTGCCGCCCTATCAGCGAAGACGTAGACCCGCCAGCGTCCGTCGGCCTTGGCCTCATGCCCGAGGTGAAGGGGGTAGGCGTCGCAGACGCGGTTGACCATGGCCGACTTGAACCGCTTGCCCACGGGGAATCCGGTCGCGAGCTCCTGGTTCTCCGTCGTCGCCGTGATCATCGACTCCGTGTACTCGGTCATGAAGCCGGCGGGGAATTCGGCGGTCTTGACGTAGAACTCCTCGAGGTACGCCTTGTCCGGGAGCTCGTCCTGCGGGGTGGCCATGAGCGTCGACCACTCCTTGTCGAAGTCGATGAGGTTCTTCGCCGTCACCTGCCGCTCGGCCGAGTACGTCCGCAGCAGCTCCTCCGAGGAGCGTCCCGAAGCGACCTGCCCGAGCTTCCACGCGATGTTGAACCCGTCCTGCATCGAGACGTTCATGCCCTGTCCGGCCTTCGCCGAGTGCGTGTGGCAGGCGTCGCCGGTGATGAAGACGCGCGGGCAGGGGGAGCCGGGGGTGGTGTCGTCGGTGTCGTCGAAGGCGTCGGTGAGCCGGTGCCCGACCTCGTAGACGCTGTGCCACGCGACGTTCTTCACGTCGAGCGAGTACGGGGTGAGGATCGCATTGGCCTTCGCGATGATCTCCTCGATGCTCGTCTGGCGCACCTTCCTGGCATCGTCGGCAGGCACCTCGCCGAGGTCGACGTACATGCGGAAGAGGTGACCGCCCTCGCGGGGGATGAGGAGGATGTTGCCGTGCTTCGACGAGATCGCGCACTTCGTCCGGATGTCGGGGAAGTCGGTGTTCGCGAGCACGTCCATGACGCCCCACGCATGGTTGGCCTGGTCGCCGGACATCTTCCGCCCGATCGCCGAGCGCACGCCCGAGCGGGCGCCGTCGCTGCCGATGACGAAGCCCGCGCGGATCGTCCGCTGCTGACCGGCGCGTTCGCCCGCGGTGTAGCGCACGATGACGGAGACCGGGTGCTTCGGGTCGGCCGCCGTCGCCGGGTCCTCGACGGTGAGGTCGACGAACTCGATGCCGTAGTCGGGTTCGATCCGCGCCGGGGACTGCCGGGCGAACTGGGCGAAGTAGTCGAGGACGCGGGCCTGGTTGACGATGAGGTGGGGGAATTCGCTCACCCCGGTCTCGTCGTCCTTGGGTCGGCCGGTGCGGATGATGTGCCCGGGATTGTCCGGGTCGGGGTTCCAGAACGCCATCTCGGTGATGTGGTAGCCCTCGCGCATGATCTCCTCGGCGAACCCGAAGGCCTGGAACGTCTCGACCGATCGGGCCTGGATGCCGTCGGCCTGACCGATGACGAGCCGGCCGTCGCGCTTCTCGATGATGCGGGTGTTGACGTCGGGATACTGCGCGAGCTGGGCGGCGGCGACCATGCCGGCGGGACCGCTGCCGACGATGAGCACGTCGACGACGTCGGGCAGGGACTCAGGTCGATCGATGCCGTAGCCCGCTGCGTCCTCGATCCGCGGGTCCGCGGACACGTACCCGTCCTGGTGGAAGTGCATTTCAGCCTCCGGTTCCTCACACGCCTTTGTGCGCCGTGGTGATCGTCTGTGATCCGGCGCGCACCTTGTGATCCAGATCGTATCAGTTCATATACGATCACGCCGAGGCGGGGGTGCGTTCCGACAAAATTCGGTCGTACCCTTGTCGACTGCTTCTGCATCGTATACGATCCAAGAAGTCAAGGACGAGAGAACGAGGTTTCGATGACGAACGCAGCAGTCCCCACCCGGCCCGGCAAGATCATCGCCGTCCACGTGGCCTACGAGTCCCGTGCCGCCCAGCGCGGCCGCCGTCCCGCCGCTCCCTCGTACTTCCTCAAGGCGACGAGCTCGCTCGCGGACAGCGGTGAGACGATCGCCCGTCCCGCCGGCACCGAACTGCTCGCCTTCGAAGGCGAGGTCGCCGTCGTCATCGGCACCCCCGCCCACCGCATCCCCGCCGAGGCCGCATGGGACCACGTCTCAGGCGTCACCGCGGCCAACGACTTCGGCCTCTATGACCTCAAGGCCCCCGACAAGGGCTCGAACGTGAGGTCGAAGAGCCGTGACGGCTACACCCCCCTCGGACCCGAACTCATCCCCGCCGCCGAGGTGGACCCCGAGGCCCTGCGCATCCGCACCTGGGTCAACGGCTCCCTCGTCCAAGACGACGGCACCGGTCCCGAGCAGCTGATCTTCCCGCTCACCCGGATCATCGCCGACCTCAGCCAGCACTTCACCCTCGAACCCGGTGACGTCATCCTCACCGGCACCCCGTCGGGCTCGAGCGTCGTCGTCCCCGGCGACGTCGTCGAGGTCGAGGTGAGCACCGCCTCGGCGAGGACGGGGCAGGAGCTGAGCTCCGGTCGCCTGCGCACCGAGGTCGTCGAGGGACCCGGCGACTTCGACGCCGACCTCGGCAGCACTCCTGCCGTCAACGACGACCTGCGCATCGACGCGTGGGGCTCGGCGGAGGCCGCCGGCCTGCCGGCCGAGGGCGGCACGGACAGCGCCGCTGCCGGCACAGCCCTCCCCGCAGAGCTGCGGGCGAAGCTCGCCGAGGCCCCGACGGCGGGACTCTCGGCCCAGCTGCGGGCCCGTGGGCTCAACAACGTCGTCATCGAGGGCGTCGCCCCGCTGACCCCGGGCAGCCGGATCGTCGGCGTCGCGAAGACCCTGCGCTTCGTGCCCAACCGTGAGGACCTCTTCACATCCCACGGCGGCGGCTACAACGCGCAGAAGCGCGCCTTCGACAGCCTGGGGGAGGGCGAGGTCATCGTCATCGAGGCCCGCGGTGAGTCCGGATCGGGCACCCTCGGCGACGTCCTCGCGCTGCGGGCCAAGGCTCTCGGCGCCGCCGGGGTCGTCACCGACGGAGGGGTTCGCGACTCCGCCGAGGTGGCCGGCATCCTCCCGGTGTTCGCGACCTCCCGCAACCCTGCGGTGCTCGGCCGCAAGCACGTCCCGTGGGAGTCCGATGTGGCCGTGGCCTGCGGGAACGCGACCGTCCTTCCCGGCGATGTCATCGTCGGCGACGACGACGGCGTCATCGTCATCCCCCGGAACCTCGCCGAGGAGGTCGTCGACGCCGCCCTGGCCAAAGAGGTCGAGGACGGCTGGGTCGCCGAGCAGGTCGCCGCCGGCAACCCGATCGAAGAGCTCTTCCCGCCCAAGGGCGAATGGAAGGCGAAGTTCGAGGAATGGAAGTCCGCGCGATGAGTGCGCAGCCGGTGTCGCCGAGCCAGCCTCTGAGCAAGGCCGAGCACGCGTACCAGTGGATCCGTGAGCGCATCGGCGATCACACCTTCGACGCCGGCGACAAACTTGTGCTCTCCCAGATCGCCGTCGAGCTCGACACCTCGGTCGTCCCCGTCAGGGAGGCGATCCGCCGGCTCGAGGCCGACGGGCTCGTCACCTTCGAACGCAACGTCGGGGCCCGGGTGGCGATGGTCGACCACGGATCCTACGTCCAGTCGATGGAGGCCGTCGCCGTGCTCGAAGGCGCGGCGACCGCACAGGCCCTGACCCACATCACCGCGGCCGACCTCGCCGCGGCGGAGGACCTCAACGAGCAGATGCGGGCACTGCTCACCGACTTCGACGCCGTCGAATTCACCCGCCTCAACCACGAGTTCCACGCCGCGCTCTTCGCCCGCTGCCCCAACGACCGGCTGCGCACGCTCGTCGGCCTCGAATGGGATCGGCTCGCGCACCTGCGGAACTCGACGTTCGCGTTCGTGCCCGGACGGGCACGCGACTCCGTCGACGAGCACTCCCGGATCATCGCACTCATCCGGGCGGCCGCCTCGGCGGACGAGGTCGAACGGGTCGTCCGCGCCCACCGCACCGCCACACTGCACAGCTACCAGGAAGCCACCACCGCACCAGAGAGGGACAAGTCATGACCGAGTCCACCACTGCACCTGCGAACCTGCCGGAGAAGATCCGCCACTACATCGGCGGGGAGTTCGTCGACTCCCTCGACGGCGACGAGTTCGACGTCATCAACCCGGTGACCAACGAGCCCTACATCAAGGCCGCCTCCGGCAAGAAGGCCGACATCGACCGGGCCGTGGCGGCAGCGAAGAAGGCCTTCGAGGAGGGGCCGTGGCCGACGATGCTCCCGCGTGAGCGCGCTCGGGTGCTCAACAGGATCGCCGACATCGTCGAGAGCCGCGAGCACGAGCTCGCCGAGATGGAGTCGTACGATTCCGGTCTGCCGATCACCCAGGCCAAGGGGCAGGCGCGTCGGGCGGCGGAGAACTTCCGCTTCTTCGCCGACCTCATCGTCGCCCAGGTCGACGACGCCTACAAGGTTCCCGGCCGTCAGGCCAACTACGTCAACCGCAAGCCGATCGGCGTCGCCGGCCTCATCACCCCGTGGAACACCCCGTTCATGCTCGAGTCGTGGAAGCTCGCCCCGGCGATCGCGACCGGCAACACCGTCGTGCTCAAGCCCGCCGAGTTCACCCCGCTCTCGGCGTCGCTGTGGCCGGGCATCTTCGAAGAGGCGGGCCTGCCCACCGGCGTGTTCAACATGGTCAACGGCTTCGGGGAGGAGGGCTTCGCCGGGGACTCGCTCGTCAAGCACCCCGACGTCCCGCTCATCTCCTTCACCGGTGAGTCGAAGACGGGACAGACGATCTTCGCCAACGCCGCCCCCTGGCTCAAGGGCCTCTCGATGGAGCTCGGCGGCAAGTCCCCGGCCGTCGTCTTCGCCGATGCCGACCTCGACGCAGCGATCAACGCGACGATCTTCGGTGTCTTCTCCCTCAACGGGGAGCGCTGCACCGCCGGTTCGCGCATCCTCGTCGAGGAGTCGATCTATGACGAGTTCGTCGAGCGCTACGCCGCGCAGGCCAAGCGCGTCAAGGTCGGCCTGCCCTCGGACCCCGCCACCGAGGTCGCAGCCCTCGTCCACCCCGAGCACTACGAGAAGGTCATGTCGTACGTCGAGATCGGCAAGGGCGAGGCGCGCCTCGTCGCCGGCGGCGGCCGACCCGAGGGATTCGAGACCGGCAACTTCGTCGAACCCACCGTCTTCGCCGACGTCATGCCCGACGCCCGGATCTTCCAGGAGGAGATCTTCGGACCCGTCGTCGCGATCACCCCCTTCTCCACCGACGAGGAGGCGCTCGCGCTGGCCAATGACACGAAGTACGGGCTCGCCGCCTACATCTGGACTTCAGATCTCAAGCGGGCGCACAACTTCTCGCAGGCCGTCGAGTCCGGAATGGTGTGGCTGAACTCGAACAACGTCCGAGACCTGCGCACCCCGTTCGGCGGCGTCAAGGCCTCGGGTCTCGGCCACGAGGGCGGATACCGCTCGATCGACTTCTACACGGACCAGCAGGCCGTGCACATCAACCTCGGCGAGGTCCACAACCCCGTCTTCGGGAAGCAGTGAGAGGAACACCATCATGACCGAATCGATCACCACCCCCACCGTCGCCGCGCCCGATGTCGTGCGCTGCGCGTACATGGAACTCGTCGTCACCGACCTGCAGAAGTCCCGGGACTTCTACGTCGACGTCCTCGACCTCCAGGTCACGTGGGAGGACGAGAACACCGTCTACCTCCGGTCGATGGAGGAGTTCATCCACCACAACCTCGTCCTCCGGAAGGGCCCGGAGGCCGCCGTGGCCGCGTTCTCGTTCCGGGTCCGCACCCCCGAGGACGTCGATGCCGCCGAGGCGTTCTACCGTGAGCTCGGATGTCCCGTTGAGCGGCGGTCCGAGGGCTTCGTCCGCGGCATCGGCGACTCCGTGCGCGTGCAGGATCCGCTCGGCTTCCCGTACGAGTTCTTCTACGACGTCGACCACGTCGAGCGCCTCGCCTGGCGCTACGACCTCTACTCCCCCGGTGCACTCGTCCGCCTCGACCACTTCAACCAGGTCACCCCGGACGTCCCGAAGGCCGTGGGCTACATGGAGGACCTCGGCTTCCGCGTCACCGAGGACATCCAGGACGACGAGGGCACCGTGTACGCAGCGTGGATGCGGCGCAAGCCCACCGTCCACGACACCGCGATGACCGGCGGCGACGGACCGCGCATGCACCACGTCGCATTCGCCACGCATGAGAAGCACAACATCTTGGCGATCTGCGACAAGCTCGGAGCGCTGCGCCTCTCCGACATGATCGAGCGCGGACCCGGCCGCCACGGTGTGTCCAACGCCTTCTACCTCTACCTGCGCGACCCCGATGGCCACCGCATCGAGATCTACACGCAGGACTACTACACCGGCGACCCGGACAATCCGCGGGTGACCTGGGACGTCCACGACAACCAGCGCCGTGACTGGTGGGGAAACCCGGTTGTGCCCTCGTGGTACACCGATGCCTCGACCGTCCTCGACCTCGAGGGCAACCCGGTGCCGCTGACGAAGCGCACCGACGACTCCGAGATGGAGGTGACCATCGGCGCCGACGGATTCTCCTACACCCGCCGCGAGGACGCCGAGAGCGACACCGCCGCCCACTCGGGTGCCGATGACGGCGAAGAGGAATTCAAGCTCGGCCACCAGCTCTGAGCCGACCGCGGGGAAGAGCCCAGAAGGAGGATCACCATGCTCGATGAGACGGTCATCGCCGGCATCGCCGACGATCTCGCCGCCGCCGAGAGGTCACGGGAGAAGATCGGGCTGCTCACCGCCGCCCACCCGGACATGACGGTCGAGGACTCGTACGCGGTGCAGGCGGAATGGCGGCGCCGCGGCGAGGCCGAGGGACGGCGCGTCGTCGGTCACAAGATCGGGCTGACGTCGAAGCCGATGCAGCAGGCGACCGGCATCACCGAACCCGATTACGGGACGATCTTCTCAGACCAGGTCTATGAGACCGGGGCGGTCATCGACCACTCGCAGTACTCCGGGGTGCGCGTCGAGGTCGAGCTCGCCTTCGTCCTCGGCGAGGACCTCACGGGTCCCGGCGTCGGTCTCGTCGACGTGCTCAGGGCCACCGAGTACGTCGTGCCCGCCCTCGAGATCCTCTCCTCCCGGATCGAGATGGAGGGACGGACGATCGTCGATACGATCTCCGACAATGCAGCCCTGGGCGCGATGGTGCTCGGCGGTCGTCCCGTGACCGTCGACTCAGTCGACCTCCGCTGGGTCGCAGCCCTGCTCTACCGCAACGAGACGATCGAGGACTCCGGCGTCGCCGCCGCCGTCCTCGACCATCCCGGGCGGGGCATCGCGTGGCTGGCGAACAAGCTCGCCGACCACGGGGAGACCCTGCGGGCGGGCGAGACCGTGCTCGCCGGCTCGTTCACCCGCCCGATGTGGGTGCATCCGGGCGACACCGTCCACGCCGACTACGGAGACCTGGGAGTCATCACATGTCGTTTCGCCTAGACCTGCCCCCGACCTTCGCCGACCGCCTCGCCGAGCTCGAGGACGGCGGTCATCTCGCGGGGATGTGGGTGAGCTCCGGCTCGCCGGTGTCCGCGGAGATCGCCGCCGGATCCGGTCTCGACTGGGTGCTCCTCGACGCCGAGCACTCGCCGTTGGGTCTGGAGACGACGACCCGTCTCCTCCAGGCGATGAACGGCTACCCGGCGACCCCCGTGGTCCGGGTGCCCGCGTGCGACCGCGTGCTCATCAAGCAGCACCTCGACCTCGGTGCGCAGAACATCATCGTGCCCATGGTCGACACCGCAGCCGACGCCGAGGAGGCGGCCCGGTCCGTGCGCTACCCGCCGCACGGGGTGCGCGGGGTCGGCTCCGCCCTCGCCCGTGCGTCGAGGTGGAACACCGTGCCCGATTACCTGGGGAGGGCCGACAAGCTTGTCTCCCTCACCATCCAGATCGAGTCGGTGACGGCGGTGGAGAACGCCGAGGCGATCGCCTCCGTCGAGGGCATCGACGCGGTCTTCGTCGGTCCCTCCGATCTCGCCGCCTCGATGGGACTGCTCGGACAGCAGACGCACGAGCGGGTGACCGCGGCGGTGCTCGAGACCTTCGACGCCGTCCGTGCCGCCGGCAAACCGGTCGGCGTCAACGCCTTCGACCCCGTCCAGGCGAGGAGGTACCTCGACGCGGGTGCCTCCTTCGTCCTCGTCGGCGCCGACGTCGGACTCCTTGCCAACGGCTCCCGGGCGTGGGCGAAGGAGTGGGCCTCGGGAGTCTGAGGTCGACTCAGCGCCGATGCCACCGGCGTGCGGCATCGGCGTGCGCAGCGGCGAGGAGGTCGAGCGCGAGCCCCATCGTGTTCGGTCCCGGTGCGACGATCGCGACCCACCCCTGCGTGCGGTAGAGAGGATGGGGGAGGAGCGTGTCCGCGGCGGCGAAGTCCCAGCCCGTCCCGGCGCCCGGCGCGGTGGGCTCCTCGCCGAGGAGGTCGGCGAAGCGATGCCGCCCGACATGGATGTTCACCCGCCACCGCCCTGTCTCGCTCAGTCGTGACAGGGTGTCGTCGGGGTAGTCCTTCGTGATGATCGTCGCGTAGGGCTGGACCCGCTGCGGGACCTCGCCGTCGGGGGCGAAGTAGAGGAAGTGATCGCCCCACGCGACCTCGGGATACTCACTGCCCGGAGTCGGAGCGAGCTCGAGGACCCCGTCGAAGCGGCGGACGGCGTCTAGGATGTCGTTCATGCTCATGCTTCGAGTGTGCACTTCAAGTGCTTATGTCGGATCGCGCCCGTGGGCATGACGACGGCCGAGGCGGCACTGGCGGCCGACTGCTCGGTGCAGCAGGTGCGCAGGCTCGAGACCCTCGGAGCGATACCGGCCGCCGAGCGCCTGCCGAACGGCCATCGCCGGTTCACCGAGACCCATGTCCGCGCACTCATCGCCTATCGGCGCCTCGCCTCGGCGATCGGTCCCGTGGCCGCCCTCGATACCTTCATCTCGCGGTCGAAGCGCTCGCCTGCCGACACGGCAGCGGTCCTCGGCGGATTCGCCGCCGGTCTCGACGCGGAGCGGACCCGGGCGCTCGCGGTGCGGGAGATGCTGGTCGGCCTCGATGCGGAGACCGACGACGGCGCCGAGTCGATGACGATCAGTCAGCTCACGCACGCCCTCGGCGTCCCGGCCTCGACCCTGCGGTTCTGGGAGGACGAAAGCCTGGTCTCGCCCGACCGGGTGGCCCGCGGCGCAACGCGCGCACGGATCTACCGGCCGGCCGCGATCCGGGAGGCGAGGATCACCGCGGAGCTGAGGGCAGCCGGGTATCGGATCCCGGCGGTCCGCGAGTTCCTCGATGCGCTGCGTGTCCACGGCGAGGTCGATCAGGCCCGCGCCGCCCTCGAATCCCGCATCGAGGCTCTCACCGGACGGCTCCTCGACCTCTTCCGCGCAGCGGCGACGATCGTCGAGAGCCCATGACCCGTGAGCGGGCCGATCACTCATCGCGGTTCCGGCGTCCGGTGACGAAGAGGATCGCGCCTCCGAGGCCGATGAGGACGATGCCGACCCCGATGAGCATCGTGTGCCCCTGGGCTCCCGTCCGCGGCAGTTCGTCCGGGGCGCGCGGAGCCTCCGGCTCCTCGGCGACCGGTTCGACCGGCGGGGGAGTGCTCGGTTGCTCGGGTGCCGGCGGCGGACTTGGCTGCTCCGGTGCGGGCGGGGTCGACGGCTGCTCGGGTGCGGGCGGGGTCGACGTCGGCGGCGCCGGAGGCGTGCTCGGCGTCTCGGCCGGCGGACGGCTGACGGTCTCCGACGGGATGCCCCAGTCGCTCGTCCACCCGCGGTGGACGTCGTCGGCGTGGATCGTCGTCACGAACGTCACCCACCCGACGGGCATGTCGATCGGCTCCGTGCTCACCGTGGCCGTGCCCTCCTGGTCGGCGACGACGGTGATGTCCTGGGAGGCGAGCTCCGTGCCCGACGCCTCCGTCGACTGCTGGGGTTCGGAGTCGGTGCGGTACGCGGTGACGGTGAGCTTCGCCTCGGCGCCGGGACGCAGGCCGGTGACGGCGACCTCGTCGGTGACCTGGGATCCCTCGATCTCGGCGCGGGTGTCAGCCGTCGGCGTCCATGGGACGAATCCCGTCTCCTTCGGCTGGCCGTGGATGCCCTTCCACTCCGACGTCTTCTCGTCGGCGGCGATCGTCTCCGTGAAGTAGACCCAGCCGCGCACATCCTCAGGGATCCGGATGCCCGCCGAGGTGTGTGTGCCGTTGCCGATGTCCTTCGAGGTCACGGTGCCGATGACTTCGGCATCGTCATTGCGGGTGCCGATCGCGGGCTTCGACGAGGTGGTCCACAGCTCGTGGACGACATCGACCCGGTGATCGCCGATGAGACCGGAGACCGTGAACGCATCGGTGACGGTGTCTCCCGGCTGCGGGCGCTCCTCGGAGATCTCTGTGGTCACGCGCGGCTGCGAGTCGACGTCGAGTGAGACCTCGTCGGTGACGGTCACGGGTTCGTCGGCGGTGATGACGCGTTGGACGCGGGTGCCGGAGGTCGGCTCGTAGAGGCGCACGGTCTCCGGGGCCACGGTCGCCGTGGCGGTGACGCTCACTGTCCCCGGCTCGGTGGCCCTGAGCATTTCGGTGATCTCTGCCGTCCCGCTCGTCACTCTCGTCGGACCTTCGGCTCCCTTGATGGTGAGTTCGATGGGGACGTCGGGGACGAACGCTCCGGAGGCGCTGGTCAGGGAGACGGTGAGGGTGACCGCGCCCGAGGTCGGAGGGACGTCGGCCGTCGACGGCGCGGCATCCTCCTCGGTGCTGCCGTAGGGTTCGAGGACGGGCATGTCGAGGGAGCGCTCAAGGGAGACGTCGAGCGTGTACGGGCCGGCGAGCCTCTTCGCCTCCTTCGTGATCGCCGCATACTGCTGTGCGGCCCCGGCGAAGTCCGCGCCGAGTTCGCCCGGCTCCTGCGGCGGCACCGCATGGTCGTGGTCGATCCGTTCGTCGAGTCGCGCCATCGTGCTCAGTGCCGCCTGGATGTCGGCGGAATCCGAGGTCCCGTACGTGTGCAGCGCCCACGCGGTCTGCGCCGAGGTGACCGTGCGCGGTTGCGCACCGTCGAAGTTCTCCGGCTGCGGGGACTGCCGTCCGGCGTCGATGCAGTAGGCGTACCTGTCCTCGAACGTGCGGTAGGCGCCGTACCAGGTCCTGCCCTCGGCGGCCTCATGCCAGAGGCCGGGACCGTAGAGTCCGGAGCCCGCTGAGAGCGGGACCTCACCGAGGTTCGACCTCCCCGCTGCCGGGGACGATCCCAAGGAGAGGAGGAGAGCGAGGACGACGAGGAGGACGGATGGACATGTGAGAGGTCTGTGAGTGCTCATGGCACGATTGCACGCCCGACAGGCCGCGGTGACCAGAGGCGATTCTGCGCCTGTGGACAGCGGATCGAGCCTCCACAGGCGAACGAGCACGAGTGGCAGCGGCTGGGGAGACGAGTGGGGGACGGCACACCACCGGGGTCGGCGCGGGACGGACCGACCGCCTCGGCGAGGACGAGGGGATTCGGCAGGGCGACGAGACGCGAACGCGGGAAGGGGATCCACACCCGCTGGGACACGAGTGGGTGGGAGACGGATGGCCAGGCGGGTTGTTGCCGAACAGACACGAACCGCACGGCCCGGTGTCAGCGATCAACCGTAGACTGGACGAGCAGTCAACGCCCTGCATCCGATCGAGAAGGACGGTGTATGTCGGAACATGCAGGCCCTCCGCACGGCCCGGGCCCGAACCACGGTGGTCAGCATCCTGGCCCCGTCGTCGATCCCCGCCGCAGCGATGACCGCTTCCGCCCGCGACCGCAGAACCCCCAGCGCACCGCGGCCCCGCCGCCGATGCGGCGGCAGGCCCCCGGACCGGGTCCCGACCTCGGCCTGCGCATCCCGCCGCCGGGGCAGATGACCCGTCCCGGCCACCAGTCCCATCCCGGCCAGCCGATGCAGTCCCGCGTCTACGAGCAGCCGCGGTTCGCGCCGACGGTGACGCAGGAGATGCGGGTGCGCGCACAGATGCAGCCCCCGCAGCACCGGGTCGCCGAGACTCCGTGGACAGGGGCCGTGCGGCGCACGCCGGAACCGGCCGAGCCGGGATCGCCGGGCAACGTCGTCCGCCTCGTCCTCGCGATCCTCGCCGTCTGCGCCCTCGTCTTCGGTCTCCTCGTCATGGCGATCTTCGGCGGCTTCAGCTTCGGTGCCCGCCTCTTCGGGCTCATCGGACTCTCGGCCATCCCCCTCATCGGAATCATCGCCTACGTGCTGTGGCTCGATCGGTGGAAGCCCCAGCCGAAGCTCCTCCTCGGCCTCTGCCTCCTCTGGGGAGCGGTCGCCTCCGTCGTCCTCACCCTCTTCGTCTCCCTCGTCGGGGAGGTCGCCCTCTACTTCGCCGGTGTCGGCGCGGTGCCCGACGTGTTCAAGACCGTCGTCGAAGCCCCCGTCGTCGAGGAGACGACGAAGACCGCCCTCCTCGTCGTCATCGTCCTCCTCGCCCGACGTCATTTCGAGGGGCCCCTCGACGGCCTCGTCTACGGCGCGCTCATCGGGGCCGGGTTCGCGTTCACGGAGAACGTCCTCTACCTCGGCGCCGCGTGGGAGGAGAGCGCGTCCGGCCTGTGGGTGACCTTCGTGCTCCGCTGCCTCTGCTCACCCCTGCTCCACACGGCTTTCTCGTCCTGGGCCGGGGTGACGATCGGATTCGCCGCCCGCAAATGGCCGTGGTGGGCGGTCATCCTCATGTGGCTTCCCGGGCTCTTCGTCGGCATGTGCCTCCACGCGATCTGGAACGGGTCGATGACCGGTCTCCAGCTCATCAGCCCCATCGCGCAGATCGTCGGCCTCATCGTCCTCAGCTTCATCCTCACCACCTGCTGGGTCGTCGCCGGCCTCATCCTCCGCCGCAGCGAGCGCCTGCACACCCGCAACATGCTCGGCGACTACGCGAACTCCGGGTGGCTCTCCCACGCCGAGGTCGACATGCTCGGAACGTGGAAGGGCCGCAAGCAGGGCAAACGCTGGGCGAAGACCTTCCCCGGGGGCAAGCAGGAGATGCGGACGATGATCCGCCTCGCCGGGCAGCTCGCGACGACGCGGATGCGTCTGCTCGCCGGTCTCGGCGGACCCAAGGAGCGCACCATCGAGAACTACGAACTGCGTGAGTTCGCCGGAGCCCGTGACCGTCTGCTCTCAGCCTCCCGGGGAGAGACGAGGTCGGCGTGATCGTCGACGTCATCATCGTCCTCCTCGGCATCGCTGCGCTCTTCCTCGGCTTCCGGCAGGGCTTCATCATCGGCCTGTGCACGGTCGTCGGCTTCGTCGTCGGCTGGATCGCCGGGCGGCTGACCTCCCCGCTGGTCGAGAACATCTCCGCGGGCACCCAGGCGATGGAGAACCCCGGGGTCATCGCCCTGCTCGCGGCGATGCCGCTCGTCCTCAGCGTGCTCTTCGCGTTCGCCGGCAACGGCATCGGCATCGCGATCCGGCGGGCCATGGACTCTGAGCTCGGGCAGGGCATCGACTCGATCGGCGGGACGGTGACCGCGGGCATCGTCTACGTCCTCGTCCTCTGGCTCGCCGCCGGATTCGTCCGTGCCTCCCCGCTCGTCGAACCCAACCGGTGGGTCGCCGACTCCGCGGTCATCGCCGCGATCGACCGGACGATCCCGTACTCCTCGCAGGTCGCCCTCGGCGACCTCGCCTCGACACTGCGCGCCACGGGCTTCCCACAGGTCTTCTCCGGCCAGACCGAGGAGATCCGCGGTGTCGGCGAACCCGACTCCGGCATGGTCGAGGTCGGCCGCAGCGTCGAGGAGTCCGTCGTCAAGGTGACGACGACGACCACCCGATGCGCCGCCGGATCCGAGGGCACCGGGTTCGTCTACAGCGACGGCCTCGTCGCCACCAACGCCCACGTCGTCGCCGGGTCGACGAGCCTCGCCGTCCAGGTCGGAGGGACGGGGCGCCCCTACTCCGCCGAGGTGGTCGAATTCGATCCCGAAGCCGATGTCGCCGTCCTCAGGGTCCCCGAACTCGATGCTCCCGCGCTCGAGTTCGGCTCACCGGCCGGTCCCGGTGACGACTCTGTCGTCGTCGGCTTTCCCGCCAACGGTCCGTACACGATCTCTCCGTCGCGAGTGCGCGAGAAGATCAACGCCCGCGGGCTCGACATCTACGACGAGTCGAGCGTCGTCCGCGAGGTCTACTCGGTGCGCGGAATCGTCCGGGAGGGCAATTCGGGCGGACCCCTCCTCGACTCCGACGGCAACGTCATCGGCATGGTCTTCGCCCGCTCCGCCACCGATGAGGAGACCGGCTATGCGCTCACCCGGGCCGAGATCCGCGACGAGCTGCAGGCGGGAGCGAGCAGCAGCACCCCGCAGCCGACGGGCCAGTGCACGAAGTGAGTGTGCTCCTCAGCTGAGGTCGAGTCCGGCGATGACGGCGCGGTGGTCGCTCGTGCCCCGTCCGAGCACGCGGTCCGAGGTCGCATCGAAACCGCGGTAGAGGATGTGGTCGAGACGGGTCACCGGGAACACCGACGGCCACGTGAAGCCGAAGCCGCCGTGGGCCTCGACCCGGGAGTCCTCGAGCGGGGGCACGAGTTCGGAGAAGTTGCGGTCCGTCGTCGCGGTGTTGAAGTCGCCGGCGACGATGACCCGCTCGGCCTCGTCGGCGGAGACGATTGTCGCGAGGCGACGCAGGGCGGCATTGCGCATCGCCTCATGCCCGGGCCGGACCGAGGGCATGTGCACGGCGTAGAAGCGGACATCGCCGTGGTCGGTCGACACCGTCGTTGCGAAGGCCCGCTCCCACGGCAGACCGAGGTCGACCGCCTCAGGGGCGGACATCGGCCACTTCGACCACACCCCGACAGTGCCGACGACCTGTGAGTTCTCGAACGCCGAGTCGAGCTCCTTGCGGATGATCTGGCCTGAGAGCGACTCGAGTTCCTGGATCGTGAGGATGTCGGGCTCTGCGTCGATGAGGTTCTTCGCCGTGGCGGTGGGCTGCGGCAGGCGGGCTCCGACGTTCTGGGTGGCGACCGTGAGGTCGGCCGTGCCCGCGTCCTTGCCCGGCAGGAGTGCTGTGCCGAACATCGTCAGCCACACGATGGAGGGCACGAGCACGCCGATGACCGAGAGCACGGAGAAGCGGAAGAGCGCCATGAGGGCGACGAGGCCGACGATCACTCCCGTCCACGGCAGGATGCTCTCGACGAGCAGGGCGATGCCTGCTCGGGAGGGGAGGAGGTGGTGGAGGAGAAGGAACGCGGCATAGAGGATGCCGAAGACGAGTGCGGTGACTCCCTTCGCGGACCTCCGCGCGGAACGGGTTCGGGGATATGCCTGATTCATCGATCAACGAGCATAACCGCGAAGTCTGTCCCCCTCCTGGGTGGGTGGTGCGACCCGGATCACCGGTGCGCGGTCGCCGACCACACGGTGACGTCGGGGTGCGTGTCGTACCGGTAGCCGGCACCCCTCATCGTGCGGATGACCGAGGAGTGCTCGCCGAGGCGGCGCCGGAGCCGGCGGATGTGGACGTCGACGGTGCGCTCGTCCGGTTCCTCCGAGCCCGACCACACGGCGGCGATGAGGGCGTCGCGCGGCAGGGTCTCGTCCGGGTGCGAGACGAGGGTGGCGAGCAGGTCGAACTCCTTCGTCGTGACGTCGACGAGGTCGCCGTCGATGCGCACCTCCCGACGGGGGATGTCGATGCGCAGACGCTCGGCCGCCTTCTCGCCGAAGACTTCGCCCGGGTGGGCGCCGTAGCCGCCTGCAGCGGCGTCGTCGCGCAGCGCAGGCGGGTGGATGCGGTTGGGAATGCGGGAGCGCACGGGTCCGTGGGTGCCTGCGGGGGTGCCGCTGGCGGCCGGCGAGCCGTTGGCGACGGCGCGGACGGCATCGATGTCGCTGCCGCGGCCCTCCGGGGCCAGGGCGATGACGGCCTGCGTCTCGGCCTGCGAGGCGAGCTCCTTCGCGTACGCCTGGAGTTCACCGGCGATCGCGGAGAGGTTCGTGCCGTCGGCGGCGGCCTTCGATTCGTCGAGGCCGATGTAGACGATGATCCCGCGGGCGGCCTTCGGGGAGGGGACGACACCGCTGGGTCCGTACGTGTGCGGAGGGTTCTGCGGATCGACGGCGCTCAACCTGGCTCCTGCCCTCCGGACGGCGACGGCACTGCGGGGGTGGACGTAGTTCGGCTCTGGATTCGGCATGGCTGTCCTCTGAGTGAGTCGTGGGGGTCCGCTGCGTGGCTGACGTGCACTCGTTCGCGGTCGGACAGCGGAAGGACGATCACCGACGACGAACGCAGGGCATACACATGGCTGCCGCGCACATTCGTGGCTGATACGTCACAGAGGTCATGACTTCATTATTCGTCACAGTCTGACGCGCCTGCAAAGGATTCGCCGTTTTTGAGACGAGTGTGACGAACTATGACGCCGAGGCTCTCAGTCGACGATGCCGTACATCCGGTCCCCGGCGTCGCCGAGCCCGGGGACGATGTACCCCTGCTCGTTGAGGCGTTCGTCGAGGGCCGCGGTGTAGATCTCGACGTGCGCCGACTCCCCGTACGACTGTTCGATGCGCTTGACGCCTTCGGGGGCGGAGACGAGGCAGACGGCGGTGACGTCGCGGGCACCGCGGGCCAGGAGGAAGTCGATGGCCATGGCCAGGGTGCCGCCGGTGGCGAGCATCGGATCGACGACGAAGATCTGACGACCGCTGAGGTCATCGGGCAGCCGGTCGGCGTAGGCGGTGGGTTCGAACGTCGTCTCGTCGCGGACCATGCCGAGGAATCCCACCTCGGCGGTGGGGAGGATGCGCAGCATTCCGTCGAGCATGCCGAGGCCCGCGCGGAGGATGGGGACGACGACGGGACGGGGTTCGGCCAGGCGGGTGCCGGTGAACGTCGAGACCGGGGTGGACACCTCGCGGTCCTCGACGGCGACCGAGCGCGTGGCCTCGTAGGCGAGAAGCATGACGAGCTCCTCGGTGAGCTGCCGGAACCGCGCGGAATCGGTGCTCTCGTCACGGAGGACGCTGAGCTTGTGGGCGATGAGCGGGTGATCGGCTACGTGTAGGCGCATACAGGAAATGGTACGTCGAAACACAGGCGGAGAAAGAGCGGATCCTGTGGTGAAAGGACTGAGAAGAGTCCACAATGGAGACATGTCCTACTTCAGTGAGATCCTTGCCGAGTCCAGCGACGGCTTCCGCGCCCTCGACGTCGACGTCCGTGACGCCGCGGACCTCGACGGCCTGGTCGACATGATGCGCACCGCAGGCTCCGACGACGGCGAGGCGATCGCCGTCATCGAGCACGAGGACGAGTGGTTCGGCCTCGTGCGGCTGTGCCGGGACAACGAGGTCAAGGTCTTCCTCTCCGATCTCCGGGCCGTCGAGCTCAGTCCCTTCGCTGCGATCTTCGCCGACTACCTCGACTCCCGCCCCGATGCGTACGAGGCCGAGCCGGAAGAGGAGTTCGGCCTCGACGAGGAGACGCAGACCTCCGAAGACGAGGACGAGGACGACAACGACGACGAGATCGAGATGCTCGACTTCGACGGCGACGCCGAATGGGGCGGGGACGCCGACATCTACGCCGACCGGGGGCTCCCGGCGGCCGACCTCATCGAGCAGGTCGAGCAGCACCGGTCCGACCCGGCCCGCGTCGTCGCCCACGTCGGCGAGACCGTCGGCTTCGCCGATCAGCTCGAGGCCGCACGCTGAACCGCTTCCCCGAGTGGATGGATCTCGCCCTCGCCGAGGCGGCCCGGGCGACCGCACATGACGACGTCCCCGTCGGCGCCGTCGTCGTCGATGAGGACGGCCGGGTCATCGGCAGCGGCCACAACCGGCGCGAGGTCGACGAGGATCCGCTCGGCCATGCCGAGCTCATCGCCCTGCGCGCCGCCGCCGAGGCGACCGGACGCTGGCGCCTCGACGGCTGCACCCTCGTCGTCACCCTCGAACCGTGCGTGATGTGCGCGGGCGCACTCGTCGGCTCCCGCATCGCCCGCCTCGTCTACGGCGCCTTCGACGAGAAGGCCGGAGCCGTCGGCTCGATCTGGGACATCCCGCGCGACCGTGCGGCTCTCCACCACCCTGAGGTCTACGCGGGCGTGCGCGCGGAGGAGAGTGCGGCGCTGTTGCGCGAGTTCTTCACCGCCCGCCGAGGGTGAGGTGCCGACAGAGGTGACCGCTCTCACGGTGCGATGATTTGGCCCTCCTGTGGCACCGACTGTATTGTTGTCGGCGGTGGCGTGTCCGAGCGGCCGAAGGTGCAACACTCGAAATGTTGTGTACGGTAACCCCGTACCGTGGGTTCAAATCCCACCGCCACCGCCACATGAACCCCCTGGTCAGCCAGGGGGTTCTCTGCTGTCCGGAGTCGTCACGGCGACCCGGAGACTACACTGGTGTCAGTTGTGTCTCGATTCCCCTCACGGCCCTGTGACGATTGACACACCCCTGGGTGTGACGCGAGACTGTCCAAATGAAATAGAAATAGTTTTCCGTATCGTGGAAGTCCTGGCGGGGCCTCCCGTGCGCTGACTGTCTCGTTTCAATGCGCACGTTCAAGGCGCAGGGCCGCGACGACGATGTCGCGGCCGACCAAATCGAACAGTTTGAGGTGGTCCATGAAAATGGCTGACAACGATTCAGGGCGGGACACGGCACCCGTCGAGCACGGCAGTCCCAGTGCACTGGACAGATTCTTCGAGATAACCCAGCGCGGATCCTCGGTGCGCCAGGAGATCCGCGGCGGCATCGTCGCCTTCGTGGCGATGGCCTACATCGTCGTGCTCAACCCGCTCATCCTCGGCGGCTCCGCCGACGTCACCGGCGGCACGCTCGACTTCGCGCAGCTCACGGCCGTCACCGGCCTCGTCGCGGGTCTCATCACGATCCTCTTCGGCGTCGTCGCCCGGCTCCCGTTCGCGCTCGCCGCCGGCCTGGGGATGAACAGCTTCCTCGCCGTCTCCGTCGTCCAGGAGGTCACATGGGCCGAGGCGATGGGGCTCGTCATCATCAACGGCGTCATCATCGTCGTCCTCGGCGCCACGGGCATCCGCACGGCGATCTTCAATGCCGTTCCCCACGCCCTCAAGGTCGCGATCACGGTGGGCATCGGCCTCTTCATCGCGTTCATCGGCTTCGTCAACTCCGGCTTCGTCACCCGCACGCCCGCCGGTCCGCCCGTCCAGCTCGGGCAGGACGGATCGATCGCCTCCCTGCCGACCGTGGTCTTCATCGGCGCGCTCATCCTCATCGGTGTGCTCGTGGCCCGGAAGATCCCCGGCGGCATCCTCATCGGGATGATCGTCGCGACGATCGCCGCGATCATCATCCAGGCGTTCGCGAAGCTCGGCACCGTCGGCGACCCGGTCAACCCGGACCCGCAGGGCTGGAACCTCAGCGCTCCGCAGCTGCCGAGCCAGATCGTCGCTCTGCCCGACTTCTCCCTCATCGGCGCCTTCGACCTCTTCGGCTCGTTCGAGCGCATCGGAGTCCTCGCCGCGACGATGCTCGTCTTCACCCTCGTGTTCACGAACTTCTTCGACGCGATGGGCACGATGACGGGTCTCGCCCGCAGCGCTGGCCTGCAGACGAAGGACGGCATGTTCCCCCGCATCCGCGGCGCCTTCATCATCGAGGGTCTCGGCGCGGTCGCCGGCGGCGGCGCCTCGGCGTCGTCGAACACGGTCTTCGTCGATTCCGCCGCAGGCATCGCCGAGGGTGCACGCACCGGTCTCGCCGCGTGCGTGACCGGCGTCCTCTTCCTCCTCTCGATGTTCTTCGCTCCGCTCATCGGGGTCATCCCGATGGAGGCCGGCGCGGCAGCCCTCGTCGTCGTCGGCGCGATGATGGTCTCCCAGATCCGGGAGATCGACTTGAGCGACTTCCGCACCTCGCTGCCGGTCTTCCTCACCATGGTGACGATGCCCCTGACCTACTCGATCGCCAACGGCATCGGCGTCGGATTCATCTCCTGGGCGCTCATCCACGCGTTCAGCCGTCGCGGACAGCACGTCCACTGGCTGCTCTGGGTCGTCTCCGTCGGATTCGTCCTCTACTTCGTTCGCGGTCCCATTTCGGCTATCTTGGGAGGGTGAGCATTGTGACGGAGCAGACAGCTTGGACGAAGGGGCAGATCGCCCACGGCGACTGACGCACGCCGGTCCGTCGGTGGCCTGTGCCCCGACGCCCTCACTGCTCTCCGCTGCTGTTCGCATGGATAACCAGAAGTCCGGGAGAGCGAAGGCATCTGTTCCAACCATGCACTGTGCGCCTCACCGACGAGGCGCAGGAGGTGAGTGCGATGTCCGCGTCGACCACGGAACGCTCGAGCTGTCGGATCTCGGTCAACGGCACCGATCACGACTTCGACGGCCCCACACATACCAACGCCCTTGACTTCCTCCGCGGTCAGGGGCTCACGGCAGCCAAGGAAGGCTGCGCGGAAGGCGAATGCGGAGCCTGTGCCATCCTCATCGCCCGACCCGATGGCGAGAACGGCACCCGCTGGACCTCGGTGAATGCGTGTCTGCTGCCGGCAGCGGCCCTCGACGGCCAGGAGGTCATCACCGCCGAAGGCCTCGGCTCGGTCGACGACGTCCACCCCGTCCAGGAGGAGATGGCCGTGCGCGGCGGCTCCCAGTGCGGCTACTGCACCCCGGGCTTCATCTGTTCGATGGCCGCGGAGTACTACCGCCCCGAGCGCCCCACCGACTCCGACCACGGTCCCAACGGATTCGACATCCACGCCCTCTCCGGCAATCTCTGCCGCTGCACCGGTTACCGCCCGATCAGGGACGCAGCCTACGCCCTCGGCGACCCCACCGACGATGATGCCCTGGCCGCGCGCCGCAGCGACCCGGCGCCGGCCTCGGCGGCCACGGACCTCCACCGACCCGACACCCCCACCGGTGAGCTGGGACGGTACCGTCGTCCCACCCGCCTCGCCGAGGCGGTCGAGATCCTCAGCCTCGAACCCGACGTCCTCGTCGTCGCCGGCGCCACCGACTGGGGTGTCGAGGTCAACATCAAGGGCGCCCGGGCGAAGTCGCTGCTCGCGATCGACCGGCTGCCCGAGCTCCGCGGCGTCCGCTGGACGGAGACCCATGTCGAGATCGGGGCGGCGAACACCCTGAGCGAGATCGAACGCGAACTCGCCGGATCCGTCCCGCTGCTCGGCAAGCTCTTCCCGCAGTTCGCCTCGCGCCTTATCCGCAACGGTGCGACGATCGGCGGCAACCTCGGCACCGGCTCGCCGATCGGCGACACCCCGCCGGCCCTCCTCGCCCTCGAGGCCGAGCTCGTGCTCACCTCGGCGGGCGGGGAGCGGGTCGTGCCGCTGGCCGACTACTTCACCGGCTACCGGCAGACCGTGCGCGAGCCCGGCGAGCTCATCACAGCGATCCGGATCCCGCTGCCGCTCTCCCCGCTCACCTCGTTCCAGAAGATCACCAAGCGCCGCTTCGACGACATCTCGTCGGTCGCCATCGGCTACGCCGTCGACGTCTCCGACGGCATCGTGGACAAAGCCCGCATCGGCCTCGGCGGCGTCGCGGCGACCCCGCTGCGCGCCCTCGCCACGGAAGCGGCGATCGAAGGCAGGCCGTGGACGCTCGAGACCGTCCACGACGCGGCCGAGACCCTCGCGGCCGAAGGCACCCCGATGGACGACCACCGGGCGAGCTCCCGGTACCGCACTGCGATGCTGCGCTCCTCACTCGAGCGCTTCTTCGCCGAACAGCTGGGCGCGAGCGGGCCCGGCATGATCCGAACGGAGGCAGGACGATGAGCCATCTCTCCCAGCGCCCCGCCGACCCTGTCGTCGGCGAATCCCACCACCACGAGAGCGCCTTCGGTCACGTCACCGGTGCCGCGCTCTACACCGACGACCTCGTCGGACGACTCACCGGCGTCCTCCACGCCTACCCCGTCCAGTCCGAGCACGCCCACGCGAGCCTCGACCGCGTCGACGCGGCGCCTGCGTACGAGGTGCCCGGAGTCGTGCGGGTCATCACCGCCGCCGACGTGCCCGGGGTCAACGACCAGGGCGTCAAGCACGACGAGCCGATGCTGCCCACCGACGAGGTGATGTTCTACGGCCAACCGGTCGCCTGGGTCCTCGGCGAGGACCTCGAGGCGGCGAAGGCCGGCGCCGCCGCGGTCGTCGTCGACGCCACCCCGCTGCCCTCGCTCATCACCGTGCGCGATGCGATCGCCGCCGGCAGCTACCACGGGGTCCAGCCGGTCATCGACAAGGGCGACGTCGACGGCGCCTTCGCCGACGCCGCGCACGTCTTCTCCGGCGAATTCGAATTCGCCGGGCAGGAACACTTCTACCTCGAGACCCAGGCCTCGCTCGCCCACGTCGACGAGTCCGGCCAGGTCTTCATCCAGTGCTCGACCCAGCACCCCACGGAGACCCAGGACATCGTCTCCCACGTCCTCGGGATCCCCGCCAACGAGGTCACCGTCCAGTGCCTGCGGATGGGCGGAGGCTTCGGCGGCAAGGAGATGCAGCCCCACGGGTACGCAGCGCTCGCCGCCCTCGGTGCGAAGCTCACCGGTCGGCCCGTCCGGCTGCGGCTGAGCCGCACTCAGGACATGACGATGACCGGAAAGCGCCACGGCTTCCATTCGACGTGGCGGATCGGCCTGACCGAGGACGGGCGGATCCTCGCCCTCGACGCCACGCTCACCGCCGACGGCGGGTGGAGCCTCGACCTCTCCGAACCCGTGCTCACCCGCGCGATGTGCCACATCGACAACGCGTACTGGGTGCCCAACATCCGCGTCCACGGCCGCGTCGCGAAGTGCCACAAGACCTCGCAGACGGCGTTCCGCGGCTTCGGCGGCCCGCAGGGGATGCTCGTCATGGAGGACATCCTCGGCCGCATCGCCCCGCAGCTGGGGCTGAGCGCCCGTGAGCTGCGCCGCCGCAACTTCTACCAGGCCGGACAGGACACCCCCTACTACCAGCCCGTGCGCCATCCCGACCGGATGGAGGCCTGCTGGGATGAGGTCGTCACCTCCGCCGAGGTGGCCAAGCGGGAAGCGGAGATCGCCCGGTTCAACGCCACCCACGACCACGTCAAACGGGGGATTGCGATCACCCCGGTGAAGTTCGGGATCTCGTTCAACCTCACCGCCTTCAACCAGGGCGGCGCGCTCGTCCTCGTCTACAAGGACGGCTCGGTCCTCGTCACCCACGGCGGCACCGAGATGGGTCAGGGCCTGCACATGAAGATGCTCCAGGTCGCGGCGACCACGCTCGGGGTTCCCCTCTCAACCGTGCGGCTCGCCCCCACGCGCACGGACAAGGTCCCCAACACCTCGGCGACGGCGGCGAGCTCCGGCTCCGACCTCAACGGCGGGGCCGTCAAAGATGCGTGCGAGCAGATCCTCGGCCGTCTCCGGCAGGTCGCGGCAGGACTCCTCGGGGCCCCGGCGCACGAGGTCGAGATCAGCCGCGGGATCGTCAGCGCACTGTCCTCGCCGAAGACGATCACGTGGGAAGAGCTCATCAACACCGCGTACTTCCAGCGGATCCAGCTCTCGGCCTCCGGCTTCTACCGCACGGAGGGACTCCACTGGGACCTCTCGACGATGCGGGGTGAGCCGTTCAAGTACTTCGCCTACGGGGCGGCCGCCTCCGAGGTCGAGGTCAATCGCTTCGACGGGTCGTATGTGCTCCGCCGGGTCGACATCGTCCACGACGTCGGCGACTCGCTCTCCCCGCTCATCGACATCGGCCAGATCGAGGGCGGCTTCGTCCAGGGCGCCGGATGGCTCACGCTCGAGGACCTGCGCTGGGACACGAGCGACAAGCCCAGTCGCGGTCGGCTCGCCACTCAGGCGGCGAGCACGTACAAGCTCCCGAGCTTCTCCGAGATGCCCGAGGTCTTCAACATCGCCCTCCTCGACAAGGCCCACGAGGAGGGGGCGGTCTACGGTTCGAAGGCCGTCGGCGAACCCCCGCTCATGCTCGCCTTCTCCGTCCGCGAGGCTCTGCGGGAGGCGATCGCCGGCTTCGGACCGGCAGGCACCTCGGTCGAACTCGCCTCCCCGGCGACCCCGGAGGCCGTGTTCTGGGCGCTCGAAGCCGTCCGTGATGCGACCCCCGATCGGCAGCCTGTGCCGTCATGACCTGGATGGACGCAGCAGCCGAGCTCCGCAGCGCTCGGGTGCCGGCGGTCCTCATCACCCTCGCCTCCGTCCGCGGGCACGCACCGCGGGAGGCGGGAGCGAAGATGATCGTCACCGCCGATGACCTCTATGGGACCATCGGCGGGGGGAAACTCCGGAGATGCCCCCATCCCCCCGCCCCGGGAGATCCTCCCGGGGCACCCGGGCGATGCGGGCGACCGCCTCTTCGAACCGGAGATGCTCACCCTGCGGCTCAACGACAAGGCACCGGCGAAGTACGGTCGGCAGTGCTGCGGGGGCGAGGTCGCCCTCCTCCTCGAGCCGCTGCCCGTGCCCGCCACGGTCGCGATCTTCGGGGCCGGCAACATCGGCCTCGAGCTCACGCGGATCCTCGCCCGCCACGAGATTGACCTCCACGTGACCGACTCGCGGCCCGAGCACTTGGGCGAGCTCGACCGGCTCGAGCCCCCGGTGGCCGAGCTCAGCCGCCACTTCGCCGTCGTCGGCGAAGAGGTGCTCACGTCCCTGCCGCCGGGCTCGCACGTGTTCATCATGACCCACGATCACGCTGAGGACCTCCACCTCTGCCAGGCCGCGCTGAGCCGCGGCGACCTCGGCACGATCGGGCTCATCGGCTCGAGCGCGAAATGGCAGCGCTTCCGCAAGGCCCTCATCGCCGACGGCCACGCCCCCGAGGTCGTCGACACGATCTCGTGCCCCATCGGTCTGCCCGCCCTGACCGGGAAGCATCCTGCGACGATCGCGCTCAGCGTCGCCGCGGACCTCCTCAGCCGGCTGCGCTGACCCCTTTTCCCACCCTTCTGAGAGGAGCACCACCATGCAGATCTTCCGTGCCCGCGTCTTCGACACCCCCGCCGATCCCTTCGCCGGGGGCACCCTGCGATCGGAGTCCGACACCGCGCTCGTCGTCGACTCCGGACGCATCGTCGCCCGCACCGACTTCTCCACCGCCAGGGAGCGCCATCCCTATGCCGAGGTCGTCGACCTCCGCACCGGCGTCCTCCTCCCCGGATTCGTCGACACCCACGTCCACTTCCCGCAGATCCGGGCGATCGGACACCTCGGCCGGCCGCTGCTCGACTGGCTCGACCAGTGCGCCCTGCCCGAGGAGGCGAAGCTCGGCGACGACGCCTACGCCCGGGCGCTGGCCGGGGAGTTCCTCACCGGACTGACGAGTGCCGGGACCACCTCGGCGATGGTCTTCGGATCCCATTTCGCCTCCGCGGTCGACATCCTCTTCGCCCAGGCCGCCGAGGTGGGGCTGCGGATCACGACGGGACTGGTCACCAGCGACCGGAACCTCCCCGACATCCTCCTCACCGACGTCGACCGCTCCGTACGCGAGAGCCAGGAGCTCATCGACCGCTGGCACGGGAAGGGGCGGCTGCGCTTCGCGGTGACCCCGCGGTTCTCGTTCTCCGCCGGACCCGAACTCCTCGCCGCGGGCGGGCAGCTCGTCGCGGACAACCCGGGGATCTGGGTGACCTCGCACCTCAACGAGAACCGCGACGAGGTCGCCGGGGTCGCAGAGATCCACCCGGAGGCGAGCGACTACCTCGACACGTACGACCGCGCGGGACTGCTCGGGAGGCAGACGATCCTCGCCCACAACGTCCACCCCACCGACCGGGAGCTGGGGCGCATGGGGGAGGCGGGGGCGGCGGCAGCGCACTGCCCGACGTCGAACTCGGCGCTTGCGAGCGGCTTCTTCCCGCTGCGGCGCCACCTCGACGCAGGCGTCCGGGTGGCGCTCGGCTCCGACGTCGGGGCCGGCACCGGGTTCTCCCTGCTCAAGGAGGGCGTGCAGGCGTACTTCATGCAGCAGCTCGACCCCGCAGGCGGAGTGCCGCTGACCTCGACCCACCTCCTCCACCTCGCGACCTCGGCCGGAGCCGGGGCGCTCGGCCTCGACGAGACGGTCGGCGACCTGTCCGTGGGCAAGCGCTTCGACGCCGTCTTCGTCGATCCCGCGGCCGGGCAGCCGCTCGACGTCGGCCTCGCCCACGCCGAATCCGATGAGGATGCGCTCGCGAAGATCTTCGCCCTCGGCACCCCCGCCGACCTCACGCGGGTGTGGGTCGACGGAGACCTCGTCAAAGGCTGAGGCTTCGTCAGAGCCTGAGGTCAGCCTGCCAGCAGCCCTCCGGGCGCTCGGCCACCCCCAGCAGGGTGGTCAGCTCCGGAGGGCTTTTCGCATCGAGGGCTGCTGGTCTTGACTCCCCACTCCGCCGATGCGTATGCTGTTTTCATCCAACGGAAATGAACTTCCACAATACGGAAACTTCCGCAAATCGCAGAGTCGCGAAGGAGACCCGATGTCGACGTTCGACTTCACTCAGGCAGACAGCTACATCCTCAACTGTTCCACCCTGCTCACCGAACTCCCCGTTCTCGAACGCGCGCAGGCCGCGAAGGACGCAGGCTTTGCCAAGGTCGAGTTCTGGTGGCCCTTCGACGGCGACCCGACGCCGAGCCCCGCCGAGGTCGACGCGTTCATCGCCTCCCTCGAATCCGCCGGCGTCGAGCTCAAGGGCCTGAACTTCTGGGCCGGGGACATGGCCGCAGGTGACCGCGGCATGGTCTCGATCCCCGGCTCGCAGGCCGACTTCACAAAGAACGCGGAGATCGTCGCCGGCATCGGCGAACGCACCGGGTGCCGCGCCTTCAACGCCCTCTACGGGCTGCGCGTCGACGACTCGACCCCGGAGGAGCAGGACGCCGTGGCGCTGGAGAACCTCGCCGTCGCCGCCCGTGCCGTGGCCGGCATCGGCGGCACCGTCCTCGTCGAACCCGTCTCCGGGGCGGACGCCTACCCGCTCAAGACCGCCGCCGATGCGGCCGCAGTCGTCGAGGCGGTCCGTGCCGGCGGGGCGGAGAACATCGCCGTCCTCGCCGACTTCTTCCACATGGCCGTCAACGGCGACGACGTCGCCGCCGCGATCGAATCCGGGGCCGCGGACTTCGGCCACATCCAGATCGCCGACGCCGAGGGCCGCGGAGCCCCGGGAACCGGGCAGCTGCCGCTGAGGGAGTGGATCGACCGCTCCTTCGCCCTCGGCTACTCCGGGCAGATCGCGCTCGAGTACAAGCAGGACCGCGAGACCGCCTTCGCGTGGCTCGCCCACTGACCGACCGCCTCGGCGGCTGACCACCCCGACCCATTGCAAAGGACAGAGAACATGACCACCATCGCCTTCATCGGACTCGGCATCATGGGACTTCCCATGGCGAAGAACCTCGTCGACGCCGGCTTCACCGTCCGCGGCTTCAACCGCACCCCCGCCAAGGCCGAGGACCTCGCCGCCGCCGGCGGGCAGGCCGCAGCCACGATCGCCGAGGCGGTCGACGGGGCCGACGTCATCGCCACCATGGTCCCCGACTCGCCCGACGTCGAAGCCGTGCTGGACGGGATCCTCGCCGCCGCGAAGCCGGGAGCGATGTGGATCGACTTCTCGACGATCCGGCCCGACGTCGCCAAGGAGCTCGCCGCGCAGGCGAAGGAGGCCGGACTCAAGCCCCTCGACGCCCCGGTCTCCGGCGGTGAGCCCGGCGCCGTCGACGGCGTCCTCTCGATCATGGTCGGCGGTGACGAGGCCGACTTCGCGGCCGCCTCCGAGGTCTTCGAGGCGGTCGGGAAGACGATCGTCCACGTCGGCCCCTCGGGCGCCGGCCAGACCGTCAAGGCCGCGAATCAGCTCATCGTCGCCGGCAACATCGGACTCCTCGCCGAGGCGGTCGTCTTCCTCGAGGCCTACGGCGTCGACACCGCCTCGGCGCTCGAAGTCCTCGGCGGCGGACTCGCCGGCTCCAAGGTGCTCGAGCAGAAGGGGCAGAAGATGCTCGACCGCGAATTCGCCCCCGGATTCCGGCTCGCGCTCCACCACAAGGACATGGGCATCGTCACCGCCGCCGCCCGCGAGGCCGGGGTGACGATCCCGCTCGGCGCCGCCGTCGCCCAGCTCGTCGCCGCCACCGTCGCCCAGGGCAACGGCGGACTCGACCACTCCGGCCTCCTCACCGTCGTCGAGCAGCTCTCGGGAACGACCGCCTCGGCGGAGGACGAGGACGCGGACGCACAGGAAGGAGCGGCGTGATGACGAGAATGCGCGCAGTCGACGCCATCGTCCTCATCCTCGAGAAGGAAGGCGCGACCGAGACCTTCGGCCTGCCGGGAGCCGCGATCAACCCGCTGTATGCGGCGATGCGGGCCCACGGCGGGATCCGCCACACGCTCGCCCGCCATGTCGAGGGCGCCTCGCACATGGCCGACGGATTCACGCGGGCGGCACCGGGGAACATCGGGGTCTGCCTCGGCACCTCGGGACCGGCGGGCACGGACATGATCACCGGTCTCTATGCGGCTGCCGCGGACTCGCAGCCGATCCTCTGCATCACCGGGCAGGCGCCGGTCGCCGTCCTCGACAAGGAGGACTTCCAGGCCGTCGACATCGCGGCGATCGCCGCCCCCGTGACGAAGATGGCGAAGACCGTCCTCGAAGCGGGGCAGGTGCCCGGTGTCTTCCAGAAGGCGTTCCAGCTCATGCGCTCGGCGCGTCCGGGGCCCGTCCTCATCGACCTGCCCATCGACGTCCAGCAGACGGAGATCGACTTCGACATCGACACCTACGAGCCGCTGCCCGTCGACCGGCCGCAGGCCACCCCGGCGCAGGCGGAGCGGATCCTCGACCTCATCGCCGAGGCGAAGCATCCGCTCATCATCGCCGGCGGCGGGATCTTGGGTGCCGATGCCAGTGAGCGGCTCGTCGAGTTCGCCGAACTCACCTCGATCCCCGTCTCGCCCACACTCATGGGGTGGGGCACGATCCCCGACAGCCACCCGCTGGCCGCCGGCATGGTCGGGATCCAGACGCACGTGCGCTACGGCAATGCGTCCTTCCTCGAATCCGACCTCGTCATCGGCATCGGCAACCGTTGGGCCAACCGTCACACCGGTGACCTCTCCGTCTACCGGAAGGGGCGGAGGTTCGTCCACATCGACATCGAGCCGACCCAGATCGGGCGCGTCTTCGCCCCCGACTACGGCGTCGTCTCCGACGCCGGGGCCGCCCTCGACGCGCTGCTCGACGCCGCCCGCGGCCGGGCCGCCGGTCGTGGCCTGCCCGACTTCACGGAGTGGGCGCACTCGTGCACGCAGCGGAAGTCGACCGAACATCGGAAGACGAACTACACGGAGAAGCCGATCAAGCCGCAGCGGGTCTACCAGGAGATGAACACCGCCTTCGGCGAAGACGTCACGTACGTCTCGACGATCGGGCTGAGCCAGATCGCCGGCGCGCAGATGCTCCACGTCTACCGGCCCCGGCACTGGATCAACGCCGGTCAGGCCGGTCCGCTCGGATGGACGGGGCCGGCGGCGCTGGGAGTCGCGAAGGGCAAGCCCGGGCAGACGGTCGTCGCGCTCTCGGGCGACTACGACTTCCAGTTCATGATCGAGGAGCTCGCGGTCGGTGCGCAGCACCGGATCCCCTACGTCCACGTCGTCGTCAACAACTCCTACCTCGGCCTCATCCGGCAGTCCCAGCGCGGCTTCGACATGGACTATCAGGTCTCGCTCGCCTTCGACAACATCAACTCCACGGGCGAGACCGCCGGCTACGGCGTCGACCACGTCGCCGTCGCCCAGGGGCTCGGCTGCAAGGCGCTGCGCGTCGAGGATCCCGAGCTCATCGGGGAAGGGCTGCGCGTGGCCAAGGAGCTCATGGACGAACACCAGGTGCCCGTCGTCGTCGAGATCATCCTCGAGAGGATCACGAACATCTCGATGGGGCTCGCCCTCGATGCCATCAACGAGTTCGACGTCCTCGCCCAGACCCCGGCCGACGCCCCCACCGCGCTCACCCCGCTGAGCGAACTCGCAGCAGCGAAGTGACCGATCGCCGGTATACCATGGCCCCGTGAGCGGGGCCGACCCTAGGCTCAGGAATTCGAGGAGGAACCCATGAGCGTCGATGGCGCACAGACCCAGACGCCGGCCGAGGCCGATGCCGGCGTCGATCTCATCATCCGCGCGAAGCGCGCGCTCCTGCCCGAGGGCATCGCCGCCGCCGAGGTGGCCGTGCGCGACGGACGGATCGTCGAGATCGCGACGGGGGAGGACCGGGTGAGCACCACCTCGGCGCAGGTCCTCGACGTCGACGACACGCAGGTGCTCCTGCCCGGCCTCGTCGACACCCACGTCCACGTCAACGATCCCGGACGCAGCGAATGGGAGGGATTCGCCTCGGCGACGAAGGCGGCGGCGGCCGGGGGCGTGACGACGATCCTCGACATGCCGCTCAACTCCCTGCCCCCGACGGTCGATGTCGACGCCCTGGAGACGAAGCGGGCCGTCGCCGCACCCAAGGCCTTCGTCGACGTCGGCTTCTGGGGCGGGGCGATCCCCGGCAACACCGGGGAGCTGCGCCCCCTCCACGAGGCCGGGGTCTTCGGCTTCAAGTGCTTCCTCGAGGACTCCGGCGTCGACGAGTTCCCGCCGCTCACCCCGGCGGAGATGGAGACCGACCTCGCGGAGATCGCGGGCTTCGACGGCCTCCTCATCGTCCACGCCGAGGACCACGCGGTCATGGCCGAGGCCCCGACCGCCTCGGGGCGGAGGTTCGCCGACTTCCTCGCCTCCCGCCCCCGCGAAGCCGAGAACGTCGCGATCGGACGCGTCATCGACGCCGCACGCGCCACCGGCGGGCGCGCGCACATCCTCCACCTCTCCTCCGCCGATGCGCTGCCCCAGATCGCCGAGGCGAAGGCCGAGGGGGTCCGGCTCACCGTCGAGACCTGCCCCCACTACCTCGTCTTCTCCGCCGAGGAGATCCCCGACGGGGCGACGACGCACAAGTGCTGCCCGCCGATCCGCGAGGAGGCCAACCGGGAGGCCCTGTGGCAGGGGCTCATCGACGGCACGATCGACTGCATCGTCTCCGACCACTCGCCCTCGACCGCGGAGCTCAAACTCCTCGAGTCCGGTGACTTCGGAGCGGCATGGGGCGGGATCTCCTCCCTCCAGCTCGGCCTCCCGCTCGTCTGGACGGAGGCGCAGCGGCGGGGCATCGGGCTCGCCGAGGTGGTCCGCTGGATGTCGGCCGCCCCCGCGGCGATCGCCCGCGTCGAGGGCAAAGGGTCGATCGCGGTGGGCAACTCCGCGGACTTCGCGCTCTTCGCCCCCGAGGAGGAGTGGACGGTGTCTGCGACCGAGCTCCACCACCGCAACCAGATCACCGCCTACGACCAGCGCACCGTGCGCGGGGCCGTGAGGCAGACCCTGCTCGCCGGCACTCCCGTCGACTTCGACGCCCCGCACGGCCGCCTGCTCACGGCCTGATCGCGCCCCGACGACGACGCGGCACCGCAGGACTTCTGCGGTGCCGCGTCGTCGTGTGCCCTCAGGCTGAGGCGTCGAGTCTCAGACGTCGAGGGTCTCTCGGAGGCGACGGACATGGCCGTCGGGGGAGACGTTGTACTCGGCGAGCTGCAGCGCGCCCGACTCGTCGACGACGAAGGTCGAACGCAGCGTGCCTTCGACGGTGCGGTCGCCGATCGTCTTCTCCCCGAAGCTGCCGTAGGCCTTCGCGACGGCGCTGTCTGAGTCGGAGAGCAGCGGGAAGGTCAGCGACTCGTCCGCGGCGAACGACTGGAGCTCCTCGGGGCTGTCGGGGGAGACCCCGAGCACGGCGAAGCCTCCGGCGGTCAGGGAGGCGAGGTTGTCGCGGAAGTCGCACGCCTCGGTCGTGCAGCCCGGAGTCGCGGCCTTCGGGTAGAAGTAGAGGATGAACCGCTGTCCTGCGAGACCCTCCTTCGAATAGGTCCGGCCGTCGGCGTCCTGGAGGGAGAAGTCCGGTGCCTGCTGGCCGACGGTGAGTGTGTTCGCCATGATCAGTGCCCTTTCGGTTGGTGTCCTGCCTGCTGGTGCCCGGCCGCCACGAGCGCGCATGCATGGGCGGCGGTCGATTCGATGAGGTCCTCAGCCTGCGCCGAGAGTTCGGAGAGGTCCGCCGGCCCCGGGGCGATCGAGAGCGCCGCGGTGATGCCGGCCTCCCGGCACTCGGCGGGAGTGAGTGCGACCCGTCCGGCGACGACGATGATGCTCGCCGAGGCGGGGGCATGATCGCGGACGGCCGCGACGACCTTGCCCCCGAGCGACTGCGAGTCGAACGACCCCTCCCCGGTGAGGACGAGATCGGCGTCGGCGAGGGACTGAGACAGCCCGACCGCCTCGGCGACCATCGTCGACCCGGGCACGACCTCGGCGCCGAGGAGGGCGGTGAGCGCGAGCGGGATCCCGCCGGCGGCTCCGAATCCGGGGGTCGCGGCCATCGACTCGGCCTCGGCTGCGGACCCGGCGAGCACCTCGGCGACGTGGGTGAGACCGGCATCGAGACGCTCGACGGCGGGGGCATCGGCGCCCTTCTGCGGACCGAACACGGCAGCGGCGCCGCGGGGACCGGTGAGCGGGTTGTCGACGTCGACGGCGATGCGCCAGCGCACGGCGCGGGCACGCGGGTCGAGGCCGGAGTCGTCGACGGCGGACAGCGACGCCAGACCACCGCCGCCGGGCGGGATGGGTTCGCCCGCCGCATCGGTGAACCTGGCCCCGAGCGCGGTGACGATTCCGGTGCCGCCGTCGGTGCTCGCCGAGCCGCCGATGCAGAGGAGGATCTCGTCGACCCCCTCCTCGAGGACGCGGGAGGCGATGAGGCCGACGCCGTAGGTTCCCGCCCGCTCGGGTTCGAGAGGCACGTCGGAGACTTGGGGCAGACCATTGGCCTGGGCCGCCTCGATGACCGCGGTCCTCCCGTCGGCGGAGAGCCCGTAGCGGGCGGTGGTCGGGCGCCCGAGCGCGTCGACGACGTCGACGGTCCGCGCCGGGGTGCCCCAGACGGCCAGCAGCGCTTCGAGCGTGCCCTCACCGCCGTCGGCGAAGGGCAGCTGCGTGATCCGCGCGCTGGGGAAGGCCCGGGCCGCTCCACGGGCGAGTGCCGCGGCCGCGGCGGGGGCACCGGCTGAGCCCTTGAAGGAATCGGGCGCGCAGACGATGACGGGGGCTTCTTCGCTCATGAGCACATTCAACCTCACGGTTCCACTCGACACCACTGGCGCACTTGCGTTCATCATACGGAAAAATATTTCCGAAAGCGATGACTTTCCCGGTGCTACCGCGGGTCTCATCGTCACGGTGGGTGGATTTGACATCGCTGTGAGACCCGGGCCACACTCGAGGCAACGAATGGAAGAGTGCTTCCGAGATGCGAAACGAGGTCGATGTGGACCTGATCGAATTCGATCGGCTGCCGGAGGGTGAGGCCCGCGAGGTCGTGCGCCCGTGCCTCGACGTCGAGCGCTGGATCTCCGGCGTCGTCGCCGGTCGCCCCTACGCCGATGTCGAGGCGGCGCTCGAGCGTGCCCGCACCGTCGCCTCGCCGCTGCGGCCCGAGGAGATCTCCGCCGCGCTCGCCCATCATCCCCGGATCGGGGAGAAGGCCGTAGGCGATTCCGCCGAGGCTGCCCATTCCTCCCGCGAACAGGCCGGACTCGGCGCCCTCGACGGATCCGTCGAGGAGCGTCTGCGCGCCGGCAACGCCGCCTACGAGGAGCGCTTCGACCGGGTCTTCCTCATCCGCGCCGCCGGCCGCACGCCGGAGGAGATCCTGGCCGAACTCGACCGCCGCATGACCAACACGCCCGAGGACGAACTCGCCGAGGTGGGCGACCAGCTCATCGAGATCGCCGTCCTCCGACTCTCAGGGATCCTCGCATGAGCTTCATCACCGCCCACGCCCTCGACTCGACCGCAGGCACTCCGGCCGCGGACCTCGCCGTCACCCTCTTCGACGGGGACACCGAGATCGTCAGCGCCCGCACCGACGCGGGCGGCCGGGTCAGCGACTTCGGACCCGAGCGCCTCGAGCCGGGAACCTACCGAATCGTCTTCGGCACCGGAGAGTACTTCGAGGCCCAGGGCATGGACCACTTCCACCCGCAGGTGACGATCGACTTCACCGTCAAGGAGGGCGAAGCCCACTACCACATCCCGCTGCTGCTCAGCCCGTTCGCGTACAGCACGTACCGGGGAAGCTGAGGCACCACAGCACTGCGCGACCACAGACACCAGGGGAAGCAGGCCCCCTGCAGGATCTCCATCCTCAACAAACCGCCGAAGCTCGCCGGAGACCCGGCAGCCTCGTTTTCGATATCCGGGCCGATCACGGCACAACGAGGAGTACGGCAATGAGCACAGTGAAACTCACGACGAACCAGTACGGCAAGGCGGAGAACCGCCTCATGCGGGTCTACCGCGACACCGACCGCCACGAGATCCGTGATCTCAACGTCACCTCCCAGCTGTGGGGCGACTTCGAGACCGCGCACACCGAGGGCGACAACGAGCACGTCGTCGCCACGGACACCCAGAAGAACACGATCTTCGCGAAGGCGAAAGAGCTCGGAGTGACCTCCCCGGAGCAGTTCCTCCTCGGGCTCGCCGACCACTTCACCTCAAGCTTCGACTGGGTGAGCGGCGGACGCTGGGAGGCCGAGGAGTTCGGCTGGGACCGGATCAACGACCACGACCACTCGTTCTACCGAGCCGCCCCCGAGGTGCGCACGGCGCTGCTCACCCGTGACGGCGACAAGGACACCCTCATCTCCGGCTTCCGCGACCTCACGGTGCTCAAGACCACCGGCTCCGGATTCGTCGGCTACCCGCGGGACAAGTACACGACGCTGCCGGAGACCGAGGACCGGATACTGGCGACCGACATCGCCACCCGCTGGGTCTACAACACGACCGACCTCGACTTCGAGGCGACGTACGAGAAGGTCAAGGCGATCATCCTCGACGCCTTCACCGACCACTACTCGAAGGCCCTGCAGCAGACCCTGTACAAGATGGGCGAGAAGGTCATCGACCAGGTCGACGAGATCGACGAGATCCGCTTCTCGTGCCCGAACAAGCACCATTTCCTCTACGACATCGAGCGCTTCGAGCTCGAGAACCCGAACGAGGTCTTCATCGTCGCCGACCGTCCCTACGGTCTCATCGAGGCGACCTTCACCCGCGACGGCGTCGAGGAGTCGAAGGACGCCTGGACGAACGTCCGGGGCTTCTGCTGACCCGCTAGAGCGGACTCGGACCCGCGGGAGACCCTCCCGCGGGTCCGTTCGTCGACCCCGCACCGCGTTGACCCCGACTTTTCGTCGACCCCTGACAGAGAGGCAAACCCCGATGACTGCACTGTCCTCCCGCCCCGACCACACCACCGCAACCAGCACCACCGCAACCACCGCCGACGAGGAGGTCGACGAGTGGCTCGAGTCCTGGGAGGGGCTCGTGAGCACCCAGGGCACCCTGCGCGCCGGTGAGATCATGGAGGCCCTGCGCCGGAGGGCGGCGACGAACTCCGTCGCCCAGCCCAAGGTGACGACGACGGACTACGTCAACACCATCCCGGCCGACCAGGAGCCCGCCTATCCGGGGGATGAGCGCCTCGAGCGCCGCTACCGGAAGTGGCTGCGCTGGAACGCCGCGATGCTCGTCCACCGGGCCCAGCGGCCGGAGATCTCCGTCGGCGGGCACATCTCGACCTATGCCGGGGCGGCGACACTCTACGAGATCGGGCTGAACAACTTCTTCCGCGGCCAGGACCATCCCGGCGGCGGCGACCAGGTGTTCTTCCAGGGCCATGCCTCCCCGGGCATGTACTCCCGCGCCTACCTCGAGGGCAGGCTCACCGAGGCGCAGCTCGACGGCTTCCGCCAGGAGGCCTCCCGGGCGCCGAACGGCCTGAGCTCCTACCCGCACCCGCGCCTCATGCCCGGCTTCTGGCAGTTCCCGACCGTGTCGATGGGGCTCGGGCCGATCAACGCGATCTACCAGGCGCAGATGAACCGCTACCTCCACCACCGCGGGATCGCCGACACCTCCGAGCAGCGGGTGTGGGCGTTCCTCGGCGACGGGGAGATGGACGAACCCGAATCGCGCGGCGCACTCCAGCTCGCGGCGAACGAGGGGCTCGACAACCTCACGTTCGTCGTCAACTGCAACCTCCAGCGCCTCGACGGGCCCGTGCGCGGCAACGGCAAGATCGTCCAGGAGCTCGAGGCGGTCTTCACCGGCGCCGGCTGGAATGTCATCAAGGTCCTCTGGGGCCGCGAATGGGACTCCCTGCTCGCCGCCGACCGCACCGGTGAGCTCGTGCGGATCATGAACGAGACCCTCGACGGGGACTACCAGACGTTCAAGGCCGAGTCCGGTGGGTTCATCCGCGACAACTTCTTCGGCCGCTCTCCGGTGACGAAGGGCCTCGTCGAGCACCTCAGCGACGACGACATCTGGAACCTCAAGCGCGGCGGCCACGACTACCAGAAGGTCTTCGCCGCCTACGACCGGGCGGTCCGGGAGCCCGATCGGCCCACCGTCGTCCTCGTCCAGACCGTCAAGGGCTACGGCTTGGGGACGAGCTTCGAGTCGCGCAATGCGACCCATCAGATGAAGAAGTTCTCCGCCGATGACATCAAGGCCTTCCGTGACCGGATGGACATCCCGATCTCCGATGCCGTCATCGATGCCGACCCGTACCAGGTGCCCTACTACCATCCGGGACCCGACGACGAGGCGATCGAGTACCTCATCGAGCGGCGCCGCCGCCTCGGCGGGTTCGTCCCCGAACGGAGGACCGAGCGCGGTGCGATCACCCTGCCCGCGGTGAGCGAGAAGGCCTTTGCCCAGACCAAGAAGGGATCAGGGCAGCAGAAGGCGGCGACGACGATGGCCTTCGTCCGCCTGCTCAAGGACCTCATGCGCGAGAAGGGCGTGGGGGAGCGGATCGTGCCGATCATCCCCGACGAGGCGAGGACCTTCGGCATCGACGCATTCTTCCCGACGGCGAAGATCTACAACCCCAACGGGCAGAACTACCTCGCCGTCGACCGGGAGCTCTTCCTCTCCTACAAGGAGGCGAGCTCCGGTCAGCTCCTCCACGTCGGGATCAACGAGGCGGGGGCGGCCGCCGGGTTCACCGCCGCCGGCACCGCGTACTCGACACATGGGCAGCCGATGATCCCCATCTACGTCTTCTACTCGATGTTCGGCTTCCAGCGCACCGGCGACGCGTTCTGGGCGGCCGCCGACCAGATGACCCGCGGGTTCATCATCGGTGCGACCGCGGGGCGGACGACCCTGACCGGGGAGGGGCTCCAGCACGCGGACGGGCACTCGCCCGTGCTCGCGGCGACGAACCCGGCCGTGCGGATCTACGATCCCGCCTTCGGCTACGAGATCGGCCACATCATGCGCGACGGCCTCCACCGGATGTACGGCGAGCACGACCTCGGCGAGGCGGTGCGCAACGTCATGTACTACCTCACCGTCTACAACGAGCCGATGGTCCAGCCGGCCGAACCCGAGGACGTCGACGTCGAGGGGATCCTCAGGGGCATCCACCGGATCGCCGAGGCGGGGGCAGGGTCGCGTCCGCGCGTGCAGCTCCTCGCCTCAGGGGTCGCGGTGCCGTGGGCGCTCGAGGCCCGCGGGCTGCTCGCCCAGGACTGGGACGTCGATGCCGCCGTGTGGTCGGTGACCTCGTGGGCGGAGCTGCGCCGGGACGGACTCGAGTGCGAGGCCGCGCGCCTCACCGACGTCGAGGCCGCCCCGCGGGTGCCCTACGTCCGCCACCGCCTCGGCGGGGAACCGGGTCCGATCGTCGCCACCAGCGACTTCGACTCGACGCAGCCGGATCTCATCCGGCCCTTCCTCTCCCAGGACTTCGCGACGCTCGGCGCCGACGGGTTCGGCTTCTCCGACACACGGGCAGCAGCCCGGCGTCACTTCCGCATCGACGCCCATTCGATGGTCGTCCGGGCCCTGCAGCTCCTCGCCGACCGGGGCGAGGTGCCGACTGCGGCCCCCGCCGAGGCGGCCCGGAGGTACCGACTCGACGACGTCAGCGCGGGCAGCTCGGGCACGGCGGGCGGGGATGCCTGAGGGGGCTCAGGAGCCGCGGCGCATGTCGCGGGAGATCTGCTCGGCCGCCGAGCGGAGCAGGGGGATCGCGCGGTCGGCGAAGTCCTCGTCGACGCGGCTGATCGGCCCGGAGACGGAGATCGCGAGCGGGGACGGGGCATCGGGGACGGACATCGCGAAGCAGCGCACCCCGAGCTCCTGCTCCTGTTCGTCGATCGAGTACCCGCGCTGACGGATCCGCTCGAGTTCGGCTTCGAGCTCCTCGATCGTGCCGATGCTGTGCTCGGTCGGGGTGGGCATGCCCGCGGTGGTGACGATGTGGCGGACCTGCTCGGGGTCGAGCTCGGCGAGGATCGCCTTGCCCACACCGGTGTCGTGCATATGGGTGCGGCGTCCCACCTCGGTGAACATCCGCATCTGCCGCTCGGAGGCGACCTGATCGACGTAGACGACCATGTCCCCGTCGAGGGTCGCGACGTTCGCGGACTCGCCGAGCTCCTCGACCAGCGTGCGCAGGTAGGGTCGGGCGATCGCCCCGAGCTGCGCACCGGCGAGATTGCCCAGGCGCACGAGTCCCGGCCCGAGTGCGTAGCCGCGGCCCGGCAGCTGACGGACGACGCCGAGGCCGAGCAGGGTCGAGAGCAGCCGGTGGATCGTCGGCAGGGGGAGGTTGACGTCGGCGGCGATGTGGCTGAGCGTGGCCGAGCCGGAGGAGTTCGCGATGCACTCGAGGAGGCCGAACGCGCGCTCGACGGACTGCACCCCGCCCTTGGTCTGGCGGATCGCGGGGGTGGCTGAGTCGTTCGTGGTCATCCGTAGTCCTCTTCCTCGAAGTGGGCGACACCTCCGCTCAGTCTACTGCGGAATGGAAGAAAGTTTCCGTTGACCGCCCGCTCCCGCTAGATTTTCCATGATGCAGAAGCTAACATCCGTAATACGGAAATGATTCCATCAGAGAGGATGACATCATGGCTGTTCCCAGCCCCGGATACTCCATCACCCTGCGTGTGGCCACGGCCGTCGGGCAGTCGTCGACCTCGGACCTCGTGGCCGCGGCCGCGGCGACCGGGGCCGGCATCACCGCGCTCGACGTCGTCGAGTCCACCCCGGACACCGTCGTCATCGACGTCAGTGCCGACACCCGCGACGTCGCCCACGCCGAGGAGGTCTCGACCGAGCTGAGCGCCCTGCCCGGCGTCGACGTCCGGAAGGTCTCCGATCGGACCTTCCTCCTCCACCTCGGCGGGAAGCTCGAATCGACGCCGAAGGTGCCGCTGCGCAACCGCGACGACCTCTCCCGTGCCTACACCCCCGGCGTGGCTCGGGTGTGCAAGGCGATCGCTGCGAACAAGGACGACGCGAGGCGCCTGACGATCAAACGCAACACCGTCGCCGTCGTCACGGACGGGACCGCGGTCCTCGGCCTCGGCGACATCGGGCCCGAAGCGGCGATGCCGGTGATGGAGGGCAAGGCCGTCCTCTTCAAGCAGTTCGCGGGGGTCGATGCGTGGCCGGTGGCCCTCGACACGAAGGACACCGAGGAGATCATCGCGATCTGCAAGGCCATCGCCCCGGCCTACGGGGGGATCAACCTCGAGGACATCTCGGCCCCACGCTGCTTCGAGATCGAACGCCGCCTGCGCGCCGAACTCGACATCCCCGTCTTCCACGACGACCAGCACGGCACGGGCATCGTCACGCTCGCGGCGCTGAAGAACGCCCTCAAGGTCGTCGGCAAGGACATCGCCGAGGTGCGCATCGTCGTCTCCGGGGTCGGTGCTGCCGGGCACGCGATCATCCGTCTCCTCCAGGTCGCCGGGGCGCAGACGATCATCGCATGCGGTCGGGACGGGGCGATCGGACCGAACTCGACCGTCGACACCGAGCACAAGGTGTGGCTGAAGGAGAACACGAACCCCGAGGGCTTCGAGGGCAGCCTCAAGGAGGCGGTCCGCGGTGCCGACGTCTTCATCGGCGTCTCGGCTCCGAACGTGCTGAACGGTGACGACATCGCCGCGATGAATGACGGGGCGCTCGTCTTCGCGATGGCCAACCCCGATCCCGAGGTCGACCCCGCCGAGGCGCTCAAGCACGCCGCCGTCGTCGCCACCGGGCGCAGCGACTACCCGAACCAGATCAACAACGTCCTCGCGTTCCCCGGGATCTTCCGCGGTCTCCTCGACGCCGAGGCCACCGACGTCGACGAGTCGATCATGGTCGCCGCCGCCGACGCGATCGCCTCGTGCATCCCGGAGGAGGACCTCCATCCCGGCTACGTCGTGCCCTCGGTCTTCGACCCCGAGGTCGCGAAGAAGGTCGCCGAGGCGGTCGCCGCGGTCTCGCGGTGAATGTGGGTGACAATGGTGGGGAGCCGGCATCGTGGCCGTGCTCGCTCACACGGCAACGGAAGAGGATGAAGTGAAGCAATCAACGCTCGATGACATCGATGCTCTGCTCGCGGACACGGACGAGCTGCTGAGCACGCGTTATCCGGGCGATCGGGACGTGCGCCAACCCATCCACACGGTCTACGTCCCAGGTCACCAGGCCGATCCGACCGTCCCCCGGCAGTGGGGTGAGCAGGCGCTCGCCGCCGTCGAGGACAACGGCGGCATGGTCCAGCTCGCCGAACGCGTCATCGTCGCCGCCCGCAGGGAGGCCGACGAGACCCTGGGGCTCACCCCGCCGAGCCTCCACCAGGTCGCCCGGGAGGCGGAGCTGCTCGCCGAGGCGGTGACGCGGAAGCTGACGACGGAGCCGATCGAGGATCTCCGCTACGACTTCGAGGACGGCTTCGGCGACCAGGGCGACGAGACCGAGGACGCCGCGGTGCGCGAGGCGGCCCGTGCGGTCGTGGCCGGGATGGCCGAGGACACCGCGCCGGCGTTCGTCGGGATCCGGTTCAAGTGCCTCGAGGCTGCGACCCGGGCACGGGGTCTGCGCACCCTCGACCTCTTCGTCTCAGGCGTCATCGCCGCCCACGGCTCCCTGCCCGAGGGGCTCGTCCTCACCCTGCCGAAGGTGAGCACCGCCGACCAGGTGACGGCCATGGTCGCGGCACTGCGCGACCTCGAGGAGGAGCACGGCCTCGACGACGGGGCACTGACCTTCGAAGTCCAGGTCGAGACCCCGCAGCTCATCCTCGGCGCCGACGGCACCGTGCCCGTGGGCCGGGTCCTCGACGCCGGAGCGGGACGCATCACCTCGCTCCACTACGGCACGTACGACTACTCGGCGTCGATGGGCGTGGCCGCCGCCTACCAGTCGATGGAGCATCCCGTCGCGGACTTCGCGAAGAATCAGATGATGGTCGCCGTCGCCGGCACCGGCGTCCACCTCTCCGACGGGTCGACGAACATCCTCCCGGTCGGGGATCCGGCGGCGATCGAGCAGGCGTGGAGCCTCCACGCCCGCCTCGTGCGCAGACATCTGCGCCGCGGCATCTACCAGGGCTGGGACATGCACCCGCACCAGCTGCCGACCCGGTTCCTCTCGACCTTCCGGTTCTACCGGGAGGGGCTCGAGCTCGCAACGCAGCGGCTGCGCAGCTACGTCGGGCAGGAGGACTCGGCCGTCCTCGACGAACCGGCGACGGCGAAGGCGCTCGCCCGCTACCTCAGCCGGGGCCTGTCCTGCGGGGCGCACACGCCCGAGGACATCGCCGAACGCACCGACATGTCCGCCGAGGTGCTCGAGCAGATCGCCCGCACCGGCGGCATCGCCACAGAGAAGGAGACCCGCGCATGAGCATCACCACCGACCCGTACACCTATTGGGCTCCGACCGGTGGGCACCCGCCGCAGTCGGATCTGCTCACCGACAGGGCGATCGTCACCGAGGCCTACACGGTCATCCCGCGTGGGGTGCTGCGCGACATCGTCACCTCGGCGCTGCCCGAATGGTCGGACACGCGCTCGTGGGTGCTGAGCAAGCCGGTGGCAGGGGGAGCGGTGACGTTCTCGCAGACGATCCTCGAGGTCCAGCCCGGCGGCGGCTCGCAGGCCCCCGAACCGCAGCCCGAGGTCGAGGGATTCCTCTTCGTCATGGCCGGTGAGCTCACCGTCACCCATGAGGGCACCGACCATGTGCTCACCCCGGGCGGGTTCGCGTACCTGCCGGCCGGATCGACGTGGTCTGCGCAGTCGACCGGCGCCGAGGCGGCCCGCTTCCACTGGGTGCGCAAGCGCTACCAGCCGGCGGCCGGGCTCATCCCCGAGGCGGCCTTCGGCAACGAGGCCGACGTCGAACCGTCCCCGATGCCGGGAACCGACAACCGGTGGCGGACGACGCGGCCGTTGGATCCTGGGAACCTCGCCTACGACATGCACGTCAACATCGTCACCTTCGAACCCGGCGCGGTCATCCCGTTCGCGGAGACGCACGAGATGGAGCACGGCCTCTACGTCCTCGAGGGCAAGGCCGTCTATCGTCTCAACGGCGACTGGGTCGAGGTGCAGGAGGGCGACTTCATCTCGATGCGCGCCTTCTGCCCGCAGGCCTGCTACGCGGGCGGACCCGGCCGCTTCCGCTACCTCCTCTACAAGGACGTCAACCGCCAGGTCGAGCTCTGAGAGCGGGACCTGACGGCTGAGGTGTGGAGCTGGAGCGCCTCAGGTGGGCTGCAGCGCCTCAGATGAGCTGAAGGGTCCTGGCGGTGTACTCGGAGAGCTCGGTGAGCAGAGTCTCGTCGTCGGCGAGGCTGCGCCCGAGCGAGGGGACCATGTCCTTGAGCGCGGGCTCCCATCCGTCGTACTGGCGGGGGAAGCAGGTCTTGAGCAGGCCGAGCATGATCGCCACCGCGGTCGACGCACCCGGTGAGGCGCCGAGGAGGGCGGCGATCGAACCGTCGGCCGAGGACACGAGTTCGGTGCCGAACCCGAGGACGCCGCCGCGCTTGGCATCGTGCTTCATCACCTGGACGCGCTGACCGGCCTGGATGAACTCCCAGTCGGCAGGGTCGACCTCGGGGATGAATTCGTTCATCGCCGCGAATCGGGCCTTCTTCGAGGCTGCGAGTTCGGAGAGCAGGTAGGTGACGAGGTCCGTGTTGTCCTTGGCGACGCCGAGCATCGTCGGCAGGTTGTTCCCGCGGACGGAGAACGGCAGGTCGGTGAAGCGACCGCGCTTGAGGAACTTCGGCGAGAACCCGGCGTAGGGGCCGAACATGAGGTAGTCGTTGCCGTCGACGACGCGGGTGTCGAGGTGGGGCACGGACATCGCGGGTGCGCCGAAGGAGGCCTGGCCGTAGACCTTCGCCTGGTGGCGGGAGACGAGCTCGGGGTTCGCGGTGCGCAGGAAGATGCCGGAGACGGGGAAGCCGCCGTAGCCGCGTCCTTCGGGGATCCCGGACTTCTGGAGCAGCGGCAGGGCGCCGCCGCCGGCGCCGATGAAGACGAACTTCGCACTCACCTTGTGCGTCTCGCGGGAGAGCAGGTCACGGACCGTGACGGTCCAGCCGTCGGAGGAGCGGTCGAGGTCGGTGACCTGGTGGCTCGTGCGGATCGTCGCACCCTTGTCGGCCATGTAGCGCAGGAGCTGGCGGGAGAGCGAACCGAAGTCGACGTCGGTGCCGATCTGGGTCCGGGAGATGCCGTTGACCTGGCCCGGTCCGCGGCCCTCGAACATCAGCGGCAGCCATTCGGCCTGCGTGGCCGGGTCGTCGGTGTACTCCATCTCGGCGAAGAGCGGGTTGCGGACCATCTGCTCACGACGGTTCCTGATGTAGTCCCGACCCTTCTCGCCGCGGCCGTAGCTGATGTGCGGGACCTGGTTGATGAAGTTCTTCGGCTCCGGAAGGACGCCGGTGTCGACGAGGTGCGACCAGTACTGGCGCGAGTGGTGGAACTGCTCGTTGATCTGCGAGGCCTTCTTCAGGTCGATGTGGCCGTTCGCATCCTCGGGGGTGTAGTTGAGCTCGCACAGAGCTGCGTGACCGGTGCCGGCGTTGTTCCACGGGTCGGAGCTCTCCTTGGCGACATAGTCGAGCTTCTCGTAGACCCGGATATCCCATTCGGGCTGGAGTTCGGTCAGCATCGCGCCGAGGGTGGCGCTCATGATGCCGCTGCCGATGAGGACAACGTCGACCTTTTCCTGCGTTGAGGGCATTTCCGCTCGCAATCTTCGTCAGAGGTGTGAAGTATCGACCTTCACATTACTCCCCGCCGGGGTCCGGGCCGAAGTCGGGGCCGTTGCCGCCCGCACGGACCCCGATCAATGGCAGTGCCAACCCCAGCCGACATCGTGGCAGTTGTCACCGGGCTCCGTCGGCGTCGGAGACGGAGTGGGAGGGCTCGTCGGAGGAGGTTCTGTCGGCGGTGGCTCTGTCGGCGGCGGGCTCGTCGGAGGCGGGCTCGTCGGCGGAGGCTCCGTCGGTGGAGGACTCGTCGGTGGAGGTTCTGTCGGCGGAGGGCTCGTCGGAGGTGGTTCCGATGGCGGAGGACCGGTCGGCGGCGGAGGCGCGGGCCGTCCCGGGCCGGGATCCCCCGGTCCGGGATCGTTGGGACCAGGATTGTTCGGGCCGGGATCGCGAGGTGCCGGCGGCGCCGCGTTCGGACCGCCGGGCTCGCCGGGAGCCGGAGGAGCAGGGGCCGGGTTCCGAGGTCCTTCATTCGCCGGGACCGCGGGCACATCGGCATCGGGAGAGCCGGCCGCCGGAGGGGCGACCGGAGAGCGCAGGTCCTCGCCGGGGTCGTCGTCGGCCAGGCCGGTCTCCGGCTGCACGGGCGAGGAGGTGGGACCCTCGACCTCCGGAGCGTTCGGGCTCGGGTCGAGTGCCCACACGGTCGCGGCGATCGCCGCCGTCGCGATGAGGGCGGCCGCGGCGATCTTGAGGCCGAGGGCAAGACCCGAAGGCGAGCCTGCCGCGCCGCTGCCGGACTGGGAACTGAAGAAGACGGTCTCGGAGTTCTGCGCGCCGGCCGACTCTGCTCCGGCCGACTCTGCCCCGGCCGGCTCTGCTCCGGCGTTCGCGGCGGCGACGAGCGGGACAGCCGGGAACTGCTCGGATTCGATGAGCGCGGCGGCGAGGACGGCGGGGGTCAGCCACGCCCCGAGCTTCGTGTTGATGCGCCCGAGCAGCTGCGTCTGCCGGCGGCAGTACTGGCAGTGCCGCAGATGCGTCTCGATCGATGCTCCCCGTCGGCGGCCGAGCTGCTTGCGGACGTAGCGGGCGAGTTCGGAGGAGTACGCCGCGCATGCGGGCCTGGCCGGTTCGACGAGCTCCTGGAGGTAGGCGGTGCGCAGTCCCTCCCGAGCCCGGCGGAGCAGGGAGTTGAAGGAGTTCGGCGAGAGGCCGAGGGCCCCTGCCGCCTCGGCGGTGGGGGTGCCGTCGATGTCGATGAGCGTGATCGCGGTCTGCCAGGTCTCCGGCAGTGAGGAGAACGCACGGGCGAGGTGCTCGCGTTCGGCGATCTCGTTCGCGTGATCCCGCGAGCTGCTGCCGGCGAGGACGTCGAGGACCTCGGGAAGGACGGCGGTCGTCGCGCTCGTCGTCGCGGTGCAGCGGTAGGACTCCGAGCGCACGGCGGTCATGAGGTAGGACTTGAATGCGTCTTCGGGGCCCGCGCCGTTGCCCCACGCGCGCCAGATCTTCGCGAACGCCTCGGCGACGGCGTCCTCGGCGCGCGGGCGGTCGCCGGTGAGGCGGATCGCGTAGTGGAGGGCGGGATCGTGGTGGCGGGCGTAGAGCTCTGCGAAGGCCTGCCGTCCGCTGGCCGAATCCGGGGTGTGCTCCCGGATGAGAGCGACGAGCTCGGCATCGGTCGCCGTCCCGCCGTCGTCCACGGGACTCTCGTCGTCAGGGGTGGGACTGGGGGATTCGGTCATGGACTCGTCATCGTCGGAAGCGGGGAATTCGACCGTCGAACCCGCGCGAGGGGAGGGTGCCGCGCTCGTTCGCCGGTGGGGTGCGCAGGGGAAGCACTGACCTCCCATTCTAGATACACCCGTCGTGCTCTCACAATGCGGAATCTCCTGATGTGGTCGGCAATCTGTGCCAACCCGCTGACCTGGGAGTTTGCCGAATCGAGAAAAATCTTCCCGGAGTCGCGAACGAACAGGCGCAGTTTCCGGTCTAGATGAGTGAAGGGGTCGCCACCCACGTCCCCTTCCGCGTTCGGCACGACACGCGTCCCCTCGAGTCCCGGACTCATCATCCCCGGTGGCCCTGATCGATCCCGCGATCTCAGGGCCACCTCCCATGTGCGGGCACGGGCACCCCTCTCGAATGCCGGCCGCTGTGCCGAGCATTCGTTGCCTGTGTCACGATATGTGCATGTCGAAACGATTCCTCCTTCGCGATGCCCTGACCCAGTTCCCGCCCTATAAGCCCGGCAAACCGCCGTCGGATGCCCCGGGGCTGGCCCCGTACAAACTGTCGTCGAACGAGAACCACTTCGCCCCGCTGCCGGGCATCACCGAAGCCGTGGCCGCCGCGACGCAGGTGCCCGCCGCCTATCCTGATCCGAAGTCGGCGAAGCTCGTCGCCGAGATCGCCGCCTACCTCGACGTCGACCCGAGCGAGGTCGTGCCCGGGGCGGGCGCCTCGGAGATCCTCTCGGCCCTGACGAACATCACCCTCGAGGCTGGGACCTCCGTCGTCTACCCGTGGCCGTCGTTCGAGATGTACCCGATCCTCGCGTCGGCCCGCGGTGCGGAGAAGCGCGCGGTGCCCCTGCTGCCCGACGGCCGGCACGACTTCGCGGGGATGCTCGCCGAGATCGACGACACGACCCGCCTCGTCCTCCTCTGCTCACCGAACAACCCTACGGGTCCGTCCGTGCGCACGTCCGAGCTCGACGGATTCATGGCCGAAGTGCCCGCCGGGGTCATCGTCGCCCTCGACGAGGCGTACTGGGAGTTCGCCACCGACGCCGAGGCGGTCGACGGTCTCGCCGCGTTCCGGAAGTACGACAACCTCGTCCTCGCCCGCACGTTCTCGAAGGCGCACGGACTCGCGGGACTGCGCGTCGGCTACGGCGTCGCCGATGCCGAGATCGCCACCGCTCTGCGTCAGGTCGTCGCCCCGTTCAGTGTCACCACCGGCGCTCAGGCCGCCGCCTCGGAGTCGCTCGCGCGGGTCGACGAGGTGCTCGTCCGGGCGAAGGAGGTCGCAGCGACCCGTGACCGCTTCGCCGCTGACCTGCGCGACCTCGGCTTCGACGTCCCTGATGCGCAGGGCAACTATGTGTGGATCGCCCTCGACGACGACGCCGCGGCCGCGTTCGAAGACGCGTGCGCAGCCCAGGCCGTGGCGATCCGCCGACTCTCCGGCGGCGTGAGGGTGAGCATCGGCGCCGATGAGGCCCTTGACCGCGTGCGCGCGGTGGCCCGAGAGTTCGCCGCCCGCTGATGAGCGTCGAGGAGGCGGCGGCCGGCCTCGGCGTGCTCGCCGAGCAGCTCAGCCCCGGTGCGCTCGTGACCGACCGCGACGTCGTCGACGGCTTCGCCTCCGACCGGGCGCTCTTCTGCCCGGCCGGGCGGGCGCTCGGTCTCGTCCGGGCCAGGAGCGTCGATGATGTCGTCGCCGTCATGCGCTTCGCCACCGGGCACCGCATCCCCGTCGTCACACAGGGGGCGCGGACGGGGCTCTCGGGCGGGGCGAACGCCGTCGACGGCGCCCTGCTGCTCAACCTCGCCGGAATGGACGCGATCGTCGAGATCGATCCCGTCGACCAGATCTGCCGGGTCGAGCCCGGCGTCATCAATGCCGACCTCAAGGCCGCCCTCGCCGCCGAAGGACTCGCCTACCCGCCCGATCCGGGGTCGGTGGCGATCTCGACGATCGGCGGGAACGTCGCGACGAACGCCGGCGGCATGTGCTGCGTCAAGTACGGGGTGACGAAGGACTACGTCCGTGGACTCACCGTCGTCCTCGCCGACGGCACGGTGACGAAGCTCGGCCGCGCGACGGCGAAGGGCGTGGCCGGCCTCGACCTCGCCGCTCTCCTCGTCGGGTCGGAGGGCACGCTCGGGGTCATCGTCGAGATCACCTTGGGACTCACCCCGCTCCTGCCGCCGCCGCTGACTGGGGTGGGGATCTTCCCGGACACCGAATCGGCGGGCCGCACGGTCGCGGAGTTCATGGCCTCCGGTGCCCAGCCGTCGATGCTCGAATTCATCGACGCTGCGACGATGGCGATGATCAATGACTACGGCGACTTCGGCCTGCCCGCCGACGCCGGTGCCCTCCTCCTCGTCCAGTCCGACAAGCCCGCCGCCGAGGCGGCCCGTGACCTCGCCGGGTTCGAGGCGATCGCCGAGGCCAATGGGGCGACCGAGATCGTCGTCTCCGACGACCCCGACGACAGCGACATGCTCGTCGCCGCCCGGAGGGCCGTGGCACCGGCGATGGAGACGTATGCGAACACCATCGGTGGCGGCGAGCTCATCGACGACGTCTGCGTGCCCCGCTCCCGCCTCGGCGAGTTCTTCGCCCGGTTGCGGGAGATCGACGAGAGGTACGACGTCGTCGTCGCCACCGCGGGACATGCGGGGGACGGGAACATGCATCCCTCCGTCGTCTTCGACGCCCGCGACGAGGCGATGGTCGCCCAAGCCCAGGAGGCGTTCGCGGAGATCATGCAGCTCGGCCTCGACCTCGGCGGGACGATCACCGGCGAGCACGGGGTCGGCTACCTCAAGCGAGAGTGGCTCGGCCGCGAGCTCGACTCCGGTGCCCAGCGCATGCAGGCCGCGATCAAGGACTCCCTCGACCCGCTGGGGATCCTCAACCCCGGGAAGATGCTCTGAGCACGAGCTCTGCGATGTCCGCGGGCGTCGTCCGGCAGCAGCCGCCGACGATCCGGGCCCCGCGGGCGATCCAGTCCGCGACCGGCCACGCGCCGAGGCGCTCGCCCGCCTCCGCCCCCGGATCCTGCCACGTCATCGACTCCGCATCGTAGGTCTCGCCCGAGTTCGGATAGGCGATGAGGGGCAGGTCGGAGACCGCGGCCAGCGCCTCGAGCGCAGGAGACACCTGGGCGGGGCGGACGCAGTTGACGCCGACCGCGCGGACCGTCGGATGGGCGGCGGCCACCTCGGCGAGGGCCGTGAGCGGGGTGCCGTCGGGAAGTCGCGGGGCGCCGGTGGGTCCTCCGTCGGCGAGGGTCACCGACAGCCACGCAGGGACGCGGGTCTCCTCGACGAGGTCGGCGATCACCCGGATCTCCGCCAGGTTCGGTTGGGTCTCGAGCGCGATGACGTCGGCGCCCGCCTCGGCGAGAGCTTCGATGCGGGGACGGTGGAAGGCGGCGAACTCGGCATCGGTGAGCGCATAGTCGCCGGTGTATTCGGACCCGTCGCCGAGGACGGCCCCGAACGGGCCCACCGAGCCGGCGATGAGGACGGGAGCGGCGGTGCCGCGTGAGGAAGCCTCGCGGGCGAGGGTGACGCTGTCGGCACTCAGTCGACGCACCGCAGTGTCCGTGGGCCCAGTGTCCGTGAGCCCAGTGTCTGTGAGCCCAGCGCGCGGGCCGATCTGGTAGCTCGCGGTCGTGACGATGTCGGCACCGGCTCTCGCGAAGGCGGCGTGCACCTCGGCGAGGGTATCGGGATCGTCACGGAGGAGACCGGCCGACCACAGGACGTGGTCGAGGACGATGCCGCGGGACTCGAGCGCGGTGCCCAGCCCTCCGTCGGTGACGAGGGGACGGCGGGAGCGCACGGCGGTCTCGAGCACGGCGGTGAGTCTCGGTCGCATCCACCCAGTTAAACTTGGCGGGTGACCGACATCGATTCGCGTGCAGCATCTGAGACAGCACCACCGCCCATCAACGACCGTTCGCAGTTCGGCTTCGAGGTCGGCACCAGGCTCGAGACGGGCGGGCGCACCGGGGTGATCTCCACCCCGCACGGGCAGATCCGCACGCCTGCGTTCATTCCGGTCGGCACGAAGGCCACGGTCAAGGCCGTCAAGCCCGAGGACGTCGCCGCCCTCGGCGGGCAGGCTGTCCTCGCCAACGCCTACCACCTCTACCTCCAGCCGGGTTCGGACATCGTCGACGAGGCCGGGGGATTGGGGCGGTTCATGAACTGGCCCGGCCCGACGTTCACGGATTCGGGCGGATTCCAGGTGATGAGCCTCGGCGCCGGGTTCAAGAAGGTCATCTCGATGGAGGTCACGGGCGAGCAGAGCGATGACGCCATCGCCGCGGGCAAGGAGCGGCTGTCGAACGTCGACGACGACGGGGTGACGTTCAAATCGCACCTCGACGGGACGATGCACCGGTTCACGCCCGAGGTCTCGATGCAGGTCCAGCATGAGCTCGGGGCCGACATCATGTTCGCGTTCGACGAGCTGACGACGCTCGTCAACACCCGCGGCTACCAGGAGACCTCGCTCGAACGGACCCGGCTGTGGGCGATCCGCTGCATCGAGGAGCACCAGCGGCTGACTCAGGCGCGTTCGCACCGGCCCTATCAGGCGCTCTTCGGGGTCCTCCAGGGTGCGCAGTACGAGGATCTGCGGCGCAAGGCCGCCCGCGACCTCGGCGCGATGGACTTCGATGGGTACGGCATCGGCGGGGCCCTGGAGAAGGAGAACCTCGGGACGATCATCCGCTGGGTGTGCGAGGAGCTGCCCGAGGACAAGCCGCGTCACCTCCTCGGCATCTCCGAACCCGATGATCTCTTCGAGGCGATCAAGACCGGCGCGGACACCTTCGACTGCGTCTCCCCGTCCCGTGTCGCCCGCAATGCCGCGGTCTACACCCGCGACGGCCGGTACAACCTCACCGGTGCGAAGTACCGCCGCGACTTCGGGCCCCTTGACCCCGAGTGCGACTGCTACACGTGCGAGAACTACTCGCGCGCCTACCTGCGCCACCTCTACAAGGCCAAGGAGATGCTCTTCTCGACGCTGTGCACGATCCACAACGAGCACTTCGTCGTCAGCCTCGTCGCCGAGATCCGGCAGGCGATGGAGGACGGTCGGTTCTCCGAACTCGAGACCGAGGTGCTCGGACGCTACTACGCGTGAGTCAGGCTCAGCGCGGCTCAGTCCTGCGCGTAGCTCGGTTCGTGGCGTTTGACGAGGGTGATCACCCGGTACGTGACGGGCAGGAGGATGACCTCGACGCCGACCTTGTAGACGAAGCCGACGACGACGTAGTTGACGAAGTCCCAGCCGGGGATGACGCCGGCGAAGGCGATCGTGCAGAAGAGGAGGGTGTCGACGAACTCGCCGACACCGGTCGAGGTAAGCAGGCGCACCCACAGCTTCGATTCGCCCATCCGTTTCTTCACAGCGACGAGGACGTAGGAGTTGAGGAGCTGGCCGACGAAGTAGCCGGCCAGTGAGGCCAGGACGATGCGCGGGTAGAAGCCGAGGACGGCGGCGAAGGCGTCCTGGTTCTCGTATCCGGGTCCCGGCGGTGAGATGAGGACGAGCCAGAAGACGAGGGTCGCGAGGACCTGCAGGGCGAAGCCGGTGATGACGGCCTTGCGGGCGGCCTTGAAGCCGTAGACCTCGCTGATGACGTCGCCGAGGATGTAGGCGATGGGGAAGAGGAACGCCCCGCCGTCGGTGACGATGGGGCCGAAGCCGATGACCTTCGTCGCCGAGATGTTCGAGATGATGAGCACCGCGCAGAAGACCGCGAGGAAGATCGCGTAGTACCGACCGCGCGAGGACGCGAAGGCGGCGAGTCGGTGCGTGGGTTCCGCCGGATCGGGGGTCCGACCCGGCTGCCCAGAGTCGCTGTCCGGGGAAGGCGTCTCAGGACTCGTCGGCGACAACGGCGATCTCCTTCCCCCCGGTGAGTGTGACGAGCTGGTCGTAGGTGAGCGGCATCATCGACTGCGGGGTTCCCGCCGCCGCCCAGAGGACGGGGAAGTCCCGGAGGGCTGTGTCGATGAACGTGGGGATCGGTGCGGGGTGGCCGATCGGGGCGACGCCGCCGATGACCTGGCCGGTCGCCGCCCGGACGAGGTCCTTGTCCGCGCGGTCGAGGGAGTCGACGCCGATGAGGGAGGCCACGTGGTCCGTGTCGACGCGGTGGGCGCCCGAGGTCATGATGAGCACCGGGTCCCCGCCGGCGGAGAAGACGAGACTGTTGGCGATCGCGCCGACGTCGACCCCGACCTTCTCCGCCGCCGAGGCGGCCGTCGGGGTGGCCTCGGAGAACACCGTGATCTGCGGCTCGATCCCGTTGTCGGTGAGGATCTCGGCGATGCGGGTGTTGTTCGCGTGGTGCTTCGGGGCGGTGTCATCGGCGGTCGCCCCGGTCCCAGCGTCCGCCTCGGCGGGGGACGGGTCACTGCCCTCAGGCACCGGCTCCGCGAGCCCGCGGCGGCGCAGCAGCGGTGCGACGTCGGGACGGACGCCGAAGAACTTCTCGATCGCCGTCATCGGATCGACGGAGTAGCCGGGGGCGAGGATCGCCTCGCGGAACGCCTCGCCGGCCTCACGGTTGAGCCCGCCCTGGGATTCGAACCATTCGCTCACCCACGCGGCGATGACCTCGGAGTAGAGGTACGAGTAGTAGCCGGCCGCATAGCCGGAGGCGAAGATGTGGCCGAAGTACGTCGTGCGGTAGCGCGGGGGCACGAGCGGGGAGAAGCCGGCGGCGTCGAGCACCTCGGATTCGAAGGAGAGGACGTCGGTGATGTGCTCTCCGGCCTCGAGCGAGTGCCATGAGAGGTCGAGCATGGCGGCGGCGAGGTACTCGATCGTCGAGAAGCCCTGCCCGAAGTCCTCCCCGGCGATGAGGGAGGCGACCATGGCCTCGGGCATCGGCTCACCGGTCTCGACGTGCTTCGCATAGTGGGGGAGGACCTGCGGGTGGAAGCGCCACATCTCGTTGAACTGGGAGGGGAACTCGACGTAGTCGCGGGGCACCGAGGTGCCCGCCGTCGAGGGGTAGGTCGAGTTCGCGAAGAGGCCGTGGAGGACGTGGCCGAACTCGTGGAAGAGCGTCGTCAGCTCGGTCGGGGAGAGCAGGGTGGGCCGGCCGGGACCGGGCTTGGCAAGGTTGAGGGAGAGGGTGACGACCGGGAGGTCGCCGGTCAGCCGGGAGGCGGGCACGAGCTGGTCCATCCACGCGCCTCCCCGCTTCGTGTCCCGCGCATAGGGGTCGATGAGGATGAGGCCGAGGGTGCGACCGCCGACGTCGGTGACCTCGTAGGCGCTGACGTCGTCGTGCCAGCCGACGACGCCCTCCGCGGGAGCGAAGGTGATCCCATAGAGCCCCGTGGCGGCGAAGAAGACGCCGTCCGTGAGCACAGTGTCGAACTCGAAGTACTGCGCGACCTCGTCGGGGTCGATGCCGAACTCGTCCTGCCGGTACTTCGCGAGGTAGTGCATGACGTCGGACGGGGCGATCTCGTCGAGGCCGTAGCGGTCGCGGACGGTGTCGAGTTCGGCCGCCAGCTGCGCATTGGCGGGCGCGATGAGGGAGGAGACGATGTCGGCTGCCGCGTCGGGGCCGCCCGCCGTCTGGTTGTCAATCGCGTAGGAGGAGTACGACGGGTAGCCGAGCAGCTTCGCCTGCAGGGCCCGCAGGGCAGTGATGTCCGAGACCTGCGCCCGGGTGTCGCCGTCCCCGCCGCGTGCACCGCGCGCCATCGAGTTCCGCAGCACGTGCTCCCTCGTCGCGGTGCTCTCGAGCGGTCCGAGGACGAGCTGCTGAGTGAAGTTGTTCAGTCCCAGCAGGTAGCCGGATTCGTCGCGTTCGCCCGCGCGGGTGGCTGCGGCCGCGATTTGGTCCTCACTCAGCCCCTTGAGCTCGTCCGCCTCGCCGAGGTGGACCGCGAGTTCCCTTGTGTCCGTTCCCAGTGCCCGGGAGAAGGAGGTCGAGAGCGCGGTGAGTTCGGCTTCGATCGTCGCCATGTGCGCACGGTCCTCCTCGCCGAGGCGGGCGCCGGCCCGGACGAAGTTCTCGACCGTGAGCTCCTGGTGGCGCTTGTCCTCGGGGTTGAGGTCGGTGACCGGGACCTGTTCGATGCGGTGGAAGAGATCGACGCCCAGCAGCATCTCGGTGCGGGTCGCGGACAGCCGGACCCACACCTCGGCGACGGCATCGGTGAGCTCAGGGGTGAGGTGGTTCGATTCGATGGTGCGGACGAGGGCGGCGAGCCGGGCCATCGGCACGGTCGCGGACTCGAAGCGGACGGTCGTGGTGACGAAGGTCGGGTCGGCGTCGTCGGTGACGATGTGCTCGACCTCGGCGAGGGCGAAGTCGGTGGCGGCCCGGGCCGCGGTGCTGAGGGTGTCAGGGGTGACCGCGGAGAAGTCCGGGAGGGAGAAGTCGCCTTGTGGGTCGAGGAGTGCCTCCCAGACATCGATGGCTGTTGGTTCGGAACTCATCGTCGTCGTACCACTTTCCTCACGATCTTCTCTCATGACGCCTCCGATCCTAACGTGTGGCGGCCGCCCGGTGCATGGTTGCTGGCTAGACTGGGGCGCATGAGCAGCGCATCCTTCCCTGTCACCAATGCCTTCCGCGTCGGGTTCGTCGGAACCCTCGGGGTCGGGCTCGCGATCGCGCTCATCACGGCGCTGCAGTCGGTGGGGACGGTGCTCATCTACATCGGCCTGGCGCTGTTCCTCGCGCTCGGCCTCGATCCGATCATCCAGTGGCTCGTCGCGCGCAAGGTCTCGCGGACCCTCGCGGTCATCCTCGTCGTCGTCGCGTTCATCGGCGTCGTCGTCGGTGTGGTGCTGCTCATCGCACCCGCCGTCATCTCGCAGATCCAGCAGTTCATCGCCGATCTGCCGCAGATCGTCTCCCGTCTGCAGACGACCGAGTGGGTCGCCGATCTCGAGCGGCGCTTCACCGGAGCAGTCGACCTCGACTCGATCTTCGCGAGTGTGAGCTCGTGGGTCTCCGATCCGAAGAACGTCCTCTCCCTCGGCGGCGGCGTCGTGTCGATCGGGGCGGGGATCCTCAGCTTCATCACCGGGGTGATCATCGTCGTCATCCTCACGATCTACTTCGCCGTCACGCTGCCGACGATCAAGTCGGCGATGCTCTCGCTCGTCGCTGCGAGCTCGCGGGACACCGTCGACTCGGTGTCCGAGGAGATCACGCGGTCGGTGGGGCGCTATGTGCTCGGGCAGGTGTCGCTCGGCATCATCAACGGCGTGTGCTCGGCGATCTTCCTCACGATCATCGGTGCGCCGCTGCCGGCACTGCTCGCGTTCGTCGCCTTCCTCGCCTCGCTCATCCCGCTCATCGGTCCGATCTCGGGCGCGATCGTCATCACCGCATCGTGCCTCATGGTCTCCCCGGGCCTCGGCATCGCGGCAGGCATCTACTACCTCATCTACATGCAGATCGAGGCGTACCTGCTCAGCCCGCGGATCATGAACGCGGCCGTCGCCGTGCCCGGGGCGCTCGTCATCATCGCCGCGATCGCCGGCGGCACGCTCGGTGGGGTCCTCGGCGCCGTCGTCGCCGTGCCGGTCGCCGCCTCGTTCCTCATCATCATCCGCAAGGTCATCATCCCCGCGCAGGACAAGAAGTAGCGGCCGGACTCCTGTGGAACCGGGTTCGCCGAGGTGGTGGCTCAGCCCTCGCCGAGGTGGTGCTCAGGCCTCGCCGTCGCCGTCCGTGCTGCTGTCGCGGGCGGAACCGCTGTCGTCCGTGCCGTGTCTGCGCGCGGAGCCGCTACCGTGGGCGGAGCTGCGGTCGGCGAGGCGGCCGATGACGAAGCGGCTGAGGAAGAACGTCGCAGCGTAGGTGAGGGCGCCGATGGCGATTCTCATCATGACGTCGACGTCGCGACCGAGGGGGAACCCGACGAAGACCATGGCCGTGATCCCCAGCAGATAGGGGAGGACACGGAGGGTCGGGTTCAGCTCGCTGCTCATGCGCTCAAGCCTAGCGCGCGTGCTTGAGCATCCGAGTCGGATGAACACGGGGCCCATACAGGGATGAACACGGTCCCATACAGGACAGTCGAGCGGCAGTTCGCGGCAGGTGATGCACGGAGACCCGCGCGGACCGTGAGTTGGTCACGATCCGTGCGGGTCGGCCGACGAGGGGACTTCCCGCTCAGCCAGCGGTGCGCTTCGCTCATCGAGGGGTGCGCTTCCCTCTGCGAAGGGTGCGCTTCAATCAGCGAACGGCGCGCTTCACTCCGTGAACGGTGTGCTGTCCTCGTGGAGGGCGTTGTGGAGGAAGTCGATGGCCACCGTGCGGGCGAGGTTCGCCGCCTTCGTGTCGCGGAGACTGTCGAGGAGGAGGAAGTCGTGGACCATGCCCGCCACGCGCAGCGACGTCACGGGGACACCGGCTTCGCGGAGCCTGTTGGCGTACTGCTCGCCCTCGTCGCGGAGGACGTCGGCCTCGTCAGTGATGACGAGGGCTTCGGGCAGTCCCTTGAGATCCTCGAGGCTGGCCTGCAGCGGTGAGGCGTACTTCTCCTTCCGCTGGGCCTCGTCGGTGGTGTAGGCGTCCCAGAACCACTTCATGCCGTCGCGGGTGAGGTAGTAGCCGTCCTCGAACTGGATGTACGAGGGGGTGTCGAAGCCGGCGTTGGTCACCGGGTAGAGCAGGGCCTGCGCCTTGAGGTCGAGCCCGCCGCGGTCCTTGTTCATCAGCGCGAACACCGCCGACATGTCCCCGCCGACGGATTCGCCGGTGACGGCGATGCGTGAGGTGTCCATGCCGTGATCGGCGCCGTTCGCTGCCACCCACTGGCCGACGGCGTAGTTCTGCTCGACCTGGGTCGGGTACTTCTTCTCAGGAGCGCGGTCGTAGACGGGGAAGACGCCGACGGCGTTCGCTCCGACCGTGAGTTCGCGGAAGAGCCGGTCGTGGGTCTTGTCGTCGCCGAAGACCCAGCCGGCGCCGTGGAGGTAGAAGAGGACGGGCAGGTCGCCGGTGGCACCCTTCGGGCGGATGATGCGGGTGCGCACGGTTCCCCATTCGCCGGCGTCGACGTCGACCCATTCCTCGTCGACGTCGGGACGGTCGACGCCTTCGCCGCTCTGGAGGTCGAGGAGGATCTTGCGACCCTCCTCCGGCGGGACTTCGTAGATGCGCGGATGCGGCGCGGTCGCCTCGGCGAGCTCTTTGGCTTCGGGCTCGAGGAACGGGGTGATGGGGGCTGGGATCTCGGACATGGGAACGTGCTCCTTTTCATCGGATGAGGTCTCGCCTCAACGAGTGCGGCTGGGCCGAGGTCGGAGGATTCTGACAACCGACCTGTTCCTCCAGGCTATGAGTGCGCCTAAGCTGACGCCATGGTCACAAACGACATGCACCCGGGCGATGACGACACGCAACACCCGGCAAAGGCCGACAAGCGGGGCCCGGCGGACGCCGACAAGCAGCACCCGAGGCACGCCGACAAGCGTGGACCGGCGGACGCCGACAAACGTCCCGAGATCGCCATCGTGCGGTACCGCGAGTGCCAGCTCGCCGCGGTCTACGGACTCACCGATGTCTTCCGCGTCGCGAACGAACAGTTGGCGCTGCTCGGCCGAGACGAGACTGTGCGAGTGAGCCACTGGGAGTGGTCGGAGGACGGGGTGCAGTGCGTGTTCGACTCGCACCCGGGGAGGCCGAATGCGCCGACTCACGTCGTGTTCCCGCCGAGCCTCGTGCCGCCGCAGGGGATGGATTCGGCCCATGCCCTCCGCGATTGGGCTCTTGCGCGCCGAGGTGACGGGGCAGTGCTCTGCGGACTCTGCGCGGGGGTGTTCGTGCTGGCTGAGACGGGGCTGCTCGATCATCGGTCGGCGACGACGCACTGGGCGTTCGCCGAGGAGTTCGCCGAGAGGTTTCCTGCGGTGCGCCTCGATGCTCGGAGGATGGTCGTCGACGAGGGAGAAGTCATCACGGCCGCCGGCATCATGGCGTGGCTCGACTTCGGGCTGTCGCTCGTCGAGTCGATGTTCGGTCCGAGCATGATGATCCGGACGTCGCGGTTCATGCTCGCCGATGCGCCGCGGACGGATCAGCTGCCGTACATGGGGACTCTTCCGTCGACGACTCATCAGGACGAGATCGTCCTGCTCGCCGAGGAGACGATCGATCGGGAGCTGGGGTCGGCGATGACGCTCGGTCGGTTGGCCGCCGTGACGGCCACGCACCCGAGGACTCTGCAGCGCCGGTTCAAAGCCGCAACGGGGAAGACGGTGACGCAGTACGTCCAACAGCTGCGGGTCGAGCGAGCGAATCATGCGCTGGCGACGACGGACGACACCTTCGAGTCGATCTCGCGCTCGGTGGGGTACGACGATCCCACGACGCTGCGCAGGCTCATCCTCCGCGAGACTGGTCTCACCCCGACCGGGTACCGGCAGAAGTTCGGCGCGAAGTCGTTGGTCAGGGGACGCCGAAACTGACAGCGTCAGTGAATTGGCGCGGTGTTCCGGCAGTAGGGCAGATCAGAAGGGGCTGATCAGAGCAGTGGCTCAGAAGGGCGGAGGATCGCCGTTGTCCCAGACCCATTCGGTTTCGGTCCGCTTCTTTCCGTTGTAGCTGCGAAAGAAGTCGGTCCGTTTCACCCACCCCGGTGTCCCGATGCTGCCTTCGGGTCCTGGGCACTCCTCACCGGTGCGGACGTCGCCGGGCTGGGGGTCGGGTTCCGGTGGCGGTGGTGGGAAGCGCGGATCGAAGTATTCGTCCGATGAGCCGCTCTCCGTGAGCTCGCCGCGCTCTGTGAGCTCGCCGCTCTCCATGAGTCTGGCGTGCTCGACGTTGACAGGGTTGTCCCCTGCGGCCACGGTCGCCCGGATTCCGTGTGGGAATCGGTATTCGATGAGTCCCTTGTCGTCCATGGCCACGGAGTAGTTGCCGTCGGTCTTGCTCTGATGGTCCTTCTTGCACAGGGGATGGAGATTGCCGAACACGGTCAGACCTCCCAGAGCGGGATTGTCGTGGTCGAAGGGGATGATGTGGTCGACTTCGGATGCTTCGGCGCGTCTTCGACAGCCGGGCATCGTGCATGCCTGCCATTTGGCGGTCAGGGTCTGCCGGATCCTCGCTGGAATGTAGTAGCTCGTGGCGTTGGCGTCGACAGGGGTTCCTGTTGCGGGATCGGTGAGGATCCGCGTCCACGTGGAGCATTCCCTGGCGATCCTGCGTGCCGTGTCGGCAGGGATCGGCGAACCGTCGGGAAAGGTGCCGGGCAGGTCGGAGTATCCGAGGAGAGTGAGGAACGGCACCGTGGTGATCATCTTGCCCTGCGCGGCCAGCCAGTAGGCGTCAGTGGGCATAGTCAGGAGGATGTCGACCATCCGGCCCTTCCCGCGGACGGTGCCGATGAGGTGGTCGTCTGTGCTGTCACCGCCGATGCCGTGGGCGGTGCGGGCAATGGGACCGAAGGCCGAATCGGTAATCTCGGATCCCGAAGCGTTCTCCGCGTCTGCCCCCGGGCCGGCAAGAGCGTCAGTGCTGGCTCCGGTAGTGATGTCGGCGCTGTCGCCGGCGATGCATGCCCCGGTTCCGGCGAGCGATCCTCGGTTGTCGGTCACCGAGGGGTCCGCGGAGATGCCGACCGCCTCGGCGGCTGCGGTGATCCGCTCGGCGACATCGGCGACGTTGCGGACGCCTTCGAGGTCGAGCGGCAGTTCGCTGGTGCCGATCACCCCGGTGTCGGTCTCCTCGGTGCGAACCTGGATGCGGACCTGTGGGCAGGTGCGAGTGAAGATGTCGAACATCAGTGCCGCGATTGCGCGGTCGTCCTCGATGACGGCACCGTCGGGGATCTGGTCGCCGAACGGAGCCGTGTTGCCGTTGCGGATCGCCTTCGCGAATGCTTCGATGCGGAGGAAGCACGCCTGCAGTTCTGCCGATGGCCCGGTGAGGGTGAGACACGATGAGCCGTCGGGGTAGGTGGTGATGTCGACGCGGCGACGCTCGAATGCCTGTTGGGTGCGCTCGTCGGCGGGTTCGAGGACGCTGACCCTCATCGCGAGCGACTTCTTGAACGTCTCGATGGTGATGTCGGCGCGCCGGGTCTCGAGGTAATCGTCGATGTGGCGGAGGTCGGAGAACCGGACGCTCTTGCACAACCGAGTCGCGGCGTGGACGTGGGCGATGGTGAACTCTCCTGCCAGGCACCGAGCATGGAACTTCGGCAGGCCGTGGACCAGAGTCATCGCGTCGTTGATGTGTGCGTAGGTGCCTGCGGTGGTGGTGCCGAGAATGACGGTGAACTCGCCGATCTCCTCGGTGTGGGAGTGCATGTGGACCCATCCGTCGATGGTCTGGGTCTCCCGGAACCTCGGGAAGCCGGGTACGGACGTCGCATCAGGGGTGGCTGAGGGGGCTTCCACGAGCGCGGCATCGCCGTCCGCGGTCGACTCAGCGGATGGATCCGACGTGCTTTCCGCATCCGCCTCGGCGGGAGGCGTGGCAACTCCGTCGCCGCTGATGGACTCGCCCTCCCTATTAGCGGCATCTGCGAAACGGGACGCGGTCTCGGTGAGGGTTGCGTGCCGGTAGGGGGATTCCGGATTGGGGTTGAGGAGGCCCAGGTGGTCGATGACTTCGGCGAGGAAGAGCGAGGCCGTGGTCTCGAGGGCGGCGAGCTGAGCACGATCGCTGCTCGTGTAGACGTCGAGGACGTCGGCGAAAGGGGAATCGGGGTCGACCTCGAGGCGAGGAGGCGTGCTCGGTTGATCGGGAGGCTCCTCGTCGGCAGCACTCGAGCCGGGTCCTGCGGGGTTCGCGAGGTCTGTCACTGCCGGTCACCTGCCTTCTCCACAACGGTGTGGATCGTTGCTCTCAGTCTAGACCTTAGAGGGAATCTTGTCAATAGAAAGTTCGAAACTCGTTCGAACTAAGGTTCATCTGAATTCACGCAGGTGAGCGAGTTTTGAAGCGCTTCGACCTCGCCGTGGACCACTCTTGTTCTCTGGTCTGCCGAGGCCTAGGCTGGAACGACGGAGTCGGTCGACGGGAGGCTTGTCGCCTGCAGACGAGTCGGCGGTCGTCCGCCGGAGGTGGACTGGGATCGGCGATGAGGAAGTTCGACATCGACCCCATCATTGCGGAGGTGGAGGACAACGGCGCGATCGCGCCGCCTCAGCGATCCGCGAGAACCGGCTCCTGCGACAACCGATGGAGGTCATGTCATGAGCGAACAGATCGACACCGCGAAGGTCGGTGACGACCGGATCCCCGCCGACCGGAGCCCAGCAGAGTCGACGCCCGCTGGCCGCAGCGCACCCGATGAGCACGCCGAGCCAGCCGACCAGACCGCTCCGACCGCACTCGAATCGTCACCGACGATCGAGGGGGAGACGAAGTCCCGGGTGGCGATGACGCAGGCCACGGTCGACCTCCTCGGCGACCTCGTCGCCAAGCACGGTCAGCTGATGTTCCATCAGTCGGGCGGCTGCTGCGACGGCTCCTCGCCGATGTGCTTCCCCGAAGGCGACTTCCTCACCTCCGATGCCGACGTCCTCCTCGGCCACTTCGACCTGCCCCTGCCCGAGGCCGACGCTGACGGCGCCACCACCTCGGGGATCGACTTCTGGATGTCGGCCGAGCAGTTCGCGTACTGGAAGCACACCCACCTCACCGTCGACGTCGTCCCCGGCCGCGGCGCGGGCTTCAGCGTCGAATCCCCGACGGGAAACCGCTTCATCATCCGCTCGACGCTCATGGACGTCGGATAACGGGCGATATCGGGTAGGCAAGCGTCGGACGGGAAGGCGTCGGACAGTGTGCCGGACCGCCGCATCCGGCAGTCCCGCCGCGCCTACCTCGTCTTCCCCGATGCGATGAGCTCGGGCTCTCCCAGGGAGAGCATGAGCCGGTTCGCCCAGTTGAAGAACGCCGCCCCACCGAGGACATCGATGATGTCCGCATCGGTCAGTCCCGCATCCCGCAGCGCCGCCACCCGGTCCGGTCCGAAGGCCGGCGGGGTGAGGCTGAGAGCGACCGAGGCGTCGACGACGGCATCCCACACCGGATCGCCGAGGTGGGACGGCTCATCCGTCCCCGTATCCAACATCTGCTGGACGAGGTCCCGTCGGCCGGACTCCTCGCTCGCCCGGTCCGAGTGGATCGACGCGCAGAACAGGCACCCGTTGAGTCGGGAGGCCGCCGTTGCCGCGAGCTCGCGCTCCGCCCGGCCGAGGCCGTCGCTGACGTTGAAGAAGATGTCGAAGTCGGTCAGGGTGCGCGCCCGCAGCGCCGCCGGATCCCGCGCGAGCAGGCGGAAGTACGGGTTCTTCGCCCGCCCGGCCTCGATGAGGGCATCGCGCTGCGCCTCGGTGAGGTCCGCCTCGGCGACGGGCGCGATCCACGGCACCCAGCCGAGCCCGGACTGCTGGAAGACCTCCGGCCGCGCGAGGTCGGGGTACGTCTTCACCCGGGCCCCCACCTCGGCGAGGGCTGACGACCGCGCTCCGGTTCCGGATCCATCGGCACCCGACCCGGATCCCGCCCCCGAGGACCCTGCCCCGGAGGACCCACCGGCACGCCCATCCGCCGAGGTGAGCGGGCGGGAGGGGATCTGCTCCTCGGCCGCGGCGGGGGCGTGGAGGAGGGCGGCGAGCCCGGCGCTCAACCGGATCTGGAAGTTGAGGAACGAGATCAGCTGGGCGAGAGTGACGATTCCGTCCTCGTCCCAGCCGGCGGCGAGCAGCCTGGCGAGGTCCTCGGGCCCGGCATCGCGGGGATGGAGGACGAGGAGGTGGGCGAATTCGATCCCCGCCGAGGTGACCGGCCCGAGCGTGTCCCGTGCCTTCGCACCGACGCTCAGCCAGGGACCGTTGACGTTCTCTGCGACCAACCTCGCGGATCCGTAGTTCCCGTACGGGCCGCGGACGGGGTTCGTCGCGTCGAGGTCGACGACAGTGTCGTCGAGGAGTTCGGCGATCGCCCACGCCGCAGCTTCGTCCTCGTCGCGCAGCAGGTCCCGGTAGAACTCCTCGCCGGCGGTCGAGCCGAGCAGCCCGGCGGTGAACGCGGCGATGACGTAGCGGTCGCGGTAGGAGAAGTCGCCCGGCTCCTCGGGTTCGAGGAGTGCCTCGAAGCTCAGCTGCGCGTTCTCCTTCGCCTGAGGGCGGTGGTCGCGGAGGCGGTCGAGGGGGTCGCCCTCGGTGAGGCCGGCGAGGAGGTTGATGATGTCGGGCATCTCAGCGCGCCGATCCGGCCGCCGCAGCCCCGAGACCGACAGAGCCGCCGCCGGCGCCGGCTCCAGAGCCAACCCTTGCACCCGCGACTGCACCACCCTCGACCTTCAGCCCGAGCGCCGGAGCGACCTCGGTGGCGAGCAGTTCGATCGAGCGCAGCGTGTGCTCGTTCGTCGCCGGCACCGAGTGGACCTGGAAGCTCACGTCGCTCACCCGCGGCAGCACCCGGTCGGCGGCGAGGCTCTCGATGACCTGCTCGGGCGTGCCGAGGTGGGTGTCGGTCGCGATGAGCAGCTCGTCGAGGCTGAGACCGGAGGTGTCGTAGCCGACAAGGCGGTTCGCCTCGGCGCGCAGGGCGGGTTCGGTAAGTTCGCGCAGCCGGGGGAGATCCTCGGCGTCGGCGACGACCGCGGTGCGCGAGGCGAGGATGCGCGGCTCGACACCGTCGGGCAGCGCGGACAGATAGGTGTCGATGACGGGCAGCTGCACCTCGTCGAGGGTCGCGGAGGTGTTCTCCGCCGGGCGCGGCTGGGTGCGCGAGAGCATGAGCCCGTCCCCGGCTGTTCCCGCGGCACCGGCGCCGACCGCGGAGAACGTCGCCTGCCACAGGCGATCGGCCAGCCCCGGCGCCTGCGGGTAGAGGCGGTAGCCCTCCGGCTGGACGTCCCCGGCAATGAGCGCCTTACCGCCGAGCAGGGTCCTCAGCGCCGCAAGATTGTCGGCGAAGACGGTGCGGCGGTCGTCGAAGGTCGTCCCGAAGGCGGGGAACGACTTGGGGTTGCCGCCCGAGCCGAGCCCGATCTCGAGGCGACCGCCGGAGAGTGCGTCGACGACGGCGGCGTCCTCGGCCACCCGCACCCCGTTCTCCATCGGCAGGGTGATGATCGCGGTGCCGAGCCGGATCCGTGAGGTCCGTGCCGCCGCGTGGGAGAGGAAGACGAGCGGCGAGGGCAGACCGCCCTCGGTCGCGGAGAAGTGGTGCTGGGCGACCCAGGCCGTGGCGAAGCCGAAACGCTCGGCCGTTTCGATCTGCTCGAGCGCGAACCGGTACCGCTGCTCGGCGGGCGCGTCCTCGAGGAGGCGGGTGAAGAACCCGAGCCGGGGGCCGGTCGTGGGCGTGGGGGTGGTGATCGTGTCGGTCATCGTGGATCCCAGCTCTCTGCCGCGGCGAGGGTGCCGGCGGCGGTGGGGTCGGAGGGGGTGGCGGAGTTAGGGGCGGAGGTGTCGAGGAGGCCGGAGGCACCGTGGGCACTCGGGGTGTCCGGGGTGCGGCTTCCCTGGAGCGCGAGCGGGCGGGGGATCGCGTCGAGGAGGGTGCGCGTGTACGCCGTCTGCGGCCGGGTGAAGAGGTCCTCGGTGCGCCCGGACTCGACGAGGTGGCCCCCGGACATCACCGACACCGTGTCCGCGATCTGCCGAACGACGGCGAGATCGTGGGAGATGAAGACATAGGTGAGTCCGAGGTCGTCCTGGAGCTCGCCGAGGAGGCGAAGGATCTGCGCCTGGACCGTGACGTCGAGCGCGGAGACCGCTTCGTCGAAGACGACGAGTTCGGGTCCGGCGATGAGCGCGCGGGCGATCGCCACCCGCTGCAGCTGCCCGCCCGAGAGCTCGCGCGGCCGCCGCTGCACATACGATCCCGGCAGGGCGACCTTCTCGAGGATCGACGCCACCCGCTGCCCGCGGTCGGCGCGGGTGCCGATGCGGAAGTTCCGCAGCGGCTCGGTGAGGATCGCCCCGATCGACTGCTTCGGATCGAGCGCGGAGTAGGGGTTCTGGTGGACGAGCTGGACCGTGCGCCGCAGTTCGCGCAGCCGCCGGCGCCGCTGTCCTCCCTCGCCGAGGCGGGCCGCATCGATCTCGCCGATCCGCACCGACCCGGCCTGCGGGGTGAGGAAGCCGGCGAGTGCCTTGCCCGTTGTCGTCTTCCCCGAGCCGGATTCGCCGACGATGCCGTGCGTCGTCCCGCGGGCGACGGTGAGGGAGACGTCCTCGACGCCGATGACCGGTGCGGGTTCGGCGGCAGTGGTTCCGGCGGCAGGGTCGTCGGTGCGCGCGTAGACCTGTGTGAGGCCCTCGACCGAGACGAACCCGGCAGCCGCCTCGGCGCCCGGACCTGCCGCCTCGGCGCTCGCATCTGTCCGCTCCTTCGGTTCCCTGACCTGCAGGGCCGGGGCGTCGGCGAGCAGGCGCGAGGTGTAGTCGGTGGCTGGACGGGAGAAGATCTCCCCGGCCGGTCCTGCTTCGACGACCCTGCCCGACTGCATGACGACGACGTCGTCGGCCCGTTCCCCGGCGACCGCGAGGTCGTGGGTGATGAGGAGGACACCCATGCCGGTCTCCGCACGCAGTTCGTCGAGGAGGTCGAGGATGCGCTTCTGCACGGTGACGTCGAGCGCCGAGGTCGGTTCGTCGGCGATGAGCAGCCGCGGCCGCAGCGCGATGCCTGCGGCGATGAGCACGCGCTGCCGCATTCCGCCGGAGAGTTCGTGCGGGTACTGGTCGGCTCGCAGCTCAGGACGGTCGATGCCGACGCGCTCGAGGAGGTCGAGGACCTCGGCGCGAGTGGTTCTGGGGTCTGCGCGCCGGTGGATGCGCAGCGCCTCGGCGACGGACTTGCCCACAGTGCGCAGCGGGTTGAGGGAGCTGCCGGGATCCTGGGGGACGTAGCCGATCTGGGCTCCCCGCACATCGCGCCAGGCACGGGGTGACAGGGAGTCGAGTGCCACCTCGCCGAGCTGGATGCTCCCGGCCGTGACCCGCGCGGATTCGGGGAGGAGACCGAGGACGGCGTTCGCCGTCGTCGACTTGCCCGACCCGGATTCGCCGACGACCGCGGTCACGTGTCCGGGGCGGACGGTAAGGTCGAGCCCATCGACCGCAGGGTCACCGGTCCCGCCGCGGTGGGAGTAGTCGACGGTGAGTCCGCGCACGGACAGCAGAGACGCGGTCGGGGGAGCGAGGAGGTCGGTCATGATGTCGCCTTTCGCAGGGTGTTGCCGATCTGGTGAGTGGCGAGCACGATCGCCATGACGACGAGGCCGGGCAGGACCGTCAGCCACCACGCGGTGGCGACGAAGTTGCGGCCCTCGGCGATGATGAGGCCCCATTCGGGAGTCGGTGGCGGCGTGCCGTAGCCGAGGAATCCGAGTGTGGAGATCTGGAGGATCGCCGAGCCGATCTGGAGGACGGCGAGGGTGAGCACCGGCGAGATCGAGTTCGGGAGGATGTGTCGGACGAGCACGGACCAGTAGGTGCCACCGGACCCGTACGCGGCGGCGACGAAGTCGCTCGTATCGATCCGCACGGCCTCGGACCGGGCGAGCCGGGCGAACTGCGCGATTGCGGTGACGCCGACCGCGATCGCCGCGTTGATCGTGCCGAAGCCGAGGACGATGACGATCGAGAGGCTGAGCAGGATCGCGGGGATCGAAAGGAGGACGTCGACGGCGCGCATGAGGACATCGTCGACCCAGCCCCGGCGGGTGCCCGCGATGAGTCCGATGCTTGTGCCGACGAGGAGGCCGACTCCGACCGCGACGAGCGCGGCAAGCAGGGACTGGGAGGCGCCGTAGACGACGCGGGTGAAGACGTCGCGTCCCGTCTGGTCGGTGCCGAACCAGTGCTCGAGGCTCGGGGCGAGCAGTGCCGGCGTCGTCCCGCCGTCGTTGGGGTCGTACTGCGTGAACAGGCCGGGCAGCAGAGCCCAGAGGACCGCGATGAGGAGGACGAGGCCGGAGATGACGGTGGCCGGACCGATGAGCGCACCGGCACTTGAGCGCAGTCGCCCGGAGCCAGGGCGGGGCCGTCGGGAGTTCGGGCGCACGCGTCCGGTGCCCTGCGCTGTGCGCGTGAGGCTGGAGATGAAGCTCATGGGGTCCTCTTTCCGTTCAGGGCTCGGCCCGGCTCGGCCGCGTCCTGGGCAGAGGTGCCGGGTCCGCCGGCGGCAGAACTGTCAGCGGGGCCGACACTGTCAGCGGGACCGACGGCTGAGGGCTCACCCCAGTCGAGGGCGACGCCGACGCTGGACGCGCTCGCCGCCAGCGCCTCCTTCGTCGTGGGATCGGTGGCGGTAACTGCGCTGTGTGCGGTGCTCGAACGAGCGCCGCCTCGACCGCTTCCGCGTCCTGCCCTCGCCGAGGCGGTTCCCGGCTTCCCGCGCAGACGGACGTCGATGACGGGGTAGAGGAGGTCGACGGCGAGGTTGATGACGACGTAGCCGAGCGTGGCGAGAACGACGACGGCGAGCAGGATCGGGTTGTCCCGGTTCGTCACGGCCTGCGCGGTGATCTGGCCGATGCCGTTGCGGCCGAACACGGTCTCGGTGACGACGGCACCGGCGACGAGCTCGCCGAAGACGAGTCCGACGATCGTCAGGCCCGGCAGCAGGGCGTTGCGGGCGACAGTGTGGATGAGGATCCACCGCTCGGACGCGCCCTTGGCGGCGGTGACCTTGACGAAGCCCGCGGCTTTGACCTCGGTGATCGAGCGGATGAGGACCTGCGCGATCGGGGCCGAGAGCGGGACGGCCACGGTGAGCGTGGGGAGGACGAGCGCCTCGGCGGGGGTGGGGGAGACGACGGAGACGATGCCGAGCTGGAAGGAGAAGACCTGGATGAGGAGGATCCCCAGCCAGAACACGGGGATGGAGATGAAGAGGCTCGGCACGGAGTCGACGACCCTGCGCACCCACGCCTGCGGGCCGGTCGCCGGACCGTAGGTTGCGAAGACGGCGATGAGGACGGCGAGGACGACCGCGGTGAGGAAGCCGGAGATGGCAAGGGCGATCGTCGACGGCAGGGCCGCGGCGACGATCGTCGAGACCGCGGCCCCCGTCTGGACGGAGAAGCCGAAGTCGCCGGTGAGGAATCCTCCGAGCGTGATGAGATACCGGGCGAGCAGCGGCTCGTCGGCCCCGGTCTCGGCACGGATCGCCGCGACCTGGTCGGCGGAGAGGCCGAGCGCGGGATCGGCGAAGCGTGCCGTGACGCCGTCGCCTGGGATGACCGAGAGGAGGATGAAGGCCGCGGTGAAGGCGAGGAGGAGGACGAGCACAGCTTGGCCGAGTCGGAGGAGGACATAGCGGAGGTCGATCATCATCAGCTCGCAATCCAGGTGCTGTAGAAGTCGGGACGGCCCACGGGTTCGGTGGTGAAGCCGTGGACGCGGCGACGGAACGCGAAGACCTGGGGCTCCTCGAAGAACGGGAGGACATAGGCCTGGTCGACGAGGTAGTCCTGAACCGCCTCGGCGGCGGCCTGGCGCTTCGTCGTCTCCGGTTCGGAGGCGAGCTCCTCGAGGAGGCGGTCGATCTCGGGATCGACGGTGTCGTCGGCGGCATCGTCACGGCCGGGGGCGTTGAGGAAGACGTCGCGGTTGACCGAGGAGTAGTTCGACCGGAGGTTGTCGTAGTCGGCGCGGGCGACCATCGAGTGGTAGATCTGGATGCGATCGACTTCGAGGGCGTCGAGCGTCTGCTTCGCCTGGTCGCCGGGGTTGATCGACAGGCGCACGCCGACGCGGCGCAGCTGCTGCTGGATGAGCGTCTGGACCTCGTTCGACCGCGGCTGGGGCAGGGCCGTGTTCACGGTCAGCGCGAGCACCTGCCCGTCCTTGACCCGGTACCCGTTCTCGCCGAGGACCCATCCGGCCTCATCAAGGAGGCGGGCCGCCTCGGCGGGGTCGTAGACCCACGACCCCGACTGGTCCTTGTAGCCCATTGCACCCTTCGCGAGGAGGCCGGTGGCCAGCGGGTAGTTCGGGGTGAAGAGCTTGTCGACGATCTCCTGCCGGTCGATCGCCGCGATGAGCGCCTGCCGCACGCGGATGTCGGAGAGCAGGTCCGTGCGGAAGCGGAAGTTGATGCTGTTGTTGATCCCGTTCGTCGCCTTCGCATAGAGGCGCAGCCCCTGCTCCTCGACGCGGGTCTCGTCCGGGGCCTGGACGTCGCGGACCCCGTCGGCCTGACCGGAGAGGACGGCGCCGATGCGCACCGAGTACTCGTTGTTGACCAGGTAGTCGATGCCGTCGAGGTAGGGCCTGCCCTGGTGCTTGAGGTGCGGCGGCGCCCAGTCGTAGTCCTCGCGGGCGCGGACGGAGAGCTTTGTGCCGATCGTCTCCGCGGTGATGCGGAAGGGACCGGCGGTGTGGATCTTCGTCGCCCCGCCGGGTCCGAAGCCCTCGGCGTCGAGGTCGAGGGTGGAGTCGGCGAGGAGCCCCGCGTTCATCGTCGACGTCGCCTGCGCGAAGCCCGGGGACGGGGCGCTGAAGTGGAAGCGGACGCGGCGGTCGTCGAGGACCTCGCTGCGCTCGTAGTTCGAGATCTGCTCGGACACGGGCAGGGTCCGGGCTTCGTCGCCGCGGCCGAAGAGGTCGAAGTTCTTCGCGACGTTCGCCGGTGTCAGCGGCGACCCGTCGGAGTAGGTGACGCCGTCGCGCAGGGTGAACGTGTACTGCGTGGCATCGGCGTTGACCTCGGGCAACTCGGTGGCCAGCCAGGGGTAGAGCTCGAGGGTCTCCGGGTCCTGCCAGAGCAGGCGGGCGGAGATGTTGTTCATGATTCCGCCGTTGGGGTAGAAGCCCACCGACGGCGGGTAGAGCAGCGTCCATGTCTGCGGCTCGAAGTACGTGAGTACGCCTCCGGTCACCGGCGCTCCGTCGGTGAGCGGGTCGGTGTCCGTGGGCGTGCACGCGCTCAGCGTGATGAAGGTGCCGAGTCCGAGGCCGACGCCGAGGATGCTGCGGCGGGTCCGAATCGCCCTCGCCGAGGCGGGGGAGCGGGTCTCCGTCGGGGTGGGGACGGTCATGGGGTGAAGTCCTTCGAGCGGGTGGGAACGCGGAGGATCCCGACAGCGGTGGAGTGACGGTGCAGAGTCGAGCCGATTCGGATCGGAGCTGTTTAGCTCAACAATCGGCGGGCGGCATCAATTCCGGGGAGGCGCACGTCGACGTCCGACATGTGGCGCGCTGTGGGGTCATCTGCATGGAATGAGTCAATCGCACTGGGATATGTGGCGTCAATTCGTGCCTTAATATTGAGACATGCTGCTGCCGCGCGCCTTCGATCACATCGTCATCGCTGTCCCCGATCTCGCTCGATCTGTTGAGCAATGTGAGTCAGTCCTGGGGGTTCGTCCAGTTGAGGGTGGGTCTCATCCCGGCGCCGGGACCGCCAACGCCCTCCTCGGCCTCGAGGTGGCGGGATCTCCGCTCACCCGCGGCTATCTCGAGATCCTCGGCCCCGACCCCGAGCAGGATCCGGCCCTGGCCGAGACCAGGCTCGCCGGGGTCACCGACCCCGTCGTCCAGCGGTGGGCGGTCCACCCGGACGATTTCGACGGCCTCGTCAGGGCCGCTGCGGTCTCGAACGATCCGTCCGTCGACCTCGGCGGGGTCTATGACATGAGCCGGCGGACCCCAGAAGGTGAGGTCCTCGACTGGCGGCTGACGCGGCGGACTCCGCTCGCGCTCGGGGGAGTCCAGCCCTTCCTCATCGATTGGAAGGGCTCACCGCACCCGGCCGAGCAGGACCTGCCGCGGGTCACGCTCGACCAGTTCTGGGCGACGAGCCCCGACCCCGGAGCCGTCCGCGCCGTCCTCGCGGCCCTCGATGCGCGGATCGAGGTCGAGGAGGGTGAGGTCGACGCTCTCCATGTGCGGCTCGAGGGGCCGGGTGGACAATGGATCCTGTGATCCCTGCTCATCTTGACCACCTCGTCGTCACCGTTCCCGACCTCGCTGCCGGGGTCGCCGACTTCGCGCGGGCGACCGGAGTGAGGCCGGTGCCCGGCGGGAGGCACCCGGGGTTCGGGACGGCGAACTTCCTCGTCGGACTCGCCCCGGCCGGGTGGCAGGCGGGAGCGTGCACGTACCTCGAGATCCTCGGCCCCGATCCCGAGCAGGGGCGTCCTGCCGGTGGAACCCTGCCGCTCGATGCGCATCTGGCGACCGCCCCGACCCTGCAGACATGGGCGATCCACCCGCCGGAGTTCGCGGACAGGGTTGCGGCGGCGAACTCCGCGGGCGTCGACATCGGCGAGGTGAGGGACATGTCGCGTGAGACCGCGGACGGCGAGCTGCTCGAGTGGCGGCTGACCTCCCGGGCGCCCCTGCCGGCGGAGGGGACGCAGCCGTTCCTCATCGACTGGGGAGAGTCGACGCACCCCGCCGAGGCGGGCCTGCCGACCGTGGAGCTCCTGTCCCTGCGGGTCGTGTCGCCCGATGTGGGGGCCACACGGCAGGCGCTCGAGGTGCTCGGAGCCGGTGACGCCGTGGTGGTCGCCGGTGAGGCGTATGGGCTGCACGCGGCGCTGCGCGGGCCGGGCGGTCGGCTCGAGTTCTGAGGGCTGTGTCCCGCTCCCCGTTAGACTCGCCCTGTGACTCATCCCCGTTCGCGCGCCGTCCGTGCCGCCTCGGCGCTCGCCGTCCTCACGCTCCTCGCCGGTATCGGCGCGTGTGCACCCGCAGAGGAGCCGACCGAGACGCGGCGGACTCCGCAAACCGTCGAGACGATCGCCGCCCCCTCGGTGACCGAGCCGGCCGAGCCGACCACGGGTCCGACCACCGGGTCGACGCAGGAGGCGGTGAGCGAGGACGACATCGAGATGGAGGGCAGCGGAGAGTGGAAGCGGCCCGCCGAGGAGGTCGGTCCCAACCGTGAGGGCGGCCGGACATTCCAGGTCGCGCTGCGGGTCGAGGACAACCTGCCGATCGACGTCGACGAGGCGGCCGGCTTCATCATCGATACGCTCCAGGACGAGCGCGGCTGGCAGGACATCGACGATGTCTCGATCGAGCTCGTCGAGACGGGCCAGGATGCGATGATCAGCATCGCGAGCCCGAACACCGTCGACGAGATGTGCCTGCCGCTGCGCACCCTCGGCAAGCTCTCGTGCCGCAACGGGCCCAATGTCATCCTCAATGCGAAGCGCTGGGTGAGTGCGACCGAGGAGTTCGACGATCTCACTCAGTACCGGCAGTACCTCATCAACCACGAGGTCGGCCACGCCCTCGGCCACGGACACGAATCGTGCCCGGGTACGGGCGAGACGGCCCCGCTCATGCAGCAGCAGACGAAGGGACTCCAAGGCTGCAAGCCCAACGGCTGGCCGTCTGAAGGTTAGGGGCACAGAGGGTTGAGGGGCACAGGCTCCCCTCAGCCCTCAGCCCTCAGCGCTCGAATCTGCGTCCCTGAACCTCCGGGTCGCGACATCCTGCTGGGCCAGCCGGCGCAGGGCGAGCAGCACGGGTTCGAGGAGCAGAGTGCCGAGCACGGCCTGACGGACGGCCCCGTCGATCTCGTCGGTGGGCACGGTCGCCACCTCCGCCTCGGCGAGGTCATGGATTGTGCGACCGTAGCGAGCGAGCCCGCCGTCGAGGACCTCGACGCCGCCGGCCTCGACGGCGCGCAGAGCGCTCGCAAGCTGGCGGACCTCGACGCTCTCCGGATCCACCGACCATCCGAGTTCGGCGATGAGCGCAAGGGCAGGGCCGTCGTCGGGGGCATCGGCGGGCTCCTGCGCGGTCGCCTCCTGTGCGGCGCCGAGGACGCCGATGAACGTCTCCGGCGGATCGTCGATGACTCCGAGCACGCGCTTCGCCTTCTCGATCGAGAGCCGTGCCGGGCCGAGAAGCGCGCGGATGAGCTCGAGGCGGGCGACGTGCGCCTGGGAGTAGACCGCCTGCGTCGCCGAGGTCCGCTCGCCGGCGGGCAGCAGACCTTCACGCAGGTAGTACTTGATCGTCGCCACCGGCACGTCGCTGCGGCGCGAGAGCTCGGAGATGCGCATGCGGACCTCGTTTCGTTCATCGGAGACGAATGTCGACCGACCCTTGACATTGGAGAGTCAAGGTATCCAATATTGGAGAGTGCAGATATCCATTATGGCAGGGGCGAGCGATGGCGACGACAGCGAACACACCAGAGGCGACTGATCCACCGACCGGCGCAGGCGCGCCGACGAGTTCGCGGCGAGCGGTCCCCGGGCCGGAGAAGCTCACCCACGACTACGACGGCGAGCTCGTCGTCTTCATCATCGGCATGCGGATCCGCCGATGGTGGCGCTTCGACCAGTGGATACCGGTCTTCGCGGCCATGCCGCGGATGCTCGCCGAGCTCTCCGCGGACCCGGACTCGGGAATGCGCGGCTACCGGCTCGTGTTCGATCCCCGTGGGCCCTGGCTCGTCCAGTACTGGGATTCGCTCGAGAAGATCTACAGCTACGCCGCCGCCCCCGAATCCGAGCACCGTCCGGCCTGGACGGCGTTCAACAAGCGGGCCCGCTCGGCGCCGAACGCCGTCGGCGTCTGGCATGAGACGTTCCCCGTCGCCGGGGCCGAGTCGATGTACGTCGGCACGCCGCCGTTGGGCCTCGCGAAGGCCGTCGGCACCCGTCCGGTCGGTCCGCGCAGCGCCCGCGCCCGTGACCGGCAGGCGCGTCGCGACCGGTGAGGGGCCCGCGCCGCAGCGACCGCGGAGACCTCGCTCACGCTCGGATTCGGGCGGGGAATAACCCCGAAGTGATTCTCGTTGATTGGGTCAAAGGACTTAACTGAGTCACCCTGACTCAACTTTCAAGAGGAGGTCACTTTGGCTAACTTCTTCGGACCTTCCAGCGGCGGCGAGGGCTCGTTCGACGAGTTCCTCGCCCGCTACCTGCAGGGTCAGAACACCCCACGTCAGGGCCGTTCCGTCGACATCAACCGGCTGCTGTCCAAGCGCACCCGGGAGGTCGTCGACGGTGCCGCCGCCCTGTCCCGCGGTCGCGGCCAGGAAGAGGTCGACGCGCTGCACCTGCTGCGCGTCATGGTCGAATCCGAGCACGGCTCGGCGTCGCTGCGTCAGATGGGCGCCGACCCCGAGGCGATCGTGACCGCGATCGACGAACGACTGCCCGAGGCAGCCGAATCACGCACCGGCGACGGTGCGCCCACGCTCACGGGCGCTGCCCAGAAGGCACTGCTCGACGCCTACCAGGTGGCACGTGCTTTCGGATCGACCTACGTTGACCCCGAGCACGTGTTCTTCGCCTTCGTCCTCAACCAGGAGATGCCCGCCGGGCGGATCCTCGCGCAGGCCGGGGTCACCCAGGCCACGCTGCAGGCCGGTGCTCAGGCCGCCGAGGCGAAGCAGAATGCGAACGCCTCCGGTGAGACCGGTGGTGAGGAGTCGATGCTCGAGAAGTTCGGCACCGACCTCACCGCGCTCGCCGCTGAGGGTCGGCTCGACCCGGTCATCGGCCGCGGCGACGAGATCGAGGAGACCATCGAGATCCTCGCTCGCCGGACGAAGAACAACCCCGTTCTCATCGGCGAAGCCGGCGTCGGCAAGACCGCGATCGCCGAAGGCCTCGCCCAGGCGATCGAGTCCGGTGAGATCCCCGCGCAGCTGCAGGGCAAGCGCGTCATCGCCCTCGACATGCCCGGCATGCTCGCCGGCACCCGCTACCGCGGTGACTTCGAGGAACGACTGACCAACACGCTCGACGAGATCGCCGCCGACGGCGACACGATCGTCTTCGTCGACGAGCTCCACACGCTCGTCGGCGCCGGCGGCAACGGCGAATCGAACTCGATGGACGCCGGCAACATCCTCAAGCCGAGGCTCGCCCGCGGAGATCTCCACCTCCTCGGCGCGACGACGCTGCGGGAGTTCCGGACCATCGAGAAGGACTCGGCACTCGCCCGCCGGTTCCAGCCGGTCATGGTCGGGGAGCCGAGCATCGAGGACGCCGTGACGATCCTCGACGGCCTCTCCGGTCGCTACGCCGACCACCACGGCGTCACCTACGACGCCGAGGCGATCCGGGCAGCGGTCGAACTCTCGCACCGCTACATCACCGACCGGTACCTGCCGGACAAGGCGATCGACCTCATCGATCAGGCCGGAGCGCGGCTCTCGCTCAAGCGCGGACCCGTCGTCGACACCTCGGCGCTGCGGACGCGTCTCGGCGAGCTCGAAGCGGAGAAGAACTCCGCGATAGCCGCCGAGCACTACGAGCGGGCCGGGGAGATCCGTGACGAGATCTCCGCCCTGACGGATCAGCTCGAAGCCGTCCTCGGCTCAGCGGCCGCCTCGGCGAAAGAGGGCGGCGACCGCGTCGTCGATGCCGAGCAGATCGCTGCCGTCGTGTCCCGGGCGACCGGGATCCCCGCGTCGTCCATGACGCAGGAGACGAAGATCCGCCTCGCCGGGCTCGAGGACATGCTCCACGAGCGCGTCGTTGGTCAGGACGACGCCGTGACCGCGGTGTCGAAGGCCATCCGCCGGTCGCAGACCGGCATGGGCGACCCGCAGCGGCCGATCGGCAGCTTCCTCTTCCTCGGCCCCACGGGCGTAGGCAAGACGGAGCTGGCGAAGGCCCTCGCTGCGACCCTGTTCGATGACGAGGCGGCGATGATCCGCTTCGACATGAGCGAGTTCGGGGAACGGCACACCGTGTCGCGTCTCGTCGGCGCCCCTCCCGGCTACGTCGGCTACGACGAGGCCGGACAGCTCACCGAGCAGGTGCGCAGGCGCCCGTATTCGGTCATCCTCCTCGACGAGGTCGAGAAGGCGCACCCGGATGCGTTCAACCTGCTCCTCCAGGTCCTCGACGACGGTCGGCTCACCGACGGTCAGGGTCGGACGGTCGACTTCCGCAACACCGTCATCATCATGACCTCGAACCTCGGGTCCGAGTTCATCGGCCAGAGCACCCCGCTGGGCTTCACCTCGGCGGATGCGACGGTCACGGACAAGGATCTGCGCGCCAAGGTCAAGGGCCGGCTCAAGGAGGTCATGCGTCCCGAGTTCCTCAACCGGATCGACGAGACCGTGATGTTCTCCCGGCTCGATCGCACGCAGCTGCGTGAGATCGTCCGCCTTCAGCTCGAGCTCTCGATCGAGCGGCTCTCCCGTCAGGGGATCGCGCTCGAGATCACCGAGGAGGCCGTGGACTTCCTCGCCGAGGCGGGCTACGAGCCCGAGTTCGGTGCCCGTCCGCTGCGTCGGGTGATCCAGCGCGAGCTCGACGACCGGATCGCCGACATCCTCGTGACCGAGGCCGTCGCCGAGGGCGGCACCGTCGAGGTCTCCGTCTCCGACGGTGAGCTCGTCGTCGCCCCGCGAGAGGAGCGCGCGCCGCTCGCCGCGTGAGGCAGGCGGCGTGAGGCTGGCCGCGTGCGGCTGGCTGCGCGAGGCTGGCCGCGTGCCGTCAGGCGTGTGAGGCTGAGCGCGCGAGGTCAGGCATTTGAGGTCGGCCGCGTGAGGTAGGCCATGCGAGCGCCTGACCAGCGGCGTTCCTCGAGCATCGTGTGTGACTGCACGGCCAGTGCCCGGGTGGGAAGCAGATTCCCACCCGGGCACTGTGCTGTCTGGGCACCGAGTGCTGTCTCGGCGGAGCGCACTCTGGGAGCGATCGCGGCGAGTACGTCACCGACGCGGTGAACCGACACGAACGCGGTGAACCGACACGACGCAGATTACCGACGCGGTGGTCCGACATATACGCGGTCTGCTAACCGCGTATATGTCGGACCACCGCGTCGGTGTCGTGAGGCCGCACCCCGCCGAGGCCGCACCCCGCCGACTCAGGCGAGCGGAACCGTGATCTCCTTCATCCACGCCTTGCGCTTGAAGTCACGTGCGCGGACCGTCACGGAGTCGTCCGAGACCTCGACCTGGAGTCCCTGGTTGAACCCGCCGGGCACACTCTTCTCGCCGCCGGTTCCGTTGTCGGTGTAGCCGGTCTCGATCGCGCCGGTGTTGAAGACATTGAAGCCGGAGAGGTTGCCCGAGGAGGGCACGACGCGTCGCGTGTACCAGTCGGAGAGCTCGAGGTCCCAGTGCGTGTGTCCGGAGAAGAGGAAGACGTTCTTGTACGGCCCGAGCAGGTCGAGGAGACGATCGGACTGCAGGTAGTTCGAGAGGTAGAGTTTGTTCCTCGTCCCGGAGACCGTGTTCGGCAGCGGGTGGTGGGTGATGATCATGATCGGCTTGTTCCGCCGGTTCCAGTAGTCGAGGCGATCCTCGAGCCACGAGAACTGCTTGTCGCTCATCCAGACCTCGTCCCAGAGCTTCTCGTCGTGGTACCGCATGTAGCGTTCGGTGCCGATCGCGAGCACAGGGATGCCGCCGAAGCTGAACTCCTCGTAGATCGAGTTGCGGCCGGCGAAGTTGTAGAACGACTTGAACAGCGAGTCCTCGACGACGTCGTTGGGCCACGTGTCCTGGGACAGCGTGTTCGGGTCCTTGTACTTGGGAACGTAGAACTCGTGGTTGCCGATCGCCCACGCCACCGTGCCGGGGGACGTGTGCTTGTCCATGCGCTTGCGCACGTTCGCGTACTCGAAGTCGTATCCGCGAGGGGTGATGTCGCCGGCGATCGCGAGGCCGGCGCTGCCCGGGTTGATCTTGGCCATATCGTCGAGTGCGACGCCGAAGTCCCCGAGGTCGCCCTGGATGTCGGAGATGACGTTGAAGGTCGTCACCTGGCCCTTGTCGCGGCCCCGGCCGCGGCCCCTTCCCTTGCCGTTGCCTCCCGGTTTCGCCGAGGCGGGTGCTGCCAAGCCGAGCGATGCGCCGAGGGCGCCGACGCCGGCGGTGGTGATGAGTGTGCGTCTGTTGACCATGGCGTCACGATAGGGGCGCCACACAGAGGCGAAGTGTCCGCTCGGTTGACCGGACCTGAACCGGGGAGTTCAAGTCGAGTTCATGTCGGTCACCTCAGGACCAACTACAGTTCACGTGGCGCGCCGGTGTGATCGACCCCGAGGGCGCGGTTGATGACCAACCGTTCGCCGAGCGTCCACGCCGTCGTCGTCAGGAGGTAGAGGGTCGCTGCGAGCGGCACGAAGGCGGCGATGACCGCGGTGATGAACGGCATGAAGCTGAGCATCCTCGTCATCTGCGTGAGATCGGGCATCGTTCCCTGACCGGGTCCTGAGCCCGCCGAGGCGGCCCTCCCTGAGGCTGTCGCCGCCGTCTCGGGGATGGGTGGGGTGAGCAGGTGCCGGGAGAGGCCGGCGATGACGGCGATGAGGATGATGAGGACCGCGAACAGCGTTCCCGAGACCCACGTCAGCGACCCCGAGCCGATGAGCCCGACGAGGCTCGAGCTCAGCGGGATCCCGAAGAGCGTGTGGCCGAGCAGCTCGTTGGCCTGTCCGCCGATCGTCGCCTGGACGAAGAGGCCGTAGACGGCCATGAGGACGGGCGTCTGTGCGAGCACCGGCAGGCACCCGGCGAACGGGGAGGCGTTCTCCTCCCGGTAGAGCGCCATGAGCTTCTCCTGGAGCACCTGCTGGTTGTTCCGGTGCTTGGTCTGGAGCTCGGCGATCTTCGGGGCCAGACGCCGGCGGGTGATGCCGGCCCTGACCTGGGAGAGCCCGACGGGGATGAGGAGGCAGCGGACGGCGAGCGTGAGCACGACGATCGCCAGTGCGGCACCGTTCGCGCCGGCGAGCGGTGCGAGCATGTCGCTCAGGGTGGTGACGAGCCAATAGGCACCGCCGAGGAGGAGGCGGATGGGCAGGAAGTCGTAGATGTTCATGGTGAGGTCCTTCGCGAGGTGGTGGGGTGGAGGAGTTCACCTGAATGACGGGGCAGTGACCTCGAGAGAGGCGAGCCCCGACCCGGCTGCGGTCGTGGACCGGAGATCCTCGAGTGAGTTCTGCAGGGCGGGACGGGTGCGTCCGCGGAGCCGGCCCAGGCAGAGAGGCGTTGCCGGAGGCAGAGACGCGGTCGGCCAGCAGTCGGTCAGCGACGGAGCGACATGTCCGCACGGGCCGAGCCGAGAGAGCCAGTCAGCCCGTTCGCCGGTCTCGCCGCTGCTGATCGCACACGAGCAAGCGGCTCCGATGCGAAGTCAGCGACCGGCGGCACGATCAGCGGCCGGCGGCATGTCTGCGTGAGTACTCTCCGGCAGGGTCGTCGTTCAGGCGTGAGCGCGAAGGACGAACGAGGGGGCTCTGGCCAAAGACGTGCCGGGAGTGCCCGGGGCCTCCGGGAGGAGGACGTCACGGACGAGGCCGGGTTCGCGGCGTCGCCACGGACCGTGCGGGGCCAGGGAGAGGACCCGGACGAGGGCGCTGCTCACCCAGGCTCCGGCGGGGGAGAGGAGAGCGGCGCCGAGGAGGACGAGGACGAGAAGATGCGCCGGGGACTGCGGAAGGACCGCGTCAAGATCGGCGCTGAGCACGACGACGATGAGCTGGATCGCCATCCACAGACTCAGCATCGCACCCGCCTCTCACTCATCGTTGGGCTTCGATGCTATCACCCGGACCTGACGGAACCGCGCAGCTCAGACTCCGTCATCGTCGCCTCACGGCAGCGCCGTCTGCTCACAGCAGTGCCGCGCCGCTCACGGCAGAAACGCATTCCGCCAGGGTCCGGCCGGTGCCAGGGTGGGCACATGTCCACACACACTGCTCCGCCGGCCTGGACCGATGACGAGAGCCCCACCGCGACCACCGTCCCCGAATCCCACCGGATGCTCTACGCGTACCGCTCCGTCGTATTCAACGGCGAACTCCGCGACGACAACGGCATGGAGATCGTCTCCCGCCTCACCCTGCTCTCCGCAGAGGATCCCGACGCCGACATCTTCCTCTGGATCAACTCCCCGGGCGGTTCGGTGCCGATGATGCATGCGATCGCCGACGTCATCGCGACCCTGCCCAACGATGTCGTCACGGTCGCGTTCGGGTGGGCCGCCTCGGCGGGGCAGTTCGTCCTCACCCTCGGCACCCCCGGGAAACGGCTCGCCCTGCCCCACGCCCGCATCCTCCTCCACCAGGGATCGTCGGGGATCGGGGGTGCGGCCGCCGACATCGAGCTCCAGGGCAGCGACCTCCGCGCGGTCCGCGACTCCGTCCTCACCCGGATCGCCGAGGCGACGGGCCAGGACTACGACCGGATCTTCGCCGATTCCCTCCGTGACCGGTGGTTCTCCGCCGAGGCGGCCCTGAGGTACGGTCTCATCGACCGGATCGTCGACTCCCCGTCCGATCTCTTCGCCCCGATGGGGACCGGGCGACCGTTCGGGCTGAGCAAGGTGGGGGTCCGGTCATGAGCCAGTACACGATTCCCCACGTCATCGACCGCTCGGGTGGGAGCGAGAGGATCGTCGACGTCTACTCGCACCTGCTCGGCAATCGGATCATCTACCTCGGCGTCCCGATCGACGACGGGGTCGCGAACACGGTCATCGCCCAGCTCCTCCACCTCGACTCCTCGAGCCACGAGCTGCCGATTCATATGTACATCAACTCCCCGGGCGGCTCGCTCACCGCAATGACCGCCGTCTACGATGCGATGCGCCACGTCGGATCGCCTGTGGCCACGACGTGCGTGGGGCAGGCCGTCGCGGATGCCGCGGTGCTGCTCGCCGGGGGAGAGCCCGGACAGCGGTCGATGCTCGCCCACGCGCGGGTCGTGCTGCGTCAACCCCACGCCGAGGGGGCGCGGGGGACGATTCCCGACCTCATCGTCGCCGCCGACGAGATCGTCAGGCAGCGCCGTGAGGTCGAGGGGATGCTCGCTGCTGACACCGGGCGCAGCCCTGAGCAGATCCACGCCGACCTCGACCGGGATCTCGTCCTCGACGCCGAGGCGGCGAAGGCGTTCGGCCTCGTCGATCAGATCGTCTGACGACGGCGCTCGCCCGGACCGCCCAACGGCGGGCGTGCGCGACGCTCAGGCGGCGAGGGCGAGCATCGCCTGGCCGGTCGGGCGGAAGTCCGCCGTCCGCGCGGGGCCGCGGAGGTGTGGGCCCGGCGCCGACGCGAGGGCGCCCAGGTTCGCGAGCTGCAGGGATCCCTGTTCGGTGTCGGCGGCGGCGAGGACGAGGACCTGGGGCAGGGCGAGACCGAGGACGTCGGCGATCGCCTCGATGACCTCCGACGACGGGTCCTTGAGGCCGCGTTCGATCTCCGAGAGGTATTGGGTCGAGACTCCGGAACGGCGGGACACCTCGGCGAGAGTGAGGCCGAGTTCGGTCCGACGCACACGGACGACGCGGCCCAGGGCCTGACGCCACAGCCGCGGCGGGGGCGGGGATGCTCTCATGCTGTGAGCCTAGAGCGGGCGGGCACGGGGAGCGAGCCTTTCCGCTGTGAGCAGAGGCGAGATTTCAAAACTTCTGAAAAGTTAAGTTAGGCTGTCCTTGTCAAAGTTCCGGCCGGGTTCCGGTCACCCCGACGAAAGGGCAGGGATGTCGCTCAACTTCGTGCGTCGCACCATCGCCGCAGGCACGATCATCGCGCTCGCACTCACCGCGAGCGCCTGCAGCCCGGATACGCCGACCGAGGAGTCCTCGGGCTCCGGCGACTTCACCCCGGTGACGATCGAGCACGCCCTCGGCAAGGCGGTCATCGAATCGGAGCCCGAACGCGTCGTCACCCTCGGCCAGGGGTCGACGGAGACGGCGATCGCCCTGGGCAAGACCCCCGTCGGGATGGAGGAGTACGCGTGGGGCAGCGACGACACGGGCTACATGCCGTGGATCTACGAGGCGGTCCAGGAACGCGGCGACGAGCTGCCCGAGCAGTTCCAGGGCGATACCGAACTCGACGTCGAGAAGATCGCCGAACTCGCTCCCGACGTCATCCTCGCGCCGTGGTCGGGCATCACCCCCGAGCAGTACAAACAGCTCGATCAGATCGCTCCGACCGTCGCCTACCCTGAGCAGCCGTGGACGATCAAGTGGGACGAGCAGATCACGACGATCGGCAAGGCGCTCGGTCAGGAGGACGAGTCGAAGAAGCTCGTCGATGACGTGAAGAAGCAGCTCGACGACGCCAAGCGCGAGGAGTACAAGGACCTCACCTTCTCCTTCATCTACAACTCCGGACCCGGTACGCTCGGCGTCTTCTACCCGCAGGAGCAGCGCGTCGCGATGGTCTCCGCGCTCGGCCTCACGCCCGACCCGGTCATCGAGGATCTGCGCAAGGAGTACGACGCCCCGGGCACTGACTCCGCGCTCATCGGCCTCGAGAACGCCGACAAGCTGAACGACTCCGACCTCATCTTCACCTTCTACTCCGACGAGAAGAACCGGAAGGAGATCGAGTCGCAGGGCGTCTACGCGAACATTCCGGCGATCAAGGCCGGCGCCGTCGTCGCACCCGAGGACCAGCCGTTCGTCACCGGGTCCTCGATCATCAATCCGCTCACAGTGCCCTGGGCGCTCGAGCGCTACGTGCCGATGATCGACGAGGCCGTGAAGAAGCTCGACAGGTAGGGCTGAGCTCACTCCCGGTTGCGGCGCAGGCGCTCCCTGTGGCGTGACCACGCGGCGGCAAGGTCCACGTCGTCGATGAGCCAGGACATGTAGTCGTGCATGTTCGTCACCCGGGCATGGGCATCCGTGCCCGGGTCGACGTGCATGAGCGCGGCCGTGGCGAGTTCGCGCTGAGCGCGGAGGTAGGCGTACTCGCGTTCGAGGAAGCCCGCCCACACGTCGGCGTCCATGACGAATCCGTCCGCCCGCGAACCCGGCCGTCGGACCCGGCGGACGAAGCCTGCGTCGATGAGGCGCCTCGTCGCCGTCGACACCGTGCCCGTGCTGATGCCGAGCGTGTCTGAGAGCTCGGCGGCGCTCACCCCGCCGGAGGAGTCGAGGAGCAGGTAGCCGGCGATGCGACCTTCGAGCGCCGAGGCCCCCGACATCGCCCACAGTGTGCCGAAGCGGACGGCGAACTCGACGCGGAAGTCCCCGTCGTCGTGCGGTCGCGTCGTCATCAGCTCAGCGCGCTCATCTTCTTCCAGTCCTCCCAGTCGTAGACCCAGTCCGAGATGTCGCTGTCCTCGGTCGAGAGGTCGACCGAGGAGTCCTTGACGATGACGGGGTCGCCGTAGATCGCGGAGTCGTAGTACTCCTTCGCGCGCTTCGTCGTGAGGTTGATGCAGCCGTGGGAGACGTTCTGCGAGCCCTGCACACCCGCCGACCACGGTGCCGCATGGACGAACTCGCCGTTGTTGTGGATGCGCACGGCCCACTTCACCGGGGTCGTGTACCCCCACCGGGCCGAGGTCATCGTGTAGTCCGAGTGCTTCGACATGACGACGTGGACGCCGTTGTACGACGGTGCCTTCGCCGATCCGAGCGAGGTCGGGAAGTCCATGACTTCCTTGCCGTCGCGGGTGACGACCATGCGGTGGGTCTTCGCGCTCGCCTCGGTGATCTGCTCCCGCCCGATCTCGAAGTCGAGAGTGAGGTCGTTCTCACCGACCCGCCCCTTCGCGGTGGGCACGTTCTTCAGCGGCGCGTCGACGGAGACCTTCGAATGCGCCGGCCAGTACTCCTTGGGGCGGAAGTGCAGGCGCGACTGCGGATCGTCGGGCAGCCACGCCCACGAGCCCTCGACCTCGCGCTTCTTCCCGTCCATGTCCGTGACATCGACGCTGAGACGGTGCTCGACGTCGTCGCGGTACTTCTTCTCCACGGTCGATCCGAAGCTGAGGATGATCGGGGCGGCGACCCCCACGGTCTGGTCGTCGGAGAGGACGGTGCGCACCGCCATCGGATCGCCGTCGGAGTCATCGACCGTCGCCGAGGCGGTGAAGTCGTGGTCCTTCCCGTCCGGGGTCGTCGCGGTGGCCGTGACCTCGTAGGTGCTCGAGGCGACGAGGTCGAACTCCGAGACCCACGACGCAGACCCGTCGGGCGCGGGGACCGTCGCGTCGTCGGCGGGATCCTCGGCCTCGATGACGGTGCCCGCCTCGTCGAAGAACGTTCCGGGATCGGCGCTGACGCGCGGGTGGTCGGTGTCGGTGATCGTCACGTCCTTGAGGGTGGCGCCCTCGACGCTCAGACTGATCCGCTTGCCCGCCTTGACGTCGACGGACGATCCCGACGCGACGGTCTCACCGGTCGGTGCCTGGCTGGGGTCTGCGGTCGCGCTGGGACTCTCGGTCGCCTCGGCGTCGGTCCCCTCAGACGTTTCGGTGTCGTCGACGGCACCGACGCGGAAGGTCGGGGCGGGGGAGGCCTCGGTGGTGGCGGAGTCCTTCCGGGTGGCATCGGGATCGGAATTCGTCGGAGTGCAGGCGGCCAGCAGCGCCAGTGCTGAGACAGCGGCGACTGCTCCGGTGGATTTCAGACGTGACAAATCGGGGACCTCGTTCGCAGGACGGGAGCGGGGAGCACGCACAATGCTAGGAAAGCCACATCTCGAAACTATGACGGATGTTGTCTCGCGCTCATGGATGCGGCCGGCGGATCGGCTCTGACCTGGGGAATCAGTCGGAGAGGGAGTTGCCGAATCGTGATCTGGGCAAAGAGGACTCCCCGTGCACCCGCCAGAGCTCGCTTACCCTTGCTGCCTTCCGGCCCTGGGGGAGTTCACAAGATGACGCCGCACGGGGAGCCATCGACCAGTCTAGGCGAGAGCGACGCCGGGGGACAAAATGAGCGGGTGCGAGGTCGCTCACGACTGCGCGGTGAGCCGGCGCTCACCCCTGCGCATCGACGACTGCGGCATCTGCCCCACCGAGCCGCCGGGCCTTCCCACGCAGCACCTCACGCTCGCGCTCATTCGTCGCCAGCTCCGCGGCCCGTGTGAACTCCGCAACCGCCTCGGCGTCCCGGCCGAGCCTCGCGAGAAGCTCGCCGCGGACGCTGGGGACGAGGTGGAAGCGGGCGAGCTCATCGGCGATCCCGCTGTCGTCAAGGAGGCGCAGGCCCGCGGCCGGACCGTCGGCCTCGGCGATCGCGATGATCCGGTTGAGCCTCGTCACCGGCGAGGGCGCGAGCGCCTCGAGGTCGGCGTAGAGAGCGGCGATGCGCACCCAGTCGGTGTCGGCGAAGCGGCGGGCCGAGGAGTGGACGCCGGCGATCTGAGCCTGCACCGTGTAGGAACCTCGCCGCTCGCGCAGCCCCAGCGCCGTTGTCAGCGAAGCCTCGCCGAGGCGGATGAGCGACCGGTCCCACCGGGACCGGTCCTGATCGGCGAGCAGCACCGGCTCACGCCCCGGCCCGAGCCTGGCGGGGAAGCGGGCCGCGGTGAACGCCATGAGGGCGACGAGTCCGTGGACCTCGGGTTCGCGGGGGAGGAGGCCCGCGGTGATGCGGGTCAGCCGCAGCGCGTCCATCGAGAGCTCCGGTCGCATCCAGTCCCGGCCCGCGGTCGCGACATGCCCTTCGGAGAAGAGGAGGTAGAGGACGGAGAGGACGGCGGAAAGTCGGGCCGGCCACTCGTCGGCGGGTGGGAGTGCGAAGGGGACATCGGCCGCGGCGAGCGCCTTCTTCGCCCGGACGATGCGCTGCTGGATCGTAGAGACCGGGACGAGGAAGGCGCGGGCGATCTCCTCGCTGGTCAGGCCCCCGACGACGCGCAGAGTGAGCGCGAGCTGAGCCTCCCGGCGCAGGACGGGATGACAGGAGATGAAGACGAGCCGGAGGACGTCGTCGTCGATGGCATCGGGATCCCAGGGCAGTGCGTCCGAACCCGAGACCTGCTCATCCTCGAGGCTGCGCCCGAGTGCTGCGATGCGCTCATCGAAGCGCTCACGCCGCCGCCACGCGTCGATCGCACGTCGCTTCGCCACGATCATCAGCCATCCGGCGGGATTCGCCGGCACCCCGGACTCCGGCCACGCTGCCAGGGCCTCGGACAGCGCCTCCTGCGCAAGATCCTCGGCGAACCCGAAATCGCCGACGTGGCGGGTGAGGGAGGCGACGATCTTCGCCCCCTCGATCCGCCACGTCGCCGCGATCACCCGGGCCACCGCCTCGGCGGGGTCCGGATGACCGGGGCCGGTCGGGGTCACGATGTCCCGCCGACCTTCCCCTCGGCGATCCATTCCTGCTCCTTCTGGATCCATTCGTTGTCCTGCGGGAAGTCCTCGGGACCGGTCACCCGACGGATCTCGATCTGGGATCCGACCCCGAGCGGAGCCCGCTTGGCCCATTCGATCGCCTCCTCCTGCGAGGGCACCTCGAGGATCCAGAAGCCGTTGAACAGCTCCCGCAACTCGCCGTAGGGGCCGTCGGTGACGACGGGATCGTCCTCGCCGAAGTCGACGACCGCGCCCTCGGAGGCGTCGGTGAGTCCGGCCCCATCGGCGAGGACTCCGGCGTTGACCATCTGCTCGTTGTAGGCGCCCATGGCGGCGATGATCTCGTTGAAGTCGGCCTTTTCGAACGCGTCCACGGCGGCCTGGTCGACGGTGCGCATGATGAGCATGTACTTCATGATGACTCCTGTGTCAGGGGTGTCGGAGGATCCCGGGCGGGACCCTCTCATGCACTGCGTCGAACAAGCGTATGCCGGATCGACACCTTCCCGGATCTTTTTTCGCCGGGGCGGTCGGCGGCTGCTCCGCCCGCGTGGACCGGGGGTCCGCCGAGGTGGTCGGGTTCTCCCCGCCGACGACGAGGGGATCTCCCTGCTGTGACGGTGGGGAAAGCCGCCCACCTGCGGATCGAGACCACAGTGTTATGGCCTCGTGACGCGAACGCGACCGAATCGTGCTGACCCCCTGCATAGGGTGGAGTGTCCGCTCCCCGAACCCCCAAGGAATCATGCAGATCTTCCGCCGTGTCATCCTGCCCAGTGCGTTTCTTCTCGTCCTCGTCGTCATCGCGGCGATGCTCGCGTGGATCGCGTTCAAGCCGGCGCCGGAGGACGGGTTCGATGCCGCCTCGGCGAGCGGTCAGCCGGTCGGTTCCTCGGTCGTCGCCGAACGCGGGTCGATCGCCAACACCCTCGAACTCAAGGGTGCGATCGCCGTCGACAGCCCGACCGCGGTCAAGGCGGGACGGGAGGGCACCGTCAACCACTTCTTCGTCGAACCCGGCGCCGAGGTGCTCGAAGGTGCAGAGCTGTTCCAGGTGAGAAGCGAGGGCGAACCGTCAGCACCGTCCGAGGACGGTGGAACTCAGGACGGTGGAACCGGGGACGGAGCTGCGGCGCCCGCGGCCCCGCCGAAGCCGAAGTACCACACGGTCGTCGCTCCCGCCGACGGCACGGTCGGCGACTTCGCCGTCGACAAGGGCGACACGGTCACCGCCGAGACCGAGGTGACGCAGCTGCTCAAGGACTCCTTCACCGCGCAGGCGTCGATTCCCGCGGTCGACCTCTACCGCGTGCCGAAGCTGCCGGAGACCGCGTCGATCACGATCACCGACGGACCCGAGCCCTTCGACTGCACGGCGCTGCGCCTCGACCAGGGGGCCGCGGTCAAGCCGGCGCCGAAGGCCGACGGCAGCGGCGGCGAGTCCGACCCGGCGGCCGAGGACCCGGGCACCGACACCTCGGCGACGGCCGGTGACGGACCCCAGCTCATCTGCGCGATCCCGGAGAAGCAGACCGTCTTCAACGGTCTCGATCTCACGATGACCGTCGAGGCGGGGGAGGCCTCCGACGTCATCGTCGTCCCCGTCACCGCGGTGCGCGGACTCACCGACACAGGCACCGTGTGGGTCATCGGCGACGACGGACAGCCCACGGAGCGGGCGATCGAGATCGGCCTCAACGACGGGGCGATGGTCGAGGTGAAGTCCGGGCTCGAGGAGGGGGAGGAGATCTCCGAGTTCGTCCCCGGCACCGAACCCCAGGACGAGGGCGACATGTCGGGTGACATGTCCGGCGAGGAGTTCGACTTCTGATGGCTGAGGTGCCACTGCTGGCCCTGCGCCACGTCGCGAGAACCGTGCCCATCGGCGAGGGGAGACTCCTGACGATCCTCGCCGACATCAACTTCACCGCGAGCTCCGGAGAGCACATCGGCATCGTCGGCCGCTCCGGCACCGGAAAGTCGACCCTGCTCAACATCCTCGGCCTCCTCGATGCCCCGACCGGCGGGGAGATGGAGTTCGAAGGGGTGCCCGTCCACTCGATTCCCCGCAACCGGGCGGCGAAGATCCGCGGACGCGACGTCGGCTTCGTCTTCCAGCAATTCAACCTCCTGCCCGGCCGCTCGGCGGTCGAGAACGTCGAAGCACCGCTCATGTACGGCACCGGCAGGGAGTTCCGGAACCGGCGGCGGATCGCTTCGGAGATGCTCGATCGCCTCGGCCTCGGCGACCGCCTCGACTCGAAGCCCAACCGCCTCTCCGGCGGCGAACAGCAGCGGGTCGCGATTGCCCGAGCACTCGTGCGTTCACCGAAGATCGTCCTCGCCGACGAACCCACCGGCGCTCTCGACGTCGATACCGGTCAGCACGTCATGGCCCTCCTCGACGGGATCACCCGGGAGTCGGGAGCCGCTCTCGTGACGATCACCCACGACCTCAGCATCGCGAACATGGCCACCAGGCGGTACTCGCTCCACCGCGGGGCGCTTCATCCGATCACCGCAGGTGCGACCGCAGAGTCGCTGGTGGGAGGTTCACGATGATCTCAGCATTCGCCGCCTCGATCGTCGAGGCGTGGCAGGAGCTGCGCGTCCACAAGGTCCGGGTCCTCATGTCCCTCATCGGCGTCGGCGTCGCCGTCTGCGGCCTCACCCTCGTCGTCGGCTTCGGCGACATGATGCAGAAGGGCCTCGCCGACGACTTCGAGAAGCAGAGCGGTCGGGAGGCGACGTACACGTACACGCTCACCTCATCGGGTCAGGCCACGCCGGCGGAGACCGAGCGGATCGCCACGGTGCTCGCCGAGACCCAGAAGCGCTTCGGCATCGACTACGTCTCGGCGAGGGGGTACGCGGAGACGCGCGTGCAGAGCCCCTCGGGTGCGGTCACCGCCTCGGCGAACATCGTCGATCCCGACTTCGCCGTGATGCACCGCGTCACCGTCGAGACCGGCCGCTGGTTCATCGCCGGCGACGCGGAGAACCTCTCCCCGCCCATCGTCGCCGACACGACGTTCCTCGAGCAGTACGGGATCGATCCCGAGGCGCTGCCGGCGACCGTCGAGCTGCCCGGTCATCAGACGGGTACGGCCACGGTCATCGGCTCGGTGCGCGGCTACCCCGACGCCGAGGCGGGCGAGATCTACGTCCTCAACGGCCAGGAGCAGAAGTTCGGCCCCGACGTCACCGCCCCCACCGACTACGAGATGTGGCTGCCGCCCGACGTCGCGAAGCAGCTGAGCAAGCAGGTCGAGACCGATCTCAAACGACAGCTGCCGGGAGTCGGCGTCGAGACGATGCGCTCGGATATGGCCTCCGACATCGGGGATGCCCTGGGACCGGTGAAGAACGTCCTCCTCTTCATCAGCGTCCTCATCCTCTTCATGGGCATGCTCGGCCTCGTCAACATCTCCATGGTGACGATCCAGCAGAGGATCAGGGAGATCGGCATCCGCCGCTCCTTCGGTGCGACGAGCAGGCGGATCTTCTTCTCCGTGATGATGGAGAGCGTCGTCGCGACGACGCTGGCCGGCGGCATCGGGGTGCTCATCGCGGTCCTCGTCCTCAAGGCCCCGATCGTCGGGGAGACCGTGTTCCAGGGCATGACCGCCCCGCAGGTCCCGTTCACCGCAGTCATCGTCGGCATGATCGTCTCGATCGGCATCGGCGCGCTCGCCGGACTCGTTCCCGCGCTCGTGGCGATGCGGGTGCGCATCATCGACGCGATCCGGGCGTAGGCGGCTGACCCTCGCCGAGGCGGGACCCGGATGGGCGCGGTGCCGCCGGGTCCCGCCTCGGCGAGGTCATCGGGCCGTCGTCGTGGCCCGGGTCAGGCCGGCGTCGCCGCCCGCTGCACGCGCAGGAGCACGAGGGCACCGGCGCCGAAGACGAGGCTGAGGACGATCTGGGTGAGGCTCGCGAGTGCGAAGGCGTCGTCGTAGCCGAACCAGGCGGTGAAGACGTGGAAGAGGGCGCCGAGGAGGGCGACGCCGACGGCGATGCCCGCCTGCTGCATCGTCGCGATGAGTCCGCCGCTCAGTCCCGCCACCCGGTCGGGTACGGCGCTGACGACGGTCCCGACGAGGGGCCCGAACTGGAGGGCTTGACCGGCGCCGAGGATGAGCGCCGGCAGCTGGAACCACAGGTTGAAATCCCGACCGGCGGCGTCGGCGACCTCGGCGACGCCGAGGAGGCCGAGGATCTGCAGGCCGGTGCCGAGCAGCATCGCGCCCGGTCCGCTCAGGCGCCTGACGATGCGGGGGACGAGGAGGGAGACGGCGAGGAACGCCGCGGCGAAGGGGCCGAGCGTCATCCCCGAGACGAACGCGGGATCGCCGTGCCCGGTCTGGCTGGTCAGGGCGAAGTTGAAGAGGAACGTGCCGAACCCGCCGAAGAAGACGAACGACATGAGCATCCCCACCCACGCCGCGGGGGCGCGGACGACCTGCGGCGGGATGAGCGGGTCGCGGCCGCGCGCCTCGGCGACGGACTGCCAGACGGCGAACGCCGCCAGCGCTGCGGCGGAGACGACGAGGAGGGTGGCCGGCAGCGGCACCCAGCCGGTGACGGGACCGAGGGCGAGTCCGATGACGAGGCCGACCATGCCGATGCCGAGCAGCACCGCCCCGCCGAGGTCGAGCGGCGCCGGTGACGGGGTGCGGGATTCGGTGAGCCGAGGAAGGCGGCCAGAGCGACGACCGCGCAGCTGAGGAACGCCGCACGCCAGCCCCATGTCGGGCCGAAGGCGGAGATGAGGCCGCCGCCGATGACCTGCCCGCTGACGGTGCCGACACCGGAGAAGGCACCGAAGAGGCTGATCGCCTTGAGCCGCTCGGCACCGAAGAGGGCGTGTTGGATGCTCGCGAGGATCTGCGGCATCATCACGGCCGCTGCGAACCCCTGGACGGTGCGGGCGATGAGGAGTTCGGCCGTCCCTGGGGCGAGGCCGACGGCGAGGGAGATGACGACGAGGGCGGCGGTGCCGAGCGTGAAGAGGCGGCGACGTCCGAACCGGTCGCCGATGCGTCCGCAGAGGATGAGACCGGAGGCGAAGGCCGCGGAGAAGAGTCCGACGACGAGCGCCGATGCGGAGTCCCCGGCACCGAGCGCCTCCTTGACCGCAGGGATCGCGATGTTCGACACGGAGAACATGTAGGTGGCGAGGAACGCTCCGACGTGGAGCGGCCAGAGGACCGCGCGGTCGGTCGCCTCGGCGGGGGTGGTGTGGTCGTCGACGGGAGCGCTCGATTCTGCCTCAGCGGTACCAGGGGTGATTCTCATGCTTCCATTCTTCGGTGCCCGTGACCAGAGTGGGAGGGCGTGGTCATGGTGGTGGTCGCGCCACCTGGATGCGGGCGGGGCAGTGGGCGGAGAATGGGGAGCATGGCACAGGAGAGGACGAGCGAACTGGGACGGTTCCTGCGGTCGCGCCGCGACCGCGTGCGGCCCTGCGACGTCGGGCTGGCGAAGGGACCGCGGCGGCGGGTGCCCGGGCTGCGGCGCGAAGAGGTCGCGGTGCTCGCGAACATCGGGACGAGCTGGTACACGTGGCTCGAGCAGGGGCGTGAGGTCCATCCCTCCGAGTCGGTGCTCGAGGCGATCGCCGAGGCGCTGCTGCTCGACCGGGAGGAGCGCGCGCACCTCTTCCTCCTCGGCGGGTACCCGGATCGGGTGACGAACCCCGGGGATTCGGAGGTGGGGGAGCAGCTGCGGACGATGCTCGAGGAGCTCCTGCCGCTGCCGGCGATGGTCACCGACCCGACGTACACGATCCGGGCGTTCAATCCCGTCGAGCGCTACCTCGTCACCGACCTCGCCGAGGTAGCCCCCGCCGACCGCAACTGTGCGATCCAGGCGTACGAGAACCCCGAATGGGCGGAGATATTCCAGCCCCTCGACGAGCACAAGCGCCTCCTCGTGGCGAAGATGCGCGCGGCCTACGCCGAGTCGCTCGAAGACCCCGAGTGGGGACCGCTGCTCGAACGCCTGGGCCGGTTCGAGGAGTTCCGCACGCTCTGGGACTCCGGCAACGTCGGCCGCAGACCGGGGCGGACGAAGGTCATCGAGAACCCGTACGTCGGCACCCTCAACCTCACGATGACGACGCTCATCGCGCAGGAGAACCAGCGGCTCACCCTCTCGGTCTACCTGCCCGTCGACTCGGTGACGCGGTCGCGGCTCGAGACCCTGCACGGGTGGATCAAGGACGGCAGCATCGAGAAGCGGCGCGCCGAGGTGGTGGCGGCGCGGGAGGCTGCCGCGCGCGAGGCGGTGGAACGGGCGGCGGCTGAACGGGCGGCGGTTCCGGGGCGTGCGAATGCAGAGCGGGGAACGGCGACAGGGCGGCATCTGCATGCGGTCGGCGACTGAGCGGGGAACGGCGACAGGGCGGCATCTGCACGCGGTCGGTGACTGAGCGGGCCGTTCACCTGGGAGCTGTCGGCGACTGAGCGGGCCGTTCACCTGGGGGTCGTGTGATGGTTCACACTTCGCCGCCGCGATTTCGCATTGCGGTGACGACTCCGATAAGCTGATCCGCGGAGGATTCGCCTAGTGGCCTATGGCGCTCGCCTGGAACGCGGGTTGGGTTAACGCCCTCAGGGGTTCGAATCCCCTATCCTCCGCCACACGAAGAAGCCCCTCACCGGTAGTGCATCGGTGAGGGGCTTCTTCGTGCCGCCACGATATCGCCGACGCGATGTCCGCGCGAGACGACAACCGCTCGGTTTCGATCCGCACGCTATGGATCGGACCAGCGCGTGCGGATCGAAACCGAGCGGTTGCTCCGGCTGCGGCTCGGAGCGACGCCGCGCGCGTCACCCCATCGTGAACGACGCCGACTTGAGCTTGAGCGCACTGCGCAGCTCCGCACCCGTGCGCGTTGCCGTCTTCCCTGTCGTCGACGTCGCCTTCGCCGAGGTGACGAGACCGGAGGAGGAGCGCTTGAGGTCGACGCGGGCGATGTCGGGGAGTCCGAAGGCCTTCGCCATCGCTGCCTGCGAGGGTCGCACCGTCCACGACGCATTGGGATTGCCCGCGGACTTCGATTTCGCTGCCGCGTCGTCGCGCGAACGGAGGTAGGGGACGTCGCTGCCCCACACCTCGGCGGCGGAGTTCGTCTTCCCACCCGAGGACGACGAGTACACGGCATCGATGAGCGCGCCCTTGTACATGACGACCTTCGCGTTCCTCACGGTCGACCCGGACCCGGACTGGGTGGCGCGGACGGCATTGCGCCACGGTCCGCTGTCCTTCGCGTTCTCATGCCCCCAGCCCTTGAAGTGCTGGGAGGTGACCTCGTCGTAGACGTTGCACGCGCACGCCGACTTGAGCGGTCCGAGATTCCGATAGGCGTACGTGCGCGCGGCGATCGCCTGCGCCTCGAGGGCGGGTGCCCTCCACGAGGCGGGCACCTCGGCGACGCCGGGCAGGTACTCGCTGTTCGTGCGCATGACGCCGAGGACGTTGAGCGCGTTCTTCAGCTGCCGGATCTCGATCTTCCCGTGCCGATACGTCCCCGTCGACCCGCTCTGCGCCTTCGACACGGCGACCGTCGTCTTCTGCGAGCCTGACCAGTAGCGGGTGCCCTGCCATTCAACGGTCAGCCATGAACCCTCGTACGACTTCTTCCCGACCTTGGCCCGCACTTTGCCCGCCGAGGTGCGCTCGACGGTGATCTTCCCACTCGACTCCGCGGTCGTCTTCCCGACCCGCACCCGCAGTCTGCCCGAGGCGGGGGTGAGCGTCACGGACCTCTCACCGGCGAGCAGCTGGACGGTGATGTCCGAGTTCGCGTTCGTCGTCGTCGAGGTGACCTTCGCCGGGTTGTAGTAGTGCTCGAGGATCTGGGTGGCGGTCTTGCCCTGGGCGGCCATGCCCTGGGCGCCGTACTGGCTCATGCCGACGCCGTGGCCGAACCCTGAGCCCTTGAGCGTGAACGTCGACGAGGCCGCCTCCTTGACGACGACTGTCGCCCCGCCTCTGCTCGTCCACGTGATCCGGCCGTTCTGAAAGTCCTGGCGGATCTGCGAGCCGGACCTGTACTCGTTGCTCGTCGGGTACCCGAGCGGACCGTTCTCCCAGCCCGATCGCTGCCAGGCCGCGCGGATGGCACCCCAGGTGGCATGCGCCCCGGTCGCCTTCGTCCAGTGGATCGTGCCCGACCGGAAGGTCTGATAGCAGCCGCGGTCCTTGAGCGTGCAGCGCTCCGGGCCCGTCGCCGGCCCCAGCCGTCCCTTGTCCCCTCCGAGCGAGCGGTGCATCGCGCCGATCCCGCCCTTCGTCGGGTAGGCCGCCTCTGCCGGTGAGGCGACACCGAAGAAGATGAGGAGCACGGCGATGAGCAGGCAGGACACGAGGCCGGACGCATTGCGCCCGGGGGAAGAAGCACGCATGGCATGATCCTATGCCGAGGTGTCAATTCCTCCGGGCAGACGCCGGATGACGAACAGACGAACTCCCCGGACCGGGGCTATCAGGCAGGGGCCGGGGAGTCCGCTCAGGTGTGTGGGGTCAGCTCAACTTCTCGCTGATCGCCTGGTTGAAGGCGTCGAGATCCCCGGGGTTGCGCGAGGTGATGAGGTTGCCGTCGACGACCACCTCGGCGTCGGTCCAGTCTGCACCCGCGTTCTCGAGGTCGACCTTCGTCGACTCGAACGATGTGAGCTTCCGGCCCTTCGCGACACCCGCCTCGGCGAGGATCCACGGGGCATGGCAGATCGCGGCGACGGGCTTGTCGGCGTCGAAGAACGCCTTGACGAGCGCCACGGCGTCGTCATCGGTGCGCAGGGTGTCGGCGTTGATCGTGCCGCCGGGCAGGACGAGGGCATCGTAGTCAGCGGCGTTCGCCTCGGCGAGCGGCACGTCGACGTCGAAGACCTCGGCGTGGTCCCAGTCGCCCTCCATCGCCTGGAGGGTGCCCTCGGACGGGGAGATGAGCACTGTCTTTGCGCCGGCCTCGTCGAGTGCGGCGCGGGGGCTGGTCAGTTCGACCTGCTCGACTCCGCGGGTGAGGAGGAATGCGATCGTCTTGTCAGAGACTGCCATGGTCGTTCTCCTTCGCTGGGTTTCGGCAATACCGGTTGTCATCATAGAACGCCATCGGGGTGCGCGGGTATTCCCTCCCAGGGGAAGAGTCCGGTGGGTGAGAGGAGTCTTCCCAGTCCTCCCGGGTGTCGTCGTCGACGCGGAGTTCAGCTGCCGTCCGGCCCGTCCCCGAGGGCGACGATCGCCCCTGCCGAGGCGGCGACCGCGTCATCGACCCAGGCGGGAACCTCAGTGCCGATGAAGGGGCGGACGATGCCGTACGGGGCGAGCCGCGTGCCCATCGACAGCAGCTCCCGCCGGTGCGGGGTCGGGTCCGGGAAGCGGCGGACGAGCAGCTCCTCCATCGCCGCATCGATGTCGTCGTTGATGTGGAGGGCGTCCTCGCGCACGCCGACCGGGCCGTCGGCGGCGAGTCGGGACGCCCGGTGAAGGAGCATCGAGCGGGCCTCCAACGGGTGGTCGCGGCAGAAGGCGGAGACGTGCCTCGCCGAGGCGGTCACCGCCTCGTGCGGATCGGGCAGGGCGTACGCGGCGAGCAGGCCCTCGTGGAAGTGGGCGATCGAGCGCAGCCAGAGTCTCGCGAAGACGTCGTCGCGTGAGGCGAAGCGGTGGTAGATCGAGCCGGTGGGCCCGCCGATGGCGCGGGCGACGTCGGCGATCGTCGCGCGAGGTCCGTGGTCGGCGAGCGCGCGAGCGGCGCCGTCGAGGATGTCGTCGTCGGAGAAGCGTGAGGGTCTTGCCATGACACCTCATCATAGCTAGTTTTAGAGCATGAGTTTTAGAACAAGCAATTTAAAACCGTCTGTGACCACCGCACCGGTCCAGCGCTGGGCGCTCATCGCCGGGTGGGGGAGTCTCCTGCTGCCGCTGCCGAGCGTGCTCTGGCGACTCCTCATGCTCGCCGGCGTCGACGTCGGGTTCGGGCTCAGCGGTGAGGTGCGGGAGTCGGCGGCGGGGATCGGCTATGTCCTCGGTCTCGAGGTGCTCACCGTCCTCGTCGCGGTCCTCGGCTTCGGACTCATCCGACGCTGGGGAGAGGTGGTCCCCGGATGGGTGCCCCGCCTCGGCGGGCGGACGATCCCACCCCTGGTCCCGATCATCGTCGGCGGCATCGGGAGCGCGGTCCTGCTCGGCCTCATCGGCTCGGTGCTCGCCAAGTTCGTCCTCGCGTGGACGGGGACGGTGCCCGGCTGGACCCCGGATGTCGGGATGACCGCCGGTGAGCGGGCCTTCCTCCTCACCTGCTACGTCCCGTTCTTCCTCTGGCCGGTGGCGATCGCCTCAGCTCTCATCGGGTATGCGGGCAGACGGCTCGGGACCCGCCCCGGCCGCACGAGGGTGCGGCAGGGACGGGCCCCGATCGTGTGCTGAGGCGCGCGACTCAGCCGACGAGGAACTCCCGCTGGGAGTGGGTGAACGGCTTCGGCTCCGTCTTGAGCAGGACCTTCCCGGCTGGGTGGCCCTCACGGAGGAAGCGGTAGGCGGCCTGGACCTCGGCGAGATCGAAGACGCCGCCGATGGGCACATAGACGTGACCGTAGGCGATGGCCTTGCCCAGCCACGCGAGATCCCCGCGCCCTGCTGCGGCCTCACCGGAGGTGTGGACGCCGAACCTCTCGGCGACCTCGGGTCCCGCGGCGATCGAGTTGATCCGATCGGCAGGCACGCCGAGGCGCAGCAGCAGCTCGATCTCGTCCTCACCTCGCGTCGAGTACGCGGCCTGGATGCCGTTCGGGGCGGCCTCTGCCAGGCGGTCCTCGAGTCCGTCGCGGTAGTCGATCGCGTCGATGCCGAGCGCCCGGAGGAGTTCGACGTTGTCCGGGCCCGCGGTGCCGATGACGTGGGCGCCGAGGCCGCGGGCGAGCTGGGCGGCGATGATGCCCACTCCGCCCGAGGCGCCGGAGACGAAGACCGTCTCCCCGGCGGTCGGGGCGATCGCACGGATGCCGGCGATCGCGGTGCGGCCGGCGATATAGAGTCCGCCGGCGACGTCGGCGCCCAGGCCCTGGGGGATCGGGTCGAGGCGGTTCTCGGGGTCGGTGATGACGATGGTCTCGGCCTGTGAATGGTTGGGATAGCCGCCGAAGACGAGCTGGCCGGGGGAGAAGTCCTCGACGCCGTCGCCGACCTCGGTGACGATGCCGGAGAAGTCCATTCCCACCCCGCGGGTACCCTTCGTGGGCCCGAAGCCGCCGGAGAGGATCGTGAGGTCGACGGGATTGAGTCCGGCGTAGAGCACCTGGACCCTCACCTGACCCGGGCCGGTCTCGGGGACCTCGACCTCGGCGGTGTGGAGTTCGTCGATGTCGCCGTTGCGATCGAATTGCACGCGTGTGGTCATGGGGCACTCCTCGCTTCTCCGTCATGGCCGGCGGCGGTCACCGGCCGGCACTGGTGACAACGACGCCGCACCCGAATCTGTTCCGCGCGCTCGCGGCAGAGGGTCGGCGGGGACGGCGCGGCCGGCGCGCACGCACCACAGCGTCACCCGCACCACAGCGTCACCCGCCCCGCAACCCCGCGGCGCGGACTATTCTGAAGAGGAATCTCGCCGCCGATGTCGAGAAGCCGATCTCAGCTCCGACCCAGTGATGTCAGCCCGCACACTTCAGTGCCCGACGACGCCGAACAAGGAGAGAACCATGGCCAAGTACCTCATGCTCAAGCACTACCGCGGTCACCCCGACTACATCGACTTCGTGCCGATGGACAAATGGACGCCCGAGGAGATCGACGCCCACGTCCAGTACATGAACGACTTCGCCGACCGGCTGCGGGAGACCGGTGAGTTCGTCGACTCCCAGGCGCTCTCGCCCGAGGGTGTCTTCGTCCGCGCCGACGGCCCGGGCAGACCCCCGGTCACCGACGGGCCGTTCCCCGAGACGAAGGACCTCATTGCCGGGTGGATGGCCATCGACGTCGGCAGCTACGACCGGGCGCTCGAGCTCGCCGCCGAACTCTCCGCCGCCCCCGGCTACCAGGGGAGGCCGATCAACGAGTGGCTCGAACTCCGGCCGTTCCTCGGGCCCGCGCCCGGCAGCGACGGGTGGGAGGGCAGTGCCGGCTGAGTCCGGCAGTGACTCCATGGGCGAGGGGGCTCGTGCCCGCCGTCATCGACATCGCGTGCCCGCGCCGTTCCCGTGGGGGAGGCTGACGGCGCACAGGCCGGGCTCGCGGCTGAACTATCATCATGAACACCAGCCGCACAGCCGACGAAGGAGCGCACCATGGTCGATGCGACGGTCGAGAGCGTGCGAGCTTCGCTCGACGCACTCGAGGACCCCAAGGCCCGGGAGATCAACGAGCGTCATGGCGACGATCACGGTGTCAACCTCACCAAGCTGCGGGGCATCGCCAAGGAGCTGAAGAAGAACGACGACCTCGCCGTCGAGCTGTGGGCGACCGCGGATTCGGCGGCCCGCCTCGTCGCGCTGCTCATCATGCGGCCGAAGTCCTACGATGCCGAGCAACTCGATGCGATGCTGCGCGAGTCCCGGACTCCCAAGGTCCAGGACTGGCTCGTCAACTACATCGTCAAGAAGTCCCCGCACGCCGAGACCCTGCGCCAGCGGTGGATGGACGATCCCGATCCCGCTGTCGCCTCGGCGGGGTGGGCGCTGACCTCCGAACGGGTCAACCGGAAGCCCGAAGGCCTCGACCTGCCCGGTCTCCTCGACACCATCGAGGCGGAGATGAAGGACGCCCCCGAACGCCTCCAGTGGGCGATGAACGCGACGCTCGCCTCCATCGGCATCGAGAACCCGGACCTCCGCGACCGTGCCCTTGAGATCGGCGAACGCCTCGGAGTCCTCAGGGACTACCCGACCCCGCCGAACTGCACCTCGCCCTTCGCCCCCATCTGGATCACGGAGATCGTCCGTCGCCGCGCCGAGGCGTGAATGCGCGAACGGCCCGGCCGTCGATGGCCGAGCCGTTCCGCGAAGTACGCCTGAAGCGCAGCGCCTGAGTCGTTATCCTCCTGCGAGCTCCCGCAGGGCTTCGACGTGTCCGTCGAGGCGGCGCGCCCCGTCCTCCGTGATCGAGACCCAGGTGCGGGGTCGTTTGCCGACGTAGCCCTTGGCGACGGAGACGAGTCCCGCCTTCTCGAGTGCGGTGATGTGCCGGGAGAGGACGGAGTCGGAGACTCCGAGGGAATCGCGCAGCAGCTTGAACTCCGCGCGCTCCCGGTTCTTCAGGCTCGCGACGAGTCCGAGCCGGGTCGGGTTGCCGAGGTCGGGGTCGATCCGAGCCAGGGACTCGCCGAGGTGGGGGATCGTCTCGTCGGCATCGTCGGTTTCGGGTTCGGTGTACGGGTTCATCGTGTGCTCCTTCATCTCCGGGCGCCTCAGCGGCGCAGCCCAAGGAGGGCGAAGACGGGGGCGGCGAGCCAGATGAGCCCGGCGGCGGCAAAGGTCACCCACGATCCCTGGGCGAGCGTGTCGGCGACGACGCCGACGATGAACGCGATTGCGACGATGGGCAGCCATGTGAAGAGGAGCATCGTCGAGCGCCTGCTCCAGCTCAGCGCCGAGGTGAGGTAGACGACGAAGGCCGGGATCATCCATGCCGCGCACGCAGCGAGGAGGGTCAGCTGCAGCGTCTCATCGGCGATGACGCCGATCGCGAAGAGCCCGATCGAGGCTGCGGCACTGAGGACGATGAGAAGGATGACGAGCGGCCAGGCGTCGCTGGTGCGCGCCTGTTTCTGCGTCGAATCGATCTGGGCGAGAAGGTCGGTGGCCTGCTGCGGGGTGGGCGTGGTCATGGCGACTCCTTCGGTGAGGTGATGACTCCTGCTTCCCGTGTGGAAGTGATTTCATCGTAGCAACTACTTTCCGTAATGGAAAGTAGTTTCGCGAAGAAATCTCTACAGTGCCGATGCGGCCACCGTCGCGGCCAGTTCCGTCGCCGTCTCGAGGTCGTCGTCGGTGACCTCGCCGGTGAGGACGAGCGGGTCGAAGACGAGTGACCAGCCGAGGCCGGTCGTGATCTGGCTCATCGCCCGCTCCGCCCCGGTCGTGTCGTAGCCGCCGTGGATCCAGTACGAGAACGGACGGCCCGCCGTCGGTTCTCGCACTGCGTAGTACGTCGTGTCGAAGAAGTGCTTGAGGGCCCCGGAGATGTAGCCGAAGTTCGCCGTCGTCCCGAGCACGTAGGCATCGGCGGCGAGCACGTCGTCGACGCTCGCCTCGAGCGCGGGACGGATGACGACGTCGATGTCTCCGAGCTCGGGCATTCGGAGTCGGGCCACGGCCGCCTCGGCGATCCTGGCCGTCGCCGGTGACGGGGAGTGATGAACGAGCAGTACGCTGACCATAGCGGTCAGCCTAGACCTGGGACCTGGGTGTTCGGAATGGGGGAGGACATGAGCGAGGAGTCTGAGGAGACCATGGCAGTCATCGTCGATCCGCTGCGCGGGCGCACGAAGCCGATCGCGAGCCACACCGATGAGCAGATCATCGACGTGCTCACCACCGGGCACTCGCCCTCGGACTGGGCGGTGCTCACCGGTGCGGGGATGAGCACGGATTCGGGGATCCCCGACTACCGCGGACCCGATGCCGATCCGCGGCGGCCGATGACGATCCAGAACTTCCTCTCCCACCCCGACCAGCGGGCCCGCTACTGGGCCAGGTCGTGGGTGGGGTGGCCTCGGATGCGCTGGGCCGAGCCGAACGCCGGACATCTCGCGCTCGCCCGCCTCGGCGTAGGCGGCATCATCACGCAGAACGTCGACGGCCTCCACCAGGCCGCCGCCGAGGAGGTCGGCAGTTCGAGCCCCGTCATCGACCTTCACGGCAGCCTCGACCGGGTGGTGTGCCTCAAAAGCGGCCATCTCTTCGACCGCGACTGGGTCCAGGAGCAGCTCACCGCGCTCAACCCCGACTTCGCCGCGCTCGCCGGCATCGACCCGATCGACGTCGAGACCGCCCCCGACGGCGACGTCGACCTCGAGGAGACCGCGCACTTCCGCGTCCTCGACTGTCCGATCTGCGGGGGACTGCTCAAACCCGACGTCGTCTACTTCGGCGACGCCGTGCCCGCCGCCCGGGTCGAGGCCGCAGCGGAGATCTGCGACACCGCATCGGGGCTCGTCGTCCTCGGAACCTCGCTCGCCGTCCTCTCGGGGCTGCGGTTCGTCCGAGCGGCGGCGAAGGAGGACAAGCCCGTCGTCATCGTCACCGACGGTCCCACCAGGGGCGATGAACTCGCCGACTATCGGTCGACGTCCCGGGTCACCGACTTCGTCACCGCGTGGGCGTCCAGAGGAATCCAAGCCGAGACTGAGAGACTGCCCCTATGACCAGTCTTGCTCGCACAGAACGACTGCGCCTCGTCGCCGCCGCCCGCGCCGCCGGCGAGGACGCCCCCACCCTCTGCGAAGGGTGGACGACCCGTGACCTCGCGACCCACCTCGTCATCCGCGAACGCGAACCCGTCGCAGCCCTCGGCATCGCGCTGCCCGCCTTCTCCGGACGACTCGAGGACACCGCACGCGACTACGCCCGGATGCCCTACGCCGAACTCCTCGGCCTCGTCGCCTCCCCGCCGAGGTGGACCCCGGGTGCGTGGCCGGGCGTGGGCTCGGTGCTCAACACCGTCGAATACCTCGTCCACCACGAGGACATCCGCCGCGCCGAGATCGAATGGTTCCCCAGACGGCTGTCGCAGAAGGACAACGAGACCGTGTGGGCGCAGGCCCGCATGGCCCTCCTCCCGTACGCGGCGAAGTCCAAAGGCCGCATCGAGATCGTCAGCCCGGGCTTCGGTCGGCGCGCCGCCGGCCGAGGGGAGACGACGACGGTGACAGGAGAGCCCGTCGAGATCCTGCTCTGGCTCATGGGCCGGAGCGACCATGCCCTCGTCGACGTCCGCTGAGTCCGACCCCGAGCGGCTGTGAGGTCGGGTTTTCCCCACCGAGGCGGGCGGTTATGTCCATTCCCCGCGGCTCTGCCGGTTCCTAGGCTGAAGTCATCAGCACGAACCCGCAGAGAGGCACCGTCATGGACCAGCAGCCCTACGCTCCGCAGTCCCACCGTCAGTCCTACCCGCCGTACGAGTCCGATCCGCAGCAGCCCTACCCGCTGCAGCGGGCGACGGAGGATCCGGGCAAGGTGCTCGGCATCATCTCCCTCATCGCCACCCTCTCGACGTTCATCGGCTTCAACTTCGTCGGTCCGGCCATAGGCATCGTCACCGGCTACATGGCCCGGAGGAACTCGAAGGAGGCCGGCTTCGCCGACAACGAGATGGGCAAGTGGGGCTTCATCCTCGGTCTCGTCTTCCTCGGCATCGCCGTCGTCGGCGGCTTCCTCGGTCTCTCGATCGGAGCGGTCGCGGCCGTGCTCGGCGCGCTCTGACCAGCGGTCTGACCAGCGGTCTGACCAGCGGTCCGCCCAGCCCTGAGTCGGCTCAATACCCCACCCACGCTCCGCGCTCCTGATCGAGCACGCGCGGGTGGAGGAGGGTCGAGGGTTCGACCCGACCGACGGAGGCGCGGTCGCGATCGGGTGGGAACGTCGTCGAGGCGGCGAGCACCTCGGCGGTGGCGAACCTCAGCCCCTCGGGCGCGTCCGGCGCCAGCGTGACGACCGGGCCCCCGGACTCGGTCCGGGTGATCGCAGGATCCCCGGGAACGGCGGCGAGGAAGTAGCCCCAGTCGCCGAAGCTCGGGACGTCGACGTGGTACGGCGTCGTCGTCAGCCCCGCCTCGGCGACGGCCTCACCGATGCCCCAGTACGCCTCGGGGGCGAAGTACGGGGAGCCGGCCTGGACGACGAGGCGGGCGCCGGGAGCCATGACCTGGCGGATGAGCCCGTAGAACTCGATGCTGTAGAGCTTCGAGGTGGCGACGTCGTCGGGGTCGGGCAGGTCGGCGATGATCGCATCGTAGGCCGGGTGCTCGGCCTCCCGCAGCCACGTGAAGGCATCAGCGGCGATCGTCGTCACCCGCGGATCGTCGAGTGAGTCCTCGTTGAACGCGGTGAACCGCTCGGAGTTCCGGGCGAGGTCGAGGATCCGGGGATCGAGGTCGACGAGGGTGACCGACTCGACGTCGGGGTACTTGAGGATCTCGCGCACCGCGAGCCCGTCCCCGCCGCCGAGGACGAGGACGTTCCTCCGGCTCCCGTTGAGCAGGGGATGGACGAGGGACTCGTGGTAGCGATACTCGTCGGCCGAGGCGAACTGGAGGTCCCCGTTGAGGTAGAGGCGCGTATCGCCCGTGCGGAGGGATTCGGTGAGGACGATCTCCTGATAGTCGGTGCGCTCGGAGAGGACGATGGGGTCGCGGTAGAGGCGCTGGCGGGTGGTCACCTCGATGTCGTCGGTGAAGACCCACACGACGGTCAGCCCTGCGACGATGAGGACGAGGAGGGCGGCGAGGAGCACCCGCATCCGGGCGGTGAGTTCGGCGCGGAAGAGCCAGAGGACGATGAGGATGCCGACGACGGTGTTCGTGATGCCCACGGCCAGGGCCCCGCGGGGGAGACCGAAGAGCGGGAGGAGGACGAACGGGAAGGCGAGTCCGCCGATGAGCCCGCCGACGTAGTCGGCCGCAAAGAGGTCGGCGACCGCGCTCGAGGCGCGCTGGGCGCGGATGCGCTGGACGAGCTCCATGAGCAACGGGATCTCCGCGCCGATGAGGGCGCCGATGACGAAGGCGAGGCCGACCATCGCGACCGTGTAGACGTCGGCGAAGGCGAACGCCAAGTAGAGGAGGATGACGGAGAGACCGCCGATGATGCCCAGCGCCGCCTCGATGAGGGCGAAGGCGAGTGCCGCGAAGCGGGTGAGCCGCTTCGTCGCGAGCGAGCCGACGCCCATCGCGAAGACCATGACGGCGAGGACGATCGAGGCCTGGACGATCGTGTCGCCGAGCAGGTAGGACCCGAGGGCGACGAGCGCGAGCTCGTAGACCATCCCGCAGCTCGCGCAGATGAAGACGGCGAGGAGGACGAAGAAGCGGGCGGGACCGGGCTGGAGCGGAAGCGTCAGGGGTGCCGGTGCGAGCGAGCTCACCGCGGTCGCGTCCCGCCGGGTGGTGCAGGCGGTGCTGTGGTCACAGGAGCGCGGCGGCCATGATGCCGGCGATGCCGATGTGCGCGGACGCGTTGACCCACACCTCGGGGTGGAGCGTGGAGGCATGGACGATGTCCCCGCGCTTGCCCGGGGTGAGCGCATCGATGAGGAGGAAGCTCACGGCCATGAGGATGATGCCGATGATGCCGAAGAGCAGCGTCGTCACGATCCCCGCACCGAGGTCGTCGGCACTCGCCCGGATCGCTGCGATGACGATGATCGCCACGCCGAGGAGGTCGGAGGCGACGAGGACTGCGGCATTCGGCGACTTCTGCTCCCAGAGGATGACGTGGAGCTTGCCCGGGGTGAGGAGATCGACGACGAAGTAGCCGACGAACATGAGGAGGATGCCGCTGCCCGCATACGCGAGGACGACCCCGGTCTCGTAGAGGAGCATGTCGAGGATCATGGCTGCCTTTCCTGGTGCTGTCGTCGCTGTCTCTGACTGGTCATTTGCCCGATCCCGGGCCGCCGCCGCGGAAGCCGGAGCCGTCGCCGTAGTTCGATCCGGTGCCTCCGCCCCCGCCGCCGAAGAAGAACGGGAAGAAGAAGAATCCTCCGCCACCGCTGGAGCGTGAGGGATCGCAGCCGACGTAGTCGTAGCTGTCGCCGTTCCTCACGTAGTCCCCTTGGTTCGGGTTCTCCACGTACTGGCCGTCGACGAGGTCGTAGTCCCCGCAGTTCGCACTGCCCGAGTTCGCCCCGCAGCTCTGGAAGAGCATCGCGACGAGGAGAAGGACGACGACGAGCCCGATGACCGCGCCGCAGCCGAAGCGGCGCGGCTTCCTCCCCGAGCCCCCGCCGGGTCCGCCGCTCGGCCCACTGCCGAAGGGGCCTCTCGGACCTCCCGGACCGCTCGGGCCGCCGCCGGGGCGGTCGCCGAACGGACCGCCGGGTCCGCTGCCGCCGGGGCCGCCGCCGCGGCGGTGTTCGGCGTCGAAGTCGAAGGAGCCGCCGCCGGTGGAGATGTTCGGGTTGTTCGTCATCGCACGTCCCTCGCCGAGGCGGACGGGAGGTCGGGTGCGTTCGTCAGCACGGTCGTCGTGTGGACGATCTCGGTCTGCTGCGGGTAGACGTGCCACGTCTGCCAGCTCAGGTGGCCCGCCTCGGCGCCTGAAAGGGCGAGCGCGGTGATGGCGTCCGGGTCGCCGGGGAACCCGACGACGAGGCGACGGTCGTGGTCGCGGACACGGTCGAGCGCCCCGGCGACGGCGGTGCGGAACTCAACCGCAGCGGTGGTGCGGGTGGCGCGGAACCCATGGCAGGTGAATCCCGCCCACGTTCCGCGGGTCACCTGCCGGGTGCCCCAGTGGGGCGCCCCGTTGTCCGCGTCCTGCGGTGCGGGGTTGTCTGCGGTCGGAGGGCAGGCGAAGGTCTCGATGAGATGGTCCTCTGACCCGGCGGGATGGTCCTCTGGCCCGGCGAGGACGACCTGGTGGGAGGAGCCGATGACGTGGAGTTCGAGGCGCAGACCGGGGCAGCCGAGCGGTTCGAGGTCGACGATCTCGGTGGCGAGTGCGGCGATGCGCGGGCGGGTGAGGGAGAAGCGAAGCTGCTCGGAGCTCGTGTCGGCGAAAGGGACGTCGACGGTGATGGGAAGTGGGGGTGCGAGGCTCATCAGCTGCTCGAGTAGATGGTGAAGGAGCCCACCGGGACGGACTCGCCTGTGCTCACTTCCCACCGGCCGTGGTCGAAGCGTTCGAAGGCGAGCATCTTCCCGTCGGGGGCTTCGTAGTCGACGTAGTCGAGGCCGCCCTTCTCGTTGAGCCCCGTCGTGCCCTCGGAACGGTAGGAGGCGGTGCCGTGTTCGACGATCTCGTAGTCGGTGCCGTCGATCGTGATCGTCTTCGACGTCGGTTCGATGTCGAGGTCGGGGCGGTCGCGCCACCGGGAGACCTGGAGGTCGGGGTCGTGTTCGACGGTCAGCCAGAGGCGGGTCGCCGAGTCGTCGGACTGGAAGAAGTGCTCGGCCCAGTCGTAGCCGCCCTCCGAGATCCGCAGGGTCCCGCGGACGAAGTACTTCTCGTTGCCGAACTCGAGGAGGTCGCCGGCCTTGATCGCCGCCGGGTCGCCGCCGGTGTTCTGGTCCGCGGCGAACGGGTCGCGTGGGGTGGAGGCGGCCGCGGCCTGGGTCTCGCGCTCCCGCTTCGCCTTCGCCGAACGCGCCCGGATGATGAGGATCGTCACGAGCACGACGATGACGAAGACGACGATCATGATGATGACGTTGGAGGACACGGTAGCCTGCTTCGCTTCGATGCGGGTGCGGTCACTGGTCAGTGTAGTCGAGAACGGGGCCTTCGAGGGCGGTCATCGTGTCGACGACTCGGAAGCCGAGGTCCTCGTTGAGGGCGAGCATCGCGGCATTGTCGGTCGAAGTGTACGTCTGGATCCAGCGGGCGCCGGCAGCCTCGGGGACGTCGTGGAGCTGGCGCATGTTCGCGACCTTGAGGGCTCGTCCGATGCCGAGGCCGCGATGGGACCGGTCAACGAGGGTGTCCTCCTGGATGATGATGTCGGGATCGTGCGCGGAGACCATGATCTCCGTGTAGCCGACGGCGAGCGTCGCGGGATCCACGTCGTCTGCGCCGGCATCGGTGCCCGGTTCGTCGACCTGCGCCATCGAGCTGACGAGGATCCACCCCTGTTCGGCCATCCTCTCCTCGTACGTCCGGATCGCCGCGACGTCGGCGTGGTGGTCCGAACGCGTGAGGTCGCCGAGCGGCACGTCCTCGTCCATCTGCCGGCGCAGCCTTGCCCATGACTCGACGAGCTCCTCGGGACACATCCCGATCCAGGACACGATCGTCCAGTCCGGTCGCGGATGGACCTCGGTCGGGTCGGCGGGGCCGACGGTCGGCTTCGGTCGCTGCCGCTGCTTGTACCGGTTCGCGTCGGCCTCGAGGTAGGCGGGCAGGTCGAGGAGCATCCGCTGCTCCTCATTGCCGATGTGCAGTCCCCGGGACTCGGCGAACGCGATCCCCTCGGGCGTATAGGTCTCGGTCTGGACGAGCGTGGCGGGGGAGTCGCGGAGGATCGCCTCGACCGCCTCGGCGAGGGCTGTGCCGTGACCGGACCGACGGTGCGCCGGGAGGACGGCGAGTTCGACGATGGCGGGGGAGTCGGTGATGAGGTTGATCTCGGCCCCGCCGATGGGTTCCCCGCCGAGGTGGGCGAGGAGGGCGATGTCGGTCTTGTCGTGGCGGGGGCGGGCGAACTGCGTGAGCATCGCCGGCTCGCTCGCCCACCATGCCCCGGTGCGACCGGCCGTGTAGCCCTCGCGCATGACGGCCAGCCACTGTCTCAGTCGTGAGGCATCGTCGGGGGCCAGACGGGTGATGCTGAGCTCAGCCATGAGATGAGTGCATCACGCTCTGACCCCGCAATCAAGGGGTGCGGGAAATATTCTCCCAGGTCAGTGCCCCTATAAGGTCAACGATCCCTGCCGTCGCCGAGGTGGTCGTCCGGTCCCTCGTCGCCCTTGTCCCAGCGAGGATCGGTGGGGTCCCAGCCGGGGGCGGAGGGGTCGGTCCGTCCTGGGGAGGGGCCGCCTCGGCGGGGGTCGTCGCGATTCGGGTCAGGCTTGGGCAGGCGTGAGCCGATGTGGGAACCGGGCTTTGTCATCACCCGATGGACGAGGAGAAAGCCGATCGCGAAGACGATGATGATGGCGATCGTGAGGAAGATGACCGCATCGAGGCCGGGAGGCATCAGCGGGCCATCCGGCGGCGGTCGAAGTAGTTGGCGAAGCGGGCACGGAAGCTGCCCATGCCCACCGAGCCGCTGACGACGACGGTCGGGGCGCCGGGGGCGGGGAGCGCGTTCGCCGCTGACTTCACCGAACCCCACGACTTCGCGAGGTCGTCGACGTTGACGGCCCACTCGTCGGGGACGACGATGACGAGCGTGCCGGCCCCGGCGACGACGTCGATGTCGATCGTCGTGAGGTCGGTGTCGACCTCGAGGAAGTTGAGTTCGATCGTCGACATCGACGGTTCGCAGCGGATGTAGGGCGGGACCTGCCAGCGGCCGCGGCGGTGCTCAGAGTCCCACGTCGCCTTGATGACGAGCGGGTCGACGGGGTCCCAGCCGTGTGCGGACCGTGCGGGCGGGAGCCGGCGGGCCACCTCGGCGCGGGGGCGGTAGCGGTCCGACGGCAGGTCGGGGGTGAGGTCGGAGAGGACGGCATCGAGGTCGACGGGGTACTTCGCGGCCTGGACGGCCTCCATCCGCTCGTCGAGCTCGTCGACGGTGATCCGGCCGTCGCCCACGGCCTCCCGGAGGAGTTCGATCGCTTCGTCGCGCTCCTTGTGTCCGATGCGGAAGGTGCGGGCCGGATCGGGTGGTTCGGGGGAGGAGGTGGAGTCCGTCATACCGACTATCGTGCCCGAAGTGAGTCCGCGGTCTCAACGGCCTGAGCAGTGTCTCTGTGTCGCGTCAGGCGGTGGCATTAGGCTAGGGCTGTGTCCACCGCACTGTACAGACGATACCGCCCAGAGACCTTCGACGAGGTCATCGGTCAGGAGCATGTGACCGAGCCGCTCAAGGCCGCGATCGACCGTGGTCGCATCAACCATGCCTACCTGTTCTCCGGGCCGCGCGGCTGCGGCAAGACGACCTCGGCGCGGATCCTCGCGCGGTGCCTCAACTGCGAGAAGGGGCCCACACCTGTGCCCTGCGGCGAGTGCCCGAGCTGCCGCGACCTCGCCAACGGCGGACCCGGCTCGCTCGACGTCGTCGAGATCGACGCGGCCAGCCACAACGGCGTCGACGATGCCCGTGACCTGCGCGAACGCGCGATCTACGCACCCGCTCGTGACCGGTACAAGGTGTTCATCCTCGATGAGGCGCACATGGTCACCTCGCAGGGCTTCAACGCCCTGCTCAAGATCGTCGAGGAGCCGCCGCCGCACATCAAGTTCATCTTCGCGACGACCGAACCCGAGAAGGTCATCGGGACGATCCGCTCACGCACCCACCACTATCCGTTCCGGCTCGTGCCGCCCGAGGCGCTCGGGAACTACCTCGAGGAGCTCTGCCGACGCGAGGACGTCCAGGTCGACAAGGGAGTGCTCCCGCTCGTCGTGCGTGCCGGCGGCGGGTCCGTGCGCGACACCCTCTCCGTGCTCGACCAGCTCATCGCCGGCTCCGGTCCGAACGGCGTCGACTATGCGACCGCCGTGGCGCTGCTCGGCTACACCCCGGATTCTCTGCTCAGCGACATCGTCGACGCGTACTCCGCCGGTGACGGCGCCGGTGTCTACCGAGCGATCGAGCGGGTCATCGAGTCGGGTCAGGATCCGCGCCGGTTCGTCGAGGACCTCCTTGAGCGGATGCGCGACCTCATCGTCATCCATGCCGCCCCCGAGGCAGCCCATGCCTTCCTTCCGGAAGTGCCGCCGGATCGGCTCGAGCGCCTCACCCTGCAGGCGCGCGGCTTCGGTCAGGCCGAACTCTCCCGTGCCGCCGACATCCTCAACCAGGGACTGACCGAGATGTCGGGGGCGACCTCGCCGAGGCTGCAGCTCGAACTCATCGCCGCCCGCATCCTCCTGCCCGCCTCGGGTCGCAGTCGCGACGCCGTGCTCAGCCGCGTCGAGCGGATGGAGCGGCGCATCGGTATGTCCGCGTCCGGTTCGGGCGGGAACGTTCCGCCCCAAGCCGGTGGTGAGGGGCCGGGTGGTGCTCAGGGCGTTCCGCAGATTGCGGCGGCGCAGGGCGGAGCGCCTCAGGAGGCTGCTGGGCCTCGGGGCAACGGACCTCAGGGTGTCGGACCTCAGAGCGGATCGACTTCGGCTGAGTCGGCTTCGGTCGGGGCGGGTGCCCAGACTGGTCGGGCCGGTGCGCCGGGGCAGAGCCCCGGTGCGCCGTCGTCCGCTCCTGCGCCCGACGACTTCGACGAACTCACCGCAGCCGCGGCGGCCGCCGAGTCGCTGCTCAACGACACTCCGGCGCCGGCCTCGACTTCGTCGGCACCAGCGTCGGCTTCACCGGCAAACGGTGCTGACCGGAAGCCTGCACCGATGCAGAATCGCCCCGCTCAGACCGAACGCGACCACACTGCTCAGACAGCACGCGCACCGCAGGACGGCCAGCGTCGCGGAGCGTCTGCCTTTGGACAGTCTTCTGGGCAGCCTGGTCAGGCGGCTCCCTCGCAGCAGAGGCCGCAAGCAGGTCAGGAACGATCTGGTGGTCAGCCGCCGCAGTCTCACGACCGCCGTTCGCAGTCGGGTCAAGCGGCTCACTCCGAGCAGAACGATCAGCCGAGCCAGTCCGGTCTGGGAGCGATGCACGACGGTCCGCCGCAATCTGGAAATCAGGCGTCCAGTAGCACCGAGCAGCAGGAGCAGAGGCCTGCTCATCAGCCGGGTTCGGCTCGCGAACAGTTCGTTCCGAATGACCGGTCGCCACGCGAGCCGGCGGCGCAGCCCGAGCGCTCGAACCGAGAGCAGGCCCCGACCGACCAGCCGACGCAGCCCGCTCGCGACTCCGCCGGTGAGTCAAGTGGTGCACAGTCGCCCGCAGGCAGCGGTTCGTCGTCGCCCTCGGGCGGATATCCGTCGTCGCCAGCCGGAGGCGCTGCGCCGAACGATGGTTCCGCGCACCGTGGTTCCGGCGGAGCGGACTCCGAGGCACCTGAGTCGCCTGCGGCGGCATCGCAGTCGGGGCCTGCCGGAGCCGGCGGCATCGGCGGAGAGATCGAAGCGATCCGTCGCGCCTGGCCGAGCATCCTCGCAGCCGTCGAGAAGCGCAGTCGCCTGACGCGTGCGATCATCGCGGCCAATGCCATCCCACAGTCGTTCTCCGACGGCGTCGTCTACCTCGGCTTCAACAACGCCGGTTCCGTGCAGGGCTTCCAACAGCGCGATCATGCCGCGAAGCTCGCCACGGCGATCAACGACGTCCTCGGCATCGACGCGCGCATCGACATCGGCGACGTCGGCCGCATCGGTGGGAACTGGGGCGGAGCGCCCGGGGGAGGAACAGGCTCGCCTGCGCCGCAGCAGAATCAGAACCGCGGACCCGGAACCGAGTTCCGTCGCCCCAGCCCCGAAGAGGTCGCCGCGGTCGTCGGTACCCGGGAGGTCGACAAGCCGCAGGTCGATCGCGAGAAGTTCTGGGAGACCGGCGACGCCCCGCAGGGCCCGTGGTCTGCCGACGACGAGGAGGGCGAAACAGGCCCCCGCCCCGAATCGACGGATGACTCTGCCCGTGATGAGCCCTCAGAAGTTCGCGCCGGACAGGGCGGTGCCGGAGCCGAATCGAGCAACGCCGCTGCCGCACCGGCAGAGACAGCATCCTCCGACCTTCGCGTCGATTCGTCAGGCGCCGGTGATGTGAACGCCGCGGAAGCAGAGACCGATCCCGTTTCGAGCGCGCAACCGGCCTCGCGTCCCGAGCAGGGCGCGTCGCCGTTCGGAGGCACTGACGCTCCGTCCCACAGCGAAGAGCCATCGGTATCGCAGCCCTCGTCCCCGGTCGACGACATCGTCGTTCCCGACCTCTCGGACGAGGACTTCTTCGGCCCCACTGGAGGCGGTGCGAACCCCGCCTCCTCCGTACCGTCGCCTGCTCAGGAACCGACTCCGGCATTCGATTCGACCGCCCGTGGTGGGGAATCGGAGTCCTATGGCGGACAGTCGTCACGTGACTTCTCCGACGACGAGCCGATGGAGTATGTCCAGCCGCGGTGGGAGGAACCCGTGTGGCACGACGCGCCGCAGCAGTCGGCTCCCGCCGGTGACGACGCCGATTCGACGAGTGCCGGCAGCGGTGCCGTCGATGTCGGTGCCGTCGTCGTCCCGCCGCCCGAGGACGACGAGGGGGACTACCTCGGCGCCTATGGGGATTCCGACATCGATTCCGGGGGAGCAGGGATCGCGAACGGTGCGCAGGGGAACGCTCATCCTCAGGGAAGTGGGAGTGGCTCACCCACCGCGCCCGCAGCCCGAGCGAACGGCGCGAAGCCATTCAAGTCCCGGTTCGCTGCGATCGCCGAACGTCACGGCATGGACACCGGCGGATACTCGGCTGGCAGCTCCGGCACTGGCAGCGGTGGGTTCGATGCGCCTGCACCCACCTCGGCGGCGGCACCGGTCGATGCTCAGCCCACCGGTTCCGGTCGGGACGAGGACGAGTATGATCCGGAGACGGACCTCGACATCACCGACGCCCCGCAGGTCGGCGTGGCCGTCATCGCCAAGGTCCTCGGCGGAGAGATCATCGATGAAAGAGACGTATGAGCGCAGTGTATGAGGGTGCCCTCCAGGACCTCGTCGAAGAGTTCGGCAAGCTCCCGGGCATCGGGCCGAAGTCGGCCCAGCGGCTCGCGTTCCACATCCTCCAAGCCGATTCCGGTGATGTGAACGCGTTGGCTCAGGCTCTGAGCAACGTCAAGAAGCGTGTGCGCTTCTGCGAGATCTGCGGCAACGTCTCGGAAGAGGCCGAGTGCACCGTGTGTCAGGACCCGCGCCGTGATCGGACGATGATCTGCGTCGTCGAGGAGCCCAAGGACGTCGTCGCCATCGAGCGCACTCGCGAATACCGCGGTCTCTACCACGTGCTCGGGGGAGCGATCGATCCGATGGCCGGCGTCGGCCCGGACAACCTGCGGATCAAGGAGCTCATGCCTCGCCTGCAGAACGGCGAGGTCACCGAGATCGTCATCGCCACCGACCCCAACCTCGAAGGCGAGGCCACCGCCACCTACCTCGTGCGGCTGCTGAGCACTCTCGGGGTGACGGTGACACGGCTGGCTTCGGGTCTGCCCGTCGGCGGAGACCTCGAGTACGCCGACGAGGTCACGCTGGGCCGGGCGTTCTCCGGTCGCCGCGAAGTCGACTGAGCAGATCCCGCCGCGGCCGAGCAGGCCTCTCAGCGGCCGTTGGTCGTGACGGCTCCCTGAGGCGTCTCCACTCACCCGGCCACCACACTCTGAGGCGACGCCACCCCGCCTGCCAACCTGTTTGCGGTCGAAGAACCGAGGCGAATCCGCGATTTTCGCGATTTCGCCTCGGTTCTTCGACCGCAACTCGTCCGCAGCGGCGGCTCACCTCGCAATATTCTGGTTCGACGCCCTTGACACCTTATCGATTATCGTGAAGCATGTTGTTTATCGATATATCGAGTATCGATAAGAGCAGCCCGAATGCGACCAGACGGAGTGTCCCGGTCGTCGAGATGGAAGGTGTGACCAGTGATGGGTGAAACGAACGGAATGCCGGTGGAGATGACGAAGTCGAGCGAAGGCAGGTCGCGGTCGGGAATGGAATCCGTCATCAGCGGAGTGCTCGGAGTCTACGGCGTGTACTTGGCTTACATTCTCGTCAAGGGACTGATCGCCAACGAGATCGGTATTCGGTTCGAGTTCGCCGATGATGCGTCGGCAGCCATCGACGTCGGAGGCAGCGCGGTTGCTCTCTCCGGTCCCGCTGACGTGACCGTTTCGACGGTGCTGCTCGCTCCCGAGACGATGGTGCTCCTCATCATCTCGAAGCTCACGGTGATCATCGGCCTCATCGGTGCGGCGATCATCTGCTTCCCCATCCTCAGGGACATCGCTCATGGAACGCCCTTCACGTCGCGCGCACTCAAGGCGCTGTCCGTTCTCGCGCTGTCGGTCGCAATTCTCGTCATCATCTACGCGATCGCTGCGACGCTCGGCTCCAACCTCGCCTCGCGCGACCTCGGCATCTCCGACTCTGTCAGCGGCGGTCTCGGAGTCACCCAGGTGTTCCTCTTCCTCGGCATCGCCGGCGGCATCGCGCTCCTGCAGCGCAGCTTCGCATCCGGGCGCAAGGCGCAGGAAGAACTTGAGGGGCTCGTCTGATGCCGGCCGACCTCGGCGAAGGGCGAGTGGTCTGCCACCTCGACGCGCTGCTCACCCAGCGGGAGATGACGCTCACCGAACTGTCGAACGCCGTCGGCGTGTCCCTGGCCAACCTCTCCGTGCTCAAGAACAACAGGGCCAAGGCCATCCGGTACTCGACGCTCGTCGCCCTCTGCGCCGCGCTCGACTGCCAGCCCGGTGACCTCTTCACCGTCACCACGGCGGAGGACTGATCGCGGCCACCGGCGGCTCGGTCAAGCCGGCCAGCACTTTTCGAAGCGAGGAACGTTCGAAAAGTGCTGGCCGGCTTGAGCGAGCGTCGCGAACGGCTGGGGGGCGTCGAAAAGTGCTGGCCGGCTTGAGTGAGCGTCGCAATCGGCCGGAAGCATCGCAATCGGCCTGGAGCGTCGAAAAGTGCGCTCGTTTGTGAACCGACGCAGCAGAGTGCCGGCCCCTGACCAAGGTGAGACAGGTGTCTGTATGACGGGCACCCCCTCGGTCCGAAGTGTCCACCTCCTACAATGGTGGGGACGCCGGTCCGCCGACGCCGTCTGCCTCACCGCAGCGCTCGGCACTGCGAGAGCAGTCGATCGGCGCAGTCCGCATCAGCGAACAGGAAGAGACTTCAGTGAGCTTAGTCGTCCAGAAGTTTGGCGGGTCCTCGGTTGCCGACGCAGAGTCGGTCAAACGGGTGGCCCAGCGCATCGTCGAATACCGACAAGCCGGCCACGAGGTGGTCGTGGTGGTCTCGGCGATGGGGGACAGCACGGACGACCTCATCGACCTCGCCCAGCAGGTCTCTCCGCTGCCGCCTGCGCGTGAGCTCGACATGCTCCTCACCGCCGGAGAGCGGATCTCGATGGCCGTGCTCGCTATGGCGATCGCCAACCTCGGCTTCGAAGCCCAGTCGTTCACCGGTTCCCAGGCCGGAGTCATCACCGATGAGCAGTTCGGCAAGGCGCGGATCATCGACGTCACTCCGGGGCGGATCCGCTCCGCCCTCGACGACGGCAACATCGCCATCGTCGCCGGATTCCAGGGCGTGAGCCAGACGGCGAAGAACATCACGACGCTCGGCCGCGGCGGCTCCGACACCACGGCCGTCGCCCTCGCCGCCGCCCTCGACGCCGACGTCTGCGAGATCTACACCGACGTCGACGGCGTCTTCACCGCCGACCCTCGCATCGTCTCGACCGCGCGCAAGATCGACGAGATCGGCTTCGAGGAGATGATGGAGATGGCGGCCTCGGGCGCCAAGGTCCTCATGCTCCGGTGCGTCGAGTACGCTCGGCGCTACGACGTCCCGGTTCACGTGCGTTCGTCCTTCTCGCGCAAACAGGGCACCTGGGTGACCGATTCGGCCATCCCCGAAGCATTTCTGCCGGCACGGAGTGCGAAGGCAGCGGAAACAGAAACGGAGTCCACCATGGAACAGGCAATCATCTCCGGAGTCGCGCACGACCGTTCGGAAGCCAAGGTCACGATCGTCGGCGTCCCCGACGTCCCGGGCAAGGCGGCGGAGATCTTCAAGACGATCGCCGCGCAGGAGATCGACATCGACATGATCGTCCAGAACATCTCCACCCGCGAACCGGGGAAGACGGACATCTCGTTCACGTTGCCGAAGACCGACGGAGCGAAGGCCATCGAAGCCCTCGACGGTGCGAAGGCGAAGATCGGCTTCGACCAGGTCCGCTACGACGACCAGATCGGCAAACTCTCCGTCGTCGGCGCCGGCATGCGCTCCCACCCCGGGGTCACCGCGACGCTCTTCGAAGCGCTCAGCGACGCCCAGGTCAACATCGACATGATCTCCACCTCGGAGATCCGCATCAGCGTCGTCACCCGAGCGGACCTGCTCGACGACGCCGTCCGTGCCGCCCATGCGGCCTACGGACTCGACACAGAGGACAACGAAGCAGTGGTCTACGGAGGTACAGGACGATGAGCGTTTCAATCGGAGTGGTCGGAGCCACCGGCCAGGTCGGCGGCGTCATGCTCGACCTCCTCGCCGACGATCCCGGGTTCGAGATCGAGAACCTGCGGCTCTTCGCCTCGGCCCGCTCGGCCGGCAAGGTCGTCGAATTCCAGGGCCGGGAGATCGTCGTCGAGGATGCCGCCGAGGCGGACCCGACCGGACTCGACATCGCCCTCTTCTCCGCCGGCGGGGCGACCTCCCGTGCCCAGGCTGAGCGGTTCGCCGCCGCCGGGGTCATCGTCGTCGACAACTCCTCGGCCTGGCGCTCGGACCCCGAGGTGCCCCTCGTCGTCAGCGAGGTCAACCCCGACGCCCTCGACACTGTGCCCAAGGGCATCATCGCCAACCCCAACTGCACGACGATGGCCGCGATGCCCGTGCTCAAGGCGCTCGACACGGAGGCGGGGCTGACCCGCCTCGTCGTCTCGACCTACCAGGCCGTCTCCGGATCAGGGCTGAGCGGCGTCGAGGAGCTCGCCGGTCAGCTCGAAGCCGGCATCGCCGACGCCCGGGCGCTCACCCGCGACGGCAGCGCCGTCGACCTTCCGGCGCCGAACAACTACGTCGAACCGATCGCCTTCAACGTCCTGCCGATGGCCGGCAGCATCGTCGACGACGGCGAACTCGAGACCGACGAAGAGAAGAAGCTGCGCAACGAGAGCCGGAAGATCCTCGGACTCCCGGACCTCCTCGTCGCCGGCACCTGTGTGCGCGTTCCCGTGTTCACCGGGCACAGCCTGAGCATCCACGCGGAGTTCGCCTCCGACATCACACCCGAGCGGGCCACGGAGATCCTCGCCGAGGCGCCCGGAGTCGTCCTCGACGACGTCCCCACCCCGCTCAAGGCGGCCGGCACCGACCCGAGCTACGTCGGCCGCATCCGCGCCGACCAGTCGGCTCCCGCCGGCAAGGGCCTCGTCCTCTTCGTCTCCAACGACAACCTGCGCAAGGGTGCGGCGCTCAACACCGTCCAGATCGCCGCGCTGCTCGCGGCGAAGCTCGAGGCGCAGGCGGCCTGAGCGGTCGTGCGGTCCCAAGCGGACCGTACCGGGAACCATAAACAGGTTGCTATATATAAATATTTATATTAGTGGCGGGCCCTTCGGCTGAGTACTGTGATCGGAGAGATCACCGACTCGACACGAAAGGCCCGCCATGCGCTTGTCCCGACACCTCCTCCCCGCCGGGTCGATCGGCCTCGTCACCGGCCTGGTCCTCAGCGGGTGCGGCGGCGGGCAGAGCGGGGATTCGGCCGAGCTCTCGGTCGTCACCTCGACGAACGTCTACGCCGACATCATCTCCGCCGTCGCCGGGAGCACCGCGGACGTCACGGCGATCATCGACGATCCCAATCAGGACCCGCACTCCTACGAGGCGACGACCCGGGACCGGCTCCGCCTCTCCAAGGCCGACCTCGTCGTCATCAACGGCGGCGGATACGACAGCTTCATGACGACGATGCTCGAGGCCTCCGACGTCAAACCCGAGGTCATCGACGTCGTCGCACTCTCGGGCCTGCCGGGCTCCGAGGACGCCGCCGGTGAACCGCACTCCCACGACAACGCCGACCACGACAGCGCAGACAACGCCGCCCACGACCACGCCGGGCACGGAGAGGACGAGTCCGCAGAGGCCGACGGCCACGCCGACCACGACCACGGGCAGTTCAACGAACACCTCTGGTACTCGGTGCCGACGATGACGAAGCTCGTCGACGATGTCGCGCTCCACCTCGGCGAGGCACTGCCCGACCAGGCGGAGACCATCACGGCGAACGCGGAGGAGTACACGGACCGCCTCGGCGAGCTGGAGTCGACGATCGCTGCGGTCAAGGACGAGCACGGCGGAGAGAAGGTCGCGGCGACCGAACCGGTGCCGCTGCGGCTCTTCGACGACATGGGGCTCGAGACCATCACGAGTCCCGAATTCCTCGCCGCTGTCGAGGAGGGCAATGACGTCCCGCCCCTTGTCCTTAAGGACGCCGAGGAGCAGATCTCCTCCGGGGAGGCGGTGCTGCTCGGATACAATACGCAGGCGGCCGGACCCCAGGCAGAGCAGCTCAAGGCCACGGCCGAGGGGGCAGGCGTTCCCGTCGTCGACCTCGCCGAGACGATGCCTCAGGGCGCCGAGTACACGGACTGGATGGGCGGGCACATCGACGCGATCGCCACGGCACTCGAAGGGCATGGGCACTGATGATGACAGGGGATTCCGACACGGTGACGAGGACTCGGCCCACCGCCGACGCAGGGCAGGCGAGCCGGTCGCTCCACGGTGGGGGCCCGACCCCCGCGATCAGCCTCCACGATGCCGAGCTGCGTTTCGGCGACCGGGTGCTCTGGCACGATCTCAACCTCGCGGTCGCACCGGGGGAGTTCCTCGCCGTGCTCGGCCCCAACGGCACCGGCAAGACCTCGCTGCTCAAGGTCCTCCTCGGCGAGCATGGGCTCTACCGGGGCACCGCCGAGATCGACGGTCACCGGGTCCATTCGGGCAACCCGGCCATCGGCTACATCCCGCAGCAGCGCGGCATCGACCCGCACACGCCGATGCGCGGACGCGACATCGTCCGCATGGGCATCGACGGGTACCGCTGGGGCCCGGGCTGGCCGTCGCGGAAGCGACGGAGGCACGTCGACGAACTCCTCGCCTCGGTGGGGGCCGAGAGCTATGCCGACGCGCCGGCGGGCACCCTGTCCGGGGGAGAGCTGCAGCGGCTGCGGGTCGCCCAGGCGCTCGCGAGCAACCCCTCGGTGCTCCTCTGCGACGAACCTCTGCTCTCCCTCGACATGCACCATCAACAGGTCGTCGCAGGACTCATCGACGAGCAGCGGCGGGCTCGCGACGCCGCGGTCCTCTTCGTCACCCACGAGATCAACCCGATCCTGCCCTACGTCGATCGGATCCTCTACATCGTCGGCGGGCACTTCCTCATCGGCACCCCCGCCGAGGTGATGACCTCGGAATCGCTCACCCGCCTCTACGGCTCTCCCGTCGAGGTCGTCCGCGTCGGCGGTCGCCTCATCGTCGTCGGCGGTGAGGACGAATGCACCGACCATCATGTCCACCACCGGGGTGACGTCCACGCCGATGCACCGGCGGTCACCGAGACGGAACGGGGGTCGATCTGATGTCGATCGCCGAGATCGTCTCCAGCCTGTTCTCCTTCGAGGACTACGGGGAACTCGTCGCCCTGCTCACCAATTCCCTCATCGCCGCCGCCCTCCTCGGCGTCGTCGGCGGCCTCATCAGCGTCTTCGTCATGGCCCGGGACATCCCGTTCGCCGTTCACGGGGTCTCCGAACTCTCCTTCGCCGGCGCCGCCTTCGCCCTGCTCGTCGGCTTCGACGTCGTCGGCGGATCGATCGCAGGCTCCATCCTCGCGGCCCTCATCATCGGCATCGGCGGGGCCCGGGCCTCGGAGAAGAACGCGATCATCGGCGTCCTCATGCCCTTCGGGCTCGGGCTCGCGATCCTCTTTCTCGCCCTCTACGACGGGCGCTCGGCGAGCAAGTTCGGGCTGCTGACCGGACAGATCGTCGCGATCACCCCCGGCCAGATCCTCACCCTCATCGTCTGCGCCCTCATCGTCCTCGTGGTCCTCGCAGTCGTGTGGCGGCCGCTCCTCTTCGCCAGCCTCGACCCCGAGGTGGCGCGGGCCAAAGGGGTGCCCGTGTCCGGTCTGACGATCGTCTTCATGCTCGTCCTCGGTCTCGCGGTGGCGCTGAGCGTCCAGGTCGTCGGCGTCCTCCTCGTCCTCGCCCTCCTCATCACGCCCGCTGCCGCCGCCACCCAGGTCTCCGCCTCACCGGTGTGGGTGCCCGTGCTCAGCGTCGTCTTCGCCGTCACCGCCTCGGTCGGCGGGATCCTCCTCGCCCTCGGCTCACCGGTCGTTCCGATCAGCCCGTTCGTCACGACGATCTCCTTCCTCATCTACCTCGTCTGCCGAGTCATCGGGCACCGCCGGCTCAGCTCCCTCCACCGGCGTCGGGCTGCCCGGGGCGAGCGGGGCACCGAGCATACGCAGTCGGTGTGACAAGGTCGGTTGGTGCTTGAGGGTGTCCGACACCGACTAAACTGTGTCGAATGAAGACACGCGCACTCGCCGTAGGCAGCCTCGCCCTCCCTGCGGCCGCCGGCCTCTGGGCCGCAGGCATCGAGCCCCATCTCTTCGCCGTCCGCCGCCACACCCTGCCGCTGCTGCCGGCCGGGCACGAGCCCCTGCGCATCCTCCACGTCTCCGACCTCCACCTCACCTCGTGGCAGAAGCACCGCGCGGCGTGGGTGAGTGCGCTCACCCGCCTCGAGCCCGACCTCGTCGTCAACACCGGCGACAACCTCTCCGCCGACATCGTGCCGCAGGTCCTCGAGGTCTTCGACGGGCTCCTGAACGTCCCCGGCGTCTTCGTCCTCGGCTCGAACGACTTCTTCTCCCCGCAGGCGAAGAACCCCGCGAAGTACCTGCGCTCGCCCTCCGAGGTCAAGCACCGCACGAGCCCCGACCTCGACGTCGACGCTCTCATCAAGGGCTTCGAGGACCGCGGGTGGATCTTCCTCGACAACGCCGAGGCGACCATGGAGATCCGCGGCACCCTGATCGACCTCTCCGGCCTCGGCGATGCCCACATCGACCGCGATCGGATCCGCTGGACCGAGGACGGCGAGCTCGTCCACCCGCGCTTCGATCGGGCGGCCGACCTCAAGATCGGCGTCACTCACGCCCCATACTCGCGGACTCTGGAGGCGTTCGCCTCGGCGGGGGCGGACCTCATCATGGCCGGGCACACCCACGGAGGGCAGATCCGGGTGCCGTTCTGGGGCGCACCGGTGACGAACTGCGACCTCGATCGGACACGCGCACGCGGCGTGTTCCCCTATCGGGGTTCGACCGTCGAGATCTCTGCAGGGCTCGGCTTCTCACCGTTCTCACCAGTGCGTTTCGCAGCCCGACCCGAAGTCAGCCTGCTTACGCTCGTGCCCAGGACGTAGCACTTTCACCGTTCTCTGAGACGGCGCTCAACTCCGGTTGGTTAAACTTGGTTTCATGGTGTCTCCTGAGTCAAATCCCGAACCGACCAAGATGGCGGCCTTCCTCCAGTTCGTCGCGGTGAGCGCGGTGGCCGGAATCGTGGCCGCCGGACTTGCCATCCCCGGCGTCGGTGTCGCCACTGCCAGCGCGAACAGCGCCGTCGAGATCTTCAATGCGCTGCCGGCCACGCTCGAGGAGCGCGACCTCGGCGAGAAGTCGACGATGCTCGCCGCCGACGGCTCGAAGATCGCTGACTTCTACTGGCAGAACCGCGTCGAGGTTCCCCTCGACCAGATCTCCCAGGAGATGCAGGACGCGACGATCTCGGTCGAGGACTACCGGTTCTTCGAACACGGAGGCATCGACCTCGAGGGCATCGCCCGCGCGGCGGTGCACAATATGGTCTCCTCGACGACGCAGGGCGGTTCGACGCTGACTCAGCAGTACGTGAAGAACGTGCTGGCCGAGAACGCCCACGCGGAATCGAACCGGGAAGGCGTGGAGGCCGCCAGGGAGTCCGAGGGCACGGCAGGCTACGCGCGCAAGCTGCGTGAGGCGAAGCTCGCCGTTGCGGTGGAGAAGAAGTACGACAAGAAAGAGATCCTCAACCGCTACCTCAACATCAACAACTACTCGGGATCGCCGAACGTCTACGGCGTGCAGGCAGCGGCCTACCGCTACTGGGGCATCGACGCGAAGGACCTCAACATCCAGCAGTCGGCGATGCTCGCCGGCATCGTGCAGAACCCGTCGGCGTTCAATCCCGAGCGCTTCCCCGACGCCGTGCTCGAGCGCCGCAACGTCGTGCTCGGCCAGATGCTCAAGTACGGGCACATCACCCAGAAGCAGTACGACGAGGCGGTCAAGACCGGCCTCGACCTCAAGATCAGGGAGACCCCGAACGGCTGTTCGGCGGCGGAGAACAGCGCCGCGTTCTTCTGCAACTACGTCGTCAACGTCATCAAGAACGATGAGAGCTTCGGCAAGACCGTCGAGGACCGTATCGCCACCCTCCAGCGCGGCGGCCTGACGATCAAGACCAGCCTCAATCCCGACATCCAGAAGATCGCGGACAAAGAGGTCAAGAAGCGCGTTCCCGTCGGCGATCCCTCGGGAGCCGGCCATGCCCTCGTGACGATCGAACCGGGTACCGGTGAGGTCATCGCCATGGCTCAGAACCGTGAGTACACGGAGGGCGAGGTCGAGAAGAAGGACAAGAACAAGAAGACGAACATCAACTACACCGTCGACAAGAAGCACAACGGCGGTGCCGGCTTCCAGGTCGGTTCGACATGGAAGCCGTTCGTGCTGGCCACGTGGCTGAAGTCGGGCAAGAGCCTCAACGCCTCGGTGAATGCGACGAAGCGCAACTTCCCGGCGAGTTCGTGGAAGTACAGCGGCTGTCCCAACATGGCCGGTGACTGGGATCCGAACAACGCCGGCGACGGTTCGGGCAAGGGCTCGATGACGGTGCTCAACGCCACGAAGAACTCGGTGAACACCGGGTATGCGGCCATGGGCAACCAGCTCAACATGTGCAAGATCATGGACACCGCGATGGATCTCGGCATCCGCTACGGCAGCGGAGAAAAGCTCGACTACGCCGACAAGTCCGGCTTCATCCAGGCGCTCTCGCCGTCGTCGATCCTCGGCACCACGGAGACGACCCCGATCGCGATGGCCGCGGCGTTCGCGACCTTCGCCAACGACGGAAAGTTCTGCGGACCGAAGCCGATCCTCGAGATCACGGACCGCAACGGCAAGAACATCGACGTCCCGGGCGAGGAGTGCAAGCAGGTCCTCGACAAACAGGTCGCGCGCGGCGTTGCCTACGCGCTGACGCAGACATTCAAGGGCGGTACGACCAGCAGTCTGGGAATCGGCGTGCCCGCCGGCGCGAAGACCGGTACGACGAACTTCGAGGTCGGCCACACCTGGCTGCTCGGATTCACCAAGACCCTGTCGACGGCCGTGTGGACCGGTGACCCGCGAGGCACCCGCGACTGGCGCAAGAACGGCAAGGGCAAGGTGCGCGGTCAGATCTACGGTGCGACGATCTCCGGTAAGACCTGGCAGGCGTTCATGAGCAAGGCCGTCAAGGAGACCAAGGGCAACACCGGCTTCCCGAAGCCGAGCTCGAAGTACTTCCAGGGCGGGGGCTCCGGTGGCGGAGGCGGTTCGTCATCGACCGGCACCAACCGCGGCGGCGGAGGCGGAAACGGCGGCGGTGGTTCCTCCAACGGCGGCGGAGGCGGCGGAGACCGTGGCAACGGCGGTGGCGGCGGCAACGGCGGCGGTGGAAACGGCGGCGACGGTGGCGGCGACAACGGCGGCGGGGGAGACGAAGCCCCCGGCCTCGGCGGCAACTGAGTCGACGGCGGCTGACATCGGTGGGGCGGAACGATCTTCTCGATCGTTCCGCCCCACTCGCGTCTGCGACGTCCCCGTCGCCATTGTTCCGCCTTCTCCGCTAGTGTGGGGTGGGGCAATGAGCGACGCGTGAACACGCGCCGAGACTGCCAGCCCGCCCGGGCCGAGACACGTGCACCGGGTGCCGACGAACCGAGTAGGAGAGCCATGACCAAGTGGGAATACGTCACCGTTCCGCTCATCGTCCATGCGACGAAGCAGATCCTCGATCAGTGGGGTGAGGACGGCTACGAACTCGTGCAGGTCGTGCCGGGGCCGGACAACAACGGTCTCGTCGCCTACCTCAAGCGCCCCAAGCCCTGACCCCCGCTCAGCAGTCTGCACTCTTCGTCGAAGGAGACCACCCATGTCGACCGTCCTTGACCGCATCAGCGAACTCGGCCTCGAGCTGCCGAAGGTCGCAGCCCCCGCAGGTGTCTACGTCCCGGCACTGCGCACCGGCAACTACGTCTACACCTCCGGTCAGCTGCCGGTCGTTGACGGTGCGCTGCCGACGACGGGCCACCTCGGCGCCGAGGTCGACGTCGACACCGGCTACCAGCTGGCGCGGATCGCCGGGCTCAACGCCCTGGCAGCGATCGCATCGGTGATCGGCGACCTCGACAAGGTCGTGCGCGTCGTCAAGGTCACCGGCTTCGTCAACTCCACCGACGACTTCACCCAGCAGCCGTCGGTCATCAACGGCGTCTCCGAGCTCTACGGGGAGATCTTCGGGGACAAGGGCCAGCACGCCCGCAGCGCCGTCGGAGTCAACACGCTGCCGCTCGGCACTCCCGTCGAGGTCGAGGTCGTCGTCGAGGTCGAGGACGATGCCGCTTAGCGGACGCTCCCTTCCGGTCTCCACGGAACTGACCTGGCTGCTCGACCTCTGGCGCTCAGAGGGACGACGGCCGGTTCCCGAGCCCCCACGGCCCGCCTCGGCGATCATCCTCGTCCGCGACACCCGTGATGGGCTCGAGACGTTCGTGACGCGTCAGCTCGACGCGCGCGGCGTCGAGGACCGCAACCGCTGGGCCTACCCCGTCGGGGACCTGCGCCCGAGCGATCTGCGCAAGCTGCCGGTCACCGGGTGGAAGTCGTCCCGGTGCGCGATGACGCTGAGCATCGAGAACAAGTCACGGGCCCTGCAGCAGTTCTCCGCTGCCGCGCGCGTCGCCTTCGCCTCGACCGGGGTGCTGCTGGCAGAGAACGTCGACCACGACCTCGTCGCGAGTCCGCAGACGGAATGGCAGGCGACACGGTATCGGCTGCTTTCGAACGAGGTGTCGTGGTCGCAGGTGCTGCGCGAGCGGGACCTGCGGCTGCGCCCCGACCTCCTCAAGCCGTGGCTGCGCTGGATCAACACGGCGACCCAACTCCACCGCTTCGACACCACGTACTTCCTCGCCGCCGTGCCCTTCGGCCAGGAGGTCGACTTCCTCGCCTCGAACGAGAGCTCGGGCGGGTGGAAGCGACCCGAGGAGATCCTCGCCGACGCCGCCGACGATCCCGACCGGATCAGCGCGAGCACGCGGCTGATCGTCGAGAGCCTGCAGACCGTTCCGACCGTGGGAGCGGCCATGGCCCAGGTCCGCGACGTCCACCCCCTGCGTCCGGAGATCGCCGACGAGGACGGCGAATGGCGGCTCGTCATCCACCCCCGCCGGGACTTCCACCAGAAGGGCACCCTGCGCGACCGCGATGTGGCCGTCGGCGACGAGGAGGAAGAGGACCGCACCGGGCTGATGAGCCTGGGCGCCGACGACGATGACCCGACCAGCGCAGACGAGGACACCGACGACTCATGAGGATCCGTGCGAACAACCCGTCCCCGATGACCCTGACCGGGACGAACACCTATGTGCTCACCTCCCGCGACGACACCGCGGCCGTGATCGTCGACCCCGGACCAGAACTCGCTGAGCACCGTGAGCGCTTCCTCGCCGAGGTGGGGGACCGGAGGCTGGCGGGCATCGTCCTCACCCACCAGCATGCCGATCATTCCGAGATGCTCGGCAGCGTCGCCGACTGGGCGCCCGAGGTGCCCGTCTACGCCGTCCTCGACCGGTTCGCCCGCCACACCCCACCGGTGGCCGACGGTGATCGCATCGACTTCGGGGATGATCCTCTCGACGTGATCGAGGTCGTCGCGACGCCGGGGCACACCGGTGACAGCATCAGCCTCCTCCATGACGGCGTCCTCTACAGCGGCGACACCATCCTCGGTGAGGGGACGACGATCGTCACCCACCCCGAGGGGTCGCTCGGAGACTACCTGGTGAGTCTCGATCGGCTCCGCGAGCTCTATGACTCAGGGGCGTATGCGCGCATCGAACCGGCCCACGGCCCGACGATCGACTCACCCGCCGAGGTGATCGACCACTACCGCGACCACCGCCGTGAGCGCATCGCCCAAATCAGGGCCGCGCTCGAGCAGGGCGCGACGACCGCGGCCGAGGTCTGCGACATCGTCTATCACGACGTCGACCCGCGGGTCCGCGGAGCCGCGGAGCAGATTGTGCGCGCCCAGCTGAGCTACCTCGGCGCCCTGTCCCCGGACGACGCATAGGACAGGGGCACCAGGCGAGGCACCGCCTGGCCCGTTTGTGGTGCCCGGCCCGTTAGTGGTCGAAGAACCGAGGAGAATCGGCCATTTTGGCTCATTTCCCTCGGTTTATCGACCACAAACGGGGGGGGGGGGGGGGAACAGACGTCGCCAAACGCTTGGCGGCCGCCGAATCAGGAAGGCCGGGGAAGTCCGTCACCGGGTCGCTGAGCACGAACGGCCGAGACTGCCGCTGCAGCAAGGCAGCAACCGAAGAGCACGTACGCAATGGGAACACCCCCATCGTACGAACTGATCACACCTCCGACGGATTGACCGATCAGGCCCCCGAACGCTTCGGCGGTGATGACGGCCACCGCGAGTTCGCTCGGGCCGAGACTGCTGCCGCGTGGTGTGCTGGCTGTGACGTAGAGCGCGGGATAGGCAAGACCCACACCGGTGCCGACAGCTGCCCACGCCGCCAGAGCCGCCACCATGCCCGGCTCGGTGAGAGCGGTGACGACGAGCGCGAGCATCGCGCACGCGGCCAACGCCAAACCGGTGACCGGGAACGCCCGTCCGGCAGTGGGCCGTGCGAACTGCGAGGAGATGAGACTCGTCAGGCCCCATGCGATCGGAGCAGCGCTGAGGACGATCGCCGCTTGTCCCAGGCTCATCCGGTAGGTATCGGTCAGGAGGATGGTGATCAGGCTGTCCGCACCGAAGTACCCGGCTCCGAAGAGCATCATGGCTGTGAGTGCGGCCTGAGACCCACGGTGCAGGCTCAACGTCCCTGGGGGCATCACAGCGTTGACGCCGATCAGTGCCACGAGAAGGCCAGCAGCGACGAGGAACCACAGATCGCTCCCGAAGATGATTGCTGCCGCTCCAAGGGGGATCAGGAGCGTGCGACCGAGGGGCCGATCTGTGGTGGCGGAACGAGGCTGGTCACCGATCGCCCGAACGAGGAGGATTCTGCCGACGAGGACGGCAGGCACCGGCACCAGCAGAGTCCAGCGCCATCCGATGAGGTGTTCGAGGCCCAACGTGGCGACGGGTCCGACCAGCGCCGGCAGTATCCACATCGAAGCGGACACTGCGACGACCTTGGCTCGCACCGAGTCGTCAAGATGCTCGATGGCCGCACTGATTCCGAAGATCGCCAGCACTCCGCCAGCGATGCCGCTGGTGAACTGTCCGAGCGCAAAGACCCAGGCATCCCCGGCCGTAGCGGCAATAATCAGACCGCCGAGGTATCCGGTGAGTCCGACTCCGAGAGTCCTCCGGGGACCCAAGAGATCGAGAGTCCGGCTCGCCAGAGGCAGAGCGACGAAGAGTCCCAGTGATGTGCTTGCGACCAGGAATGCGAGCTGATCGCGAGCATGGAGGTCGGGGGCGATGGCAGGCAGAAGAGTCGAAGCGACGAAACGCGTGACGGCAGTCGCGAACTCCAGCGCAACGATGCCGGTCCCGAGCAGAAGCGACCGCGGTCCGGAGCGCTCCGCCCGTGACATCAGGTATACAGGTCGCGGTCGTATTGATTGATCTGAACCCAGACGCCGTCCGGGTCGAGAACGCGCACAGATCTGCCGTAGTTCTCGTCGATCACCGGACCTGATTCGTATCCCGCACCGCGCATGCGCTCAGCAACGTCTTCGAGTGGTTCGTCGGTCTCGAAGGCGAGTTCGCAGGCACCGTGCTCCTCATCGCCGGCTGCGTGGATGGCGAGCATCCCGGCATGCGCGGGCATCTCGACCCAGCCTCCTGCGCGGGAAGCCGGACCGGAGTCGAGACCCAACGACCGGTAGAAGCGTGCCGAGGCTTCGACGTCCTTGGTGTAGCGCAACGGCATGATCTTCATGACTCTTCGCCTTCTCCCTCGGATTCCAGCTGTTCGAGATGCTGATCCAGCGCCCTTTCCACGAACACCGACAGAGACACGTTCGCGTCGACCGACGCATGTTTGACTCTCTTGACGAGTTCACCTGGAAGCCAGACGTTGAATTGCTGTTTCCCTGCGACCATAACGCTAGTGTACTAGTGTTCTAGCCTTAATCGGTTGGGCACTCGACAATGCCACGGGAGTGAACGCCTCGGCGGGGAGAAGTGCCCGGCCCGTTAGTGGTCGAAGAACCGAGGAGAATCGGCCATTTTGGCTCATTTCCCTCGGTTTATCGACCACAAACGATTGGGCGAAGGGGGAGACGTCGCCGAAGGCCCCGGCAGACGACGAACGCCCCGACGGTGACTGTCGGGGCGTTCGTCTGCGACCGGTCGAACCGGCCGGCATGATCAGCGGGCGCGGTTGCGCATGCGCTCCATGTCGAGGATGACGACCGAGCGGGCCTCGAGGCGGATGAAGCCGCGGGCGGCGAAGTCGGCCAGCGCCTTGTTCACGGTCTCCCGGGAGGCGCCGACAAGCTGCGCGAGCTCCTCCTGCGTGAGGTCGTGGGCGACGAGGACGCCGTCGGGAGCCGGCTTCGAGAAGCGGGCGGCGAGGTCGAGCAGCGCCTTGGCGACACGACCGGGGACGTCGGAGAACACGAGGTCGCCGACGGTCTCGTTCGTCCGGCGCAGGCGCTGGGCGAGTGCCTTGAGGAGGTTGAGTCCGGCCTGCGGACGGTCCTTGAGCCACGTCGTGAGGTCTTCGTGCTTGAGGCTGAGAAGTTCGGACTGGGAGACCGCGGTGACGGAGGAGGACCGCGGGCCCGGATCGAAGAGGCTGAGTTCGCCGATGATCTCACCCGGTCCGACGACGGAGAGGAGGTTCTCGCGGCCGTCGGAGGACTCGCGGCCGATCTTGAGCTTTCCGGTGGAGACGATGTAGAGCTCGTCTCCCGCGTCGCCTTCGTGGAAGAGCACGGTGCCTCGGCGGAGGCTCCGCGGCTTCATGAACTTCATCAATGCGCTCGTCGATTCGTCATCGAGTCCGGCGAAAAGCGTTGCGCCCCTCACCACTTCAATATCCACAGTGTCCTCCTTGTGATGGTCTCCACACATAAATCTACCTGGTCAAGGGTACCTGGACCACCAAATACGCGCGGGTCGTGGGAATTGAGGGTCCCTTGTGTCGTTTCCTCGGCCCTCGCCGAGGTGGGTCACGGTTGCGTGCGCACGCTGTGAGCCGGACAACTGCGGTATCGGCTCCTGCGGATTAGAATCGACACTTGTGTTGACCGTGGCAGAGAAGAGCGCGCGCAGGTTCGCCAAGGAGACCCCTCTGGGGAAGACGCGCCGCGCGCGGAAGATCAATCGGATCCTCGCCGAGGTCTACCCCAACGCGAAGTGCGAACTCGACTTCGAGACCCCATTCCAACTTCTCATCGCCACCGTGCTCTCGGCGCAGACGACGGACATCCGCGTCAACGCCGTCACCCCGGGACTCTTCGCCGCCTTCCCCGACGCGCACGCACTTGCGGTCGCCAACCTCGGCGAGGTCGAGGAGCTCATCCGCTCGACCGGGTTCTACCGGGCCAAGGCCCGCAACATCGTCAAGCTCGCGAACGACCTCGTCGACGACTACGACGGCGAGGTGCCCCGGACGATGGAGGAGCTCGTCAAGCTCGCCGGTGTCGGGCGGAAGACGGCGAACGTCGTCCTCGGCAACGCCTTCGACACCCCCGGCATCACCGTCGACACGCATATGGGTCGCCTGGCGCGGCGTTTCGGGTGGACGACGGAGACCGACCCGGTCAAGGCCGAGGAGGACATCGCCGCGCTCTTCCCCACGAAAGAGCTCACGCTGCTCTCCCACCGGGTGATCTTCCACGGCCGTCGCATCTGCCACTCCCGCAAGCCGGCGTGCGGGGCCTGCCCGCTGATGGCACTGTGCCCGTCGTTCGGCATCGGCGAACTCGATCCGGCCAAGGCCGAGGCGATGCTCAAGTACGAGATGGCTCCCCTGGCATGAGCGACTTCCTCGACGGCCTCTCGGGTTCCGGAAGGCATGCTGCTGACGGTGGAGTCCCCGTTGCCGACGGGGCGGTCCCGACTGCCGACGCCGAGGCGGTCGCACCGAGGTCGGAGGATCCCGAGCGCGCTGACGATCCGGATCTGCGTGATCAGCTGGCGCGTCTCGCCGAGTCGAAGGGTTCGCCGCTGTGGCTGCGCCGTGCGAAGGCCCGCGGTGACGCCGTCGTCCGCGACGCCGCCGTCCTCATGCTCTTCGGCCGCGGCGGCGCCCCGCGCACGGATGCCGGTCGAGCCGCCCTGCCGCACCTCGAGGAGAAGGGCGTCGCTGACGTCGACATCGTCCTCCTCCAGCGGGCGAGCACTCTGCGCCTCCACCCCGGACAGGTCGCCTTCCCCGGAGGGGGACGCGACCCCGAGGACGACTCGATGGTCGCTGCCGCCCTGCGCGAAGCCGAGGAGGAGGCCGGCATCGTCCCGGCCAGCGTCGATGTCCTCGGTCAGCTCGAACCTCTCTACATCCCGGTAAGCAGGTTCCAGGTCACCCCCGTCGTCGGCTACTGGGCGGTGCCTGGGGTCGTGTCCGTCATGGACGAGGCAGAGTCGTACTCCGTCTACCGGGTCGCGATCGCCGATCTCGTCGCCCCCGCCAACCGCGGCAGCTTCTCGAGGCCTGATCTCGCGATCACCACCCCGGCCTTCGACGTCGGAGTGCTCAAAGTGTGGGGCTTCACCGCCGGCATCCTCGACTTCGCCCTCGACGAACTCGGTTGGGCGCTCGACTGGGATCGCAAAGCCGCAATCGACATCGACTACTGAACCGATCGGCCACTGAGCCGATCGACTCCTGAGCTGAGGAGCCCGCTGAGCTGAGAAATCCGCAGGACGTCCCCGCGGGGACGTTCGGAGACGCGAATGGCGCCGAGTCCCACGTGGGAACTCGGCGCCATGCCTGTCGATGGTGGTCGGGTCAGTACCGCGGACCCGAGGGGTTCTTCAGCGCCCGCTTGACCGCGGCGACGATCGACTTCGCCGAGGCGATCGCTCCGCCCGGAACCGGGTTGCCCTTCTTCAGCAGCGGCACCGCGATGAGCACGAGGATGACGGCGATGACGGCGAGGATGCCGAAGATGATGAGGAAGCTCGCCCACCACGGCCAGTCGAGTCCTTCACGGAACGCGGCGGCTCCGGCGAAGATCACCATGAACGAGCCGAGGAACAGGAAGAACAGGGCCGCGAGCGCCAGGGCCGATCCGATCCCCAGGTTCTTCGCCCCAGCGGTGGCCTCGGCCTTCGCCAGCGCGAGCTCCTCCTCGGCGATCGCCTTGGAATCGTCGCCGATGTCCTTGATCAGTTCGCTGATCGACCTCTCGGCCATGAGTGCTCCTATCGCCAGAAACGTTGTGACAATCTTTCTCAAGAGTAGTCTGAACGTTCCTCCTCACCAAAGACGTGCAGGATCAGTGTCGAGTCACGATTTCGCCACCGATTCCTCGATGAGCTTCATCACCGAGGAATCGGCAAGAGTCGTGGCATCCCCGACCTCGCGATTCTCAGCGACATCCTTGAGCAGACGCCGCATGATCTTGCCCGACCGGGTCTTCGGCAGCTCCGAGACGATGTGCACCTGCTTCGGCTTGGCGATCGGACCGATCTCCTTGCCGACGAACTGGCGCAGCTCCTCGGCGGTCTCCGGGCTGTCCTCGACGCCGCCGACGGTGATGACGAACGCGATGACGGCCTGGCCGGTCGTGTCGTCCGCGGCACCGACGACCGCCGCTTCGGCGACCGAGGGGTGGGCGACGAGCGCGGACTCGATCTCCGCGGTCGAGAGGCGGTGCCCGGAGACGTTCATGACGTCGTCGACGCGGCCGAGGAACCAGATGTCCCCGTCCTCATCACGACGTGCCCCGTCACCGGCGAAGTAGGTGTCCTCGAACCGCGACCAGTACGTCTCCTTGAAGCGCTCGGGGTCCTTCCAGATCCCACGCAGCATCGACGGCCACGGCTGCCGGATGACGAGGAGACCGCCCTCGGGTCCTGCAGGGTTCTCCCCGGTCTCGTCGACGATGTCGACGGAGATGCCGGGGATCGGGCGCTGCGCCGACCCCGGCTTCGTCGCGAGCACACCGGGCAGGGGAGCGATCATGTGGGCACCGGTCTCCGTCTGCCACCACGTGTCGACGATCGGGCACCGCTCTCCGCCGATGACGCGGTGGTACCAGCGCCAGGCTTCGGGGTTGATCGGCTCGCCGACGCTGCCGAGGAGGCGCAGGCTGGACAGGTCGTACTTCGCGGGGATCTCCTCGCCCCACTTCATGAACGTCCGGATCGCCGTGGGCGCGGCGTAGAGCGTCGTCACCTTGTTCTTCTCGACGATCTCCCACCAGCGGCCCTGGTCAGGCGTGTCCGGGGTGCCTTCGTAGATGACCTGCGTCATCCCCGCAGCGAGCGGACCGTAGGCGACGTATGAGTGCCCGGTGACCCAGCCGACGTCCGCGGTGCACCAGAAGACGTCGGTCTCCGGCTTCGCGTCGAAGACGGCCTTCATCGTGTAGAGGACCTGGGTGAGGTACCCGCCCGAGGTGTGGAGGATGCCCTTGGGCTTTCCGGTGGTTCCGGAGGTGTAGAGGATGAAGAGCGGGTTCTCGGCTTCGAAGAACTCGGCCTCGTGTTCGGGGCTGGCCTGGTCGACGGTGTCCTGCCACCACTGATCCCGACCCTCGGTCATCTCGACGTCCTGGCCGGTGCGGCGGACGACGATGACGTGCTCGACCGGGGTGTCGCCGTGGGAGAGAGCCTCATCGACGGCCGGCTTGAGGCTCGTCTCCTTGCCGCGGCGATAGCTGCCGTCGGCGGTGATGACCACGCGCGCCTCGGCGTCGATGATCCGCGAGCGCAGGGCATCGGCGGAGAAGCCGCCGAAGACGACGGAGTGGGCCGCGCCGAGGCGGGCGCACGCGAGCATCGCGATGATCGCTTCGGGGATCATCGGCAGGTAGATCGCGACCCGGTCTCCGGCCCTGACACCGAGTTCGGTGAGGGTGTTCGCCGCCTTCGACACCTCGGCGAGGAGTTCGGCATAGGTCAGTGTCCGGGAGTCCCCGGGTTCGCCTTCGAAGTTGATGGCCACACGGTCGCCGTTGCCGGCGAGCACGTGCCGGTCGAGGCAGTTGTACGCGACGTTGAGCTTTCCGTCGGCGAACCACTTCGCGAACGGCGGGTTCGACCAGTCGAGCACCTCGGTGAAGTCGTCCTTCCAGTCGACGAGTTCACGGGACTGCTCGGCCCAGAAGCGCTCGAAGTCCTCGGCACCGCGCTCATAGGCGTCTTCCCTGACATTGGCGGCGGCTGCGAACTCCTGTGGCGGGGCGAAGGTCTCGGTCGCCTCGGCGCTGTCGGTCATGATTCCCTCCGGCTTCTTTGATGGAACGAAGATTCCCTCCGACTGTATACCCGCGGGGGTGACCCCGGTCAGCCTGACGTCGGTGATGAGCGGGGGTGAGCGGGGGTAGTCATGACGGGTCGCATGTGCTAATGCGGTGCGCTGTGGCGCTTCGGCAAGGGGACTGGCGGCGAAGAATGCGTGCGCACGGGTGCCGAGGTCTGCAAGGATGGCCCTAGGTCTGCCAGGATGGACCCCGCAGACAGGACAGTGTCCCTACGATCGACTGGAGCCAGCGATGAGTTCGCCGCACCATCCCACAGGACCAGGAGCGCCGCAGTGGCGCGACCAGCCGGGCCCCCATCCCGGACCGAACGGCCAGCCGTCGGCCGGAAGCCAGTACGGACAGGGCCCGGGCAATCCGGGTCCCGGCGGCCAGTACGGACAGGGTCCGGGCCCGTACGGTCCGGACGCCCAGGGCGGGCAGCCGACTCCCTACGGATCCGGTCCGGGACCGTATGGCTCGGGACCTGCGCAGCACGGGTCGGGTCCGGGACCCTACGGTTCGGGGCCGGGACAGTACGGTCAGGCACCGGGACAGTACGGGTCGGGACCGGGCCAGTATGGGTCGGGCCCAGGACCCTACGGCTCCGGTCCGGGACAGTTCGGCCCGGGACCTGCCCCGCAGCGTCCTCGCCGCACGGGACCCGGCCTGCTCGGCCCGCTCACCCTGCGCGACCTCTTCCTCCTCTTCGCGGGACTGCTCGCACTCATCGTGCTCTTCGTGCCCTACAAGAACTACGACATCATCACGATGTCGCTGTGGTCGTGGAACATCGATGCGATGGGCACCTTCGTCTTCGTCGTGCTCGCCATCCTCCTCATCGTCGGGGCCGTGCTCATGAACAAGTTGGGCAACGGTCGGATGCGTGTGGGGTCACTCGGTCTCGACCAGTTCATCTCCGTCCTCTCGTCTGTCGCGTTCGCCTTTGCGTTCGTCCAGCTCATCACCTCGGCGCCGTACTGGAGCGTCGGCGCCTATCTCGCGTTCTTCGCCGCGCTCATCGCGTTCTTCGCCGGTGTCTTCACGATGCTGCCGTTCTTCGCCGCTGAGTTCGCCGGACGCGAGGACGTCCCCGCCCACGCCAAGGCGCGTCCGGTGACCAAAGCCGCTCAGCATCCCGCGCCGCAGGCCCACGTGCCCGGCGGGTTCGACGGCGGTTACGGCAGCGGCCCCCACCCCGGTGCGCAGGGACCCCAGGGTCAGGGTGGCCCCGGCGGGGTCGGCCCGGGCCAGTACGGGCAGGCAGTGCCCGGTCAGGACGGCCCGAGCCAGTACGGCGCCCCGCAGGGCGGCTACGGCCAGCCCGGCTACGATTCGGCACAGCCGACCTGGGGATCCGATCAGTCCGCATATGACGCAGGACAGCAGGGTCGACCAGGCGATCAGGCCGCGTCCGGCCGGCACGCCTACTCCGATGATGCGGGCAGCCCGTTCACCGGTGGGACCCCGCGCCCGCAGGCGTCCTTCGCCCCGCCGGCCGAGGACCGCTCCTCCGGCACCGATGATGCCTCGGGACAGCCGGTGCAGAGCACCGGATCCGGGCAGACGTACCTCGGCGACCAGCATCCGCGGGATCCGCGGCATTCGCAGAGCGAGCCGACGCAGACCTTCGGGCTCGGCACCGAACCCGAGGAATCCGCGTGGACGTCGACCGCGTCGGCCGCCTCGACCGCCTCGACCGCGTCGGCTGCCGAGCCGACTCCGGCGGAATCGCAGGCCGACGCCGACGACGCGTCTGTGGGACGTCGCGACGGGACCGCTGGTGACGACAGTGCCGACGCCGCGGCCCCGCAGACCAACGCCGATGACACCGTGGCGATCAGCCGGACCGTCGTCGAGAGCGGCCCGACCTCGACCGAGGAGGAGACCATCATCTCGGTCTCCGAACGCCGCCGCGGACGCCATTCCGCCGAGTCCACCGTGGAGGCCGAGTCCTCGGCCAACGCTGCGTCACCGGATTCCGACGCACGGTCGGGATCGAGCACGGTCTCGCAGCCCGGCACAGTGACCTCGTCGACCGTGACCTCGGCCGACGAGCCGGGACCCGGCCCGCTCGGGGTCTTCGACGGCGGCACGAAGGCGGCCGCGTCCCAGGGGACGGAGTCCCGGTCGGCGAATGCCTCACCCGCTTCGAGGGAGGGTGCGGCCGAGGATGCGACATCCGCCGAGACGACGTCCGCGAGCACGTCGTCCGCCAACGCGACATCGGCAGACGCGACGTCCGTGGACTCAGCGACGACGACCTCCGCATCCGCTGAGTCCGAGGAGAGCAACATCCGCTCGACCGAGGCGACCGTGGTCAACGCCGAGGGTGTCGTCGAGACCGATCCCGGTGCGGACCCCACCGGCAAGGAAGGTGCCGAATCGAGGGCGGATGACTCCCGCGCCTCGACGGAGCGCCGAGGCGTCGTCGCCGCATCGAGCGGAGTCACCGTCGCGTCGGGAGACGACGTGACGACCACCGAGGCTGAGTCCTCGACCGAGCGGACAGCGATGACGGGCGACCGCGCTTCGAGCTCGCCTGACGGCGACTCGGCCGACCGCGCTATGGGCTCGGGCGACGGAGGCTCGGCCGACCGCTGGTCAGTCGGCGACCGCCGTCCTCAGGACCAGGGTTCGACCGAGACCGTCGGCGACGAGCCTGTCAGCCGCGAGACCGCCGGCGAGGAGACCGTCCAGGTCGACGCCGTGACCACCGAGGACAGCCGGTCCTCGGCGGAGCCGACGACCGAGCGGACCACACCACCGGACTCCGACGAACCGACGCAGTACGTGCCGATGACGAACTATCGGGACTCCTCCCAGGAGCGGACCGCGTCGACGGATCGGGATACTTCGGATGGGGAGTCGTCGGACCGCAGCGCATCGGGCTCGGGTGCGGACCGGCCGGCGTCGAGCACCGCGGAGACCACTGAGGAGAAGACGGTCATCCAGGCGTTCTGGTTCGCCGTTCCCGAGCCGCGCGAGGCCGTCGACGCGACGACCGGGATGCCGGTGTTCACGATCTACCCGGGTGACTGGTTCCTCGCGCTCGAGGATCACGGGTCGTCGTTCACGGTCCGCGATTCCGACGGCAAGGAGGGCGTGCTGCGCAACCTCGAAGGCATCCAGCGCGGCTGACTCGTGCGCTGAGTCTGTGGACGGTGCGGACGGTCTGCGCCGCACCTGACCCGGCATCAGGCACGTACCCGACGCCGCACGCCCGGCCTGACCGGGTGCGATGCGCAGGCGAAACGCTGAGGGGCGGCTCCTGTGACTTGTGCCCACAGGGGCCGCCTTTCGTCGTCTCCGTCCACAGCTGCGGACCGGGCCCTGGTCGCGGCCGCCGTCCCGGGGTCATCCTGGGCCCATGCAGATCGCACTCATCACCGACCTCGGCGCGATCACGGAGGAATGCGCCCGTGTCGCCGAGAGCATCGGTGTCGACCTCAAGGTCCTCCCACCCGATTCGGGCGGGTGGCAGAAGGCGGCGCTCATCCTCCTCGGCGAGGACGTCACCGACATTCCCGCCACCGACGGTGCGGACCGCATCCTCGTCGTCCTCGACGGCGACGAGACCGCCTCGGCGTGGCGGCGGGCGGCACACCTCGGCGTCGAACAGCTCGCGATGCTGCCCTCTGCCGCGGAATGGCTGAGCCAGCGCATCATCGCCGCGGTCGAACCCCCGGTGACACCAGGGGTCACGGTCGGCGTCGTCGCCGGCTGCGGCGGGGCCGGCGCCTCGGTGCTCGCATGCGCCCTGGCGAGGCGGGCGGGGGCCGAGGTCCCCACGGTGCTCGTCGACGCCGACCCGCTCGGGGGAGGGCTCGACCTCGTCCTCGGAGCCGAACAGGTGCCGGGACCGCGGTGGTCGGACCTCAGCGCCTCCCGCGGACAGGTGCGGCCCTCGGTGCTCCGCCAGGCCCTGCCCGTCCATGACGGTCTGGCGATCCTCTCATGGGGACGCGACGACACCCTCGACCTCGACCCGGAGATCTTCGACGACGTCCTCTCCGCCGCCTCCCAGGCCTTCGACCTCGTCATCGTCGATCTGCCCCGCCACGCCCCACCCCAGTGGACCAGGCGCTGCCACCACGTCCTTCTCGTCGCTCCCGCGCGCGTGCGCTCAGCCGTCGCCGCCTCCCAGGTCGCCAAACGCCTCTCGCACTCCCATCCCGACGTCCGCCTCGTCGTCCGGGAGACCGGCAGCGGCGGGCTCGACGCTGGACTGCTGGCCGAGTCGATCGGACTCGGGCTCGCCGGCAGCATCCGCGACGACCGCGGGCTGTCGGCCGCCGTCGACCGCGGTGAGGGCATCCCGGGAGGGGCGAGGCTCGGCCGCCTCGTCGACCGTCTGCTCGGGGAGTGGGTGGGATGAGCGAATGGCTCGACGCCTCCCTCGTCGCCGAGGTGCGCAAGACCCTGCTCGACAATCCCGGGCCGGTGACCACGGCCGCCGTCGCCGAGGCGGTCCAGCGCACCGGCCGTGTGCTCGGTTCCGCGGCCCTCCTCGACCTCGTCACCCGGCTCTCGGCCCAACTCTCGGGAGCCGGCCCCCTCCAAGCCGTGCTCGACGTCCCCGGCACGACCGACGTCTTCGTCAACGGTCCCCGAGAGGTCTTCGCCGACACCGGCGCGGGACCCGTCCGGCTCGAGCTCTCCCTCGGCTCCGAGGAGGACGTGCGCTCGCTCGCCGTGCGTCTGGCCGCCCTCGGCGGTCGCCGCCTCGACGATTCGAGTCCCTTCGTCGATGTCCGCCTCCCCGACGGGGTGCGGATGAACGCGATCGTCCCTCCCATCGCGGGGGAGCACACGTCGATCTCGTTCCGCGTGCCCAGGCGTTCAGGCTTCACCGTCGACGATCTCCGGGCCGACGGCTTCATCCCCGCCGAGGTCGCAGCGCTCCTCACCGAGGCTGTGGGCTCGCGGGCGAACATCCTCATCTCCGGGGGCACCGGCACCGGCAAGACCGTCCTCCTCGGCGCCCTCCTCGGTCTCGTCGATCCGCTCCACCGCATCGTCGTCGTCGAGGACTCCCGCGAGCTCATCGTCGGCCACCCCCACGTCATCCAACTCGCCGCCCGGCAGGCCAACGTCGAAGGCGGCGGCGAGGTCACGCTCACCGACCTCGTCCGCAACGCCCTGCGGATGCGCCCCGACCGCCTCGTCGTCGGGGAATGCCGGGGACCCGAGATCCGGGACATGCTCACCGCGCTCAACACCGGGCATGAGGGCGGGTGCGCGACGATCCATGCGAACACCGCCGAAGCGGTGCCGAGTCGCCTCGCCGCCCTCGGGGCGCTCGCCGGGATGAGTCCGCAGGCCGTGCACTCCCAGTTCGCCACCGCCATCGACCTCGTCATCCACCTCCGGCGGGTCGGGGTCGACCGCGGGCTCACGGAGCTTGCCATCCCGACCCATGACACCGGTGAGTCCCTGACGATGGAACCCGTGTGGGGGAGAGCCTCCCCGCGAGCGCCGGGGGAGTTCAACCGGCGGGCGCTCGCCCGCTTCGAGGCCGTGCTCGAGCAGAGGTCGTCATGATCGTCCTCCTCGCCGTTCTCGTCGCCGCAGGCATCGTGCTCGCCGCTCCCTCCGACCCCGGTGTGCGCCTGCGCGAGCTCCTCGCCTCCCGCCGAGGCGGGTCCGAGGGCCCGGGGTCCCCTCGCCGAGGCGGTCGCGCAGGAGACGAGGACGCGGAGCGACTGTGGGCGATCGGCGCGGTCGAGAACTGCGCGCATCTGCTCAGGGTCGGCATGACACCGCAGGCGGTGATGGCAACCCTGAGCAGGCAGGATGATCGGCTGCGTCCGATCTCGCGGGCGATCGCCCTGGGCGAGGAGCCGGGACGGGCGATCGCGACCCGCGGGCAGGCGCTGCCGACCTCCGCCGCCGAGGTGTTCGCCGGCATGGCAGCGGTGTGGACGGTCTCGGAGCGTTCGGGGGCACCTGCCGCCGACATGATCCTCCGCTATGCGACGGCCAGGCGCGACGCCCTCGACGCCGACCGGGAGCGACGGATCGCGATGGCCGGGCCGCGAGCCACCGTGCGGGTGCTCAGCTGGCTGCCGCTCATCGGGGTGGGTCTCGGAATGCTCATCGGCGTCCGCCCCCTCGACCTCCTCACCGGTCTGCCCGGACAGCTGAGCATCGGGGGCGGGCTCGTCCTCTACGTGCTCGGCCGCGTCTGGATGATGCGGATGATGCGGCGGGCGGAGCGCTGATCCCCCATGGTCGCGGTCCTCGTCGGTCTCCTCGTCGGTCTCGGCGTCCTCCTGTGGTCGGGCAGGTCGGCAGGTCGGCTGCGCACCCTGCTCGGGGGAGGGGCCGGTCTTCGGGGCGACGACATCGGCGGGCGCCCCAAGGGGGCGGTCACGGCGGGGACAGCCGCCTCGGCGAGGGGAGGGGTGAGCGATGAGGAACTCGCGTTCGATCTCGACCTCGTGGCGATCTGTCTGACGGCGGGCCTGCCGATCCCCGTCGCCCTCACCCTCACCGCCGAGGCGACAGCGGACCGCTCGGGCCTGCTGCGGATCGCACGGGGCAAGACGATCGGCGGGGAGGACCTCGCCGACGATGACCGGCTGCGTCCCGTCCTCGAGGTGTTCGCCTTCTCCGAGCACACGGGTGTCGGTCCCGCACCGCTCATCGAGTCCGTCGCGGGGGAGCTGCGGGCGGCCTCCCGGCGGCGCCGGCAGGAGGCGGCCGCAGCTCTCGGGGTCCGTCTCGTCGTCCCTCTCGGGGTGTGCATCCTCCCGGCGTTCCTCCTCCTCTCGGTCGTCCCCGTCGTCATCTCCCTGCTCACCGATCTCACGACGGTGTTCTTCTGAGGTGACGACGGGGACGCCGAGAGCCGACGCGGGAGACTCAGCGCTTGGCCACGAGGGCGTCCGCTCCGGTCTGCACCGGGTTCACGGGCTTGGGGGCCAGGAGGATCGCGGCGGCGGCGATGAGCATGCACACGGTCCAGACGATCCCCATGGGCAGGTACTCTCCGGCGAAGACGACGGCCAGCGACGCCGCGACCGTCGGGGCGAGACCGCCGAGGATCGACCCGATGTTGTAGGTGAGCGCGGTGCCGGTGAAGCGGACGGCCGGCGGCAGGTGCGCGGCGACGAAGGCGGCGAACGGACCGTAGAGGGCGCCCTGGACGATGACGTTGCCGAGGAGGATCGCCAGCACGAAGCCCCAGACGGTGCCGTTGCTCAGCAGCGTGAGCACCGGGATCGCGAACACCGCTCCGGCGAGTGCGCCGCCGAGGAGGACCTTCGCCTTGCCGACGCGGTCGCTGAGGCGGGCGAAGAAGATCGTCGTGAACATCAGTGCCAGGGCCCCGCCGGCCTTGACGTAGAGGGAGTCGGACTGGTCGACGCCGTTCTGGTTGGCCAGGGCGAGACCGTAGACGGTGACGAGCTGCTGGGTGATGTACATCGCGCCGCACACGGCGATGCCGATGAGGATGATGCGCGTGTGCGAGCGGAAGACCTCGAGCAGCGGCAGCTTCCGGGCCTTCCGCTTCGCCTCGAGCTGTTCGATGAGCGGGGACTCGGTGACCCGGAGGCGGATGATGAAGGCCGCGATGACGAGGACGCCGCTGATGAGGAACGGCACCCGCCAGCCCCAGTCGAGGAAGTGGTCGCCGGAGATCTGGGCCATCGCCGCGACCGCGAGGGTGGCGAGCACGGCTCCGGCAGGACCCCCGGCCACCGCGACGGCGCCGGCGAAGGCGCGGCTCCTGGCGGGAGCGTGCTCGACGGCCATGAGCGCGGCTCCCGTGATCTCACCGCCGACGGCGAAGCCTTGGACGAGGCGGAGGGCGACGAGGAGGATCGCCCCCGTGTAGTTGCCATCCTGGGTCGTCGGCAGCAGTCCGATGCCGACGGTGGCGACGCCGATGAGGATGAGGCTGACGACGAGGATCGGCTTGCGTCCGATCTTGTCACCGAAGTGCCCGAGGACGATGCCGCCGATGGGTCGGACGAAGTAGCCGACGGCGAGGGTGGAGAACGAGGCGAGGAGAGCACCCTGCGGGCCCAGGGAAGAGAAGAAGAGGGGTCCGAAGACGAGGCTGGCCGCCGTCGCGTAGAGCATGAAGTCGTAGTACTCGAGCATCGTGCCGAGGAACCCGGAGGCGAGTACGGTGCGCACTTCCCTGGGATCCGGAGTGGAGCCTGCCTCGGTGCCGGAGCCGGGACCGGTTCCGGGGTCGGGACGGGATGTGGGATCGACGGGCTGGGTCACAATTCCTCCTTGAATCGTGCAGCGGGGACGGCTCTCTGCCGCCTGGTCGCTGTCGGTTTCCGGGCGCGGTCGAGCACGGAACGGCGGTGCGGTTCGGATCGTCGGTGCGGGTAAGGCGTAGGGCAGGCGGTCAGACGGCGGTGCGGGCCGGAGCGCGGAGGAGGAACTCCTCCCGGTCGCGGGCGATGACCGTGCGGCTGGCACCGGCCGCCTGCAGCTGTGCTTCGATGTTCGGGCGTGCCGTGCCGGGCACGATGTGGTGGAGTGCGAGCCGTGCGACCGACGCTTCGTCGGCGAGCCGGAGCACGTCGGTCACGGTCGTGTGCGAACGCAGGTGGTGGGACTTCATCGCCCCTGTCGCCGGGTCGGTCGCGGCACCGTAGGTCGCTTCGATCCAGTCGGAGTCGATGACCTCGTGGAGCAGCAGGTCGGCGTCCTGGGCCAGAGCGACCATGTTCGGCGTGTACGTGGTGTCCCCGGAGACGACGATCGTTCCCTCGTCGGTCTCGAAGCGGAACCCGAACGCCGGTGCCACCGGCGGGTGGGCGACCAGGGTGGCGCTCACCCGCACCCGATCGTCCTCGTAGACGGGGAAGGGGCTCATCACCGGCGTCGGGTTGTCATCCGGGTGGTAGCCGAGTCCCTCTGGCAGCGCGATGTCGGAGGCCGTGAACAGCTGCTTGGCGGTCAGACGCAGCCCGTCGAGGTAGCGGTCGTTGAGATCGGTTGCGAAGGCTCGCTGGATGAGGTCGACCATGTCCGCGGTGCCGGGGGTCGGCTGCCGCGGATAGAGCGGGGTGCGGGAGGCGGTCCCATCCGCCGAGGCGGCGAACGGTGACAGCGGCGGCGCCGTCCCGCGGTCCCCGGGTCCGAGGATCTGCACCGGGGTGCTGCGGGTGCCGCTCGTGCCGTAGCTGCTGAAGAGGAGCAGGCCTGCGAGGTCGGCGACATGGTCCGAATGCAGATGGGTGAGGAAGATCGCCCGCATATCGTCGAAGGCCAGGCCGACCCGAGTGAGATTGCGGCCGGTCCCGGCACCGCAGTCGACGAGGTAGTGGGCGTCGCCGACGACGATCGCGGTGGCGATGCCCGAGGGCTCCTCGGTGGCAGTGGCCGGCCACCAGCGTGGGCCGCCGGCCACGCCCAGAGTGATGACGCGGGGGGAAGCGGTGGTGGGGGACATGTCGTGCCTCTCCGTCGAAGCTGGGGTGTCAGGATGCTCGGGAACCAACCGGGTCCGAGACTTCTCTCAGTGTGTCGTGGATCATAGAATCAATCCAATCAATTGTTCTTTGGATGCACATAGGAATTCTCAATGGGAGAGGTCACCCTCCGTCAGCTCGAGTACTTCCTCGCAGCCCTCGACGACGGCTCGATCACTGCTGCGGCGCGGACCTGCAACGTCACTCAGGCGACCGTGTCGACCGCGCTCAACGAGCTCGAGCGCAGCCTCGGCGTGACCCTGCTGGTGCGCAGTCGCACCGCTGGAGTCCACCCCACGGCAGCCGGCTCGGCCCTCGTCTCGCGCGCTCGCAGCGTCCTCGACCTCGCACGGGAGATCCCGGATCTCGCGGCGGGGGAGCAGTCGGCTCTCACCGGGACCGTGCGGGTGGGGTGTGTCTTCACTCTCGGGCCCTACCTGCTGCCGCGACTCATCGGCGATTTCGCGCACGCGCATCCGCAGCTCCACGTCGATTTCGTCGAAGGCGCCACCGGTGACCTGCGACGAGAGCTCGATGTCGGTCGCCTCGACCTCGCCATCACGTATGCGGCGCAGCTGCCGAAGGGCGAATGGTCGCAGGAGATCGTGCGCTTCCGGCAGACGATCATGCTCGCCCGCTCGCACCCGCTCGCGCAGGCAGAGCAGCTGAGCTTCCACGATGTCGCCGACCTTCCGCTCGTCATCTACAGCCAACCGCCCTCACGCGATCGGGTCGAGGGCTTCATCCGGGCCGCCGGTGTCGAACCCGATGTCCGCTGGCAGAGCTCGAGCCCGGAGACCGTCCGGGGACTCGTGCGCCGCGGGCTGGGGTATTCGGTGGGCAATCATCGGCCCGGGGCCGAGGATCCGATGTCCGATGACGGCATCGCCTACATCCCGATCGCCGACCCGCACCCCCTCAACGCCGTCGTCGCCCTCTATCCGAAGGGACAGACCCTGCCGCGGCGGACACGGGCCGTCCTCGACTACTGCCTGGAGGAGGCGTCAGGGTGGGACTGGCTGGCGAGGTGATCATCTCCAGGGTCCGGCGATGTCCTCGGGTACGGCGCGGGCGGCGGCGAGGTAGTGGTCGCGTTCGGACCGGGGGACCATCGCGCCCCCGGTCAGCCACACGAGGTGCGTGGTGGTCTCGCCCATCGGCCAGGGGGCGTCGACGGTCGTCGCCCGCCAGGGCACGCTGAGACCGGCGGTCGCCGACGGCTCGACGGCGATCCCTTCGGCGTCGGCGAGGACACCGACGCCGGCAGTGATGACCTCGTCGTCGACCGAGGCGAATCCCGAGATGAGCGGCCCGATCCGGGGACCGATGAAACGTGAGGGACGGGCGACGGCGAGCCCGTCGGCGATCGTCGCTCCGCTCAGCCCGATGTCCTGGACGGCGATCCCGCTGTGGAGTCCCGTGCGCACGCCGAGGAACATCGCCGGGGCGTGGGCGGGTTCGACGAAGACGCAGTGGACGGAGTCGCCGAAGATCCGTTTGAGTCCGAAGGTCACCCCGCCAGGCCCTCCGCCGATCCCGCACGGAAGGTAGACGACGAGGGGGTGGTCGGCGTCGACCGTCACCGCGGCGGCCGCCAACTGGTCGCGCAGCCGCAGTGCTGCCACGGAGTAGCCGGCGAAGAGGCTCACGGAGTCCTCGTCGTCGACGAAATGTGCGCTCGGGTCTGAGGCGGCCGCCGTGCGACCGGCGGCAACGGCGGCCACGAAGTCGCCTTCGTGCTCGATGACCTCGACGCCGTGGGTGCGCAGCTTCTCCTTCTTCCACTCCCTCGCATCGGCCGACATGTGGACCGTACAGGCGAAGCCGAGGGCGGCGGCGAGGATGCCGATCGAGAGTCCGAGGTTCCCCGTCGACCCGACGATGACGGTCCGGTCCCGGGCGATCGCACGGAAGGCACCGCTGCTGTACACGGCGGCGTCCGCGGTGTCGAAACCCGCGGCTGCGGCGACGGCCTCGGCGAACTCGAGGACCTCGTGGAACCCGCCGCGGGCTTTGATCGAGCCGCTCACCGGCAGCGCGTCGTCGCGTTTGAGCCAGAGCCGCCCGGGAAGGGCGGCCCCGAGGCGGGCCCCGAGGTGATCGCGTGCGCTGGCGGCCTCGACGAGGGGTGACTCGATGATGCCGTCCGGGACCTCGGGAAACGTCTCTGCGAACCAGGGAGCGAAGCGCGCGAAGCGTTCGGCCGCGGCGTCCATTACCCGGGAGTCGACGTCGATGACGGCAAGGACGTCGGCGCTCGGCGGCAGATCGTGGCGGAACCACGTCGTCTGCTGCCCCGAGGCCAGCGCGGCCACGACCTCGTCGCTGCCGTCTGCCGCGAGATCTCCCCGATCGGGATGTGCTCCTGTGCTCATGATGGCAGTCCTTTCCCGGGGCGCCTCGGCGGTGTCCTCTCACCCAGCTTCCCACGGATCGGGGTGAGCGCTGCCCGTCGCAGGGGGGAATGCCGGTGGGCTCGACGCGGGTCCGCGCGGGTGCGGCGAGGCGATTGATAGGGTCGATGCATGTCTTCTGTGACACCGACCTCCGTGACACCGTTCCAACGGCTGGCCGACGTCGAACAGGCCGAGCAGTACGCCGAGAACCTCTTCGTCGGCTCCTCTGTGCGGCTGCGTCCACTGCAGTCCGATGACCTTCCCTATCTCGAGCAGTGGTGGTTCGACCCCTCGATCGTCGTCCTCCAGAACACCACCGTGCTGCCGCGGCCCGAAGGCGGTGTGTCCGAGCAGTTCACGCAGTGGAGCGCGAACACCGACTCGAGTTCGGTGGGTCTGAGCATCGAACTGCTCGAGACCGAGGAGTTCGTCGGGCACGTCACCCTCTTCGGCCGCGACACGATCAATCAGTCGGCGACGCTGGCGATCATCCTCGGTCCCGAGTTCCACGGGCATGGCTTCGGAGCCGACGCCGTGCGCCTGGCCCTGCGCTACGGGTTCCTCCAGCTCGGACTCAACCGCATCGAACTGCGCACATGGGCGTTCAACACCCGCGGCATCGCCGCGTACACGAAGGCCGGATTCGTCGAGGAGGGCAGGCGACGCGAAGCCGTGTTCTTCAACGGCCGCCGCCACGACGAGGTGATCATGGCGGTGCTCAGGGACGACTGGGCCGACTGAGGGCCCTCCAGCCGGACGGCGGTAGAGCCGACCGGCGGCCAGAGTCGGCCGGCGACCAGAGCCGGGCGGCGACCGGAGCCGACCGGCGACCGCGTGACTTGTGTCCGTTCTCCTGTGGAGTACCGCGGGACTCGTGTGCCACGGGTCTGTGGACGCCCAAACGGTTTCCACAGCCTCGGATCCGCCCCTCGACCCGGCCCGTATGCCTCCTCCACAGTGGAGGACCGTTCGCAGAGCGCGCACGGTCATTTCTTCGAGGAGGAGAACATGAGCACAGACACTTCGACGACCCCGACCCCCGACGAGCCACCGCCGCAGACCCGGCCGCCCGAGGGTCCTCCGACCGCCGAGTCGCCGCTGGGGCCCGATGCCGAGTGGGGTCCGGACACCGGGGCGACGACGGCGGAGTACGCGATCACCACTCTCGCAGCGTGCGGCTTCGCCGCGCTCCTCGTCGTCATCCTCAAGTCCGAGCCGATCAAGGAGCTCGTCACCGGCGTCATCCAGACCGCACTCGGCCTCGGAGGCTGAGATGACGGTCTGCGAGCACGCCGACGCGGAGCGCCGGGACCGGGGGACGGCGACCGCGGAGTTCGCCGTCGTCCTCCCCGCACTCGTCCTCCTCGTCGTCGTGCTCGCCGGGGCCGCAGCGATCGGCTTCACCCAGCTGCGTGCGTTCGACGCCGCACGGTCCGCGGCCCGCGAGATCGCCCGGGGCGAACCTCACGCTGTGGTCGTCGATGAGGCGAAGAAGCATGCGGGACGCGCCTCGACCGTGCGTGTGGGCTCCGACGGCGGCTACGCGACGGTGACGGTGACCGTGCGCCTGCCCGACGCGATCTTCTTCCTCGACGAGGTCGAAGCGGCGGCGACGGCCCGGACTGAGGGTGGACGGCCGGGAGGGAGTGATCCGGGGTGACGAACATCGTCATCGGACTCTGCGGGGTCATCCTCGGACTCGTCACTGCGATCGGGGCACTCAGCCAGGCGTTCGTCGCCCACAGCACCGCGCAGTCCGCGGCCGACCTTGCGGCGCTTGCCGCCGCCGACGCCGTCCGCGGCCTGGCGCCCGGGGACCCCTGTGAGGCGGCGAAGGAGGTGAGTGAGCGCAACGGGGCGGTCATGCGCGACTGCCGTGCCTCGTCAGCGGAGCAGAGCGCCTACGTCGAGGTCGCGGTCGACATCCCCGGGCCGCTTCCCGAGGTCAGGGAGAAGGCCGTGGCCGGGAAGTGACCTAGAGCACGGCCCGGAGCAGGCGCAGAGCGGCGTCCTTGTCGAGCGGTTCGTTGCCGTTGCCGCACTTCGGTGATTGGACGCACGAGGGACAGCCGTCGACGCACTCGCAGGCGGCGATCGCATCCCGGGTGGCACCGAGCCATTCCTCGATGACCTCGCTGCCGCGCTCGGCGAAGCCGGCACCCCCGGCCAGACCGTCGTAGACGAAGACGGTGGCCATGCCCGTGTCCGCGTGCACAGCTGTCGAGACCCCGCCGATGTCCCATCGGTCGCAGCCGGCGAAGAGGGGCAGCAGACCGATCGAGGCATGCTCGGCGGCATGGACGGCTCCGGGCAGATCGGCCGCCAGCACCTCCGCGGATTCGAGGAGCGCCTTCGGGATCGTCCACCACACAGCTGAGGTCCGCAGGGTGCGCTCGGGCAGGTCGAGTTCGTGTTCGGCGAGGATCGTTCCGCCGCGCTTCGCCCGCATCCGATAGGCGACGACCTGGTCGGTGACGTCGACGGTGCCGCTGGCCACGCCGACACCCGAGGGCAGAGTGCGCTGAGTCGCGGTGTCGACGATGGAGATCTCTGTGAGCGAACGCGCCTGCGTCGTGTAGTCGACCTCCGCGCGGTCGACGAGGGCGATGCGCTCGTCGAGGTCGAGGTCCTCGACGAGGAAGTCCGTGCCCTGGTGGGTGTACACGGCTCCGGGGTGCGCCCCACGGTGCGCACCGGTCTCGTCGACCGTGCCGAGCAGCGTGCCGGTGCTCGCCTCGACGAGGCGGAACTGGGCGCCGCCGGAGCCGCGGATGTCCGACTGATCGGTCGCCGGTTCGTCCTTCGCCCAGAACCATCCCAAGGGTCGGGCCCGCAGGAGCTTGCGTTCGACAAGGTCGTCGACCACCTCGGCGGCATTGTCGGGGAAGTGGGCGAAGTCCGAGCGGGTGAGCGGCACCTCGGCCGCGGCCGCACAGAGGTGGCCGGCGAGGACGTACGGATTGCCGGGGTTGATGACACCCGCGTCGACGGGGGCGTCGAAGATCACCTCGGGATGGTGGACGACGTAGGTGTCGAGCGGGTCGTCGCGAGCGATGAAGACCGCCATCCACCGCTGCCCGGCGCGGCCTGCACGACCGGCCTGCTGCCACAGCGACGCGAGGGTGCCCGGCCACCCGGAGACGATGACGAGGTCGAGCCCGGAGATGTCGATGCCGAGCTCGAGCGCGTTCGTCGACGCTACCGCGAGGAGCCTCCCCGAACGCAGCGCGGATTCGAGGGCCCGACGCTCCTCGGCGAGGTACCCGCCTCGGTAGGCGGCGACCTTTCCGGTGAGTGATTCGTCGACGAGTCCCACCTGCTCGCGCACGGTCGCCGCGAGTGTCTCGGTGCCGCGGCGGGAGGCGATGAAGGCGAGAGAGCGGAAACCTGCGCACATCGCATCGGTGAGGACGTCGGCGGCCTCGGCCATGCCCCCGCGCCGGTCCCCGGCGGCCGAGAGCGGCGGTTCCCACAGGGCGAAGCTGCCTGCGGCCCGTGGGGAGGCGTCCTCGGTCACCGGGTGGGCGGGGCGGCCGGTGAGCCGGGCGAAGGCGGCATCGGGCTGGGCCATCGTCGCCGAGGCGCCGATGACGACGGGGTGGGCGCCGTAGTGCGCGGCGATGCGCAGCAGTCGGCGGAGGATGAGGGCGACGTGGGATCCGAAGACGCCGCGGTAGCGGTGCGCTTCGTCGACGACGATGAAGCGCAGGGACTTGAACAGGCGCGCGAAGCGCTCGTGCTGGGGCAGGATCGCCCGGTGGAGCATGTCGGGGTTGGTGAAGACGAAGTTCGCGTGTCGTCTCGCCCAGTCCTTCGCCGCCTGCGAGGTGTCCCCGTCGTAGGCGGCCGGACGCACCCCGCGGACGATGAGCTGCTCGAGCTTCGTCAGCTGGTCGGCGGCGAGCGCCTTCGTCGGGGCGATGTAGATCGCCGAGGCGGTGCGCAGACTGTCCCGGGTCGTCTGGATCGATTCGAGGACCGGCAGCCAGAAGCCCAGTGACTTCCCGGAGGCGGTCGGGGTGGCGATGACGACGTCCTCACCGTCGCGGGCGGCCTGGGCCGCCTCGACCTGGTGGCGCCACGGGCGGACGACTCCGATCGCTTCGGCCGCACGCCGCAGCTCCTCATCGACCCAGTCGGGCCAGTCCGACTCGAGTTCGACACGCTGTGGAATCTCGCGGAGGTGGACGATCCGATCGTCCCTGACACCGAACCCGGTCACGATGTCGTGGAGAGCGGAAGAGGACATGTCTCAATTATGTCCCAGAGCCTGCTGGCTAGGATTCACCTGTGACCGAAGAGACGCACCCCCTCACCGCCGACCAGCTGCCCCGAGCCGAACACCTCGGCGCCACCCTCTATGCGGCCGGGTACACCGAACCGTACCTGCGGCAGTTCTGGGGCGGTGCCGTCTCCGACGCGCTGACCCGCACCAACGCCGCCCCGGCCCTCCACCACTGCCGCAGCGTCCTCGACGAGAGACTCGTCGAGGCGATCGGCAGCGGTGCCGCCCGCCTCGCACCAGCCGAATCAGCCGACGTACCAGCTGGCGAATCTGCCGGCGAATCACCCGCCGAATCGGGTGGCGACGCCGAGGCCGATGCACTCCCGCCGCTGTCCGGCGACGAACGGCTGGCCGCGATCACCCTCGTCTTCTGGCTGCGCGAACAGGTGCCCGCGATCGTCCTCGCCGCAGCCCTCGGCACCGAGGCGTACCGGGCGGCGCGCGACCTCGGCCTCGTCGAGGAGGTCCGGCCCGACGGCGTCACCCTCTGCGCCCGGGCCCCGTTCGCACTCACTCCGTACGAGATCCCCGTCGGCGTGCCCCGGGGCCTGCGCCGCGGCGATGAGAACCTCTACCTCGTCGCCGACCACGGCACGCTCACCTCACCCGAGGTCCTTCCCGGGGACTTCGTCCTCGGCCTCGGCGGGGCCGGGCGCACGCTCGTCTCCATCACCCCGCGCGACCGAGTGACGACGGCAGCGGACATCGGCACCGGCTGCGGCGTCCAGGCCCTCCTGCTCGCCCGCCACGTCGAGCGGGTCATCGCCACCGACATCTCCGCCCGGGCCCTCCACCTCACCGCACTGAGCGCCGGACTGGCCGGGGTGACGAACATCGACCTGCGCCAGGGCTCCCTGCTCGAGCCGCTGAACGAGGACGTCGACCTGCTCGTGTCGAATCCGCCGTTCGTCATCACCCCGCGCACCCCGGACGCCGAGGCGGTCGTCCCCGACTTCGAGTACCGGGACGGAGGCATGAGCGGAGACCGCCTCGTGCGGGAGCTCTTCACCGCAGTCCCCTCCGTGCTCACCCCCGGCGGCCGCGCCGTGTGTCTGGGCAACTGGGAGATCACCGCAGAGTCGTCGGCCGGACCCGAATCCTGGGTGGCCGACCCCGGCACCTCGGTGCTCGTCATCGAACGCGAAGTCCTCGATCCCGTCGCCTACGCCGAGACGTGGATCCGCGACGGCGGCATCGCCCGGGCCGGCGACGACTGGAACGCAGCGACCGCTGCGTGGCTGGACGACTTCGCCTCCCGGCAGGTCACCGGGATCGCCTTCGGCTACGTCCTCATGCACCGAGCAGATAACGATTCCCCAACGCTTTCGCCAGGCGACCTTTCCGACACCGGTCCGGCAGCGGTGCCCGCGCCCCGCGAGAAGGTCCGGATCACCTCGGCGATGGCGACGAACCCCCACGGGATCGGTGCGTTCCTCACCACGGTCGCGGAGCTGCGCTCCTGGCTGGCCGGGGCGAGCGATAAGGAGATCGCGGCGACCGCGTTCACCCGCTCACCCGACCTCGTCGAGCACCGCCACCACGTGCCGGGGGAGGAGGATCCGACGTCGATCACGCTTGAGCAGGGGATCGGCTTCGGCCAGGTCTTCGACCTCGACACCGCGCTCGCCGGCGTCGTCTCCGTCGCCGACGGCTCCCTCACGCTTGGGCAGACGGCCGCTGCCCTCGCGCAGCTCCTCGACGTCGACGCGGCAGCACTCGAGGCTCAGCTCATCGCGCAGGTCAGGGGCCTCGTCGCGGCGGGTGCACTGCTTCCGGGCACCCCCTGAACCGGGTTCTCCGCACCCTGGTCGCCGAGGCGGCATAGGCGATCCGTCCGTGACCGGGTGCGTGCGCCCCGATGGAGATGGCAGGGTGACATCAGTGTTACATTGGGCCGGATCGTCCATACTGTCGATCATCGCAATGCCCTGAGAGGAATGAGTGAACGTGGCCACAACCGAGAAGCAGCCTCGTCGTCTCGTCATCGTCGAGTCCCCGACGAAGGCGCGCACGATCGTGGGGTACCTCGGCGACGGTTATGACGTCGAGGCATCGGTCGGGCACATCCGCGACCTGCCGACGCCGTCGGAGCTCCCGGCCGATATGAAGAAGGGGCCCTACGGGAAGTTCGCGGTCGACGTCGACAACGGCTTCGATCCCTACTACCGCGTCGACCCGGGCAAGAAGAAGAAGGTCACCGAACTCAAGCGCCTCCTCAAGGACGCCGACGAACTCTATCTCGCCACCGATGAGGACCGCGAAGGCGAGGCCATCGCGTGGCACCTGCTCGAGGTGCTCAAGCCGAAGATCCCCGTCAAGCGCATGGTCTTCCACGAGATCACCCCCGAGGCGATCGCCCGGGCGCTGGAGAACACCCGCGAGATCGACGACGCCCTCGTCGACGCGCAGGAGACCCGGCGCATCCTCGACCGCCTCTACGGCTACGAGGTCTCCCCAGTGCTGTGGCGCAAGGTCCGTGCCGGCCTCTCCGCCGGTCGTGTGCAGTCGGTGGCCACCCGCCTCGTCGTCGAACGCGAACGCGAGCGCATGGCCTTCGTGCCCGCGGACTACTGGGACCTCGACATCGACCTCGGCCTGCCCGACGGGTCGAACCCGTTCGCCGCGAACCTCACCACCCTCGATGGATCGCGGGTCGCCAGCGGCCGCGACTTCGACGACAAGGGTCAGCTGAAGACGAAGTCCGCTGTCGTCGTCGACCAGGCGAAGGCCGAAGAACTCGCCAGTCTGCTCTCGGGCAGTGCGAAGGACGCGCTCACCGTCACCGCCGTCGAGTCGAAGCCGTACTCGAGGCGCCCGGCGGCGCCCTTCACGACCTCGACGATGCAGCAGGAGGCCGGCCGCAAGCTGCGGATGAGCGCGCGTCAGGCGATGCGCACCGCCCAGTCGCTCTATGAGCACGGCTACATCACCTATATGCGCACCGACTCCTCGGCGCTGTCCGGTCAGGCCATCTCCGCCGCCCGCCGGCAGGTCACCGAACTCTACGGTCCCGAGTTCGTTCCCGAGGCGCCCCGGCAGTACTCGAGCAAGCAGAAGTCCGCGCAGGAGGCGCACGAGGCGATCCGGCCTGCCGGTGACTCGTTCCGCACCCCCGCCCAGGTCGCGAAGTCGCTCAGCGGTGACGAGTTCCGTCTCTACGACCTCATCTGGAAGCGCACGGTCGCCAGCCAGATGGCCGACGCGAAGGGCAAGACCGCGACGATCCGCGTCGCCGCCGACCTCGGCGACGGCCATGAGGCGGGCTTCAGCGCCTCCGGCACCGTCATCACCTTCCGCGGCTTCCTCGCCGCCTACGAGGAGGGCACGGACGCGAGCCGGTACGACACGAAGTCCGGCGAGTCCCGTCTCCCGCAGGTCGAGGAGGGCCAGAAGCTCTCCGTCGTCTCCGTCGAGGCCGACGGCCACACCACGGCACCGCCTCCGCGCTTCACTGAGGCGAGCCTCGTCAAGCAGCTCGAGGAGCTCGGCATCGGTCGTCCCTCGACGTACGCCTCGATCATCTCCGTCATCCAGGACCGCGGCTACGTCACCTCGCGCGGCAACGCGCTCGTGCCGAGCTGGCTCGCGTTCTCCGTCGTCCGCCTGCTCGAGGAGCACTTCACCGAGCTCGTCGACTACGAGTTCACCGCCGACCTCGAATCCGAGCTCGACCGCATCGCGATGGGCGAAGAGGATCGCAAGGCATGGCTGGCGCGGTTCTACTTCGGAGCCGAGGGCTACGACCGGGAAGGGCTCAAGGAGATCGTCGACGACCTCGGCGACATCGATGCCCGTGAGGTCAACACGGTCCCCATCACCGATGGGGTGGCACTGCGGGTGGGTCGGTACGGTCCCTACCTCGAGGTCGCCTCGGCGGTCGAGGGGGAGGACCCCAAGCGCGTCTCCCTGCCCGACGATCTCGCCCCCGACGAGCTCACCGCCGCGAAGGCTGCGGAGCTCATCGAGAGCCAGGGTGACGGCGACCGCGAACTCGGCGTCGACCCGGAGACCGGGCACACGATCGTGGCGAAGAACGGCCGATTCGGCCCCTACGTCACCGAGGTGCTGCCCGAACCCGAGGAGAAGCCGAAGCGGGGTGCGAAGAAGCCCAAGCCGCGCACCGGGTCCCTGTTCAAGTCGATGGACGTCGGTACGATCGACCTCGAGACCGCGCTCAAGCTCCTCAGCCTGCCCCGCATCGTCGGCCAGGACGAGGAGGGCACGGACATCACGGTGCAGAACGGCCGGTACGGTCCGTACCTGAAGAAGGGCACCGATTCGCGGTCGCTGACCGATGAGGAGCAGATCTTCACGATCACCCTCGAGGAGGCGCTGAAGATCTACTCCGAGCCCAAGCAGCGCGGCGGCCGCACGGCCAAGCCGCCGCTCAAGGAGCTCGGGGAGGATCCGGAGACGAAGAAGCCGATGGTCGTCAAGGACGGTCGCTTCGGTCCCTACGTCACCGACGGGGAGACGAACGCGACCCTGCGCAAGGACGACGACGTCGAGTCGATCACGCCTGCCCGCGGTGCCGAACTCCTCGCCGAGAAGCGCGCGAAGGGCCCGGCGAAGAAGAAGGCACCGGCGAAGAAGGCTCCTGCGAAGAAGGCTCCTGCGAAGAAGACGACCGCGAAGAAGACGACCGCTGCGAAGACGACGGCTGCCAAGAAGACGACGGCGGCGAAGTCGACGACCGCGGCGAAGAAGTCCACTGCCGCCAAGACCACGGCGGCGAAGCGGACGACGAAGCCGAAGACCCCCTGAGGCCCGGCGCGGCTCGGGACTCGATCACCGTCAGCGCTGCGCAGGTGCCCACGGGACTCTGCGCAGCGTGGGCTCAGAGCGCGTGCTTGGCGGCCTGCTCGGGCAGGGCGGCGAGCTCCTCGGGGGTCGGTGAGCTCGGCGTGAGCACACGGTCGCGTCCGTAGTAGGAGGCGAACGCGTCGGCGACGGCATCGACCGTGATCCCCGGGCTCACTTCACTGATCGACCCGCCCGTGGTCGGATCCCACGCGACGCCGAGGGCCGCCTCGACATCGGTGAGCACGGCCCGGATCGGGTCGGGATCGGTGACGACGACCGAGGACGAGAACAGCCACGCCCCGGCCACGACGCGCTGCGCGGTGCCGATCGCCTTGATCCGACCGGCGACGTTGACGCTGTACTCTCCCGGGCAGTACTCGCCGGGGATCTCTCCGACCCGGGCGTCGACGCCGAGGGAGCGGAGCACCTCGGCGTAGTCGGCGCCGAAGGTCGAGAAGCGCGTCGTCGTATCCGTGATGAAGGAGTCGCTCGGTTCGATGTGATCGATGACGATCGACCCCGGATGGTAGGCCGCCGCCCGCCCGCCGAGGCTGCGCAGGGCGGGGGTGAACCCGTGGGCGCGGGCGGCCTCGATCGCCGCGGGGAACCCCGGGAGGAAGCGGTCGCGGGCGCCGAACGCGAGCGTCGGGGCCGGCCGGTAAATCCGCAGGGTCGCACCTCGGCGCCCGGACTTGACCGAGTCGAGGAGGACGCGGGCGAAGGCGAGCTCATCGACGGGGCTCAGACCGCTCGTCTCGACGACGTCCATCGTCTCTCGTCGGTCCAGGTCCTCGGATGCGCGCTCGTTCGTCACGGAACCAGAGTAGAGGACGCACATGCCCGCTGCCGCGTCCGACCCCGTGCGCTGCGCCGGTCGGGACGCGGCAGGGCCCCGACCGGCACTGACCTTCCAAGAGAGATGTCAGACGCTGCCGATAGGGTAGAGGCGTGAGCATGTTGACGACTACAGGACATCGGCTTCCCGGCGCACCCGGCCGGTTGGTCACCGAAACCGCGGTCTGGGGCGCTCTCATCGTCCTCGCCGCGATCAGCTACGTCGTAGCCGGCACCAACGGCTATCTCACGACGGTCGGCGGTCGCGCGTTCACGATGATCGGGGAGACGCTCGTGGCCGGGGAGTTCGACAACCTCGCCGGCAGCCTCTCCCTCCTCATCGTCTTCGTCCTCGCCGGGGCGGGCCTCTTCATCCCCGCCACCGTGTTCGCCCGCCGCGGTCCCGGGGTGCGCAAGCTCGCGCTGAGCATCGCCACCATCGCCGAGGCGGGCCTGCTCATCGTCCTCAGCCTCGCCCCCAGCGCGTGGCTGACCTGGGTCTGCGCCCTCATCCTCGGTGCCGTCATCGGGCTGCTCATGAGCCTGACCCCCTTCACCAATGAGAAGCCGTGGCGTCGTGTGGGCGTGCCCGCGACGGTTCTCCTCTTCCTCGCGTGCTCCTTCCAGATCATGGGCGGGCCCGCCGCCGGCACCCAGGCTCTGGGCTGGATGAGCCTCGCCGTCGGCGTCGCCATGGCCATCGGCGCCGTGATGATCTACCTCACCCCCGAACGCGCCCTCCACGCGGAATCGGCGACGACCGGGGCCTTCCCGATCGCGAAGGCGAAGGTCGCCCGGCCGCCGGCGACCATCGAGCGGCCGTGGGTGCCGACCGCGCTCTTCGCGGTGCTCGGAGCGGCATTCATCCTCGCGCAGCCGACCGCCGTCGAGCACGGCTTCGGCCAGGCAGGATATGCGCTCATCCTCGTCGTCGCCCTCCTCGGCTGGGCCATCGGGTTCGAGATGGGCCCGACCTTCGCCCCGGGCATGTCCCGGCCCCGCGTCTCGGCCTTCGCGCTCGCCGTCTCCGGAATCCTCCTCATCGCGACCGGCGCGATCGACGAGCTCTCGGGCAAGGTGGTGCTCACCGGAGCCGTCGCGTTCCTCGTCGGCATCGGCGTGCGCTCACAGGTCTACGACTTCTCCCGCCGCATCGGCGCTGTTGCCGGCGGTCTCATCGCGCTGCTCATCAACGCCGTCAACGTCACCGTCGATCCGATCGGCGCCGCCCCCATGTGGTCGCTGCCTCCTGCCGACGTCGCCTTCGTCCTCATCGGCCTCGCAGCGGTCGTCGCCGGCATCGTCGGCCTCTTCGTCTTCGACCCGCACGGCCTGCAGGGCCTCTCGGTCGACATCGTCCACGGCTTCCGCCCGCACGCCCACACCGACGACGCGAGCAGAGACGGCGTCGGGGCTCTGGCCGACCGGTTCGGCCCCGGCTTCTTCATCGCCATCGAAGGCGGCGACGGATCGGGCAAGAGCACGCAGATCGCACGGATCTCCCGGGCGCTGGCCGATGAGGGCTACAGCGTCGAATCGACCCGGGAGCCCGGAGGGACCGAGCTGGGCCGACAGATCCGGTCGGTGCTCTTCGACTCCGATCCGCCGAGCCCGCGCACCGAGGCGCTCCTCTTCGCAGCCGACCGCGCCCATCACGTCGCCTCTCTCGTCGATCCCGGCCTCGAGGCGGGCAGCATCGTCATCACCGACCGCTACATCGACTCGACCGTCGCCTACCAGGCCGCGGGCCGGGAGTTCGATCCGACGACGATCCTCGCACTCAGCCGCTGGGCGACCGAAGGGCTCATCCCACACCTGACGATCGTCCTCGACATCGACCCCGAGGTCGCCGCCGAACGGATGAGCTCACGCGGAGGCGCCAACTACCTCGACGAGGAGAGCCAGCAGTTCCACCAGCGTGTGCGCCAGACCTACCTCTCGCGCGCGCAGAAGGACCCTGAGCGCTACGTCGTCCTCGACGCGTCCGTGACCGCCGACGAACTCACCGGGCAGATCCTCGAGGCCGTCCATGCGCGCCTGCCCCATACCCTGACCACGGGGTCGGGTGGCGCGGCCGGTGCCGCCGAGGCTGTCGATGAGTCCTCGCAGAAGCCGGTCACCGACGTCGCCGAGGAATCGGAGACCATCGTCTTCGGCACCCCCGGTGCACCCGGAACCGTCGGTGCTCCCGAGGCCTCCGCCGCGCCGGCCGCGGACGATCCAGATGCGCCGTCCACCGGCGCACCCGATGCGCCGAGCCCAGGGGAGGATCACCGTTCGAACGAGAGCGAGTCAGCGGGAGACGACGAGGCCGACGAGCGGTCGCGATTCATCCCCGTCTCCGACGAGCGCATCGTGCCGACGGCGCGTCCCGATGCCGAGGCGGACGGCGTCGCGACCGATCGCGTCGACCTCGGCGCCGACCTCAGGGACGACCGTCCCGACGAGGCGGATGTCGACTCCGCCGCTGGCAGGGACGGCGAGGTCGACATTGACGGCGATGACGACGAGATCGTCGTCATCGAACGCGAGACGCCTGCTGCTGGTCAGAACGTGACCTCGACGACCGATGCCCGGGCGACCGAGCGCGAAGCCGCCGAGCGCGGGGACAGCGATGAGCCGAAGCGGTCCGCTGACAAGCCGGGCGATCCCGGGGAAGCGGCGACGACCGTGCTGCCGGCGCAGCGATTCACCCCGAGGGCACCGCTCACCGACGAGGATGACCCCGATGAGGCGCCGACGAACGTCATCGACACCTCGGCGGCACGGGGACAGGACCGGTCGGCCGACGCCGCCGACGAGGCGGAGACGACCGTCCTGCCTGCGCGCAGCGCCCGGCAGACGAGCCGCGAGCGCCTGCAGGCGCAGGCCGAGATCGAACGCCAGGCGCGTGAGCGGGTGCGTCGACAGCGTGAGCGCAACCGCTCCCGCGGCAACGGGCCGGAGGGAAGCCGGTGAGCGTCTTCGACGAACTCGTCGGTCAGGACGATGTCGTCCGCCAGCTCGAGTACGCCCTCCACTCTCCTGGGGCGATGACGCATGCGTGGCTGTTCACCGGCCCTCCCGGGTCGGGGCGCTCGAACGCCGCGCGCGCCTTCGCCGCCGCGCTCATCTCCGGGGGAGAAGCGCCCAACGAGGTGACCGAGCGTGTGCTCAAGGGCCATCACGAATCGCTGACGATCATGTCGACGCAGAAGTCGGTCATCGCCATCGATGAGGTGCGCGATCTCGTCGGGACCGCACAGTCGGCGCCGGTGAACGCGCCGTGGCGCGTCGTCATCATCGAGGACGCCGACCGGATGACCGAACGCACCGCCAACGTCCTGCTCAAGGCCATCGAGGAGCCGCCGCCGGCGACCGTGTGGCTGCTCTGCGCCCCGAGCCCCATCGACGTGCTCACGACGATCCGGTCCCGGTGCCGTCCCGTGCGGCTGCGCATTCCGTCCCGTGAAGCAGTCTCGACACTGCTCATCGAACGCGATCACGTCGACCCCGAGCGGGCGCGGTGGGCGGCTGCGGTCGCCCAGAACCACATCGGGCGGGCCAAGCACATGGCGCTCAGCGAGACCGCCGCGGACGAACGGCGGAAGATCCTCGACATCCCCGGCAAGCTCACCTCAGTGGGGGCGACGATCCGGCTCGCGGGACGCATCGTCGACGAGGCGGCGGAGACCGCGAAGGCCCGGGTCGAGGAGCGCAACGCGAAGGAGCGCAGCGATCTCATGGAGACCCTCGGCATCGCGGGCGAGAAGACCGTGCCGCCCTCGGCGAGGGCGCAGATCCGCAGACTCGAGGAGGAGCAGAAGCGACGGTCGGTGCGGGCGCGCAACGATGAGCTCGACCGGATCTTCCTCGAACTCATGAGCCTCTACCGTGACATCCTCATGTACCAGCTGGGGATCCGCGACGGGTGGATCAACGCCGGCGAGGATGAGCTCATCGCCGAGCAGGGCAACAGGGACACCGCCGATACGACGCTGCTGCGCATCGACGCCATCGCCGAGGCGAGGCGTCGTCTGCAGACGACGATGTCACCGGTGCTCATCGTCGAGTCCGCGTTCGTCCTGCTCTCGAATCCGTGGCTGGCCGCCGACCGGAACGGCGCAGCCTGACCGACTCGGTCCGGTCCGTCGCGGTCCGGTCCGTCACGGCGCGGGCCCGCTCAGGCGTCGTCGAGGAGTTCGCCGACGAGTGCGGCGGTGAGTTCGACCCGGCGGGGGATCCACACCTGCAGGGCGTGTTCGGTGCGGGCATGCGAACCGCCGCCGACGGTCCCGAGCCCGTCGAGCGTGGGCGTGCCGACTCCGGCGGTGAAGTTCCCGTCCGAGCCGCCGCCGACGGCGACCGAGCGAAGCGGCGGGTGGCCGAGGGTCGACGCGAGGCGCTGCGCTCGGGCGTAGAGGCCCATCGCCATCTCCTCCTCGAGCGGGGCGCGGTTGATGCCGCCGCGCAGAGTGAGCTTCGCTCCGGCGACGGACGGGGTGAGGGACCGGAGTTCGGCGTCGATGCGCTCCTGTTCGGACACGGTCGCGGCACGGGAATCGATGCCGACGACCGCCTCGGCGGGGACGGTGTTCGTCGTCGATCCGCTGTGCATGACCGTGGGGACGACCGAGGTGCCTACGGTCGGGGCGTGGAGGGCCGCGATCCGCACGACCTGGTTGGCGATCTCGACGGTGGCGTTGATGCCCTTCTCGGGTTCGACGCCGGCGTGGGCGGCCAGGCCCTCGACTTCGAGGGAGTAGATGGCCACGCCCTTGCGGGCGATCTTCACCGAGCCGTCGGGAGCTCCGCTTTCGAAGACGAGGGCCGCCTTCGCTCCGCGTGCTTCGTTCTCGATGATCTCGCGGGAACCGGGGGAGCCGAGCTCCTCGTCGGCGGTGATGAGGACGCTCACCCCGTCGAGGCTGCCGCGTTCGGCCCGCAGCCGTGCCATCGCGTAGAGGGCGATGAGGACCCCGCCCTTCATATCGTCGGCACCGGGGCCGCGGACGACGCCGTCGGCGGCGGAGTAGGGAAAGGACTTGAGGGTGCCGGTGGGCCAGACGGTGTCGTGGTGGCCGATGAGGACGACCTCGCGAGGGCCGTCACCGAAGCGCCAGAGCAGGTGCGGGCGTGAGTCCGTCTCGATGACGTGCGGTGCCGCACCGAGGAGTCCAGTGCCGATGCGGGAGATGAGGCGGGCGCTGCGGGCCAGCGCCTCGGGGTCGTGGGAGAACGATTCGCATTCGATGAGCGCTTGGAAGTCGCTCATGAACTCTGTGGAATCGAACTCTCTCACGGACCGGGCCTCTCGTCGTCTCTGGTGTCGTCCTCCCAAGGTTAGCCGGTCAGGGGCCTGTGATCCGTGTCGCACGGGGGTTGGGCGGTGGCAGGCTCGCCTCTGGGGCTCTCGGTGCACTCCCGGGATCCGGTGGGCGAATCCCCTGATCAGCCGGTTTCCCGCCGAGGAGGTGGGACCCATCCGACGTCCCCGCGGGGACGTCTCGGCCGGTGACTCGCCGTTTTGACCGTGGGTGCGGACATTGGCTAGAGTTGGTGCGGTTGCCGCCTTAGCTCAGTCGGCAGAGCGATTCACTCGTAATGAATAGGTCGCGGGTTCGATTCCCGCAGGCGGCTCGGCAACGCCCCTCCCACCAGGTCACGCACCTGGTCGGGAGGGGCTTTTTTCATGCCCGTGCGCGCCGAATATGCGGTTACGATGCGCTTTGCAACCACTCGTCCAGCACTCCCACCACACCAGCAGGCCCGATGTTGAGCCGCTGAACGTAGTGCTTCGCCGTCACCCCAACCTCCGAATGACCCAGCTGCTGAGACGCATTGTCGAGGCCGTCCGCGGTGTAGATCGTCGTCGCCACGGTCTTCCGAATCGTCTTCGGGGTCACCCAGTCGAGTCCGGCGAGATCCCGCACCTGCCGGAAGTGTGCACGATAGTTCGACGGGTCACGCCACGAGCCCACCTCGGAAGCGAACACCGCCTGAGACTCCGCACGAAACTCCCGCACCTCGAACTGCCGGCACAGAGCCTCCGCCGCGATCGCAGGCAGATAGAGGATGCGCTTCGACGTCTCCGACTTCGGCGCCGGCTGATAAGTCATCCCCTGCCCGTCAGCACCGAGCGTGACCGTGCCCATCACCGAGATCGTCGGAGGGCTGGTCTCGAGGTCGACATCATCCCAGCGGATGCCCAGCAGTTCCCCGATGCGCACACCCGTGCCGAGCATGACGTCGATGCTGTCAGCGATCTCCCGCCGTACCGGCTTGTTCGCCGTCACCGGTGTCGCCTCCCACGTGCGTGCGGCCGCGCGCAGACGCGCCACCTCCTCCGCGGTCATGGCGCGCACCTCCTGCGGTTTCTCTCGCACGGTTGAGATCCCGAGCGCGGGGTTCGTTGTCAGCGCGTCGAGGCGCACAGCATCGGCGAAGAGCTTGCGCAACACTGAGCGGGCCTGTTTCGCCGTCGCCTGACCGTGAGCCTCACTGATGCGCTGCAACCCCTTCTCGAGGCGTCCTGTGGTGCATTCGGTGAGTCTGAGCCTTCCGAGTTCCTCGCGAATCCATTTCACCGCGGCACGGTAGGTGCGCACAGTGGATGCCGGAGGGTCCGCGCTCTCCCTCCATCGTGTGAACCAGTCCTCAGCGAATCCCCCGACGGTCATCGCGCCCGAGACTTCTCCGCCGGTGATCTGCTCCCGCATCTCCGTCAGGTGCTCAAGGAGCGCGTTGCGTGCCGCTTCCTTCGTCGTACCCTGCCGGAACCGCGGGACGGTTTTGCCATTGGCGAGGCGGATGCGGGCTGTCGCCCGGTAGTTGCCTCGCGTTCCGGAGACGCTGATGTTGCCCCATGCGCCCACGGGGATGGGTATGCGTGCCATTGGTCTACCTGTTCTGGTTCCTGACTCGGCGGAGTCGGTTGAGGATCTGGAAGTACGACGTGGCGGACATGTTCAGGCGCCGGCGGATCGCATCGTCCTTGACTCCGTTGTACCTGGGGTGCTCGCGTTCGAGGTCGAGCACCGCGCGCTCGAGGTCATCCACGGCTTGCCCCGACCATGCGCAGGAGCGCCAACTCGTGCGGGTGGAGGTACTTGAGCCGGTCCTCGAGAACCTCCACCGTCACCCACAACTCATCCGCCCACTCGGACATGCACGACGCCCACCGGTACGCATCCACCAGGTCATCCCAGTCGACCAACTTCCGGGCCGCGAGACGCCGAGCCGCAGACTCCTCACGCGGGTCGTCACAGTCCCGGTGGCCGAGGTCGATGTGCGCCTGCTCGTGGGCGATCGCGCAACGCCGTTCCGTCTGCTGCAGGGACTTGTCGATCCAGATCGCGTTCGCCCCGTCAGTGGCCGCGACGCGGCCGTCATCGAACCGCGTGTAGTGCACCACGACATGCTCGCCGCGGTCCCGGAGCTCACGCCACGGATGGTGTTTGTGCTGTCTCATGGACCCGACAATAAGCGGCCCCACCGACACAACAGTGGTTGTCGAAAAGGCGTCTTGCCGAACTACACCAGTGTCACTCGCTCGCCTTGCCGCGGGACGCGCTCATGACTTTTGCTACTCCGACTATTCCGACTGTGACGAGCGACCCAATCACGCCCGCGTCAATCCCAAGGAAACCGAAGACGACCGCCGATCCGAGCCCTCCTACTCCCATGATGGTTGTGGTCCACGCAATGAGCTTGAGGGCGATCGCCTGTGCGTCCGCGAGTGTGGTGTCGTTGTTGTGCTTCTGCTCGAGATCGAACTCGGCCATCCGCATGATGCGCTCAGGAAAAGACGGGTCAACTTGGCCGTAGAGAGCCATCTCTCCGGGATCTGGCAACGGTCCGCTGCGCGCGGTTGTGACGTGGACTAAGCCTTGCCCGGTTTCGGGGTCGACCTGCGCTGGTCCGTCGTATACATCGCCTCGGAAATCGCGGTCCCCACGTCGGTCCACGTCTCCCCGATGTAGTCTCGATTCCTGATCCGGTCCCGCATCTTCTGAGTGCTCGAAATGTCGCCGGACTGCATCGCCAGTCCGCGACGAATTCCGCGGCGTATCGCTCGGTTCATCGCTGACGTGCTCATCGTCGTTGTCTCCCGTGGTGTTGTGGTGGTCTGAACTCATACTAGCCGTCCTGGGTGGGGATTGAATGGGAGTGTGAGGGATCAGTCATCGTCATCGCGCTCCTGCGTCTCCTCGCCCCGCTGCCGGGACCGTTCCTCTTCCTCCTTGTCCCGGCTTCGCGTCCGGTAGGCGGCCGTCTTCTCTGCCGGCGGAGGGGGCACCAAGTGGTGCACGTTACCCCCGGCCCCGCCCTCCCGCTGCCGGCGTTTGCTCTCAACGAAGTCGCTGGCGAGCTGTGCCTCTTCGGTCGCCGGCTTCCCTCCGGCATCGTTCATGGGGGAACCATTCGACTCACCTGCTCCCGTGTTCCCGTCCGCCAGGAGGCGGATGATCTCATTCACAGCGGCACGCTGTGGAGCGGTGAGCCGATCCGACGACGGATCTGGGGTGAATGGTTCGCGGCCTGTGTAGGCAGCGGCCGCCTCCAAGTCCGAGACCGGGACGCCGAAGACCTTCGCGAACGCCGCGAGAGTCTTAGTCGGAGGGCGTTCGGGATGATTCCCGTTCAGGTAGTTCGATACGTTGCCTGCTGAGAGCTTCAGTCCTTGGCGCTTCGCCGATTCCACGATCTGTGGATTCGTCAGCTCGCGCTCAGTCTTCAGATCTTTCAGGAGCTCCGATAGTCGGCTCACGGTGTCCACTTTCAGGCAGGGGCAAGGCTAGAGCAAGTCTAGTGTGTCGCGCTCAGACACAAAGAACATCGTCGTAATTCCCTTCGTGCCGCGGAGTGTCAGAAAAATCAATGAATTAGTTGACTCAATCTGGTCACATGCTCTAGTCTCATAAATGTCAGTGAAACACTTGAAGCTCACGAAGGGGCATGGAGATGAGGACTGTTGCTCACATGGTGCTCTGCTTCATTTGCGGAGTCTGGATAGTAGCGAACCGACTCGCCGCCGGAGAGCCGACTGAGGCTCTATGGCTCGGGCTTTTTGCGCTCGCGGCGATGCTTCTTCCGCTGCTACTCGAAGCCGCAGAAGTGCTACTCGATCTAGTTTCAGGCTTCCTGGTCTGGCGTTAGTCGTCGAGAGTGCCCGATCGAGATGAACGTAAACCCAGCGGTACCAGAACGGACGCCCGGGGGAGCGGGAGTACCCAATCCTGACTCCCGCCTCATGGAACTGATCGCCCGCCCAAGCCACGTACACGTCGACAGATTCACCCGGCTGAAGAAGCACCACCCGATGAGTCCAAGACTGCCACCTGGTGCCGGTGGGAACGGGAGCCGCGATATCTGCCAAATGCCCGTACATGGCGATATCGAACGCAGGAGCATCACCCACGTTCGTGAGCTGATGCCGATGGCGAAGGATCCCCTCTTCTCCTTCTTCATCCCGGCTGGGTTCGTTGTATCGCTGCAGAACGAGAAGCGGCTTCTTCCGATCAATCCACCAGAGAAACCCCGTGACGACAGCGGACACGAGCGCTGACACGGGAATCACAGCAAGCCAATCCATGACCACATCCAACCACGAAAGGACACTCCCATGACCGTCAAATTCGGAACCCCGCCTCCGAAGCTCACCCAGGCGAGCAAGTACCGGGACGACGCCGACACCCTCCGGGCGCACCCAGGCGAATGGGCGCAACTCAACCTCGACCACTTGAAGCCCGCATCCAGAGTCAAGTACTCGAACTCGATCAACTCCGGCAAGCTCCAAGACTTCCCCAGGGGCGACTTCGAGGCCATGACTCGCAGGGGAGAGGTCTGGGTGCGCTACGTCGGCAAAGCCAGCCTTCGGCCCGTGGCAGTCGCGTGAGGGGAGGTGACATGGCAACAACCTACAACCAGACCCGCAGGGGTCTCACCGCCCGGCCGCGCAAGGCGCAGATTCGCTTGGCGATGAAGTTCAAGCAGTGGACCAACTCAGACCTCGCGTTCAAGGCGAAGGTCTCGACCGGAACGGTCGGCAACATCCTCGGAGCACGCGAGACGTGCAACCCCGAGACCGCCGGAAAGATCGCGAAAGCCCTCGGATTCGAGACCGAGGAGCTCTTCGACCTCGAGCGAATCAACTACGCCGCATAAGAAATGCCCCCACCTGGTCCAACAGGTGAGGGCAACGATCCAGAAAGGACCAGAGATGAACCATTCTCAGGATACCAGCCTCGTTCGCCTCGTCGACGGAGAGCCGGTCACTGACACGCTCATCGTTGCGGACCGAACCGGCAACCAGCACGCCTCGGTCATCAGGCTCGTGCGTGACAACCTCCGCGACTTCGAGCAGTTCGGAAGGGTCGGATTTGAAATCGCACCCTTCGCCACTGCCGGCGGAACTCAGTCTCGCGAGATCGCCCGACTGAACGAGCAGCAGTCAACCCTCCTCATCACCTACCTCCGGAACACCAGCGTGGTCCGGGAACTCAAGGTGGCGCTCGTCCGCGACTTCTACGCGATGCGCCAGGCGCTTGCCGCGCCGGTGCCAACACCTTCCGGACCCGAGCTTGTTGCGCTCGCCCTCGTCGAGGCGAACAAGATGCTCGAGGCAAAAGACGCCACCATCGCCGAACTGTCCCCGAAGGCGGATGCCTATGAGGCGTTCATGAACGCGGACGGCACCTACTCGGTGGGGCGCGTGGCGAAGATGCTCGGCAGGTCGCAGAACAAGCTGTTCGCGGAACTGCGCAACGCCGGGGTGTTCATCGCCAAGGGGCACATGCACAACACCCCTTACCAGAAGTACATGCACCACTTCAAGGTCACCCCGTACTCGTATGAGCGCAAGGACGACACGATCGGGTGCTCGTACACGACGACGGTGCAGCCCTCCGGTGTGGAGTTCATCCGCCGCAAGCTCGGCATCCCGCACGTCCAACACGAACTCGAGGTGGCGTGATGACCACCTACATCGAGTTCGAGTGCGGCGGTGGCGTCATCCTTACCGGCGGATCCGCCCAGGACGCGATCGACGACCACGTGACCTGGTGTCCGGACTGCCCGGATGAGCGCACCGACCACGAGAAGCGCGCCGACGAGCGGGCGCAGAAAGCATGGGAGGCCCGCGTGGATGCGGCCCTCGCCGAAGTGAAGGAGGCGTCGTGATCCAGCTGGACAAACTCCTCAAGGGCACGGAGGTCGCGGAATGGCTCGACTGTTCCGTTCAGCACGTCAACCGGCTCCGTAGGCGTGGCGCGTTCCCCGGCATCGCTGTCGGCGGCATGTGGCGCTACGACCCAGCGGACATCAGGAAGTACCTCAACGCACAGAAGGGCGCCGCGGCATGATGCACTTCCACGCCAAGACCGCGACCGTGAACTGCATCAACGGGGAACTGCACGTCGAGTTCACCACCACCAAGGGCAAGCAGGTCACCGGTGTTCTCGCCGACGACGCAGGGGAGCAGTTCCTCAACGACGTCGAGGACGCGGTCCTCGAACAGCAACACCACCGGGACAAGGGCGCAGCAGGCCCGTGGGATCCGGGGGCCGCGGCATGAGTCGTCACCCGATCCACCGGAAGCGCCGCGCCTGGCTCCTGTGGGTGCCGGCCGCCGCGTTGGGTGCCGCGACCTACGTGTGGTCGCTGAGCTTCACCCTCACCGCCAACGGGCTCTCACTCCTGGGCCTGACCATCCTCGCGGCAGGAACCGTCGCCGCCTTCAACGAAATGAGACAGCAATGACCACGAAACCCGACTACCGCGTCCCCAACGCGAAACTCATCCTCCCCGCCGACGCACCCCGAACTGACTGGCTCGCGGTCCGCAGGCAGGGGCTCGGCGGATCCGACATCGCCGAGATCACCGGAGCCTCGTCGTTCCGTACCCCGTTCGAGATCTGGCAGGACAAGACCAGCGACACCGACCCCGTCGAGGAGGTCAAGGACATCTTCTGGTTCGGTCAGGAAGTCGAACCGCTGCTCGCCACACGCTTCACCGAGGACACGGGCATCGCGACCCGCAACGTCGGCACCTACGCGGAAAAGAAGACTCCCTGGGCGATCGCGAACCCCGACCGGCTCACCGCGGACGGCGGGATCCTCGAGATCAAAACCACCGGCATCTACACGGACAAGGCCCGCGACTGGCAGGCGGGCGAGATCCCGGACAACGCCTACGTGCAGTTGCAGTGGTACCTCAGCGTCACGGGCCGCTCGCACGGATGGTTCATCGCCCTCGTCGACCGCACCCCGCACATCGTCGGCCCCGTCGACCGGGACGAGAACCTCATCGCCGAGATCCGGTCCACCGCCGCCCTGTTCTGGGCGCATGTGCTCTCGAACGAACCCCCACCGGTCGACCTCGCCACCGTCACTCCCGGCGAACTCGCGGTCCGGCACCCGCGTGTGCTCGACCCCGAATCCTGCACCGAGGCACCCCTGCCGGAGCTGGTGGAGGACGACCTGACGAAACTCGCGGAGATCAAGGACACCGAGGCGACGCTCAAGACCGAACGCACCGCGATCGAGACGCGCCTCAAGGCCGTGATCGGTGACCACGAATACCTGACCATCGACGGCCGCCCTGTGGCCCGGTGGCAGGAGATCGCCGGACGCAAGACGTTCGACCAGGACGCTGTGCTCACGAAGCTCGCCGCCGACCGCGGGATCGAGGCCACGAAGAAGAACCTCGCCGACATCAAAGCCGAATACACGAAGGTCGGGGCACCCACGCGCCGCCTGTCGATCATCGAGGCTGCGGCATGAAGTCCTCGGAAGTGCTGGCCGCGAACGTTCGCCGTCTCAGGGTGGCGTCGGGCTGGTCAAAGCTCGACCTCAGCCGGAAGACCCGACCCACGGTCACGAACCATTCGATCTGGCGGCTCGAAGCTAACGACCTCAAGACCGTCAGCCTCGACCAGGTGGATGCTCTCGCCCGCGCACTTAATGTCCCGCCGAAGTACCTACTCACCAACATCGAACAAGGAGAAGAACTGTGAACACCGACATCGTCACCCACACCTCAGCCTCGGCACTCGAGATGAGCGTCGCCGAGAAGCAGAACTATGCGTCCATCCTCGCCGACGCGAACATGATCCCCAAGGCGTTCCAGCGCAACCCCGCGAACGTCTTCGTCGCGATCGAGTACGGCAACGCCCTGGGCATCCAGCCGATCGTCGCTCTCAACGAGATCAACGTCATCAACGGTTCCCCGTCCCTGTCGGCATCCATGATGTCGTCCCTTGCCCGGTCGGCGGGTCACATCGTGCGCACCCGCAACGACGATGACGGGTCTGCGGTGTGCGAGATCATCCGCAAGGATGACCCGGACTTCACTCACCGGTCCGTGTGGGACCAGAAGAAGGCTCAGGCGGCTGGCCTGTGGGGGAAGGGCCACTGGGCGAAGGATCCGGCGACAATGCTCCGCTGGCGTGCGACCAGCGAGTGCGTGCGCATGGCCTGCCCCGAAGTCCTCGGCGGACTCAAATACACCCCCGAGGAAGTCGCCGAGTTCACCTCGGAAACCCCGCCCCCGGCGCCGTCCCCGCGGCCGCGCACGCAGAAACAGCGCGAGCAGGCCAACCAGACCCAGCAGGCACCGGCGCAGGGGAGTGGCCGGGACTGGTACGCCGAGGCCGGTGACTGCGAGACCGCAGACCAGCTCGCGGCACTGTTCAACGAGTGCAAGGCCGCCGGTGAACTCGACGACGATCTCAAGTCGTTCCTCATGACCACGGGCACCGCTCTGCGGCAGATGGAAGAGCAGAACACCGAGATCATCGACGGTCAGCTCGTCGACGAGAACGGCGAGATCACCGGAGAGGCGGCCTGACATGCCTGACGCACGAAATCGCAGCAGAAGCCATAGAGCCAAGGATGGCCCACCATGCTCTATTGCTAGCTGCGGGCGCCCTGCCGAATCTCGGGGCTGGTGTGTAGCTCACTGGGAGAGGTGGAAGAAGTACGGGGATCCTCGTCCGGACATCCCTGTTCGCAACCGGTTCAAGTCGCCCGACGAGGCGCTTGAGAAGTACGTCACCCGGAGGGGCGAATGCGTCCTGTGGGCCGGGACAGTCAACTCACGAGGACACGGACTCGTAAGGGCGTCCGGGCGGATGACCCTGGTCCACCGCTACGCCTGGGAACAAGAGCACGGCCCAATTCCTGAGGGGATGCAGATCGACCACATCTGCCACGAGCCAGCCTGTGTCAATCTCGACCATCTACGGCTAGCCACGCCCGCGGAGAACTCCCAGCACAGGCGAGGCGCTACCGCCGCGAATCTCTCTGGATACAGGGGTGTTTCGAAGAACGGCAGGGGATGGTCCGCGACCGTGGGCAAGGGCGGCAAGAAGTACCACCTCGGAACGTTCAACTCCCCGCAAGAGGCCGCAGAGGTAGCGGCAAAGAAGAGGCTCGAGCTGTTCGGAGAGTTTGCGGGCGGCTCGCTCAAGAAGAGTTTTCACACCAAGAACAAGGAGCAGTAACCATGGCAGGCGAAACAGTCATTACCGTCATCGGCAACCTCACCTCGGATCCGGAGCTTCGGTTCACACCCAACGGTGCTGCAGTCGCGAACTTCACCGTCGCCTCGACGCCACGCATCTTCGATCGGCAGGCCGGCGAGTTTAAGGACGGGGAGACGCTGTTCCTGCGGTGCTCAGCATGGAAGCAACTGGGCGAGAATGTCGCGGAGTCTCTCCGCCGGGGGACTAACGTCGTCGTCCAAGGTCGCCTCAAGTCCCGCTCGTTCGAGACCAAGGAGGGTGAGAAGCGCACGGTCATGGATCTTGACGTCGATGACGTCGGACCGAACTTGCGGCGTGCAACCGCGGTGGTGACGAAGAACCAGTCCGGCGGCGGGTTCGGCGGCCAGCAGCAGGGCGGCTTCCAGCAGTCCCAGCAGGCCGGCGGATGGGCTCAGCAGTCCCAGCAGGGGCAGGGCGGTGGTTGGGACCAGAACCAGAGTGGAGGTCAAGATGACAGCCGTCCACCATTCTGACGCGACCATCGCCCAGGGCCCAGTTTGCAAGGCGTGCGGAAAGGTCATCGAGAAGAGGCCCAAGGACGCATACCGAGTCTGGCGCAAGCGCGTCTACTGCTCCAAGGACTGTGCGGACGCAAGTCGTCCCAGCATCCTGTCCGACTACATCGTGGTCGAGTCGGGGTGCTGGGAATGGCAGGGCCACATTGACAAGAACGGGTATGGCAAAGCCTACGACATCGAGCAGCCGCCGGGTCGCCGAGTCGACTGGGCGCACCGTGTCTCCTACCGAAGGCACAAGGGTCCAATCCCCGAGGGATACCACCTCGATCATGAGTGCGAGAACCCTCCGTGCGTCAACCCCGATCACCTGTGCCCGGTCACGCCGGCAGAGCATGTTCGACGAACTTTAGGTCGACTCGGAGTGTTTGAGGACCAGATGGAAGCGGTCCAGTTGCGAATTGAGGGTCTGACCTATCAGCAGATCGCGGATGCAACTGGGCTGGCCGGATTCAAATCAGCTCACGATCGAGTCAAGTCAGCAATCGCCAATGGGCTGGTTGACCCAGACGATCTCCCGAAAGTCGAGAGGCTGACCCTCGACGACCGCCGGTCAATCCGCGCCCTGTACGCGCTCGGAGTTCCGCAGACAGAGATCGCCGCATTCTATGGCATCGACTCGTCGCAGGCATCAAGGATCGTCAACGGAAAGACGAGTGGTCACTCATGAGAATCCCCCGGTACTCGGATGAATGGGATGACGCCATTTGCGCACAGATTGGCGGGAACGCTGCCGACTCGATCTTTTTCCCGGCTGGTCCAGACCAGGCCAAGCAGGCCATAGAGATGTGTTTCAGGTGTCCGGCGAAGGAATTCTGTCTCCGGGCTGCCCTCGAGGAGGAGGCCACCCTCCCGTTCGATCAGCGGTTCGGGATACGCGGGGGACTGACCGCCAGGGAACGCCTCACCCTCACCCCCGAACGACTCTGTCCCGACTGTGGTGTCCCCGTCGTCAACAACGCCCGCCGTTGCGACGACGACCGCACCGGGCACACACGCCGCTACGACGCGGCCAGGAAGCAACGCGAAAGGAGAGACGCCGCATGAGACCCCCACATTTCCGCATCGTCAAGGCCGCACCACGTACTTGGCAGGTGTGGTTGGTCGTCGCTGACGGCCGGTGGATCATCGCGACGGAAACCACCGCGGCACGTGCGTGGGCTGTTGCGATCACGAGACTCGCTGAGCGTGCACCCGTCATGGAGGTGACGGCATGAATAAGCAAACCAGTGTTACTAGGAGAGAAGCATGACCCGCCTCAGAATCACCCACTCGAATGCGAGTGTCCGCGCCCGGGCCGAAGCACTCGTCGACCACCACGGGAGCATCCGCGCGACCGCCGAGAAGGTTGGTGTCTCCTACGACACCCTCGCCCGCGTCCTGAGGTTCCCGCGCACGTCAGTCCAGGAACCCACCTACCAGGCGATCCTCCGCGCCCACGCCTCCATGCTCCGTGCACGGAAGCGCCGCGACACCGTGGCGGGGGAGGTCGTCGCGGACTTCGCGACCACACCGGAGGGGCGAGCGTTCATCGCAGAATGCCGAGGTGCGGCATGAAGCCGTACTACCAAGACGAGCACGTCACGTTGTACCACGGCGACTGCCGTGGCATTCTTCCTGGACTGTCCGCTGACAATATCGTCACCGACCCGCCATACGCGGTGGATCGGGCTGGCAACATGCTCGGCTTCGTATCCCCGAACTGGTCGGAGAAAGCGACACATTCCAGAGGGTACGCGGATCACGACCAGAGGGTGTTCGCTGAGTTGATGCGCGACGCATTCGGGCTGATGTTCGACACAGTGCCTGACGGTTCGGCCCATATAGCGTTTTGTGGCAACCGAACGTTTCACCAGATGGTGACAGAAGCCGAAGCAGTGGGCTTCGTCCCTCTCGACGTGCTGGTGTTCGCGAGTCAAGGCGTGGCGAAGTCCACCACGACCCTTGCGCCAGCTCATGAAATTGCGTCGCTCCTGCGTAAACCTGGGCAGCCGGCCGTCATCAACCCCGATTGGCGGACCTCTAACAGGTGGGACATCCCGAAGCCACGGACCAAAGAGGCGGACCACCTGACAACTAAGCCGGAAGCGTGGATGCGGGAAGCCGTAGCGCTTGTCTCAGACGTGGGAGGCACGGTCTTGGACCCGTTCATGGGGAGTGGCTCCACTCTTTTTGCTGCCCACGCGCTGGGCAGACGAGGTATCGGCATCGAGATGGACGAGCGGTACTGCGAGATCGCTGCCAGGCGATTCGACCAGGGTGTCCTCGACCTCGGGGGTGCCGCATGACCGAACTCGTCATCGACGTACCCGACAACGAATATCTCAGTGCGAACGATCGCCACCACTGGCGACCGGAACGTCAACGGAAGATCGCGCTGCGCAACCGGGGCATGTTCCTCGCCCGCAAGCACCGTCTGACCATCCCCACGCCGTGCACGCTCACCGTCACTGTGGGACTCCGTACTCACGGGCGTGCGGACGCGGACAATTCGGCTCCTACGGTCAAGTGCTTGATCGACGGGATCGTCGCCGCCGGTGCGCTTGTCGATGACAGCACCGACCACATCACCGCCACCACCTACCGACGTGGCCCTCGGGTCACGGAGAAGGGCTGGCGGACCATCACACTCACATTCCATCAGGAGAAGCCATGAGCAACCGTGCAGGATTCGCACTCCCCGCCGGCATCGACGTCGACCTGGGCCACACGATCATCCGCGACCCCCACACCGACCACGAGGCGATGCTCACCGTCGCATCCTGGCTGCCCACCGCCGAGGCCAGGGACGTGCTCGAGGTGCTGGGGCTCGTGGGGCCACGGGCGAAGGAGGACTGACATGGACGAACTCACCCACTCCGAAGCATGCGCACGCATCACACTCGCGCAATCCATCCTCAACCACCGGTCACCGACCGCACACAACATCGACCTCGCGATCGCCGCACTCGAAGGCGCACACATCGGCGACCTCATCGCCCTCGACCATCCAGGGGAGGCGGCGTAAGTGGCCAGGGATCACGCACGAGTCAACGTCACCATCTGGCAGGACGCCGACTTCCGCAACCTCAGCCCGGCCGCCCAGCACCTGTACTTCGTGCTCTGGACCCACCCCGACCTCACCTACTGCGGTGTCGTCGACTGGCGCCCAGGCCGCCTTGCCTCACTGGCTGGCGGATGGGACAAGGAAGCAGTGATTGAAGCAGCCGCGGAACTGTCGAACAACCTGTTCGTCATCATCGACGAGGACACTGAGGAGGCGCTCCTGCGGTCCTGGATCAAATGGGACGGACTGCTCAAACAGCCGCGCCTGCCCGTGTCCATGGCGAAAGCGTACTCGGCAACCTACTCGAACACCCTGCGCGGAGTCCTCACGCACGAGCTGACGAAACTGCGTAACCGGCATCCCGACTTGTCGGCATTCGAGGATGAGCGGATTTCCTCACTGCTCGAGCAACCGGCGATTGACCCGAAGGGTTTGCCCCTGTTTCGAGAGGAGTTTCCACAGGGGTTTCGACATGACTTTCGACAAGGGTTTCGCCGAAACGCGACCGAAGGTTTCGACCCCCTCTACTCCAGCTCCTACTCCAGCTCCACTACTCCAGCTCCTATAGAGGCGGCTTCGCCGCGCGAGAGCACCGGTCGCAAGCGACCATCCACAGCCCTCCCAGACGACTGGACCTACGGGGACACCCACATCGAGAAAGCACAGAACCTCAACCTCGACGTCGACCTCGAAGCAGAGAAATTCCGAGACAACGTCGAAGCCAAAGGCCTCCGCTACGTCGACTGGGGCAAGGCATTCCACACCTGGCTCAACCGAGCCAACGACTTCAAACCACGCAGCGCAACACCACCACCACCAACCGACCTCTGGGAGCGGAAAGGACCATTCTGATGACCGAAACCACCAACGCAGACGAAGCCGAACAGTCCCTCCTCGGAGCAATCCTCCTCAGCAACGGCCGAGCACTCGAAGACATCACCCTCACCCCCGACGACTTCGCCAGCCCCCGCAACGCCGCCGCCTACACGCTCATGCGCGAACTCTGGTCCACCGGCCAAGCCGTCGACCTCGTCACAACCGGCAACGCCCTCACCACAGCCCCCGCAGAAACCCGGCGTCTCGTCGAACCCGTCTACCTCGCCCGGGCACTCCACGACACCCCCACAGCCGCCCTCGCAGGCCAATACGAGCAGATCATCCGCGAGCACGGAATCCGGCGCAGACTCATCACCGCAGCAGGCACCATCACCCAAGCTGTCACCGACACCCCCGACATCAACCAGCTCATCGAAATCGCCCGCAAAGCGATCGACGATGCCGGCAACGTCAACACCAGCGAAATCCAATCCATGGCCGACACCGTCGCCGACACGATCCGTGAACTCGATGAGGAACCCCGATACACGCCCACCCCCTGGCAGGACCTCAACCACCTCATCGCCGGCTGGCGACCAGGAGCCCTCTACGTCATCGGCGCCCGACCAGGCAGCGGCAAAACCCTCATCGGCCTCCAATCCGCGGTCAACATGCTCGGACGCGGAGCCGTCCTCATGTGCACCCTCGAAATGAGCCGCGGCGAAATCCACAAACGCGTCATCTCCCAACTCCTGCACATCCCCCTGACGAACATCCTCAACTCGAACATGACCCCCAACGAATGGGAACGCCTGTCCAACCGAGACGCCAGCGGGTGGGAGAGGTTCTTCATCGACGACAACCCCGCACAGACCGTCGAAGGCATCCGCCGCATGGCACGAACCATCCAACGCCGCACACCCCTGTCGATGATCGTCGTCGACTACCTGCAGCTCATGGAATCCACGGGCAAATCCGAACGCAAACGCCACGAGGAGATCGCCCGCTGGACGCGGGCACTCAAGGTCATGGCGAAGACCTTCGACGTGCCCGTCCTGGTGCTCTCCCAGCTCAACCGGGAGTCCGCTCGCGGCGGGAAACCATCGCTCGCGGACCTGCGTGAGTCCGGGGCGATCGAGCAGGACGCCGACGTGGTGCTGCTCCTGCACCGGGAGGATCCGGACGTGCCGGAGCTCGACATGCTCGTCGCGAAGAACCGTCACGGAACCACGTACCCGCTCAAACTCCAATGGGAGGGGCACTTCGCATCCGTGTCGGACTTGCCGGTCAGACCAGCATTGGAAGCCGCCTCATGACCCGCCTGCTCGCCCTCATCGAAACCACCCTGACTCGCCGGCGACTGACCCGCGCACACCAGGTTCACCGGTCTGTGAACCTCACCGAATTCGACCCGAAAAACCGAACCTCACCGGACCCGCGTGCCGGATCCGGGAAACCAGGACACCAAGCGAAAGGCTCAGACCATGAATGACACACCCACCTCACTCCCCGGGAACCCCGAAGCCGAAGCCGTAGCGAGACTCACCGCCGCAACCACGGTTGCTGCTGAGGGTGACCCGTCCGCGAACGTCCTCGCACTGCTGACATACACCCAGGCGACCCTCGCCCTCGCGTTCGAGACCAGGACGGCGACGCTCGTGGCCCTCCTCGACTCGGGTGTCCTCGCCGCCGACTACGTGCAGGTCGCCGGGCAGGTCCGCACCCGCCTCGGCCTCGGGGGTGATGACGGTGAGTGACCAGCCCATTTTCTACAAAGCCACCCGCCCGGACGGGACGGACTTCTACTCGGGGACAGTGGACTACGCCGGTGCTGTCGGCGGTGACCCGATCGTACTCCCGGTCGTGGACGCCCCGGAGTGCTGTAGCTCTACAGTCCTCCATGCCGCCACTGTGCCGACCGAAACGCTGATTGGCGGGTCGTGGCCGTGCAGGCTGTTCGAGGTGACAGGGGAGCCTGTCGCCAACGAGGAGCACAAACGGGGGTTTTTCTCGCTGACCGTGGTGCGTGAGATCGACGCTCACCTGGCACTGGGGCCGCAGGGGCGTGAGATCGCCGCGCTGATCGAGCGATCTGGGGCGTTGACGCAGGCTGATGGTGAAAGCCTGCGCGCGGCTTGGGGCGCGGCTCGGCGCGCGGCTTGGGGCGCGGCTTGGGACGCGGCTTGGGGCGCGGCTCGGCGCGCGGCTCGGCGCGCGGCTCGGGACGCGGCTCGGCGCGCGGCTTGGGACGCGGCTCGGGACGGGGCTTGGGCCATCGTGGTCCGTGACCTCATCGGCCAGCACGGCCTCACCCAGGACCATTACGACACACTCACCCGCCCGTGGCGAACCGTCATCGGGCGAATCCACCCCGACGATGCTGACCTGATGGGAGACGACGATGCCTGACACCGAACTCGAAGCATGGCTGACGGAGCGCAAGGCTGTGCACTCGAAGGCGACGGAGGGGCCGTGGGAAGCATACGAAGGCCCGGGCCGTGAGCCTGCGAACATTCTGACGCCCCAGCACACGCCGATCCCCATGATCAACGGCTGCTGTGACGGCGACGGCTATCTCGACAATCCGGCTGACGTCGTCTCCATCGTCGACGCCCACAACCACCTCCCGACGCTCGTCGCCGTGGTGGGGATGGTGCTCGACCGGCACCGACCGGACGCCCTCTACCAGACGGCGGACCAGTGCGAGAACGACGACGAGGAGCACCAGGACTCCCGCCACTGGGAGGCTGAGGACGGGACGCTCCTGTGCGAGGACTTACCCGCTGGCATCACACAGTGCCGGACTTGCCGGTATGACGATGGGGAGCCCGAGGACTGGCCTTGCGCCGAACTCCGCGCCCTTGAGGCGGTGATCGGGGATGAGTGACCGGGGATCGAGCGAGGCCGTGCAGATTCGCCTCGGCCTCGAAGAGAACGATGAGTCGCCGTGGGAGTACGGCACGTACATCGAACGCAACGACGGGCGAGACGGCAAGGACGACTGGGTGCCGCTCGTGTACGGCGGAAATAAGTCCTGGGAGGACACCTGGGTGGATCACCGAGCTAACCGCAAAGCATCGGCGGCGCACCCCAGGACGTTCCGCAATCCTCGCATCGTCCGGCGCGCGGTGTCGCCGTGGGAGGTGCGCGATGGATGAGGACGAGGACCAGTGCCCAGTGCACTACGGAGTCGCGGTCGGGATCGACCTGGTGGTGAGGAAGCTCGCCGCCCTTGGGGATGACCCGGAACTGTTCGCTCGCATCCCCGATCCCGTGACCGCACCGGGAGGTGAAGACCGTGAGTGACATGAAGACGATCAGCGACGTGATCGCAGAGCTCGAGGGAGTCCAGCAGGAGTGTGGTGATCTCCCCGTCCTAGTGGACGGATACGAGGGCGGTTACGAGCAGCCGATGAGCATCAAGGTCGTGGAGGTCGCTGACCGTGGCGCCGCGGCTGCCGAAGAGCAATGGTGGAACGGGCGCTACGAAGATACCGAGTGGTCGCCGCCTCATCGGCCGAGATTCGACGCGGTGGTGATCCCACGATGAGCAGTGAACCCTACGTGCCGAGCGAGGAGGAGATGCGTGAGTACGTCGTGGTCGGAGGTGAGTACCGACCGTGGGCACCGCCGGGAGACGGGACGGAGACTGCGCGTGGCGCGGCGTTCGACCGGTTCATCGCGAAGGTCCGGGCGGACACGCTGCGGGAGTTCGCCGCGAAGGACATTCCAGCGGCAGTGGAGGCGCGCAGAACGCTCCTGGCCGAAGCCGACCGGATCGAACAGGAGGCGCGTGATGGACGCTGACAGTCTTCGGGACAGGATCGCGAAGGTACATATTGCCGCGACCGCTCGCATGGCCGCTGAGCAGATGGGTCTTGAGAGTCCGGTGACGTGGGACGACATCTCCGAAGCGGACAGGGAGGTCTGCCGAGCTGGTGCTCAGGCAGTCATCGACGACCTGGGGCTGAAGGCCAGGGTTGACGAGTGCTGCGGGACCATGCAGATCGAAGGCTGGGTGTCAGGGATGGAGGTGGAGACGTGAACTGCATCGACCGCGGAGAGCACTGCGCGGCCGCGTTCACACCCCTCTGTGAGCCGTGCGCACGCATCGCAGTGACCCTACTCGGCAGTGAGGACGCACGACTCAAACTACTTGGGGAGGGCCGATGACCCTACAACTTTCCACCCGTCCGATGGGACGAAACTTGTGAACGGAGGAGACGTGAAGCCCTTCAACCACCTCGCCGAGCACACTCGAGGCGAATGGCACCGCCACTGGCTGCTCAGCTCAGGCCAGTACGTGCACAGTCGACCCGTGTACCGGAGTTGGGGGCGCTACGTTGACGAAGAAGGCGTCAACCACTACTTCTACCCGGACGACCTCTCACTGATCACCTGCCATTGTGGGCGCATCGCCTGCCGACACCACGAGGACCGGGAGTGAGGCCCTGGGAGGCCCGATGGTTCCGGCTTTGGGCCGCACGCACACCGCGACCCCGCAACACCCGCACCCCCAGCACCCTGTTCATCTCCGCCCCAGCACGTGGTCTCGCCTGGATCCTCAACCACCGCCAAAACCCCCACTAACACGGCGTGCCGTCCCGGGCATTCCAGGACACCCCCCTGAATGCTGGGCACATGATAGCCCGCAACATCGGCCCCGAACACCTGGGCAAACACGTCACCCTCCCCACCCTGGAAGCCCTCGGCAGATGCCGGCAAGGCATCCTCACCTTCTACGCCCACACCACCACCAGCACCACGTTGATCATCGCCGACCACCAGCACACGGTGCCCGCGAACGCAACAATCACGGTCACTGACCTCCAACCCGTCACGGGGCTGTGATGAGCGGGAAGAACATCGACAAGTCTGGCTGGGACCCGCGGAAATGCCAGGCGGCCTCGAAGAAACGGCCTGGGGAGCAGTGTGGCGCCTACCCCGTGCGCGGTCTCACAGTGTGCCGAGCCCACGGCGGAGCATCCAAGAAGTCCCGTGCCGCCGCAGCCCGGAACCTCGAGCAGGAGAAACTCGCCCGCGTCGCACGCCGCCTCGGCACCCCGCACGACAACCTCGACCCCGCACAAGCGTTGCTTGACCTCGTCGCGGCGAAAGCAGGGGAGGTCGAGTGGTTGCGCCACCAGGTGGAGACGCTCGAGCACGAGGGTGACCTGTGGTGGGGTGAGACGAAGGTCGTCGCCAAGGACAACCCTGAACTTGGTGCCCAGTTCGACCGCACCGAGGAAGCCCGCCAGCACATCGTGTACGCCATGCTCCACAAGGCCCAAGACCAGCTCGCCCGGTACGCCGCCGAAACACTCAAGGCCGGTGTGGACGAGAGGCAAGTGCGCGTGGCCGAACGGACAGGGGAGCAGTTCGAAGCCGTCCTCACCTCCCTCCTCACCGCGATCAACGCCACCCCGGAGCAGATGCGCACCGCCGCCACCGAAATCCCCCGCATCCTCCGCGACGCCGCAGGAGGACGCACATGACGATGTTCGACGACCGCTACACCGAAGGCGAGAAACAACGCAAGCGGATCCGTGACGCATCCGTCGAACTGGGTCTCGCACACCAGTCGAACGGGTCCACCCCGGACGGCATGACCCTCGCCGAACACATCGACTCCATTGAGGCCAACGCCCTCTACCAAACCGACAATGCCGCCGTCACCGGGATGCTGTGGGTCCACGCCGCAGCCCTCACCGCCCAAGCACTCGAACAAGTCGCCCAACGATACCGAGGAGAGATATGAGCAAGGTCATCACTCAACAGCAACTCATCGAAGCAATCAGAACACTCGGTTTCGACCCGAACACGATTCTCGAGCTTCACCTCTTCCCGACCTACGCGATCGGCGAAGAAGTCGCACCCAACCCCAGCCCATACGACATTCAGAGCGGCACAGTGACCCTGGAGGCCGGCCGTGTCCCGCACCGCATGTTCCACGTCCCAGTCGTCAAGGAGGACGCATGACACCCATATTCCTCAGCCCAGATTGCCGAGATAGCAACCACCGCAAGTGCGACGGCAACGCCTGGGACGACATCAACGACGAACCAACCGACTGCGGATGCGACTGCCACCGGGCGGGCCTGCATGTCATCGGTGAGGACGGGCCCGAACTGCTCACGATGCGTGACGGCGAACGAATCTACCGGCCAGGAGAGAGCAAGTGACTGATAACCCGTGGCTGCCGATCGACACCATGCCGTTGTCGACCCTCGGCACCCGCGTCGACATTCGAGACGACGGCAACGAACACCGAGGCATCACCGTCACGCGCCTGCGAACGAATCGCTGCTGGGCCGGGAGACAAGCCGAGGTCGCCCCTCCCTGGGATGAATTCGAGGTCACGATCTTCGACGACCGGCGCCTGGAACTCGCCCTCGACCGCACCGCTCAATGGAGGCCACATGTCTGAGCTGAGACTCGATGACATCGATGAGAATTTCGTTCGCGAGCACCCCGACGAGGCGGAGGCACTCCTCGCCGCCATGCCCGAACGAACCCACATCGTATGCCCTGGGCACATGTACGCCTGCGGGAACTGGCACAGGGTCGAAACTCACAGCATCACAGGCAACGGCCCATCCATCTACTACTGGACCATCCCCGACCATATGCGCGAACACCAAGGACCGCACGACCTGGACGGAAGGAGGGGCCAGTGACTGACCCATCCCCAGCCCAGCGGGTGCGCAACCTCTGCGACAACATCCACGACGCCCTCAACCTCGCCGAACACCCGCCAGCACCGCGCGGTGGCCAATCCGGGGCCACCAGCGGGTCACGCCCACCCATGCCAGTGGCTATCCTCGACGCGAAGCTGGACTTGAAGCAGAAGCTCACCTCCTGGGCGCTCATGATCGGCGAAGAAGGCGGATTCGTCATCGATTGCGACGACGACACCCTCTCCATCGCCGCCTGGGTCTACACCAAAGCCGACTGGCTCGCCCAGCATCCCGCACTCGAGGACTTCACCATCGAGATCGACGACTGCGTGAAAGCCCTCCGCCGCCCCTACGCCAGCAAAGACGAACGCCGGCTCGTCACCCTGTTCGACGGGGCCCCCATATACGCGTGGCCGTGGGAGCAGACAGTGCGCCTCCCAGACGGCACCGTGGAGCGCACCCACACGCTGCGGGAGCAACTCAAGGGCCAAACCCTGGACAAGGTGCTCGCCGCCCCCAACGTGTCCGCGGTGCTGCGGGAGATCTACGACATGGACGTGCCCCCCGACACGATCCGCAAAGCCGGGAAGCGCGGCAACCTCGCGAAGCACGCTGACGGCTTCCGGGTGGGGGATGTGGTGGAAAGATTCGCGACACGCACCCCCAGGCTTGCATGCGCCCAGTTGTCCGCATAGTCTGTGAAAAGATGGATTCGCTTACACCCTGAAACGGGTCACCAGCGGTCCATCTTTCGCATTCACGTGTTCCTTTCCCCGTGGATGCCGGCCCCTCGTCGCAGCCGCGGCCGTCTCATCCGCCGGCTCCGAGGGGCACAGTCTTACCCAAAGAAGAACCCCGGCGCTGCGCTAACAGCCCGGGGTATGGAAATCATCTTGAAGGGATGACTTCATGGAAAACGCTACCAGGTGCTCAATCGACGGATGCGACGGGTCGCACCTTGCGCGAGGGTGGTGCAACAAGCACTACCAGCGCTGGCGCAAGTATGGAAGCCCCACCATTGACCTGAGCCCCGATGCCAAGGCGGCACGGACGCTTGAGGCTAGGAGCAAGATCACCGCCGATAGCTGCATCCTCTGGATGGGATACATTGCCCGCAACGGCTACGGGTACATGAGCTTTCGAGGCATCCGCACTGAGGTGCACCGAGTCGCCTGGACGCTGGCGAATGGCCCGATCCCGACTGGGATGGAGATTGATCATCGGTGCTGGAATCGCGCATGCATGAACGTTGACCACCTGCGACTGGTCACGACTTCCCAAAACCACCAGCACCGACAAGGCGCGAACCGCAACAACAAGGCATCAGGCGTCCAAGGTGTCTACTGGAACGCAATTACCAACGCTTGGATGGCTAAGGTGCAACACGAAGGCCGACAGCATTACGCTGGCACCCGGTTCGCTACGATCGAAGAAGCCGCCGAAGCGGCACGGCAGCTCCGGAACGTCTTGTTCACCCACAACGACCGGGACCGAGCGGCATAGGAGGTCAACGTGAGCATCGACTGGATGACCGCCTTGGCCGACAAGCTTGAACGCGCGGCTGACACTCGACCTCGATGGTCGTCCCCGCTCAAGCTTGCCAAGGCGATCGACCCAAAGATCGTCGTCACACCCGCGCTGAAGCTCATCGACGAGGCGCTGACCAGGGCATACCAGACACCGGATTCCCGGCTCATGATCAATGTTTCGCCGCAAACGGGAAAAGCCAGACAGCCTCACGCCGGTTTCCTCTGTGGGTATTAACTCAGGATCCGGATACCAGAATCACGCTCGCGTCATATGAGACGGGAGTTGCACGCAGGTGGGGCCGTGCAGTCCGTGATGACATTCGATCCAACCAGGAACTCCTTGGCATCAACGTTCGAGACGACATCAGCGCCCAACAAGAGTGGGAACTCGAGGGGCATATCGGTGGCATGTTCACTGCCGGCATCGGCTCCGCCCTGACTGGCCGCCCATCGAACCTCATGATCATCGATGACCCCGTGAAGAACCACGAGGACGCGATCTCCAAGGTTAAGCAGGAGACCGCCTGGAATTGGTGGACCGAGACGGCACAGTCTCGACTTCACCCAGGAACCTCGGTTGTCCTGATCATGACCCGCTGGTCTACCGGCGACCTCGGTGGCCGAATTCTCTCCGAGCCAGGCGGCGAGGACTGGGAAGTCCTCAGTATCCCAGCGCAAGCCGACCACGACCCCACGCTGGGCGAAACTGACCCGCTTGGCCGCGAGCCTGGCGAGTTCATGCAGACCGTCCATGGCATGAGCGATGAGCAGTGGGAGCAGCGCAAGCTCGCGACCCCTCCGAAGGCATGGTCCTCGCTGTATCAGCAGAGGCCCACACAGGACGAGGGCGGCGTGTTCCCCGCCGAATGGTCGCGCTACAACCAGCCCATGTGGATTGAGCGAGACAATGGCACAAGGATCATACCCGGACTCATCGAGAACGGGTACGAGCTCGCGATCAGCGCCGACCTGACGTTCCGGGACAGCGAGACCTCCGACTACGCGGTCATCCAAACCTGGCTGCGGGTCGGACCCAACATCTACCTGATCGACATGATCCGTCGGCGCATGAACTTCAACGACACCCTCGATGCCCTGCGCTCCATGGCCGCGAAATACCCGCAAGCGGCCGCCAAGTACATCGAGGCCCGTGCGAACGGTGACGCGGCCACCACGGCGCTCTCCCGGGAACTCACAGGCATCATCCCCGTCGAGCCCGAGGGCACGAAGTACACGCGCATGCTCGCGATCAGCCCATTCGCACACGCCGGGAACATCATCCTGCCCACTTCGTCACTGCTGCCCAACGTCGAAGACCTCATCGAGGAGGCCCGCGGATTCCCCGGCGCCACCCACGATGACACATGCGACGGCATGGCGATCGCCGCACAGAACCTCCTCCTCCACCCCCTTGTCTCGCAGGAACAGCTCGTCGCCGACGAGTGGGCGGATGACGCACCCCTGATCACTCAGTTCTGAAAGGAGGCCACATGGGTGTACTCGACTGGCTTGGCCTCCGTGAAGCCGCTGACGACCCGGAGATGAAACGCCTCAAGGGTGAAGTCGAAACCCTGTCGTTTCGTCTCGAGGAATCCTACGAACAGCTGTCCCGCATGTTCTCCGAGGATGCATCTTGGCAGAAGCTCGGCGAGCAGACGGAACGCGACCTCACCCCGGAGGGCCGTAAGCAGGCGACGCAGATATGCCGGGTCATGGCGATCGCGAACCCCCTCATCGCCAGGGCGATCGCTGTGCGCACCGGCTACATTCACGGCAACGGCGGCATCGGTGTGCAAGCCGCAGACGGCAAGGAGTCCGGCACGCAGGACGTCAACAGTGTCCTGCAGGCGTTCCTCGACGACCCGGGCAACCGTGCCGCGTTCACCGGGCATCAGGCGCACGAGGAGTGGGAGAAGCGGCTCGCGACGGACGGGAACGTGTACGCGATCCTGTTCACCAACCCGCAGACGGGTTTCGTGCGGGTCCGCACCCTCGACTCTCTCGAAGTCACGGACATCATCACCAACCCGCAGGATGCTTCGGAGCCGTGGTTCTACCGCCGCGACTACGAAGAAACCACCATCGGGGAACGCACCTCGCGAGTCACTACCCGGCAGAAGACTGTGTGGTATCCGGCTCTCGGGTACACCCCGACGAGGCGCATGCCCGTCATCGACGGCAACCCCGTCGACTGGTCCGCGGCCGTGCATCACACGGCGGTGAACAAGGTCGGGAAGTACGGGCTCGGGGACGCGTTCCCCGCCATTCCCTGGGCGCGCGCATACACGGGGTTCCTCGACGACTGGGCGAAACTCACGAAGGCTCTCGCCCGCATCGCGTGGAAACTGTCGGGTAAGCGTTCCACAGCGCAGCAGGCGCGTGCGGCACTCAACGGTCTCCCCGAGGCTGGTGGTGTCGTCGGCATGGACCCGAACACGCAACTCGAGGCGGTTCCGAAGACCGGTGCCACGATCGACGCCGAATCGGGTCGACCACTCGCAACGATGGTCGCCAGTGCGTTCGGTGTCCCGGTCACCACGCTCCTCTCCGACCCGGGCCAGACAGGTGCACGTGCGGTCGCGGAGACCCTCAACCAGCCGACCCGGTTGACCATGCAGGGGCGCCGTGACGTCGCACAGGAAACGTATCGGGCGATCCTCAACCACGTCATCGACCAGGCAGTCCTCGCCCCACAGGGGCCACTCAAGGGCGGCATCAAGGTCGACCCGTACACGCAACGCCAAGAGGTGGTGCTCGGCAACGACGACGACCGGACGATCACGTTCACCTGGCCCGACCTCGACGACGTCGATGTTGCGGTCATCACGAAGGCGATCGTTGACGCTGACGCGACCGGGAAACTCCCACCCCTGACGACCATGCGGCTTCTGTTGCGTGCCCTGGGGGAGCGGGACGTGGACGAAACCCTCGAACAGTGGACGGACGACGACGGCAACTTCATCGACCCCACCACGAGCGCGGGGGATGCGGCTGTGGCGGCGTTTGAACGCGGTGAGGATCCGGCGGAGGCGATCAAGAAGCAGTAGAGGAGGCCCCGGTGTGGCAATCACTGAGTTGACGTTGCGTCGGGCCGCTGAGCTGCGGGACATGGTCGACGACTATGTGGACGCCTCCACGAGGGCACTCACCGCACGGTGGGCGCAAGCCTGGCAGGAGATCGCCGCGGAATGGCAGGACACGATCACGGTGATCCTCGCCCGCAAAGCCGCCGGCGACCAACTCACCCCGGCCCAGATCACCCAACTGGCGCGCACCCAGCGTGCCCTGGCGATGACCTCGGCGCGACTGCGGGAACTCGCGGCGGAGATCGGGCCGTTGCTGGAACCGGCGGTGCGGGAGGTTGTGGAACGAACCGCGGACCTCACCACTGGTGTCGCCATGTCGCAGATGCCGCCCGTAGACCAGCGTCTGCTGCCCAGCTTCACGCGTGTGGATCAGTCGGCGCTTGAGCAGATCATCGAACGGTCGTTGGGCCAGATCCACGCCTCGTCCTTGCCGCTTTCGGATGAGGCTGTGGATGCGATGACGTCGGCGCTCATCCGTGCCGTACCCAGTGGTTGGCATCCGGACCGGGCGGCGAGGGAGATGCTGCGCCGCACCCGCGGCGGGTTCAACGGTGGTCTCACCCGGGCGATGAGAATCGCCAGGACTGAGACCCTCGACGCGCACCGGGCCGCGAACCGGGCACAGAACAACGCGAACCCGACCGTCACGGCCGTCGTGTGGACGGCTCAACTGTCATCCCGCACCTGCCCGTCCTGCCTCGCCAAGCACGGCACCGAATACCCGCCAGACACCCCCGGCCCCTGGGACCACCAGAACGGGCGGTGCACGTTCATCCCCAAGACCAAGACCTGGGCGGAACTGGGCTTCCCCGGCATCGAGGAACCCCCGGACGTTCTGCCCTCCGCTGAGGACTGGATCGAGACCAACCCACACGACGCCCTCGCCGCACTCGGCCCCGACCGGTATCGGATGCTCACCAACGGCGACATCACCCTCGCCGACATGGCCCAGCGCGTCGACAACCCCGACTGGCGACCCTCCTACCAGGCAACAAGCCTCACAGACCTCCGAAAGGTGGCGAAGCAATGACTCTCCTCAGCGAGGCGGGAACACTCACCCCGCAGTCCGGTGGCCGGTTCAAGATCGGCGTCATCACCCCCGGCACCGGATCCTCCGGCACCTACCCGCGCGAGACCATCGAAGCCGCCGGCCGCGACAAGGTATTCCCCGCAGGCACCCACATGTACCTCGACCACGCCACCGAAGCCCAGGATTGGGAACGCCCCGAAGGGTCCATCCGGGATCTCGTCGGCGTACTCACCGAGGACGCCCACTGGGACGACGAATCGGGTGGACTCGTCGCCGAGGCGCGCATCTACACCCACTGGAAACCGATCCTCGCCGAAATGGCCGACGACATCGGCGTGAGCATCCGCGCCTCCGGAGAAGTCAAGGAGGCGGACGGGGAACGCATCGTGACCCGCCTCGTCGAGGCACGCAGCGTCGACTTCGTCACCAAGGCCGGTCGGGGAGGACGGGTGCTCGAGGTGCTCGAGTCCGCGCGCATGCGTGAAGCCACCACGCAGGAAACCCGCGAACTCCTGCAGTCCGCTCTCCGCTCTTCCCACGGCATCGACCGCGGCTACATCTGGGTCCGCGACTTCGACGCCGACCGTCACGTTGTGTGGTTCGACCTCGAATCCGAAGACAAGCAGGCCACCTACGAGCAGGCGTACTCGATCGACGGCGTGAACGTCACCCTCGACGGCGACCCCACTGAGGTGGTCGCCACAACCCAGTACGTCCCCAAGACCACCCCGGCCCCGGCTGGGACTGGAAACCAGGAATCCAACCCCAAGGAGGCAGCCGCTATGGCTGACAACCAGAACACCGGCCGGGTCGAAGAAGCCGACTCGGAACTCGAGAAGCTCCGCAAGGAGAACGCCGCACTCAAGGCCGAGATCGCCGAACTCAAGAAGGCCAAGGCCAAGGAGGCCCGCCGCACGGAGGTCGCGGGCATCGTCGAGGAAGCGTTCGAGCACATCAACGCCCCCGGCATGAAGACGCGTCTCATCGACCAGCTCACCGAATCCGACAAGGACAAGGACACCATCGCCACCGAGGCGAAGGAAGCCGCCGACGAACTGCGCACCCTCGGTGGCGGTGACGGGCAGGTCCACGGCCTCGGCGAATCCCGACCGGCCGACACCACCCAGACGAACGTCACCGAATCCGAACTGCCGTCGTGGGAAGAGCTCGCGACCATGAAGGGAGCCTGACATGGCGAAGAACCAGAAGTACCTCGAGAACAAGCACATCGCACTCACCGCCGACAAGGACTACACGTCCGGGCAGCCCGTCGCGATCGGCGCCTACCGTGGCGTCGCCCTCGTCGACGCGAAGAAGGACGAACGCCTCACCGTGTGGCTCGACGGTTCCTGGACCATTGACGTCGCCGGAGCCCTCACCGAAGGGCAGGTCGTCTACCTCAACGGCAACGGCGCACTCACCGCGACCGCCGGCACCACCGCATGGGGTGTGTCCAACCAGGCCAAGGCCGCCGGCACCGGCCCCGCCGAGGTCGCCCCGTTCGGCATGATCCCGCCCGCCCCCACCGCAGGCTGACAGCCCCGCGCATCCCCACTCCAAGGAGAGAACAATGGAACTTGACCTGCTGGCTGAGGCGGAATTCCGCACAGCCCCCAACCTCAAGTCGAAGGTGCTCGGCGCAGCCAAGCTCTTCAACGAAGCCCAGAAGGGCGGGCACATCGCCCTCGCCCAGTTCCGTGAGGCCATGTCGACCTCCGACTTCCCGCTGCTCCTGTCCAAGGGGTTCGAGGTCGAAGCGATCCAGGCCCAGAAGGACGCCGTCAAGGAGTACGAGGCGTTCGCACTCGAACGCAAGGTGCCGGACTTCCGGCCCAAGAAGCTGCGTGACCTGTTCGGTTCCACCGAGTTCGAAGAGGTCGCTGAGGGCGAAGAGTACAAGGCCGACACCCTCGACGAACTCGAGATCGAATACCAGGTGAAGAAGTTCGGACGCCGGTTCGGGTACACCTGGGAGCTCAACATCTCCGGTGACTTCACCGACATGGCGGCCTTCCCGAAGCGCCTCGGCAACGGTGCGGTCGAAACCTCGAACCGCAACGTCTTCTCCCAGTTCGTCTCCGAAACCGGTCCCCGTACCGACTTCTTCGCGAGCGTCGACAACAAGCCGCTGTCCCCGGAGAACCTGCAGGCCGCGGTCGAGTCGTTCGCGCTCAAGGAGGACTGGCGTGGCGACCTCGTCGACACCACGGGGCTCGTGCTCCTGGTGCCGCCGTCCCTGCAGATCGAGGCGAACCGGATCATCAACGCCGAGGAACTCGACCTCAAGGTCACCGAGGGCAACAAGGAGACCAAGACCCGCATCCAGAACCCCTTCCGGGGTCTCGTGACCGTGCAGGTCGCGAAGTGGCTGGTCAAGATCGACAAGTCCGCGAACCGGGCGAAGACCTGGTACCTGCTGGCGAACAAGGGCAGCGACCACCCGGCGGTCATCCACGCCCTGCTCCTCGGTCACGAGAACGTGGACATTCGCACGAAGCGCGACCAGGGCAACCGGGTCGGCGGCGGTGAGATCCCGTTCGAGGAAGGCTCCTACCTGGACGACACGATCGACTTCCGTGGCCGGTCGGTCGACGGTGCCGCGAAGGGCTTCCGTGACGGTGACGGCAAGGCTCTCGTCGCCTACGCCTCCACCGGAGCCTGACCAGCACCCAGTGCACGGTCCCCGTCCCGCACTGACGACCCTCGTGTGGGGCGGGGAACGGCATGACAGGAGGTTCGCATGGTCGACTACACGGTCCCTGAGAATCAGGTTCGGCTCATCATCGGTGACACTAACGCCGCTGACCCGGACTTCGATGACGACCAGATTCGCGGCTTCCTCACCATCGCTCGCGGATCCGTTCTGCGGGCTGCCGCCGATGCCTTGGACGCGATCGCCACAGACGAGGCGTTGCTGTCCAAGAAGATCCAGACTCAAGATCGAGCATCGGATGGGCCAGCAGTCGCGGACGCTCTGCGCAAGCACGCCACAGCACTGCGCAAGCGAGCCGACGAGGAGGAGGCCGCGGAGGACGATGATCCGTTCTTCACGGCGTTCGCGATCGGTGGCGAGGGCCGTGCTGAGGGTGAGGAGCACCGGCTATGACAAGGGCACCGAGGGGCCGCCTCAAGGTGGTCCCCGATGACTGGTCCGAGCATCACCAGCCGGCCGCGTACGGGTTCCTCACAGGGGACTGTGCGGCGTTCCGTGCTGGCACACCCGGCGACTGGACTCCCGGCGGAACCACGGACACGCCTGGGGTCGAGTGGCGGTGGCGGCACATGCCGTGCTCGGCACAGTTCCTCACCCAATCCAACCGCCCCATCACTGTCGCGGACGGTGTGGAAGTGCTCGCCACACACCGAGTCAGCGTGCCCATGGCGTCGACGTTCCTCCACTACGGGGACACGATCACGATCCTCGACAACCCGGACGACCCGGCGTTGAACGGCCGTGACCTGCAGGTGCTCGTCGCTGAGACCGGCACCACGAACTGGACCAGGGACTACCTGTGCCAGGACGTCAACAACCGAGCGGAGGCAGCGTGAACGCGAACTCCAACGAACTCCGCCGCCTCGGCGAAGACCTCACCGCCATGGGTGCTCAAGCCCAGGCAGGGGCACGCGACGTGGTCGCCAAGACCGCCGCCGACATCACCGCTGACGCGAAAGTGTTCGCCCCGGTTGATACTGGCAACCTCCGCAACTCCATCGGCTACGACCTGTCCAACCAGGGCGGCGAATCGTCGGCGGAGATCGGTCCCACAGCCAACTACGGGCTGTTCGTCGAAACCGGGACGAGCCGCATGGCCCCGCAGCCGTTCCTTGGTCCCGCATTCGACCGGCGCGCCGCAGGGTTCGAGGAAGCCATGGGGCGGCTCATCGACGGCACATGGAGGGGGTGACCTGTCACGGACACCATCACCCTCACCACGTGGACGCTGGCACGGTTGAGAACGATCGGCGTGGACGTCTACGACGGTGCCGTCCCCGGGTCAGCGCCCACCACGACGGGCGGGTGGATCAAGCCCTACCTGGCCGTGTGGACGGGACCACTGCGCGAACACCCCGAGCAACCCCTCGACTACTCGGCGCAGGAGACCGCCGGCACGCTCCACGTCACCACTGCCGGGGCGACTGCGGGCACCGTGCGCAACCTCTCCCAAGAGGTCATCCGGAAACTCAACCGCACACCCACGCCGGGTGGCGGGGAGTACCGGCACACGGAACCTCACGTGCCCGTCCGGTTCGACGACCAAGTAGCACCCGCCCGGTTCTACCAGCCGCTCGCATTCGACTACCAGCAACCCTGAATCAGCGCGCCGGATCGGTGCTTCCTGGACGGGCACGAGCAAGCTACGAGCGACCTAACTGAAAGGCTCCCGCGCTGCGTCAACAGCCGGGAGCACGGAAACCACTCGAGGAAGTGATTCCATGACCAAGCGTACATGTACCGGTGAGGGATGCGATCGCTCAGCAATCATGCGGGGAATGTGTGACATGCATTACCGGCGAGCCAAGAAGGCTGGCTCGCTACCGCCCCGCAAGACGACTGCTGATCGCTTCTGGGAGAAGGTCGAGAAGACTGGCTCATGCTGGAACTGGACCGGAGCCAAGCGTGCCGGATATGGGAAGTTCAGTCCATCTGCGGGCAAACAAGTGACCGCGCACCGTTACGCGCTCAAGCTCCACGGCAGTCCCGCACCGGAGGGCATGGACGTGGATCATATATGCGGGAACCGAGCGTGCGTTAACCCCGACCATCTTCGCATCACCACTCGGAAGCAGAACCTCGAGCACGTGAACCGACTCCGCAAGGACAACACGAGCGGATATATCGGCGTCACGCGCAAGCGGAACAAGTGGCACGCGCGGGTCGTGCACAACGGAACGGTCTACCTCCTGGGCAGCCACCCAACACCCGAGGTCGCAGGTGAAGTGGCCCGGTTGAAACGTCTTGAACTCTTCACCCACAACGACCGCGATCGCGTCGCATAACCGAATAGCCCCTACCAATCAAGGCCCGGATGACCTCCGGGCCTTTCTCATGCCCGAAAGGTGCCGACATGGCCGACAACTCCGGCAACTTCAAGCACGCCTACGACAAGCGCACCGGGGAAAAGCTCCCGTACAAGGTGCCCGAATCCCACTTCGATCTCTTCCCCGACACCCTCTCACGCACCCCGCAGCAGGAACGCAGGGATCGCAACACCACCACCCCACAGGTCGCCTCTGTCGTTGAGGCGGTCGCTAAGCAGGAAGGCAAGTAACCATGCGTTCACTCGCAGACGGCAAGACCAAAGTCACCATCCTCCCCAAGGCTCCGGCCGATCCGAAGGCGATCACCATGGCCGAGCTCACCGCTGGCATCGAAGCCTCGTGCGCGATCCTCGCCAGCGACTACAACGTCGGTGCCGCGACCTCCGAGTCCGTCGATGAGAAGGCGCTCTGCCAGCCCGGAAACGCGGCCACCTGGGGCGCAGAGAACGGCACCATCGAGTTCACCCTGTTCCTCGAGTTCGGGGACGACAAGCACCTCGACCTCACCTCCGATGCCGGCAAGGCGTTCGAGGCCGTGAAGCACAAGGGCACGCAGGTGTACATCGTGCAGCGCGACAACGACAAGCTCTCCACGGACCCGTGGGCGGCCGGCGATGAGTACGAGTACTTCCACGGCATCGCCGACCACCCGCAGCACGTCGACCGGACGGGATACACGAAGCGGAAGATCACTGCGGCGTTCCAGTCGATGGAACTCCACGGCATCGTCGCCGAAGCACCGGTCGGCGGCTGACCGCACCCTAAGACCCCCGTGGGCAGGTTCCTCCATGGCCTGCCCACGGGCACACCCCTACATGGAGATCCCACACGCTTTCACATGGAGGAATGAGACATGACTGATTTCAACCCGGACGAGTTCATTGCCGGCATCCGCACCGCGCAGACGAAGGTGACGATCTTCCAGCGCGCTGACCTGGCGGGTGAACTCATCGCTGTCGAGGAGGATCTCGCGGCGTTCGGTGAGGACGAGAACGGCGGCGAGCAGGATCTCACTGCTGGTGCCGAGAAGGCTGAACTCCTCGAGAAGCAGGAGCGCCTACTCGCCGAACTCGAGGACTCTGCTGTGGTGTTCACGGTGCAGGCGCTCGACTCGGATGCCATTGACGCGATCGCTAAGGAAGCACGGAAGGAGTGCCGCGAGAGGGCTGACCAGGCCGCGAAGGATGCGGCCGCATACGCCCGTGAGGAGTGCCGCCGAGCAGAGGTGACTGACGGAAAGGAAGTCAAGGAGGCTGTCCGCCGCGCGGCATCGCAGGCCTCTAACTCGATCATCCAATTCGAGGCCGGACTTCACACGATGGTCCACGCAATCGTGACAGACACAGGTCAGCCCGTGTTCACCATTGACCAGATGCGCCAGGTGGTCGACAAGATCGGGGCACCGCAGGTGGATAAGCTGCAGGCCGCGTTCTACGACCTGACGTCCACGGATCCGGGGTCGTTCATCCCAAAATCGTCGAAGCCTGGCAAAACGGACGGGGACTGAGTTCCCTCACTGAGACACGCACGGCACGGGCATGGGGGTCACCCGTGTCCGTGCTGCGTGGGGAACGGAAGCCGGGGAAGAAGTGGACCGCGCGCGATCGCGCGTTCGCTCTGGCGCTCACCCTGTATGAGGCGGACCTGTGCCAGGGATGCGGCCAACCCATGTCCATGTCGTCGGGGGAGCACCCGCACGATTACGACATTCGCACCACACGGTGCATGGGGTGCTCGGAGATCGAGGAGCACCGGGACAACTCGAAGAAACCCCTGCCCGGTGAGAAGACCTACGTCGTCCGCGACGAGTGATCACAGCTTGAGGGCCGCAACAAGTCTGACAATCGGTGCGGCAACGAGACTAACTACCCCCGCGAACAAGCAAATCGCGGTCAGGGCAGTTGCGATCCAGTAGACGACTGGCGAAGCCGTTTGCGGGAGGAGCAGGTTGGACGCCAAGGCAATGACGGCATACGCGACAATCCCGCAGATACCGATGAGCAACAGAAGTATCGAAGCCTTCTTGAGCCTCGCATAGCTGCGTTCTCGCGCCTCAGGCGAAATGCCTTTCGGGCGCACCCCCGAGTAATCCGTCACCGGCTTGTATTGGTCGCCATGCCTACTCGTTCTGGCCATTCGTCACCCCTTCAGTAGTACCCGAATCATATAGGAGGTCACCGACATGGCCGTATCCCGCAGCGTCAGCGTCGTCCTCTCGGCGAAGGTCAACCAGTTCAAGGCCGACATGGCCGCTGCGGGAAAGTCCGCCGTTGATGCCGCCCGGGAGACCGAGACCGCGTGGGACAAGTCTGCGACAGGTGCGGGCAAGGCGATGGCTTCAATCGGGCGGTACGAGCAGGAGATGACCACCGCGGGCACCGCCACGGCAACGTTCGGCGGTGTTGTCGTCGGGTCGTTGGGGCTCGCAACGAGGGCCACTATGTCGTGGGAGTCCGCCTGGACTGGTGTGCTCAAGACCGTCGACGGAACACCCCGCCAGTTGGCGGCCGTGGAGAAGGGACTCCGCGGCCTTGCGAAGACCCTCCCCGCCTCCCATGAGGAGATCGCCGCAGTCGCGGAAGCGGCCGGCCAGCTCGGCATTAAGACCAGCAATGTCGTCGCGTTCACGAAGACCATGATCGACATGGGAGAGTCGACAAACCTCTCCGCCGAAGAAGCCGCCACCTCCCTGGCGCGCCTGGCGAACATCATGGGCACCTCGCAGAAGAAGTTCGGCAACATGGGCGCCGCGATCGTCGGCCTCGGCAACAACTTCGCGACCACAGAGCGCGAGATCGTCGACATGTCGATGCGCGTCGCCGCGGTCGGCAAGCAGTCGGGCCTCACCGAGGGCCAGGTGTTCGGTCTCGCGACCGCCCTATCCTCGGTGGGTATCGAAGCAGAGGCCGGCGGCACCGCGATCTCCATGGTGATGAAGAAGATCACCAACGAAGTCGGAACCGGTGGGGACAAGCTCGACGAGTTCGCCCGCATCGCCGGCATGTCCTCGGAGCAATTCGCCACTGCCTGGCAGAACGACGCAGCGGGCGCACTGAATGCGTTCATCGCCGGTCTCGGTCGTGCTGACGCTTCGGGCGAGAACGTCAACCAGACCCTGAGCGCCCTGGGTATCACGGGCATCCGCGAATCCGACTCCCTGCTGCGTCTCGCTGGGGCATCTGACGTGCTGAGCAACGCGCTCAAGCAGGGAAACGTCGAGTTCGACAAGGGCACCGCCCTCGCCGAGGAAGCTGCGAAACGGTATGAGACCGCTGAGTCTCGGATGCGCATGTCGGCCAACACCATCAAGGACACTGCGATCACTATCGGCGGGACGTTCGCACCCGTCGTAGCCGGGGCCATGGAGACGCTCGGCGGTTTCGTGGATCTCGTTGGGTCCATCCCTGAGCCTGTGCTCAAGATGGGCGCTGCAGTTGCTGGCATCGCGGGAGCTGCTGCACTCGGTGTCGGCGGGATCATGCTCATCATCCCGAAGCTCGCTGAGACTGTGACTGCTTTCGGGACGCTCAAGACGGCCGCTAAGTCCTCCGATGGGGCCCTGAGTGGCGTCGCCGCCGTGGCGGGCAAGACGTCTGGCGCGATCCGCGGTCTCGTGCAGGCCGCAGGCACGGCGATGGCTGTCGTCGCGGTATTCACGGCAATCGACGCCGCCGCGAACAAGATGACGTCCAAGACCATGCCAGGACTCGCTCAGATCAACTCCGATCTCATCGCCCTTGCCCAGAACGGCGAAACCCTCAACGGGGCGTTCGGAGGTGGCAATGCGTTCACCGACTGGCTCGGAGGCTCGCAGGCCGTGAACAACATGGCCGACGCTCTCGAGGTTGTTGGCCGTCACGCCGACGACGGGACGGCCGGGATTGCGCGATTCCGCGAGGCAATCAAACCCGGCCGCCAGGAACTCGAGAAGGCAAGCGAGGGAATCACCGCATACGACGAGGGTCTTGCCTCGCTCGCGACCGGCGGGAATGCGGAAATGGCTCAGGCCGCATTCGCGAAGATCGCTGCCGATGCCGAAGCTCAGGGGCGCAGTGTCACCTTCGCCGCCGAGCAGTTCCCCGCCTACAAAGCGGCCTTGCAGGAGACGGCCAATCAGCTCGGAGTCACTGGCCTCAAGGACGAAGAGTACGCGAACTGGATGCGAGGCGAACTCCCTGCGGCGGTTGCCACTGCCGTGGCCGCAAACGAGGAGAACGCTGCAGGCCTCGTCGGGGTTGGTGACGCCGCTCAGGACGCGTCAGGCGGCTTGAAGTCGATGCTTGACAGTCTCCTGGCCCTCGGAATCATCCAGCAGTCCGAGATGGAGGCCATGGCCTCTTATGAGGCGGCTATCGACGAGGTCAGTAAGGCGGTTTCAGAGAACGGCCGCACTCTCGACATCACCACCGAAGCGGGTCGGGCGAATCAGGATGTTCTCTTCGGTATCGCTGATGCTGGTCGTGACGCGGCGAACTCCATGGCCGAGAACGGCGCGTCACAGGAGCAGGTGCAGGGCCAACTGCAACGCACCTACGACGACCTGGTGAGCACAGCGGGGAAGTTCGGGCTCAACGCCAAGGAAGCCGAGAACATGGCACGCAAGGTGCTCGGCATCCCGGACAACGTGACTGTCGAGACCTGGATGTCCGATGCCGCGGAAGAGAAGGCCAAGGACACTAAGGTCGCGGCCGACGACATCCCTAAGAACGTCAAGGTCAATGTCGACGCAGACACGAAGGATGCGGACGACGATCTGGCGGCCGTGAAGGAGAAGGTCGAGAAGCTTCCGAATAAGACAATCTGGGTCACCATCAAGGAAGCCTGGGAGAGCATCTGGAAACCGCCGAAGGACGAGAAGGTTCGGAAGACCGGCGGCGGCCGCAAGGGCGTGGAAGATCGCGCGAGGATGCTCAAGGATCCTTTCGCGCAGCACGACGGCAACATCCTCACCCCCATGGCCGCCGGCGGGTTCACGGGTGCCGAGATGGTGCCCCCGAATACGTGGAGGGTCGTCGGCGACCGCATGGACGTCGACGAAGCGTATGTGCCCCTCGACGGGTCACGTCGGTCATGGGAGATCCTCCTCGAGGCTCTCAATCGGATGCCCGGGGCGATCCCCATGGCGAAGGGCGGTATTGCGTCCGCTCAGAAGCAGGTGGACTCCGCGAACGATCGGCTGCGTGACGCGCGCCGGATGAAGTCTGATGCGAAGTCGGCGCGGGCGAAGGCCATTGCGGAGCGTCGAGTGCGTTCCGCGGAGGACGAGCTCGCGACTGCGAAACGGTCGCTCAAGTCGGCGAAGGATCGGGAGAAGTCTGAGGAGAAGGCCGCGAAACTCGCGGCGGATCGGGCGAAGGAGGAGCAGGCGCGCCGCGAACGCGTGTCTGGTCTCCAATCCGATCTCCGCACGGATCTCCGCCGTGGCAGTATCCGCGATCAGGTCACGGGTGGTCTCAGTGGCGGTTACTCCGCCGTGGATCGTCTCTACGGCCTGGGTGGCAACCAGGATCTCTCCCGCGGTTCCCGGTCGCGCGCGAACTCGTCGGCCCGGAAGTTCGAGGCGAACCTCCGCAACCTGTACTCGCAGGCGGAGCGGATCGACGCGAAACTCAAGGCCGCACAGGACAAGGCACAGGAACTCAAGGGGATCAAGTCCTCCGTCGTCAACTCCCTGCTCAACGGTCGGGATCTCGACGTGGGAACGTTCTCCACGAACGTGGGCGGCAAATGGGTGACCGGGTCCAACCTGGGCCAGGCAGCCAAGTCGTTGCGCGTCGACGTCGGTGCGATGAAGGCGTTCGCGGGCAAGCTCAAGAAGCTCGTCCAGTTGGGTGTCCCGGGTGCGATCGTCCAGGAAATCGCTCAGGCCGGTGTCGTCGAGGGCTCCAACATGGCGGACTCGTTCATCGACGCCACCGCGGCGGACCGGAAGTCGTATCTGGGGGCGTGGGCGGAGTACGAGCAGTACGCCAACCAGGCCGGTCAGTATGTCACGGAAGGCTTCTACAAGGGAGGCTCCGCCGCCGCTGACGGTGTGGTCCGGGGGCTCGAAGGCAAGAAGAAGAACGTCGAAACCGCGATCGCGAACCTCGCGAAAGTCATGGAGTCGACGTTCAAGTCCGTTCTCGGCATCCGGTCGCCTTCGACGGTCATGGCCGAACTCGGCGGGTTCACCGCGGAGGGTCTCGTGCAGGGCATGCTCGGCGGAGTCTCGGATGTGCAGTCAGCGGCCGCGATGCTCGGCGCCGCGGCAGTGCCCGCGATGGGTCCGGTATCGATGGATGTGGGCGTGTCCCCAGTCGTCGCTGACGATGAGGGGCTGGCCGGTCTGGCGATGCAGGACATGTCCGCCACCACTCTCGATGCGATGTCGACCATGCAGTCGGCAGTCGCCGAGGGGTGGGCGGGAATGCTCTCGCAGACCCAGGCCGCGCAGGCCGGGATGCTCACGGACACCCAGGCGAAACAGACCGGGATGCTGTCCGCGACCCAGTCCAGTCAGCAGTCGATGCTCGCACAGACTCAGGCTCAGCAGTCGGGGATGCTCGCGACGACTCAGCAGAGCCAACTGGGGATGCTGACGAACGTGCAGGCCCAGCAGGAGCAGATGCGGGCAACGATCGCCGCGAAGCAGCTGGGGTCTCGCACTGCTCTGACCTCGGAGCAGGAAGCGATGCGCGCGGTCATGGCCGACAAGCAGGGCCAGATGCGGGCGCAGAACCTCACCGATTTCGAGTCGATGCGCCTGACCACGAGCCAGAAACTGCGCGATATGCGCACGAACGCTGATGGCACAATGATCGGCTTCCGAGCCGATTACGGTGCACACCTGGGGAGCATGAAAGCTTCCAACAGGGAAGCTTTCGGCGCGATGTCGTCTGCGTCGAATGCGGCGTTTGATGCGATCCGGGCTGGGATGAACGCGGAGATGCGCGGGGCACGCCCCGAACTCGGCACCAATCTCAACCGGCTGATCGCCGTCTTCGCCTCCTTCACCGCCGAGGTGAACAAAGCGTTCGGTGACGTGGGCGTGAAGCTCAAAGCACCGAACGCGCTCAAGTTCGAGTCCGGTGGTGTCATGCCCGGGTACACGCCCGGTCGTGACGTGCACGAGTTCTACTCACCGACCGCAGGGAACCTCTACCTCTCCGGGGGTGAGGCGATCATGCGGCCCGAGTGGACGCGCGCCATGGGCGGCGAAGCCGGAGTGAAGGCTCAGAACGACGCGGCCAGGCAGGGTCGTCTCGACGATCTCCTGCACATGCAGACCGGTGGTGGCGCGTTCGTCTCAGGCGGTGTCTACGGACCCGTCCCGGGTGTGAACGCATTCGCCGACTCGGGTGTGTGGCGTGGCCTGTACGGGATCGTGAAGAAACAGTTCCCGTCCGCTCGGCTGAACTCGGGGTATCGGGGTGGGTCGACCACGGTGTCAGGGAACCGATCCTTGCACTCTGGTGGCTACGCCGTTGACCTCGGTGGACCGTTGCAGCAGATCTTCGACTTCCTGTACAACAACTACAGGAACAGTTCGGAGATCATCTACTCCCCGGCCAACGGCAGGCAGATCAAGAACGGCCGACCGTACACCTACTCGGGTGCTGTCCGTGCCATCCACTGGAATCACGTGCACTGGGCAAACCGCTCGGTGCCGGCCGGTGGTGCTGCGGACATGACGCCGGGTGCGTTCGGTGACGAGTTCATGCCCATGTCGCATCCCTTCCTCGACAGGGCAGGGGTCTCGGCGGGGTCGGATCTGTCGGCATCGTACGGGCTGGCGGCACAGAAGCTGACGCAACAGATCTACGCCAAGCACGCCAAGTTGCTCCCGTCGGGGGTGGCTGGGCAGCTCGGCAAGGGCATCATGTCCCAGGTTTCCGAGGGACTCGTGGGCAAGGCTAAGGAGTTCGGGAAGACCGCAGGTGCCAGTGGCGCTGACTTCTCGAACGTTGCCAACGGTCCAGTGAAGCAGATGGCGAAGCAGATGCTCGAGGCCATGGGCTGGGGCGACCAGTGGGGTGACCTCAACTGGCTTGTCAACAAGGAATCCTCCTGGAATCCCAACGCCCAGAACCCAACGAGCACGGCTTACGGGCTGTTCCAGTTCCTCAACGGTACCTGGGGCACGGTCGGGGGTCAGAAGACCTCGGATCCGCGTAAGCAGATCGAGTACGGGCTGAAGTACATCAAGCAGCGGTACGGCGATGTGCGGGGTGCCCGCCGATTCTGGGAGCGCAACAACTGGTACGAGGGTGGCACGCGTGCAGCCAGGCGCGGTCTTGCTGTCGTCGGAGAGAACGGGCCAGAACTCGTGAACTTCGCCGGTGGCGAGCAGGTCATGTCGAACCCGGACTCCATGAGGTTCATGGCCGAGAACCGCATGTACGTCCCCACCCAAAGGGGAATGCAGTTCGACCAGGCCGCATTCACCCGGGCCGTCGCGGACGCTGTCACCGCCAACGGTGTCTCCCCGGAGTCGATCGCCGCGGCAATGAACGGCGTGCGGTTCACCCTCAAGGCCGGACAGCACGAGTTCGATGCCGCCGTCGTCACTGCTGTGGGCACTGGTTACGACCAGTCGGTGTCCCGCAGGTCGAAATCCTCCCAGAAGATCGGAGCCATCTGATGCAGCTTGCGAATGGTGAGTTCGCGATCAACGGGTACCGGTTCGGCTGCGGGCACCCAGTGTCCGTGTCCTCAGTGCAGGCGACGAACATCAAATGGCGAGTCCAGGACCAGCCCAACCCGGTCGGGAACACCATCCTCCTCGGGCGTGACTTCAAAGACCCCCAGCCGATCAAGCTGGGGATCTTCACGAAGAGCTCCACGCCCGAGGAGGAGTTCCGGGCGCTCGCGGAGTTCGCAGAAGCCTGGTCGTCGGCGGCGAACCGTGCACCCGGTGAGGAGTCGGTGCTCGAGATCGGTGCCCACGGGCGCACGTTCCGCACCTACGGGAGACCCCGCGACCTTGATGTGGAGGACACTGAGCTGTTCGCCCGCACCCACGCGGAGGGGACAGCGATCTTCGACCGCTCAGATGCACTGTTCTACGGCGACCCCGACCACGGCGGGGGAGGGCAAGTCACTTTGTCCATCACCCCGCCGCAGGCCGCAGGGCTGGTGTTCCCGATCGTGTTCCCCTGGGCCACCCTCACCGGCGGGCAACGTCAGGGCATCGTCACGAACACCGGGACCAGACCGACTGGGGACGTGACGATCACGATCACCGGCCCCATCGACCACCCCATCGTCACAGGCAAGGGCTGGACCCTCGACCTGGACGCGACCCTGCTCTACGACCAGACGGTCACGATCAACGCCCGCGCCAGGACCGTGCGCCGCAACGACGGCACCTCCCTGGCAGGGAAACTCTCCCGGAACTCCCGACTCGACCGGGTCGTCGTCCCACCCGGGTCGTCCGAGTTCACCTTCCGCGGCACCGACCAAACCGGATCAGCCACGGCCACCATCCGTTGGGGTTCAGCCCACACAACACTAGGAGCCTGATATGCCTCTACGTCCTGTCCCATGGGCCACCTCAGGTGGTGTCGACGGTAAGGGTGGTGCGGATAACTCCGTCGAACTCGCCCGCGTCGGCCTGTACGTCTCCACCAAGGGCGGTACAGGGATCATCGAAGCCAACGACTTCCGGGTCACCCAGCTCCCCGTGCCCGGTGCGGCCGTCCGAATCCTCAAAGGATCCGGGGCAATCAAATCCACGTACCCGGGTGTGTTCGGCCAGTCCTATGGGGTGCAGGAGCAGTCGTTCACTGACGCGCCAGTGGCCGCAACCGGATCGGCGGGGGCGGCGGTGAAGTACGTGTACGTGCTCATCCAGGACTCCCAGTATGCCGGCCAGCAGCCCGCGAACATCAAGACGGGACCGTACAACTCCTATCAGGTGTCAACGTCGCTCCCAGCGAACGCGCCGTACATGTTGCTGGCGCGCATCGACCAACCGGCGAACACGGCGACGATCACGAACCAGATGATCACGGACCTGCGTCAGATCGCGGACCCGAAGCAGTGGACGGTGGACCGGTCCCGTGCCTCGGTGGCTTCCGATCAGGGCATGGCGCTGAACTCGAAGACCGCGGCCGGTGAATGGTTCCCCGGCGACGGCACACCCACCGGCGCCAGGCAGCGCATCGACGTCCCCGACTGGGCGACCCGAATGATCATCAAGCCCTCCTGGTACAAGGTGCGGTACGAACGCAACGCCAACGTGTGGGGACGGTACTGGATCAACTACGGCCCCTCCTCAGCTGAGGGCAACTACAACGGGCAACCGTTCCCGTACAACACGCAGGAGTTCGCGTTCGATGCCTCCGAGGGGCCAGTGTCACGCGACGACTGGTTGAGTTCCGATGACCGGTACATTCCAGCAGCCATGCGGGGGAAAGAGGCAACGTTCGCGTTCAGGGCACGTCGGCACGATTCATCCACGATCGCCGGCGCGGTGAGGATGGACGGGGTTTCCGGTCTGGATCTGACAGTGCAGTTCCTGCAGGTGCCCGACATGTCCACGGAGTGACCCATGTCTGAGTGGCGGTACATTGCTACCCGCATGAACGGTGACGGAACCGAGACGGTGCTCGACTGGGACGTTCCTCTCGACGACGTGTCAGTGCAGGAGGCGCTCTCGGGTCATGGGGGTGTGGATGGGAAGATCTCTCCCGAGGTCGCGCGCCTCAAAGACCCCCAGGGGAAGCCGATTTTCAAGCCCTGGTCCACGGCGATCTACGCCGAAGCGTCCGGGCAGATTCGGGGCGGGGGAATCCTCACCGACCTGCCCATGGATGGGCCGACCCTGTCGATCGACACGATTGGGCACACCGGGTATTGGGCGAAGCAGCCGTGGATCTGGGAGCACAAGTTCGACACCGCGGACCCCCTCGAGGTGGACCGGCTCATCATCACGGAGTTCCAGAAACAGCGCGGCTTCAACCTGGGTCTGACACCGACCGGGGACAAGAAATCCCGGATGGTGCGCATGTCCGAGTCCGTGTCGGGGTCGAAGGAGCTGTACTACCTGGGATGGTGGCAGACCCTCGACCTTGATCGGGAGCGTCAGCAGCTCGCGGAGTTCGGCGGGTACGAGTGGACCGTCGGACACCGGTGGTCGGGGGAGCGGATCGTTCACGAGATCGAGTACGGGTACCCGAGGATTGGGGCCAGACGCTCGGACCTGCGATTCGTGGTCGGGGAGAACGTTCCCGACAACATCGGCGCCACGGACGACGGTGACGAGTACGCCTCGCATGTCCTCGTCCTCGGGGCCGGGCAGGGCCGGAAAATGGTCCGCGCCCAAGACTCACAGACCACTGATCGATTGGGGCGGTGGGCTGTGGTGTCGGATAAGTCGATCGGAAAAGACCAGATCGCCCAAACCCGAGCCACGTCCACGTTGAAAGCCCTGTCGGGGGAACTCGACATCACAGAAATCGAGGTACTCGACCACCCGAACGCCCCCGTGGGGTCGTACCGGGCGGGTGACGAAATCCTCATCCAATCCGGGCCCGGGTGGGCTGACTTCGGTGACCTGTGGGTGCGGGTCATGGGGGTGATCCACCACCCGGAGAAGAACACGAGCAGCCTGCAGATTCGGCGGGGGGAGAAGATCACATGAGCCTGTATCAGCGTCTTGACGGTATCGCGAAGCGCATGGACGAACTCGAGACTCAGGTGCGTGCCGTGGGCAATCAGCCGCAGGCACAGCGCACTTCCGTTGAGGGCGGGTCGATTGATTTCAACGACGCTGACGGGAACCTCCGTGCGATTGTGGGGGAGCAGTTCGATGGTGGGACGACGATCAACGTTGTCGCCGGTCCGACTCCTCCCACCCCAACAGCCCCGGTCGCCGAGGTCACTTACGGCGGCATCAAAGTCCGCTGGGATGGGATGTTTGAGGACGACGCTATTGCTCCCACGGATTTCTCTCGCGTGCAGGTGTACGCGAAGGCGGGCGGATTCGTCACGCCGACCCCGGAGAACGCGAAGGGCTCGATTGTGTCCGCCGCTGGGGATGAGGTGTCCCTCGGCGTCGAGAAGGGCACGCACACAGTGTGTCTAGCCGCATGGTCGCAGGCCGGGAAGCCGTCTGCCATGTCTGCCCCGGTCACGGTCGAGGTTCCCGGGTATGGGGATCTCGTGCAGGCCGCGATCGATGAGGCGCAGAGACTCATCGACCAGGCGAAGCAGGCGTTGGAGACGGCGCAGCAGGAACTTGATGGGAAGCTCACCGCCGTTGCGGGTGAACTCGAGTCCGTGCCCGCTGACATTGCGAAGGCCCGGCAGGAGGCGATCGACGCCGCCCTGGCCGAGATCGACGCCGTGGAGGGCAACCTCACCACGGCGTTGGGGTTGAAGAACAAGACCACCTGGTCCACCAGTAATCCGCCCACCACGTATGCGGGTGTCGTGGAGGACACGTGGATCAAGCTCACCTCGCTGGGTTCGGGTGGTCGGGAGATCGGTCGGTGGCGGTGGAACGGCAACGTGTGGGTCACGCATGTCATCGACGGTGCGGTCCTGTCGAACATCGAGGCGTCGACGATCACGACCGGGTTCCTCGACGTCGTCAACCGCATCCGGGCCTATGCGATCGCGGCAGACAAGATCCTCGTCGGTGCCGGCGGGAACCTGATCCCGTGGGACCAGGTGAAGGCCGGCGAGACCACTGCCCCGCACGCTCCATATGGGTCGGGTGCTGCAATTTCGCTCGAACCCGCCAATGCATCTCTCAGCCTCGGCCCACATATGCGCCTCAAAGCCGCGGGGACAAGTGGGGTGAATATCTCCGCGAGCTTCCGCCCCTCAACTCAGCTCAATCACAAGATCGCTCGCGGTGACAAGCTCGTCCTGAGGTTCCGCGTGTATCCCATCTCGACTACACCCGTGCAGGTGCAACCGCGCATCTACTGGTACAACCAGCCGTCGGCGATCCTCGGATATGTCTCGTCGGGTGGCGGAAACACCGTGACCCTGCCGCCAGGCGTGGTCACAGAGGTATCGGTTGCGATGACCGCGCCGGTAACGGCCCCCTACGCGATGCCATTCATCAGCGTGACTGCAGGTGCGGAGGTCGGCATTGTAGATGCGGACTTCCGGTCCCAGGTGGGTGGCACCCTCATCGAACCGGGTGGCATCCAGACCCCGCACCTCGCCGCCGACGTCCTCGAGGTCGGCAACCTCAAAGCCGGGTCGGCTGCGCTCGCTGAGGCGGTCATCCAGAAACTGTGGGCCGAGGTCGTCGTCGCGAGAATGGTCACCGCGCAGGAGTTCATTGGTGAGAACGCGATCCTCACCGGCGCGATCACCGCCCCGAAGATCACCGCGAGCGAGGAGCTCACGGCGAAGATCGCGGAGTTCCTGCGGGTCCGGGCGGAGATGATCGAGGCCGACGCGATCAACGGCATGTTCATCCGGGGCGCGACGTTCGAAACCCTGGACGGGCGCGGCCGCTGGGCCGATGACGGCCTGACCATGTTCGATGAGAACCAGGACTGGCGAGTCAGACTCACCCCCTACGGGTCCACGTTCAAGGGAGACCTTGAAGCGGAATCGTTGGTGGCGACTGGTCCGGCGGAGTTCCGGCACACGGAGAACCGGCTCGGGCAGGGCGCGAAGCTCGTCCTCGACGCTGGTGTCGCGGACCCAACGGCACCCCCTGTGGTGCAACCGTATTGGGCGTCGAGGTCGTTCACTCCTCCTGAGGGTGGTGTCCTCTACGGTCTGGCCTGGGCGGACGGGAAGTACTGGACGTTCGTCGACGCCCCCAACGCCTCCGAGGGTGACCGCCTCATCTCGATCGACCCGGCGTCCGGAGCCATCGGCGACAACATTCCGATGACGGACCAATTCTGGGCTGCCGGGGGTGTCACCGCGATCGGCTCCGAACTGTTCCTCCTGGGCCAGAAGTCCGGCACCCCGTACAAGTACTTCGTGCGCGTGTACTCCACCGCCGGCGCGTTCCTCCGCGAGTGGGAGTACACCGATGTCGGCTGGTCGAAGACGAACCCTCTGACCTACAAGCCGGGCATCGGCACGGACGGCACGAACGTCGTCATCGCCCAGTGCGCTGACGGGGGCAACCTCCTATGGCGCACCTACAACACGACGACCGGTGCGACGATTGCGACCGTCGACTGCAAGGACGGCACGAAGTCCGACATTGGTGGCATCTACATCGGCCCCGGCGACTGGGGTGGCGGCACGTTCGTCACCGTCCGCAAGACCTCCGGCAACGTCGGGGACGCGATCGTGACGTTCTCCACCTCCGGGGTGTGGGACCCGGCGAAGTCGTGGAAGACAGCGGAGAACGGCCGCGACACGGGCCTGGCCTTCGCTGATGGGAAGTTCCGCACGCTCAACGGCGGCGGTGGCCGCATCAACGAGTACGCGCCGCCGACGACAGGAGATGACTCCCCGGACTGGTGGGTGGCGTACCGGTGGGAGACCGATTTCAACAGCGACAACGCCCTCGACTACACGTCGCGGATCAGTCCCCCGACACGGTTCACGTGGCCTCGTCGTGCCCGCTTGAAAGCGTTGGGTTCTCCGCTGCCGGTCGGAGTTGAAACGATCGGTGGTTTCACCGCGAAGAAGGCCACGACACCCGAGCGTACTGACTTCCGGCGTTCGTTCACGAACACCCAGCAGGGCAAATCGGTGGCGCTGTGGTACTACCTCGACAGTGAGACCACAGTCCCTGCCGAAGTGAACACGTACCCGACCGCAACCCCGTCATCGATCGTCTCGGCGTCGAACACCTACGAGGTCAAAGGCGACGGCACCGGCAGGTGGGGGCCGTTGACGTTCAACCCGAACGGCACCGTCACGGGTGTCCCGAAGGTCGCCTCCGGGGTGGTGCAGCTCAACGTGCCCTCGAACAATGGTCGCGTCTCAGCGACAGTCACCCTCCCGGCGGGACGGTTCACCACGAAACCCGCTATTCAGGTCACCGCCCGCACCGCATGGCCTGTGGTGCACGCGGCGACTTTCATTGACGAGACGACCACGAGCTTCGTCGTCTGGGCGCGCAGGGACACTGCCGGCCCGCTCGACGTGGCATGGACTGCGATAGGGGAATGAGATGTCAGACCTGTGGGCAACGTGTCTCACACCGGATTGTGTGAACGAGGGTGAACCCGTGCAGCTGACCGACCCTGAGATGCTCGTCATCTGCGGGCCGTGCGGGGCACCGATCACGGAGAAGTCCACCACCCCACCCGAACCGGTCGAGGAGGTGGACTCGTGAGGGGTCGGCACTCGTACATGCTGCTGTCCATCCTGCGGGTCAAATTCCGGCTCGAACCAGCCCCAGAATGGCTCCTCACCGCGCTGCTCATCATCCTCGCCGGACGGGGACTGGGCAGCGGACTCGACCTCGCCCTCGATCCGGAAACCAGCAGCGACATCTACGCCTACGCCGACATCATCGGCGCTAACATGTGGGGGTGGCTACAGGCTACCGCCTCCATGCTGCTCATCGCCGCGTTGGCTTCTCGGTGGATATCGGCGATCCTCGCCACCCAGGTGGTGATCACCACGATCTGGTTCGTCTACGGTATCGCGATCTTCCAGGGCACTCTCCCGATCATCACCGAGGCCGGTGGGCTGCGGAACGCGTTCAACCCGTGGGCAACCGCAGGCTGCCTGTTCGTCGCGTTCCTCGCCACGGTTGACCAGATGCGCCGGAGGATCGCTCGGGACGGGAGGCCCGCATGATCCCCACACTGCCACCGTCGATGCTCGATGCCCTCGTCCAGGCTGGTGGTGGTGCCGGGTTCATTGCGTTCGCGATTGCTCTCATCGTCCAGGGGCGCCGCAAAGGGCTCAAGGAACGGGCCGAGGAGGCGGAGAAGGAACACAAGGACGCGACCGCGCAGATCGCCGAGCTCAAGAACCAGCTCGAGGAGATGGAGGCGAACTTCAACACGAAAATCGCTGATCTCAAGGAACAGTTCACCGGGCAGATCGAGAAACTCCAACGTCAGAACGTGGGCCTCCTTGATGCGAACTACCGCCTGCGCCAACGCCTCGCCGAGAACGGTCTCGCTCACGACGACATCACCTGACCACCAACCACCCCACCATCACGCCCCAGACACACGGTCTCGGGGCGTTTCTCATACCCGAAGGGAACCACCATGGCATACAGTCTCGCCTCTCGCATTGAGAGGGCGGTGAAGAAGTCCGGACTCAAGACCGTGTGGGTGCCGGGCTGGAAGTCTCGTGGCCGCGGCACCATGGGCTCGATCCAGACCGTGACCCTCCACCATACGGCCACCCCGCGGAGTCTGCGGAAAACCGCGGAGTATCCGACGTACAACGTCGTCAAGGACGGTCGCCCCGGACTCCCCGGCCCCCTCGCGCAACTCGGTCTCGGCCGCACCGGAGTCGTCTATGTCTTCGCCGCCGGGGTCTCGAACCATGCTGGGAAGTCCCGGTCGACGTCGATGACCAACAGCCGCGCGATCGGCATCGAGGCGGAGGGAGCGATGGAGGCGTGGCCGAAGGAACAGTACGACGCGTACCTGCGTCTCGTGCGCGCCCTCATCGACGAATTCAACCTCCCCGAGTCCCGGGCACTGCGTCACGCCGAAACCGCCTCCCCGCCCGGGAGGAAGAACGACGCCTCGTTCTCCGGGCCGACGTTCCGCAAGCGCCTCAAATCCACCCGCCTCGGCGGCACAACCCCTACCGCACCCGCACCGAAACCCACCCTGGAAGGAATTTTCGGCATGACCAAGCGCATCGCCTCCACCCACACGGCCAAGCAAGTCGCCGCGAAGGGCACGACCAAGCACCTGCAGATCGGTAAGGACCAGTACACGATCGCGACCGGCCCCGCCTGGGTGTCCGCCTCAGTGAAGGTTGACATTCAGAACCTCCCCGTCGGGGAAACCTGCTACCTCATCATCGGTGAAGCGTTCTACGCCAAGGGCAAGCCGACCACCCTCGGGCGCGAGCTCGCGACGATGGAAGTCATTGGTACCCCCGGCACCACTACGGCCACGGTCACCGCCCCGATCTGGAACCTCCCCAAGGAATACCAGGGGAAGTCCGTGCGCCTGCGCGCATTCATCAAGGGCGCGCCCCGCGACCTCACCATCACCAATGTCTCCGTGCAGGGCGCACGGGACTGAAAGGACCTGATCATGGAATTCACTCTCGACATCTGGCAGGTCGTGCAGCTGTGCGTGTCCACCGTGTTCCCGCTCCTCGTCGGACTCGTCACGAAGCTCTCCACCTCGGGTGGGGTCCGAGCGATCCTGCTCGCGGCGATCGCGTTCGCCACCTCCCTGGGAACCGAGGCGCTCGCGGCCAATCAGGCCGGGCAGACCTACGACCTCGGGCAGGGGCTCATGACGGGCCTCACGTCGTTCCTCATCGCTGTCGGCATGTACTACGGCCTGTGGAAGCCCACCGGCGCCGCCGTGGCCGCGCAGGCGGTCGGCTCCACCGGCGCGGCCCCCGCCGATCAGATCCCCGGCAACTGGTCGGGCGCCGACTCTGACGAAGTCGAACCTCTCGAGGATGACGGCAATGAGGATCTCGACGAATCCGACGACCCTGGTGTGACTGAGGTCGACGCCACCCCGCCCCCTGAGGGTTACGAACCCCGCCACTGACACAGCCCGGCCCCCATCGCATCACGCGGTGGGGGCCGTTTCGTCATGTCCACCCTCGGGCGCACACTGGACCCATGACCGCACCCGATTGGATGACCGAATACCAGGCATTCAAGACCCTGACCTCCCACGCGAACGGGGAGTACATTCGCTTCTACCTCACCACAGGCCGCGACGGCATCATCTACACGCACTCCCAACTCCCAGACGGAGCCGGCCTCCCGCGCTACTCCTGCCGCCTCACAGCCGCAGACGGCACCGAACTCACCCTCACCCTCAACGACTGGACCGACCGCCTCGACGACGTCGCCACGGAGGTCCGCGCCTGGATCCGCGCCCACGTCAACCTCCGAGGATGCACGATCAACAACAGCCGCTACCAGGGTGACCCGTACTGGCGGACCGAACTGCTGCGGGACAACGAGTGAGGGCCGAATATGCGTTTACGATGCGCTTTGCGTCCAAGTCGACGTTCCCAGTCAGGACGCGGAAGTCGGCACACGGTCGGGCATCGCACCTGGTCAGGTGATATTCGTTGGTTCTCACCGGTTCCCCCGAGTCACCTGCGATTCGAACCGCATTCGAATGAATAGGTCGCGGGTTCGATTCCCGCAGGCGGCTCGGCAACGCCCCTCTCCCCAGGTCACGCACCTGGTCGGGAGGGGCGCTTTCTTTGTCCACTGACCCAGAGATGCGGCTGCGATGGGTGAAGTGTCGACAGATGCCTTGTCGGCGGCGAAAGATTGATCGCCTACCACATCTCAAGTGTTGAACAATCACATGTGTCGTGATGAACGATTCTGCTACAGTGCGATGCGTACTTGTGTTGTGAACCACATTGGCGTGGTGCCCTCTCAGGCATCGCAATCGTTGAAAGCTGACAATGAAACCACTCTCGAAACGACTCCTTGCCATGCCCGCGATTGCGGCGGTCGTCGCGTCATCGCTGTCGCTGAGCAGCCCCGCGGCAGCCGACGACACGGCATTCGCTCCGCCCTGTGTCGACGACCCGGTCGCCCTGGGCCCCGAGGAGGAGCTCGTCACCCGACCCGCACCGCGTGAGCTCCTCAAGACCAGCGGCCTCGAGGGCTTCGTGACGACGTTCGCGGATGATCTGTGTGCCGCATCCGGTGCGGGGGAGATCGACGCGCTGATCGACGACCGGGCGCGTGAGCTCTGGACGCGCGGCATCGACGCCGGTCGGGCGATGGCCGAGGGCGGCCTCGACGCCGACGACCGACCTCTGTACTGGGCCCGCCTGGCCATGATCGGTGCGCTCACACAGTGGTCCGAGGCCAACGACGTCCCGAAGGAGAAGCTCACCGACCGCATCGCCGTCATCGACCGCCTCTCCCGCGGTCAGGACACCCTCGACCCCGACGCCAGCGACCACGACGTCGTCGTGCTCACCGGGTTCGACCCCTTCTTCCTCTTCACCGACACGCGGATCTCGAATCCCTCCGGTGCCATCGCGTTGGCGCTCGACGGGGAGGTCGTCGACGGTCCGAACGGCCCGGTCGAGATCCAGACGGCACTCTTCCCCGTGCGGTGGCGAGACTTCGGCGACGGCATGGTGGAGAAGGCCCTCACGCCTGCGCTGACGGCAGAGAAGACCCCTGAGCTCTTCTTCACCGTCAGCCAGGGCAGTCCGCAGGAGTTCGACCTCGAGGCCTTCAACGGCGCGTGGCGGGGCGGCACGATCGACAACGAACGCTCCTGCTATCAGGGCACCATTCCCATCCCGGAGGACGTGCGCACCGTCAGCCCCCAACCGCAGTGGACCGAATCGACGCTGCCGCGAGCGGCTATGGTCGACGACACCGACGGACGGCCGTTCGCCGTCAAGGACCGACGATCGGTCACGGAGGCGCCGGGTGACACTGCGCCGACCGAGCCCACGGTCTCGTGCCCACCGGACCGGGCGCTCAACAAGGGAGTCAAGCGCGACGACGGACCGACTGAGGGATCCGTGGCCAGAGCCGGCGGCGGGGGAGACTACCTGTCCAACGAGATCGCGTACCGGGCCACTCTCCTCAGGGACGCCCTCGGTCTGTCGGACCTGCCCGGTGGTCATGTGCACACTCCGGTGCTCGAGGGAGTCCAGAAGACCGAGTCGGATGTGAGCAATCCCGAGTTCGTCGCCAACCGTCGGGACATCATCGCCCAGACGAAGCTCCTCGTCGAGAGCGCTCTCGCCCAGCAGCCCGTCGACACCCCGGAGCCGACGGAGCAGCCCACGGACGAACCGACCAGCACGACGACACCTCCCGCGCCCACGGAGACGCCCAACGAGCCGACAGAGCCGACCGCGCGCACGAGCAGCCCGTCGACGCCGTCGCCGGTGGCCGACACCGGGGCGACCGCGGATTCCGGCGCGAGCGCCGACGGATCGGACGTCGAGGCGACCGACGCCGCCTCGGCGCGCGGTGCCGACGGCGGTGACCAGGATGAGGCCCTGCCGCGCACGGGTGGACTGCCGATGTCCACCGCGGTCATCGGCGCCCTCCTGACCGTCGTCGGAGCAGCGCTCGTCTTCAGCGTCCGGCGCCGCAGACAGCAGTGATGAAGCAGGCTGAGGAGTCCACGGCACGAACCGCGGACCCCTCAGCCGATGTCGATCTTCGTGCTCCGGGAACGATCGTAGACGGCTGTGGCAGTGAGTCCGACGACCAGTGAGGCGACGAACACGAAGAGGAGGCCGACGCAGGTCGGCAGGGCGTAGGAGAGGAACATCCACCTGTTCCCCTGTCCGATGAGCAGATCGGTGACCATGCCGAGATCGAAATCGGTGCCGCTGACGCTGACGGCGCGCACCGCACCGGATTCGGCGATCGCCCAGATGACCGCCGCAATGGCCGCCAGAGAGCCGAACAGCGTGCCGGCCGTGTCGCCGACGGCGAGCACGAGAGTGACGAGCGCGGCGGTGAGCAGGGTGAGGAAGCAGAGCACCGCGAGGATCCGCAGCAGCGGGTAGGCGCCGACCCCGTACACTGCCGCCGTGCCGAAACCGGTGACCGCCGCCGAGGCGAGGAGGCCGAGGACCACGGTGCCGACCGCCCCGATGACGAGCTTGACTCTGAGAAGGGCCTGACGCGGGAAGGGGCGTTGGGTGCGCAGGGTCCGCCACGGACCGACGAGGACGAGGCTGAGTCCCGCGGCCCGATTGACCGTGAAGGACGCAGCGAGTGCCAGGGTCACAGCGGCCACGGCGAGTGCGATGAGCACGGTCGGCACCCAGGACTGCGCCGTCCAGAAAGGAGCACTGGCAGCGGCCGCCTGTTCGTTCGTCACAGGCTCGGTGCCGGACTCGTCCGCACCTTCGCCGGCACCCGCCGGCTCGGGTGCAGGCGACGAAGCGGCGTCACCGGGCGTCGCATCGTCATCGGTGGTGAAGGAGTCGACTGGAGCAGGGCCGGAGACCTCTTCGACCTCGGTGGTGAAGGGGCGTTCGAAGGCCGTCGCCGTCTCATCCTGTGACCGAGCGCAATCAGCGGCCAGGCCCGTCGGGTCGCAGGTGATCTTTCCGGCGATGTTGCGGATCTGATCGGAGACGAATTCGGTGGCCTGACGCATCACCGCGGTTTCGTACTTCTCGACGATGAAGCGGTCCTCGTTGAGGGCCTGCGGGCCGGCGACGATCGTGATCGCATACGTCGGCGCCGTGTCGATCTCTCCGGCCGAATACGCGCGGATGTCATCGATCACGGTCGGGGTGAGCTGCTTCGGCAGGATCACGGCGAGGACCGAGGTGCCGTCCTCGACCTGCGAACGGGCGCCGGCGGGGGAGAGCTCCCGCTCCTCGGTGCCGAATTCCTCGACCTTCGCGCCTTCCTTCAGACGTGAGAAGTACTCTGCGGAGAACGAGAGGAAGTCGACCTTCGCGCTCTGGAGGGCAGGCATCTCGGATACGGTGTCGTCGATGCCGACTGCGACGGAATAGCTGGGCACGGCGTCGACGGCCGGCGGCGGATCGGCGCTCGTGCTCTCGGGAGCAGGACCGGCCGCAGCCGATCGCTCGGCTCGTGCCAGCGCAGGTGCGAGGATCGCGAGCACGAGGATGAAGACGGCGAGCGATGCTGCCAGCGGCCAGAGCATGAGCCGCCAGGGCCGTCCGTCGGACAGCGTGGAGGTGATGAGGAGAAGGGGGCGCACCAGCTCATTGTCCCATCACCGGCCGCTGCCTAGAGCATCTTTCCCTGGACGTTCCAGCCCTGCGTTCTGACCAGGCTCAGCGCCTTCATCCTCCGGAACCCGACGGCATGACCGGCGAGGAAGTTCGACAGTCGCAGCCAGAAGCCGTTCTTGTGCCGGTCGACGGACCGGATGTAGGCGTCGACATCCACCCGTGAGGCGAGGTTCTTGCCGGAGAAGAGCGCGATCATCCTCATAGCGTCCTCGGGCGCATAGTACGACGCCGTTCTGTCGGCGGTGTACTCCTGGGCGCGTGATAGCGTCGGGGAGAGCCTGAGGAGGACGAGGATCGGCTGGATCCCGCTGCGCCACAGGTTGACGTGCCCGCATTTGATGTGCCCCAGCTCGTGGCCCATGATGAACCGCAGTGCGCCGAAGTCGCCGTGGACGTAGGCGAGGTCGACGAGGTCGCTGTAGACGACGACGTATCCGCGCTGCAGCTGGCATTTGGCCGCGTAGGCGTTCATCGTGCCATTGCCGTTGATGACGTAGATCTGCGGGATCCCCGACATCCTGCCGGTGCCGGCGCCGAAGCCCATCTCGAGCGCGAGTTCCCGGTAGACGGCGTAGAGCTCCGGGAACTGCTCGTCGGTGACTTCGACTCCGTTGGCGATCTTCGACCAGTAGAGGTAGCGGATGTAGATGAAGCTCATCACCGGAGCGAAGAGGCCGATGAGCACGCCGAAGGCCCACTCATCGAGGGGTAGTCCGACGAGGATGAAGACGAGCGCACCGGTGACGACGATCGCGGTGAGCACGATGCCGAGGACGAGCATCGGCAGCTCGGCCCGATGCCGCAGTTCGCTGACCGTGGGGCCGGTGGGTCTGATCGCAGTGGAGGGGGTGGGGAGTGTCATGGCGCAGGTTCCTCGTGAGATCCGATGGGTGAGAACTGAGGGGGTGGGGATCGACGAACGCTCAGGCCTCGAGGCCGAGCAGCTCGTAGGCCCGGCAGTACTTCTCCGTCAGCCGCGCCCGGGTCGCCTCGTCGAGGCGGGCCTGCCTGGCCGGATCAGTGTTGTCGGCGAGATCGGCGGTCTTGACGTGCACCGCCAGCGGGTTCGCGCGGACCCGAGCGAAGTAGTCCTCGACGTCCTCACCGGAGCGCTTCGTCACCGCGATGACCGCGTCGACCACCTCGGCGGGGAAATCCCTGCGCAGATCGTCCTCCGTCACCGAGGTGTCCTCGACGACATCGTGGAGCCAGGCGGCCGCGATGACCGCGGTCGCCGAGTCGTCGTCGAGCTCCTCGGCGACCGCTGCGGCCCGGGCGTTCGCAGCGACCCGGCGCGGATGGTCGATGTAGTCGAACCCGGCCTTGTCGACCTGCCCGCGGTGCGCCTGACGGGCGACCGCCTCGGCGCGGGAGAGGAGATCGTCGTTCATCGCCAACGCTGCCACGCCGCCTGTCGGCTGACATCGGCGAGTTCGGCGACGCGCGCCCACGAGTTGTGCTCGGCGAGGAGGCGGGCACTGGTGCCCAGCGCCTCCCCGACCTCCGAGGACAGGGAGATGAGCGCGGAGAACGCCGCGGGATCGGGGGAGTGGGCGAGGCCGTTGATCGCCTCGTGTGCCTGTGCCACGAGTTCGGCGACCTCGGCCACTGCGGCATCCTGAGACTGCGTGCCGCCGGTGGCACCGCCAGCGGAGGGAGTTGCGCGCGTGCCGCCCGTGCCGGAAGAAGTGTCGCTCGCGCCGGAGGGCGTGCCGTTCGAACCGGTGAGATCCACGGGTTCGGTGCTGTCGTCGAGGGTCACCACGATCATCTCCTCTTCAGAGCTGAGGCTGCGGGTCCACCTGCGGGAGTGCCAGCGGTATTCGACCTCGCCGCGCAGGGGTCGATAGACCGCAGTGTACAGCGTGCCGAACGCGTTGTCGTAGTCACCGCTGAAGACCCCAGGGCCGAGCATCGTCTCCGCCATCTCATCGACTCCGCGGCCGCCTTCAAGCGCCTCGGTGAGCAGGTCCTGACGCTCGACGCTGCGGAAGCGGCGGGCGTGATCGGGATACTCCGGGGACCTGCCGCGGTGGTTCGTCGCCACCGGATCCTCGACGACCTCCGGTGCCATCCCCGGCCCGACGTAGGCGGTGGCGCGGCGGCCAGTGGCATCGACCATCGTGAGGTTGTAGTACATCGACACGGGCACGGTCTCCAGCCTGCGCAGTGCCTCGGGAACATCCCCGGCGACCTCGAGGAGGAAGCGGACGACGAGTGGGGCTGCGAAGCCGTCGCCGTCGCCGGGCCGTCCGCCGAAGGCGAGCGAGACCGCCAGTCCGTCTTCGTTGAGTCCGTCGAGGAGCCCCCACAGGCAGTCGGAGGTGCCGATCACCCGGCGGGACCCGTAGCGCGTCGAGGCGTGGACCTGCTCGAAGAGTTCGAGGCCGTAGTCGTAGTTGCGCAGCAGTGCCGGTTCGGGGGAGCGCATGGCGACCTGCGAGCACCCGGGAAGGAAGCGCGGGGGATTCCACAGCGTGAGCATCCTCGCCGCGGTCTCGTCACCGCCGGTGAGGTCGACGAGTCGCTGCCACGTGGGCACGAGTTCGGGCATGTGCTCACGCAGCTTCGCCTCGGCGGTGGCCAGATCGGGGCGGGCAGAGTCTCCGTCGCGCAGATACCAGGCGCGGTAGCCCGGCCACACGGCGTCGAAGAGGGCCTTCCAGCGGGTCGAGGGACGGTCTTCGGTGATTCCGTAGAAAGTGAAAGAAGTCATGTGTCAAGATTAGGTTGACACTCCTCTGAGTGTCAAGAAAAAGTTGACACTTCGTCGCGGCGCCGCGCCGTGTCCGTCTGTGTACCCTGAGAGCACGCGCATCGTCGAGGCGAACGGAGGATCGCATGTCGCTGCTCATCCACCTCGTCGTCCTGTGCGGGCTCTTCCTCGTCATGGGAGTCCTCACCACCCCGCCGGGACACCGCGAATGGAAGCGGATCGGCGGCTTCCTCGGCGCGATCGGGCTCGGGCTGGCGATGACTCTGGTCGGGATGGTCATCGTCATCATCATGCTCGGCCTCTACATCGCAGGAATCGCGCTGCTCGACATCGGCCTCGGCCTCTTCCTCGGCGTCATCTCGGTGGCTCTGGCCTCGGGCATCGTCATGTTCCTCATCGTCCAGCCGGTCATCCAGCGGACCGGCATCAGCATGGAGCTGCTGACGATCACCGAGTACTACATCCAGTGGTTCCTCATCTACGTCACCGTCTATCAGGTGATCTTCGAACAGCTCAACGGACTCGGCCGGATCATCAACGAACGCGACCTCACCAAGGAGCTCAACTCCTACCTGTCCTCGATCCTCGACCCCTCCGTCCTCATCGCCATCCTCCTGCCGGTCCTCTTGTCGATCTGGGTCGCCGTCGCCATCGCGAAGATCCGGCTCGACGCCGATCCCGGCACCGAAGCCGCCGAAGCTCCATCAGGTGCGACGGGCGCGGCGAATCCCGGGAGGACGATCCCCGCCGAGGCGGCGCCCGGTTCCGCGGGGGAATCGCGTTCCGTCGGGGTCGAGTCCACGGACGTGAATGCAGAGAGGGCGCACAGGCCCAAGCACTGAGTTCTGCGCGCCCTCACCGAGGCGACGGTTCGTTCACTTCTTCTTCGGCGTGAACGACGTCGAGCACGACCACGTCGTCTTGCCCTTCTTCGCGGTCGCCGTGACCTTGACCTTCTTGCCCGGGGTTGCGCCCGAGATCCGGTAGGTGAGGTTCGCCGTCCCCTTCGCCGAGGCGGTTGCGGACTTCTTCGTCTTCGTTGTCTTGTAGTGCGCAGTCGTCGTCACCTTCGCCTTCGACCCGACCTTCGAGACCTTGACCGTCGTGTTCGAGTACTGCTTCGGCTTCGAGTTCGACATCGAGACCTTGCATGACTTCGACGCCGCCTCGGCGGGGGAGGCGTCGAGGGCGATGGGGCCGGCGAGCAGGCCGGCGGCGAGGACGAGGGCGAGGCCCGGGCGCAGGCGGGCAGGGGTGATCACGGACATGATTCTCCTGAATCTCGAAGGGGAGGGCTGACTGCTCGGAAGGAGGAGTCGCCTCATCATAATCACTGCGGGTGTTGTCGTCAGTGCCCCGTGATCGAATCGAGATGAGAGCTTCGTCACGGAACCGTCGGCGTCGCCGGTCGACGCCCGGCACCCCCTCTGTTCCGCATGGGCGGGCGGCGGGATCGGCGTGTGTTGACCATCACAGCGATGCGGTGTTCAATGGGACCGACACCATTAGTGAACGATCGATCAGCTTCGATCGGCGGGCTCACCGGCGATGGTCCACCGTCGCCGCGAGTGCGAGTCACCACCAATGCGGGGAGAGGTGCGATCTCCCTGACGACTGTGAGGATCACATGAGCGAAGCGTTTATCTACGATGCCGTGCGCACTCCGCGCGGCAGGAACCGCGGCGGCGCCCTCCACGGCACGAAGCCCATCGACCTCGTCGTCGGCCTCATCGACGCCGTACGCGAACGCAACCCCGACCTCGACGACGCGAAGATCGACGACATCGTCCTCGGCGTCGTCTCCCCGGTCGGCGAGCAGGGCTCGGACATCGCGCGCACCGCGGCGCTGGTCGCCGGACTCGACGAATCCGTCGCCGGGGTCCAGGTCAACCGCTTCTGTGCCTCGGGCCTCGAGGCCGTCAACCTCGCCGCGCAGAAGGTCGGCAGCGGCTTCGAATCCCTCGTCCTCGCCGGCGGCGTCGAGTCGATGTCGCGCATCCCGCTCGGTTCCGACGGCGGCGCGTGGTCGCACGATCCGACAACGAACTTCGACACCTATTTCGTCCCCCAAGGCATCGGGGCCGACCTCATCGCCACGACCGAGGGCTTCACCCGCACCGATGTCGACACCTATGCCGCCGAATCGCAGCGCCGCGCCGCCGAGGCGTGGGAGGCCGGACGCTTCGCGAACTCCGTCATCCCCGTCAAGGACCTCAACGGTGTGACGATCCTCGATCGGGACGAGCACATGCGTCCCGGGTCGACCGTCGAATCGCTCTCCCAGCTGCCGCCTGCCTTCGCCAAGCTCGCCGCGCAGACCGGCTTCGACGACGTCGCCCTGCAGAAGTACCACTGGGTCGAGGAGATCGACCACGTTCACACGGCGGCGAACTCCTCGGGCATCGTCGACGGGGCTGCCCTCGTCATCCTCGGCGATGAGAAGGTCGGGCAGGACATGGGCATGACCCCGCGCGCCCGCATCGTCGCCACCGCCGTCGTCGGCTCCGAACCGACGATCATGCTCACCGGACCGACCCCGGCGACGCAGAAGGTCCTCGACAAGGCCGGCATGACGGTCGACGACATCGACCTCTTCGAACTCAACGAAGCCTTCGCCGCCGTCGTCCTCAAGTGGATGAAGGACCTGGGGATCCCGCACGAGAAGGTCAACGTCAACGGCGGAGCGATCGCCATGGGCCACCCGCTCGGTGCGACGGGGGCGATGATCCTCGGCACCGTCCTCGACGAACTCGAACGCCGCGACCTCAAGCGCGGACTGGTCACCCTGTGCATCGGCGCAGGCATGGGCATCGCGACGATCATCGAAAGGGTCTGACATGACGAACGCTGAATACTCCCGCACCACCGACGCCGACGGCATCGTCACCATCGTCCTCGACGACCCCGATTCCTCGGTCAACACGATGAACGACCACTTCGGCGCGGCCCTCGAAGAGACCGTCGACTGGCTCGAGGCCAACGTCGACGACATCGCAGGGGTCGTCCTCACCTCGGCGAAGAAGTCGTTCTTCGCCGGGGGCGACCTCGAGAGGCTGCGCCGCGCGGACCCGGACAACTCCGCCGCCGAGACCGCCCAGGTCGAGCACATCAAGGCCCTCCTGCGCCGCCTCGAGAAACTCGGCAAGCCCGTCGTCGCCGCGCTCAACGGAGCGGCCCTCGGCGGCGGCCTCGAGATCGCGCTCGCCACCCACCACCGGATCGCCGCCGACGACGTCAAGTCCGCCCGCTTCGGTCTGCCCGAGGTCACGCTCGGACTCCTGCCCGGAGGCGGCGGCGTCTCCCGCGTCGTGCGGATGCTTGGTCTCCAGGACGCCCTGCAGAAGGTCATCCTTCCGGGTACGAAGTTCACGGCAGCCGACGCTCAGGCGCTCGGTCTCGTCGACGACCTCGCTCCCGCGGCCGAGCTCGAAGACCGGGCGAAGGCGTGGATCAAGGCCAACCCCGAGGCGGTCCAGCCTTGGGACGTCAAGGGCTTCACAATCCCCGGCGGGGCGCCGAGCTCGCCGAAGATCGCGATGCTGCTGCCCGCGCTGCCGGCGACTCTGCGCCGGCAGACGAAGGGCGCGCCGATGCCGGCCCCGCGCGCGGCCATGGCCGCCGCCGTCGAGGGTGCGCTCGTCGACATCGACACCGCGCTCACCGTCGAGACCCGCTACTTCGTCAGCCTCACCCACACGCAGGTGGCGAAGAACATGATCAAGGCGTTCTTCTTCGACCTCGGCCACATCAACGCCGGGGGCTCGCGTCCCGATGGCTTCGAGCCGCGGCCCGTGACGAAGCTCGGCGTCCTCGGTGCCGGCATGATGGGGGCCGCGATCGCCTACACGGCGGCCCGCGCCGGGATCGACGTCGTCCTCAAGGACGTCGAACTCGCCAACGCTGAGAAGGGCAAGGACTACGCCCGCAAGCGCGAGGAGTCCGCCCTGGCCAAGGGCAAGACCACCCCGGAGAAGTCCGAGGCGGTGCTCGACCGGATCCACCCGAGTGCGTCCGTCGACGACTTCGCCGGCGTCGACTTCGTCATCGAGGCCGTCTTCGAATCGGTACCCGTCAAACAGCAGGTCTTCGGTGAGATCGAGGACGTCGTCGCCCCCGACGCCGTGCTCGGATCGAACACCTCGACCCTGCCGATCACGGAACTCGCGACCGGAGTCGAGCGGGAGAAGGACTTCATCGGCGTCCACTTCTTCTCCCCGGCGGACAAGATGCCCCTCGTCGAGATCATCACGGGAGAGAAGACCTCCGATGAGACGCTGGCGCGGACCTTCGACTTCGTCCAGCAGATCAGGAAGACCCCGATCGTCGTCACCGACTCCCGCGGGTTCTTCACCTCCCGTGTCATCGGGACCTTCATCGCCGAGGCGGTCGCCGCCGTCGGTGAGGGAGTCGAACCCTCCAGCGTCGAGCAGGCGGCCCTCCAGGCCGGGTATCCGACCGGGGCGCTCCAGCTCCTCGACGAACTCACGCTCACCCTGTCCCAGAAGATCCGCCAGGAGACCCGGGCCGCCGTCGAGGCGGCCGGGGGCACGTGGGATGAGCATCCCTCGGAGGCCGTCATCGACTGGATGGTCGAGCAGGGGCGGACCGGACGCAAGGACGGCGCCGGGTTCTACGAGTACGACGAGACCGGCAAGCGTACCCACCTGTGGCCGGGCCTGCGCGAGCACTTCGAGTCCGGGTCGACGACCGAGCCGTTCACCGACCTCCAGGAGCGGATGCTCTTCGCCGAGGCGATCGAGACGATCAAATGCCTCGACGAGGGCGTGCTCACCTCAGTGCCCGACGCCAACATCGGTTCGATCTACGGCATCGGATTCCCCGCGTGGACCGGCGGCGTCCTCCAGTACGTCAACCAGTACGAGGGCGGTCTGGCAGGGTTCGTCGAACGGGCGAACGAGCTCTCCGCCACCTACGGTGAGCGCTTCACCCCGCCCGCCTCACTCATCGAGCGCGCGAAGACCGGCGAGACGTACGAGTGAGATGACCTCGGCGGCCTGTTGAGCTCACGGGCGTGCCGATCCACCGGAGGCCCGGACGACACGATGCGTCCGGGCCTTCGCCGTGTTCGACGCAGGATCGGCGTCTGATCAGCTCGAACGATCGGCCGCTGTGCGCTCGGCCAGCTGCGGGTAGTCGATGACAACACCGTCTTCGTCGAGCGTGAGCTCGGCGGTGAAATCCCTCGTCCCGCTCGTGTATCGGACGTGCTCGGCGTCGATGCCCGCGTAGATCTGTGGGCCGGCGATGACCTTGAGGGAGGGCATGTCGATCCACGCCATCGTCAGCGGGTGCTCGTCGGCGGTGTCCGTCTGGACGTCCAGGCGCCGGATCGGCATCGTGTTCGTCAGCGGGCACAGACCGAGGTCGCAGTCGAGGGCCCCGGAGAGCGCTTCGGCATCGACGATACCCGGCTCGGCCAACGGGGTCGTCGGCTGTCCGGACGCATGTGTCTCACTGGCCCACCAGCCGGTGTCGGGATCGCGGGACAGGGTGAGCGTTCGCCGCCACCCCGTACCCTGCACGGCGATATCGACGGTGCGGGTGACCCATCCTGCTGAGGCGTCGACCGTCCACGCTGCGGCATAGTCCTCGGTGACCTGTCGGCCGAACGCCCGCAGTCCGTCGTCGAGGAGGATGTCCGCCGAGTCACGGCGGGCCGGGTCGTCGACCCCCACCCAAGACACCTGGCGCGACCGAGCGTTGCCGACACCGGCCTCGAAGACGAGCAGCGACTGATCGTAGTACCTCGTCGTCTCCCCAAGCGCGGTCATGCCGATGCGCCGGCACACCGCGTGCGACGCGAGGTTGTCGGCGTCGACGACGGCGATGACCCGAGCGAGACCGCTCGCCAGACACGCGGACAGGAGGAGCTCTCCCGCCTCGGTGGCGAAGCCCCGGCCCCCGAAGTCCGGATGGAATCGCCAGCCGATCTCGACCTCGTCGCCTGACTCCCCGCTGCTGTAGGGGATCGGCTTGGCGATCACCGCACCCACAGGCGTGCCGTCATGGAGGGCCACGCACCAGCGTCCGCGAGCGTGGCCGCTCATCGTCTCCGCCTCGGCAATCCAGGCCAGGGCGTCATCTGCGCCCGACATCACCGCCGAGGGGATGAAGCGGGCGATGCCGGGATGCGCATGGAGCCCGAGGACGAAGTCGGCATCATCGTCATCGAAGCGACGGAGGATGAGACGGTCGCTGACGTACTCGGGCGGGGGAGAGTCATGGAAGGCCATGGCACGAGGCTACGCCAGCGCACCGACACGACCTTGGCGTGACGGAGTCGACCGGCGGTCAGTCGAGGCCGGCGATCGGGACGTTCGGAATAGTGGGCCGACGATCGGAATAGCGGATGGGCCGGGGATGTTGTGCGTCGCATGGGCGCACAACACGGTGCGGCCAGACATCTCACTCCGCACCCTGCCTGAGGAGACACCATGCGCGCTGCCGTCTACGACCGGTTCACCGACGACTTCGACGACATCGAAGTCCGAGAGATCGACGACCCCAAGGTCCCACCGGCCTCCGTCCTCATCGAGGTCAAGGCCGCCGGAGTCAACCCTGTCGACTGGAAGCTCGTCGGCGGCGGTCTCGACAGATTCCTCCCCACCCAGTTCCCCGTCATCCCCGGCTGGGACGTCGCCGGCACCGTCATCGGCCTCGGCTTCGACACCCCCGAGTTCTCGATCGGCGACGAGGTCGTCGCCTACGCCCGCAAGGACGTCCTCGGCGGCGGCACCTTCGCCGAGAAGGTCGCCGTCCCCGTCCACGCCGTGACGAAGAAACCCGCGGGGCTCACCTGGGAGCAGGCCGGCGGTCTGCCGCTGGCCGGCAACACCGCCCTGCGCACCCTCGACGCCCTCGGCGACCTCGACGGGAAGACCGTCCTCATCCACGGCGCCGCCGGAGGGGTCGGCAGCATGGCCGTGCAGATTGCGAAGGCTGCCGGCGCCCGCGTCATCGGCACCGCCTCCGAACGCAACCACCACTACCTCCGCGAACTCGGCGCCGAACCGATCACCTACGGTGAGGGACTCGCCGACCGCGTCCGCGAGCTCGCGGGCGGTCCGGTCGACGCCGTCGCCGATTTCGTCGGCGGTCAGCTCGAGACCACTCTCGCCGTCCTCGCCGACGACGGTGCGCATGCCTCGATCGCCGACCCCTCGGTGACCGAGCACGGCGGGCGCTACATCTGGGTCCGCCCCGACGGGGCGACGACAGCCCGGCTGACCGAGCTCGTCGACGCGGGAAAGCTCAGCGTCGAGGTCGACCAGATCTTCCCCCTCGCCGAGGTGGCCGACGCGTTCCGTTCGAGCGCTGAGGGGCACACCCGGGGCAAGCTCGTCATCGTTCCGTGACGTCCTCATCGGCTGCCGGGAGCCCGAGCGCCGCGGACACGGCGGACCGCAGCTCTCGGCGGACCACCTCGGCGCCCGAATCCCTGGCCTGATACGGCGTCGAATTCATCATTCCGAACGCCGCGTGGACGCGCACGGTCGCGGCCTCGAGACTCCACTCCGGGTGGACTCGGGTCGCGACCTGCGCCCACTGGCTGACATATCGGCGCTGCAGGCGGCGGACGGTGCGGCGGGAGGACTCGGGCAGGGCCGCGAAGTCGCGGTCCTGGATGCGGATGAGGTCGGGCTCGCTCATCGCGAAGGCGATGTGGAAGTCGACGAGCGTGCGCAGCGTCGAGGCCGCCTCGGCGGGGGAGGCCTGCGCCTCGGCGTCGGAGGCGTCCTCGGCGGAATGCGCGCCGACGATCCCCACACCGCCGTCGTGCAGGTACTCCGAGATCCCGACGAGGAGCTCCTCGAGCACCGCTTCCTTCGACTCGAAGTGCCGGTAGACCGCGGGCGCGGAGATCCCTGCCCCCTTCGCGAGGTCGTCGAGGCGCACACCATGGAAGCCGTGCCGGGCGAAGAGCGTCTTCGCGACCGTGAGCAGCTGTTCGCGCCGGGCGGCCTTCGCCTCCGCCCGCGTCGACGTCGTCGCCGCCATTCCCGCTCCTCCCAGTGGCCTTGTCGTCGTGGGCGTTGTCACACCCGCCCTGTGGGCAGTATCATAGCAGTCAGTTAACAACCATTAACTGAAATGGGGAGTGGGAATGAGAGCAGTGGGAACTGCCGTCAATCCGGCGACAGGGGAGGCGAACGCCGGGGCGCACGCCGAACTCATCGCCGAACTCCGGGACCGCATCAGCGCCACCGCCCTGGGCGGTCCGGAGAAGTCCCGGCAGAAGCACGTCGACCGCGGCAAGCTTCTGCCCCGCGACCGCGTCGAAGCGCTCCTCGACCCGGGCACCCCGTTCCTCGAGCTCTCACCGCTCGCCGCCAACGGCATGTACGACGATGCGAGCCCGGGAGCGGGCATCATCACCGGCATCGGCCGGGTGGCGGGTCGCGAATGCGTCATCGTCGCCAACGACGCCACCGTCAAGGGCGGCACGTACTACCCGGTGACGGTGAAGAAGCACCTGCGCGCGCAGGAGATCGCCAAGGACAACCGGCTGCCGTGCATCTACCTCGTCGACTCCGGCGGGGCGAACCTGCCCAACCAGGACGACGTCTTCCCCGACCGAGAGCACTTCGGGCGGATCTTCTACAACCAGGCCACTCTGTCCGCCGCCGGCATCCCGCAGCTCGCCGCCGTGATGGGGTCCTCGACCGCCGGCGGCGCCTACGTCCCGGCGATGGCCGACGAGACGATCATCGTCTCCGAGCAGGGCACGATCTTCCTCGGCGGACCACCCCTGGTCAAGGCCGCGACCGGTGAGGTCGTCAGCGCCGAGGACCTCGGCGGCGGAGCCCTCCACTCCCGCGTCTCCGGCGTCACCGACCACCTCGCGGCCAACGACTCCCACGCGCTCGAGATCATGCGCGACATCGTCACCACACTCGGGCCGAAGCCGGCACCGAATTGGGAGGTCATCGCCCCCGAGGAGCCGCTGCACTCCCCGGAGGAGCTGACCTCAGTCGTCCCCGTCGACTCGAAGGTCCCCTACGACGTCCACGAAGTCATCGCCCGCCTCGTCGACGGCTCGAAGTTCCACGAGTTCAAAGCCGAGTACGGCACGAGCCTCGTCACCGGCTTCGCCCACATCGACGGCCATCCGGTCGGGATCATCGCGAACAACGGCATCCTCTTCGGCGAATCCGCGGTCAAGGGCGCACACTTCATCGAACTCTGCGACCAGCGCACGATCCCGCTCGTCTTCCTCCAGAACATCTCCGGCTTCATGGTCGGCCGCGACTACGAAGCCGGCGGCATCGCCAAGCACGGCGCGAAGATGGTCAACGCCGTCGCCACCGCCCGCGTCCCGAAGTTCACCGTCGTCATCGGCGGGTCCTTCGGCGCCGGCAACTACTCGATGTGCGGCCGCGCCTACTCGCCGCGGTTCCTCTGGATGTGGCCGAACGCCCGGATCTCCGTGATGGGCGGCGAACAGGCGGCGAGCGTGCTCTCGACCGTCAAGCGCGACCAGATCGAAGCCCGCGGGGAGACCTGGTCGGCGGAGGACGAAGACGCGTTCAAGCAGCCCATCCGCGACCAGTACGAAGCCCAGGGCAACCCGTACTACTCGACCGCGCGACTCTGGGACGACGGGATCATCGAACCTCAAGACACCCGCGGGATCCTCGCGCTCGCCCTCGACCTCGCCCGCTTCTCGCCCCTTGGTCGGCCGCTCGATGCCGACGGCTACGGCGTCTTCAGAATGTGAGCTGACTATGTTCGACACCATCCTCATCGCCAACCGCGGCGAGATCGCCCTGCGCGTCATCCGCACCGCCAAGCGGCTGGGCATCCGCACCGTCGCCGTCTACTCCGACGCCGACGCCCACGCCGCCCACGTGAGAGCCGCCGACACCGCCGTGCGCCTCGGCCCCGCCCAGGCGAGCGAGTCCTACCTCGACATCGACAAGGTCATCGCCGCCGCGAAGGCGACGGGAGCAGAGGCCATCCACCCCGGCTACGGGTTCCTCTCCGAGAACGCCGACTTCTCCGCCGCGTGCGATGCCGCGGGCATCGTCTTCCTCGGCCCCGGCCCCGAGGCGATCCGGACGATGGGCGACAAGATCACCGCGAAGCAGGCGGTCTCCGCTCGCGGCGTCCCCCTCGTGCCGGGCACGAAGGACGCCGGGTCCTCCGACGAGGCGCTCATCTCCGCCGCCAGCGACATCGGCTTCCCCGTCCTCATCAAGCCCTCCGCCGGAGGCGGCGGCAAGGGCATGCACGCCGTCTTCGAGCCCTCCGAACTCCCGGCCGCACTCAAGACCGCCCGCCGTGAGGCCCAGAACTCCTTCGGCGACGACACGCTCTTCCTCGAACGCCTCGTCGCCACCCCGCGCCACATCGAGGTCCAGGTCATGGCCGATGCGCACGGGAACGTCATCCACCTCGGCGAACGCGAATGCTCGCTCCAGCGCCGCCACCAGAAGGTCATCGAGGAAGCGCCGTCGGCGCTCCTCGACGACGAGACGCGGGCCCGGATCGGTGAGGCCGCGATCGAGACGGCCCGCTCGGTCGGCTACCGGGGTGCCGGCACCGTCGAGTTCATCGTCGGCGCCGACCGTCCCGACGAGTTCTTCTTCATGGAGATGAACACCCGCCTCCAGGTCGAGCACCCCGTCACCGAGGAGGTCACCGGGGTCGACCTCGTCGAACTCCAGCTGCGCGTCGGCGCCGGCGAGGAGCTGCCGCTGAGCCAGGACGACATCACGCTCACCGGCCACTCCGTCGAGGCCCGCATCTACGCCGAGGATCCCGCCCGCGGCTTCCTGCCGACCGGCGGCCGCGCGATCGACGTCGTCTTCCCGAACGGCGAGGGCATCCGCGTCGACAACGGCCTCGAAGCCGGCCAGGCAGTCGCCTCCGACTACGACCCGATGATCGCCAAGCTCATCGCCACCGGACCCGACCGGGCGACCGCTCTCGACCGACTCGAGTCGGCACTGGCCGCCTCGGCTGTGCCGGGTGTCGTGACGAACATCGACTTCCTCCGCACCCTCATCACCCTGCCCGAGGTCGCCGCCGGTGACCTCGACACCTCGCTCATCGACCGCCTCGGCGAGGAGCAGCTCGCCCACACGGCCACGGACATCGACCGGCAGTTCGCCGTCGCCGCCGTGCTCGCGACCCAGGGTCGGGCGGGCGCGGAGATCACCGGGGAGTTGACCGCGGACACGCTCGCGATGGCGGGCGCCGCCTCGGCGTGGGCAGGGCCGCGGACCTTCCGCACCTCCCGTCCGGACTTCCGGCCCACGGTCGACCTCACCGTCGACGGGGAGTCCGTGCACGTGGAGAGCCGCGTCGACGACGTCGTCGTCGATGACGACGGGATCTGGCACGTCCTCGTCGACGGCGTCCAGCACACCGGGAGGGTCTTCTCCGACGCCCGCGACCGGACGATCTGGGTGGCGGGGGACCGGGGCATCCACGTCTTCACCCGCACCCAGGCCGACACCTCGCTCACCCCGGGCGAGGGCGGCGCCGAGGTGCTCGCCCCCATGCCCGGATCCGTCGTCGAGGTCCGCGTCGACTCCGGCGACCACGTCGAGGCGGGCGATGCGATCGTCGTCGTCGAGGCGATGAAGATGGAGCACGTGCTCACCGCCCCCGCGGCCGGCACCGTCACCGTCACCGCAGTGCCGGGAGCCCAGGTCGCCCTCGACGAGGTGCTCGCCACCGTCGTCGACGACACCGCAGACTCAGCCGTCGTCGACGACACCGCCGACACCGCCCCCGCGAACACCGACCGATGACCACCGCACCCACCAAGGAGACCACCATGACCACCGCATTCGCACCGGGCATGCTGCCCGAGGAGTACGAAGACCTGCGCCAGGGCGTGGCGAAGTTCGCCGACGAGGAGGTCGCCCCCGTCAGCGCCGAACTCGACGCCAAGCACGAGTTCCCCTACGCCCTCGTTGCCAAGATGGGGCAGATGGGCCTCTTCGGCCTGCCCTTCGACGAGGAGTACGGCGGCATGGGCGGGGACTACTTCGCCCTGTGCCTGGCGATCGAGGAGATCGCCCGTGTCAACCAGTCACTCGCGATCACCCTCGAGGCCGGGGTCTCCCTCGGCGCGATGCCGATCTACCGGTTCGGCACCGAGGAGCAGAAGCAGGAGTGGCTGCCGAAGCTCACCGACGGCTCGGGGCTGGCCGCCTTCGGTCTCACCGAACCCGAGGCCGGCTCCGATGCCGGCGGCACCCGGACGAAGGCGACGCTGGAGAACGGCACGTGGACGATCAACGGCTCGAAGTCCTTCATCACGAACTCGGGCACCGACATCACCCGCCTCGTCACCGCCACCGCCGTGACCGGGACGAAGACCTCGAAGTCGGGTCGTGAGGTCCCGGAGATCTCGACGATCATGATCCCCGCCGGCACCCCCGGCTTCACCGCCGAACCCGCGTATGACAAGGTCGGCTGGAACTCCTCGGACACCCACCCGCTCACCTTCGACAACGTCGAGGTCCCCGAGGCGAACCTGCTCGGCGAACGCGGCCGCGGCTACGCGAACTTCCTCCGCATCCTCGACGAGGGCCGCATCGCCGTCGCCGCGCTCTCCGTCGGCGCCGCCCAGGGCTGCGTCGACGAATCTGTGAAGTACGCGAAGGACCGGCAGGCGTTCGGGCATGCGATCGCCGACTTCCAGGGCATCCAGTTCAAGATCGCCCGCATGGAGGCCCGCGTCGTCGCAGCCCGCACCGCCTACTACCTCGCGGCCTCCCGGATGCTCGCAGGCCTGCCGTTCAAGAAGGAGGCGGCGATCGCGAAGATGATCGCCGGCGACGCGGCGATGGACAACGCCCGCGACGCCACGCAGATCCACGGCGGCTACGGCTTCATGAACGAATACCTCGTCGCCCGCCACTACCGCGACTCGAAGATCCTCGAGGTCGGCGAGGGCACGACCGAGGTCCAGCTCATGCTCATCGCCCGCGAACTCGGACTCTGAGATCTCGTGACCTTGAGGTGACCCTCCCGGTCTCTGCGCCGGAGTCGCACCACCCACCCCTCGCCGAGGCGGTCCCGTCGTTCCGTACGGAGCGGCGGACCGCCTCGGCGAGGGGTTCGTCCGGTTAGGGTGGACCTCAACCGAGGAACGGAGGTCGCGGATGGAGCCCATCGACTGGTCGTCGATCAACTGGACGACGGTGCTGTCGGTGACCTGGATCGTCATCGAGTACATCGTCAAGATCATCGCCATCGGCGTCGTCCCGGAGAACCGGCGGCCGTCGTCGTCATCGGCGTGGCTGCTCCTCATCCTCTTCCTGCCCATCGTCGGCATCCCCCTCTTCCTCCTCATCGGCAGCCCCTACATCAACCGCAGGCGGGCGCGCATCCAGGCGATGGCGAACGAACTCATGCACAAGGGCGCCGACGACCTGCCCGATGTCCCGCCGTCGCTCAAGGCGCCGCGCGACTTCGACCTCATCGCCGAACTCGCCCGCAACCTCACCGAACTGCCCATGGTCACCGGGACCAACCACGGCATCAGCATGGACTACGACCGGACGATCGAGCGGATGGCCGAACTCGTCGACGGAGCCGAGAACTACGTCCACGTCGAGATCTACATCATGGCCTGGGATAGGACGACAGACGTCTTCTTCGAAGCGCTCAAGCGGGCAGCCGCCCGCGGAGTGCACGTGCGCGTCCTCTACGACCACATCGGATCGCGGAAGTACCCGGGATTCCATTCGCTCGGCAAGCGTCTGACCGCGGCCGGGATCGAATGGCACCTCATGCTCCCGTTCATCCCGTGGCAGGGCAAGGCGCGGCGCATCGACCTGCGCAACCACCGCAAACTCCTCGTCGTCGACGGCAAGCGGGCGATGATGGGCTCGCAGAACATGATCGACTCGAGCTACGACATGAAGGCGAACATCAAGGTCGGGCGGCACTGGCACGACATCATGGTCGAGGTCAGCGGGGAGATCGTCGCGACGATCGAAGCCGTCTTCGCCACGGACTGGTACACCGAGAGCGGGGAGGAGCTCGGCATCCGCGACTACGTGTGGGGCGTCGAGGTCCCCGACGTCGGGGGAGACGTCTGCGGGATGCAGCTCGTGCCCTCGGGGCCGGGGTTCACCACCGAGCCCAACCTCAAGGTCTTCAACTCCCTCTTCTACCTCGCGCAGGAGAAGCTCTCGATCGTCAGTCCCTACTTCATCCCCGACGAGTCGCTGCTCGCGGCCATCAACACCGCCTCCTACCGGGGCGTCGACGTCGAGCTCTACGTCAGCGAGGAGGCCGACCAGTACGTCGTCGGCCGCGCCCAGGCCTCGTACTATCAGGCGCTGCTCGAGGCGGGTGTGCGCATCTTCCTCTACCCCAAGCCCGCGGTCCTCCACACGAAGTGCTTCGTCGTCGACGGGAAGTACGGGGTCATGGGCTCATCGAACATGGACATGCGCTCCTTCGGGCTCAACTACGAGATCAGCCTGCTCACCACCGGCGGCAACCTGGTGGGCGACATCTCCGCGGTCATCGACGACTACCGGGAGAAGAGCCACGAGCTCACCCTCGAGGAGTGGATGCAGCGGCCGTGGACGCGGAAGTACATGGAGTCGGCGATGCGGCTGATGTCGGCGCTCGCGTGAGGCGCGGATGACCGCGGTCCCAACAGGATCGGTACCCCTCTCGCCGAGGCGGCGGCTCAGTTCCGTTCGGCCCCGCCGATGCCCTCGGGGTCGGCGACGGTTGAGAGCCGGCGATCGAGCGGGTCGTCCCACCACCGGTCGGTGCCCCGGTCGAGGACGGCCACACGTTCGCTGAGCGCCTGATGTTGGGATGCCGGACAGATCGAGGCGAGATCGGCGAAGAGCGCGCGCAGGCGGCGCTGGATCTGGATCGAGGTCGTTCCGAACTGGCGGATCTCGTCGGTGGCGGCGGCGACGTACTCCGCCCAGCTGCGCATCCAGTCGCGCAGCACCGACGCGTCGGGACGGGAGGCGAGCTCCTTCTCCTGAGCGTCGATCATCGGTGAGAGCCGGATGAGGATCGCCTCGATCTGGTCGAGCGCCTGGACTGCTCGGGACGGGTCGTTGACCGCCGGCGAGAGCGCCTTGAGCGCGATGTCGGAGATCGTGCGGATCGCCCCGAAGGGACCGTTCTCCGGGGATTCGATGTCGCCGAAGGCCACCGCTTTCTCGAGTTCGGCCTCCTGTCTGCTCGTCAGCGCCTCACTCGTCCGGAAGAGCAGGGTGTGGACGGGCACCGGGGTTCCCACCGTGGGCACGAGTTCGATCGTGCATCCCCACGCGTCCTCGAAGTCGAGCAGACGAGGAGTGTTGACGGCGAGCAGAGCGTCGCCGCCGGAGCCGTAGTGTCGACGTCGGACGAGGTGGCCGTCGGGCACCGAGCGTTCGGAGACGGCGACGGCGTGGGTGTGGAATCGGTCCGGGGAGAAGCGCAGGGCCTTCCACCCGTCACGGGCGAGTCGGCGCAGCAGCGCCCCGGAGTTGAGCAGTGTGCACACGCGCACGACGAAGGCGAGGAACATCACCGCGCAGGCGAGGGTGACGAGGACGGCTCCGACGGTGCCCGTCCACGGTTTGTAGCTGTCCTCGCCGAGGGCGATGCTCAGGGCGATGAGCAGCGAATAGACGAAGGTGGCGACGAAGGAACCCAGGGCCCATTGAACGACGCGGTCGCTCTGGAGGAGGGGCGCCAGGCGCACGGACATCGTCGTGATCCCCAGGCTCATCGCCGTCGTCAGGGCGGCGAATGCAAGACCGGCCAGCGTGACCATGGCACCGGAGATGATCCCGAGCAGCGAGGCGACGCTGCCGGAGTCGAGATCCGGATACGGGGAGAAGACCTGGGCGAGTCCGCGGTCGACGAGCGGGGTGAGCAGACCGAGGACCACCGAGGCGATGAGAAGGCGCAGCGGGACGTCCCACATCGTCGTCGGCCGGATGTGCCGGCGCATCTTCCGCCATTCCCGGCGGTCGGCAGCGCTCTCCCGGGGCGGACCGGTCTTCTCTGACGGGGAGCTCGACTCGCCGGTCGCGGAAGGATGGGGGTGGGCCTGCGCCATCGGCTGCCTCCTTGGAAATCCGGTGTCGGTCGCCGTCGACGCGGTGCTGCGGCCTCCGGCGGAGCAGGGGCAGTTGCGAGTCTAGCGCGGGCTGGCACGGTGCGCTCAGGCGTCGACGACCTCCGGGTTGAGGACTCCGGCATCGTGGCGGTAGAAGGCGGGTGCCCGACCGGCGGGTTCCTCCCAGCTCTCCTGCCGGCCGAGCGCGGTGAGATCGAGCATGCGGTATGCGGGCATCATCACCTCGAGGCCCCGGGCGTAGACGGAGTAGGTGTGGAAGACGTCGTCGCCGTCCCTGAGGAAGGTGCTGATCCCCGGCTGCTCGCCCCGATACGTCGTCAGCCACCCCTGGTCAGCGGCGATGAGCTCGTCCCCGTCCCGGAAGTTGTATGAGTTCGGGGCGAGGTCGGGATCGAGGGTGACGTGGAAGTCGAGGTTGAAGTCGCTGCCCGCCGAGGAGACCCAGGGGAACGACCAGCCCTTTGCTTCCCGGTAGGCGATGAGCTTGGACAGCGGTGCGCGGGAGACCGCGGCGAACGCGGTGCCGCGGCCGGCGAGCTGGTCGAGCAGCGCCGGATGTGCGGCGGAGCTCGCCATCGCGGTGCAGCTCGAACAGCCCGCGTCCCAGGCGGGATCGAACATGAAGTGCTGGACGATGAGCTGTCGGTGGTCGCCGAAGAGGTCGCGGAGCCCGACATCGCCGTCGGGGCTCTCGAACCGGTAGTCCTTCGTCACCGGCACCATCGGCAGGCGTCGGCGTTCGGCGTTGAGGCGATCGATCTGCGCGGTGAGGTCCTTCTCCTTCTCAAGCAGGCGCCTGCGCGCTTCGTACCATGTGGCTTCGTCGACGATCTCTGGAATGGACATGTGACTCCGATCACAGCGTGAGCATGGTGGGAATGAGTCTACGGCGTGTGACTTTCATCATGCAAGTGGATAACGGTAGGATTTCTGAACATGTTGGGAAGCAAGTACGCACGTGAGAACTGCTCGGCGGCCCGAGCGCTCGACGTCGTCGGAGAGAGGTGGAGTCTGCTCATCATCCGCAATGCGGCGTTCGCCGGGATGACGCGCTTCTCCGAGTTCGAACGCAGCCTCGGTATCGCGCCGAACATCCTCACCAAGCGCCTCGCCGACTTCGTCGCCAACGGCCTCATGGCCATCGACGAGTCGGCCACTGGAGGCGGGAGGGAGTACCGGCTGACAGAGAAGGGCGCCGAACTCGGGCAGGTCGTCATCGCGCTCACCGCGTGGGGCGACCGCTGGGCTGCACCCGACGGCCCTCCCGTCGTCTACCGGCACTCCGGCTGCGGGGGAGAGTGCGGGGCGCGGACCGCATGCGATCGCTGCGGTGCCGAGGTCGCCGTCCCCGGCATCGAGGCCCACCCCGGCCCCGGTGCCACCGAGGCGCAGAGACAGCGTCTCGAGTCCCGCCTCGGCGGGTGACCGGGGAGAGCGGGGTGCGCTGAGACCGAGACGCCTCCCCGAGGAGGATCCGATGCGAAATCGGGCCGGATATCGGACCGGATCCGCCTCGGGGGCGCCGCGATACGACCGGCGCCTACGCGGAACCGGTGACGTCGGCGCCGAGGCTGCCCTGCTCCTCGAGCGGGACGTCAAGGAGGTCGAAGACGCCGTCGAGGATCTCGTCGGGGCGGAACGGATACTTCCGGACATCCTCGGCGGTGGAGATCCCCGAGAGGACGAGGACGGTGTGCATGCCGGCCTCCATGCCCGCGATGATGTCGGTGTCCATGCGGTCGCCGATCATCGCCGTGCTGATCGAGTGCGCTCCGATCTTGTTGAGCGCCGAGCGGAACATCATCGGATTGGGCTTGCCGACGACGTAGGGCACCCGGTTCGTCGCCTTCGTGATGAGGGCCGCGATCGCGCCGGTCGCCGGGAGCACGCCCTCGGGGCTCGGGCCGGTCGCGTCGGGGTTGGTGACGATGAAGCGCGAGCCCGCATCGATGAGCCGGATCGCCTTCGTGATCGCCTCGAAGGAGTAGTTGTGGGTCTCGCCGACGACGACGAAGTCGGGGTCGTGCTCGGTCATGATGAACCCGGCTTCGTGGATGGCCGTCGTCAGTCCCGCCTCGCCGACGACGTAGGCCGTGCCGTGCTCGACCTGATGGGAGAGGAAATCGGCCGTGGCCATCGCCGAGGTCCAGATGTTCGCCTCGGGGACCTCGAGCCCGTTCGAGCGCAGGCGCGCAGAGAGGTCCCGGGCCGTGTAGATCGAATTGTTCGTGAGCACGAGGAACGGGATGTCGGCCCGCCGCCATTGGGCGAGCAGCTCGGCGGCACCGGGCAGGGCGCTGTTCTCCCTGACCAGGACGCCGTCCATGTCGGTCAGCCAGCATTCGATCGATTCGCGATCCATGACTCTCCTCGTGCTAGTCCGGGGGCCGAAGCGCCTGCCTCCTAGCCTAGTCGGCTTTCGACGCTTCAGTCGGATGACGAGGTGAATCCTCCCTGTCCGAGGCGCATCGAGACGGTTCTCGACAGCACCCAGTAGAGGCCGCCGGCGACCGCCATCGACGGCAGGGATGCCGTGAGCCAGCGGAACGGCTCGGACGGGACGTAGTCGACCGGGTTGAGGAGGAGCGCGTAGACGAGCGGACCGGCGGCCATCGAGGCGAAGGCGACGAGGTTGAACCCGCCGGTGTAGTGGTACGGAGAGCCGGATCGGTTGTCGTACATCGAGCGGATGTCGAGGCGCTGCCTGCGCAGGACGAAGAAGTCGACGAGCTGGATTGCGCACAGCGGTCCGAGCACGATCGCACCCCACGAGACGAACCGACCGTAGTTGTTGTAGGTGGCGTCGGGGAAGAAGACGAGGACGACGGCGGGGATGAGGATGACCGCGCCGAGTACCGGCCAGGGCATCCTCCGGCCGATGTTGCCGGTGCCTCCGCGCACGGCGACGAGTGCGGCATACCCCTGGGCGACGATCGAGGTGATGTTCGCGAAGCCGACGAAGACGAGCGCCAGTCCGCCGAGGACGAAGCCGCCGAGCGGGATCATCCACTGCGTCGGGTCGTCCGAGCCGAGGGCAAGCGCAGAGAACGCCCCGACGACGGCGGCGATGACCGAGGCGAGGAAGAGGCCGATCATGTTCGGCCAGTACGCCGCCCGCGCACTCCGCGTCAGCCGGGCGAGGTTGCCGACGTTCGGCCACCATGCGAGGCCCCCGGCGATGTTGAGCTCGATCGCGAGCATGAACGCCATGTGCTTGTCGGTGTCAGAGGCCAGCGGCGGCAGGTCGACGAGCTCGGACCATCCGACCTGGGTGAAGATGAGGGCGAGCATGACGAGGGTGACGACGACGAGGCCCGGCGCGACGATCTTGTTGACCGTCTCGATCGAGGTGGGACCGCGCATGAGGATGATCCATGAGACGACGACCGCGGTGAGGCCCATGAGCTTGACGGTGAGGCTGTCGGTGGCGAAGTCGGTGCCGAAGAGCGCATTCCGCACGTTCGCGAACGCGTGACCGCACATGATCGCGAGCACCGCGGCCCACGCGGCGGCGAGCAGGGCGGAGAGGGCGAGCATGATCGCCCGGGCACCGCCGGTGCCGAAGGCCGAGCGCAGGGAGACGAACTGCTCGATCCCGTAGCGGACGGCGGGGATGCACGGGGCGAGGGCGACGAGGACGATCGAGATCCCGTAGCCGATGACGATACTCGCCACGGCCTCCTTCGCTCCGACGTAGTAGGCGACGGCCCCGCCCTGGAGGAAGGCCCAGGTCGCGATCGCCAGACCGATGTTCGCCGCCGAGAAGTCCCAGAAGCTCCAGATCCGGTCCCTGCGCAGCAGCGGCAGGTCGCTCGTCGATCCGGCATCGGCGAGGTCGGTGCGCTGGAAGCGGCGCTGCGCCCGGCTCACAGCAGGCACCACGCGAGGAGGGCTGCGGAGAGGACGGCGAGGACGGCGACGGAGACGCCGAGGTCGCGCCACGGCAGGGGATCGAGGATGCCCTCGTCGCTCTCGGGGTCCTCGTAGAGGTCGAAGCGGCGGTCGAGTTCTGTGCGGAAGTCCCTGTCCATCATCGGCTGTGGTCTCCTTTGACCGTTCGTCCTGCATTGCGCGGCGTCTGAGAGCCATGCGCAGGTGCGACTCTATACCGTCCGGACGGTTCTGTCGTGGAGATCGTCACAGAGCGGACAGGGCGCCGACTACGCCGCGACGAGGTCCTCGACGATCCGCCGGGCATGGGTGAGACGATGATCGTCGCCGTCGATGCCGCGGTGGACGATGCCGCCTTCGAGGAGGAGGAAGATGTGCTCGGCGAGCGACCGCGGATCGGGGCTGTCGCCGAGGATGTCCGCGAGCAGTCCTTCGACCGCACGCTTGTGGGCGCGGATGACGCCGCGCGCAGGATGATCGGACGGAAGCTCGGCGGCGGCGTTGACGAAGGCGCAGCCGCGCGCGGTCGTCTCGGAGTCGAGGGTGTAGGAGTCGAACACCGCGAGCGCGCGGCTGCCCGGTGTCGACTCCGCCGAGAGCGCGGCCAGGCGTTTCTCCAGGCGAGCCCACCAGGCCTCATGTCTGACCTGGAGGTAGGCGGCGATGAGGGCGTCCTTCGACCCGAAGCGGTCGTAGAGGGTCCGCTTGGTCAGCCCCGACTCCTCGGCGATGGTGTCGACGCCGACGGCGTGGATGCCGCGGGAGTAGAAGAGCGCGGCGGCGGTGTCGAGGATCCGTCGCGCGCCAGGCGTCAGTTGCGGGGGAGTGAGGTCGTCGTGCGGGTCTGGCCTCATCGCTGCTCCCTCCCTCGGGTTCCGTGTCGACCGCCGTTCGGCGTCCGGTCTTCACCGGCGTCGATGTCGATTCGGACTTTACAGATCAGTGTACCTGCCTGCAGGATGGTTCACAGACCTGTGAAGTTCGAGGGCGGCGACGCGCTCTGAGACTCGCTCCGACGAAGCCCTCCGGAGAGGACCGACGATGACCACGACGAGCACCGGCGGACAGACTCTGGGGCGCTGGGCTACCCTGCGCCTGACCGCGGCGGGGCTCTGCCTCATCGCCGTCTGCTACGGCCTCGCTCGATTCGCCTACGGCATGTTCCTCCCCGCCTTCCGCGCCGAGTTCGGACTCGACGCACAGACCGCCGGCGCCATCGCCTCCGGCTCCTACATCGCCTACTGCGTCGCGATCGTCGTCTCGACGATCCTCACACCCCGCCTCGGTGCTCGCGTCGTCGCCGTCAGCGCAGGAGCCGTCGCCGCGGTCGGCACCGCGGTCGTCGCCGTGGCCCCGAACGCCCTCGCGCTCGCGGCAGGCGTCCTCCTCGCCGGATCGAGCACCGGCATCGCCTCGCCGCCGCTCGCCCATGCCGTCGCCCTCTTCGTGCGCAGCGGCGTCCGAGATCGGACGCAGACGGTCATCAACGCAGGCACCGGCGCCGGTGTCGCCCTCGCGGGACCGGTCGCCCTGCTCACCGTCGGACAGTGGCGGCTGGCGTGGTGGGCCTTCGCCGTCATCGCCGCGGTCGTCACCGTCTGGGTCGCTCGCGCGGTTCCGCGCCGCGGCGACGAGCCCACGGTCGCCGGCCCAGGCGCCGCGAGGCGACGACCGCGCATGCCCGGACCGCTGCTGCGAGCGGGCGGGGTCCGACTCATCGCCGCCGCCGCACTCATGGGAATCGCGAGCTCAGCGGTGTGGACCTTTGGCCGCGACCTCCTCGGCGGGGCCGAGGGGATCGGTCCGACCGCCTCGGCGATCGCCTGGATCCTGCTCGGGGTGTGCGGACTCGTCGGGGCGATCACCGGCGATGCTGTGCGGCGGCTGGGCCTGCGCCCGGCGTGGACGCTGTCGATGCTCGTCCTCGCCGCCGTCACCATCGCCTTCGCCCTCGTCCCCGGCAGCCTCGCCACAGCATGGACGTCGGCAGCGGTCTTCGGTGCCGTCTACATCGTCCTCACCGGTCTGCTGCTCATCTGGGGGACGGAGATCTGCGCCGACGCACCCGCGGCCGGGGTCGGACTCGGGTTCCTCGTCCTCGCTCTCGGCCAGGCCATCGGCTCCCCGCTGGTGGGAGCTCTCCTCGCCGAGGCCGGACCGATCCCGGCGTTCTCCGTCGCCGCCGCATGCGCAGCTCTCGGCGCGCTCATCCGCCCGCGCTCGCACTGAGCCGACCTCACGCGGACCTCCCACCCGTCGGGTGTGTCACGGGCGGACGGTATGGTGAAGAGCATCACGACGAAGGAGCGGAGAATGAGCGAGAGCAAGGTCGTCGAGCAGCGCGGACTGTGGCTCGACGAGATGGAGGTCGGCACCGTGTACAGGCATGCGCCGGGCCGGACCATCACCGAGGCGGACAACACGTGGTTCACCGCGGTGACGATGAACACGCAGGCCCTCCACCTCGACGCCGCCTTCGCCGAGACCGAACCCTTCGGCCAGCGCCTCGTCAACTCGATGTTCACGCTGGCGACCCTCATCGGGCTCTCCGTCTCCCAGCTCACGCAGGGCACGATCGTCGGCAACCTCGGCTTCTCCGAGGTGAGCTTCCCCGCCCCGCTCTTCCACGGCGACACCCTCTACGCGGAGACGACGATCCTCGACAAGCGCGCCTCGAAGTCCCGCCCCGGGCAGGGCATCGTCACCCTCGAGCACCGCGGATACAACCAGAACGGGCAGCTGGTGGCCAAGGCCGTGCGCCAGACGATGATGTTCGACTCCTCGCATGCCAAGCCCTCCGGTTCTGCGGCACCTTCCGCGGATGCGGCGGCGCAGTCGCAGAACTCGGATTCGCCAGCCCCGTCAGCGCAGTCCCCGCAGACCTCGACCGGAGAGTGAGGAGACCACCCATGGCACTCGATTTCGCCCCCGCCTGGCTCTTCGTCCCCGGAGACCGGCCCGATCGGTTCCAGAAGGCCGCCGAACGCTCCGACATCGTCATCCTCGACCTCGAGGACGCCGTCAACGACGCCGACAAGGCCGAGGCCCGCGAAGCGATCGTCGACTACCCGCTCGACCCGTCCCGCACCGTCGTGCGCGTCAATCCCCGCGACTCCGACCACCTCGGCGAGGATCTGCGGATGCTCGAGCGCACCGACTACACGACCGTGATGCTGCCGAAGGCGGAATCCGCCTCGGACCTCACCGTCTTCGGAGGCCTCGAGGTCATCGCCCTCATCGAGACGGCATTGGGGGCGATCAACGCGGCCGAGATCGCCGCCGCCCCCAACGTCCACGGCCTCATGTGGGGCTCCGAGGACCTCATCGCCGATCTCGGCGGGGGATCCTCGCGTCGCGCCGACGGCACGTGGCGCGACGTCGTCTCCCACGTCCGCAGCTCGACGCTGCTCGCCGCGCGCGCCCACGGCAAACACGCCCTCGACTCGATCTGGGCCGACATCCCCGACCTCGACGGTCTCCGCGAGGAAGCCGAGGACGCCTGCGAATCGGGGTTCAGCGGAAAGGTCTCCATCCACCCCAACCACGTCCCGGTCGTCCGCGAGGCCTTCCGCCCCAGCGAAGAACAGTTCGAGTGGGCGCGCGCGGTCCTCGACCTGGCACGAACGGAGAAGGGGGCGTTCGCCTATGAGGGGAAGATGATCGACGCCCCGCTGCTCAAGCACGCCGAACTCATCGTCGCCCGCGCCCGCTGACCGGCCCGACCACCAGGAGTTCCCCGTGAACCTCACCGATGCGATCGTCGCTCAGCAGATCGACGAGGTCCTCGCCGCGGCGGACGCCCACGACGGCATCGCCCCGATCGTCGGGGCCGGCGATCCGATCCTCCGCACCCCGGTGCTGCCGTACTCCGGTCAGGTCGACGACGCGACCCTGGCCCGCCTCGCCGAGGTGATGGCGAAGACGATGCGCGAGGCCCCCGGTGTCGGACTCGCCGGCCCCCAGGTGGGCGTCGGACTCTCGATCTTCGTCGCCGAGGATCCCGCAGCCGTGTCCGCCGAGGTCGCCGCCGTCCGCGAACGCGAGCCGCTGCCGCTGCGCACCGTGCTCAACGCGCAGTGCGAACCGGTCACCGGTGAGCTCGCCGCCTTCTACGAAGGGTGCCTGTCCATCCCCGGCTACCAGGCCGTCGTCGCTCGGCCCCGCACGATCGGGCTGCGCGGAGTCGACCTCACCGGTGCGCCCATCGACGAGGAGATCACCGGCTGGTCGGCGCGCATCGTCGCCCACGAGACCGACCACCTCGACGGCATCCTCTTCCTCGACAAGGCCGAGATGCGGTCCCTGTCGACGAACGCGGCGGTCGCGAGACTGTGGAACGAGCCCTCGACCCAGCGGGCTGCGACGGAACTCGGGTTCACCCTGCCGAGCGGCCTGCTGCTCTGACGACGGTGCCGGTGCTCTGACGACGCTGCCGGAATCTCGGCGCACGGAGGGGCGGTTCGGGTCGTGGCCGGGAGACTCACACGCGCACCTCAGGTGCGCATGATTCGATGAGGGCATGCGCCTTCCCGACATCCCAGCACGCCACCGTCTCCTCGTCCGCACCGTCTCGACCATCGGCTCCGGTGCACTGAGCATCGTCCGCCGCCGCGACTTCGCCGCCGAGCACCAGAACACGGCACGGGCCGCCTACGCCGTCGCGACCGCAGCGATGACGTGGCTCGGCGGGACGAGGGCCTTCGCGGACACCGATGTCGACCTCGTCGCCCCCGGCGGCGCTGAGGCGGGAGAGCCTGCCCGCTACGCCGAGGACGAACCGTTCGGATACGTCGACGGCGGCGATCCGGAGGCCTGGTGGATCGAGGATGCGACGTGGAGGTCGCGGGCGTTCCTCAACCTCGCAGCCGCCGCCGCGGCCGGTGCTGCGAGCTGGATGCTCTGGGGACCGATCCAGAACCTCAAGGACTCCTGGGACGAGAAGCTGCCCGACGGGCTCGGTCGCGGACTGGGTGCCGTCATCAACTCCTCAGTCGTCGCGGGCACCGCCTTCGCCGTCGACAGAGCCGAAGAGTTCGTCGCCCGCGAAGCCCTCGACGGGCACATCGACGTCGCTCCCGTCGAGATCGAACTCCCCGCGCACGTGCGGGCCTCCCTCGACGCCCTCCTCGACGAACCCCACCCGCAGTCCCAGGACGTCGCCGAGGTCATCCGCGCCCAGCTCGACCACGGCCGCTTCTTCATCACGGTGCCCTACTCGAGGAAGCAGTTCCCCGGGGATGACCCGATCGAGCTCTCCGATGCCGACCTCTCCGCTCTGCTCGCCGAAGAGGACGTCTCGAGCATCGACGTGTACCTCGACGCAGAGGCTCCGAGGGCGATCCCCGCGAACCACACCTACCCGGTCAGTGCGCTCTTCGAGCGGGACGCGGACAGGTCCGGATCCAGCGCTGACCCCGCACTCTACGAACTCAGCCTCGACATCCGGGACGGACTCCTCGACCGCATCGACCTCTACGGAGTCGATGCCGAGCTCGATGCCGAGGTCGCGGCGATGACGGCCGACAACCTCGGCGCCTCAGCACCGGGAACCCTTCACCCCGAGGGGATCGAAGGGTGGGTCGAGCCTGACCTCAGCGACGGCGAGGACGTCGACGACGCTGACCTCGCGGCGGTGAGCATCGAAGCGCCCCTCACGCTCGCGGACTGGCCGGCACCCGAGGACCTCACCTTCCGCACCGACGGTGCTTGAGCGGTGCGGGAATAAGCGGGCACGGACGTCGTTGTACCTGTTATGAGCGAACTCCGCACTCTCACCCTCGGCGCAGGCTGCTTCTGGTGCCTCGACGCCGTCTACCAGCGCACCACGGGCGTGACCTCGGTGATCTCCGGATACACCGGCGGTCACACCACCGACCCGCACTACCGTGAGGTGTGCTCGGGCACGACCGGTCACGCCGAAGCCCTTCAGGTCACCTTCGATCCCGAGATCGTGCCCGAGAGCATCATCCTCGGACTCTTCTTCACCGGGCACGACCCGACGAGCCTCAACCGGCAGGGCTACGACGTCGGCACACAGTACCGTTCGGCGATGTTCTACCGCGACGGGGAGGAGAAGGCCCGGTTCGCCGAGGCGATCGAGGCGGCCCAGGAGTACTTCGACAAGCCCATCGTCACGACCCTCGAACCGCTCGGTGTCTTCTACCCCGCTGAGACGGTCCACCAGGACTTCTACTCGAACAATCCCGACAACGGCTACTGCCGGGTGATCATCGACCCCAAACTCTCGCAGGCACGGAAGGCCTATGCGAACTGGGTGAGCTGAATGGGGAGCAGGAAGAAGTCCGGGTGCGCGAAGAAGGACAAGCGCCGGAGGAAACGCGAGCGGCCCGACCACGAACGGGAGCTGACACGGGCGTACTTCCTCGACGGTGAGACCGGTCCGTGGGCGATGAAGCTCGCGGCCAGGGAATCCCTCACTCGCCTCGGCGCGGGGGCCGTCGAGGACGACACGGTCGTCGGCGGTGCTGCGCTCGGCGATGGGACGAGTGTCGGCGACGAGACGAACGTCGGTGACGCCGCGGGCGGCGGCTTCGGCACCACCGGCGAATCACCCGCTGCCGCCGACGGTGCCCGTCTCGCTCCCGCGAAGGCGGACAGAGGGCGCACCGGACCGGACTACTCCGCCCCGAGTTCGATCGACTCACTCACCGATCCGGTGCTCCACGCGATCGCCACCCGGCGTTCGATCTCCAAGGTGGGCCCGGAGACGCCGAGCGACTCCGACCTCCGGGAGATCATCCGCATCATCTCGACCGTCGCCGACCACAAGGCTCTCAAACCGTGGCGCTTCCTCATCCTCCGGGGAGACGACCGGATCCGCCTCGGTGAGGCCCTCGACGAAGCCGACGGTGTCACGCGCAAGGACGGTGAGGTCAATATGAAGCCGCTGCGGGCCGAACTGCTCCTCGCGCTCGTCTCGTCGCCGACCCCGCACCCGAAGGTCCCCGAATGGGAGCAGCACGCGACCGCGGCGGGAGCCGGTCACCTCCTCGAACTCGCCCTCTGGCAGGCCGGGTGGGGAGTGATGTGGCGCAGCGGGCACCTGACGAACGCCCCGGCCGTGCGCAGGCTCCACCGCCTCAGGGACGGCGAGCTGCTCATGGGCTGGTTCTACATCGGCTCGGTCCCCGAACGGTACCGCGCGCGGCTCGCCGCGGGCACCCGACCCCGGCCGGACCCCGACCAGTTCCTCGACACCCTGTGAAGGGCGAGGACCAGGCAGCCAAGGACCCGTCGACGCCGAGGCGGCTGCCTACCGAGATCTACGTCCTCGTCGCTGCGGCCTTCATCGTCGCGCTCGGCTACGGCATCATCGCCCCCGTCCTCCCGCAGTTCGCCGCGAGCTTCGACTTCGGGGTGACCGCGGCGTCGATCGTCGTCTCCTCCTTCGCCCTCTTCCGGTTCGTCTTCTCACCCACATCGGGTCGCCTCGTCGACGCCTTCGGCGAACGTCGGATCTACATCACGGGTCTCCTCATCGTCGCCGCCTCCACCGCGGCCGTGGCCTTCGCCCAGAACTACTGGCAGCTCCTCGTCTTCCGGGGACTCGGCGGCATCGGATCGACGATGTTCACCGTCTCCGCGATGGCGCTCATCATCCGACTGGCCCCCGTCGACGCCCGCGCGAAGGCGTCGAGCACGTACGCCACGGCGTTCCTCGTCGGCAACATCGCCGGACCGGTCCTCGGCGGACTCATGGCCGGGTGGGGGATGCGCGTGCCGTTCATCATCTACGCCGCAGGCCTCGTCGTCGCCGCCGCCGTCGTGCGGATCTTCCTCGCCTCGACCGCCTCGGCGGGATCGGCGACAAAGCTCGGCCGGGCGCGGATCGCCGCAACCGCGGATCTGCCTGCGCAGGAGGTGATGACGTTCCGGCAGGCCTGGCGGGACTCCGCGTACCGTGCCGCACTCGTCTCCGCGTTCGTCCAGGGCTGGTCGGCGATGGGCATCCGGGTGGCGATCTACCCCCTGTTCGCGATCCAGGCGCTGCGCGCCGACACCGCGGCGGCCGGACTCGCGCTGACGATGTTCGCCCTCGGCAACGCGGCAGCCGTCGCACTCGTCGGCCGCTTCGCCGACACCTACGGACGCAGGCCTTTCATCATCTGGGGTCTGCTCACGCTCGGGCTCTCGACGGCCGCGCTCGCCTTCACCGATGCACTCTGGGTCTTCTTCGCGCTCTCGATACTCGCCGGCATCGGCTCCGGGCTGGCCAATCCCGCCCAGCAGGCCACGGTCGCCGACGTCGTCGGCCGTGAGCGCAAAGGCGGGCGGGTGCTCGCGAAGTACCAGATGGCGCTCGACGGGGGTGCGATCCTCGGCCCCGTCCTCGCCGGAGTCATCGTCGACCACGCCGGCTATTCGTGGGCGTTCGCGCTCACCGGGGCACTCGCCGTCCTCGCCGCCGCGTACTGGCTCACCGGACGCGAGACCCGCCCGCGAGAGCTGCGTTGACTCCGACGCGGTGAACCGACAAAAACGCGGTCTGCTAACCGCGTATTTGTCGGATGACCGCGTCGGTGCGGCTGAGGGTTCGCAGAACCTGCACAGGGTGCACTGAGGAGAAAGCGCGGCGCCGGGTCACTAAGATGAGCGTGGTGTCGCCGAGCGCCGGTGACCCAGCCGGCCACCCGAGCAGAAAGAGCCCACGTGAGCTTTCTCACCCGCCTGAGTCTGAAGAACCGAGCGCTCATCGCCCTCATCTCCGTCGTCGCCGTGATCTTCGGCGTCATCGGAGCAGGAGCACTCAAGCAGGAGCTCTTCCCCTCCCTCGACAATCCCCAGGCCACGGTCACCGCGACCTATGAAGGGGCCACGCCGCAGGCCGTGGAGAGTGAGGTCACCGACCCGCTCGAAGCAGCGCTCTCACCCCTGCCGGAGGTCGAGGACATGACCTCGGTGTCCTCGGCCGGCAGCGCCACGATCACCGTGAGCACGAAGTACGGCGAGAACTCCGACGACATCGTCCGGTCCCTCCAACGCGCCGTCTCCCAGGTCCAGCCCCAGCTGCCCGACGGAGTCGAACCCAATGTGCTCACCCTGAGCACCGACGACATCCCCGTCCTCGCCCTCTCCGTGACCTCCGACGCCGACGAGGACAAGCTCGCCGCAGAGCTCAACGACATCGTCGAACCCGAGCTCTCCAAGGTCGACGGCGTCTCCCAGGTCCAGATCGCCGGCGCGAAGACCAAGCAGGTCGAGATCCGCATCCGCGAGGACGACCTCGAGGACGAAGGGGCGAGCATCGACGAGATCGCCGGCGTGCTCCAGGCCAACGGCGTCCCCACCTCGGCGGGGGACCTCGAAGGAGGCGACGGGACGGCCCCGGTCGAGGTCGGGTCCCGCATCCGATCGGTCGACGCGATCAAGGACCTCGTCGTCTCCGGCACCGACGGTCCGGTCAAGCTCTCCGACGTCGCCGACGTCGCCATCGCCGACGCCCCGATCGAATCGATCTCCCGCACCAACGGCAAACCCTCCCTGTCCCTGTCGGTGATGAAGGAGTCCGATGCGAACACCGTCGACGTCTCCCACGCGGTCTCGGCGAAGCTGCCGGAGCTCGCGAAGACGCTCGGCGACAACACGGAGTTCGTCTCCGCGTTCGACCAGGCCCCGTTCATCGAGCAGTCGATCGACGACCTCCTCAAGGAGGGCATGCTCGGCCTCGTCTTCGCCGTCCTCGTCATCCTCGTCTTCCTCCTGTCCGTGCGCGCGACGATCATCACCGCGATCTCGATCCCGCTCTCCCTCCTCATCGCCCTCATCGGCCTGTGGATGGGCGGGGAGACGCTCAACATGCTCACCCTCGGGGCGCTGACAATCTCCGTCGGCCGCGTCGTCGACGACTCGATCGTCGTCATCGAGGCCATCCGCAGGCGGCATGCGGCCGGCGGCGACAAGTTCGCCAACATCCTCGCAGCCGTCGCCGAGGTGGCCGGAGCCATCACCGCCTCGACCCTGACCACGGTGGCCGTCTTCCTCCCACTCGCCTTCGTCACCGGGCAGACCGGGGAGATGTTCCGCCCGTTCGCGCTCACCGCGACGATCGCGCTGCTCTCGAGCCTCTTCGTCGCGCTCACCATCGTCCCCGTCCTCGCGTACTGGTTCCTCCGCCAGCGGGAGGCCAAGGTCAGGCTCACGCGGGAGGAGAAGGCGGAGATCAGGCAGAGCCGCAGGCAGATGCTCACGCAGTGGCGGGCGGAGAAGAGGGCCGCGCGCAAGGCTGCGAAGAAGCAGAGCATCACCGCCGCCGGCCGCCACGACGCCGGCGGCGACGTCGAGACCGACGAAGGCGTCGTCCCCGCAGGCCGAGCCGCCGGACTCGGTGCCGCAGCGGGAGCGTCGGAGGCCGCCGAGGTCGATGAGCTCGCCGCCCTGCGCTCACCGGTCACGCGCCTGCAGAGGACCTACCTCCCGGTGATCTCGTTCTCGACGAAGCACCCGGTGCTCATGATCGTCGCCGCGCTCATCATCCTCGCCGGCACCGGCGCGATGGTCCCGCAGCTGAAGACCGAACTCTTCGGCGACACCGGGCAGGAGCAGTTGCAGGTCACACAGACCTTCGACCCGGGCACCGACCTCGACGAGGCCTCCGAGCAGTCGCAGCAGGTCGAGGACATCCTCGTCGCCGATGACAGCATCGAGTCCTACCAGGTCTCGATCGGCGGCTCGACGTTCGGGTTCGCCGACGACTCCGGGCTGAGCGGCACGTTCATCGTCAACGCGAAGCCGGGCACCTCCGCGCAGTCGATCAGCGCGGAGCTGCAGAGGAAGTTCGATGCCCTTGAGGGTGTCGGACAGGTCGAACTCCAGGACCAGAGCTCGGCACCGGGCGCGCAGACCATCGACGTGACCCTGACCTCGAGTGACACCGCCGTCCTCGAGGACACCACGGAGAAGGTCGCCCAACGCCTCGAGGATGTGCCCGGAGCGCAGTCGGTGACGAGCGACGTCGAAGCCGTCCAACCCGTCATCGAGGTCAAGGTCGACCAGGAGAAGGCCGCCGAGGAGAACCTCACCGAGGCGGCGATCGGTCAGTACGTCCAGCGCGCGATGCGAGGCCAGAGCATCGGAGAGGTGATCATCGACGACGTCACCCACTCCGTCCTCCTCTTCGACCGGGAGGCGAACACCGTCGAGGAGCTGCGCGACCTGCAGATCCCCGGAAAGCCGGAGACCCCCGACGCACCGACCGGAGCAGGCTCCGGCGCGGGAGCCGGTGCCGGTGCAGGCGCGGGAGCCGGGGCAGGTGCGGGTGCAGGCACCGGTGCGGGTGCTGGCACGGGCGCCGGGGCGGGCGCGGGTGCTGCGCCGGCCGCTGAGCCGCGTCTCATCGATCTCGACGACGTCGCCGACGTCGAGGAGGTCACGACCGCGCCGAACATCCGGCACACGAACAGCCAGCGGTCGACGACGGTGTCCGTGACCCCTGAGGGCGACGACCTCGGGGCAGTGTCGGCCGCGGTGCAGTCGGCACTGGGCGAGGTCGATGTGCCCGACGAGGTCTCCGTCGACACCGGCGGCGCCACCGAGGAGCAGCAGGACGCGTTCTCGCAGCTCGGCCTCGCCATGCTCGCTGCGATCCTCATCGTCTTCGTCATCATGGTCGCGACCTTCAAGTCGCTGCTCCAGCCGCTCATCCTCCTCGTCTCGATCCCCTTCGCAGCGACCGGATCGATCGCCCTGCTCCTCCTCACGGACACGGCGATGGGGCTGACGGCGATGATCGGCCTGCTCATGCTCATCGGCATCGTCGTGACGAACGCGATCGTCCTCATCGACCTCATCAACCACTTCCGCGCCCGCGGCGTCGAGCTGCGACCGGCGATCGTCGGGGGTGCCCGGCTGCGCTACCGGCCGATCCTCATGACCGCGGCCGCGACGATCTTCGCGCTCGTACCGATGGCGCTCGGGCTCACCGGCGGGGGAGTGTTCATCTCCAAGCCGCTGGCGATCGTCGTCATCGGCGGCCTCGTCAGCTCGACGATCCTCACCCTCATCCTCGTCCCCGTCCTCTATCTCCTCCTCGAGGGGGCGAAGGAGCGCCGAGCCGAGAAGAGGCGGGTGAAGAACATGGCCCGCGGAGAAGTCCTCGACGCCGCCGAGGCGCGTGCCGAGAGGGAGACGGCGACCGCGACGAACGGTGCCGCGGCAGGCGGCGGACCCGCAGCGCACACCGATGACGGCGGCGACGCGCGAGGCGATGAAGCGAAGCACTGAGCCCAGAGGCGAGGAGGAGCGGTGAGCACAGCGAGCGAACTCGCACCGAAGGAGCGGCGACGCCTGTGGTTCGAACTCGGGCTCGTCGCCGCACTCTCGCTCGGGCAGTCGGCGGTCTACGCCGTCGTGCGCCTCCTCGACATCGTCACCCGCGGACCGATCAGCGACGCCGAGGCCAAACTCAACACCTCCCTCAACCCCCGACCGATCTTCGACCTCGTCTACCAGCTCCTCGACATCGGCTTCAGCCTCGTCCCCGTCGCCCTCGCGCTCTACCTGCTCACCCGCGACCCCGACCCGAAGCCGCTCGCCCAGCGTCTCGGAGTGCAGGGGAAGGCGGTGCGCGACTTCGGACAGGGCGTCCTCCTCTTCCTCGTCATCGGTCTCGGCACCCTCGCCGTCTACGCCGGCGGCCGAGCACTCGGGATCACGGCCGAGGTCCAGCCGGCCAACCTCGGCGATCATTGGTGGACGATCCCCGTCCTCCTGCTCGCGGCGGCGAAGAACGGCGTCCTCGAAGAGGTGCTCATCTTCGGCTTCGGCGCCGAGCGGCTGCGACAGCTCGGATACGGCCCGTGGACGATCATCATCGCCCTCGCGCTCTTCCGCGGCAGCTACCACCTCTACCAGGGGATCGGGCCGTTCATCGGCAATGTCGCCATGGGGATCATCTTCGGCTGGTTCTATATGCGCACCCGCCGGCTCATGCCCATCGTGTGGGCGCACACGCTCATCGATGTCGTCGGGTTCCTCGCCCCCGGGGTGCTCAGCCTCGTCGACCCTGGTTGAGTCCGCACGGAACTGGGCCACCTGACGTCCCGGCGGAGGGTGGGGGAACGGGCCCTGCCGGGAAGCGGCCCCGGGCATTTAGGTCAGTTCTCCATGACGAAATGCACTGGTCAGCGCCGGTTCATCCCCGGTTCACCATATGGTCGGGCCAGGGAAAACCTCCCCTGGAAGCCTCGACCGGGTGAGCGCCGGATGCCGGTGCGGACCCTGACACCGACCCCCGAGGAGACGAATGATGGCACCACTGCGCGAACTGCTGCCCATGGCCGGACACGTGCGTGGCAAGCGGAGTCCTGTGACCTGCGCGCTCAAATGCGACAACGCGTGCAGCAAGGCGATCTGCAACACCTCGTCCAACGGCTACTTCCGTGACATCGTCGGCGAGCAGCTCTCCCGCCGGGCCGTGCTCGGCGCCTCGGCCGCCGGGGCGCTGGCCATCGCAGTGACCACGGCACCGAGTCCCACCGCGCGTCGGGCGGCAGCGGCCCCCGCCGGGACCCTCGACTTCTCCGCGATCGACCCGGTGCCCGCCGAGGTCGACGACCTCATCGTTCCCGACGGCTACTCGTGGCATCCGATTATCCGGTGGGGAGATCCGATCTTCCCCGACTCACCGAAGTTCGATCCCGAGAACCAGAGCGTCGAGGCGCAGCGACGTCAGTTCGGCTACAACAACGACTTCCTCCAGATCCAGATCGACGAGTCCGGTGGCGGCAGCCGGGCCGTGCTCTTCGCCAACCAGGAATACACCAACGACGCCATCATGTACCCCGACAGCATGGACGGTGCGACGAAGCGGGCGATCAGCCGAGACGCCCACGGACTCACCGTCGTCGAACTCACCCGGGCGAATGAGAGGACCCCGTGGAAGGTCGACGTCAACGGGGAGCGCAACCGCCGCTTCCTCATCGACACCGAATACGCCTTCACCGGACCCGCCGCCGGCACCGACCTGCTGCGGACCAAGGACTACCCGCAGGGCGACAAGGTCCAGGGCACGCTCGGCAACTGCTCGGGCGGGCTCACTCCGTGGGGAACCCTCGTCTCCGGCGAGGAGAACTTCAACTCCTACTTCAGGGCGCAGGGCACCTCGGAGGCGGACAAGCGCTACGGGCTGACGAACGAGGACTCTGCCTACGGCTGGGAGGCCGACCTCGACCGCTTCGACACGAACTCGAACGGCTTCGCCAACGAGGCGAACCGGTTCGGCTGGATCGTCGAGGTCGACCCGTGGGATCCCACATCGACGCCGCTCAAGCACACGAGCATGGGCCGCTTCAAGCACGAGGGCGCGAACATCACGATCGCCGACTCCGGGCACGCTGTGGCCTACATGGGCGACGACGAGAAGTTCGACTACCTCTACAAGTTCGTCTCGAAGAACCGCTACGTCGAGGGCGACCGGGCTGCGAACATGCGCCTGCTCGCCGAGGGCGACCTCTACGTCGCGAAGTTCACCGGCAACTCGCCCAAGAGCGAGATCGACGGCAGCGGAACGGTCCCCTCCGACGGCGAGTTCGACGGTGCCGGACAATGGCTGCCGCTGGTCAAGGGCGGGAAGTCCCAGGTTTCGGGCATGACCGTCGCCGAGGTGCTCGTCAACACCCGTCTCGCCGCCGACAAGGTGGGGCCGACGAAGATGGACCGCTGCGAGGACGTCGAGCCGAACCCGGTCAACGGACGGATCTACGTCGCGTGCACGAACAACTCCGACCGCGGCGTCGACGGCAAGGCCGGCGCCGACGAGGCGAACCCGCGCACCGAGAACCGCGACGGCCACATCGTCGAGATCACCGAGCGCGGCGGCGACCACACCGGCACCGAGTTCGACTGGACGCTGCTCCTCGTGTGCGGCGACCCGAAGCAGGGGGACGCGACCTACTTCTCCGGGTTCCCCGCCGACCAGGTCTCGCCGATCTCGTGTCCGGACAACGTCACCTTCGACACCGCAGGCAACCTGTGGATCTCCACCGACGGGGCCCCGTCGGGAATCGGGTACTGCGACGGTCTGTTCAAGGTGACCATCGACGGCGATCAGCGCGGCCGTGTCGAGCAGTTCCTCTCCGTTCCCCGCGAAAGCGAGGTGTGCGGACCGCTCGTCCACGACGCGTACGATTCGGCGTTCGTCGCCGTCCAGCACCCCGGCGAGGACGGTGAGTGGTCGAACCAGCACTCGCGCTTCCCCGACTACGTCGATGAGACCGATGTCGACGCGGGTCTCGCCGCCCTGCCGAGGCCGACCGTCGTCCAGGTGATCAAGGGCGCTGGCGAGGAGCCGACCGAGACGCCGACCGAGGACCCGGGGGACGCCGACGAGGACGCGAACTCCGCGGCCGAAGGCGACCAGGACGGGGCGAACGAGGACGAGGACAACGCGCAGGCCGATTCGTCGGGCTCGAAGAGCGGCGCGCAGGACGCGGCGAAGGACGCCGCCGCGGCGGGAGCCGGTGCGGCCGGTGACGCCGGCGGCTCCGGCTCGGGCGGCAGCGGATCCGGCGGTGCAGGCGCGAACGGCGGTTCGGGTGCAGGCGCGAACGGCGGAGGCTCCGAATCCAGCGGTGCGGGAGGTGACCTCCCGCGGACGGGCACGGACGCGACGCTGCCCCTCCTCGGCGGGGGAGCGGGGCTGCTCGCGGCCGGCGGTGCACTCGCCACCGCTGCGCACCTGCGGCGGCGGAGGGCCGCCGACGGTGATGACGTCGCTGAGGCGGGTGACGGATCCCAGGGCCCGACCCCGGCCTGACCGGGCCGGGCTGGAGGAGTCCGGCCGCAGACGACAGTGGTCACAGAACCGAGGCGGAATCGCTCACAGGGCGGTTCCGCCTCGGTTCTGTGACCACAGCTGAGGCGCAGGGCCTCAGATCGTCACGAGACCGTTGCGCTCGGTCGCGAACGTCACCGACATGATGCCCGGGGCACCGTGCGGCGCGGACCAGTCGATGTGGATCTCCGGGATCGGCTTGGCGTCGTCGGTGCCGAGCCAGTCGCGGAGGCGATCGCGGTCGCCGGCGATCTGCAGGGTGTCGATGGAGACATCCTCATTGGTCTTGTACGACGAGGGGTGCTGGGACGAATCGGCGGACCACTTGATGAAGAACGGCAGCTGGGGGTCGGCGATGAGCCCCTTGACTCCGATCTGCAGCCACTTGAGTTCCTCGCCGGACTCCGGAGTGCGGTTGCCGTCGACGGCTTTGCGCTCGAGGCGCGTCTCGACCTCCGAGAGGTCGTCGACGGACACGCACCAGCCCATCCAGCCGCCGCCGAGCTCGGACCGGGTCCGCACGGCTTGACCGAAGGGGGTGGAGAGAGCGGCCGGGTGCTCCAAGGCTTCGACGACTTCGAGGTAATGGCCGCCCGCGAGGGGGAAGATGAGATTCCTGGTACCGAAACGCGGATGCACTCCACCGTCGTAGGGAACCACTCCGAGCTGCTCCGAGATGCGCTCGGCGGTTGCTCTGTAACCGTCGGGTTCGCTGGCGAAGGACACATGGTCGAGTTTCATGTCACGAGAATCGCATAACCTGGCTCACACTTCTCATTAGGCTCACCTAAGCTCCGGTTTCGCTCCCGGAGGCGGACTCGGGGCGGGATCAGCCGAGGGCAGGATCACTTGACAGGGTAAGGGAACGCAGCGGCAGAAGGCCGCTCTCGCGGCTCCGTGAGCCCTTCACCTGGAGCCTCGGTTCAGATGGGTATGACAGGATTCTCCCTATGCCTCCCACACCCGTCCCCACCCAGTCCGAGGCCCCGCTCTTCGTGCGGTGGCTGCCGCGAGTGCTGACGATCGTCGCCGTCTTCATGCTCGTCCAGCTCATCACCCCGGCCGGAAGCTGGCTCGACCGGTTCTTCGAGTTCATGTGGCGATGGTTCGTGCCATTCACTCCGGTCGACTTCGTCACCTCGGTCGTCTTCATCGTCCTCGCCGCAGCCTTGGCCATCCGCAAGCGGGCGGCGTGGTGGATCACGCTGGTCTTCCTCTCCATCATCTTCGCTCTCTACGCCGTCATCCTCTACGGCTTCATCGTCTTCGCCCCCGACGAGATGACCGGTGACCTCTTCACCGGGATGATCCTGCCGGTCATCGTCTTCATCGGCCTGATCGTCCACCGCAGGTGGTACAACGCGAAGACCCAGCCGCGGGGATTCCTCAAGGCCATCGGTGTCCTCGCGCTGGGCATCGTCATCACCGCCGCGATCATCCTCGTCGTCCAGTACTTCATCGGCGGGCTCACCGGAGTCCAGGCGCGCCAGATCATCGCCGAACTCGCCGGACTCAAGGAGAGCACGGAGGCGAGCTGGATGCTCTCGGTCTTCGGCTTCGGCACCGGCGCAAGCATCATCCTCGCGTTCTGGACTGGCCTGCGCTCGGCCAGGGACGCAGAGCGCATCGACATCGATCAGGAGCGCAGGATCCGCGAAGGTCTGGCTGCACACTCCTCGGACTCACTCGGCTACTTCGGCACCCGCCGCGACCGTTCGGCGTTCTTCGCCGACGACTGCGTCATCACCTACCAGGTCCACGCCGGCGTCTGCCTCGTCGCCAGCGACCCGGTCGGACCGCCGCAGCAGTGGGCGGCGGCCGCGCGGTCCTTCGTCGCGCACGCCGAGTCCTTCGGCTGGGTGCCGGCCGTCCTCGCCGCCTCGAAGCAGGGCGCTCAGGCCTATCACGATGCCGGCCTCAAAGTCCTCCACGTCGGCGACGAGGCCGTCCTCCACACGAAGGACTTCACGCTCTCCGCGCTGCCGGAGGTCCAACGGGCCGTGACCAAGCTGACCAGTCTCGGCTACACGATCCGCATCCGTCACCAGTCCGAGATCCCCGCCGCTGAGCTCGAGGAGCTCGCGATCTTCGCCGACGAATGGCGCGACGGAGAGAACGAACGCGGCTTCTCGATGGCCCTCGGTCGCTTCGGCGACCCGGCTGACGGCGGAAACCTCTTCGTCGAGGCGCTCTTCCCCGCCGACGCGGGAACCCTGGCAGGGACCACCGCCGGACTGCTCGGCTTCGTGCCGTGGGGCGCCTCGGGAGTCTCGCTCGACGTCATGCGCCGACACCCCTTCGCGGAGAACGGCGTCACCGAATTCATGGTCGCCGGTCTCATGCGCGAGGCAGGAGACCTCGGGATCGCAGCCGTCTCCCTCAACTTCGCGGTCTTCCGCTCCGCGTTCGAGCAGGGCAAGGAGCTCGGGGCGGGACCGCTCAAGCGGCTGTGGCGCAACATCCTCCTCTACCTCTCCCGGTTCTGGCAGCTCGAATCCCTCTATCGGTCGAACGAGAAGTACGATCCGGAGTGGGTGCCGCGCATGCTCTGCTACCCGGAGGGATCCGACCTCGCCCGCATCGGTCTGGCCGTGAGCATCGCCGAAGGCTTCCTCTCCCCGCCGAAGATGTTCACCAAGGGCAATGAGAGCCAGCCGATCTACACCCGTGAGCAGGCGGCGCCGCTCCTCGACATCGCCCCGCCCGAACCCGCGCCCACGGGCAGAGTCCGGGTCTCCGACCAGGTCAGGCACCGCCTCGGCGTGCGCGATGCGATGCTCGAGGCCGGGGTCGAACCCTACCCCGCCGAGGCGGCAGCGGCGGCGGCGAAAGGCACCGTCCTCACCGGGCGGGTGCTCGGCATCCGCGATCACGGCGGCGTGGTCTTCCTCGACCTGCGCAGCGAGGGACATGACCACCAGCTCGTGTGCGAACGCGAGGTGCTCGGTGAGGAGTCGCTGAGGCGACTGTCCGCGTGGGTCTCCCGCGGCGACCGGATCTCCGTGAGCGGGCGCGAGGGCACCTCCCGCAACGGGACCCCGTCGTTCCTCGTCACCTCATGGACGATGTCGGCGAAGTCCCTGCAGCCCTGGCCGAGCCTGTGGCAGGGACTGAGCGATCCCGAGGCGAAGGTCCGCCAGCGCTACCTCGACTTCACGATGAACACCGGCCAGCGCGACCTCATGGTCATCCGCTCGAACACGTTCCGCACGATCCGCGAGACCCTCCAGTCCCGCGGCTTCCTCGAGGTCGAGACCCCGATTCTCCAGACGGTGCACGGGGGCGCGAACGCGCGGCCGTTCCTCACCCACATCAACGCCTACAACCTCGACCTCTACCTGCGCATCGCCCCCGAGCTCTACCTCAAGCGCCTCCTCGTCGGCGGGTTCGACCGGGTCTTCGAGATGGGCCGGAACTTCCGCAACGAAGGCGTCGACGCCACCCACAACCCCGAGTTCTCGATGCTCGAGGCCTATCAGGCCGGCGGCGACTACAACACGATGCGCGAGCTCACCCGCACGATGGTCATCAACGCCGCCGAGGCGGCCCTGGGCACCACGGTCGTGCGCGGCACCGTCGACGGCGTCGAACACGAGATCGACCTCGCCGAGGAATGGCGGACCGTCTCGCTCACCGACGCGATCTCGGAGAAGATCGGCGAGGAGGTCTCGACGGCCACCTCGATCGAGACCCTGCGGAGGATCGCAGCGCGAACCGGGCTCACCGTCAATCCGAAGTGGGGTTGGGGCATGCTGCTCCAGGAGATCTACGAGGAGGTCGCCGAGGGATCGACGGTGGCGCCGACGTTCTACACGGACTTCCCGGCCGAGACCTCCCCGCTGACCAGGCAGCACCGCACCGACCCGATGCTCGCCGAGAAGTGGGACCTCATCATCTTCGGCTCCGAGCTCGGCACCGCCTATTCGGAGCTCGTCGACCCCGTCCTCCAGCGTGAGCGGCTCACCGCGCAGTCCCTGGCGGCAGCCGGCGGCGACCCCGAGGCGATGCAGCTCGACGAGGACTTCCTCACGGCCCTCGAATACGGGATGCCGCCCGCCGGCGGCATGGGCATGGGCCTCGACCGGCTCGTCATGCTGCTCACCGAGCAGACTATCCGCTCGACGATCACCTTCCCGCTGGCCAAGCCCAAGGGCCACTGAGCCGCGCCCGACGACGGTTGCCCGGACCGCAGAGAGACGAACGGAGACAGATGCGCCGGATCTTCGCAATCCTGCTCGCGGCAGGGGTGCTCATCACCTACGACTCGTGGGTGCTGCTCTTCCTCAGCCCTCACCCGCAGCCGCTGTCGGGCTACCTCTCCGAGCTCGCCGCGATGGATCAGCCCGCCTCCTGGGTCTTCCGCAGCGGGGACGCGATCGCCGGGACCCTCATGGTCCTCATCGCCGTCCTCGGTGTGCGCGGGTGGCGCTCCCGCTTCGGTCGGGCGACGGTGCCGCTCGCCATCGCAATCGGCCTCACGGGGCTTGCCACGATCGGAGACGCGATCGCCGCCCTGCCGTGCACGCAGACCTTCGATCCGGTCTGCTACGCCGAGTACACGGCGAACCCGCTGCGCGCCGACTTCCTCCTCCACACGATCGCCTCGACGATCGTCGCGCTCGCCGCCCTGGCGAGCATGGTCATCGCGGTCATCGCCCTGCGTCGTCGCGGCAGACTGGGCACACCCTACGGTCGCGGCGTCGTCGCCGTGCTCGTCGTCCTCCTCGTCACCAACCTCGCCTCGGTGATCATCGAGGCCGTGTGGCGCTCCGGTCAGGGCTATGTGCAGGCGATCGCCGTGCTCACCATCGCCGCGTGGAGCGCGCACCTGGGCTACCTCGCCGTCGTCGGCCGAGGCGAGGCCGACAGGTCCCCGGAGAAGCGGAGAGAGACGAGCGATGTCGGCTGAGCCGGAGTTCGCCCGGTGGTCGCGCGCCGTCGTCGACGGCTTCACCGTCTACCAGCGCCCGGCGACCGCCTCGGCGGGGGAGGGGAAGGACCCCGTCCTCTTCCTCAACGGCTGTGCTCTCGCCGCCGCCGGCTGGCTGCCCGTCATCGCGGAGATGCCCGACCGGGACGTCATCGCGCTCGACCGTCCGGGCTTCGCCGGCACCCGGTGGCCGGGCACGCTGCCCGACCTCGCCGGCGAGCTCGCCGCGATGGAGCGGGCGATCGCGGGTCATTCCCGGGTCGTCATCGTCGCCCATTCCATGGCGGCGTTCCGGGCCGAGGCCTTCGCCCGGCTGCGCCCCGAGCGCGTGGCGGGCATCGTCCTCGTCGACCCCTCGATCGAGGACTACCGGTTCCGGGGCCCGGCCGGCCGTTTCTCGCTCGCCACATGGATGCCGGTCCTCGGGGCGCTCGTCACCCGTGAGCAGATCGGTGAGGCCGCCTCCTGGCTCTCTCATCAGGGATTCCTCCGGCAGAGCGGTTCGGGTCGCGCCCTCGATCCCGAGGCGTTCAAGGATCCGTACACGGATCCGGACACGCTCAGGGCCGCGATCGCCGAATGGCTGAGCTACCGCAGCCAGGCCGCCGACCTCGAATCGCTGCGGGGCCGGACCGAGCCGGTCCGGGCCAGGACCTCGGCGCTGCTCGCACCTCCTCTGCCGAGCCGGAGCCGCTCCCGCATCCTCGAGGCGGCCTTCGCCGATCTCGTCCGTCATGAGATCCGCGATTCCCGGCACCTGATGATGATCGACCGCCCCGACATGATCGTCGAGGCGGTCGATGAGGTGAGCTGAGGTGAGCTCGGCTCCAGAGGCTCAGAGGCCGATCAGTGCGCGTCCTTCTTGAAGCGCTCGATCGAGGCGGTCACCTCGGCCTCGGCGGCCTCCCGGCCGACCCAGTTCGACCCCTTGACGAACTTGCCCGGCTCGAGATCCTTGTAGCGGGTGAAGAAGTGCTCGATCGCGTCGAGGGTGAACTTGTCGACGTCGCCGATGTCCTGGTAGGAGTCCCAGCGGGGGTCGCCGGCGGGAACCGCGAGGACCTTGTCGTCGCCGCCGGCCTCGTCCTCCATCTGGAACATGCCGATGGGGCGGACGTCGACGAGCACACCCGGGAACAGGGGTTCGGTGAGGAGGACGAGCACGTCGAGGGGGTCACCGTCGTTGCCGAGAGTGTCCTCGATGAAACCGTAGTCCGCGGGGTACTGCATCGACGTGAAGAGGTAGCGGTCGAGCTTGACCCGGCCGGTCTCGTGATCGACTTCGTACTTGTTGCGCGAACCTCGAGGGATCTCGATGGTGGCCAAGAGTTCCATAGTGCTCCTTACGCGTTAGGGTGGCATCACTAGGATAGAGCCTACAAGTCCCCGCCGAGACATCCTCAGCCCTCCTCCTCGGCCCAGAGAGGGCCCGCCGCCGAGACGAATGGGAGCCCGCATTTGAACCCCACCTCCGATCACCGTCCGCAGGACTCCGCGGACGGTCCCCGCCGCACGCGCAGGCGGGGTCGGATCGCAGCAGGGGTGAGTGCCGGCATCCTCCTCGCCGGAGCGCTCGGCTACGGCGTCGCCGACGCCGCCGACGTCGTCCCCGGATTCCTCACCACCGAGCCCGCGATCGAAGTCGACCCCGTTCCCACACCCGAAGCGCAGGGACGCGACGTCCCGGCCCCCGCCTCGGCGCTCGACGACACCGCACCGATCCCGACGAAGGTGGGACCGGAGGTCGAGCGCATCCTCGGCGAATCGAAGGTCAAGGGCTTCGGCGTCGAGGTCCGCGACGGCCTCACCGACAAGGTCCTCTTCGCCGCCGACGAGAACCGAGCCCGGACCCCGGCGTCGGTGACGAAGGTCCTCACCGCCTCGGCGGCGCTGCTGGCCATCGGCGGAGACGAGCGGCTGACCACGACGACGACGTTCGACCCGGCCACGGGGACGGTCTCGCTCGTCGGCGGCGGGGACGTCCTCCTCGGCGGCGGCGAGTCCCAGCCGGGATCCGTCAACGGCCATGCCGGACTGACGACCCTGGCCCAGGAGACGGCGGCGGCGCTCAAGGAGCGGAAGACCCACGAGGTGGCACTGCGCCTGGACACGAGTCGATACCCCGGCACCGACTTCAGCCCCGGCTGGGAGCGCGCGGACATCGGCAAGGGCGTCATCACCCCGATCCAGCCGCTCATGGTCGACAGCGGATACCTCGGCGACCCGAACAACGCGTGGCGGGCGCGCAGCGACAAGCCGGCCCAGGTCGCCTTCGACGCCTTCCGCACCGAGCTCGAAACCGCAGGGATCACCGTCACCGAGGCTGCCCCCGCCGAGGCGAACGCTGAGTCGGAGCAATCCGCTGGGTCAGGGGAGACCGCCGGGTCCGGGGAGACCGCTGGGTCCGGGGAATCCGCGGAGACGCTCGCGTCCGTCGAGTCCGCGACAATCTCCGAGATCGTCGAGTACGCCCTCGTCCACAGCGACAACGTCGTCGCCGAGGTGCTCGGCAACGAGGTCGCGATCGCGCAGGGGATGCCCGGCAGCCTCGAGAACGGACCCAAGGGCGTCATCGCCGCCCTCGAGGACACCGTCGACCTCGGGCAGACCCAGCTCAACGACACCTCCGGGCTCGACTACGGCAACCGGATCAGCCCGCACGACCTCACCACGGTCCTCCAGTCCTCGGTGACGGCGAAGGACTCGCTCTCGAGCCTCATCAGCTCTTTCCCGGTCGGGGGCCTGACCGGCACGCTCACCGACCGCTTCGGCGACGACGTCAACGCCGCAGGGACGGTGCATGCGAAGACCGGGACGCTCTCGACGGTGACCTCGCTGGCCGGGGGAGTCCTCGACGCCGACGGTCGGTACCTCGTCTTCAGCGTCCAGATCGACGGCGTCGACAAGGACAAGATCCTCGAGGCCCGGAAGACCGTCGACGATCTCGTCTCCGCCCTCGCCGACTGCGGGTGCCGATGATCGTCGACGAGAGGTTCGCCGTCCGGACGGCCAAGGAGGTCGTCTCCGCCGCGAAACTGCCTGCACCCGGAGAGGTCGAGGCGCTCGTGGCGGAGATGAAGGAGAACGCGCTCACCGCCCAGGACCTCGTCGTCGACGCCTTCCTCCTCGACCCCGCCCATGCCGACGACGTGCGGGGCAGGCTCGGGGCGGGTGCGGTGCTCGTCCTCGACCAGGTCGGCTGGATCAAGGCCAACGCCGAGTCCCTCAACGGCATGGTCGACGTCTCCGCGTTGCCGGTCGCCCCCGGTCCGGCGGCGCGCAGGGCGGCCGGAGCCGAGGTCGCCGGGGTCCTCTCCCTGCTCTCGACGCGGGTGCTCGGCCAGTACGATCCGTTCGCCACGGACGCCGGTCGCCTGATGTTCGTCGCGCCCTCGATCCTCATCGCCGAGGAGGCGATGAAGGTCAGACCCCGCGACTTCCGGATGTGGGTCGCCCTCCACGAAGCCACACACCAGGTCCAGTTCGCCACCGCACCGTGGCTGCGCGAGCACATGCGGGGTCTGCTCTCCCAGCTGGTGGCCACCCCGCTCTCGGCCCCGGGACTCTCGACGCTCGCCGAGGTGTTCGCCGTCCTCGGGCGGATCGTCCGCGGACAGGCGAGCATGGTCGATCTCATCCGGGACGAGAGTATGCGCACGGCACTCACCGACGCCTCGGCGATCCTCAGCCTCCTCGAGGGACATGCCGACGTCGTCATGGACGAAGTCGGCCTCAGCGTCATCCCCAGCGTGCGGAAGCTGCGCCGCCGCTTCGAGGCGCGCCGCGACGCCGGACAGGGCGGGTTCCTCTCCAACCTGCTCGGGATGGACCTCAAACTCGCACAGTACCGCGACGGGGCGAAGTTCGTCCGCGAGGTCCGCAACGAGGTCGGGCAGACCGGCTTCGGCGCCGTCTACTCGAGCCCGGCGAACCTGCCCACGAGCGCGGAGATCCACACGCCTCGGCTGTGGCTCGACCGCGTCCACGGGTGAGGCCCGCGATGGCTGAGCACGCACGCCGTCCGACCCTCGATCCGGCGAGCGGGGCGATCCGCAACGCCGTGCGCGCCGGGCTGGGTGCCGGCTCCGTGCCCCGGATCGTCGTCGCCGTCTCCGGGGGAGCGGATTCGATGGCGCTCCTCCACGCGTGCGCATTCCTCCACCGGCGCGGCGAGGTCGAGGCCCGTGCCGTGACCGTCGATCACGGACTCCAGCCCGGATCCGCCGAGGTGGCCGCCGAGGTGGTGGCGGCCGCGGAGTCGTGGGGCGTGCCGGCCGAGGCGGTGCGGGTCGACGTCACCGCCGGACCCGAAGGCCTCGAAGCCGCCGCCCGCGACGCCAGGTATGCGGCATTGGAGGAGGTGCGGGCGCGGGTCGGCGCCGAGTGGATCGTCACCGCGCACACGCGCAGCGATCAGGCCGAGACGGTGCTGCTCGGGCTGCTGCGCGGTTCGGGGACGCGGTCTCTGGCGGGAATGGCGGTGCGCGCCGGGTCCGTGCTGCGACCGCTGCTCGACATCGACCGGGCGACGACCGAGGCGTCGTGCACAGCACAGCGCATCACCGTCTGGGACGACCCGATGAACGCCGACCGTGCCTATGCGCGCGTCCGCGTCCGGTCCCTGCTCACCTCCCTCGAGGCCGATCTCGGTCAGCCGGTGACCGACAACCTCGCCCGGACCGCGCAGCTGTGCCGGACAGACGCCGACTTCCTCGACGCATCCGCCGCCGAGGCGGTCGCAGCCGTCCGTGGTCGCCGCGAACTCCGGCTGGCCGAGCTCGCCGACCTCGACGATGCTCTGCTCACCCGCGTCCTGCGCGAATGGCTGATCTCCCTCGGGGTGCCCGCGCAGAGCTTCGGCGCGGCACGCGTCGCCGAGCTCGCGGTGCTCATCAGGCAGGGCGCCGCTGCGCGACACGGCGGGGGAGCGGGGAGGCACCTTTCGCTGCCCGGCGACACCGAGGTCGTCGTTTCAGGCGGCAGTGACGGAGCGGGCACCGTGTGCTTCGGACCGGCCGCGAAGGCCGCCCGCGGCTGACGCCAGGAATCCGCGCCTGCAGCGTCACACACAATCCGCGAACGCAATCACAACCCGCAACGTCACAGACAACCCGCAGCCACGCACCTCGTACCCTGAGCGTCACAGACAACCCTGGGCCTCGCGTTGCTCCGGCAGACGCACACGCAACCCGCAGCCTCACACACCGCTGAGCGCCGCACGTCCTCCACGGAGCGTCACGTCCTACATGTGCAGACGGTGGTTTTGTCGCTGCGGGTGGGGATACGCGAGGGAGGCGATTCCGATTGTGCCGCGCGGGGGCGGTCAGCGAAGGCCGCCGAGGAGCTCCCCGCCAGAGGCGACGAGACGCCCGCCCTTGTAGACGTCCCGATCGGTCGGGCAGTCCATGATCGCCGAGGTGACCGTGTCCGCATCGACGAGCAGGAAGTCCGCAGGCGCCCCGACGCCGAGGCCGTAGGCCGCATCGTCGACGAGTGCGGTGCCATCGGGGCGGGCACCGGCCATCACCTGCGCTCCGCCGCGGGAGGCGATGTCGAGGCAGTGCTCGATGTCCTCATCGCGGCGGAAGCCGTTGGTGAAGGCGAGCTGCCATGTCCGCCGCAGCAGGTCACCGTCGCCGTAGGGACTCCAGTAGTCGCGCTGACCGTCCTCGCCGAGGCCGACGGCGACCCGATGCGCGGAGAGCAGGCTCTGCGGCAGGCTCCCCTTGGCCGGGGCGACCGTCGTCAGGGACACTCCCGCCTCGGCGAGGAGTTCGACGAGGTCACGGACGACCGGTTCGGGGTTCGTGTTGAGCGCGAACGCATGGGAGATCGTCACCTTCCCCTGCAGGCCGAGCGCCGTCGTCCGGTGGGCGATCTCCTCGAACGAGTACACGCCTGCGGTCCCGCCCTCGTGGAGGTGGATGTCGAGGCCCTTGCCGTGCTTCTCCGCGAGACCGAAGACGATGTCGAGGTGCCTGACCGGGTCGCGGTCGTACTGGACGGGGTCGAGGCCGCCGACGAGATCGGCGCCTTCCCGCAGTGCCGCGTCGAGCAGATCGGCCACGCCCTTCTCCCGGACGATTCCGGCCTGCGGGAACGCGACGATCTGCGAGTCGAGGACGTCAGCATGCGCGGACAGGGCGTCGCGGACTCCGGCGAAGCGCTCGAGTCCGGTGTCGGAGTCGACCTGGGCGTGCGAGCGGATCCGCGACCCGCCCGAGGCGATGATCGCAGCGATCGCATAGCTCGCCTGGTCGCGCACCGTCCGTTCGCCGTCGCGCCAGTTCCGCCGGTCGTTCATGATGTAGCCGTGCAGGGTTCCGTCGGCTGTGTGCGGGCGGAACGTCTGCCCCATCCGGTTCGAGTCGAGGTGCGCGTGGACGTCGCCGAGCCCGGGCAGCAGCACCCGGCCCCTCCCGTCGACGATCTCGTGCGCGGATGCGGCATCGGCGTCGCCCGTATCCGATGCGGCACCGGGGTCGCCCGAACCGGCCGCCCCGTCGCTCGGGACGACCGCGGCGATCCGGCCGTCGTCGACGACGACGTCGACGGCCGCCTCGTCGGGGCGATGGGGGGCGATCCTGACATTCCTCACGGTGATGGTCATCGGGTACTCCGTTTCGTTCGTCGGGGCGGCAACCGGCGTCGAGCTCGGGCCCGTCGCCGCTGCGGCGACTGCGTTCGACGCATCCACCCAAACGGTATACCATTATTCGGTTCGGTGGGAACCGGCGGTGGGCACCGCCTGCGCCCGGCACCGGCTCCCGCCGAACGTCCCGGCACCGGCTCCCGCCGAACGTCCCGGCAGTCACCCCGGATCCGGCACCGCCGGAGACCCCCGTGCCGGAGCGCGGACGCCGCGGACCCGAGACGAGACCGAGTGAGAGGATGGGCGCATGATGAGCACCCCCGGGACCGAGCATCCGCGCACAGGTCCCGGGCTCGACATCCTCGCTCTCGTCTGCCTCGTCCTCATCGCCTCGTCGCTGCGCCCTGCCGCGTCCTCACTCGGCCCCGTCCTCGCCGAGGTGCAGACCGCCTACGGCCTCGCCGAATGGCAGACCGGCCTGCTCACCGCCCTGCCCGGCCTCATCTTCGCCCTGTGCGGGTTCCTCGCCGTGCCGCTGCTGCGCCGCGTCGGCCTCTTCGCCTCGCTCGCGGTCTCGTGTGCGCTCATCGCCGCAGGGATCGGTGCCCGCGTCCTCGTCGACTCATCCCTGCCCTTCGCTCTCCTCACCGTCACCGCACTGGCCGGGATGTCGTTCGGAAACGTCATCCTCCCCGTCTTCGTCAAGACCCGCTTCCCGCACCGCGTCCACCTCGGGGCGACGACCTTCACCGTCTCCCTCGGCCTGGGCGCGATGGTCCCCGCCTTCCTCACCGCGCCGCTCGCCGAGCACTTCGGCGACTGGCGGATCGGACTCGGCGCATGGATGCTCGTCCCGCTCGCCGCCCTGGCGACGTGGGCGGTCCTGCGCGCGACGGGCTCGGTGCCCGTCCTCCCTCGTCCGCGGCGTGAGCGGGGGGAGACGCCCGCGCCGAGGCGGCACATCCATTCGACGGCGAAGGCGAAGTACATGGCGATGTTCTTCGGCCTCCAGTCGGTCAACGCCTACGTCCAGTTCGGGTGGCTGCCGCAGATCTACCGTGACGCCGGCCTCGACGCCGTGACCGCCGGAATCATGCTCACGATCGTCACCCTCGGCGGTCTGCCCGGCGGCTTCCTCGCCCCGCAGATCATCATGCGCGGCCTCGCCCCGCGGGCGTTCCTCGTCTCCTTCTCAGCCAGCGCCGTCGCGGGCTACACGGGCCTCCTCCTCGCCCCCGCCTCGGCGCCGGTCCTCTGGGCGGTCCTGCTCTCCTACGGCGGATTCGCGTTCCCGGCCGCGCTGGCCCTCATCACCAGCCGCACCCGAGACGTCTCGATCACGGCGCGCACCTCGGCGTTCGTCCAATCCACCGGGTACGTCCTCGCCGCCCTCGGGCCGCTCGCCGTCGGCGCCCTGCTGGGAGCGAGCGGATCGTGGACGCCTCCGCTCGTCCTCCTCATCGTCGTCTCCGCCCTCATGGGGGTCACCGGGTACCTCTCGGCCGCGCCCGGCACCGTCGACGACGAACTCGCTGAGGCGGGGCCCGGGTGAGGTGGCTGTGGGGTCATCCGTCACCCATAATGGAGGCACACCCACCCCACACGAGGAGAATCGACCGCAGTGGACATCAACGATCTCGGCAATGACATCGAAGAAGTGCTCGTCTCGGAAGAACAGATAGCCGCCCGACTCGTTGAACTGGCAGCCGCCATCGATGAGGACTACAAGGACAAGGACATCCTCCTCGTCGGCGTCCTCAAGGGAGCGGTCATGGTCATGGCCGACCTCGCCCGGGCCCTGCACTCTCCGGTGACGATGGACTGGATGGCGGTGTCCTCGTACGGGTCGGGCACGAAGTCCTCGGGCGTCGTGCGCATCCTCAAGGACCTCGACACGGACCTCACCGGACGCCACGTCCTCATCGTCGAGGACATCATCGACTCCGGCCTCACTCTCTCGTGGCTCGTGCAGAACCTGCGCTCGCGCGGAGCCGCCGACGTCGAGATCTGCACGATGCTGCGCAAGCCCGAAGCCGTCAAGGTCGACATCGACGTCAAGTACGTCGGCTTCGACGTGCCCAACGAGTTCGTCATCGGCTACGGGCTCGACTACGCGGAGAAGTACCGCAACGTCCCGTTCGTCGCGACCCTCGCCCAGCACGTCTACAGCTGAGCGAACCCGCCGCCGGTCGACGCACGCAGCTGAACGCGAACCCCGCGTTCGCTGACAGCTGACCTGGCCTGGGAACAAAACCTCACGGATTCCCGCTATCCCAGAGGTACGTACTAGGCTGTGGGGGATGCTCCCAGGCAGCCGCGGCGGCCTGGCCGGGCTGTCGAGACTGAATTCCTGAGAGGATCTATGGCCGAGTCCAACAAGCGACGTCCCCTGCTCACCAAGGCGACGAAGGGTCCGTTGATCTGGATCGTCATGGCACTCCTCGTCGTCTCCATCGGTGCGCTCCTCTTCAGTCGGGTCGGGTTCAGCCAGATCGACACCGAACAGGGACTCAAGCTCCTCGCCGACGACAAGGTCGAACAGGTCAAGATCGTCGATCGCGACCAGCGCGTCGACCTCACCCTCAAGGACGACCTCAAGATCGACGGTCAGGACTTCGGGAACAAGGTCCAGTTCTACTATGTCGAGCAGCGCGGCGATGAGGTCGTCGAGGCCGTCACCGAGTCGAACCCGACACAAGGCTACACCGACGAGGTGCCGCAGCAGAGCTGGCTGATGTCGCTGCTGGGCACACTCATCCCCTTCGTCATCATCTTCATCGTCTTCTGGTTCCTCATCTCCCAGATGAGCGGCGGGAAGATGATGAACTTCGGCAAGTCGAAGGCCAAGCTCGTCAACAAGGAGAACCCCGACGTCACGTTCAAGGACGTGGCGGGAGTCGACGAGGCTCTCGAAGAGCTCGAGGAGATCAAGGAGTTCCTCGCCGAACCCGAGAAGTTCAAGGCCGTGGGCGCGAAGATCCCCAAGGGCGTGCTCCTCTATGGCCAGCCCGGAACCGGCAAGACCCTGCTCGCGAAGGCCGTCGCCGGCGAGGCAGGAGTGCCCTTCTACTCGATCTCCGGCTCCGACTTCGTCGAGATGTACGTCGGCGTCGGCGCCTCCCGCGTCCGCGACCTCTTCGAACAGGCGAAGGCGAACGCCCCCTGCATCATCTTCATCGACGAGATCGACGCCGTCGGCCGCCAGCGCGGCGCCGGCATGGGCGGCGGCCACGACGAGCGCGAGCAGACGCTCAATCAGCTCCTCGTCGAGATGGACGGCTTCGACGTCAAGACCAACGTCATCCTCATCGCCGCGACCAACCGTCCCGACGTCCTCGACCCCGCGCTCCTGCGCCCGGGCCGCTTCGACCGGCAGATCCCCGTCGAGGCCCCGGACATGAAGGGCCGCAAGCGGATCCTCGAGGTCCACGCGAAGGACAAGCCGCTGGCCCCCGACGTCGACCTCGGACAGATCGCCAAGCGCACGCCCGGCTTCTCCGGCGCCGATCTCGCCAACGTCCTCAACGAAGCCGCCCTGCTCACCGCGCGGGAGAACGCGAAGGTCATCGACAACCGCATCCTCGACGAGGCGATCGACCGCGTCATCGCCGGACCGCAGAAGCGCACACGCCTGATGAACGACAAGGAGCGCCTCGTCACCGCCTACCACGAGGGCGGGCACGCGCTCGTGGCGGCGGCGATGAACGACACCGACCCGGTGACGAAGGTGACGATCCTCCCGCGCGGTCGCGCGCTCGGCTACACGATGGTGCTGCCGACCGAGGACAAGTACTCGACGACCCGCAACGAACTCCTCGACCAGCTCGCCTATGCGATGGGCGGACGCGTCGCCGAGGAGGTCGTCTTCCACGACCCGACGACCGGGGCGAGCAACGACATCGAGAAGGCGACGAACATCGCCCGGAAGATGGTCACCCAGTACGGGATGAGCGAGAAGCTCGGCATGGTCAAGATCGGCGACGACCAGTCCGAGCCCTTCGCCGGGCGCGGCTACGGCGGCGGCGACGAGTACGGCGATTCGACGCTCTCGGCCATCGACAAAGAGGTGCGGCTGCTCATCGACACCGCCCACGCCGACGCCTACTGGGTGCTCACCCACAACCGCGACGTCCTCGACAGCCTCGCCTACCAGCTCCTCGAACGCGAAACCCTCGACCAGGCGGCACTCGAGGCGATCTTCGCCACCGTCGTCAAGCGCCCCCGCCGCGACGTGTGGCTGGCCAACGACGAGCGTCCCGTCTCCGACCGGGGACCCATCGTCCCGCCGGCGCCCGCCAGCGGCCGCGGCAACGGCGAGACGGGCCACAGCGGCGGACCCGGTCCCGACACCACCGACCTGCCGGGGGCCGGACCCACCGGCACCAACGGCCCCGACGTTCCCCACAACCCGCCGGGACCCGTCGACCCGAACGGTCCGACCGGCCCCTCGGGACCGACCGGGCCCACCGGCCCGATCGGTCCGTCCACGGGTGGAGGCTACGACCCAGGAAGCGACCGCTGATGACCGACTACGTGTTCAGCGACCTCGGCGAGACCGCTGAGGAACGACCGACGATCGACCATGACCGCATCGCCGCGGCCGTGCGCGAGATCCTCTTCGCCGTCGGCGAAAACCCCGACCGTGAGGGTCTGCAGGAGACCCCGGCCCGCGTGGCCCGGGCGTACGAGGAGATCTTCGCCGGCCTCCACCGGGACCCCGCCGAGATCCTCTCGGTGACCTTCGACATCAGCCACGAGGAGATGGTCCTCGTCCGCGACATCGACCTCTACTCGATGTGCGAACACCATCTCGTCCCCTTCCACGGGGTCGCCCATGTCGGCTACATCCCGGCGAAGAACGGCAAGGTCACGGGTCTGTCGAAGCTCGCCCGCCTCGTCGAGGTCTATGCTCGCCGCCCGCAGGTGCAGGAGCGGCTGACGAGTCAGATCGCCGACGCCCTGATGAAGCACCTCGAACCGCAGGGCGCGATCGTCGTCGTCGAAGCCGAGCACCTGTGCATGACGATGCGCGGCGTGCGCAAACCCGGTGCCTCGACGATCACCTCGGCGGTGCGCGGCCAGCTGCGCGAACCGGCCTCCCGGGCGGAGGCGATGAGCCTCATCCTCCGAGGCTGAGCGATGGCGACGCAGATCATGGGCGTCCTCAACGTCACGCCCGACTCCTTCTCCGACGGCGGCCGCTGGTTCGACCAGTCCTCGGCCGTCGCCCACGGGCTCGACCTCCTCTCCTCCGGAGCCGACATCCTCGACATCGGCGGAGAGTCGACGAGGCCGGGAGCCACCCGCGTCGATGAGGCCGAGGAGCTGCGTCGCGTCATCCCCGTCGTCCGCGAGCTCGCCGGCGCAGGGGCCCGCATCAGCGTCGACACGATGCGCGCACGCGTGGCCGCGGCCGCCATCGACGCCGGGGCGCAGATCATCAACGACGTCTCGGCAGGCCTGTCCGATCCCGCGATGCTCTCCGTCGCAGCCGACACCGGCGTTCCCATCGTCCTCATGCACTGGCGCGGTTACCTCGACCGGGCGGATGCGAGCTTCCACTACGACGACGTCGTGGCCGAGGTCATCGCCGAGCTGCGCACCCGCATCGACGCCGCCGTCGCCGCCGGCGTCGACCCCGCCGACATCATCGTCGACCCGGGTCTGGGGTTCTCGAAGAACGCCGAGCACAACTGGCAGATTCTGGCCGGGCTGAGCGAGTTCGCCGTCTTCGATCAGCGCCTGCTCGTGGCCGCGAGCCGCAAGCGCTTCATCGCCTCTCTCGTCTCACCTGAGGATCCGGCCCAGGCCGGAGAGGCTGAGAAGGACGAGGCGACCGCCGTGATCTCCGCCTTCGCCGCCCAGGCCGGAGCGTGGGCCGTGCGCGTCCACGACCCGGCCTCCTCGGCGCTGGCGTGCCGGGTCGCAGGCGCCATCGCCGACCACGCCCCGTCCCCGGGGACGCAGCGGTGAGCGGGCTGCCGGACCGGATCGCGCTGCGCGGACTCACCGTGCGCGGCAACCACGGCGTCTTCGACTTCGAGAAGCGCGACGGCCAGGACTTCGTCATCGACGTCACCCTCCACGCGTCGACGGCGGCGGCTGCGGCCACCGACGACATCGCCGACACCATCCACTACGGCGAACTCGCCGAGGATGTCGCCCGCATCGTCGAGGACAACACGTTCGACCTCATCGAGACCCTCGCCGAGGCGATCGCCGCCCACTGCCTGACCCTGACCGAGCGTGTCGAGGTCGTCGTCCACAAACCCAGTGCCCCGATCGACCACACCTTCGCCGACGTGACCGTCACCGTCGACCGGTCCCGGGAGACGGCGCCCCAGGCCGACGGATCGGACCCCGCGTCGGCCAGCGCCTACCTCAGCCTCGGTGCCAACCTCGGTGAGGCCGCGACCACCCTCGATGAGGCCGTCGCCGCCCTCGACCGGCACCCGCGCATCAGCGTCGCTTCCCGCTCCTCGCTCTACCGCACCGCACCGTGGGGAGGGGTCGAGCAGAACGACTTCCTCAACCTCGGCGTCATCGTCGAGACGACCCTGCCCCCGCGCGAACTGCTCGCCGTCTGCCAGGGCATCGAGGTCGCCTGCGGACGGACCCGTGAGCTGCGATGGGGGCCGAGGACGCTCGACATCGACGTCATCGCCTACACCGCCGAGGGAGTCGACGTCGTCCTCGACTCCGCCGCCCTCACCCTGCCGCACCCGCGCGCCCACGAGCGGGCCTTCGTCCTCGTGCCCTGGGCGGAGATCGCCCCGGACACGGTCGTCGACTCACCGACGGGGCCGCGACCGATCGCCGAGGCCATCGCCTCCCTCGACGACCAGGGGATCGAGCGCGCAGACGCCTGATCTGCAAGACTGGGACACATGCAGCGAACGACACCGGGCACCCTCGTCCTCTGGGCGACCGCCGGCACCCTGCTCGGCGTCGTCGTCGACGTCCTGCTCGAATCCCAGGGCCTCGCCCTGCCCGGTCAGCCGTGGTTCGCGATCATCGGCATGCTCATCCTCTCGGCCGTCCTCCTCGTCCTCGGGTACCCCATCAAGCGATGGAACGACGGTGACCGGACCCGCGAGATCGACCCCCTCCAGGCTGCGCGCGTGGCGGTGATGGCCAAGGCCAGCGCCCTGACCGGAGCCGGACTGGCCGGATGGTACGTGGGCAACGCCGCGTACTACTTCCTCTCCGCGCCCGGCATCCGCAACGACCTGGCTGCCGGTATGCTGTTGGCGATGGCGGCCGCGGCCGCGCTGATGATCGTCGGCATCATCGTCGAGATCTTCTGTACTCTCCCGCCCCAAGACCCTCCAGGAGCCGAAGCCGCATGACAGCCACTCCGGATGACGTCGTCTTCACCCGAGTCAGCCCCAAGTACTGGCTCAAAGAGACCATCGCCTCCCTGTGCTTCTTCGTCCCGTTGCTGGCCGCCGCGATCGCCCTGCCCGTGATCGTCAGCGACCAGCCCTGGCTCCACCTGCCGTGGGTCGCCGTCCTCATCTGGACGATCGTCTACCTCATCGTCCTCTACCGTCAGGCCAAGGTCATCGGCTACGCCGAACGCGACGACGACCTCCTCATCCGCCGCGGGATCCTCTTCCGACGCACCACCGTCGTGCCCTACGGCCGCCTCCAGTTCGTCGACGTCGACTCCGGCCCGATCGACCGCATGTTCGGCCTCGCCACCGTCAAGCTCCACACCGCCTCAGCCGCCACCGATGCGACGATCCCCGGCCTGCCCCGCGCCGACGCCGACCGCCTGCGCGACAGTCTCGCGGGCCTCGGGCAGGCGAACCTGGCAGGCCTGTGAGCATGGCAGCGCAGAACGGGACCGACACCCTCGCCGAGGTGGCCGCCCCCGACGTCTGGCACCGTGTCCACCCGCTCACGCCGCTGCTCGAGAGCCTCGGCATCATCGTCGTCTTCCTCGTCGCCGGCGGCTACGTGGGTCAGAACTTCATCCAGCAGGCCATCAGCGACCTCGCCAGCGGCGACGCGATCGACCTCTCCTTCGCCGCCTGGCTCGGCTCCCACCAGCTCGTGCTCCTCGCCGTCATCGGCGGAATCGTCCTCATCGTCCTCATCGGCGCCCTCTACAGCTGGCTCGCGTGGCGGGTCATGGGCTACCGCGTCGACGACGAGGCGATCTACGCGCGCTCCGGACTGATCGCGAAGAAGGTGCGCAAAGCCCGCCTCGACCGCGTCCAGTCGATCGACCTCCAGCAGAAGCTCCTGCCGCGCCTCCTCGGACTCGCCGAACTCGTCTTCGACGTCGCCGGCGGCAAGGGCTCGAACGTGTCGCTGAAGTACCTCAGCAGGAAGCGCGCCGACCTGCTGCGCGACGAACTCCTCGCCGCCGTCCGCGACGTCAAGCAGGCCGCCGCGCCCGCCGATGCCCCGGGCCCGGGGGAGGGCCAGGGCGCGACGGAGACGGGGGACCGCCTCGGCGAGGGAATTCCCGGTGACGGGAGAGACGGAACCCGCGCACCGACGATCGACCTCTCAGCCCCCGAACGCGCCGGAGACAGCGTCGGCGTGCGGCTGACCAAACGGCTCTCGACGATGGCCGGCGACGCGCTCGGGGAGGCCGAAGGCAGCCTCAACGACATGCTCGCTCCCTATGGGGTGTCGGCCCAGGTCAAGGACGAGGGCGAGATCATCCGCGTCCCCGTCCACCGGGTGGTCATCGCCTCCCTGCTCAAGACGGACTTCCTCATCGGCGTCCTCATCTTCGTCGCCGTCATCGTCGCAGCGATCATCCTCTTCATCAGCGGCGTCCGCGAAGCCGCCGTGCCGATGCTCTTCGGCGTCCTGCCCGCCGGCATCGCCGCCTTCGCCTCGGTGAAGAAGGACCTCAACAATGCGAACTTCGTCGTCCGCCTCACCGACTCCGGGCTCGCCGTCAGCCACGGTCTCGCCTCGACCTCGCGCAAGGTCATCCCGCTCGACCGGGTGCAGGCCGTGGCGCTCCACCAGCCGCTCCTGTGGCGGAAGGCCGGATGGTGGAAGGCCGAGTACAACATCGCCAGCTCCGGTGAGTCCGGTGAGTCGAACCTGCTCCTGCCCGTCGGCGACCTCGACCAGGCGCTGACGATGATCGGCCTCGCCCTGCCCGAACCCCGGGTCTCAGGTGGGGTGAGCGTGCGCAGCCTCATCCTCGCCGCGATGCACGGTCCGGTCGCGGACGGTGCTGAGGCAGCCGCCGCCGAGGCGGAGTTCCATCGGCAGCCGCGGTCCTCACGGTGGATCGATCCGCTCGTGTGGAGGCGTCGCGCCTTCGCGCTCACCGATGCGCTGCTGATCATCCGCCTCGGCCGTTTCGAACGCCGAGTCGACTTCGTCCCGCATGAGCGCGTGCAGTCGATGCAGTTCCAGCAGGGGCCCCTCCAGCGGGCCCTCGGGCTCGCCACGGTCGCCGTCCATTCGACGGCAGGGCCCATCAAACCCCATGTCACCCATCAGGCCACCGAGGATGCTCTGGCGTTCTTCGCCGAGCACGCCGACCGCACCCGCATCGCCCGGCAGCGCTACGACGAGCAGGTCCGCAGCGGGACGGGGATCGGCCGATGAGCGTCCCCGACGCACCGCGGCTGGGCATCGGCATCATCGGCGCAGGGCGGGTCGGTGCCGTGATCGGGGCCGCCTGGCGGGCGGCCGGGCACGCGATCATCGGGGTGAGCGCCACCTCGGCGACGAGCCTGGAGAGGGCCGAGGAGATGCTGCCCGGGGTTCCGGTCCTCCCACCCGACCGGATCGCCGAACGCGCCGAGCTCCTCCTCGTCGCCGTCCCCGACGATGAGATCTCCTCCCTCGTCTCCGGTCTCGTCGCCCTCGGGCGCATCCATGCCGGACAGATCATCGTCCACTGCGCCGGACGCTTCGGCACCGACGTCCTCGAACCCGCGACCGGCGTCGGAGCCCTGCCCATCGCCCTCCACCCCTCGCTCACCTTCACCGGCACCGCCCTCGACCTGCCGCGGCTGCGGCAGTCGACGGTCGCCGTCACCGCCCCGGCACCCATTCGCCCGGTCGGGGAGGCCCTCGTCGTCGAGATGGGAGCGGAGCCGATCGAGATCGCCGAGGCCGACCGTCCGCTCTACCATGCCGCGATCACCCACGCCTCGAACCACACGATCACGATCATCTCCGAAGCCCTCGACATGCTCACCGAGGCGGGGGTCGACGATCCCTCCCGGGTCCTCACCGCCCTCGTCGACGCCAGCGTCGCCAACACCCTGCAGAACGGTGCGAAGGCCCTCACCGGCCCGGTCAGCCGGGGCGACGCGGGAACCCTGGCCGCGCACCTGGCCGCCCTGAGCGAATACAGTCTCAGCGTCTCCAGTCCGGCGACCCGCAACAGCTACATCGCACTGGCCCGGTCGACGACGGCGAAGGCGCTTGCACTCGGTCGGATCACCGAGGCGCAGGCCCAGGAGATCCTCGCTCTCCTCGACTGAGACCGGGGTCTCGTCGGGCTCACGCGAATTCCCCCGCAGGGCGGGCGCACGGTAGCCTTGATCCCATGGCAGAAACTGAGTCGATCGCCCCCGAAGCCGCAGAATCCCAGCAGGAGCACCTCGATCCGGAGCAGATCCGGATCCGCAAGGACAAGCGGCAGCGGATGTTGGACTCCGACACCGAGGCCTACCCCGTCTCGGTGCCCCGCACCCACACCCTCGCCGAGGTGCACGCCGCCCACCCCGATCTCGAGGCCGGAGACGAGACCGACGACGTCGTCGGCGTCGTCGGCCGTGTCGTCTTCGTCCGCACCACCGGCAAGCTCGCCTTCGTCACCCTCCAGTCCGGTGACGGAACCCGCCTGCAGGGCATGCTCTCGCTGCGCGAGGTCGGCGAGGACCGTCTCGCGGACTTCAAGGCCGACGTCGACCTCGGCGACTTCCTCTTCCTCCACGGTAAGGTCATCAAGTCCAAGCGCGGTGAGCTCTCGGTGCTCGCCGACTCGTGGGCGATGGCCTCGAAGGCGCTGCGCCCCCTGCCGGGACTGCACACCGAGCTCGCCGAGGACACCCGCGTGCGCCAGCGCTACCTCGACCTCATCACCCGCGACGCCGCCCGGGAGACGATGCGCACCCGCGCCAAGGTGATGGCCTCCCTGCGCCGGACCTTCGCCGAGCAGGACTTCATCGAGATCGAGACCCCGATGCTCCAGGTCATGCACGGCGGAGCGACGGCCAGGCCGTTCAAGACCCACATGAACGCCTACGACATCGACATGTACCTGCGCATCGCCCCCGAGCTCTTCCTCAAGCGGGCGATCGTCGGCGGCATCGAGAATGTCTTCGAGATCAACCGCAACTTCCGCAACGAGGGAGCGGATTCGACGCATTCGCCCGAGTTCGCGATGCTCGAGGCCTACCAGTCCTACGGTGACTACCATTCGATCGCCGAGCTGACGAAGACGCTCGTCCAGAATGCGGCCCAGGACGCCACCGGCTCCCTCCAGGTCACCCTCGAGGACGGAACCGAATACGACTTCGGCGGCGAGTGGGCGGTCGTGAGCATGTACGAGACCCTCTCCGCTGAGTCCGGGGTCGAGGTCACCCCGCTCACGGGCATCGAGGAGCTCGAGAAGATCGCAGCGGACAACGACGTCGACCTCGGCGGGGTCTTCCGGTCCCACGGCAAATACGTCGAGGAGCTGTGGGAGCACTTCTACAAGGACAGGCTCTGGGCGCCGACCTTCGTCACCGACTTCCCCGTCGACACCTCACCCCTGGTGCGCGAACACCGTGCGAAGCCCGGCGTGGTCGAGAAATGGGACCTCTACGTGCGTGGGTTCGAACTCGCCACCGGCTACTCCGAGCTCGTCGACCCCGTCATCCAGCGCGAGCGCTTCGAAGCCCAGGCCGCCGACGCCGCCCGCGGCGACGACGAGGCGATGGGCCTCGACGAGGAGTTCCTCATGGCCATGGAGCATGGAATGCCCCCGACGGGCGGAATGGGAATGGGTCTCGACCGACTTCTCATGGCGCTCACCGGGCTCGGTATTCGAGAAACAATTCTCTTCCCCTTCACCAAACCGATCGCGACCGCGAATTCGGAATCCCGAGAGGAAGGCTGAGTCGTGCTCGACCTCATCAAAGCCCTGCTTCCCTCGATATGCGTCGGATTGCTCTTCTGGTACGTGATGCGCAACATTGTTCGCGCGGATCGGCGCGAACGCGAGCAGATCGAGAAATTCTATTCCGAACATGAGGTTAGCGAATTGGACGCTAATGCGGAAACAGATGTTATGCTTACACCCGTAAAGTCTTCTGAACACGAAAAGGGTGAACATGGCACGGGAGATGCGACTCGTCCTCACGGATGATTTCGATGGCTCGGAAGCAGCGGAGACCGTTCGCTTCAGCCTCGACCAGGGCACGTACGAACTCGAGCTCTCGACGAAGAACGCCGAAGAGCTGAGGGAGACGTTCGCCCCGTACATCGCCAAAGCGCGCCGCGTGGCCAATCCCGGCTCACGTGGACGCCGCGGAGGATCGTCGAGTTCCGGACCCAAGCGCGATACCGCCAAGATTCGCGAATGGGCGCAGGAGAACGGCTACCAGCTCGGTGACCGCGGACGCATTCCGCAGGAGATCGTGCAGGCCTACGAAGCCGCCGAGAACTGAATACCCGGTCGGACTCCGCCGATAAGGCGGTCGGTCCGATGCGGACAATAGAAGGGCACCGCGGGAGCGACGAGAGGATCGTCGTTCCCGCGGTTCTCTGTTTACACCGTTATTCGCGGTGCCCGATCGTCTCGCAATTCGGGAATCCGGGGAATGGGAATGTTTTGAGAAGTTCCAACGATTCTTGTGAATGAGCTGAGCGCGAACGGTCAAATAGAACCTGTCGCCAGACATTACCGCCGAGTTAAGTCCAGTCCGCAAGATCGGTTGTCACCCCGGTGCCGGATGCGGAACAGCGGTGAAATCATCCAGCGGGCATCCGTTCGGATCCCCGCTCCGAACGGTCGGTGAGGGATCGGATATCGGTCGACCGCCTCGGCGGTGTCCGGCAGACGGCAGGACGCATGGGTGCGGCCGGGAGCACGGGTATGGTCGGCAACCGATTTCGCCCTCAGCCGAACGGTTTCGGCTGAGGGCGAAACGTGCAATAGATCCAGGGGGCGGGTCGTTACGCTCTACAGAATACGAAGACTCCAGGAGGGTGAATATGTTCGAGCGGTTCACTGACCGAGCCCGCCGAGTGGTGGTGCTCGCCCAGGAAGAGGCCAAACTCCTCAAGCATAACTACATCGGCACCGAGCACATCCTGCTCGGCCTCATCCACGAAGGTGAGGGCCTGGCAGCCAAGGCACTCGAAGGGATGGACATCTCCCTCGAGCAGGTGCGCGATCAGGTGCAGGAGATCATCGGGCAGGGCCAGCAGGCGCCGAGCGGGCACATCCCGTTCACCCCGCGCGCGAAGAAGGTCCTCGAGCTCAGCCTCCGCGAGGCGCTGCAGCTGGGCCACAGCTACATCGGCACCGAGCACATCCTGCTCGGCCTCATCCGCGAGGGAGAGGGCGTGGCCGCTCAGGTCCTCGTCAAGCTCGGCGCGGATCTCGGGCGTGTGCGTCAGGAAGTCATCAAGCTCCTCTCCGGCTACCAGGGCAAGGAGCCCGTGGCCGCCGGCGGACGCGAGGAGGGCACCCCGTCGGGTTCGCTCGTCCTCGACCAGTTCGGCCGCAACCTCACTGCCGCCGCCCGCGAGGGCAAGCTCGACCCGGTCATCGGCCGCCACGAGCAGATGCAGCGCGTGATGCAGATCCTCTCCCGCCGGACGAAGAACAACCCCGTTCTCATCGGTGAGCCCGGCGTCGGCAAGACCGCCGTCGTCGAGGGTCTGGCCCAGGCCATCGTCAACGGCGAGGTCCCCGAGATCCTCACCGACAAGCAGCTCTACACGCTCGACCTCGGGTCGCTCGTCGCCGGGTCCCGCTACCGCGGTGATTTCGAGGAACGCCTGAAGAAGGTGCTCAAGGAGATCCGCACCCGCGGAGACATCATCCTCTTCATCGACGAGATCCACACCCTCGTGGGTGCGGGTGCCGCCGAAGGTGCGATCGACGCCGCCTCGATCCTCAAGCCGATGCTCGCCCGCGGTGAGCTGCAGACGATCGGTGCGACGACGCTCGACGAGTACCGCAAGCACATCGAGAAGGATGCCGCTCTCGAGCGCCGCTTCCAGCCGATCCAGGTGCCCGAGCCCTCGCTCGCGCACTCGATCGAGATCCTCAAGGGTCTGCGCGACAAGTACGAAGCCCACCACAAGGTGACGATCACCGAGGGTGCGCTGGCCGCGGCGGTGAACATGTCCGATCGCTACATCAACGACCGGTACCTACCGGACAAGGCGATCGACCTCATCGACGAGGCGGGTGCGAAGCTGCGCATCTCGCGTCTGTCGGTGCCGCAGGAGATCCGCGACCTCGAGGAGAAGATCCTCGAGGCTCGTCACCGCAAGGAAGCAGCGATCGATGCGCAGGACTTCGAACTCGCCGCCTCAGAGCGCGACTCGGAGATGAAGCTCCAGCACGAGAAGGAGGAGCAGACCGAGGCGTGGCGCAAGAGCGGCAAAGACACCTCTGCCACGGTCGATGCCGATCTCATCGCCGAGGTGCTTGCCTCGGCCACGGGCATTCCGATCTTCAAGCTCACCGAGGAGGAGTCCTCGCGTCTGCTGCGGATGGAAGACGAGCTGCACAAGCGCATCATCGGCCAGAACGACGCGGTCAAGTCGATCTCGCGGGCGATCCGTCGCACGCGCGCCGGCCTCAAGGATCCGAAGCGTCCCTCCGGTTCGTTCATCTTCGCCGGCCCGACCGGTGTCGGAAAGACCGAGCTCGCGAAGGCGCTCGCCGAGTTCCTCTTCGGGGATGAGGATTCGCTCATCAGCCTCGACATGTCGGAGTACTCGGAGAAGCACACCGTCTCGCGTCTCTTCGGTTCGCCTCCCGGCTATGTCGGCTACGAAGAGGGCGGTCAGCTCACGGAGAAGGTGCGCCGGAAGCCGTTCTCGGTCGTCCTCTTCGACGAGGTGGAGAAGGCCCACTCGGACATCTTCAACTCGCTGCTGCAGATCCTCGAAGACGGCCGACTCACCGACTCGCAGGGTCGTGAGGTCGACTTCAAGAACACGATCATCATCATGACGACCAACCTGGGTACGCGCGACGTCTCCAGCGGCCTGCAGATGGGATTCCAGGTCGAGGGTGACACCAAGACCAACTACGACCGGATGAAGCAGCGGGTCAACGAAGAGCTCAAGCAGCACTTCCGTCCCGAGTTCCTCAACCGCGTCGACGACACGATCGTGTTCCCGCAGCTGAACAAGGAGGAGATCATCGAGATCGTCGACCTCTTCCTCGAGCGTCTCGACACGCGTCTGGCCGATCAGGGCATGAAGGTCGAGCTCACCGATGCGGCGAAGAACCTCCTCGCCGATCGCGGCTACGATCCGGTGCTCGGTGCCCGTCCGCTGCGTCGGACGATCCAGCTCGAGATCGAGGACCAGCTCTCGGAGAAGATCCTGTTCAAGGAGATCGGCCGCGGTCAGACGATCAAGGTCGACATCGAGGGCGAAGGCAAGGATGCGAAGTTCACCTTCGACGGCGTCGAGACGGAGACGTTCCCGACGTCGGGAGGCGATGATTCGACCTCCGGTGAGGAGCTCGCCGGTGCCGGTTCGTCCGGATCCTCAGCGTCCTGAGCGAAGCGGTCGGCTGATCTGATCGGCTGACCGAACCGACGCCCACCGCAAGCGGCCTCGGGGCGAAGAACCACGGTTCTTCGCCCCGAGGCCGCTTCGCTGTCTGCGGAGGAGCTCAGCCCGCCCCCGCCTCGGGTGCGGACAACGATGAGTCCTGCGCCGACGATGGTGTTGAATGAGGGCATGAGCTCAGCCGCCTTCGACCACGGACTCGTCGCCGCAGACCACCACCAGCCGCATGGGCTGCCGAGCGGGCTGCGCCTGCGCCGGGCGAGGACATCAGACGTCAAGGGCATCGAAGCGCTCGTCGAGCCTCTGGCCGAACAGCGGATTCTGCTGGCGAAGGACACCGTGACCTACTTCGAGTCCCTCCAGGAGTTCTGGCTCGTCGTCGACGAGCAGCCTGACGGTTCGGAGATCCTCGCCGGCTGCGCGGCACTGCACATCATCTGGGCCGACCTCGCCGAGGCGCGCACCGTAGCGACCTCCCCGGACTACCGGGGGAGGGGAGTCGGCAAGGCGCTCATCCGCCAGCTGCTCGCCGACGCCGTCGAGATCGGCGTCAACCGAGTCTTCTGTCTCACCTTCGAGACCGGGTTCTTCGGGTCCCTCGGGTTCGAGCCGATCAAGGGCATCCCCGTCTCGCCCGAGGTCTACGTCGAACTCCTCCATTCCGCCGACGAGGGCGTCGCCGAGTTCCTCGACCTCGCCAGGGTCAAGCCGAACACACTGGGCAACACCCGGATGATCAAGTACCTCTAGGCAGCTGCCGATCCCGGGTCGCGGCTCAGCGGGACTGCGACCAGAACTCCCGGAGTTCGGAGACCAGGGTCTCCGGCGCCTCCTCGGGGATGAAGTGGCCGCAGTCGGGGATGGCGCGTCCGTCGACGTTCTCCGTGTAGGACTCCCACACGGTGGCGATGTCCGTGTTCGCGGCCAGACCGCCGGCACCCCACAGCGCGAGCACCGGCATCGTCAGCTTCCGCTGCGCGCGGAAGTCCTCTTCGTCGACGGCGACATCCTCGTGGGTGGCGCGGTAGTCATCGAAGGCCGCCCGCATGGCCCCGGGCTGCTCGAAGGCGCGGACGTAGTCGTCGATGTGCGGATCGAGCCGGTCTCGGCGGACCGTCCAGCGTTCGAAGAAGTAGCGCAGGTACTCAGCGGTCCTGCCTGCGGTGAGCGCTTCCGGCAGGTCCTTCTGCATGTGGAGGAGCCAGTGGAAGTAGCCTTCGGCCGTCCGCATCCGCCCGTTGGTGAACATCGCATGGGTGGGGGCGATGTCGAGGACGGTGAGCGTGGCGACCCGCTCGGGCGAGTCGAGGGCGAGTCGATGGGCGACTCGACCGCCGCGGTCATGGCCGACGAAATGGGCGCGGTCGATGCCGAGGGAGTCCATGATGCCGAGGATGTCCCAGGCCATGCTCCGCTTGTCGTAACCGTCCGCCGGTTTGTCGCTGAGCCCATAGCCGCGCAGGTCGGGTGCGACGACACGGTACCGGGCATCCGCGTCCGGTCCGTGCAGTCTGGAAACGACATCGCGCCAGCAGCCTGCCGTCTGCGGCCAGCCGTGGAGCAGAATCACTGCTTCAGCGCTGTCGTCAGCAGGCTCGCTGACCAGGCAGTGGAACGAAATGTCGTCGACGGTGATGAAGCGCGCGTCCATGGTCTCATCTAACAACAGGATCCGCGCACGAGGCAAGGTGCGTTGAGGGAATTGTGAGGGTCCGAAGGAGTCGAGGACTCCGATGTCCGTGTCCCGTGTCCGCACCGTGGCCGGCGGCCGATCCGTCACCGCGGCAGGCTGAGACGATCCCCGTGTCGTGTGGCCAGACCGTCCGAGACGAGATCGGCTGCCAGCCGCGCGATCCGCTCTGCGTCGGCGCTGAGGTCGCGCATCCTCCTCAGCTTCGCCGAGGTGGCCGTTCCGAGGGATTCGACCATGTCCTCATCGAGGGCCGCCGTGGGGGCGGTGAGGAGGTCGAAGGGAACGCCGTCGTGTCGATCGTCCGCCGCCTCGTCGAGGGTGTCTTCGTGCCGGGCCTTGAGGACGTCCATGATCGCCCCGCGCAGCTGTCGGTCCGTCCCGGCCCACTTTTGGGTCTTCGGCTTCGTCGCCGAGGTGGGACGTCCCGAGCGATTCCAGGCGCACACCTCGGCGAGGGGGCAGTCATCGCACTTCGGACTGCGGGCGGTGCACACGAGGGCCCCGAACTCCATCACCCCGGCGTTCCACCGCACATGATCGACGGCAGGCACGAACTGTTCGGCCCATTGAGTCTCCCGCCTGCTCGGTGAGGTGCTGGGCCGGTCCCGGCCGGCGAAGACCCGGATGAGGACCCTGCGCACATTGGTATCAAGGACGGTCGTGCGCTGGCCGTGGGCGAAGGAGGCGACCGCGGCCGCGGTGTAGGACCCGATGCCGGGCAGGGCCTCGAGCTCGGCGGCGGTCTCAGGGACTCGGTTGTCCCGCTCCTCGGCGATGACTCGGGCGGCCTCCTGCAGCCTCAGCGCCCTGCGAGGGTAGCCGAGACGATCCCAACTGTGGAGCACCTCGGCGGTGGGGGCGGCAGCGAGATCAGCCGGGGTCGGCCACTTCGCCATCCACGCCCGCCACCGGGGTTCGACGCGGGCGACAGGAGTCTGCTGGGACATGATCTCGCTGACGAGGACCGCCCAGGCGGTAGTCTCAGGATCCCGCCAGGGAAGGGGTCTTTCGGCGGTGGCGAACCAGTCGATGATCGTCGCCTGAACCTCGGCGATATCGGCCTCGGGAACGTCCGGGAAGGCCGCATCTGTGGGGGTGATCCCAGTTTGGGACGTGGTGCGGTGTGTCATTTGGATGCTCATTCGCAATTGCCTAGGCTCATTGCGATGACTCCTTCCGATCGTGGTTCGCAGCCGCAGCAGCCCCGCCAGTCTAGCGGGAAGCTGCCTGCGCACGTCTACCGTCGACGTCGGATCACGCTCGGTGTGCTCAGCCTCGTCGTCATCGGTCTCCTCGTCCTGGGCATCGTCGGGATCACGAAGGTTCTGACCGGCGGCGGGGGAGAGCAGACGGCCGAGCCGGCCCCGACCACCGTTTCACCCACCCCACAGGCTCCCGTGCCGGACGAGAAGGCGGCCAGCGGTGCGTGCCCGGAGAAGGCCGTCGCTGTGAGCGCGAAGGTCGACAAGAAGAGCTACGACGAGAACGCGAAGCCGAAGTTCGAGATGACGGTGGCGAACAACCACACGGCCACCTGCCTCATCGAGGTGGGGACGAAGCAGCAGGAATTCGTCGTCATGCAGGATTCCGACGTCGTCTGGTCGTCGAAGTACTGCGCCGCCGACGATGACGAGAACGCCGAGGCGCCGACGGAGTTCGCGCCGCAGTCGCAGAAGACTGCGCAGTTCGAATGGAATCGGGTCCGCGTCGACAAGAACTGCAACAAGACGGACAAGGGCTTCGCCCCGGGGAAGTACGCCCTCGTCGTCAAGCTCGGCGACAAGGAGAGCGCTCCTGCGCAGTTCGAGCTCGAGAAGGATGAGGCGACCAAGGCCAAGGAGAAGAAGGAAGCCGAGGAGAAGAAGGCGAAGGACGAGGAGAAGAAGAAGTCCGAGGACGCCTCTCCGAAGGAGACTGCGGGCTCGGAGGATTCTTCGCCCTGACGGGCCTGAGGGTTCTGCTTCCGGACGGGTCTGAGGATTCTAGTCCAGGACGGGCCTCAAGCCCCGCGGTAGGACCCCACGCCCCACGAATTGCCGTCGTGGTCACGGAAGTCGAACTCCCTGCCGCCGTGCGGTTGTGTGGCCACCGGTCTGACGATCGCATGGCCGAGTTCCATGATCTCCCGGTAGAGCCTGTCGACCTCCCTCTCGGTCGCGACCACGACGTAGATGGAGGCTCCGCCGACGCTGTCGAGGGCCGAACCGTCGTGGCGCACCGAACCGACCATGATGCCTCCGGTGTCGCCGAGTGCGTATTCGGCGTGGAGGATGAGACTCGGGTCCTCGTCGTCGCGAACCGTGAGTCGCTCGGTGAAGCCGAGGGTGACGAGCAGGGTGGTCGTGGCCTCCATGTCGGTGGTCCTCAGCGTGGGAAACACTGTGGTCGTCATCTTCCAAGCATGCCCTGTTTTCACTCCGTTGTCCCGGACTTTCTCCGGGCCGACGGCAAGCTCACTTGCTGTCTGCGGGGTCCTCGGATTTGTTCTTGACGACGGTAGCGACCGCCTCGGCGATATGCTCGCACTCCTTGACGACCATGCCGTCGGGGACGGTGACCCCGCGCAGGGCGCCGCGGGCGACGATTGCGCGGTTCATGCCCAGTCTCGCCGCCTCGCTGAGCCGCTGGCCGATGTTGGGCACGTTGCGGATCTCACCGGAGAGGCTGATCTCGCCGATCGCGACGAACTTCGCATACAGGGCGCTGTCCTTCGCCGCCGATGCCAGGGACAGGCAGATCGCCAGGTCACTGGCGGGTTCGGTGAGTCTGGCGCCGCCGACCGTGGCGGTGAAGACGTCGGACTTCGCGAAGCTCGTCGTCGAGATGTTCTGGCTGAGCACGGCGAGCATCATCGCCACCCGGGAGGAGTCGACACCGGAGACGGATCGACGCGCCTGCCCGGCGGCTGATTCGGTGACGAGGGATTGGACCTCGACGAGGAGTGGACGCTTGCCCTCCTGGGTGACGGTCAGGCACGTTCCGGCGGGATTCGAGCCGGTGCTGCGGGAGAGGAAGAGGCCGGAGGGGTCCTCGAGGCTCCTGATCCCGTTCTCCTCCATGTCGAAGCACCCGACTTCGTCGGTGGGCCCGAAGCGGTTCTTCACCGCCCGTAGCATGCGCAGTCGGGAGTGCTTCTCGCCTTCGAACGTGCAGACGACATCGACCAAGTGCTCGAGCAGACGGGGTCCGGCGATCGTGCCGTCCTTCGTGATGTGTCCGACGAGCACCGTGGAGAGCGACCTGGCCTTGGCTTCGCGGATGAGGACGGCGGCGACTTCGCGCACCTGCGTGACACCGCCGGGAACGCCGTCGACCTCGGAGGAGGCCAGGGTCTGGATCGAGTCGACGATGAGCAGGTCGGGGTCTTCGGCTTCGATCATGCCGAGCACGGTTCCCAGGTCCGTCTCCGCGGCGAGCAGGAGGTTCTCCTCGAGGGCGTTGATCCGGTTCGCCCGCAGGCGCACCTGTCCGGCCGACTCCTCGCCGGTGACGTAGAGGACGGTCGATTCGAACTTCGCGGCCCGGGCTGCGACGTCGAGCAGCAGCGTCGACTTGCCGACCCCCGGCTCACCGGAGAGCAGGATGACCCCGCCGGGGACGATCCCGCCGCCGAGCACGCGGTCGAACTCATCGACGTAGGTCCTGCGTGCCACCGCGAGCGTCGAGTCGACCTTCGTGATCGACTTCGCGCCGCTCGACTTCTTCACCTTCGTCTTCACCGTCGAGGCGGTCTGGCCCTTCTCCTCGAGCGTTCCCCAGGCTTGGCATTCGGGGCAGCGGCCGAGCCATTTGACGGTCGAGTAGCCGCATTCGGTGCAGGTGTAGGACATGGGATCAGTCTGGCATGCGGCACAGACACGGACGCTCAGTCGAGCGTCGTGAGCACTCTCGGGCCGTCCTCGGTGATGGCGATGGTGTTCTCCGAATGCGCGCCGTTCGAGCCGTCGGCCAGTCGCAGCGTCCAGCCGTCCTCGTCGACCTTGAGCTTCTTCGAGGTGAACGACCACCACGGTTCGATCGCCAGCGTCAGGCCCGGCTTGAGCACCATGCCGCGACCGCCCTTGCCGCGGTTGGCGACGTGGGGGTCCTCGTGCATCGTGTGCCCGAGCCCGTGCCCGCCGAAGTCGAGGTTGACCGGGATCCGCTGTTCGTCGGCGACGTCCCCGATCGCCTGCGAGATGTCGCCGAGGCGGCCCCCCGGCTGGGCGGCGCCGATGCCGGCTTCCAGCCCGGCCCAAGTCGAGTCGATGAGGCGCTGGTCCTCGTCACTGCCCTCGCCGACGACGACCGAGCGGGCGGCGTCGGCGACCCAGCCGTCGATGGAGACGGCGAAGTCGAGGGTGAGGAGGTCACCGTTCTGCATGACGTAGTCGTGCGGCTTGCCGTGGAGGACGCCGTCGTTGACGGAGAGGCAGATGACGTTGCGGAACGGGCCCGAGCCGAAGGACGGGGCATAGTCCCAATAGCACGACTTCGCGCCGGCCTCCTCGATGAGTCTGCGCGCCCGCTTCTCCAGGTGCATGAGATTCATGCCCGGTTCGGCTGTCTCAGACAGTTCGGTCAGCGTCTTCGCCACGAAGCGACCGGTCACCGCCATCTTGTCGATCTCGGCGGGTGTCTTCAGCTCAATCACGGGTGTGCTCCTTGTCGTCTGTGCTCACCGGCAATTCTAGTTCTCCGAGGCAGATGCGGGCGCGGCGGGTTGCCGGTGGCATCATCGCGTCAACGAAGGTGGTTGAGTCGAGACGTGGACACCGATAAGTTCGCGACCATGAGGAATCTCATCGTCGCCTTCTCCCTCGGAACGTCGTTGGCGCTCTCGCTGCTCAACGGAGAGGAAGCGCTGCGCAACGGAGAGCAGTGGTGGCCGCTCTGGCTCATCGTCTTCCCGCTCATTTCCCTGGGCGGCCTGGCCGCAACTCTCTATGACCATTGGAAGCGCTTCCACTCCCGCCGAGGTGACATTGGGGAGAGCCCGCATCCGCCGAACCGCTGACATGGTGGGCGGGCCGACTGAGTCCAGGAGAACCAGTCCCGAGCGCCTGCGCCTACCCGAGATCAATCACGCGGCGCAGCGGGGAAGCGTGCGGTAGTAGAACCAGAGGGCTGCCCCGACGACGGGCAGCAGCAGAACGATGATCGCCCAGACCAGACGGGCGCGAGGGTCGAACCCCGGGCGCAGGATGCTTACCATCGCCCAGATGGTCAGGATGAGTCCGGCGACGACGATTCCGGACCAGACGATGTCGTAGGTCGCTGGGAGGATGGGATTCTCGGCTGGCATGGTCACAGTCTACTGCAGACGCAGTCAACCGCCCGCGCTCCTCAGAGGAACTCGACGCCCTGCGCCAGAGGCAGCTCACCGGAGTAGTTGATCGTGTTCGTGGCCTGGCGCATGTAGGCCTTCCACGAATCCGACCCGGACTCCCGTCCTCCGCCGGTCTCCTTCTCCCCGCCGAAGGCGCCGCCGATCTCAGCACCCGAGGTGCCGATGTTGACGTTGGCGATACCGCAGTCGGACCGGGAGAGGAAGGTCTCCGCCTCGGCGAGGTCTGAGGTGAAGATCGCCGAGGACAGACCCTGCGGCACACCGTTGTGGAGCGTGATCGCCTCGTCGAGGTCGGTGTACGTGACGACGTAGAGGATCGGGGCGAACGTCTCTGACTCCATCACCGGGGTCTGTGCGGGCATCTGCACGACGGCGGGTTCGACGTAGTGGGCGTCGGGTCGCTCGTCGGCGAGCACCCGGCCGCCGCCGACGAGGATCTCCCCGCCTTCGTCCTCCGCCTGGCGCAGCGCCTTCTGCATCGCCTCGTACGCTGCTTCGTTGATGAGCGGGCCGACGAGGACACCGTCCTCGGTGGGGGAGCCGATGCTCAACGTTCGGTAGGCGGCGACGATCTTCTCGACAAAGGCCTCGGCGATCGATTCATGGACGATGAGCCTTCGCAGAGTCGTGCACCGCTGACCAGCCGTCCCGGCGGCGGCGAAGACGACACCACGGAGGGCGAGGTCGATGTCGGCGCTCGGGGCGACGATCGCGGCATTGTTGCCGCCGAGTTCGAGCAGCACCCGCCCGAAGCGCTCGGCGACGACTGGCCCGACCTCGCGTCCCATCCGCACCGACCCCGTCGCCGAGACGAGGGCGACGCGGTCGTCGCGGACCATCGCATCACCGATGTCCCGGCCCCCGATGAGCACGGGCACGAGCCCTTCCGGTGCCCCCACCTCGGCGGCGGCTCGGGCGAGCAGGGATTGGGCACCGAGGGCGGCGAGGACGGCGTTCTCCGAGGGCTTCCACACGACGGCATCCCCGGCCACGAGCGCGAGTGCGGTGTTCCACGAATACACGGCGACGGGGAAGTTGAAGGCGGAGATGACCCCGACGACGCCGAGAGGATGCCACGTCTCCATGAGCCTGTGGCCGGGGCGCTCGCTCGGCATCGTCTTGCCCCACAGCTGGCGGGACTGACCGAGGGCGAACTCGCAGATGTCGATCATCTCCTGCACTTCGCCGGCGGCCTCGGATGGGGTCTTGCCGGCCTCGACGGTGACGATCTTGGCAAGCTCCTCCTTGTGCTCGGCAAGCAGCTCACCCCACCGGGCCACCAGCTGACCGCGCACCGGTGCCGGGACGTCGCGCCAGGTCTCGAAGGCCGTGAGAGCCTGTCCGATCTTCGCCGAGGCGGTCTCCGGGGTATCCGCGACGAGTGTCCCGAGGACCTGCCCGGTGATGGGGGAGCGGGCCGTGAGCGTCGTCCCGGTGCCGGCATCTGGTGACAGGACCGCGGCGTCGACACCGCAGGCCCTTAAGCCCTCATCGAGGAGACCGGTGATCGTGTCATCGGAGGGCAGGGCGGTCGTGGCCGTGGGTGCGGTGGTCATCGTGGTCCTTTCGTCAGCGGAGATCTGCTCCGGTGGGCTGTGTCAGTGGTGTCAGGTACGGTGCGGGCATCGATCGGGTCGGTGCGGGCCGACCAGGAGGGAGGGGCATGGTCAGCAGTCATACGATGTTGAGCTCCTTGCGCAGGCCGGTGGCGGCGAAACGGTCCTTGCTCAGGGGTGAGACGTCGACGAACGGGGTGCGTCCGGTCATCATGTCGGCGACGACCTCACCGACCGCGGGACCCATGAGGAACCCGTGTCCGGAGAACCCGCACGCGTAGGTGAATCCGTCGAGCTCGGGCGCCTGGCCGATGAGTGCGTTGTGGTCGGGGGTCATCTCGTAGAGACCCGCCCACCCGCGTTTGACTTCGACGTCGGCGAGGTCCGGGGTCCGCTGCTCGATGAGTTCGGAGAGTCGGAACAGCCACTCGGGGTCGCGGCGTTCGTCGAAGCCCCACCGGTCCTCCACGTCGGGGCAGCCGAAGAGGAGGCCGGGACCTTCGGGGTGGACGTAGTAGCTCGTGGCGAAGTCGATGGTGAACGGCATCGTCGATGTGTCGAAGTCGACCGGTTCGGACACCATGATCTCGCGGCGCAGCGGGGTCACGGGAAGGTCGACGCCGGCCATCTCCCCGATGAGGCCCGACCATGCCCCGGCCGCGCACACGACCTGCGAACAGGTGATGGGACCCAGCGAGGTCTCCACCGCGGTGATCGTCCGCTTCCCCGCGGCACCCCTCGTGGCGAATCCCGTGACCTCGCACGACTTGCGCACCGTGACTCCGCGCGCCCGGGCGGCCGAGATGTAGCCGGCGACGACGGCCTCCGGCGTGCAGTGCCCATCGCCGCGGTTGAATGCCCCAGCGAGGAGACCCGTGGTGTCGACGAAGGGAGCGAGCTCGGCGACCTCGGCGACGGTGAGCATCCGGGAGTCGAGGCCCATGCGCTGCTGGAGGGCGACGTTGGCCTCGAACGCCGCGACCGACTCAGGAGAGTCGAGGAGGAAGAGGTAGCCGTTGGACACGAGGTCGATGTCGACGCCGTAGTCCGCCTCGAAGGTGCGGAGGATCTCCAGGCTGCGCACGGACAGGGCGATGTTGACCTCGTCGGAGAACTGGCAGCGTACTCCGCCTGCCGCTTTCGACGTCGACCCGCATCCCGGGACGTCGCGTTCGACGAGGACGATGGTCCCGGCGCCGCGTTCGGCCAGGTTCGCAGCGATCGAGGCGCCCATCACCCCGCCGCCGATGACGACAACATCAGCCTGCACGTTCCACCTCGCTCTGTGTACGGCCGACGCCTTCGTCGGCTTGCACACCATTGTGCTGTCCCTCACAGTTAAGGACAAGGCAGAGTTCGTGAACACGCTTTTCACGATTCCTTAAAACACATAGGGTGAGCCCATGGCATGGACGCTCGGGCAGCTGCAGACCTTCGTCACCGTCGCTGAGCTCGGGTCGATGACGCGAGCCGCCGACCAGCTCGGCTACAGTGTCGGCGCGGTCTCCCAGCACATGAGCGCACTGCGGCGCACCGTCGGTGCCGACCTCGTCCTCCGTCGCGGTCGGGGTCTCACCCTCACCGAGGCCGGTCGCACCCTGCTGCCGCGCGCCCGCCACATCCTCGCCGCCCACCAGCAGGCGGAGACGGCGATGCTCGGCCGTGACTTCGGCTCGGAGGCGATCGTCACCCTCGGCGTCTTCGGGTCGACGTCGGTCGTCGCGCTGCCGGCGATCGTCGCCATCCTCGCTCGCCGGCATCCGAACATCGAAGTCCGCGCCCGCGAGGTCAACGTCGAGACGATGTCGGCGGCCGTCATCGAAGGCGCGATCGACCTCGGCATCGGCATCGACTACCCGGCCGTGCCGCTGCCGCCGATGCGCGGACTGAGGTGGACGACGGTGGCGACCGAACCCTTCGGGGTCGTCACCCCGCGAGGTGTGCCGCTGCCCGGCCCCGATGACCTCGCCGAGGCGGATTGGATCCTGCCTCCGGCCACGGACCTCTTCGGGCGGGCGATGCGGTTGGCCACCTCGGCGATGGGGATCAACGCGAAGGAGACGCACATCGTCACCGACACCGCAGTCGCGCTCGCCCTCGCCGGCACCGGGCTCGGACTCACCCTGGCGACGCCGATCATGATGGCCCTCGGCGGGCACGACATCGACCTCCATCCCGTGGACGGCGCCGGAGGACGGAACATCATCGTCCTCACCTCGCCCGAACCTCCCGCCCCCGTCGCCTCCGTCGCCGAGGTGGTCGCCGAAGTCCTCGCATGAGCGGTTCCGGCACTGCTGGGAGGCGCCCGGGGAATACACTGAGGCCATGAGCTTCGACCACCAGTGGAACCGGATCCGCGCGAACAACCCCGACCATTCCGCGAACTACGCCCAGCGCTGGCGCAAGCTCGTCGACGCCGGGCACGACATCGGGGGAGAGGCGCGATTCGTCGACGCCATGGCACCGCGCGGGGGACGGATCCTCGATGCCGGGTGCGGCACCGGCCGAGTCGGCGGACTGCTCATCGGTGCCGGTCACACGGTCTACGGGGTCGACCTCGACGAATTCCTCATCTCCGTAGCCGAGGAGGACTTCCCCTCCGGCGAATGGCACACCGGCGACATCGCCGATTTCGACTTCGCGGCGGCGGGCATCACTGACATCGACGTCACCGTCTGCGCCGGCAACGTGCTCGCCTTCCTCGATCCGGCCTCCCGGCGACAGACGCTTGCCAACATCCGGTCGACCCTCAAGCACGGCGGCCGCTTCGTCGCCGGTTTCGGGGCCGGACGCGGGTATGACTTCGACGACTTCATCGACGATGTCGAGGCGAGCGGAATGATCGTCAGCCTCAAGCTCTCGACGTGGGAGATCCACCCCTTCGAGCCCGACAGCGGCTTCCTCGTCCTCATCGCCGAACGGGTCTGATCGGCCGGCGGAAGGCCGCGGGCCTCAGCGAGGAGCATCCGATTCGAAATCGGGCCCGGATTCGCACTGGATCCACCTCGCAGAGGCGTCGCTCGACCGCGGGGAAGCGCCTACGAGTTCGCGGGCGAGCGGTCGTGCCGCCGACCTGACTGCCCTGTGGGCTGCTTCGCGGGGACGAGGAGTGCGACGAGCAGACCGAGACCGATGATCGCGGCGATCCCGGTCATTCCGATACTCAGGCTCGGACCCGACATCGCCGTGGTCAACGTGATGAGCACGGCGAGGCCGATCGCCCCGCCGATCTGCTGACCGGCGGTTGCGAGACCGCCCACGTAGCCCTGCGCTGACTCGTCGACGCCGGTGGTCGCGGTCGCGAACATCGTCGTGAAGACGATGCCCTGCCCGAGGCTGAAGAGGAGCACGAGGGCGAACACGACGATCCAGACGGTGTGGGCACCGACGACGACAGCGATCGCCCCGACGCCGAGGAGACCGATCACCTGTCCTGTGGCCATCGTCGTGCGCAGCCCCGCCCTCGTCGCCAGGCGACCCCCGAGCATAGTTCCCGCCAGCACCCCGAGGCAGGGGATGACGAAGGCGAGCCCGGTGGCGAGGGGGCTGAGGCCCCGCGTCTCCTGGAAGTAGAGCGTGAGGAAATATGCCGAAGCGCCGAAGCCGGCCATGAACAGGAACGTCGATGCGACGCCCGTGGCCAGGTGTCGGCTGCGGAACCCGGCCAAGTCGAGCAGCGGGTGTCTCGTGCGTCGTTCGATGATGACGAGGGTGAGGGCGCTGAGCAGACCCACACCGAGGCTGAGCAGAGTCGGTGCCGCCGTCCATCCCTTCTCCGCGGCGAAGGTCAGCCCCATGACGATGAGAATCGCCGAGGCGGTGGTGAGCGCGGCACCGGGAACGTCGAGTCGGCGCAGGGATGGACGAAGTCTGTCCGCCGGGACCGCGATCACGGCGAGTACTGCGATTGCGGCGACGATCGGGATATTCACGGCGAAGACGGCGCGCCACCCCCAGGCGTCTGTGAGGACTCCGCCGAGGATGGATCCGAGGACCATTCCCGCGGATCCTGCGGCTCCCCAGATGCCCAGGGCGCGGTTGCGCTCAGCTCCTTCCGGGAACCCGACGCTGAGGAGCGCGAGAGTCGCGGGTGCCAGTGCGGCACCGCCGAGACCCTGGAATCCGCGCCCGAGGATGAGCATCCATTCGGCGACCGCGAAAGTGCCGAGCAGCGAGCCGAACATGAAGAGTCCCAGGCCTGCGAGGAACATCCGGCGACGCCCGAGGGTGTCGGTCAGTCTGCCGCAGAGGAGAAGGAAGCCGCCGAAGGCGATGGCGTAGGCGCTGACGACCCATTGCAGAGTCTGCGGGGAGAAGCCGAGTGAGGCGATTTCGGGGAGGGCGACGAAGACGATGTTGTAGTCGAGGCCGATGAGCAGTTGCGCGAGACCGAGTGCGGCAAGGAGTGCGGCGGGGCTGCGCAGGCGATCGGGAGCGTGTGTCGTGGGCATCGTAGACCTCCATATGGTCCGAGTTCGGATAATACGAAGTCTAAACATATATTCCGAACTTTGACTATATGAGTTCGGATAAATTCTGGTATTCTCGGCACATGGCTGAATCCCTGTCCGGACTCGGGAGCGACGTCGAACTCTGCGGCCTCGTCGCCCGCCTCAACCAGCGTCTGGACTCTCATATCCGTCGCGTCGCCGACCGTCTCGGCATCACAGCCTCACAGGCCATCGCGCTGCGCGAGCTGGGCGAGCCGATGCGCCTGACCGAGCTCGCCGAGCACATGAGCTGCGAGACGTCGAACGCCGGTTACGTCGTCGACCGGATGGAGGATCAGGGGCTCGTCGAACGTCGTCCGCATCCGCAGGACCGACGCGCCAAACTCGTCTCGCTCACCGAGGCTGGACTCCACTGTCGTACGAACGTGCTTGACGCGCTGGCCGTTGAGGCACCGGTCGATGCGCTCAGCGGTGAGGAGCGGGATGCGCTCGTCGCTCTTCTGCGTCGGGCGACTGCCGACTGATCGCCCCCACGAGGAGGATCCGATCCGAAAATCGGGCCCGGATCGCACTGGATCCTCCTCGCGGACGGGTGCCTGGGGGTTCCGGGGGTGAGCGTTCGCAGTCAGGCGCGGCCCGCCCTGAGGCAGCACGGGCGCGGACTCGTCAAAGCGGGCTGTTCATGATTGGGTGGTGGCAGGGCCCGTTGCCCGCAGAGTCCAACTGCCGAGAGACAAGGAAGCACAATGATCTTCATCGTCGCGAAATTCGACGTCAAGCCTGAGAACGCGGAATCCTTCCCCGCCGTCGTCAAGGACTTCACCGAGGGGACCCGCTCCGAACCGGGCAACCTCTGGTTCGAATGGTCGCGCAGCCTGGACAAGCCCAACGAGTACGTGCTCATCGAAGCATTCACCGACGAAGGCGCCGAACCCCACGTCAACAGCGACCACTTCGCCGCCGGCCTCGAATCCATGCGCCCGCTGCTCGCCTCAACACCGAAGATCATCTCCCGCAAGATCGACGGCGAGGGCTGGGACGAGATGGGCGAACTCGTCATCGACTGAGCTCGTCGTCATCGACTGAGCTCGTCGTCATCGACTGAGCTCGTTCAGAGCCTCCTCGGCTCGGGTCAGCCGTTCATCGACGGGGAGCTCCCACCATTTCTCCCCGCGCTCGCCCAGCCCTCTCTTCGCGAGGTCGACGCGATCCCGGGCTCGCCGCAGTGCCGCTGAATCCTCGGCCTTCCTCGCCGACTTCACCGCGTTGCGCGCCCGACCGAGGTGGCTCTTGAGGTCCTCGACGACACGATCGGGCAGGGCGGGATCGGTCCGCCGCCATCGCCGACCGCGCACGACCAGCCACTTCTCGTCTTCGGTGTACTCAGCCTCGCCCGCCATGGCGGCAGTCTACGTCGAGCAGGCAGAGCCGCAGCGATGCCGCGACCGCGCACGCGTCATAGACTCAGACCATGGCGACGAAAGCGCAGAACATCGAGTCCATCGAACGGGCCCTCGGCGAGCCCTGGTCCACGACCCGGCAGCGCCTCGAGAAGGCCGGCGGGAAGGACGCGAGCCACAAGGAACTCGCCGACGCCCTCTACCCGCAGTTCGACGGGGTCGTCGACAACCACGGATGGTGGGTGCAAGGCGCCGTCGTCGCCTATGAGCAGGAGATCGGGCGCCGCGTGCCCGGCCAGCGCGCCGACGGCACCTTCGACGTCGCCGTCTCCCGGACTGTGACCGGCGAGCGCGGCGACGTCATCGACCGCGTCGCCTCCCTCGTCGACGGCGAACTCGGCGGAGTCGCGCTCGACGGTGATCCGCGGGTCTCGACCACACCCAAGCGCTCCTACTGGCGAGCGAACCTCGTTGACGGCACAAAGATCGAAGCCGCCGCCGAACCCAAGGACGACGACCGCACCCTCCTCGCCCTCACCGCCTCGAAGCTGCCCAGCGCCGAGGCGCTCGAAGACTGGCGCTCCCACCTCAAGGACCTCATCGGTCAGGTGTGAGCCCGCCTCAGCCGGGGATGATCGGGTTCCATGTCCCCAGCAGGTGCGCCGAGGCGATCGCCGCCACGGTGACGGCCAGCGCGGTGAGCACGACGACCGCGTCGGCGATCCCGAATCGTGAGCGTCGCCGCCAGGTGCGTCCCCGTCGCCCGAAGGCGCGACCCTCCATCGCCATCGCCAGCCTCGTCCCCCGCCTGATCGACTGGACGAGGAGGACGAAGATCCCGGCGAAGAGGCTGCCGGTGCGCCGCAGCACGGACCCGCCGGCGAGCCCCCTGGCGCGACGCGCCATCGCCAGGGTCTGCCATTCGGTGACGAGGAGGCCGAGCAGACGCGAGGCCGCGAGCACTGAGACGACGACGGTCTCCGGCAGTCGCAGATGTTGGACGAGCGCATCCGAGAGATCCCTCGGATCGATCGTCGAGGCGAGGACGACAAGCGGGACGGCAAGCGCGAGGGCACGGACGAAGATCGCCGCCGCGGATTCGAGGGACCCGGTCGTCATGAGGATCGGACCGAGATCGACGACGACCGCCCCGGTCTTCTCCGCGAGGATCGCCGTGCCCCATGCCGCGAGCAGCGCCCCGAGCGGCAGGAACCACAGGCGCTTGAATGCCGCCCACAGGTCGAGCCCGCTCAGCGGCAGAGCGAGCAGCGAGAAGCCGAGGACGACCCCGGCCGAGACGATGTCGATGCTCAGCAGCGCCCCGACCATGAGGATGAGGGCGACGGCGATCTTCGTCAGCGGATTGCACCGGACCAGCGCAGTCGACCGGACGACGGGGATGAGCTGACCGGGATCCTCGATCGCGACCCTCTCTCGGGCGGGCGCAGCCTCACTCAACGCGCTCACCTCGCAGCGGCTGCGCGCTCGTTCCAAGGCTCACACGCCTGGCCCCGATCGCGTCGAGGAAGTCGTGGTCGTGGCTGACTGCGACGACCGCACTGCCGTGGTCGAGGACGTCGAGGAAGAGCGTGACAAGTCCCGCCCAGGTCAGCGCATCCTGACCGAATGTCGGCTCGTCGACGATGAGGACCCGCGGCCTGGGCGCGATCATCGCCGCCACTGACAGCCGTCGCATCTCGCCCCCGGAGAGTCCCTGCGGGTGGGCGTCGGCGATCTCGGTGAGCCCGAGTGTCTCGAGCAGGCTGGTCACCCGCGATTCGACCTCGCGCTCACTCCATCCGGCCAACCTGGGGCCGAGGGCGAGCTCGCCTGCCACGCTGGCCTTGAGGAACTGGTGTTCGGGCTCCTGGAAGACCATTCCGATCCTCGGTGCGAGGAAGGCCGACGGCCAGCGGAAGGGCCGGTCGTGCTTTGCGCCTTCGGCCAGTGTCCCGTGGGCGCGCACTTCGCCTGCGAACTCGGGAATGAGTCCGGCCAGGGTGAGCGCCGTCGTCGACTTGCCGGCGCCGTTGGGTCCGACGATGCCGACCGCCTCGCCGGCTCGGATCTCGAGCGAGAGGTCGGTGGTCGCAGGCACCCCCGCCCGTGGCCGGGCCGCACTCAGCCTCTCAGCGGTGAGCACCGTCCCTCCCGGCTCGCCGGATCGCAACGCTCCCGGCTGACGCGGGGGAGTGCGGGAGCCGGACTCGGGCACCCAGATCCCGGTGGCCCGGAGCACCTCGGCGAGGGCGGGATCACCGAAGACCGCGGACGGCGACCCGTGCGCGACGACGCCGTCCTGACCGAGGACGATGACGGTGTCGACGTCGTCCGACCACAGCCCCACCCGGTGCTCGACGACGATCATCGTCGCCGAGGTGGCCGCCTGGACCGTGAGCACCGCGTCCCGGACCGAGGCCGCCGAGGCGGGGTCGATGTTCGCCGTCGGTTCGTCGAGGACGATGACCTCGGGTGCCATCGCGTGGATGCCGGCGAGCGCGAGGCGCTGCTTCTGGCCCCCGGAGAGTGCGGCCGTGGGGTGGTCGAGGGGCAGGTCGAGGCCGAGCGCTGCCAGGGAGGCGGGGATGCGCTCGTCGATGACTTCGGCGCTCATCCCGAGGTTCTCCATTCCGAAGGCGACGTCGTCGCCGACGCGGGAGAAGATCACCTGCGAATCGGGGTCCTGGAGGACGAGCCCGGTCACACCTCGGCGAGGGTCCGGTGGGGCGTCGCCGATCACGAGGTCTCCTTCGGCCTCACCCGATTCGACGGGGAGGACACCCGCGATCGCGTGGAGCAGCGTCGACTTCCCCGCCCCTGACGGGCCGAGGAGGAGAACCTTCTCACCTGCGGCGATGTCGAGGTCGAGGGGGCCGACGGCGAGCGTGTCCCGATCGGCGTGCCGCCACGAATAGCCGCGAGCGCGGATCGGCAGACCCATCAGCGGATGCGGCCGGAGGCGAACGAGGACAGCGCCCCGGTCTTCGCGATCGCACGGTAGGCGTACCACGCACCGATGCCGGAGATGACGATGCCGGAGACGATCGCGCACACGGCGTAGGCGAGCTGGTAGGTCAGCTGCCATTCGGCGTTGTAGAGGATGTTCTCGCTCACGGCCATGAAGGCGGCTGCGACGAGACCGGACAGCGTCGTCACCCACAGCGTGAACCTCCGGTAGCCGAAGGCGGCGAAGACGAGTTCGGCACCGAGGCCCTGGATGAAGCCCGACAGGAGCACGGTCGAGCCGAAGTGGGAGCCGAGGACGCCCTCGACGATCGCGGCGAGCACCTCGCAGAGCAGCGCGGCACCGGGCTTGCGGATGATGGCGCCGGCCAGAGGTCCGGCGAGCACCCAGAGTCCGGCGATGAGTCCGATCGAGGGCGGGAAGGCCTGGAAGCCGAGTTCGATGACCTTCCAGCTGGCGGCGAGCACCCAGAAGATCAGGCCGACCGTGATGCCGAGCACCGCGGTGACGACGTAGTCGACGACGCGCCACTTCTTCGTCGGCGGGGCCTGCGTGTAGGCGGGTGCGGACTTCGCGGCGGTTCCGGGCGCGGTGGTTCTCGGCATTGTGCCTCCTCGTGTCTCAAGGAGGGGTAGAAGAGTCTCGACTTCCTTCGGCGGTGCTAGCCGCATCAGGTTCGAGGGTCTGCAGCATGATCTGCACTCTCAGCGCCCCTGCTGGCGCTCCCCTGTCGTGAGACTTACTGTACAGCACCCGCCGCGCCGCCTGCCGGGACCGCGTCACGCGATCAGGCAGGCGGCGATTGCCGTCATGGGTCGTGCGGCTGTGGTCAGCTCGGGACGATCATCACCGGACCCTCGGCATGGTGGAGGACCCCGCGGGAGACCGAGCCGAGCAGCGCGCTCTTGACCGCTCCGCGACCACGCGTGCCCATCACCGTCAGCTGCGCCCGCTTCGTCGCCTCCGAGAGCACCGCGGTCGCATCTCCGACGACCACCGAGGTGGAGATCGGCAGTCCCGGGAACTGCTCGCCGAGCGCGTCGGCCTCCGCCGAGAGCGCTGTCTCGAGCTGTTTCTGCCGACGGTCAGCGACGTCGGCGCCGAGCTCGAGCTCGGGATACCAGTAGAGCCACTCCTCGCCGGCGGGCAGGACGGAGACGACCTCGAGTCCGGCCTCGCGTGAGGCGGCCACCTCGGCGGCGGTGACCATCGCGATCCTCGCGGCCTCCGAACCGTCGACGGCGACGACGACCGGTCCGCGGGCCTCGCCGCGCTGTGCTGAGTGCTGGGGGACGACGATCGTCGGGCAGTGCGCGTGCGGGGGCAGGGCCGTGGAGACCGATCCGAGCATGCGACCGAGGAACCCGCCGCGCCCTCGGGCGCCGACGATGACCACCTCGGCGTTGGAGCTGAGGTTGACGAGCACACCGGCGGCGTCGCCGGACTCGGCCGCGTACGTCACGGGTTCGGGATGATCGGCGAGGAGTTCGGACGCCTCGGCGAGGAGCTTCTCGGCTCCCCTCAGTGCGGCCTCGTCCTCGGGTTCGGAGGGAATGGAGGCCATGTTCGGGTAGATCATCAGCGGCATCGTGAACGCCGTGACGACGGTCAGGGGGACGCCGCGGTGGAGGGCTTCGATCGCGGCGTAGCGCAGGGCCAGGGCCGCGAGTTCGGATCCGTCGAAGCCGACGAGGACGCCGAGGTCGCGGCTGAGTCCGGACTCGGCGGGCCGCGGGTCGGCGGCGCGGTCATCGGTCGGGTTCGCAGCGGCCTGGCGAGCGGGGTTCCGGTGGGCGTCAGCGTTCATGGCAGTCCTCTCGACGGGGCCTGACCAACCCTGACGATGACGGCGGCCCCGAAAACCACATCCGTCGTCGTCGGCTCCAGTCTACCAGTGCACTTCTACAGCGTGTAGAAAAGTCGCCGAGGCGGCCGTGGGGTTGCTGTGGCGCCGCGGGGTGGCTGAGCGGCCGGCGGACGCATCCGGTTGCCGAGTCGAGGACGCCAAGTGTCGATTTCTGGCTCGCGAATCGACACTGAGCGTCCTCGAGTCGCAGCGCACCGCGGGAAAGCCGCAGCGCACCGCGGAAAACCGGACGGCACCCCGCGTGGGCACCGGGCGCAGGCCCGATGGACAGCCCGGCCTCAGATGGGAAAGCCGAGGTAACTCAGGGCTGCGCGGATGATGTGCTCCTGACCGTGGGAGAGTTCGCTCGCGATGTCCTCGCGCAGCGCCTCCGACGGCGTGAGCCAGTCGAGGCTGAGCGCGTCCGCGCGCGGGGTGCACTCGCCGCGGACCTCCATGACGAAGCACATCGAGATCGCGTGCTGACGCGGGTCGTGGAGGAGTGCCGCTCCCTCGGTGGGGAAGTACTCGGCGATGTGGAACGGCGCGATGGCCGGGGGGACGACCGGCAGCGCGAGCGGACCCAGGTCGTTTTCGGCATGGCGCAGCAGCGCCGCACGGATCGACTCGTGGTAGCGGATGCGGCCGCCGACGACCTCGCGCCCCAGGGTGCCGTCGTCGAGGCGGCGCAGCAGGAGGCCGATCTCCTCGACATCGCCGGCCTCTCCGACGCGGACGGGGATGGCATTGACATAGGGGATGGGAAGACGGCGACGAAGCTGGGCGAACTCGTTGTCGTCGAACCAGTTCTCGTCGAAGTCGAGGGCAGTGCGGGTCATATCCCGATTGTGTCACAGTTCACCTCGACGGACGGGTGGGAGGAGGGGGGTCGAGGCGGCTCATGCCGGTCGGGTAAAGTATCTTGATGTCAAGATAAAACTCCGGCCGGGCCGCAGCGTCGCAGTGACGTGGCCTACAGTTGAGTCAACCACTCTCCGGCCAGCGGCGGTCGTGACATGGCCCGCAGCGGTCAACGACGATTGAAGGGATTGTCCATGATTGATCATGAGGTCCGTACCCACAAGAGCTCAGAGAACCTGGCTCGTGAGGATCAGCTAGCCTGGAAGATCGCCGAGGTCGCCTCCGACTCGACGCCCGTCGATCCCGAGGTCACCGAGATGGTGATCAACCGCGTCATCGACAACGCCGCCGTCGCGGCCGCCTCGGTGAACCGTTCGGCCCCCACCCACGCCCGCGAGCAGGCACAGGCGCACCCCTTCACCCCGGGTGCGACGATCTTCGGACTTCCCCTCGCCGAGCGCTTCTCCCCGGAGTGGGCGGCCTGGGCCAACGGTGTGGCCGTGCGCGAACTCGACTTCCACGACACCTTCCTCGCCGCCGAGTACTCCCATCCCGGTGACAACATCCCGCCGATCCTCGCCGTCGCCCAGCACATGGGCATCGGGGGAGCGGACCTCATCAACGGCATCGCCACCGGGTACGAGATCCAGGTCGACCTCGTCAAGGGCATGAGCCTGCACCAGCACAAGATCGACCATGTCGCCCACCTCGGCCCCTCGGCCGCGGCCGGCATCGGTGCGATGCTCCACCTGCCCACCGAGGTGACCTTCCAGGCGATCCAGCAGGCCCTGCACGTGACGACGGCGACCCGCCAGTCCCGCAAGGGTGAGATCTCCTCGTGGAAGGCCCACGCACCGGCCTTCGCTGGGAAGATGGCCGTCGAGGCCGTCGACCGGGCGATGCGCGGTGAGGGCGCCCCGAACCCGATCTACGAAGGCGAGGACGGCTTCATCGCGTGGATCCTCTCAGGCCCCGAGGCCCGCTACACGATCCCGCTGCCGGGCAAGGGCGAGGCCAAGCGCGCCATCCTCGACACCTACACCAAGGAGCACTCCGCCGAATACCAGGCGCAGGCGCTCATCGACCTGGCCCGCAAGCTCGGCGGTGAGATCGAGGACCTGACGAAGATCAAGCGCATCGTCATCCACACCTCGCACCACACGCACAACGTCATCGGCACCGGCGCGAACGATCCGCAGAAGATGGATCCGAAGGCCAGCCGCGAGACGCTCGACCACTCGATCATGTACATCTTCGCCGTCGCCCTCGAGGACCGCGGCTGGCACCATGAGGACTCGTACACCCCCGAGCGGGCCGGCCGTCCCGAGACCGTCGAGCTCTGGCACAAGATCGAGACGACCGAGGATCCCGAGTGGACCCGCCGCTACCACTCGACCGACCCGAACGAGAAGGCCTTCGGCGGCCGCGTGGAGATCGAGTTCGAGGACGGGTCGACTCTGACCGACGAGATCGCCGTCGCCGACGCCCACCCGCTCGGTGCCCGCCCGTTCGTCCGCGAGAACTACGTCGAGAAGTTCCGGACGCTGTCCGCTGGCATCCTCACCGAGGCCGAGGCGAACCGCTTCCTCGACCTCGCCGAGAACCTCGAGAGCCTCGACGCAGCGGGCGTGGGCCAGCTGAGCTTCGCCGTCGAAGGGCTGAAGCACAGCGGTTCGAAGGGCATCTTCTGATGCTCGGGGCAACGACCACACCGGCCGAGCGCCGGAAGCGGTTCCGCGAGCTCCTCGCCGGCGACGGGATCGTCCAGTTCCCCGGCGCGATCAACCCGATCAACGCCCAGATCATCGAGCAGATCGGCTTCGAGGGCGTCTACATCTCCGGGGGCGCGTTCTCCGCAGCCATGGGCGTGCCCGACATCGGTCTGACCACCCTCACCGAGGTGGCCGACCACGGTCGTGCGATCGCCCGGGTGACGAACCTGCCGACGTTCATCGACGCCGACACCGGCTGGGGCGAGGCGATGAACGTCGCCCGCACCGTCCAGGAGTTCGAGGACGCAGGCATCTCCGGCATGCACCTCGAGGACCAGGTCAACCCGAAGCGGTGCGGCCACCTCGACGGCAAGGAGGTCGTGACCACGGTCGAGATGACCAAGCGCATCGCGGCCGCCGTCAAGGGCCGCCGGGATGAGAACTTCGTCATCTGCGCCCGCACGGACTCCCGTGCGGGAGAGGGACTCGATGCCGCGATCGACCGGGCGAAGGCCTACGTCGACGCCGGTGCCGACATGATCTTCCCCGAGGCGATGCGCGACTTGGATGAGTTCGAGCGCTTCGCCGCCAGCGTCGACGTGCCGATCCTGGCGAACATGACGGAATTCGGAAAGAGCGAACTGTTCACCACAGAGCAGTTGGCGAACGTCGGGGTCAAACTCGTGATCTACCCGGTCACGACCCTGCGTCTCGCCATGGGTGCGATCAAGTCGGGCCTGCAGACGATCCGGGACAAGGGCACCCAGGTGGACCTGCTCGAGGGGATGCAGACCCGCGCGGACCTCTACGACACCATCGACTACGCCGCGTACAACGACTTCGACGCGGCCGTATTCAACTTCTCACAGGAGGGTCACCAGTGACCGAAGAAATCAAGAAGGGCCTCGCCGGAGTCGTCGTCGACACCACGGCCGTCTCGAAGGTAGTCCAGGAAACCAACTCGCTGACCTACCGCGGATACCCCGTGCAGGAGCTCGCGGCCAAGCGGAACTTCGAGGACGTCGCCTACCTCATCTGGAACGGCGAACTGCCCACCGAGGAGCAGCTGGCCGAGTTCAAGGCCCGTGAGCACGCCCAGCGGGAGATCTCGCCCGAGCTCGTCGACATCATCCTCGGCCTGCCCAAGGACGCTCACCCGATGCACGTCGTGCAGACCGCGGTCGCCTACCTCGGCGCCGTCGACCCCGAGGCCGACGTCGAGGGACCCGAGGCCAACCTCGCGAAGGCCGAGCGCCTCTACGCGCAGCTGCCGACGATCGTCGCGATCGACCACCGTCGCCGCCACGGGCTCGACCCGGTGGCGCCGACGAAGGACCTCGACTATGCGGCGAACTTCTTCAAGATGGTCTTCGACGAGGTTCCCGCCGACGAGGTCGTGCGCAGCTTCGACATCTCGATGATCCTCTACGCCGAGCACTCGTTCAACGCCTCGACCTTCACCGCCCGCGTCATCACCTCGACGACCTCCGACCTCTACTCGGCCGTCGCCGGTGCCGTCGGTGCCCTCAAGGGACCCCTGCACGGCGGCGCGAACGAAGCCGTCATGGCGATGCTCGAAGAGGTCGGGACGGCCGACAAGGCCTCGGCATGGATCGACGACGCCCTGGCCCGCAAGGCGAAGATCATGGGCTTCGGACACCGCGTGTACAAGAACGGCGACTCGCGCGTGCCGACCATGCGCAAGGCCTTCGAGGAGATGGCCGAGGTCAAGGGCGCGACCGACCTCCTCGACCTCTACAACACCTTCGAAGAGGACTTCGTCTCCCGCAAGGGCATCTATCCGAACCTCGACTACCCGTCGGGTCCGGCCTACCACCTCATGGGATTCGACACCGAGCAGTTCACGCCGATCTTCGTCATGGCCCGCATCACCGGCTGGACCGCGCACATCTTCGAGCAGCAGGCCTCGAACGCGCTCATCCGCCCGCTCAGCGCCTACGACGGTCAGCCGCAGCGCGAAGTCCCCGACAGCCGGGGCTGAGCATGAGCACCGACGGTCGGTCCACCCCGGGCCGCTACCGTCCGGTCGACCTCGAGGGTTTCGACTTCACCGTCACCGGTGGGGTCGGGACCCTCGTTCTCGATCGGACGGACAAGCGCAACGCCCTGTCCCGGGCGATGTGGCGGGCTCTGCCGGAGATCATCGCCGGCGTCGACGCCGATGACACGATCGCAGCGCTGATCATCACCGGTGCCGGCGGGCACTTCTCCGCCGGTTCGGACATCGCCGACCTCGACGTCCCCATCGCCGACTTCTGGGAGCTCAACTCCTCCGCCGAGGCGGCCCTGGCCTCTGCGCGGACCGTGACCATCGCCGCGATCGAGGGCAACTGCGTCGGCGGCGGCACCGAGATCGCCGCCGCCTGCGACATCCGCATCGCCGCCCCCGGGTCGACGTACGGGGTCACGGCTGCGAAGCTCGGACTCGTCTACCCGCCGGGACCGACGAGGAGCCTCGCCCGCGTGCTCGGCGACGCGTGGGCACGGTACCTGCTGCTCACGGCCTCGATCGTCGACTTCGACCAGATGCAGCGCCTCGGCTTCATCCACGAGACCGCGGACGACCCGCTCGCCCGCGCCCAGGAGCTGGGGGAGCGCATCGCGTCCCTGTCCCAGCTCAGTCAGATCGGGGCCAAGGCCGTCCTCGACGGCGAGTTCGACGGAGGCGGGCAGCCGCCTCGGTGGCTCGATGAGGCGTACCGGGCGGAGATCGCCCGCGGCCAGGAGGCGTTCTTCGCCAAGAAGATCCCCGAGTTCGGCTTCAGCGCAGGCGACTGGCGGGGCTGAGGAGCCCCTGCTGCGGGATACACTGAGCCAATGCGCCTCGCCGTCCTCGATATCGGATCCAACAGCGTCCACCTCCTCGTCGTCGATGCCCACGTCGGGGCACCGCCGCTGCCGGCGACCTCGCACAAGGAGATCCTCCGCCTCGCCGAGTACCTCGGCCCGGACGGCTCGATCGGTGAGGAGGGCCAGCAGCGGCTGCGCGACTTCGTCGCCGAGGCAGTCGAGATCGCCGAGGACCAGGGCGCGGAGCAGATCCTCGCCTTCGCCACCTCGGCGGTCAGGGACGCCCCCAACGGGGAGGAGCTCATCGCCTCGATCAGCAAGCAGATGGGCGTCACCCTCACCGTCATGTCCGGCAGGGACGAGGCGCGGGTGACGTTCCTCGCCGCCCGTCGCTGGTTCGGGTGGTCGGCCGGGAAGATCCTCCTGCTCGACATCGGCGGGGGCTCGCTCGAGATCGCCGCGGGCCAGGACGAGTACCCGCAGGCGGCGGTCTCCGTCCCGCTCGGGGCCGGACGCACGTACGCCGACTTCCTGCCCGGGGAGATCCCCGACGCCGAGGACATCCACCGGCTGCGCAAGTACGCCCGCGCCCAGATCGGGCGCATCGCCGGGGAGATCAACCGCGTCGGCACCCCCGACCACGTCGTCGGCTCCTCGAAGACCTTCCGGTCGCTGGCCCGCATCGCCGGGGCCGCCCCGAGCGGGGACGGCATCTACGTCCCGCGCAAGCTCTTCCGCCGCGACCTGCCCGGCATCATCGACACCCTGTCCGCGCGCACTCCCGCCGAGCGCGCCACACTGCCCGGGGTCTCCGAGGCCCGCGCCGGTCAGGTGCTCGCCGGCGCCATCGTCGCCGAGGCGGCCTTCACGATCTTCGACATCACGGTGATGAACATCTCCCCATGGGCGCTGCGCGAAGGCATCATCATGCGGAAACTCGACCTGTTGGATTCGGCGGAGACCACCTCGGCGATGGGCAGAACCGCCGACTGAATCGATGGCCGGTCTCACAGTCGGATCTGTTCCCATTTGCTCTCCGCACCTGTTAGCTTGTGATTACCGGCCAGTCACCTTCGGCCGGCCGCCACGGGGCAGATTCCCCGATCTCTGGAGGCATGAGCGCAATGCGAAACGGCGAGCTATCCCCCTCGTTCCGTGAAGAATCCCTGCACACCATGGAAGCGACGAGTCCGGACGACCCGCTCGACGTCTTCGTCGTCGGGGGAGGGGTGACGGGAGCGGGCTCCGCCTTCGACGCCGCCACCCGCGGACTCAAGGTCGGCGTCGTCGACGCCCACGACTGGGCCTCGGGCACCTCCTCGCGGTCCTCGAAGCTCATGCACGGGGGACTGCGCTACCTCGAGATGCTCGACTTCAAACTCGTCGCCGAGGCGCTCAAGGAACGTGACCTGCTGCTCACGCACACCGCACCCCACCTCGTCGAACCCGTCGCGTTCGTCTTCCCCTTCGAGCACCGCCTCATCGACCGGGCCTTCATCGGCTCCGGCGTCCTCCTCTACGACACGATGGCCACGCGGCCCGGGCGCAAACGCGCCGTGCCGATGCACCGCCACCTCGGCAAGAAGGCGCTGAGCGCGCACTTCCCGGGCCTCGCCGACGACGCAGCGGTCGGTGCGCTCGAATACTACGACGCGAAGGTCGACGACGCCCGCTTCGTCATGACGCTCGTGCGTTCGGCCGTGAGCTTCGGCGCCGCCGCAGCCAACCACGTCTCCGTCATCGACTACCTCCACGACGGGGACCGGGTGTCCGGGGTCCGCGTGCGCGACGAGGTCTCGGGCCGTGAGTTCGACGTCTACGCCCGCCGGACCATCCTCGCCGGCGGCGTCTGGACCGAACAGCAGCAGGACCTCGCGAAGGCCGACGCCGGACTCAAGGTGCTCGCCTCGAAGGGCATCCACATCACCGTCGACCAGGACAAGATCAAGGCCGACCCGGACACCGGCATCATCTCGAAGACCGAGAAGTCCGTGCTCTTCGTCATCCCGTGGGACGGCTACTGGGTCATCGGCACCACGGACACCCCGTGGAAGGAGGACGTCGCCGCCCCGGTCGCGACCTCCGACGACATCGACTACCTCCTCGAGCACGCCAATGCGATCCTCGAGAACAAGCTCAGCCGCGACGACGTCATCGGCGTCTACTCGGGTCTGCGACCGCTCCTCCAGCCGGTGGAGAAGGACGGCGAGGCTTCGACGAAGGTCTCCCGCGAGCACACCGTCATGGAGGTCGAGCCCGGCCTCTCGGCGATCGCGGGCGGCAAGTTCACGACCTACCGGGTGATGGCCGAGGACGCCGTCGACTTCGCACTCGGCGACGAAGCCGCCGACCGGACCTCGCTCACCGAGTCCGTGCCGCTGCTCGGCGCCCAGGGCGTGGGCGCGGTCCGCCGCGGCCAGGCCGGCATCGCCGAGCGCTACGGCTGGGACGAGGCCCGGGTCAAGCGCCTCATCCGCCGCTACGGGACGATGCTCGAGGACCTCCTCGACCTCATCGACGACAACCCCGAACTCGGTCAGCCCCTGCCGGGAGCCGAGCGCTACCTCGGCGTCGAAGCCCACTACGCTGCCACCTCGGAGGGCGTCGTCCGTCTCGAGGACGTCCTCGAGCGCCGGATGCGGCTCAACTACGAGGTCAGGGACCGGGGCAAGGCCGCCGCCGAGGCGGTCGCCGAGATCATCGCCCCCGTCCTCGGCTGGGACGCGGAGAAGGTCGCCGCCGAGGTCGCGGCCTTCCGCACCCACGTCGACGCCCAGGTCGCCGCGGAGTCCACGCACGACGACGCCGCTGCGGCAGCGCTCGTCACCGACAGCTGGAGCGCACGCTAGGAGGACACGGCACACCGCCTCGGCGGGGGAGGGACGATGACGTCGCCCCCGCCGCTCCGACCCTCACCGGGTCAACCACGATCCCCATCTCATCCCATCTCAACAAAGGAGTTCACCCACTATGGGAACGATTGGCACGATCCTCCTCCATGAGACGGCGGGCACGGCGATGCTGCTGCTGCTCGGCGTCGGCGTCGTCGCGAACGCGGTGCTCGCCAAGACCAAGGGCAATGCCGGCGGCTGGCTGATGATCTCGCTCGGCTGGGGACTTGCGGTCTTCGCCGGCGTCTACGTCGCCTACAAGTCCGGCGCCCACCTCAACCCCGCGGTGACGCTGGGCATCCTCGCCAGCGGTAAGAACGAGTACTTCGCTGGCATTCCGATCACGGTGGGCACGACCTTCGCCTACCTCTTCGCGCAGCTCCTCGGTGCCACCCTCGGTGCGATCCTCGCGTGGCTGGTCTACAAGAAGCACTATGATGCGGAAGGCGAACCGGGCAACATCCTCGGCACCTTCTCCACCGGGCCCGAGGTGCGCAGCTACGGCTGGAACGTCCTCACCGAGGCGATCGGCACCTTCGTCCTCGTCTTCATCATCCTCCTCTTCGGCGGGACCCCCAGCGGGCTGGGACCGCTCGCCGTGGCACTTGTCGTCGTCGTCATCGGCGCCTCCCTCGGCGGGCCGACCGGCTACGCGATCAACCCTGCTCGCGACCTCGGTCCCCGCATCGCGCACACGATCCTGCCGATCCCGAACAAGGGCAGCTCCGACTGGAGCTATGCGTGGGTGCCGATCGTCGGCCCCATCCTCGGCGGCGTCGTCGCCGGCCTCGTCTCGAACGCCTTCATCTGAGAACAGTGACATCCTAGATACCACCACGAAGCTCGGCGCCCCGGGCGCCGAACGGACACAGGAGTCTTCATGAGCCAGGACAAGTACATCCTCGCAATCGACCAGGGCACCACCTCGTCGCGGGCGATCGTCTTCGACCACAACGGGCAGATCGTCTCGAGCGGGCAGCTCGAGCACGAGCAGATCTTCCCCCGCGCGGGCTGGGTCGAACACGACCCGAAGGAGATCATCCGCAACACCAACGAAGCGATCGGCCAGGCGCTGTCGCGGGCGAACATCAACCGCCACCAGCTCGAGGGCGTGGGCATCACCAACCAGCGCGAGACGACGGTGGTGTGGGACAAGAACACCGGCGAACCCGTCTACAACGCGATCGTCTGGCAGGACACGCGCACGCAGAAGATCGCCGACGAACTCGGAGGCGACGAGGGCGCTGACAAGTACAAGGACCGTGTCGGCCTGCCGTTGGCGACCTACTTCGCCGGACCCAAGGCCAAGTGGATCCTCGACAACGTCGACGGTGCCAGGGAGGCCGCGGAGAACGGTGACCTGCTCTTCGGCACGATGGACTCGTGGGTGCTGTGGAACCTCACCGGTGGTGTCAACGGCGGCGTCCACATCACCGACGTCACCAACGCCTCGCGGACGATGCTCATGAACATCGACACCCTCGACTGGAACGAGGAGATCGCCGCCGACATGGGCATTCCGATGTCGATGCTGCCGGAGATCAAGTCGTGCTCGGAGATCTACGGCTACGGGGCGAAGAACACCTTGCTCATCGACACCCCGATCTGCGGCATCCTCGGCGACCAGCAGGCGGCGACCTTCGGGCAGGCGTGCTTCGAGAAGGGGCAGGCGAAGAACACCTACGGCACCGGCAACTTCATGCTCATCAACACCGGCACCGAACCGGTGGCGAGCAAGAACGGCCTGCTCACGACCGTGGCGTACAAGATCGGCGAGGACGACGCGGTCTACGCCCTCGAGGGATCGGTGGCCGTGACCGGTTCGCTCGTCCAGTGGATCCGCGACAACCTCGGACTCATCAAGGACGCCCCCGAGGTCGAGGTGCTCGCGAAGCAGGTCGAGGACAACGGCGGCTGCTACATCGTGCCCGCGTTCTCCGGTCTCTTCGCCCCGCACTGGGAGTCCGACGCCCGCGGCGTCATCGTCGGCCTCACCCGGTACGTCAATAAAAACCACATCGCCCGGGCCGCCCTCGAATCGGTCGCCTTCCAGTCACGTGAGGTCCTCGATGCGATGAACCTCGACTCCGGCGTCGAGCTCACCGAGCTCAAGGTCGACGGCGGCATGGTCGCCAACGAGACGCTCATGCAGTTCCAGGCCGACCTCCTCGGCGTGCCCGTCATCCGCCCCGAGGTCATCGAGACCACGGCGCTGGGTGCCGCGTACGCAGCGGGCATCGCCGTGAAGTTCTGGAGCGGCGAGGAGGACGTGAAGAACAACTGGCACGAGGACAAGCGCTGGGAGCCGGAGATGGACGACGAGACCGTGGCCCGTGTCTACCGCCTGTGGAACAAGGCCGTCGACAAGTCCAAGGGCTGGGTCGACGAGGACGTCGAGGAGCTCTACGGCTGAGTCGCACGAACTCGGTCGCGCGGTCTGAGCCGCACCTCAACCGCGCCATCTGAGCCGCCGTCCGGGCGCTCAGCCACCCTTCGCCGGGTGGCTGGGCGCCCTTCGGGCTGCTGGGGCGGGTGTGCGCAGGTGCCGATCCTCGGGTCAGCGGACCAGACCCCCGCCGAGGCGGCCGGACTCAGAGCTCGACCGTGTACATCCGCTCGGGCACCGCGGGTTCGACGCCGTCGTAGACGTGCGTGATCTCCGTGCGCGCCCACCCCCGCTTCTCGTAGAAGCGCATCGCCCGGTCGTTGCCCTCGGCGACCATGAGGTAGGCGCGTGCATAGCCGTCGCGGCGCAGCTCATCCTCGAGCGCCGTGAAGAGGACGGCGGCGACCCCGGTGCCGAAGGCCTCGGGGGCGAGGTTGATATGGGCGAGCTGACCGAGGTCCGCGGTGACGGGGAGACGGTCGAGCACCTCGGCGGGGTCACGGGGTGCGCTCACCCCGCCGAAGCCGAGGATCCGGTCGCCCGCGACGACGACGAAGTTGCGGACCCGGTTGTCGGGGTCGCTGAGCGCCTGAGTCCAGTTCGCGGCGAAACGGTCCTCGTCCAATCCGTCGAGGAACTCGTCGGCCATGATGCCGCGGTAGGCGGCCCGCCATGCGGCGACGTGGATCTCGGCGAGGCGGGGGACGTCGGAGACGCGGGCGGGACGGACGCTGGCAGGGATCATGGGCACAGACTATCCGGTCACCTCGGCGAGGGGGACCTCCCGGGCCACGGCGAGGCGGCGATTAAGTGGAGACGCCAGGGGACGATTCCGAGGAAAACCGGAGCGGCAGGGCGGGCTCGGAGGACTAGACTGGTGGAGATGAGCAAGGCGAAGAAGTCGAAGTCGGGACGCAAGGTTCTGACCACGAAGAACTCGGCGCGGTCGAACTCCCGGCGCCACCGTGAGTTCTTCGCGGCGAACCAGGTCTACGACCACGACACCCATCACGTCTCCGACCACCCGATCAGGATCGGCCTCTCCTCCTCGTCGGTCTCGCCGATGACCGTCGAGGAGACGTTCGCGCAGGCCTCGTCGATCGGCTACGACGGCGTCGAGATCATGGTCACCCACAACGCCGAGACGAGGGACGTCGACCTCATCACCGGCCTCGCCGCGGACACCGGCCTCGACGTCATGTCGCTGCACGCACCGACCCTGCTCTTCCTGCCCCGCGTGCTCCACAAGGACCACTGGGAGAAGCTGCGGATCACCGCGAACCTCGCCCGCGAGGTCGGGGCGACCACCGTCGTCCTCCACCCGCCCTTCCGGTGGCAGGGAGCGTACGCGCGCGGCTTCGTCGACGGAGTTCGGAAGGTCTCCGAGGAGACCGGGGTCGTCCTCGCGGTGGAGAACATGTACCCGTGGCGGGCAGGCGTGCGTGAGATCCTCGTCTACTACCCCGACTGGAATCCCCTCGACGAGGACTACGACGCCCTCACCTTCGACTTCTCCCACGCCTCGACGGCGGGGATGAACGCGCTCGACACCGTCGCCGAGATCTTCCCCCGCCTGCGCCACGTCCATCTCACCGACGGTGCGGGTTCGCTCAAGGACGAGCACCTCGTCCCCGGGGCCGGCACCATGCCGGTGGCCGAGACGCTCCAGTACCTCGCGAAGCACAATTGGTCCGGCGACGTCGTCGTCGAGGTCAACACCCGCTTCGTCGCCAAGAAGTCCACCCGTGAGCAGATGCTCGCCGACTCCCTCGCCTTCGCCCGCAAGCACCTCGGACTCAACGGTGTGCCGGGGGAGGGGTCGGGGTCCGCGGGCTCCGGAACCGGGGCTGCGGGCGCTGGTGCACCGGACGGTGGGACCTCCCACTCAGAGCCGACGACTCCTGGGGAGGCGACGCCTGCGGAGACCTCGCCGGAACCGGGGACTTCTCACCGGTCAGCGTCGTCGAAGCGCGCCTCCGCCGACGCGAGCTGACCATCTGACCTCGTCACCTGCCTGCGCCGTGCCTGCGGCGTGCCCGCACGGAGGGCACCCCTTCGGAGGTCCGCCCACTCTTGTCGCGCGGTCGCGGCACCGATTTCGCGGTCACCGGCTCCTCTGACACCATCGGGGAGGGACGACTTCAGAAAGGCAGACCTCCATGACCACGATCGCTTCCATCGGCACCGGCAATATGGGCACGGCGCTCATCAAGGGCATCCTCGACGCGGATCCGAGCATCGAGGTGCGGGCGACGACGCACTCCGCCGCCTCGGCGCAGCGCCTCGCCGCCGCCCTGCCCGCAGCGACCGTCACCTCGGTGGAGGATGATCCCGACGCCAACCGGGCGGCGGCCGAATCCGCGGACTTCGTCTTCCTCGGCGTCAAGCCGTGGATGATGGCCGAGACCGTGCGCGACCTCGCCCCCGCCCTGACCGGGCAGTCCGTGCTCGTGTCGATGGCCGCCGGTGTCTCCGCCGCCGACCTCGCCCGACTCGCCCCCAGCAGTCCGATCGTGCGGATCATGCCGAACACCCCGAGCGCGATCGGCCACGGCGTCATCGCCCTGTCCCCGGCTCCCGGAGTCGACCCGACCGCCGCTGCGACTCTGCGCAGGCTGCTCTCGGGCGCAGGCCTCGTCGTCCCCCTCGACGAAGCCGAGATCCCCGCCATGACCGGGATCTCCGGGTCCGGTGTGGCCTACTTCTTCCTCCTCGCCGAGGCGATGATCACAGCCGGGGTCAAACTCGGACTCACCGAGGAGACCGCAGCGAAGATGGTCGTCGCCACCGCCGACGGCGCCGGACGCCTGCTGGCCGACAACCCCGACCCCGCGGCCCTCCGGAAGGCTGTGAGCAGCAAGGGCGGGACCACCCTGGCCGCGCTCGACACCTTCATCGACGGCGGCCTCTTCGACCTCGCCGAGGCGGCTGTCACCGCGGCCGCTGACCGCTCGCTCGAGATGGAGAAGGAGAACTCCGCCGCGATCGACGACTGATCCGATCGGGCGGATGCGTTCCGAGGCGGCCGAGCGGCGCTGCTGCTGTGCCCGGCGGCTAGAGTGCCGTGCCGGGCGTCGCGTCAGGGCAGGATGCCCGCGGCACGGGCGATCGACACGGCCTCGTGCCGGGTGCGCGCGGTGAGCTTGACCATCGCGGTGTTGAGGTAGGACTTCACGGTCGACTCCCGCAGACCGAGCGCCTCGGCGATGCGGGCATTCGACCACCCCAGAGCGACATGCGAGAGGATGTCGGTCTCCCGCGGTGAGAGGCTCACCGACGTCGTCGGCTCGGGAGCGGACTCCGGGTTGTGCCCGGAGAGGATGTCGGCGAGTCGGGTCTCGATCGAGGTCAGCCGTTCGCGGGTGGCGTCGTCGGCGACGTCGGAGCGGATCGCCCGCAGCTCGGCGAACGTGCGGCGCAGCGCTTCGCGACTCGAGGAGTCGAGGTCGGCGAGAGGCTCGACGACCGGGGTGACCGGCTGCGGTCGGCGCAGTCCGAGGCGCCCGAGGTCGACGGAGAGCTGTCGCACCCGGCGGACGAGGTCGCCGGTCTGCGGGGCCGCCTCGGCGTAGGCCTTGCGATGTCCGCAGTAGACCATCCCGGTGACCTCGCCGCCGAGGAGGGTGGGGACGGCGATGAGCACCTGGATGCCCTCGCCGAGGACCTCCTCGTCGTAATGGTGCGTGATGAACGGGTCGATCTCGTAGTCACGGGTGAGCTGCGGGGTGCCCTCGGTCAGGGCGCGCCCGCCGAGGCCGCGGCCGGTGCTGACGATGAGGGAGGCCAGGCCGTCCCGGCTCGCTCCGGCGACCGCCTCGACGGCGACCGCCCCCTCTTCGACCATGCCGCCGAAGACGACGTCGCCGGTGCCGTTCGCGTGCAGGGAGTCGACCGCCTCGGCGAAGAGACGGCGGGATTCGGATTTCAGCGCCCGAGCTTCCTTGGCCATGACGTTCATGTGAATACGCTACCAACTTTCGGTGGTATTCCCCATGACCGAGCGGACGATAGGTTGACGATGTGTGATTCAGACCACTGACGCTCGAACCACATTCGAATGGAGAAACCATGTCCGATCCGTCGCCGAGAGGGGTGGACTTCCTCGCCGAGGAGGAGAACCCCGAATTCAAGGCACTCAAGCGCAAGCGCTTCTCAGTGGTGATCCCACTGTCGATCGCGTTCCTTGCGTGGTACTTCCTCTACGTCATCCTCAGCACGTACGCGCACGACTTCATGTCGACGAAGGTCGTCGGGGAGATCAACGTCGGCCTCGTGCTCGGCCTGCTGCAGTTCGTCACGACGTTCGCGATCACGATGTTCTACGTCTCGTTCGCCAACAAGAAGCTCGACCCACCGGCCACCGCGATCCGTGAGCGCCTCGAACAGGAATCGGAAGGAGTCACCCGATGACCGAGATCTTCGCTCAGGCGACCACAGAGGTCGAGAACAACCCGATCCTCAACATCACGATCTTCGCGGCATTCGTCGCGGTCACCCTCTTCATCGTCCTGCGGGCGAGCCGGAACAACAAGACCGCGTCGGACTACTACGCGGGCGGGCGGTCGTTCAGCGGGCCGCAGAACGGGTTCGCGATCTCCGGCGACTACCTCTCGGCGGCGTCGTTCCTCGGCATCTGCGGGGCGATCGCCGTCAACGGCTACGACGGGTTCCTCTACTCCATCGGCTTCCTCGTCGCCTGGCTCGTCGCGCTCCTGCTCGTCGCCGAGCTCATGCGCAACACGGGCAAGTTCACGATGGCCGATGTGCTCTCCTTCCGCCTCCGGCAGCGCCCGGTGCGCATGGCCGCGGCGATCTCGACGCTGGCCGTGTGCTTCTTCTACCTGCTCGCGCAGATGGCCGGTGCCGGCGGTCTCGTCTCGCTGCTCATGGGCATCGACGGCAAACTCGGACAGTCCGTCGTCATCGCCGTCGTCGGCGCCCTGATGATCCTCTACGTCCTCGTCGGCGGCATGAAGGGCACGACCTGGGTGCAGATCGTCAAGGCGGTCCTCCTCATCGCCGGAGCCGGGGCGATGACGATCTGGGTGCTCGCGCTCAACGGCTTCAACCTCTCGACCCTGCTCTCCAACGCGGTGGCCAATGCCGCTGAGGGCGTGGGGGAGGGCGTGCTCAATCCCGGACTCCAGTACGGGTCGAATCCGCTCGACTTCATCTCGCTCGCGCTCGCGCTCGTTCTCGGCACCGCGGGTCTGCCGCACGTGCTCATGCGCTTCTACACGGTGCCCACGGCGAGGGAGGCGCGGCGGTCGGTGGTCTGGGCGATCTGGCTCATCGGCGCGTTCTACCTCTTCACCCTCGTCCTCGGCTACGGTGCGGCCGCGCTCGTCGGCGCCGATGCGATCAAGAACGCTCCCGGCGGGGTGAACTCCGCGGCTCCGCTGCTCGCCCTCCAGCTCGGGGGTCCGCTGCTCATGGGCTTCATCTCCGCGGTCGCGTTCGCCACGATCCTCGCCGTCGTCGCGGGGCTCGCGATCACCGCGGCAGCCTCGTTCGCCCATGACATCTACGCGAGCGTGATCAAGAAGGGCAAGGTCGAGGACCCCGACGCTGAGGTGAAGATCGCCCGGCGCACCGTCGTCGTCATTGGCGCGGTCGCCATCCTCGGCGGGATCGGCGTGCAGGGACAGAACATCGCGTTCCTCGTCGCGCTCGCCTTCGCGGTCGCCGCGAGCGCGAACCTGCCGACGATCATCTACTCGCTGTTCTGGCGCCGCTTCACCACCCGCGGTGCCGTGTGGTCGATCTACGGCGGCCTCGGCTCGGCGATCCTGCTCATCGCGTTCTCCCCGGTCGTCTCCGGTTCCGAGACCGCGATGATCCCCGGCGCCGACTTCGCGATCTTCCCGCTGTCGAACCCCGGCATCATCTCCATCCCGCTCGGGTTCATCCTCGGGTGGCTCGGGTCAATCACGGACAAGACGGTCGAGAGTCCCGAGCTGGCAGCCGAGATGGACGTCCGTGCCCACACCGGCTTCGGCGCCGAGGCGGCCGTCGAGCACTAGGCGAGGTGAGGCGCGCCGGTCGGCGCGGCGCGGCGGCGGGCGGCCGTTGCGGCGCTGCCTCCGACGCCCCGCTGCCGACGCCCCGCTGACCCGCTGCAGCGGCAACCGCTCGGTTCTGATCCCCAGGTAGGACTCTGATCCATACCATAGGGATCGGAACCGAGCGGATGCCTTGTCTGCGACTTGCGCGCGCCGCGCTGTGGATGACACTGCGACCAGCCGCCGGCGTCTGGGCCTCGCCCGCGGCCAGCCGGACGAGCAATCGGTTGGGTCTGAGATCAGAGCGACGGGCATCGTCCGGGCTCGGGTGCCCTGTTCTCCCGCTGCCCGCTGTCCGCAGCGACCGGCGCCACTTCTGTGCGATCGCCTGTGGGAATGTCTGCGACCGATGCTCAGATCGCCTGAGGACGCCGACGAACACTCCACAGGCCGACTGCGTCCCCATTGACGTTGTCGCAGTCCCGCAGCGAACGTGAGCAGATGTACAACGTCATCCGCTCACAAGAGCTTCGAGCACACGGAGTGCACAGCCGAGTCGTCAAGTCCGCGGTGGACTGCTGTCTGCTCAGACTCACCCGCGGGATGTACAGCATCGTTCGCCGGTGTGCGAATCCGCAGCATGCGCGGATCGCCGGATTGATCACTGATGAGGACTGGCTTCGCCTGGTCAGGGAGCACGCTCAGAGCACACAGAAGCACGACTACGAATACGCCGACCTGCTCGAGAAACTCAAGATCGCGTCCTACCCCCACTACCGGGTGGATGACGTCATCTGCGGCGTCTCGGCCGCTCGCATCCACGACCTGCCGTTGTATCGTGTGGGAACCCAGCGCATCCACATCGCCTCGCCATCGCACAGACTGAGGACCGGCATCGTCAGCCGGACGACGCGAGAGGTGCCTGCAGCCGACACCGTCATGGTCGGCAAGATGCGACTCACCTCACCTGCGCTGACAAGCCTGAACCTGATTCCGCAGATCGGGGAGCCGGGGGCGTTCGCCGCGATGGAATCGGTCGTGAGGCGCTCAGTCTTCGGGGCCGAGGAGGCAAGTGCAGGGCGATTCGGATATCCGCCCGACGTGGGGCAATTGGAGCGGAAGGCGGTGGAGGAGCGCTTCGCCCCCGTGCTCGCGCGTCTGCCCAAGGGGCGGGCGCGTGCCGCGCGGCTCATCGGTCGGATCGGCGCTCGCTCGGAGAGTTACGCGGAGAGCCGGTGCTCCTACAATCTCAGCGTACTCGGGCTCTGCGGGTTCGAACAGCAGGTGCAGGTCCTCGAGAAAGGCCGACTCGTCGCGCGCGTCGACTTCATGGACCGAGTGGCGAAGACCGTGCTCTTCGTTGACGGGGCCGCCAAATACGTGGAGAACGGGGGAGCGCGGCTGCAGAAGGAGGCGACTCAATTCAACCGCCTGGTCGCCTTGGGCTACCGCATCGTGAGGTTCACCTTCGCCGAGGTGATGGACCTCGAAGCATTCGCGACGAAGCTCTACGGGCAAGCTCCGTGGCTGCGAGGGCACGTGACTCGCAATCGCTCGGTGTGAATCCGTATGGCATGGATCGATCCATGCCATACGGATTCACACCGAGCGGTTGCCCCAGGAGAGCGCGACGCCCCCTACGGGCGTCCGGCGAAGCGGCTGAGGAGTTCGACGTTGCCCGCGACGATGAGGAGGTCCTGCTTGCCGACGCGGGTGGTCGGTTCGGCGTACGTGAAGTCGCGGCCCGGGCTCTTGATGCCGACGATCGTCACGCCGTACTTGTCGCGGACCTTCGCCTCGCCGAGGGTGAACCCCTGGATCTCGCGCGGTGGGCGCATCTTCACGACGGCGAAGTGGCCTTCGTCGAACTCGATGTACTCCATCATCCGGGAGCTCACGAGGTGGGCGACGCGGATTCCGGCATCGGACTCCGGGTAGAGGACGTGGTGGGCGCCGATGCGGTGGAGGATCTTGCCGTGGGCCGGGGAGATCGCCTTCGCCCACACCTGCGAGACCCCGAGGTCGACGAGGTTCGCCGTCGTGAGCACGCTCGCCTCGATCGAGGTGCCGATGCCGACGACCGCGGTCTGGAAGTCCGCGGCACCGACCTGGCGCAGGGCGTCGATGTTCGTCGAATCGGCCTCGACGACGTGGGTGAGTTTGCCGCTCCAGTCCTTGACGAGCTCGGCGTTGTGCTCGATGGCCATGACCTCGCGTCCCAGTCGCGTGAGCGTGACCGCAGTCGCCGAGCCGAAGCGTCCGAGCCCGATGACGAGGATGGAGGAGTTCTCGTTAGCCAACGACCGGCCTTTCTTCGGGGTAGCGGTAGAGACGGGCAGAGTCCTGCATGGACAGGGCTGCCGCCAGTGTAATCGTACCGAGACGCCCGATGAGCATGAGGACGGACAGCGTGTAGAGCCCCGGTTCCGAGACCGAGGCGGACACGCCGGCGCTCAGCCCGACGGTGCCGAACGCCGAGATCACCTCGAAGAGCACCCGGTCGAGGGATTCGTCGCTGATCTGGAGCATCACCAGGGTGCCGACGAAGACGATCGTCGCGCCGGTGAGCAGGATGGAGATCGAGAGTTTGATCGTCGAGGCGGTGAGCCTGCGACCGAACACATTGACATCGGTGAGGCCCCGCGCTTCGGCGTAGGCGGCGAGGACGAGCACGGCCACTGTGGTCACCTTGATGCCGCCCGCCGTCGATGACGACCCGCCGCCGATGAACATCATCACGTCCATGAGCAGGTGCGTCGACTGGCTCATATCGGCGACATCCATCGTTGAGAACCCGCCCGAGCGCGGCATCACGGCCATGAAGAGGACCTCCATGAGCGTGTGGCCGGCGTTCTTGTCCCCGAGGGTCTTCGGGTTGCCGGATTCGAAGAGGAGGAGGAAGACGAACCCGAGCGCGAGCACGATCGTCGTCGTCGTCAGGGTCAGGCGGGTGTGCAGGTCCCAGTTCTTCGGCCGGTTCCAGTTCATCGCGATCATGAGGACGACGGGGAACCCGAGGGAGCCGACGAAGACGCCGATCATGATGAGCGAGAGGATCCACGGATCCTCGGAGAAGTACTCGGCCCCACCCGGGTGGATCGTGAAGCCGGCGTTGTTGAACGCGGAGATCGCGTAGAACACCGAGTACCAGATCGAATCGCCGACGCTGTCGCCGCGCATGAGGAAGCGCGGGAAGAGGAGGATCGCCAGGATCGCCTCGGCGGTGAGGATCGTGACGAAGACCGTCTTGAGCAGGGTGCCGACCTGACCGAGGTTGAGCGCCGAGGTGGCCTGCTGGGCGATGAGGCGCTGCCGGACTCCCAGCCGCCTCGAGACCGCCATCCCGAGCAGCGAGGCGAGGGTGAGGATGCCGAGACCGCCGACCTGGATGCCGGCGGTGATGACGGAGATGCCGAAGTCCGACCAGTAGTCCTCGGTGACCACCGGGGTCAGGCCGGTGACGCAGACCGCGGAGACGGCGACGAAGACGGCGTTGGCGATGTGCTCGGAGAGAGGGACCGATGCGGGGTCGCGCATGCTCGCCGGCAGCATGAGGATGACGGCGAAGACCGCGACGACGGCGACGAACGAGACGATCGCCAGCCGCGCGGGGGAGGCGACGGCGAGGTCGTCGACGAAGTCGCGGACCCAGCGCCCCGGGCGCAGGAAGCGGTCGAGGCTCCAGGGGGAATTGGTGGACACAGACTCCATGGTAGGACGGACGAGGGGCGAATCCCCGTAGGTGAGCCGCGCCATATAGCATTGCCCCATGGCAGATAGCGATGTCTACGTCGTCTGGGACGAGGCGGTGACCGGGTACGACTTCGGTCCCAGCCATCCGATGCACCCCCTGAGACTCGACCTCACCGCGAAGCTTGCGATCGACTTCGAGCTCTTCGACCGCGACGGCGTCGACGTCCGCTCCATCTCCGACCTCGACGAGGCGGCGCTGGCCCGCGTCCACGTCGACGACTACATCACCGCCGTCAAGGAGGCGGGCAGTCCCGCCGGTCTCGACCATGGGGAGGCGGAGCGGTTCGGGCTCGGCACCGACGACGTGCCCGTGTTCGAGAACATGCACTCCGCCTCGGCGATGCTCTTCCAGGGGTCGGTCGATGCGGCCCGGGCGATCACCAGCGGCGACTACCGCCGCGCGGTGAACTTCTCCGGCGGCATGCACCATGCGATGGCGGATCGGGCGAGCGGATTCTGCGTCTACAACGATGTCGCCGGGGCGATCACCGAGTTCCTCGACGCCGGCTTCGAGCGCATCGTCTACATCGACCTCGACGCCCACCACGGTGACGGCGTCGAAGCCCTCTTCTGGGATGACCCGAGGGTGCTGACGATCTCCATCCACGAGTCCGGCAAATACCTCTTCCCCGGCACCGGGTACCCGGCAGACATCGGCGGACTCCGGGCGGCCGCCTCGGCGGCGAACATCGCCCTGCCCCCGCGCACCGGCGACGAGGACTGGCTGCGCGCCTTCGACGCCACCGTGCCCGCCCTCGTCGAGGCCTTCTCCCCGCAGGTCATCGTCTCCCAGCACGGGTGCGACGGACACCGGATGGACCCGCTCACCCACATGCGTCTGAGCATCGACGCGATGCGCGTCGCCACCGAACGCGTCCGCCGGCTCGCCGAGGACCATGCCGAGGGCAGGTGGCTCTCGACCGGGGGAGGAGGGTACGCGATCATCGATGTCGTGCCGCGCGCCTGGACGAACCTCATCGCCATCGCCGCCGACGCCGACATCGACCCGGGGACACGGATCCCCGGGCGCTGGGCGCACTACGCGCAGACGAAGACCGGCCGCGAAGCGCCGCTGACGATGACCGACGGCTTCGACGGCTCCTTCACCCCGTGGTCGCACGGATTCGACCCGGAAACCGAGCTCGACCGCGCGGTCATGGGCACCCGGAAGAACCTCTTCCCCTTCTTCGGCCTCGACCCGTACTTCGACTGACCCGAACAGCCTCCGCGCCCGCTGTGGATCTCGACACAGTTTTGGGAAAGAACGGGCCGGGGCGATAGAATTGCACGGTTAGTTCAAAGGGTGGGCACCTGAAGTTCACCTCCACCGACAAGCACAAGGGGTACCCGCGTGGGCTCAGTCATCAAGAAGCGCCGCAAGCGTATGTCGAAGAAGAAGCACCGCAAGCTGCTTCGCAAGACACGTCACCAGCGTCGCAACAAGAAGTAAGACCGGGTACGGTCCTACGCCCCCGCTCGAATCCCATTTCGGCGGGGTTTGTTGTCACCTTCACAACAGGAGTGTGTCGTGGTCGAGCTGACCTTCCTCACCCGCGCCGGTTGCCACCTGTGCGAGACCGCGAAGGCCACCGTCGCCGAGGTGGTGTCCGGCAGGGACGTCACCGTGACCGAGATCGACATCGACACCGACGAGGAGCTGACCGGCCGGTACGGCTGGGACGTCCCCGTGGTGCTCCTCGAAGGACGACAGCACAGCTTCCACCGGGTCGACCGGGACAGGCTGTCCCGGGCGCTCGAGGCGCTGGGCGCATGAGGCGCCCAGCGGCCGCAGCCCGGAACGCATGAGCAGAGTGAAGGAGTGACACGGTCCAGTGGGCGAGATTCTCTCCGCGGGCAGCATCGAGGGTGTCGTTCGCAAGGACGTCCCCGAGCGCGTCATCTCCCGACTCCCGATCTACCTCCAGACGGTCGAGACGATCGCGGCCACCGGCCAGACCACCGTGTCCTCGGAGGCGCTGGCCAGCCGCAGCGGCGTCTCCCCGTCGATCCTGCGCAAGGACCTCTCCCAGCTCGGCCGCCCCGGACGCCGCGGCGTCGGCTACGCGTGTGCGGAGCTGGCGGCGACGCTGCGGTCCTTCCTCGGCCTCGACCGCGCTCAGAGCGTGGCGATCATCGGCGCCGGACGGCTCGGCTCCGCGCTCGCCGACTATGCCGGCTTCCGCGGCCGGGGCCTGCGGCTGACAGCGATCTTCGACGTCGACGAGGCGAAGATCGGCACCACCATCGGAGCGCTCACCGTCTCCGACCTCAGCGAACTCGCCACCTGGCCCGATGACATCGACCTCGTGGTCATGGCGGTTCCCGCCTCCGCGGCACCGGCGGCGGCGCGCCTCGCCGCCGACGCCGGCGTGCGCGGCATTCTCAACTTCGCACCCACAGTGCTCGAGACCCCGGACTCCGTGCGGGTCCGACAGGTGGATCTGGCCAGTGAGCTGCAAGTACTCGCGTATTACTCGGCGCTCGATGACAACGCCGGCACTCCAGTTGAGGAGCACAGCAATTGACTCTCTTGGTTCTCGGCATCTCCCACCAGTCGGCGCCGATCGACATGCTCGACGCCCTGGCCTTCGGCACCGATGACGTCGACCGTCTGCGGACCGACGCCCTCGGCGGTGCGAGCGTCGACGGTCTCGCCGTCCTCTCGACGTGCAACCGCCTCGAACTCATCGCCGACGTCTCCGCCTTCCACGGCGGGCTCGCCGACCTCGGCAACGCACTCGTGTCCTCAATCGACAAGGAATGGCAGGACATCGCCGGGCACTTCTACGCCCACTACGACTCCCAGGCCCTCCAGCACCTCCTCAAGGTCGCCTGCGGACTCGACTCGATGGCGATCGGCGAGGCCCAGATCCTCGGTCAGCTGCGCTCGACGTTCACCGATTCGATGGCGGCCGGAGCCCTGACCTCCGACCTCTCCCATGCCCTCCAGCAGAGCCTGCGGGTGGGCAAGCGAGCCCATTCCGAGACCGGCCTCGACGAGGTGGCCCGCTCCCTCTTCGGTGCCGCCCTGGAGGCCTCCCAGGCCCACATCGGTTCGCTGCGCGCGGCGAACGCGCTGGTCATCGGGGCCGGTGCGATGTCGGGCCTCGTCGTCGCAGGCCTCCACAAGGAGGGCGTCAACCACCTCACCGTGCTCAACCGCACGATCGAGAAGGCCGAACGCCTCATCGCCGAGGTGGGCGGCCGTGCCCGTGAGCTCACCCCGCGGACACTCGCCGAGGAGATCGCCGACGCCGACCTCATCATCTCCTGCACCGGCGCCCGCGGCGTCGTCGTCACCCGCGACGACATCGTCGCCGGTCTCTCGCAGAGTTCGAAGTCCGCGGCGAACAAGGCCTTCATCGACCTCGCCCTGCCGCATGACATCGACCCGAGCGTGCGCGAGTTCGAACACGTCGCCCTCTTCGGCCTCGGTGAGATCCGCAATCTGCTCACGAGCTCCGCGAATGAACGCGACGCCGCCGTCGTCGAGACCGTCGAAGCCGTGCGCGCGATCATCGCCGAGGAGGCCGACAAGCTCGAGTCCGGGGCGAAGGAGCGCGCCGTGGCCCCCACCGTCACCGCCCTGCGCACGCATGCCAAGGACGTCATCGCCGCCGAGACCGAGCGCCTGGAGAAGAAGATCGGCGAATCCGTCGACGAGAAGGTCTTCGCCGAGATCCGCAAGTCGCTGCACCGTGTGGCCGAGAAGCTCATCCACACCCCGACCGTCAAGGTCAAGGAGCTCGCGGTCTCCGACTCCGACGTCGACTACGCCCAGGCCCTCATCCAGCTCTTCGACCTGCCGACGATCAAGGTCGCCCACGCGAAGGCGACCCCGGAGACGAAGGTCGCGAAGGCCTCGAGCCCCGAGCACATCGAAGCCGACGGACTTCGTCCCGTCGCCGACCACACCCTCGACGTCGTCGAACCCGAGCATCCGACGGGCCGGACGATCCGACTCGGCACCCGCCGCTCCCAGCTCGCCCGCTCGCAGTCGACGGCGATCGCCCACCAGATCGCGGCCCTGACCGGCTGGCGGGTCGAGATCGTCGAGGTCGTCACCGAAGGCGACGTCAACATGTCCCCGCTCGCCGGATTCGGCGGCACGGGCGTGTTCGTCTCCGCCGTGCGCCAGGCCCTCCACCAGGGCCAGATCGACGTCGCCGTCCATTCGCTCAAGGACCTGCCGACGACGCCGGAGCCGGGGATCCAGCTCGCAGCGATCCCGCCCCGCGTCGATCCCGCCGACGTCCTCATCGGCCGCGACGGCCTCAGCCTGAGCGAGCTGCCCGCCGGCAGCGTCGTCGGCACAGGATCCCCGCGCCGCGCCGTCCAGCTGCGCGCCGCCCGCCCCGACATCGAGGTCCGCGGGGTCCGCGGCAACGTCGACACCCGCATCGCCCATGTCCGCGACGGCCGCCTCGATGCCGTCGTCCTCGCCGCAGCCGGTGTCCGTCGCATCGGGCGCCTCGCCGAGGCGACCGACCTCCTCGACTTCGACACGATGCTTCCCGCTCCCGGACAGGGGGCGCTGGCGATCGAGACTCGCGGTGCCGACAGCCCGTTCACCCAGGACGAGGAGCTCATGGCAGGCGACGTCGCCATCCGCACGGCCCTGCGCCGCCTCCACGACGAGGCCACCGACCTCGCCGTGACCTGCGAACGGGCCATCCTCTCCCGCGCCGAAGCCGGCTGCTCGGCCCCGATCGGAGCCCTTGCGACGATCGAGGGCGATGAGGTCGTCGTCACCGCGATGATGGCCGACGACGACGGCACCATCGCCCGCACCCGGATGTCCGCGCCGCTGCCCGTCGTCGACGGCGACCTCTCCTCCCGCGACGACGAAGCGCTCAAGGTCGCGGGCAAGGAGATCGCCCGTGTCGCCGACGAACTCGGCACCGCCGCCGCCGAGGACCTGCTGCGCCGACTCGACATCGACCCTGCGCAGTCGTCGGACCACCTCACCCCCGTCAAGGCCGCCGCCCAATCGTCGTCCCAGGGGCGCGCATGAGCAGCGCGGAGATGCCGGAGAAAGCGCCGACGGGACAGGTCCAGCCCCGTCGGCTGCTGCCGGTGGCCCCACGCGTCGTCTTCATCGGCTCCGGACCCGGGGAGGCGGGACTGATGACCGCCCGGGGTGCCGACATCCTCGCCGACGCCTCCCTCGTCGTCTACGACGCCCAGGTCCACGCAGAGATCGTCACCGCCTACGTCCCGCAGGCCGCCGAGGTCATCGACGCCGCCGAACTCGGCCAGGCCGCCTCGACTCGCGGGCGCCGCCTCGCCGACCTCGCCCGCCCCGACAAGACCGTCGTGCGCCTGAGCTCGGACGACGGACTCCTCTTCACGACGACGACCACCGAGGCGGCCGTGTGCCGCAAGGCCGGCATCGACGTCGAGATCGTCCCTGGAGTCGGCCTGTCCGCGGCGACCGCCGCCTACACGGGCACTCCGCTGACGACGAACCGTGTCCGCTCGGTGCGCTACATCGAGTCCGGCCCGCAGACCCACGTCGACGTGTCCAAGCACCGCAACACCACGCACGTGCTCACCGGCACCGCCGCCGAGCACGAAGAGGCCTTCCGGGCCCTGCTCGCCGACGGCTGGGACGAGGCGACGAAGGTCCTCGTCGGCTGGGGGATCTCGACGACCGAGCAGACGACCGTCGAGACGACCCTCGGCCAGGCCGCTGCCCTGTGCCGTTCGGCCGGAGACCGGATGGTCGTCATCATGGGCCAGGGCGTCGAGGACCGCGGCGAGCTCAGCTGGTTCGAGACGAAGCCGCTCTTCGGCTGGCAGGTCCTCATCCCGCGGACGAAGGAGCAGGGGACCTCGACCGCCGAGGCGCTCGCCGAGCTCGGGGCCGTCGGCACCGTCGTGCCCACCATCGCCGTCCAACCCCCGCGCACGCCCACCCAGATGGAGAAGGCGATCCGCGGCCTCGTCGACGGTTCCTACGAATGGGTGGGCTTCACCTCGGTCAACGCCGTGCGCGCCGTGCGCATGTGGTTCGAGGACTTCGGCCTCGACGCCCGCTCACTTGCCGGCGTCAAGGTCGCCGCCGTCGGCGGACGCACCGCCTCGGCGCTGCTCGACTGGGGGATCACCCCTGACCTCGTCCCCGACGGAGAGCACTCCGCGCGCGGCCTGGCCGCCTCCTGGCCGGACTACGTCGACGACATCGACCCGATGAACACCGTCCTCCTGCCGCGTGCCGACATCGCCACCGAGGTGCTCGTGGCCGGCCTGCTCGAGAAGGGCTGGGACGTCGACGACGTCACCGCGTACCGCACGGTGCGCGCCTCCCCGCCGCCGGCTCCGATCCGGGAGGCGATCAAGGCCGGTGATTTCGACGCGTTCCTCTTCACCTCCTCCTCGACGGTGCGCAACCTCGTCGGCATCGCCGGCAAACCCGCCGCCACCTCGGTGATCTGCTGCATCGGACCGGCCACGGCGAACACCGCGGAGGAGCACGGCCTGCGCGTCGACGTCCTCGCCGAGGAGGCCAACCTCACCTCCCTCATCGACGGACTCGTCGCGTTTGCGACGAGGATGCGCGATGAGGACCTCGCCGCCGGGCAGACCCCGATGCGCCCCAGCCAGAAACGCCGGAGAAAGAAGGCCTGACATGGCACCGATCATCCGTCCGCGCCGCCTGCGCTCGACCCCGGCGATGCGCCGCCTCGTGAGCGAGGTCCGGCTCCATCCCGCCGACCTCGTCCTGCCCATGTTCGTCAAGGAGTCCCTCAGCCAGCCCGCGCCGCTCTCGGGCATGCCCGGGGTCGTCCAGCACACCCTCGACTCGCTCCTCGACGCCGCACGCGAGGCCGTCGCGGCCGGCGTCGGCGGGCTCATGCTCTTCGGCATCCCCGAGGTCCGCGACGAGACCGGGTCGCAGGCCGACGACCCCGAGGGCATCCTCAACCGGGCGCTGCGACTGCTGCGCGAGGAGTTCGGCGACGAGACGGTCATCATGGCCGACCTCTGCCTCGACGAGTTCACCTCCCACGGCCACTGCGGGGTGCTCGACGAGGCCGGCCGCGTCGACAACGACGCCACCCTCGTCCGCTACGCGTCGATGGCCGTCGCCCAGGCCCGAGCCGGCGCCCACGTCGTCGGTCTCTCAGGGATGATGGACGGCCAGGTCGCCGTGTGCCGGGAGGCCCTCGACGACCATGGCTTCACCGATGTCGTCGTCCTCGGCTACACCGCGAAGTACGCCTCGGCGTTCTACGGGCCCTTCCGCGAGGCCGTCGACTCCGAGCTCAAGGGCGACCGCAAGACCTATCAGCAGGATCCCGCAAACGGTCGCGAGGCCATGCACGAACTCGACCTCGACCTCGCCGAGGGCGCGGACATCGTCATGGTCAAGCCCGGCCAGCCCTACCTCGACGTCCTCGCCGAGGTGGCCGCCGAGTCCCCGGTGCCCGTGTGGACCTACCAGGTGTCCGGCGAATACGCGATGATCGAGTTCGCCGCGGCGGCCGGGGCGATCGACCGGGACCGGGCGATCGAGGAGTCGCTCATCGGCTTCAAGCGCGCCGGAGCCGACGCGATCCTCACCTACTGGGCCACCGAGGTCGCCCGGCAGCTGACGGGAGGCCGACGATGAGCGAACCGCGTTGGCTCTCCACCGCCGAACAGAAGTCGTGGCGCAAGTACCTCACCGGCAGCCAGCTGCTCCACACCCAGGTCGAAGCCGACCTGCGCGAGCACTTCGGCATCGGCCTGCCCGAGTACGAGATCCTCGTGCGTCTGAGCGAGAGCGAGAACCGCTCGCTGCGCATGGCACAGCTCGCCGCCGACACGACGATGTCGCGTTCGCGTCTGACCCACAGTGTTGCGAGAATGGAGAAGAAGGGGCTGCTCGCGAGGTGCCCGATCCCCGAGGACGGTCGCGGCGTGAGCTGCGCGATGACCGACGCGGGATGGAACCTCCTCGTCTCGGCCGCCCCGACGCACGTCGAGAGCGTGCGCGACAACCTCGTCGACCTGCTCGAACCCGAGGAGATGGCGACGCTGGGAACCATCTTCACCAAGGTCACCCGGCACCTCAGGGCGAAGGAGAACTCATGACCGAGACCCGGACCACCGCGAACCAGCCGACCACCGAATCGGCGGCGCTCTTCACCCGAGCCGAACGCGTCATCCCCGGCGGGGTGAACTCGCCGGTGCGGGCGTTCCGGGCGGTCGGAGGCACCCCGCGCTTCATCACCTCGGCGACGGGGGCCTGGCTGCGCGACGCCGACGGCAACGACTACATCGACCTCATCGGCTCGTGGGGGCCGATGATCATGGGCCATTCGCGTCCCGAGGTCCTGGCCGCCGTCCAGGAGGCCGCCGTCAAGGGCTTCTCCTTCGGCACACCGTCGGTCGGCGAGGTCGAACTCGCCGAGGAGATCGTCTCCCGTGTCGACCCCGTCGAGGAGGTGCGGCTGGTGTCCTCGGGCACCGAGGCGACGATGAGCGCGATCCGACTCGCCCGTGGGTTCACCGGGCGGCCCAAGGTCGTCAAGTTCGCCGGCTGCTACCACGGTCACGTCGACTCCCTGCTCGCCCAGGCCGGATCCGGACTGGCCACGTTCTCCCTGCCCGACACCCCGGGGGTGACCGGGGCACAGGCCGAGGACACCATCGTCGTGGACTACAACGACGCCGAGGGCCTGCGCGCCGTCTTCGCCGAGCACGGCGACTCCATCGCCTGCGTCATCACCGAGGCGAGCCCCGGCAACATGGGCGTCGTCCCGCCCCGTGACGGATTCACGAACACGATCCGCGAACTCACCAAGGCCCACGGTGCGCTGATGATCAGCGACGAGGTGATGACCGGGTTCCGCGTCTCCGCCGCCGGATGGTACGGCTATGAGTCCGAGACGCTGGGCTACCCCGAGGGACCGGCCGACCTCTTCACCTTCGGCAAGGTCATGGGCGGAGGTTTCCCGGCGGCGGCCTTCGGCGGACGCGCCGACGTCATGGCCCACCTCGCCCCGGCCGGACCCGTCTACCAGGCGGGCACGCTCTCAGGCAATCCGGTCGCCACGGCCGCAGGACTCGCGACGCTGCGGCTGACCACCGACCTCGACGTCTACTCGCACATCGGGCGGGCCGCCGACATCCTCCGTCCGGCGGTCGCCGAGGCACTCGACGCCGAGGGGGTGGCCCACACGATCCAGTCGGCGAACTCGATGTTCTCCGTCTTCTTCACCGACCGCGAGGTCGTCGACTACGACGACGCCCGCGCGCAGAACGTCGAGCGCTATTCCGCGTTCTTCAACTCGATGCTCGCCTCCGGCATCCACATGCCGCCGAGCGCCTTCGAAGCGTGGTTCCTCTCCTACGCCCACACCGACGAGATCCTCGAGCGGATCATTGCGGCCCTCCCGGCCGCCGCGAAGGCCGCCGCTGCGGTGCCCGATAAGCCCGCCGGCCAGGAGGCGTGATGACGACGATCCACCTCGTCCGCCACGGCGAAGTCGACAACCCCGAGGGCATCCTCTACGGCAGGATCCCCGGCTTCGGGCTGACCGAGCGCGGTCACGAGATGGCGCGCCGGGTCAGTGAGCACTTCGCGGAGGCCGACTCGCAGCCCGTCGCGCTCGTCGCCTCCCCGCTGCTGCGCGCGCAGCAGACGATGGCCCCGCTGTCCGAGCGCCTCGGTCTGCCGGTGACCACCGACGACCGCGTCATCGAGGCGGCGAACTCGTTCGAGGGGCAGAAGCTCTCGGCGCGCAAGCTCAGCGAACCGAAGAACCTCGTGCGCCTCTACAACCCGCTCATCCCCTCGTGGGGCGAGCCCTACCGGCAGATCGTGCTGCGGATGCAGGCGGCCATGGCCAGCCTCCGAGCCCGCCTCGCACCTCACGGCGAGGACGCCGAGGCCGTCGTCGTCTCCCATCAGCTTCCGATCTGGATGGCCAGGCTCGCCGGCGAAGGACGCTCCCTCGTCCACGACCCGCGCAAACGCGAATGCGCTCTGGCCTCTGTCACGAGTTTCACATTCGACTCGTCCACACTGGTATCCGTGAGCTACGAGAACATCTGCGCGGATCTCCAGCCCGGCCACGCGGTGGCAGGAGCATGATCGGCGGCAACCGGCCCCTCGGCCGACGAGCGGTCCTCTCCGGCATCGTCGCAGGCACAGCGCTCGTCCTCAGCGCGTGCAGCGAGAACGACGACCTCGCCGCCCAGGCGGGATCCGATCAGGGGTACGTCTCCGGATCCGGCGTCGTCTCCCAGGTGCCGGTCAAAGACCGCGGCGAACCGCTCGACCTGAGCTTCACGACGATCGACGGCACGCAGATGTCGCTGGCCGACATCCGCCCGAAGCCCGCCGTCATCAACCTCTGGTACGCCGCGTGCCCGCCCTGCCGAGTGGAGGCCCCCGACCTCAAAGCCGTCTCCGAGGAGTTCGCCGACCGGGCACAGTTCATCGGCGTCAACGTCCGGGACCAGGAGCCCGAGGCGAGCGCGTTCATCGCGAACTACCAGATCCCGTACCCGAACATGATCGACTCGAACGGTGACATGGTCGCCCTCCTCTCCGGTGTCTTGCCGCCGCAGGCGACGCCGTCGACCGTCATCCTCGACGCGCAGGGCCGTGCCGCGGCCCGTGTCGTCGGCGCCGTCGACGAGTCGACTCTCAGGGGACTCATCGAGGACGTGCTGGCGGAGTGAGTGGGATCGGGGCGGACTTCGCCCAGGCGGTGCTCACCGGTCCTCTGCTGCTCGCGGCCGGTGCCGCAGCGCTTGCCGGACTCGTCTCCTTCGTCTCTCCGTGTGTGCTCCCGCTCGTGCCCGGCTACGTCGGATATGTCACCGGACTGAGCGGGTCTTCGCTCAAGGACAAGGAGACGTGGCGCGTGGTCCTCGGGATCACGCTCTTCGTGCTCGGGTTCACCATCGTCTTCGTCATCCTCGGCACCGGCTTCTCCGCCCTCGGCGCCCTGTTCTCCCAATGGCAGGACATCGTCATCCGGATCCTCGGCGTCGGAGTGATGATCGCCGGGCTCGTCTTCATGGGAGCCTTCGGGTTCCTCCAGAGGGAACGGCGGATCCAGAAGAAGCCGAAGGCGGGACTCTGGGGTGCGCCGGTGCTCGGAGCGACGTTCGCGATCGGGTGGGCACCCTGTGTGGGGCCCACGCTCTCAGCCGTGCTGACGATGTCGCTGAGTTTCGGCTCCGACGGAACGCTGTGGCGCGGCGCCTTCCTCGCGTTCGTCTACTGCCTCGGCCTCGGCATCCCCTTCATCTTCCTGGCGATCGCCATCCACAAGGGTGCCGGCCGCCTCTCCTGGGTGCGCGAGCACCAGACGACGATCGTGCGCATCGGCGGCGCCCTGCTCATCGCGCTCGGCTTCGTCATGGCCATCGGACTGTGGAACCAGTGGATGAATTCCCTGCAGGGACTCATCTACGGATTTGAAGTGGTGATCTAGTGGCAGACAAGACTGCTGACAACACGACGACCGCGGGCGGCCGCGACGCAGGCCCGACGGCGCCCGCGTCGGGGAAGGGCCCGGATCGCACCGCTGTGACCCAGCCGCAGCTCGGCTTCATCGGCATGTGCCGGTGGGCGTGGCGGCAGCTGACGACGATGCGCGTGGCGCTCATCCTCCTCCTCGTCCTCGCGCTCGCGTCGATCCCCGGCTCACTGCTGCCGCAGCGGATCCAGGATCCGGGGCGGGTGAACACCTTCCTCGACGAGAACGGGGCGTGGGGAGGCTTCCTCGACGCCATCGGAATGTTCGACGTCTACTCCTCGATCTGGTTCTCCGCGGTCTACCTGCTGCTGATGATCTCGCTGGTCGGATGCATCGTCCCACGCGCCGGCCAGCACTGGAAGGCGATGCGCTCCGCGCCTCCCAAGGGACCGCGGCGGCTGGGAAGGATGCCCGGATACGTGGCGTTCACCTCGGCGGAGGTCGAGGACGGGGAACTCACCGACGAGGAGTTCCTCGACGCCGCGCAGGCCCGGCTGAAGAAGCTCGGCTACCGCACCTCCCGCTACGGTGACCATGTCGCGGCCGAACGCGGCTACCTGCGCGAGACCGGCAACCTCGTCTTCCACATCGCGGTCCTCATGACGACCCTGACCATGGCGATCGGATCGCTCTTCGGGTACGAGGGACAGCGCGTCCTCGTCGAGGGGGACACGTTCACGAACTCCCTCGTCGCCTATGATTCCTTCGACCCGGGCACCTACTACGATCCCGACAATCTTCCCCAGTTCCGCCTCACCCTCGACGACTTCGAAGCGACCTTCGACGACCAGGCCCTCGGCAACCAGTTCGGTCAGCCCCGCACCTTCGAAGCGCAGGTGACCTCGACGGTGGACGGGAAGTCGAAGACGGAGACGCTCAAGGTCAACGAACCCATCCGCGTCGCCGACACCGGCATCTACCTCACCGGCAACGGGTACGCTCCCGAGGTGACGGTGCGGGACGCGACGGGCAAGGTCGTGCGCTCCGGCCCACAGGTCTTCATCCCCGCCAACGGCGACCCCGGCTACACCTCGGAGGGGGCCATCAAGGTTCCCGATGCCGCGGGTGAGCAGATGGGATTCGTCGGCGTCCTGCTGCCGACGGCGACGCAGAACGAGCAGGGCGACCTCGTCTCGAACTTCGCAGAGCTGCGCAATCCCTACCTGGTCATGAGCGGGTACACCGGTGATCTCGGCCTCGATTCGGGGGTGCCGCAGTCGGTGTACACCCTCGACGCCTCGAGGATGACGCAGATGACCGACGCCTCAGGCGATCCGCTCGTCATCCAGCTCGTTCCGGGAGAGACGCAGCAGCTGCCCAACGGGGGTTCGGTGACGTTCGACGGGGTCAAGCGCTTCATCGCCGTCGACATCTCCCAGGACCCGACCCAGGCGCTCATGTTCATCAGCTCCGCCCTCGTCCTCATCGGCCTCGGACTCTCCCTGTTCATCCCGCGCCGGCGCATGTGGGTGCGGATCAAGGGCGCCGATGTCGAAGTGGCGGCGCTCGCCCGCGGCGAAGATCCGATGGTCGAACGCGCCGCGCGCGAACTCGCCAAGGACCTCGGCAGCGAGAGCCGCGACGACGATGACGACAGGGAAAGATGAGCCGGGCCTACTACAGGGAGTAGAATCGTGTCCGTGTGCTGCCCTGCAGCGAGCACGGCAGTCCGACAACGCTAGGAATTGAGCACCTCACGGTGCGGAGGAATCATGGACGTCAACCTTGATCTGGCGATGTGGTCGAATCAGCTCATCGTCTCCGCGATGGTCGTCTACGCCGTTGCGATGATCTTCTACGCCTTCGACCTCTTCGGCGGACGTGAGCTCAAACGCTCCGAAGGTGCGACGGTCGCCGCGAAGCCGAGCACCGTCAGACGCACTAACAGGCGGACCGCGACAGCTCTGCTCGATCGGCCGGGTGCCGGTGACGACTCCGGCTCCGGGTCGGCGTCCGGCGGTGCCGAGGACCTCAAGGGCCGTGCCCGTCGCGGCGCCCGCATCGGCACCTCGCTGCTCGTCCTCGCCATCATCCTCCACGTCGCCTCGGTGCTCACCCGCACGTTCTCGGTGATGCGCGTGCCGTGGGGCAACATGATGGAGTACGTGCTCACGGCGACGGCCATCACCGTCATCGTCTACCTCATCGTGCTCACCCGCAAGGACATCCGCTACCTCGGGACCTTCCTCTCCGGTGCGGTGCTGCTCTCGCTCGGCCTGGCGATCACGGTGTTCTACACGCCCGCCGCGCAGCTCATCCCGGCGCTCGACTCCTACTGGATCGCCATCCATGTGCCGATCGCGATCCTCTCGACCGCTCTGCTCTCGATCTCCGCGATCCTCGCCGTCTTCCAGATCCTCAAGACCGTCAGCGAGGACAAGGATCCCAAACTGCTGCGCTTCATGCGCCGCCTGCCGTCGAGCACCGACCTCGAGCGCACTTCTTACATGCTCGCCGCGGTCGGCTTCATCACGTGGACCTTCACCCTCATCGCCGGTGCCATCTGGGCCGAGGTCGCCTGGAGCCGCTACTGGGGCTGGGACACGAAGGAGATCTGGACCTTCGTCGTCTGGGTCATCTACGCCGCCTACCTCCACGCCCGTGCGACCCGCGGCTGGGGTCCGACGAAGGTCGCCGTCCTCAACCTCATCGGCATCGCCTCGGTGATCTTCAACTTCACCGTCGTCAACGTCTACTTCAACGGACTCCATTCCTACTCCGGGCTCGGGTGAGGCGAGGCTCTCTCCTCCCTACCGAGACCGTTTGTGGTCGATAAACCGAGGCCGAAACGCCGTTTGAGCGTTTCGGCCTCGGTTTATCGACCACTACTGCGTTGGTTCGCGCCGAGGCGGGAGCGGTGGCCGTTGCCGCTGGCCACCACCCCGTTTGCGGTCGGAAGACCGAGCCAGATCGGCCATTTTCGCGTTTTGGCCTCGGTTCTTCGACCACAACTGGGGTCATGACTCAGGTGATACAGGGGTGGGTAGCGCCGTCACGGCCAGCACCATGGCCCAATGGTCTCAGCTCCGTGCCCCCGGCCTTGTGCGCGGCGCCTGAAGGACACAGAAGGCACTCGATCGGGCTGAAGTCAGCGCGTCGGCTGCTCTCCGCCGTTGACGGCGAACGTTTGGCCGGTGATCTGACCGGCGCCGGCCGATGCGAGAAACCATATGGTCTCTGCGATGTCCTCCGGAGCCCCGGCGCGCTTCGTCATCGCAGCGTCGATGAGCGATGCCCGGCGCTCGTCGGTGAGGTTGTCACCGAAGAACTCCGTGTCTGCGATGTATCCCGGAGAGACGACGTTGGCGGTGATTGCGCGGGCGCCGACCTCGCGCGCCAGGCCGATGTTCCATGACGCGATTCCGGCCTTGGCGGCACCGTAGGACTCCGCGCCCTTGTCGGCGGCGATGGATCCGATCGACAGGATGCGACCGTTCTCGCGCATGCTCGGCAGAAGAGCGCTTGTCATGAGCACGGCGCTGAGAAGATTGGCGTCGAGGTTCGCATGCCATGCCGCCGCGATGTCGGCGAGGCTGGCGGGTCGCGGGCGTTCGAAATCGGTGTTGCCCCCGGCATTGTTGATGAGGACGTCAACGGCTTCCAGCTGTTCTGCGAATCGTTCGACCTGGCCGGAATCGGTGCCGTCGACGGGTCTCGCAACGACGTCACCCTCGACTTCCCGGGCAGCTGCCTCGAGGACGCTCCGGCGCCGCCCGGTGATGATGACGTGCTCGCCCTCCCGTGCGAAGCGTTCTGCGCAGGCGCGGCCTATACCGGTTCCGCCCCCAGTGATGACGATTGTGCGTGGCATGGTCAGTCACTCCGTTCAGATCTAAACGTTTAGGTCTAAACACGGTAGGCTGAAGACATGAGCTCTGACAACCCCGGCGACGCTGCTGATTCGATCACCGGTGCTTGGGCACGCGAACGCCCCGACCTGCCAGGCGACTCGATCGGCATCGTGACGCGGATCTGGCATGCGTCGAAACTGCTCGGAGATGACCGGAATCGACTGCTGAGGCGACACGATGCCGATCCGGCCACGCTTGATCTGCTGTCGACACTGCGACGCGGAGGACAGCCGTATCGGATGTCGACGGGTGAGCTGGCGAGAGCATCGCTCATCACCAAGGGGGCGATCACGCAGCGGGTCGATCGTGCAGAGGCGCAAGGGTACGTGCGCCGTGTGACCGCGCCTGGAAGGAAAGTCGCGGAAGTCGAGCTGACCGACCGCGGGCGGCGGGTCAGTGACGAATTGGTCGAGGCCGTCCTGCGCCACGAGGAAGGGCTGCTTGCGGGTCTCCCACAGCATGAGCGTGATGATCTGGCAGCGTCACTCCGACGTCTGCTCGCACATCTCCATAGGGTGCTCGGCGCTCAAGGTGATGGCAACCCAGGACAGGTCGGCACCCGCGACTGACGCCGGCCTCAGCCCGTGTGGCCGCGTCCCTCTCCCTTGGAGCCTTCTGAGCCGTGCTCGTCCTCGGAGTCCGGGTCGTCGGGACGGTCCTCGGGATCGAGGGTGTCACCGGGAGGGGTCTCGGAGTCGGTCGGTTCGTCGTCACGGGGGCGATGCTTGCCGAGCTTGACCTCGCGGTCGACCTGGCGGAGGTAGTCCTCGTCGTCGTCGGGGGCGGTGGGTCCGCTGCGCCTCGGCGAGGGGTCGGGCCTGGCCTCGGAACCGCGCCCGAACACGTACCAGAGGACGAAGCCGATGATCGGGATGATGAGGATGATGAGCGCCCAGACGGGCTTGGGCAGGACTCGGACGAGACTCCGATCGCGCAGCAGACAGTCGAAGAGTCCGTACAGTGTGATCGCTGCCGCTAGGACTATCCCGGCAATGAGTACTCGAGCCATGGATCAAGGATAGTCGACCAACCTGAAGACCCGCTCAGTCAGGGGGCGATGAGTTTCGACAGGACGCATTGCCCCATCACCGGTGCACGGCTGCATCCCGGACGGCCGCGCGCGGTTCTGAGAGTCCACGCAGGCTGACCCGACTAGAATGGGTGCAATGCGCAGCTTCTGGATCTACACCCTCGCCCGGCTCGGCATCATCGTCGCCGTCGGGCTGCTTCTCCAACCCTTCCTCGGGTTCACTCTCGTCATGGCCGTCGCGGCGATCCTCATCGGCGCACTCATCAGCTACCTCGCGCTCGGCGGGATGCGGGCGAAGGTCGCCGGCGACATCGAGCACCGGCTCGCCAACCGCAGGAAGTCCAAGAAGCGCAAGGGCGCTGACGAGTCGTTCGAGGACAGCCTCGTCGATGAGAACGCCGCCGACGAGGCCGCAGCGACTGAGACGAAGTCAGAAGCCAAGAAGCCCGAATCGGGAGCCTGAGACTCCCACAGCCCCGCTGCCGAGCTCGGCACTCAGTCGCTGAGCACGAGTGCCGTCCGCGGCCTCCCGCCGCAGAGATCGACTAGAGCGCCAGGCCGAGCGCCATGAGCGCCGCGAAGCACAGTGCCGTGAGTCCCGTCGACTTGATCGTCGGAATGAGCCCTTCGCCGGTCGTCCCGCTGAGCACGGTCTTCAGCGGTGAGAGCGCGGGCACGAGAGCGAGCACCGCAAGCGCCACAGCAGGGTGCCCGTCGAGGATGGCGAGAGCCAAGAGCGCGAAGGGTGTGAGGACGAGCATCGCGTAGGCGATGCGCGCGCGATGGTCGCCGAGGCGGACGGCGAGAGTGATCTTCCCCGCCTCGGTGTCGGTGGGGATGTCACGGAGATTGTTGACCATGAGCACCGCCGAGGCGAGCAGCCCGATCGAGACGGCCCCCGTCCACCCGCTCAGGGTCAGGGCTCCCACCTGCATCCACATCGTGCCGAGGGTGGCGACGAGACCGAAGAAGATGAAGACGAACACCTCGCCCAGTCCGAGGTACCCGTAGGGCCGCTTCCCGCCGGTGTAGAACCACGCGGCGGCCACGGCCGCGGCCCCGACGAGGAGGAACCACCACGCCTGCGATATGAGGACGAGCGCGATTCCGACGAGACCGGCGATGCCGAAGCAGATGAACGCCGCGCGCTTGACCGCTGACGGCTCGGCGAGACCGGTCGCCGTCAGCCGCACAGGTCCCACACGCACATCGTCGGTTCCCCGGACGCCGTCGGAGTAGTCGTTGGCGTAGTTCGAGCCGATCTGGAGGAACAGGGAGACGAGGAGGGCGAGGAAGCCCTTGAAGACGATCCCCGAGAACGAGTGCTCGTGCCCGTCGTTCGTGTAGTCGCCGATGATGAACGACGTGAAGCCCCCGACCGCTCCGATCGCCGCTCCGGTGCCGATGAGCACGGGGGCGAGTGCGAGCGGCAGCGTCCGCAGTCGCGCGCCGGAGATCCACTGCGCGGCAGTTGCCATAGGGGTCGGACACCTTCCTCCGGGTTGGTTGAACCGTCTCATATTACCGAGAGTTCACTTGATCGGGAATTTCCCTCCGGTCATCGATCGGTCACGGTTCGGTGAGCATCTGCAGCAGTGCCCGGGCCACCTCGGCGGCCTGTCTGCGGTCGGGTTTGCCGATCGAACGGACGGGGATCTCATCGACGACGAGGACCTCCCGCGGAAGCATTCCCGCCGTGTCCGGGGGGACGAGGCCGCGCAGCAGTTCCCCGAGCCCGGTCGGGGAGTCCGTGCGGTCCCGGACCGCATCCGTGGCGCCCTCACCGAGGCGGACGAGGGCGACGATCCGCTGTCCCCACTCCGCGTCGGGCACGGAGGTGACGAGCACCTCGGCGATGCCGTGGTCCTGCCAGGCCGGCAGGAGAACGGATTCGAGGGCGTGCGGGGAGACGTTCTCCCCGCCGGAGACGATGACGTCGTCGACTCGGCCGAGGACGCTGAGCACCCCGTTATCGATCCGCCCGAGGTCGGAGGTGCGGATCGTCCGACCCGCACCCGTGCCCACGAGGGCCGGGGAGTCGATCGGGGTGATGGAACCGTCGTCGGCGATGGAGACGTAGGCGTCGGCGACGACCGGTCCGCTGAGGTCGATCGTGCCGGCCTCGGTGATGCTCACCTCCACGCCGTCGAAGGGTAGGCCGTCGTAGACGCACCCGCCCGCGGTCTCCGACATTCCGTAGGTCCGCACGATCTTCAGCCCCGCCGCTTCCGCTCCTTCGAGCAGGGCGGGGGAGATCGCGGATCCGCCGAGGAGGATCGCCGTGAAGTCCGCCGCCGCCGAGGTGGCCGCGGGGTCGGCGAGGATCCGGTGCAGCTGCGTGGGGACGAGGGAGGTGTACCGCGGGCGCTCGTCTCCGCGGGCGACGAGCGCCCGGACGTCCTCGGCGAAGTTCGCTGCGGTGAACGAGGCGGCGGTCGAGCGGACCGGGTCCTCCCCGGCCAGGCGCGCGCGCATTTCGACCTGGAAGCCCGCGATGTGGTTGACCGGCAGGGTGAGGTACCAGCGGCCGGGACCGGAGAGGAAGCGCTCCGTCGCCCGCGCCGAGGTGGTCAGGGCCTCGGCGGAGAGGGCGACGGCCCTCGCCGTCCCCGTCGACCCCGAGGTGTGGAGGATGAGGGCGGGGGAGGGTCCGTCTCCGCGCCAGAGGGCGGGGTCCGCCTCGGCGATGGCCCCGGTCCGGGAGGTCGGCAGGAGGAGGATCGACTCCCCGGCAAGGGCCCGGTCGATCGCCTCCGGCAGCTGTGCTGGGGTCAGCTCTGCCACGGGCTCAGTAGTACCAGGGGTACGGCGACCAGTCGGGGTCGCGCTTCTCGAGGAATGCGTCACGGCCTTCGACGGCCTCGTCGGTCATGTAGCCGAGTCGGGTCGCCTCCCCGGCGAAGACCTGCTGTCCCATGAGCCCGTCGTCGACGAGGTTGAAGGCGAACTTGAGCATGCGCTGGGCGTTCGGGGACTTGCCGAGGATCTCGTGCGCCATCGTCAGGGCCGCGTCTTCGAGGTCGGCGTGGTCGACGACCTCGTTGACGGCGCCCATGTCGGCCATCTCCTGCGCGGAGTACGTGCGGCCGAGGAAGAAGATCTCGCGCGCCTTCTTCTGGCCGACCATCTTCGCCAGGTACGCCGAGCCGTAGCCGGCGTCGTAGGAGCCGACATCGGCGTCGGTCTGCTTGAACTTCGCATGCTGCCGCGAGGCGATCGTCATATCGCAGACGACGTGGAGGCTGTGTCCGCCGCCGGCCGCCCATCCGGGGACGACGGCGATGACGACCTTGGGCATCGTGCGGATGAGGCGCTGGACCTCGAGGATGTGGAGGCGACCGGCCCGTGCCGGGTCGACGCTCTCGCGGGTCTCCCCGGAGGCGTACTGGTAGCCGGAGCGGCCGCGGATGCGCTGGTCGCCGCCGGAGCAGAACGCCCAGCCGCCGTCCTTCTCACTCGGTCCGTTGCCGGTGAGCAGCACCGCCCCGACGTCGGAAGTCTGGCGGGCGTGGTCGAGAGCGCGGTAGAGCTCGTCGACGGTGTGCGGGCGGAAGGCGTTGCGGACCTCGGGGCGGTCGAAGGCGATGCGCACGGCGCCGATGTCATTGCCGTCGGCGTCGATCGCCCGGTGGTAGGTGATGTCGGTGAAGTCGAAGCCTGCGACCTCGCGCCAGCGGGTCGGATCGAAGATCTCGGAGACGGTCATGGTCCCCAGCCTAACGCGCGCCGAGGTGGCGCCGAGGTCAGGGTGTGCATGCCGGTCACGGGTCCTATGGGGCGGTCCCGCACCCTATGGGTAGGGTGGCCCCATGACCGCCACCGCCCGGGATCTCCCCGCCTCCATCGCCGACCTCCTGCCCCGCGTCCACGTCCTCCGGCTGCCCATGGTCACGCGGTTCCGGGGCATCACCGAGCGTGAGGTCATGCTCTTCGAAGGCCCCGCAGGCTGGGCGGAGTTCTCCCCGTTCCTCGAGTACGGGCCCCTCGAGTCCTCCCGGTGGCTGCAGGCGGCCCTCGAGTTCGCGGGCCTCCTCCCGCCGGAGTCAGGGCAGGACCGCCGCCTCCCGGGGCAGGCGCGCCCGGGTTCCACCTCGGCGGCCCCGACTCCGGCCTCGACCGAACCCGGCAGTCCCACCGCCCGCACGTCCGTTCCGGTCAACGCGACCCTTCCCGCCCGTCCCGTCGCCGAGGTCGAGTCCATCCTCGCCCGCTTCGGTGCGGTGGGCACGGTCAAGGCGAAGGTCGCGGAGAACGGGATCGCCTCCCTGCCCGAGGACCTCGCCCGTCTGCGCGAGCTGCGCCGACTCCGCCCCGACGTCGATCTCCGCCTCGACGCGAATGCGAAGTACACCCTCACCGAGGCGCTCGAAGCCTCTGAGGCCTTCGCCGGGTTCGGTCTCCAGTACTTCGAACAGCCCGTGCCCGGCGTCGAGGACCTCGCGCGGCTGCGGGAGGAGCTGGCCGCCCGCGGCCTGCCGGTGCGCCTGGCCGCCGACGAGTCGATCCGCAAGGCCGAGGACCCGCTGCGGGTGGCCGAGCTCGGCGCCGCCGAGGTCGTCATCGTCAAGGTCCAACCGCTGGGCGGGGTGGCTGCGGCCCGGAGGATCGTCGCGGAGAGCGGTCTGCCGGCCGTCGTGTCCTCGGCGCTCGAGTCCTCCGTGGGTCTGGCCGCCGGTGCGCAGCTGGCCGCGAGCCTGCCGGTCACCGCGGCGAGCAGGGAGGTCCTTGGTGAGATGCCCGCGTGCGGTCTCGGCACGGCTCGCCTCTTCGCCGAGGATGTCGTCGCCGATGGCCTCGTGCCCACGGACGGTCGGATCCCCGTGACGCGGATCGCCCCGGACCCGCAGCGCCTGAGGGCACTGGATGCGGGTCCGGGGCGATCGGAGTGGTGGCTGCGGCGGGCTCAGGCGTGTTGGGACGTCCTGCGCTCGCCCACCGAGTGAGGGCTGAACTCAGCCGGCGTTCTTGACGGCCTCGACGGCGGCCTCGGCGACCTTGACCGCGTCCTGCTCGTCGCCCTGCGGGGAGAGGTTGGCGGCGGTGACGACCGTGTTGCCGACACGGGCGACGACGCTCTGCGTCGACATCGCCGGGGCTCCGCCGGTCTCCATCGAGGTGCGGGTGCCCACGGCCTCATCGGCTCCGGCGACCTTCGCGTCAAAGGTCTCCGAGGTCATCTGCATCTCCATGCCCTGCATCGTCATCGTCACATCCCCGCAGGTCTCGGCCATCTTGCTCGAGGTCGAGAACTGGTCGGACGTGGCCTTCTCGTCGGGGAAGCTCGAGAGGCCGACGCTCATCGTGTTGTCGGAGGCGACGCCGACGACGGTGGTCCCCGCACTCGCCTGCGCGGCGTTGAGGCCGGCCATGGCGAGGTCCTTGCACTCGGCGGGCTCGAATTCGGCCTGTTCGAGGGCCTTCGCGGCCTCGCCGCTGGAGACGGCGGAGGCGTCCATCGGCTTGAAGGTCTTGCCGTCGAAATCGGTGGTCTCGATGATGTTCGTCAGGGCTGCCTCGTCGAGCTGCTTCGCGGCTTGGGTCTCCTCGGCCGCAGGCTGCGAGCCGGAGTCCTGGCCGGAGTCGGCGGAGTCCGAGGAGCCGCCGCTGGTGCAGCCGGCCAGGGCGAGGACGGCGGTGAGGGTGATGGCGGGCAGAAGGCGTTTCATTGGTCGACCTCTCGAGTCTGGGTACAGCCGTCAGGTGCGGCTGGAGCGGGGGAGCGGCGGGGCGTCACGCCCGGCTTTCAGGCGGGTGCCTGGTAGTCCGCTGGGTGGCGGCTGGGATCAACTGTAATCGAGTGCTGATGGGTCCGTTCCGCGCGGGTGTGCCGATTCGGGCACATCGTCGTGCACATCCGACACACCCTCTGCAGGGTGCCCTGTCGTGTGGTCGTGCTCCTCTCGGATCGGCGTCTCCGGTTCCTCCGCGGAGGCGATGCGCACGGTCGTCACCTCCCCCTGACCGAGCGTCGTGAAGTGCTGTGTGCGCCGACCAGGGATGATGGGGTCGTGCATGGCTGCGGCGAGCCGCCCGGTGAACGTCAGCCGCCCCTTCTTGTCGGCCCGCTGGGGGTACTCGTTGACCCCGGTGGGACCGGTCACGGTGATGTCGTACTTCCCGCCCGGCTGGAACAGGCCGGGGGTGCGCACGCGGAAGCTTCCGGTCCCGGTGAGGGAGAAGCCGGCGGCGCTCACGGACCCGAAGCGGATGATCTGCGCTCGCCGCCGGGAGATCTCGACCCGCCAGCCGTGGATGTCGAAGAGCGCGTGACCGGTGAGGTAGGAGAATTCGCCGCCGTCGGCGATGCGGGAGTCCTCCCGGCGCCGGGACGGTCGCGAGCTCTCGTAGTTGCGGTGCCTCTCGAGCGTCGTCAGCCACGCCCCGAGCTCCCGCTGCCAGCTCGTCCAGTTGTGCAGGCCCGTCGTCCGCGGGAACCACGAGTGGCGGATCCCGAGCGCGTTGAGCCGGGCGGAGAACCGTTCGCCCTGCTGGTTGACCATGGTCTCGAGGAGGTCGCGGTCCTTCGACTCCTCGAGGCTGCCGGAGCCTGCGGAGAACCACAGGTCGATGTCGCGGAGGTTCTCGGCGAGACCGTACGGCGAGTTCGCGATCCATTCGCTGCGGTCGGCCTCCCGGTCGCCGAAGAGCGTCATCGACCGGGCGCCCTCGCGCATCGCGATGATGTCGAAGGCGGGAACCGCGGAGAGTGGGTCGAGCGGGGAGGAGAAGGCCGCTGCCGCGCCGTAGCGGTCGGGATGCCAGGCCGCGTACTTCATCGCCCCGTACCCGCCCATCGACAGCCCCGCGAGCAGCTGGGAGTGTCGGTCGGTCTCGACCGAATAGGTCTTGGCGAGGAACTCGGGGATCTCCTTGGTGTGGAAGGTCGGCCAGTCGTGGACCTCGCTGCCGACCGCGACCCGCGAATACGTCCCGGCGCCCCCGTCGGGCATGACGACGAGGTAGGGGGAGTCGGCGGTGAGCTCTTCGGCGCCCCCGAAGTCCGTCCACGACCGGAAGTCGTCCCCGCCGCCGTGGAAGAGGTGGATGACGGGGCTGACCTCGGCGGGGATCCCGGGCAGGAGGACGCGGACCCCGACGGTGCGGCCGAGGGCGGGGGAGTAGAGGAAGAACTCCCTCAGCCTCGGCGAGAGCTTGCGTTTGTCGCGGATATGCCACTTGCGTGCGTCCTTGCCCCGCGGTTCGGGGCCGAGGAATGCGCTGTTCTGGTCACGGGCGGGGAAGCGGCCGCGGTACGAGCGGGCTGCCGTGAGGGATCGGACGGCGCGTGCTCCAACCGCGATGAGGATCGATCGGCGCATAGGTCGAGCGTAGCGGGCCAATGTGAACCTCAGGTGGGCTAGTGGTTGAATATCGGGTGATGTCGAATTCTTCCGCAGTGGCGCAGCAGATCGCCCGCAGTCTGGTCGCCTCCGGAGTCAGGGAGGTCGTCCTCGCGCCCGGATCACGGTCGGCGCCCCTCGTCTACGCGCTCGCCCCCCTCGCCGAGGCGGGGGTGATCCGCACGCACATCCGCCTCGATGAGCGTGATGCCGGGTTCCTCGCCCTCGGGCTGGCCCGGGGCCTGCGGGTGCGCGGTGCCGGGTCCCCGGTCGCGCTGGTGACGACCTCGGGGTCGGCAGTCGCGAACCTCCACCCGGCGGTGCTCGAGGCCTCGTACGGTCACCTTCCGCTCATCGCCCTCACCGCCGACCGTCCCGCCCGTCTGCGGGGGACCGGGGCGAATCAGACGATCGACGATCAGGCCCACGTCCTCAGCGACGTCCGCGCCCGGTTCGACGTCCCCGCCGGTGACGCGGTCACCACCGCTGATGTGGTGGATGCCGTCGCCGAGGCGGTCGCCCGATCGATGGGCACCGCAGAGGGTGGGTCCACACCGTCCCTGCCGGGTGCCGTCCAGCTCAACGTCCAGTTCGACACCCCGCTCGTGCCCACCGCCGACGAACTCGAGGCGTGGACCTCCGAGATCGCAGGGGAGTCCTCACCCGGCACACGCTCAGACGTCGTCTCGCCGGGGAAGCCGTCGGCGGGCTCGCCGGTCCGGCGCCCGAGAGCGCACGTCACCCTCACCGAGGGCACAGTCATCGTCGCCGGTGACGCCGGCGGTCACCCGGCCGATACGCTGCGGGCGCTCGCCGAGGAGCGATCGCTGCCGGTGCTCGCCGAACCCTCGAGTCCGCTCGCGTTCGGAGGCCACGACGCGACCACCTTCGTCCCCGCCCATGCTCGGGTGCTCAGCGAACGGACGGACCTGGCGGGCGCGATCCGCACGGTCATCGTCCACGGCAAACCGACCCTGACGCGGCCCGTGGCAGCGCTGCTCGCCGACACCTCGGTGACGGTGCAGCGCGTCCCCGACGACATCGATGACCATGACCTCACCGTCACCGGCGAGGGTTCGGACGACGGCGCAACGTGGGCGCGCGACTGGGTCGAGGCGGGCAACGCCGCCGTCGCGGCCTCCCGGGAGGACCGCTCAGCTCAGCCGGCACGAGCGATCACCGAACACCTCGCCGCCCAGGACATCACCCTCTTCGCCGCGAGCTCGAACACCATCCGCTATCTCAGCGAGGCCGTCGATGTCCGCGCCCGCATCCACGCCTCCAGGGGTCTCGCCGGCATCGACGGTCTCGTCTCGACCACGACCGGGCTCTCCCTCGGACTCGGGGAGCCCGTCGTCCTCCTCATCGGGGACGTCGCGATGCTCCACGATGTCGGCGGTCTCCTCACGCCGACTGCCGAGGACACCGGTGCGGTGACGATCGTCGTCCTCAACGACGACGGCGGCGCGATCTTCTCCGGACTCGAGCATTCCCAGCCGCATGTCGCCCCCTACCTGGAACGGTATTTCACTGTGCCCCACGGCCGGGTCTTCGGCGAGCTCGCGAACGCCTACGGGTGGGAGCACAGTCAGGTGAGCGACCTCAGCGCTTTCGAGGAGGCCTTCTCCGGTGCGCGCAGCGCCGGCGCGAAGGCCAGGCGCATCATCGAAGTCCGCCTCAGATGAGACCGAGCGCCCGGCGCATCGGGGCGAACTTCGCCTCGGTCTCGGCCACCTCGGCGGCTGGATCGGAATCGGGCATGATCCCTGCACCGGCGTAGAGGCGGATCCGGTTGCGGTCCTCGAGCTGACCGCAGCGCAACGCGATGCCGAACTGACCGTTGCCGCGGTCGTCCATCCAGCCCACGGGACCCGAGTAGCGGCCCCGATCGAGGGGTTCGAGCTCGTCGACGAGGGCCACGGCGCTCGCCTGCGGGTACCCGCCGACCGCGGCCGTCGGGTGGACGGCGGCGGCGACGTCGAGGGCGTTGAGGCCGGAGTCCTCGGGCAGGTGGCCGGTCGCGTCGGAGGCGGAGTGGATGACGTTGGCCAAGGGCAGGAGGTGGGGGCGGTCGTCGACGGAGACGTCGGCGGCCACAGACCCGAGGCTGCGCTGGAGGGAGGCGATCGCGAACGCGTGCTCGGTGCTGTCTTTGTGCGCGCTGAGCAGCTTGCGGGCCTCAGCCATCTCCGCGGTCGGATCCTCCTCGACCCGGTACGTGCCCGCGAGCACGCGTGAGGTCACCCGCCCGTGCTCGACGCCGATGAGCAGTTCGGGGGTCGCACCGATGAGGCCCGCGATGTCGAAGGTCCAACAGCTCGGGTAGCTGCGGTTGAGCGCGCCGAGGACCGACCGGACGTCGATCTCCTCATCGGTGGTGACGACCTCGTCGCGGGCGAGGACGACCTTGCGCAGCGTCGCATCATCGGAGGCGGGATCCACCTCGGTGGGGGAGCCGACGGGGGTGAGCATCGCCGAGACGGTGGCCACAAGGTCCGCCCACGTCTCCTCGTCGAGGTCGCCGGGGGACTCGCTCGCCGAGGTGACCGGGCGCAGCGCCTCCTCCCTGAGCACCGGGGGAACCGGGGTCGCGCCCTCTGCGGCGATCGTCGTCATCCACACGCGACCGCCTCGGCGGCCGAGGACGAATTCGGGGATGTGGAGGAGGGAGTCGACCTCGGAGTCCTGGGAGTAGGTCACGGTCGCGAAGCACATCAGCCCCGACCCGAGGTGGTCGACCTCGTCTTCGATGACGGCGACCGCGGTGATCGCCTTCCATGCCTCGGAGAGCTCGGTGAACCGGTTCCGACCGCGGGCGCGGATGCGCAGGGTCCGACCGAATCCGATGAGACCCGAGGTGTCGCGGACCCAGCAGGAGAACGCCGAGGTGGGCAGCAGCGCCAGGGTCTGCTCGACGGTCGTGGGCAGGCCGGATTCGAAGGGGAACCCGGGACCGGGGTCGACGTCGTCGACGAAGCGGGAGCGGACGGTGAGCCGAGGGGTGTCCGCGGTGATGTCGGAGGAGGAGAGCGTCGTAGTCATGGCACGCTCACTCTAACCGAGGAATCGTCAGGGAAACCTGGGGGTCCCCGCCCTGTCCGCCGGCCCCGTCGTCGGCTGTGTCGAGTCGCACACGGCCGAGTGTGACCGCGGATTCGCCCGCAGCCGCATCGTGTTGAGACAATGAGGCCATGAACCGTGCCCAGCTGGACAAGCAGCCTGCTGACGTCGCCTCGATGTTCGACGATGTCGCTTCCCGATACGACCTCACCAACGACATCCTCTCCCTCGGGCAGGCACGGTCCTGGCGTCGCACCGTCGCCTATGCCGTGGCCGCCGGCCCCGGGGAGAAGGTCCTCGACCTCGCCGCGGGCACCGGCACGTCGTCGATGGCGTTCACCCATCACGGCGCCGAGGTGGTCGCCGGTGACATCTCCGAGGGCATGCTCGCCGAGGGCCGCCGCCGGCACCCGAAGATCGACTTCGTCTATGCCGACGCCCTCGATCTGCCCTTCGACGACGAGACCTTCGACGTCGTGACGATCTCCTTCGGCATCCGCAACGTCCACGACGTCGACCGTGCCCTTGACGAGATGCGCCGGGTCCTCAAGCCCGGGGGCCGCCTCGTCGTCTGCGAGTTCTCGACGCCGACGTTTGCGCCCTTCAGCGTTGTGTACAAGGAGTACCTCATGCGGGCCCTGCCCGCCGTCGCGACCGCCGTGTCCTCGAACCCCGAGGCCTACGTCTACCTCGCCGAGTCGATCCGCGCATGGCCCGACCAGGACGCGTTCGCCGTCCAGATCCGGGACGCCGGATTCGACCAGGTGAAGTACCGGAACCTCTCCGGCGGCATCGTCGCGGTCCACCACGCGCTCAAGCCGTGAACGAGTTCGACGCCGACGTCGTCATCGTCGGGGCCGGTCCCGCCGGATCGGCGCTCGGAGCGTACCTCGCCCAGGCCGGCCATGACGTCGTCATCCTCGAGAAGTCCGGTTTCCCGCGCGACAAGATCTGCGGCGACGCCCTCACCCCGCGCGCGGTCAAGGAGGTCGGGTACCTCGGTCTCGAGACTCCCGAATCCGAGGGCTGGCATCGCAATCGGGGACTGCGCCTCATCGGCGGCGGCCACCGCCTCGAGATCGACTGGCCCGACATCGACGGCACCCCGAACTACGGTCTGACCCGACCCCGGATGGGCATGGACGAAGCCTTCGCGCGGCATGCGCAGCGCAGCGGGGCCAGACTCTTCGAACAGGTCAAAGCGCTGAGTCCCGACATCGGCGAGGACGGCTGGGTCCGCGGAGTCCACGCCACCGGCACCGACCACCGGGGCCGCCGGGTCGGCCCCGACGCGCACTTCCGCGCCCCAATCGTCGTCGCCGCCGATGGCGTCTCCTCCCGTCTCGCCGTGGCCATGGGTCTGGAGAAGCGCGACGACCGCCCGATGGGGGTGGCCGTGCGCGCCTACCATTCCTCGCCGAGGCATGCCGACGAGTACATCGAGAGTTGGGTCGAGATGCGCTCGACGAACCCGGCAGGCGAGTCCGAGGTCCTGCCCGGCTACGGCTGGCTCTTCCCCATGGGCGACGGGACGATCAACATCGGCGCCGGCCTCCTCGACTCCTCACCCCAGTTCGGCTCCGTCGACCTGCGGGCCGTGATGCGGGAGTGGATCGCCGACATGGGCGAGGAGTGGGGGATCGACGCGTCGACGGAGATCGGCCCGATCAAGTCCGCGGCACTGCCGATGGCGTTCAACCGCACCCCGCACTTCCATCGTGGCCTCCTCCTCATCGGCGACTCCGGGGGCATGGTCAACCCGTTCAACGGTGAGGGCATCGACTACGCCCTCGAGTCCGCTCGCCTGGCCGCCGAGGTGATCTCCACCTACGCCCGGTATCCGGAGTCGATCATGCGGGAGAGGCTCGCCGAATACCCTGCGCTCGTCGGGGATTCGCTCGGGCGTTACTTCACCCTGGGCCGAGTATTCTCTGCGATCATCGGCCACCCGTCACTGATGCACTTCGGAATCAAGTACGGTATGGGTGTTGATGTTGTGATGGAGTTCGTCGTCCGACTGCTGGCGAACCTCTACCGCGACCCCACGATGTCCGAGGCCGATCTCATCGATCGGGTGATCGCAGGACTCACCCGGATCGTCCCGGCCACGAGCAATGCCTGACCCAGTGACTATGAATGACGAGGACATGAGCCACCTAGCCTCCCCGGTGACGTTCATCGGCGCCGACGCCCAGCTCGCGGCCGACATCTCGACTCAGCTCGAAACCGTCGAACGCCGCCTCTACGAGGTCACGGATCAGACCAGGAAGCTTCCCGACACCGCGTCGAAGCACCTGCTCGCCGCCGGCGGGAAACGGGCCCGTCCGAACCTCGTGCTGCTCACCGCCCGCCTCGGCGAACCTCACTGCGACGAGGTCATCGAGGCAGCGGTCGCCGTCGAGCTCATCCACCTCGCCTCCCTCTACCACGACGACGTCATGGACGACGCTCCCGTGCGCCGGGGCGCACCCGCCGCTCACGAGGTGTGGGGCAACTCCGTGGCCATCCTCACTGGGGACCTCCTCTTCTCGAAGGCCTCGCTCGTCACCGCGGGCCTCGGTCCGGAGGCTGTGAAGATCGAGTCGGAGACGTTCGAGCGCCTCGTCCTCGGCCAGCTCGCCGAGTTCGCCGGGCCCACCCCCGATGAGGATCCGATCGGGCACTACATCGACGTCCTCGCCGACAAGACGGGGTCGCTCATCGCCGCCTCTGCGCAGTTCGGGGCGATGTTCTCCGGCGCCGATCCGGCGCTCGTCGATCCCGTGCGGATCTTCGGTGAGCGCGTCGGTGTGGCCTTCCAGCTCGCCGATGACATCATCGACCTCACGACGACGGGCAGCCAGTCCGGGAAGACCCCGGGCACCGACCTGCGCGAACGCGTGCCCACTCTGCCCGTGCTCTACGTCCGTGCCGCAGCTGCCGATGGGGACGCCGAGGCGGCTCGGGTCGCCGAACTCCTCGACGCCGACCTCAGCTCGGATGCCGCCCTCGAGAAGGCACGGGCCGCGCTGGCCGCGCATCCGGTCACCGAGGCCGCCCGCGCCGAGGCGGTGCGCTGGGCGGAATCGGCGAAGGAGGCTCTCGCGCCGCTGCCGGAGGGCATCGTCAAGGAGTCCCTGTTCGAGTTCGCCGATTCCGTGGTCTCGCGCTCGCGCTGATCTGCGCCCTAGATCGTCATCCGGCGAAGGGTGAGGTAGGAGCCGAGAGCGAAGACAGCTCCGCATAGGGCGACCCACATGGTGAGTTCCACGCTGCCGGTCTCGGCGAACCACGCCCACACCTGCAGCCACGCCCGATTGACGGTGATGATGGCGATGATGCCGAGGATGGCGAAGCCGAGGGCGAAGAGGATGAGGGTGAGCGCCATCGTCCCGAAGCGTTTGAAGACGATCGCGAACCAGAATCCCAGGATGAACGCGAGCATCGTGAGGACGAAGAACGACAGCCCCGCAGCCATGGGTCCTTCTTCCCACAGCCACGGCAGGTAAGCGAAGTGGCCGCCCAGTCCGTAGCCGTTCGTCGCCTGCTCGACGAGCCCGAGCAGGACGAAGACGATCGCGATGCCCAGGGCGCTCATCGCGGCGGCGATGAGCGCACCGAGGTAGAACTCACGGCGGGTCAGCGTCATCGCCTGCGAGAAGTAGAAGGTCAGAGTCATCGCCTGGACGCCGACGACGGCGAAGTACCACAGCGGTGCCTGCGAGCCCCCACTGTACATCGTGGCCTCACCTCCGCCGCCGGCGATGATGAGGTGGATGACCAAGGTCAGTGCCCACGCGCCGGCGAGGACGACGAGGGGCACCCAGACGAATGTCTGGGGGTTGACGAACTGCAGGCGGACGGCGTTGATGAGTCTGCTGCCCCGTGAGGACGCGGTGCTCGGTGCGCTGTCGAGGGTGGCGGTCATGGCAATCGGCTCCTGATCTCTTGGTCGAGGGGTGGCTGGACGGCATCCTCGCTGGCGGTACGGCGGACGATGAGCTGCTGCAGCGAGACCGGGGTGAGATCGAGGCCCTCGCGGGCGATGAACTCCCGATCCTCGGGGCTGAGAGTGCCGAGGACGGTCACCGAGGCGACCCGCCCCAGAGTTTCGCGGTGGATGACCTCACGGCCGACGGTGAGGAAGTCGGCTGCCTCGGCGGGTCCCACGATGGTGAACGCTCGCGCCCGCGCGGTCTCCGTCGGCTCGTCCATGATGATCCGTCCCTGGTCGAGGACGATGACGTTCTCGAGGAGGTCGGCGACTTCGTCGATGAGGTGGCTGGAGAGCACGATGGTGCGGGGAACCTCCGCGTAGTCGGCGATGAGCCGGTCGTAGAAGAGCTGGCGGGCGACGGCGTCGAAGCCGAGGTAGGGCTCGTCGAAGAACGTCACCTCCGCCCTCGAAGCGAGACCGATGATGACTCCGATCGCTGACTGCTGTCCTCGCGAGAGCTTCTTGATCGCGGTCTTCAGCGGCAGCCGGAACTCGTCGACGAGGTCGGCTGCCAGCTCCTCATCCCAGCGGGGGAAGAAGAGGCGTGCAGTCGAGATCGCGTGCCGGGCCGTGGCATCGTCGGGGTAGCGCTGGTTCTCGCGGATGAAGCACATCCGTGAGAGCACACGGGAGTTCTCGCAGGGATCTGCCCCGAAGACGCGTACGGTGCCGCGGGTAGGGAAGTTCTGGGCGGTGAGGATCGACATCAAGGTGGTCTTGCCGGCCCCGTTGCGGCCGAGCAGCCCGGTGATCGTTCCCTCCTCGATCGTCAGGCTCACGTCGTCGAGCGCGGTCGTCGTCCTGTAGGCCTTGGTGAGGTCGGAGACCTCGATGACGGTGCTCATGGTCCTTCCCTTCGGTCGGGGTGGCGAGGTGGGGGCGGTTCAGCCGGTGTGGGGACTGGTCAGCTCACCGGCGCGTTCGACGATGAGCTGGGTGAGGTCGTCGGGACTGAGCCCGAGCGTGGCGGCTTCTGCGATGAGCGGGGCGATGAACCGGTCGGAGAACGCCGCTCGACGTTCGGCGATGAGGATGTCGCGAGCCCCCTCGGTGACGAACATTCCGATCCCTCGTCTCTTCTCGATGACGTTCTTCGCCACGAGGAGGTTGACACCCTTCGCCGCTGTCGCAGGGTTGATGGAGTAGAACGAGGCGAGTTCGTTCGTCGACGGCGCTCGTGAGAGCTCGGGAAGGCTGCCGTTGATGATCGAATCCTCGACCCGTTCGGCGATCTGCGTGAACAGCGGCTTGCCTTCATCCATCACCTGACGCTCCCTGTGGACTGGTTAGTTACTTAACTAACTAACCACGGAAGTGAGATGTAGGTCAAGGGCTCACTCCGACGTCAGCGGCCTTCGGCTGTGGCGGACCATGTCCGTGCACAGGAGGATGACGGCGATCCAGATGATGAGGAATCCGATCCACCGGGTCGTCGACATCGCCTCGCCGAGGACGGTGACGCCGATGATGAACTGGAGCGTCGGGGCGATGTATTGGAGCATCCCGATCCACGACAGGGGAATCCGCCTGGCGGCAGCGCCGAAGAGGATGAGCGGAATGGCCGTCACCGGTCCAGTCGCGAGGACGATGATGACGTGGAGCGGACCGAACCCGGTGAACGTCTGCGCCCCCTGCGAGCCCAGCCAAGCCAGCCAGGCGAGGCTGGGCACCGCGAGGATCGCGGTCTCGACCGTCATCCCCTCGAGCGCCCCGACCTTCGCGCCGACCTTGTTCTTCACCAGCCCGTAGAACCCGAACGAGAGCGCCACGGAGAACGCGAGGTAGGGGAAGCGGCCGAGTCCGAGGCCGACGACGATGACGGCGACGAGACCGAAGCCCACGGCAGCCCACTGCAGGGGCCGCAGCCGCTCACCCAGGAAGACGACGCCGAGGCCGATCGAGATGAGCGGGTTGAGGTAGTAGCCGAGGGAGATCTCGACGAGGTGGCCGGTGTCGATGCCGTAGATGAACGTCGTCCAGTTGATTGCGATGAGCACGGCCGCCAGGGCGAGCAGCCAGAACGTCCGACCTGACCGCACGACCTGCCAGGTGCGCGCGAAGCCGCGGGCGAATACGAGGAGGATCGTGCAGAACACGAGCGCCCAGATCACGCGGTGCGCGACGAGTTCGAGAGCGCCGGTTGGTGCCGCCGCGGCGAAGAGCAGGGGGAGGAGACCCCAGAGCAGGTAGGCGGACGTTCCGTAGATGAGGCCGAGGCGACGGAACGCGCTCTCGTCAGGGGCGGCAACAGTGTTCACAAGGAGAGTCTAGGGTTCTCCCAGCAAACTGTGGGAGTGGTCTGCCACGCGGGACGCAGAGCGCTCATTGGGACTGACGGGCCGGTGCGAGTTTCGTCACGTCTGTGTTAGGGATACCTACATCGGCGATAGAATTGACCTCGATTGTCTAGAGAGGTGTGAGAATGACCCGTCCTTTCCGTGTGGCTATTGTCGGTGCCGGTCCCGCTGGGATCTATGCGGCTGATCTGTTGACGAAGGCTGAGCGTGATTTCGAGGTCAGCATCGATCTCTTCGAGCGACTCCCCACCCCGTTCGGTCTGGTCCGCTACGGTGTGGCTCCGGATCATCCGCGGATCAAGGGCATCATCAACGCCCTGATCAAGGTCCTCGACCGGGGAGACATCCGGATGTTCTCCAACGTCGACTACGGAGTCGACATCACCCTGGACGAGCTCACCGATCGCTACGATGCCGTGATCTTCTCCACCGGCTGCTTCGTCGATGCCTCGCTGGACATCCCTGGCGTCGACCTCCCCGGTTCCTACGGTGCCGCGGACTTCGTCAACTGGTACGACGCGCACCCCGATGTGAGCCAGTCCTGGCCGCTCGAGGCTGAGCAGGTCGCGGTGATCGGCAACGGCAACGTCGCACTCGACGTCGCTCGCGTGCTTGCCAAGCAGGCCGATGACATGCATGTCACGGAGATCCCGGATCATGTGTATGAGGGTCTGAAGTCCTCGAAGGTCACCGACGTCCATGTCTTCGGGCGCAGGGGCCCCGCGCAGGCGAAGTTCACCCCGCTCGAGCTGCGGGAGCTGGGCCATGTCGCCGACGTCGATGTCATCGTCTATCCGGAGGACTTCGAGTTCGATGAGGGGTCGATGGAGGCGATCGAGTCATCGAATCAGGTCAAGCAGGTGGCGAAGACGCTGACCGATTTCACGATGCGCGAACCCACCGGTGCGAGCAGGCGTCTGCATCTGCATTTCCTCCATGCCCCCGCGGAGATCCTCGGCGATGGGAAGGTCGAAGGTCTGCGCACGGAGCGTCAGGAGCTCGACGGGACGGGCAACGTCCGGGGTACGGGCGAGTTCGTGGACTGGCCGGTTCAGGCGGTCTACCGCGCCGTCGGCTATGCCGGCTCAGCACTGCCGCAGCTGCCCTTCGATCCCCGCCGCGGGGTGATCCCGAACCATGAGGGGCGCGTCGTCGACGCCGTGGATCAGAGTGAGGCGGCCGAGTCCGATGTCGTTGCCGGCGTCTACAGCACCGGGTGGATCAAGCGGGGCCCGGTCGGCCTGATCGGTCACACGAAGGGTGATGCCCTCGAGACGATCACTCACATCCTCGCCGACCGCGCCGCCGGTGTACTGGCCGAGCCGGTCGCTCCCGCCGAGGACTCGATCGTCGAACTGCTGGAGTCCAAGGGCGTCGAGTTCGTCGACTGGCAGGGCTACCACCGCCTCGATGCCGCCGAACGGGCCGCCGGAGCGCTCGAGGGCCGTGAACGGGTGAAGATCGCCACCCGTGAGGGGATGCTCGCCGCCGCCCGCGACCACGCCGCAACCGCCTCGGCGCCGGTCTCCGGTCACTGAACCGTGCCCGCATGACCGCCGATTCCGACCTCCGTCGACACGTCGATGCCGCCTACGCCCAGCGGTACGACGTGTGGGAGGCGACGGCGACGCGGATCAAGGCCTGGCTCAAGGAGCAGCAGCGGGGCCTGCTCAAGGACAAGGACATCTCCCGCCTCGACGTCGACGGTCACCGGATCAAGGATCCGGCACGGACCCTGGCCAAGCTCGCTGAGAAGGTCGCCGCCGAACCGGACATCACGGTCATCTCGGCGGAAGACGTCGAGGACCAGATCAGGGACATCGTCGGCGTCAAGGTCCTCTGCAAATCCCCGCGTGATCAGAAGATGATGTTCGACTCCCTGCGGGACCCCGAACAGCTGGGGTCGTTCGTCCTCATCGAGGAGAAGAACTACGTCGACCGGCCCAAGCCCAGCGGCTACCGGGCCTGCCATGTCACGCTGCGCATCCCCGGCGATCACGGCGAGCCGGTGTTCGCCGAGATCCAGGTGAAGACCCGACTCCAGGACGCGTGGGGCGAGCTCACGCATGAGGACATGTACAAGCCCGGCGCGGCGATGAAGCCCAGTGAGCTCCACGGCGAGTTTGCCCGCGCGATGGCGAATATGCTCGCCACCGTCGACGAGATGGCCGATACCCTGGCAGTCGAACTCTCCGCCCTGACGAATCCCGAACCGGAGCCGGACCTCATCGCCGCAGTCGTCGAGCGTGCGGCCATCGATGTCCGCGTCCGCGCGACCGGACCGAAGTACGCCCTCGCCGTCGACAGTGCTGGCCGACAGGGACTCATCCCCGCGTTCGCCGTCCGGGAGCTCAGCGGTGAGAAGGGCACGATCAAGGTCAGCGACTTCGTCGCCGTCGACGACCGCCTCCGCGCCACCGTCGAAGAGGACTCCAAGGGCCTCTACTACATCCCCATCGCCCTCGCCGGGGACACGGGAGAATCCCAGGCCGGCTGAGGCTCAGGCGAGCCGGTCGACGAGGGCTGCGAGCCCGTCCGGGTCCTCGAGATGGGCCATGTGCCCCTGACTGGGCAGGGTATGGACTCGAGAACGCGGCGTGCGGGCGAGCACATCGTCCACCGTCGTCCCGTAGGGTGCCTCGCCGAGGTTGTCCCCGCCGACGATGACATCGATCCTCTCGGCCCGCTGGGCGAATTCCTCCGGCGCTGGGGCGGTGCCGATTGCGAGGACTTCGGGGTAGAGGGGGCGAGCAAGGGTGCGGAGTCTCTCCCATACGCGAGGATCAGCGCGCAGTCGGGCGATGTGCTCATCGTCGAATCCCGAGATGTCGCGGTTGACGATCTCGACGGATGCATCCCAGTCTGCGGCAGCGTGGGCGCGCTCGAGTGACGGCAGGGCAGGGGCACCGAACGGTGCCATCACGGGCTCGTAGGCGATGAGGTGGTCGAGGCTGCGCTCGTTCGCGCTGTGGAGGGCGACGAGTCCGCCGAAGCTCCACGCGAAGACCTGCCGGGCCCCGAACTCATCGAGGACCGCGTGGAGGTCGGCCACCTCGGCGGCGATCGAATGCGGCGAGGGCAGCGGCGTCGACGGCGGTCGCCCGCGACGATTGATCACCGCGACGACCGGCCACGACCGCAGCGCCGCGGCGAACCTCCGCCACGCATGGGAATCGCTCATCACCCCGGGGAGGACGACGAGCGTCCTCGCCGACGCCCGTGTGTGGGGCCGATCGGCGTAGACGTCGACGACGACGCGTCCGCCGTCAGGCAGCCGCATCTCTTTCTGAATCATCTGCTCCATAAATTGATTATGAAGCATCTGCTCTAGAATTCAAGGATGATCCGCGGACGGCCACCTGAATTCGATCGAGAGCACGCACTGCTCGAGGCTGCCCGCCTGTTCTGGCGGCGCGGCTACAGCGGAACGTCGACGCGGGCCCTGACCGCGGCGATCGGGATCTCAAGCTCGAGCCTCTACTCGGCGTTCGGCAGCAAGGCGGGTCTCTTCGCCGAGGCGGTGGAGGTCTACGCGGACCGGTACGCCGAGATCTACCGCAGCGCCGTCGCTGCCGATTCCATCGGCGAGGCCGTCGACGAGCTGCTGCACGAGTCGGTCATCGAATTCACCCAGGACCCCGCGGCGCATCCGGGGTGCATGGTCACCAGTGCGATCATGACGGATTCGGCCGAGACCATCGAGGCTGCCGGACACATCGCCGCCATGCAGGAAGAGGGCGCGCGTCTGCTCGAAGAGCGATTCGCCCGGGGGCTGGCTGCCGGAGAGCTCGTCGCCGGCTCCTCCCCGACAGCGCTGGCCGACGCCGTCCAAGCCGTCTGGCACGGTCTCTCAGCCCAGTCGAACCAGGGAGTGGGCCGCGACCGGCTCCTGGCAGCTGCCCGAATCGCGACCCACGCCCTGAAACAGACCTACACGGCAGTCGGCTGAGCCGCACCGATCCTCGCCAGCGCCGCATCCCGGGCGGTGACGAGGTTCGCCAGGGCCGCCTCGACCTCGGCGTAGCCACGGGTCTTCAGCCCGCAGTCGGGATTGATCCACAGGCGGCTCGCATCGACGCTCTGCAGGGCCGAGTCGACGAGTTCGGTGAGCTCCGCGACGCCCGGCACCCGCGGCGAGTGGATGTCATAGACGCCCGGACCGATGCCGCGGTCGAAGTCCGCCTCGGAGATGTCGGCGAGCACCTCCATCCGGGACCGTGCCGCCTCGATGCTCGTGACATCGGCGTCGAGGGCGTCGATCGCCTCGATGATCTCTCCGAACTCCGAATAGCACAGGTGCGTGTGGATCTGCGTCGCCAGTGCCGCGTTCGCCGCGACGAGGCGGAACGCCCGCACGGACCAGTCGAGGTAGGCGGGCCGGTCGACGCGGCGCAGCGGGAGGAGCTCGCGCAGCGCGGGTTCGTCGATCTGGATGATCCCGATTCCCGCCTCCTCGAGGTCGGCGACCTCGTCGGCGAGTGCCAGGGCGATCTGATCGGCGGACTCGGCGAGGCTGATGTCCTCCCGGGCGAACGACCACGCGAGGATCGTCACCGGGCCGGTGAGCATGCCCTTGACCGGGAGTTCGGTGCGCGAGGCGGCATACGTCGACCAGCCGACGGTGATCGGGGTGGGACGCGAGACGTCGCCGTAGAGGATCGGCGGCCGGACGCACCGGGATCCGTACGACTGGACCCAGCCGTTCTCCGTCGTCGCGAAGCCGTCGAGGTGCTCGGCGAAGTACTGGACCATGTCGTTGCGCTCGGGTTCGCCGTGGACGACGACATCGAGGCCGATGCCCTCCTGGAGGGCGACGACGCGGTCGATCTCGGCGCGCATGATCGCCTCGTACCCGGCGTCGTCGATCCGTCCGGCACGATGGTCGGCGCGGGCACGCCGGACCTCACGCGTCTGCGGGAACGACCCGATCGTCGTCGTCGGCAGCACCGGCAGGTCGAGGCTCGCCTGCGCGGCGAGCCGGTCGGCGTACGCGCCGCGCCTGCCATCATGGTCGCGCAGCGCCGCGGTGCGGTCTGCCACCGCAGGGTTGTGCACCGTCGTCGATTCGGCCCTCGTGCGCTGCGCCCGGTCGGCGCGGGCGAACGCACTCTCACGGCTCTGCCTTCCCTCGGACAGCGCCGCGGCCAGGGCCTCGACCTCGGTGACCTTCTCCTCGGCGAAGGAGAGCCAGGTCGCGACATCGACGGGCAGGGCAGGTTCGTCGGCGACGGTGTGGGGGACATGGAGCAGCGACGTCGACGTCGACACGCTCACCTCGGACTGCGGCAGCGACCGCAGGGTCTCCAGGCTCGCCGTGAGGTCGTTCGCCCACACATTGCGGCCGTCGACGATGCCGGCGACGAGGCGCACGGACGATGGGACCGCCTCGCCGAGGCGATCGACGTACCCGGGATCGAGCGTGCGGGCGGCCGGGGAGAGGTCGACCCCGAGCGCCCCGATCCCGGAGTCCGCCAGCGCGGGCAGGCCCGCCCGCAGTGAACCGTACGGGGCGGTGACGAGGAGCCGGGAGTGGGGGAGGGCCGAGTTCAGCGTCGCATAGGTCCGGGCGGCCGCCTCGGCGAGCTCTTCATCGGAGTACTCCCCGGAGTCGGTGACGAGGGCGGGTTCGTCGAGCTGGATCCACTCGACGCCGGCGGCGGAGAGGATGCTGAGGACGTCGAGGTAGACCGCGGTGAGCTCGTCGAGGCGCTCGAGCGGCGAGGTCGCCGTCCCGGGCGCCGTCTTCGCCAGGGTGAGGAGGGTGACGGGACCGACGAGGACGGGCCGGACACGGTGCCCGGCGGTCCGCGCCTCGGAGACGAGGGTGAGCAGGTGCTGGGGGTGGGCCTTGAACGTCGTCGCATCCTCGAGCTCGGGCACGAGGTAGTGGTAGTTCGTGTCGAACCACTTCGTCATCTCCAGCGGGGAGCGGTCGGCCGTGCCGCGGGCCAGGGCGAAGTACTCACCGAGGTCGAAGTCCGTCCCCAGCGTCGCCGAGGGGATGAGCCCGACGGTGAGCGCGGTGTCGAGGACGTGGTCGTAGTGGCTGTGGGTCGCGGGGATCGCGTAGTCCTCGGTGAGGCCGAGTTCGCGCAGCCGGTGGTAGGTCTGCACCCGCAGGGAGCGGGTCGTCTGTGCGAACTCGCCGGTGTCGATGCGCCCGGCCCAGAGGGATTCGAGGGCGGTCTTGAGTTCGCGGCGGCGTCCGATGCGCGGGTAGCCGGTGATCGTGGCGGCAGGGAACGGGGTGGTCATGTCTCTCCTTCGGTGGTGGTGACGTGGTTGTGCGGCGGTCAGGACGGTTGCGGGGCGGACGCGGGCACCGGGGCGGGTGCCGAGTCGAGGCGGATGCCCAGGCGGTCGAGCATCTCGAGGAGGTCGAGCGTGGTCGCCCGGTCGTTGAACGTGTAGATGTGGAGTCCGTCGGCGCCGCCGGCGAGGATCGCGGCGATGTGCTCGGCGGTCATCTCGAGGCCGATGCGGCGAGCGGTCGCGGGATCCGCCGCGCCGTCGAAGCGGCGGAGCAGGTCATCGGGCACGGGCAGACCGGAGAGGCGGCTCATCGTGTGCAGTCGTCGCGAATCGGTGACGGGGAGGACGCCGGGGATGAGGGGGATCGTGATCCCCGCGAGTTCCGACCGGCGCCGCAGGTCCGCGTACGCGCGCGGGTCGAAGAAGAGCTGGGTGATGGCGAAATCTGCGCCGAGGCGCTGCTTGGCCGCGAGCACGTCGAGGTCCTCGTCGGGACCGGAGGATTCGGGATGCCCGGACGGGTACGCGGCGACCCCGATCCCGAGCCGTCCCGCAGCGAGCCGGGCGGTGTTCGCGGATTCGATCTCGCGCAGCAGGTGGACGAGGGCGTCGGCGTGGGGGAGATGGCCGTCGGGCACCGCGGTCGCACCGTCGGGGAAGTCCCCGCGGATCGCGAGGAATCCGCGCACCCCGACGCCGAGGAGGTGGTGGATCCACGTGGTCAGCTCGGCGCGGGTGCCCGCGGTGCAGGCGAGATGGGCGAGCGGGCGCAGGTGCGTGGTGGCGGTGACGAGGCGGATGAAGTCGGCGGTGCCGTGCAGCCAGCCGCTCTTCGCCGAGCTCGTCACCGCGAGATAGTCGGGGTCGAGTGCGTCAAGTTCGGCGAGCAGCGCGGGCAGGGTCGCCGCCTGGGCCTGTGAGCGGGGTGGGATGACTTCGAAGGAGAGCGCAAGCCGACGTTGCGGGTCGTTGTCGAGGTCGGTCTCGAGGGCGTTCTCCGGCGCCGAGGCGGATGTGCGCAGCCGTGGCCTGCCGGTGAGGGAGAGACCGATCGGGGGCCGCTGGGCGACGTCCCGGAAGGTCGAATCGAGTGTGGGGTCGGCGTGGGTGAGTGTCGTTGACATGCCGTCATCGTGCCAAGCCCCTCGCCGAGGCGGTGGGGAAGCCGATGATCGGTGTCACGGTCCGACACACACCGGTCGCAGACGGTCGCGGAAGGTCACGGGACGACGGATTCCGTCATCTGCCGCGTCGACCGATGTGGGCCGAATATACGGCAGCGCCCGGCTCGACGAGGGCGAGCCGGGCGCTGTGGGGTGTCGGTGGTTCAGCGGTAGTTGGTGAACTGGAGGTCGACATCGAGGTCCTTGCCCTTGAGGAGGGCGATGACCTCCTGGAGGTCGTCGCGCTTCTTCGAGCTCACGCGCAGTTCGTCCCCCTGGATCTGGGCCTTGACGCCCTTGGGGCCCTCGTCGCGAATGATCTTCGAGATCTTCTTCGCCTCGTCCTTGTCGATGCCCTCCTTGAGAGAGGCGTCGATGCGGTACTCCTTGCCCGAAGGGTAGGGGTCGCCGTCGTCGAGGGACTTGAGCGAGATGCCGCGCTTGACGAGCTTGGACTGGAAGACGTCGAGGATCGCCTTGACGCGGTCCTCGCTGTTGGCCTTCATGAGCACGGCTTCACCGCTCCACGCGATCGACGCGTCGGTGCCGCGGAAGTCGTAGCGGGAGCCGACCTCCTTCGCGGCCTGGTTGAGGGCGTTGTCGGCCTCCTGTCGATCGACCTTGCTGACGATATCGAATGACGATTCGCTGGCCATGGGCGCTCCTTTGTCATAGATTGCGATGCCGGTCTGTTCTGCGCAGAAGTCTAGTCGAGTGATCCCGCTGTGACCTGCGTCAACCGAGTTGGCAATCGCGTCACGGGCCTAGTATTCTTCTTGAGTGCTCTTCGAGCGCGCACTGCGGCAGATTGCCCGAGCGGCCAAAGGGAGCTGACTGTAAATCAGCCGGCATTGCCTTCGCAGGTTCGAATCCTGCATCTGCCACGCAGAACCACAGGGCCCGATGCTCAGCGGAAACGCTGAGCATCGGGCCCTGTGACGTTGTCACACCGCTGTGCAGCCCCTACCGTGGAAGGACGACCGTCTGCGGGGGGAGGGACCATGGAGAAGAAGGAACCGCCTCGGCGGATCAACTCACTCTCCGATCGCACCGAGATCGTCGAATCCGCCCTCGACCGCGCGATCAAGCGCGGCGACTTCGACGACCTGCCCGGCATGGGCAAGCCGCTGCGCGGCCTCCACAACTCCGAGGATCCCGACTGGTGGATCAAGCAGAAGCTCGATTCCGAGGACATCAGCGGTGTCGCTCCGGCAGCCTTCCAACTGCGCAAAGAGAACGCCGTCCTCGAGGACACGCTCGATGAGTTCGCTCGCGAATCCGATGTCCGCGCCTACCTCGCCGGGTTCAACGCCCGCGTCCGGGAGGCGATCATGGACCTGCGCGGCGGCCCTCCCGTGTTCACCCCGCCCCGTGACATCGACGCCGAGGTGATCGCCTGGCGTGCGCGCCGCGTCGCCGCCCGTGAGGCAGCGGAAGGAGCCGGTGAGCAACCCGGTGATGCGACGCCGGCACCCGACTCTGCCGCCAAGCCGCGGTGGTGGCACCGCTGGCGCCGACGGCGCTGACGCCGGTCTCGGGGAGGTGCGCCCGAGGTCAGGAGCGAGCAGCGGCGACGAGTCGCCGGGCCGCGAGATGGGCGAGCACGACGGCCTGCTCGGCGAGGACGGAGTCGTCGAAGACGACGAACGGCGAATGGTTGTCGCCCTGCCGCTCCTCGGGCACGTCGCTGCGCTTCGCCCCGATCATCATGTACGTGCCCGGCACCTGGTCGAGGACGAAGGAGAAGTCCTCGCTCGGCATGATCGGATGCGCGAGCACCTCGACCCGTTCGGGCCCGAGCAGGTCCCGCAGCTCGTCGAGCACCCACGCGGTCTCAGCGGCATCGTTGACGGTCACGGGGTACTGGACCTCGAACTCCACCTCGGCGGTGCATCCATGGGCTGCGGCGATGCCTTCGGCAAGCTGCCGCGACCGATCCCGCACGGTGGCCAGGGACTCCTCGGACAGGGTGCGCACGGTCGCCCCGAGCGACGCCTCGGCGGGGATGACGTTGACGGCCTCGCCGGCACTCAGCTGGGTCACGCTCAACGCGATCGGGTCGAAGACGTCGATCCGGCGACTGACCATGGTCTGCAGGGCGGTGACGATCTCAGCGAGGGCGGGCACCGGATCGACCGCGCTCGTCGGCTGTGACCCATGTCCGCCGCGCCCGCGGACGGTGATGCGCAGGACGTTCGACCCGGCCTGCAGGGTGCCCGGCCTCGTCGAGACGATCCCGCGCTCGCCGACGTGGACGTGGACTCCGAACGCGGCGACGGCCCGGGATCCGGCGGCGTCGAGGACGCCCTCGTCGATCATCACCGAGGCCCCGTCGTACCCCTCCTCGCCGGGCTGGAACATGAAGACGACGTCGCCGGCCAGCTCTGCCCGTCGGGCCGCGAGCAGGCGCATCGCCCCGACGAGGCCGGCGGTGTGGAGGTCGTGCCCGCACGCGTGCATGTTCCCGTTCGTCGCCGCGAACGGCTCGTCGGTGGCCTCGGCGACGGGCAGGGCATCCATGTCACCGCGGAGCAGGACCGCGGGCGCCTGCGCCGGACGCTCGGGGTGGGTGCCGCGCAGCACCGCGACCACCGAGGTGGTGCCCTCACCCGTCGTCACCTCGACGTCGAGACCGGCGATCGCGTCGAGCACAGCCGCCTGGGTGCGGGGCAGGTCGAGGCCGACCTCGGGGTGGGCATGGAGGTCGCGACGCAGGGTCTGGAGGTCGGGGAGGAGGTCGGCCGCCTCGGCGAGGAGATCGCTCACAGCAGGGAGACGAGGATGCTGGCGATGACGACGGAGCCGGCGCTCACCGAGGTGAATCCGCCGACGAGCATCGGCGGGAGCATGACGTTGAGGAGGGCTTCCTTCTCGTCGTCGTCACGGGCGATCGACCGGGCGACCTCGTTGGTGAGCAGGTAGTCGGCGGGGAAGCCGTACATCGCGGTCAGGGCCACCGACATGCCCAGCGGGGCCTTCCATCGGAGCAGCTTCGTGGCGATGAACCCGCCGATGACGATGCCCGCGCCGCCGACGATGAGGATCGCGATCGTCGGGAGGAACGCGCGGATGACGTCGTCGACGGAGGCGGCGACGAGTGGGGCCATGACGATCGCGATGACACCGGCCATGGCGATGCCGAAGGAATTCGAGCGCTCCATCGCCTTGTCGGGGGAGAGCCCGATCGCGGTGGCGAGGATGCCGAGGATGAGCGCGAGGATCGAGGACGGGATGTGGGTGGGGATCGCGAACAGGGTCGCGACCGTACCGCCGACGAGGACGAGGAAGAGCATGAAGAGCTGATTGTCGACGAGGTAGCCCGGCAGGGTGACGAGCTTCTTCTTCGTCGCCGCCTGAGCCTCCTCCTCGTGGTGGGCGAGGGCGAGTTCGTGGAGTTCGCCGCTGTCGCGCAGCTTCGTCGCGTACCGGCGCAGGAGGAAGTTCGTCAGCGGCATCGACGGCAGCGACTGGAGCATGAGGACGAGGGCGGGGAGGACGATGATCGACGAGGCGGCGCCCGCCGCGGTCAGTCCCTCGGTGGTGAGGCTGGTGGCGACGATGCCGCCGGCGAGCGGTCCCGAACCTGCGACGAAGGTCTCGAACCCGAAGAGCGGAGCGACAACGGCGAGGATGAGGAGGACGGCGACGAGCATGCCGGAGACCGCGATGATCACCGAGCGCCACTGCTTGAGCATGATCCGCAGCGGGATGAGCGTGCCCATGTGGAAGAGCAGCGGGGCGACGAGGATCGTGTAGATCTGGACGAGCATCGAGTCGTCGACGACGGACTCCGGGACGATGCCGAGCTTCGCGAAGATGAAGACGCCGAGCATCGCGACGAGGAGGCTCGGGATGCGCGCCTTCGACCAGATGGAGACCAACTCGCCGAGAGCGATGAAGGCGAGAAGGATGGTGGCGGCGAAGATAGCCTCCATGACGGACCTTTCGACAGGCTGCGATGGAACGAGTCGCCGGCGACAGCAGGGCGTGTGAAGCAACTCACTGCACCGTAGGCTACTCCGCCGTTTCGCCCCATCAGACGTAGTCGTCCACGATGCGAGACCTGCGAAGGGTGCGCCTGAGGGGCTGGGCGGATTCGTCCGGACAGGGAATTAGGGTGGAGGCATGAGCTTTCTCCAGTTCCTGCGCGAGCGGGGCATCGCCGAGCGTCCCGGGTCGGGAACCCGGCCGCTCGTCATCGCCCACCGCGGCTATTCGGCAGTGGCCCCTGAGAACAGCCTCGCGGCCGTCGATGCCGCGCGAGCGCTCGGCGTCGACTTCATCGAGGTCGACGCGTCGACGAGTGCCGACGGGGTGCCGGTGATCATCCATGACCCCGACCTCGACCGGACGACGAACCGCAAGGGCCCCGTCGTCAGCCTCACCGCCGAGGAGCTCTCCTTCGTCGATGCGGGTTCGTGGATGGGGCCTGGGTTCACCGGTGTGCGGGTGCCGACCCTGGCCGCGGTCATGCGCGACATCCAGCATCGCGGGGGCGAGCTCCTCCTCGAGCTCAAGGGGGAGTGGTCGCCGGGCGCCGTCGCGCGGATCTCCGAACTCGTCGTCGAGACCGGAACCGCCGATCGCATGGTCGTCCAGGCCTTCAACACCGACACGCTCGCCACCTGCCGGGACCTGCTGCCCATGGTCGCCCGTTTCCTGTTGCGGATGGTGCCCCGGCCGGAGGACATCGCCACGGCGCGCAACCTCGGCGCGGTGGCGATCAACCCGTCGTACCGGGGATTCTCGCTGCGGAAGTCCGTCGTTGCCGAGATCAGGGACAACGGCCTCGGCGTGTTCGTATGGACGGTCGATGAGATGAACGAATGGCGTGAACTCCTCGACGCCCAGGTCGACGGCATCATCACAAACCATCCGGGACGGCTCCAGGGCTTCCTCGCCGGGCGCTTCGACCCGGTGAAGTAGACCGGTGGGGACGGCGGACGACGGTCTGTGAGTGAGGTCACCGGGAGCGGATTTGCCCCGGTCGCGCTCAGCCGTGTAAATTCTTACCTGTTGCCCCGATAGCTCAGTCGGCAGAGCATCTCCATGGTAAGGAGAAGGTCAAGGGTTCGATTCCCTTTCGGGGCTCTCGTGCCGCGTGAAAACGCGACGCATGCGATCGAGGCGCGGTAGCTCAGCTGGTTAGAGCGCACGACTCATAATCGTGAGGTCGGGAGATCGAGCCTCCCCCGCGCTACTCGATAGGCCCCTCACCTGGTGTTCCATCAGGGAGGGGCCTTTTTCGCGCGCGTGTCACCTTCGGTTGCGCCGCGCCGCACCGGTCAGTGTCAGCAGGCTCTGCAGTCCCGCCTCGGTGCCGGGCCAGTGCCGCTCGACGCTTTCGAGACCGGCATGGCCGATCGCCCACCGGAGGACGAGGGCGATCGCGACGGCATCGTCGGCGTAGCCGAGGACGGGGATGAAGTCCGGGACGAGATCGATCGGCAGCGCGAGGTAGACGAGCAGGCCGCCGAGCATCCAGCGTGTTCCCCGAGGTGTCCGCGGGTCCGTCGCCAAGCGTTTGACCAGGCGCAGCACGTCGGGGACGAGGCGGACGATCTCCTTCCAGTCGACCGACCGACCCATGCGGCGCGACTGGACCCAGAGGACGGCGATGAGGGCGACCCAGAGGAGGAGCAGACCGGCGACGATCGAGAGGACGATGACGAGCCAGTCGGGCATGGAGCACTCCAGTTCTCAAGGACAGGATCCGAAGGAGATTGTAGACCGGAGAGCGCATCCGGGTGAGATGAGTCCGTTTCGAGGGGAGTCGTCGGTTCGCGATCCGAGCGATCGGGACCAGACGAGTCGGTTTGCGCCGGATCGGTCGGGTCGCGACCCGATGCATCCGGCGGACAGTGAATCGAGGCCGTGGGTGGCGCGCGTCGGGGGTCGGGTGTGGCCGTGGGTGGGGTGTGCCGGTGGGCGCGGTGGGGCGTGCCGACGGCGGTCAGCCGGTGGTCGGCTCCTCCGCATACGCCTGGGTCGTGCGGGCGAGGAGGAAGAGCCACGCGAACAGCACACCGGCTGCCATGGTCTCCATCCCGGTGAGGTTGTAGTAGCCCAGGGGCACCCAGAGGAGGATGGCTGCGGCGACGGCGGCGACGACCACGAACGATGTGGCGGTGAAGTCCTTCGGCAGACCCGGCGCGAGTCGGAGCAGCGTGAGGAAGAAGGCGAGGAAGGAGACGACCATGCCCGCCCCGGCGCTGACGTGGACGGGGAAGTTCACCGCGTCGGGGACCGAGCCGACGACGATCATGCAGATGCCGATGGCAGCGAATTCCCAGGTGAGGATCGTGATGCGGCGAGGGTCGCGGATGCCGCGGTGGCGCAGCCCCAGGGCGATGTCGTGCCCGATGTGGTTGGCGAGCGTGGTGAGCAGGAGGCCGGCGATCTGCAGCGAGATGTTGAACTGGTACCCGTTGATTCCCGTGTCGTTGCCCAGACGGGAGAAGTGGAACTGCCACCACGTGGCCTCCGGGGACTGGATCATACTCGCCAGTGTGCCGAGGAACAGATCGGCGACGACGAGGCTGACGACGACGACACTCGTCACCTCGTCGGCGATGATCACCGCGAAATAGGCGCACGCCGCCGCGGCCGCCCCGGCGAGTGCGGCGCCGCCGAGCGGATCGACCGTGAGCCCGCGGAAACCGAGCTGGAAGACCTGGAAGACGGCGTGGACGATGATGCTCGCCACCATTGCCACCGCTGAGATCAGGGCGATGAGGTCGATGATGCGCTTGACCCATGGCAGCCTCCGCCGCCATGCGAGATCGGGCCGTCTGCTGCTGCGCAGATAGGAGAGGGCGAACCCGAGCCCGGACGCGACGGAGGCGGGCCACGCCGCGAGGGCTCCGAGCGAGTCGGCCCCGCCGAGCGGCAGCCGTTGTCCGGCCATGACGAGGACGACGACGATCGCGGTGAGGACGAAGGCGACGACTGCGAAGCGAGTGGCCAGCGATTCGAGGCGGGTCTGCGGTGACCTCAGCGTCAGCGGTGCCTCACCCCGGCCGCGACCCGTGGTGAGAAGCCGGGGACCGCCTCGGCGGGGTGCGGACTCAGCCATCGGAGTCGTCACTCAGACGAAGGACGAAGCGACCCTGTTCCGGGGTGTAGCCGAGGTCGGTGACGAGTTCGCGGTCGACCTCGGTTGTCATCTGGGTGAGGTCCGCGCCGCGGTTGATCCCCTGCTCGTGGACCCACCGGAGCATCGCCGCTCCGATGTCGGAGGTGATCGCGCGGAAGCCGGCGACCTCGAGGCGCAGCGTCCCGCCCTGGGAGAACCCGGGAACGAAGGTGAGCTCCATCGTCCCGACCACCGCACCGGATGCGTCCCGGACGACGGCGAGGTAGTGCGAGCGGTCACGGGTGATCGCCGCGTGGAGGCGGTCGCGCACCTCCGTGCTCGGCATCTCCTCGCCGAGGAGGTCGAGGATCGCGGGGACATCGGCGCGCTTCGCTCGGGAGACCCGGAACTGCTCACCGTCGACGTCGAGGACATCGCCGACCGAGTGGGCGGCGATGTCCTGCATCCGTGCGACGAGGGCGTCGAGCCACCCGCCGACGTTCGCCCGTGCCTCCTCGGTGTCGGGATACCGGCAGCGCAGGTGAAGACCGTTCTCGTCGAGGATGAACCACAGCATCACCCCGTCGGTGCGGATCGTCGCCCCGACGTACTGGGCATCGAGCCCCGTCGAGTCGATCCGCACCGGAAGCCTGCGCAGGTCGAGCCACGAGATCGCGAACATCCCCGGGGCCTCGGGCATGCCGCCCCACGGGGCGAGCACCTCGGCGAGGGGATGCGAACCGAGTTCGATGGCCTCGCGCACCGACCGGGAAGTCGCCTGCGGGGCGGGATCGGTGACTTCGAGGACGGAGTTCGTGATGAACCAGCCGACGGCGTCGTTCCACTTCTCCTCGAAGCGGCTGTGGACGGGGAAGACCGCGCGCAGCGGGGCGCCGCTGACCGTGCGGGTGACCTCCGCCATCGCCGAGAGCGCCAGGGTGAGCGTCGAAACGCCGTCGGCTCGCGCCTGCGCGGAGAACGCGGCCGAGGAGTGGACGTCGAAGACATCGCGGACCTCGACGCGTTCGAGGTGGGCGGCGGCCTCACCGAGGGGGAGGGGGAAGCGCGGCATGAACCCGTCACCGGCCTCGAGGATCTCGCGCCACCGCCTGCTCACCTCGGGCGGCGGGGGACCGGGCTCGGACAGGGCAGCCGTGTGCTCGGCGAACTCGGGGGCGGCGTCGAGGGCCGGGGCGACACCGGAGGAGATCGCGGCCAGCGCCGAGAGGAGGTCGCGGGCGATGACGAGCATCGACCACATGTCGACGTGGGCGTGGTCGGCGCCGATGATGACCGTCGATCCGGCAGCGGTCTCGAGGACGCAGAGACGATGGGACGGGCGGGCGAAGGGGGTGCACGCCTCATCGAGCACCTCGCGCAGGGCGTCGTTGACGGCCTGGCCCTGGGCGATGGGGTGTTCTCGCCAGCGACCGGAGAGGAGCGCGATCTCGCCGAGGGCGAGCTCACCGGATTCGTCGGTGGAGAAGGCCGACCGCAGCGTGCCGTGGCGTTCCATCACCGCCCACCACGCGGACGCGAGGTCGTCGCGGTCGACGTCGCCGGGCAGCTGCAGGGACAGCGCCATCCACGAGCCGGGTCTCGACCCCGCTGAGACGTGGCGGCGCTGGTCGAACGAGATCGGCAGCCGGCGTTCGGGGGGACCCGCCTCGACGTCGTAGCCGTAGAGACGACCGAAGGGCAGCCGCAGGTGAGACACGTTGGTCAGACGCATGCCGCTACTCTAACGTGAGAGGCACCGCAGTGGGCCGACAGCCGGGAGGGCACGTGATTCATCGTCTCGATGGTGCTGACATCGCCGCGGAGCTCTCCGATGAAGGCGGCGCCCCCGTCGTCCAGCTCCACGGACTCACCTCATCCCGGGCGCGCGACAGGGTGCTTCAGCTCGATCTCGGGGTGGGGCTGAGCGGAACCCGGCTGCTGCGCTACGACGCCCGCGGACACGGACTCTCGACGGGCCGGCCGGTCGCCGAGGACTATCGGTGGCCGAGCCTGGCCGAAGACCTTCTCGCCCTCCTCGACATCCACTTCCCCGGGGAGCGGGTCCACGGCGTCGGACCCTCGATGGGCGCTGCCACCCTCCTCCACGCTCTCCTCCTCGACCCCGACCGCTTCTCGGGACTCACCCTCGTCGTGCCCCCGACTGCATGGGAGACGCGTCCGGCCAAGGCCGAGGTCTATCGACAGGCGGCGGATCTCATCGAGGGCGGCGGCTTCGATGAGTACCTCGCAGCCAGTGCCCTCACTCCGCAGCCGCCGACGCTCGCCGACGCGCCGAGCACCCGACCTGAGGTGCCGCTGCCGCTCCTTCCCGCGGTCCTGCGCGGTGCCGCCGGCAGCGACCTGCCCGATCCCGCACGACTCGAGGGGCACGCGATTCCGACGCGGATCCTCGCCTGGGTCGACGACCCCTCCCATCCGCTGGCGACCGCACAGGGCCTGCATGCGCTGCTGCCCGAGTCCCGGCTCACCGTCGCCACCACCCCGACCGACCTCGTCTCCTGGCCGCAGATCCTCGCCGAGGAGGTCGCGCGGCACGAGGTCTAGCCCGCTGATTCCGCGCCTGCCTCGTGGACGTCGCACGGAGTCAGGGCCTGTCTGCCGCCGGTCCTTTTACCGTCGAGCCGCGGATCACCAGGCCGGGCGCGATGAGCGATTCGGAAGCGCAGTTGTCCGGGGTGCGGAGTATATCGAGGACGGCCTGAGCAGAGAGCCGCCCGATCTCACGGTTCTGCGGGTCCACGGACGTCAGAGATATCCGATTGAGGGCGGCAAGCGGGATGTTGTCGAACCCGACCACAGCGAGGTCATCGGGCACAGTCAGTCCGGCGTCGTCGGCGGCCGCGAGAGCCCCGATCGCCGAGATGTCGTTGACGCAGACGATCGCGGTCGGAGGATGGTTGCGTGCGAGAAGGCTGTTCGCGGCTCGGTAGCCCTCAACTTCAGAGAACCCTGCCGGTTCGATCAGTGGGTCGAGTCCGCGGGACTCCATCTGGTCAGCAAAGGCCACAGCACGACCGCTGGAGACATCACCACCTCGGCCGCCGATGAATCCGATACTCGTGTGGCCGAGCGAGACCAGATGGTCAACGGCGAGCTCCATGCCCTTCGCGTCGTCCATGCGCACCGAGGAGTACTCTGTGGTCGGCCGGGGAGCCGCACTGGCGTACACCGTGGGGATTCCTCGGAACATATCCTCATGCTCCGGCACGGTTCCGACGACGATGAGCGCCTTCGGCCGCAGATCCTGCAGCATGCGGATCACCCGCGGGTCGATGCGACCGTAGCTGTCGGGGGGATCGTCCGAGCCGGTGATCGCGGCGCTCGTGATCAGTCCGTACTCGCCGTTGAGGTCGAGCTCCTGTCGCACCGCTTCGGCGATTTCGGCGAAGATCGGATTACGGAGATTGACGACGAGTATGCCCACGAACGGGGCGGAGTCCCTGGCCAAGGACCTTGCCAAGAAGTTCGGCTCGTAGCCGAGCGCCTGAGCCGCTTCGAGAATGAGCTCTCGGCGTTGCGGACCGACCTTCTGCGGATCTGTGAAAGCCAGGGAGACAAGCGACTTCGAGACTCCGGCGCGCGCGGCGACGTCGCGGATAGTGGGCCGAGATCGCTGACCCGACGCAGAGTTCGCCCCCATGTTCGCCATGACAACATCTTCACACACGCGGGAACTCCCTCTGTGGAATGGTGCGATCCACGGCGACTGCCGGGGGCGATCGACACCAGGGGTTGACAGCATGAGGTGCGTCACACTAAATTCGCATTATCCCTATTGGACCGGTCCAAAATACTTCCGCAGCGAACTGCACGATCAAGTTGGACCGGTTCAAAATGAGGTGTCGAGTGAAGTTAAGTGAGAAGTTTGGAGTACGCGATGGAGCGTCATGAGTTGCTGATCGGCGGACAGTGGCAGGCTGCCAGTGGGCAGGCGGCGGTGCGCGACATCGTCTCGCCCTACGACAACAGAGTCGTCGGACAGTGTGCGATCGCCGACGCCGATGACGTCGATGCGGCCATCGCAGCCGCCGTCAACGGGGCAGAGACGTGGCGCGCCACCCCCGCACACGAACGCTTCTCGATTCTCATGCGCGCCGCGGAACTGGCAGATGAGCGAGCCGAGGAGATCGCACAGACGCTCTCGGCAGAGAACGGCAAAACTCTCAAAGAGGCACGAGGGGAAGCCGGTCGTTCGGGATCGATCATCCGCTTGGCCGCGTTCGAAGGGACTCAGCTCTATGGCGAGAGCCTGCCGCTCGATGCCAACCCGGGAACCGGACCAGACAAGATCGGTTTCACCCTGAGACAGCCCGTCGGAATCGTCGCTGCGATCACCCCATTCAACTACCCGGCCCTCCTCGTCAATCACAAGATCGCCCCGGCGCTGGCCGCCGGCAATGCAGTCATCCTCAAACCCGCCAGCACGACACCGCTGACGGCGCTGGCTCTGGCCGAGTGCTTCATCGACGCGGGGCTTCCGGAAGGAGTGCTCTCGGTGCTCACCGGACCAGGTGGAGCGATCGGCGACAGGCTCACCTCTGACAAGAGGATCAGGAAGATCTCCTTCACCGGGTCGACTGCAATCGGTCGACATCTCACGGAACTGGCAGGGGTGAAGAAGCTCTCGCTCGAACTGGGTTCGTCGGCTCCCGTCGTGGTTCTGCCGGATGCGGATATCCAACTCGCTGCCGCAGCGGTCGCAGTCGGCGGTTACACGAACGCCGGACAGGTCTGCATCTCCGTTCAACGCGTCATCGTCCACGAAGCGGTGCGCGGCGACTTCCTCGATGCCCTTCGCACCGAGGTCGCCCAGCACCGCACCGGTGACCCGAGCGCAGCAGAGACAACCGTCGGAACCCTGATCTCCGAACGCGAAGCAGTGCGCGTCCATGAATCCATCCTGCGCGCCGTGGAGGACGGTGCATCCTTGGATCTCGGCGGTGATCGATCCGGAGCCATCGTCGAGCCCGCGATCGTCAGCGGCGTCGATCCCCACTCGCCGTTCGCGCAGGAGGAGATCTTCGGACCTGCGGTCGCAGTGACCGATGCACCGGACACGAAGACCGCGATCGCTCTGGCGAACACGACCGATTACGGCCTCGCGGCAGGCATCTTCACCAATGACATCGATGCAGCCATTCGTTACATGCGCGACGTCGACGCCGGAAGCATCCACATCAACTGGACGCCTTTGTGGCGAGCCGATCTCATGCCCTACGGAGGCCTCAAAGCCAGCGGCATCGGCAAAGAGGGACCACGGGCTGCGGTCGAGGAGATGACCGACGCGAAGACGGTCGTCCTTCACGGGAGGCCATGGCAATCGTGAGCACCACCTCAACGACGACGTGAGTGACCTGACCCAACCGGCTGACAGCGCATCACCCCCGATCGCACAGCACCATCCGAATCCACAGGGAGCACCTATGAAGAACGAACCGACAGTGCGACTGACCGTCGCCCAGGCCGTCGTGCGCTACCTCATCAATCAGCATTCCGTGCTCGATGGGCACCGACAGCGTTTCATTCCCGCCGCAGCGGGGATCTTCGGACACGGCAATGTCGCCGGATTCAGCCAGGCCTTCGCCCAGTACGCCGACGAGATGCCGTTCATCCAAGGGCGCAACGAGCAGGCTCTCGCCCACGCGGGAACTGCCCTCGCGAAAGCCAGTATTCGCCGACAGACCTTGGCCGTGACCGCTTCCATCGGCCCAGGAGCGATGAACCTTGTCACGGCCGCCGCGACGGCAACAGTGAATCGGCTCCCGCTGCTCCTTCTTCCCGGCGACACCTATGCGACCAGGCGACAGGGGCCCGTGCTTCAGGAGCTTGAGAACCCGCAGGATCCCAGCATGAGCGTCAATGACGCGTTCCGCCCGGTGTCGACGTTCTTCGACCGCATCACGCGCCCCGAACAGCTCATCACGTCGCTCCCCAAGGCCCTGCGCGTGCTGGCCAACCCGGTCGAGACTGGCGCCGTTGTGCTGTCCCTGCCCCAAGACATCCAGTCCCACGCCTTCGACTACCCGCTGGAGATGTTCTCTCCGCGCGATTGGGAGATCCGGCGCACCATTCCCCGGCCGACGGACATCGCGGCAGTCGCCGAACTGGTCGCCGGTTCAACCAAGCCGCTCATCATCGCCGGTGGAGGCGTCCTCTACTCGCGGGCGCAGAAGGCGTTGGCGCGTTTCGCCGACGCCACGGGCATCCCGGTCGCGGAGACCTTCGGCGGAAAAGGGGCTGTGGAGGATGCGGCCGCGTGGGGGCTCGGAGGGATCGGCCTGGAAGGCAACCCGGCAACCAATCGCCTCGTCGCGGAGTCCGACCTCATCATCAGCGTCGGCACCCGTCTGACTGACTTCGCGACCGGATCGCAGACGATGTTCACGAATCCGGACGTGCAATTCGCCTCGATCAACATCACCGAACTCGATGCGATCAAGCAGGGCGCCACAGCAGTCGTCGCGGACGCGCGTCTGGGCATCGACGCGCTCGCGGAAGAACTTGCCGGCTATCGAGTCAGCGAATCCTGGGCTGAAGAGATCTCCGCGCAGAAGGCACAGTGGAGGCCGGTCCGCGAAGCTTCCCTCGACCCCGACAAGCAGTTCGACAAGACAGCGCCGGAGAACGCCCATCTGAACATCCCCGACACCGATGCCGTGATCACCCAGGGTCAGCTCATCGGTCTGCTCCAGGAACACGCCCGTCCCGGTGACACCATCATCGCCGCAGCCGGTGGACCGCCAGGTGACCTCCTCAAGGTCTGGGATGCCACCGATGGCCGCCGGTGTCACCTGGAGTTCGGATTCTCCTGCATGGGCTACGAGATTCCAGCCGGAATCGGTGTGCGCCTCGCTGATCCGCAGAGCTCGAATCGAGTCACGGTCTTCATCGGCGACGGCACGTTCCTCATGAATCCCACGGAGATCCTCACCGCTGCCCAGGAGCAGCTCGACATCACCTACGTGATCTCGGAGAACCACGGATTCCAGGTGATCAGACGCCTGCAGATGATGAAGTTCGGCGAGCAGTTCGGCAACGACTTCCGATACCGGGATGACGAGGACCGCAGACTGTCCGGGGACTACCTTCGAGTCGATTTGGGGCGGATCGCAGAGGGACTCGGCGCCGCGACCCACAGAGCCACGACTGCCGACGAGGTGCGAGAAGTCCTCTCACAGACCCGAAACGAGCGTGGCCCCGTCGCCGTCGTCGTCCCGACGATCCCTCTGGTCGATCTGCCCGGCTCGGGGGTGTTCTGGGACGTCGCTCCCGCCGAGGTTGCCGAGCACCCAGGAGTACGTGAACTCCGCAGCGACTACGAATTGGGGCTGGAGGAACAGCGATGGCACGTCTGAGCACAACCCGGACACCCCTCGACCACGGCTCTCTGGTCGAACGCGTCCGCAACAGTGAGAGGACGATGGGAACCTTCGCTGGACTGGGGTCTGTCACTGCCGTTGAAGTGCTGGCGGCTGCGGGACTCGACTGGGTGCTCATCGATCTCGAACACGGGGGCGGAGACGAACGGTCCGTCGGTGATGCTGTGAGTGCGGCTGGCGGCTACGGCGCTGCCGTGCTCGTTCGCGTGGAGACGCCTGACCGAATCAGGATCGGTCGGGTCCTCGACGCTGGCGCCGCGGGTGTCATGCTTCCCCGCGTCGAATCTGTCGAGGAGGTCGAGGCGATCATCCCGCATCTGCACTACCCGCCTCACGGCGATCGTGGAGTGGCGACATACAACAGGTCGGTCCGCTGGGGAATGGATCGAGGCGCGTTGGCCACAGGAAGCGCCAACGTCCTCACGATCGTCCAGATCGAAACCGCCGGCGCCCTCGCCGATGTCGATGCGATCGCTGGACATCCGGACGTCGACGTAGTCTTCGTCGGTCCGCTCGACCTCTCGTACGCACTGGGTGTGCCCCTGGACTTTGACGCAGCCGAGTTCCAAGATGCGCTGAAGGCAGTCGTCGTCGCTGCCCAGCGCCACGGCACCGCCGCCGGAATCCTCTGCGCGAATCCCGAGATCGCAGCCGTGCGAGCAGGCCAGGGATTCAGCTTCCTGCCGGTCGGCTCGGATGCCACCCTCCTCGCCTCGGCGGCTCAGGACATCATCTCAGCGCTGAGACCTTGAGACGCTCTTCCGTCCGCACCACATCCAAACCGAAGGACCTGTCATGACCACCACAGACACCACACCGCACGAGATCGGCGTCGGGCTCATCAGCGTCGGCTGGATGGGGCAGCTGCACAGCCGCGCGTACTCCAGCATTCCGGTCATCTACCCCGAACTCGGCATCAGGCCAAAACTCGTCATCGCCGCCGACACCAACCCTGACCGAGCCGACTACGCCGTCGATGTGCTCGGCTATGGATCCGGCACAACCGACTATCGCGACGTCCTCGACCATCCCGGCGTCGACGTGGTCTCCGTCTGCGCACCCAACTTCCTCCATGAGGAGATCGGCACCGCCGTCGCCAGAGCGGGGAAGTCCCTCTGGATCGAGAAGCCGGTGGGTCGGTCTGCCGAGGAGACGCAAGCGGTCGCCGATGCCGCTGATGCCGCGGGCATCGTCACCGCGGTCGGATTCAACTATCGCAATGCCCCTGCGATCGAGTACGCCCGACGGATCATCGCCGAAGGTCAGCTGGGGCGGATCATCAACGTCCGCGGTGCGTTCTTCGCAGACTACTCCGCGGAACCCAACGGTGCCCTGTCCTGGCGGTTCGTGCGCAACCTCGCAGGCTCAGGCGTCCTAGGAGACCTGCTCGGTCACCTCACCGATCTCGCCCACTATGTCGTCGGCCCCATCGACCGAGTCACAGGAGTGTCGAACACCGCGTACACAGAACGTCCCAAACTCGAAATGGGCAGCGGCACCCACTTCTCCGTAGTCGAAGGCGGAGAGATGGCTCCCGTCGAGAACGAGGACTATGCGGGACTCCTCGTCCATTTCGGTGCGGGAGCCCAGGGAGCGGGGGCCGTAGGCACACTCGAGGCGTCGCGAGTGAGCGTCGGGCCCCGTGCCGAATACTCATTCGAGGTGTACGGGACCGAGGGATCGCTGCGATGGAATTTCGAGCGGATGAACGAACTCGAGCTGGCGCTCGGTTATCGCGGGCCCCATGTCGGATTCACACGGATCATGTCGGGTCCGGAGTTCGGTGACTTCTCGAAGTTCCAGCCCGGGGCAGGAACGTCGATGGGCTACGACGACCTCAAAGTCATAGAGGCGAAGAAGTTCCTGCGGGCCCACATAGGTGAGGATTCTGCTCACGCCGACGTCCACGACGCGCTGGCAGCCAACCGAGTCGTCTATGCAGGCGAGCAGGCCATCGCCAACCAGGACTGGCGGGCCGTAGAACCGGTCGAGGGGACCTCGGCCTCGAAGCGACACGAACCGGTGAGAGCCGAAAAGGCGGTGCCCCATGGGTGAAGTGCTTACAGTCGTCGGATTGGGGCCGGTTCCGAGTGACGTCGTCGCACCCGTGCTCGGGCCGGATGTGCGCTTCGTCCAGACCCCTGACGACGTCGATCTCCGCCGTGCAAAAGGTGCCATCGTCCGTGCCGCAGTCAAGATCGGCTCTTCAGAACTCGATGCCATGCCCGACATCAGGGTCATCGCCCGTACCGGTGTCGGCGTCGACGACATCGACGTCGACACCGCCAGTTCCAGAGGGATCCCAGTTGCTGTGACACCCGGAGTGAACTCCACCGCTGTCGCCGAGGGAGCCCTCGCCCACATCCTCCATCTGGTGAAGTCGCTGGGGCCATTGACCGAACTGGTGCGCTCAGAGCGGTGGTCGGCCCGCAGCGAGGTGCCCGTCGGGGACCTTGAAGGAGCGACTCTGGGGCTCGTCGGATACGGGAACATCGGGAAGCGGGTGAAGGCGCTCGCCGAGGCGTTCGGAATGAACGTGAAAGTCTACGATCCCATCGCTGAGGTTCCTTCCGCCAATCGTGCGGGCACCCTCGACGAGGTGCTCAGCATCGCTGACATCATCTCGCTGCATGTGCCCCTGAACGAGAGCACCCGGAGGATGATCGATGCCCGAGCGATCGACCAGATGAAGCCCGGCACCGTTCTCGTCAACACCAGCCGCGGCGGACTCATCGACGAGGATGCAGCGCTGTCCGGACTCGAATCGGGGAAGCTCGCCGGTGTCGGATTGGACTCGTTCGATCCGGAGCCTCCCCGGCCGCATCCTCTCCACCAGCACCCTCGCACGGTGCTCACACCCCACGTCATGGGGCTGACGACGAATTCGAGTCGCGCGACATTCATCGCGGCCGCACAGGCAGTCAGGGACGTCCTCGACGGTGGAGGTCCCGCAGCCGCGGTGAACGCTGCCGACCTCGGCCTCGGCGAAACTCTCACACGAAACGGAGCCAAATGATGACCGATGTCAAGATCGCAGCTGCCCCGATCTCCTGGGGCGTCTGCGAAGTTCCCGGATGGGGCTACCAACTCGAACCCGAGAGGGTACTCACCGAGATGCAGGAGCTCGGGTTCGATGCCACGGAGTTCGGCCCGGAGGGCTTCCTTCCGGACGATCCCGAAGCACGAGCGGAAGTCCTCAGAGAGCATGCGATGCGTTCTGTCGGAGGCTTCGTCCCGGCAGTCATCCATGACCCGCAGGTCGACCCTCTCCCGCAGATCGAAGCCGAGCTCCGTTCGTTCGTCACAGCCGGAGCCGATACCCTCGTCCTCGCGGCTGCCACCGGCGTCGACGGGTACGACCACATTCGGCCGACCCTGGACGAAGCCGGATGGGAGACTCTGTGCGGGAACATCGACAGAATCGTCTCCCGAGCCGCTGCAGACGGCATCAGGGTCGCCCTTCATCCTCACGTGGGAACGATGGTCGAGACGCAGGACGACGTCGATCACGTGCTCAACGGCAGCAGCGTCGACATCTGCTTCGACACCGGACACATGTTCATCGGAGGCATCGATCCCTTGGCGTTCGTCAGCGACCATCCCGAACGGATCTCGCACGTTCACCTCAAAGACGTCGCGCTCTCCCACGCCCGTCGGGTCCGTGCCGGAGAGGTGACCTACTACGAGGCTGTGGTCGATGGAATGTACCGGCCGCTCGGCCAGGGAGACATCGACATCCGCGCGATCGTCACCACACTGATCGGCGCAGGCTTCGACGGTTGGTTCACTCTCGAGCAGGACACTGTGGTCGCCGTCGCGCCGAAGGTCGGAGACGGTCCGATGAGGCAGGCGAGGGAGAGCCTCGACTACCTGAACTCGATCGTGAGGGAGGACCGATGAGCTCGCGCATCGGAGTGGTCGGGCTCGGGAGGATCGGGCGTCTTCACGCACGCAATGTCCTGCTGGAGGATCCGAGCACCGAATTGGTGCTCATCGGGCGCAGTGCAGACAGGCTCGAGGCAGCGCGGAAGTCGCTCAAGGGTTCACTGTCTGCGAAGAGTCGGCTCGATGAGGTACCGGAGATCTCTGTGCGGACGATGTCCGATGCGTGGGCCGATGGTCTCGATGGCGCGATCATCGCAACATCGACCGGCTCGCACCCGGAACTGACCCGGCATGCCGTTGCGCGCGGAGTGCCCACGCTCGTCGAGAAGCCGCTGAGCCTCGACCTCGCCGAGATACCCCAACTGTCCGAAGAGCTCGAAGCACATGGGGTGCCGATCATGGTTGCGTTCCATCGGAGATACGACGAGGGCTATCAGAGGCTGCGGGCGCAGATCCGCAGCGGCGACATGGGCCCGATCCGCGTGGTTCACGCTGTCGACCATGACCACCGACACGTCGATCCCGACTACATCCCGCGCTCAGGCGGCATCTGGCGCGACCTGCTCATCCATGACTTCGACACCATTCCCTGGCTCCTCGGCGATCGGCCTGAGTCGATCTACGCGACCGGGGGAGTCCTCGATGCCGACATCTACTCCGAAAGCTGCGACCTCGACACCGCGACAGCAGTGATCACGTTCGCATCGGGAGTCCAAGCTGTCGTCAGCGGCGGGCGCAACGTGGCAGCAGGACAGGATGTCGCCACCGTGGTCTACGGCAGCGACGCCGCGTTCTCTGCTGGAGTGGATGCACAGTCTCCGGTCGTTCCGCTCGAGCCCGGGACAACTGCCTCGACGAACACCTACGAGGACTTCACAGAGCGCTTCGATGCGACCTTCCGGAGAGAGATGGGGCACTTCCTCGCCATGGTGCGTGGTGAGGCGGACTCGCTCACGCCGCCCTCAGCGGGAGTCGTCGCCGCGCGACTGGCCGTGGCAGCAGAGGAGTCCGCGCGCTCGGGGAGACCGATCCGCATCGAATGGTGACGACTGCCTGCCGCGAATGGCTCCATTTCTCCCAATCCACTCCAACCACAAGGAGAACCCACCAATGTCCAGCGAGCAGCTGCGCTTCGGCCTCATCGGGACCGGACGCATAGGCAAGGTTCACGCCGCGAACATTGCAGCACTTCCTGAAACCACTTTGTCCCGAGTGGCCGATCCCTATCTCGCGGGGGCTCAGGCCATGGCCGATGAACATGGCGCAATCGCCTCGGCGGATCCTCTTGAGGCGATCGGCGCAGGGGACCTCGACGCTGTGATCATCGCCTCGCCCACCTCCACACACGCCGATCTCATCGCTGCCGCCATCGAGGCGAGGATTCCCATCCTGTGTGAGAAGCCCATCGATCTCGACATCGCTCGGGTCGATGAGTTGGCCCCGACAGTCGAGGAATCAGAGGTCCCGTTCGCCGTAGGCTTCAACCGACGGTTCGACCGCAGCTTCGCCGCCGCTCGGGAGCGTCTGCTTGACGGCGACATCGGCGAGCTCGAGCAGCTCTCGATCATCAGCCGTGACCCGGCCCCGCCGACGATCGAGAACCTCCGCACGACTGGAGGAATTTTCCGCGACCAGACCATCCACGACTTCGACATGGCACGGTTCTTCGCGCCCGACATCGTCGAAGTCTTCGCGACAGGGTCCCAGCTGTTCGACGAGGGCGCGGCCGACCTCAACGACTTCGACACCGCGATGGTGGTCATGCGGACCGCCGGCGGCGCCCAGATCTCGATCACCAATTCGCGGCACAGCGCAATCGGCTACGACCAGCGCATCGAGGTCTTCGGCGGTCGAGGCATGCTCGAAGTCGGCAACGCCGGGACCAGCCTTGTGAGGTACTCGAACTCGTCGTCCGTGCAGGCGGGATCACCGTTCCAGCACTTCTTCCTCGAACGCTACGCCGACGCCTACATCGACGAGCTTCGTGAGTTCTGCAAGCTGGTTCGCGGAGAACGCTCGCGTTGCTCCACCTTCGAAGATGGGCGAGAGGCGCTGGTTCTCGCCAACGCCGCAGAACTCTCGGCGCGAGAGGGACGCGCGGTGAAGATCGACTTCGGCGTCTGACCGCCGATCCGGGTCAGCGCACCAGCGCGACCAGCAGTGCAAAGAAGCACCGAACATAGGAGACCATCATGGTTGCCAACACAGTAGTTTCGAACGACTCGGCGTTGCCGACAATGCCCAAGACAGGGCCGCACCGAAAGCGGATCGGCCTGATCTCGATCATCGCCTGCTTCGGAGGACTTCTCTTCGGCTACGACACAGGCGTCATCAACGGCGCGCTTCGGCCGATGTCCCAGGAGCTGGGTCTGACCGCGGTGAGTGAGGGAGTGGTGACGAGTTCGCTCGTCTTCGCTGCCGCCGTCGGTGCCGTCTCGTGCGGGAAGATCTGCGACATGATCGGGCGTCGACGCACGATCCTCCTCCTCTCCGGGCTCTTCTTCTTCGGCACGCTCGTCGTCGTCTTTGCCCCCAACGTCGAGGTGCTCGTAGCCGGACGCATCATGCTCGGCTTGGCTGTCGGAGGAGCCTCGATCGTCGTCCCCGTTTACCTCTCCGAACTCGCCCCTTACGAGATCCGAGGCTCGATCAGTGGTCGCAACGAAGTCGCAATCGTCTCCGGACAGCTCGCCGCCTTCGTCGTCAACGCGATCATCGGAAACGTGTGGGGGCACATTGACGGAATCTGGCGCGTGATGTTCGCCGTCTGCGCGATTCCTGCCGTCTGTCTGTTCATCGGAATGCTCCGAATGCCGGAATCGCCGAGATGGCTCGTCGAACACAATCGGCATGAAGAGGCGCTGCAAGTTCTGCGAACGGTGCGCACTGAAGAGCGCGCGGCCGCTGAGCTGGGGGCCGTCGAGCTGGTCGCCGAAGCGACAACCGGAGACCAGCGAGTCGGCTATCGCAAGTTCGTCTTCAACAAATGGCTGATCAGGATCGTTCTCGTCGGCATCGGCGTCGCCGTATGTCAGCAGCTGACGGGCATCAACTCGATCATGTACTACGGGCAGATCGTGCTCATCGAGTCGGGATTCGCGGCCAACGCGGCGCTCATCGCCAACATCGCTCCCGGAGTCGTCGCAGTGCTCGGCGGATTCGTCGCACTCTACATGATGGACCGTGTCGACCGTCGCACGACGTTCATCACCGGGCTGGCACTCACCACTACATTCCACCTGCTCATCGGCCTGAGCTCGATGTATATGTCCGAGGACAATCCCCTGCGAGCATGGGTGATTCTCGCACTCATCGTCGGCTTCGTCGCGTCGATGCAGACCTTCCTCAACGTCGCAGTGTGGGTGTGGCTGGCTGAGGTGTTCCCGCTTCCGATGAGAGGAGTCGGGATCGGAATCTCGCAGCTCTTCGGGTGGGGAATGAACGGAGTCATCGCTCTGGTGTTCCCCTCACTCGTCGCCGCCATCGGCATCTCAGGAGTCTTCTTCGTCTTCGCTGGAGTCGGGGTCGTCGCACTGATCTTCGTCGCCACCCAGGTGCCCGAAACACGGGGAATCTCGCTGGAGAAGATGGAGGAGGGCATCGAATCCGGACTCGCCTACGACTTCCTTGCCTGGCGGAAGCTGAGGGACGAGCGATGAACGATCCTCAACTGGTGGCGACATGTTGGACGAGCGCCGGAGACGCGGCACCGATGCGCGCATCGGAGGCGAGTCCACACGCTGCCGTGACGCGCGTGCGGGTGGCCGCCGAAACTGGATGGGCGGGGGTGGGGTTCGTCCTCGACGATCTCCGCCAGGTCCGCGACACCATAGGATACGAACTGCTGGCCGAGGAGATCAGGGCATCGGGGCTCAGCCATGTCGAAGTCGAACTGTGCTCCCGATGGTGGACAGAGGACTCTGGTGATTGGCGGCAGGACTGGGCTGACCTGCTCGCGGCCGCTGGGGCGCTCGATGCATCGTTCATCAAAGTGGGGACGGAGATGGCGCCCCAGGTCAACGATGTGACTCCCTTCGCCGAGCCCCTGCGCCGTCTGGCGGTCGAAGCGGAAGCGCACGGTTCGCGGGTGGCTCTCGAGCCATTGCCGTTCGGAATGATTGCGACAGTGCCCCAGGGCGCCGAGTTGATCGGAGAGGTGTCCCATCCTGCGGCCGGGCTCGTCGTCGACTACTGGCATGTGTTCAGAGCTGAGACCTCTTTCGCCGAGCTGCTCGACTGTTTGAACGCCGACACCGTCTTCGGTGTCGAACTGTGCGACGCCGATGCCACAGCCGTCGGCACGCTCTTCGAGGACACACGGGACAACAGGCGACTCGTCGGAGAAGGCGTTCAGGATGTGGCCGGCTTCGTCACCACGATGTCCGACATCGGCTTCTCCGGTCCGTGGGGTGTGGAGATCCTCTCTGCGGAGCATCGGAGACGGTCCTTGCGAGACGCCCTTGAAGCGGCGAAGGTGACAGCTCTCACGGCCTTCAGATGACGCCCGCCCCTGCCTATACTCGGAAGCGGGGCCCGAGGTCCGGGTTCCGGCGCGCAGGCGCCTCGGCGGAGGATCGACGATGATCGCTGCGAACGTGACCGACTGGCTCCTCGACTCCGATCCGGCACTGCGATGGCAGGTCGAGCGCGACCTCCCCGGCGCCGATGAGCAGACATGGCAGGCGACGAGGGCGCGGGTGCCCAGCGAGGGGTTCGGTGCCGAACTCCTCTCCCATCAGGACGCCGACGGCCAATGGGCAGGCGGCCCCTTCTTCCCCGCTGGTTTCCGCGGTGAGGGCCCGCAGCCGTGGACGGCGACGACATGGGTGCTCAAGGACCTCCGCGAATGGGGTGTCGATGCCGCGGTGCTCGCCGGGACCGCGGAGAAGCTCGAGCCTGTGCGCTGGGAGTACGAGGAGATGCCGTACTGGGGCGGTGAGGTCGACGTCTGCATCAACTCGTGGACGCTGTCGAACGGCCTCTGGCTCGGTGCCGACGTCGACGGCATCGTCGACTGGTTCCTCGATCACCAGCTGACCGACGGCGGGTGGAACTGCGAATGGGTCAACGGTTCGATCCGGTCGTCCTTCCACTCGACGCTCAACGCCCTCGTCGGCCTCCTCGACTACCAGCAGCGCACGGGGGATTCCGCCCGAGTCGCCGACGCACGCGCGGCGGGGGAGGAGTACCTATTGGTCAGGAGCCTCTTCAAGCGAGCGTCGAACGGCGAGCCGTACTCGATGAACGCGTTCAGTCTGGCATATCCGCGACGGGCCTACTACAGCATCCTCGCCGCGGGCGACTACTTCCGCGATGCCGGCCTCACCGACGGCACCGCTCCCGACCCGCGCCTGGCCGAGGCGATCGAGCGCATCCGCGCGCAGCGACAGGACGATGGAACGTGGCTGCAGGGGCACCGCCTTGCCGGAGACGTGTGGGTCCACGTCGATGCCCCGACGGGAGAGCCGTCGAAATGGGTGACGGCGCAGGCGCTGCGAGTCCTCGACTGGTGGGATGCGGAGCGGACGCCGACCGGGTCCGCGTAGGGATCGGCCGGGCCCACAGGGTCCGCCTCAGAAATCGACGTCGTCCTTGTCGATGCCGGGGAACATCACCTCGTACTCGACCATGTTGTCCTTGTGGTCGATGAGTTCGATGGTTCCGAAATAGGTCATCTCCTCATCGACGACATTGCACGATTCGAACCCGGACCAGTTCGTCACCGTCATGTCCTGCTCGCACTTCGCTTCCTTGACCGACATATCGAACTTGTTCGCGAAGAGGTCGACGAGATCGGCTTCGAGGGAGGCGGCGGGAATCGTCCCGTTGCCGTCCTTGTCGATCTTCATCGCCTCATCGCTTGCCCACGAGGTGGTGCGGGCGGCATCGGCGAACGGGTCCTCCGAGGCGTCCGGCGAGGCAGACTCCTCGGTCGGCGTGGGACTCGGCGTCGGGGTCTCCGCCCCGAGAGTCGAAACCTCGGGCGGCTGCTGTGCGTCGGAGGAGTCCCCGCCCATCCCGCATCCCGCCAGTGCCAGCGTCATCGCTGCCACCGCTGCCGCTCGTCGCCCTGCGCTGCGGATCACTCTCATCGTCCGTCTCCTCTGCACGTCGGTGATCACCATCATCTCCCGCTCCGCACCCCACGGAGGACGGAATCGTGTGCGCGATCCGCGACGGCTGTTGCCGTCCTGGCACAGGAACGATGACGTCGCGTTGACCGCGCCGGCGCGGTCTTGGCACGATGAGGCGATGCAGCCTGTCCTCGGTGTCATCTCCCACGGCACGTCCTCTCCCGACGGTCAGGCCGTCATCTTGGCCCTCGCCGAGGCGGTCGCCGCCGGGGACCGCCTCGCCGAGACCCTGATGTCGGGCCCGACAGAATGAACAGACTGCTGCGACGAGCGCAGCGGCTGATGGTGTTCGGGCTGCTCGCGTCCTTCCTCGGCTCACAGCTGGTCGAGGGGGCCGTCAACGGGCTCATCGTGCTGGGCGTTTTCCCCCTTGCGTGGATACCCATCTACCGCACGATCACCGACGTTCAGGATGCGTTCGCTGCGGCAGTGTCCCGGTTCGTCGAGCGGCACAATCCGGGTCACGTCCTCGTTGTCTGTGAAGCAACCGATGTCGTCCTCACGAGTGTGGCCATCGCCATGATCCTTCTCGGGCCGTCCGGCTGGGTGGCGCCGGTGCTCGTCGTCTACCTGTTGGTTGCCTCGTTCCTTCCTCTCGTCGTCGATCTCGCTGAAGAGTTCTATCTCAATGACGTTGCTCAGATCGACGGGGGAGCTGTTGTCCGAGCGAACACGCTCATCGCAGTGGGCACCGGTGTCGGTGGGCTGCTCATCGGTCGCCCCGTCGGTGCTTTGACCAGCGTTTCGGGTATCGCGACGGTGCTCGCCCTCAACGTCGCGCTCTCCCTCGTCGCGATAGTCCTGCGCATTCGCTCGGGTCGGCTCTATGCGCCCGAGCATGCGTCACCCTCGCCGGAGGCCGATGCCGACGGGTTCGTCGTGGGGATCAGGCGCTTCTTCTTCCCCTCCGGGCCGGGTGTGATCGTCCGCAACGGATTCCTGTCCCCGGTCTTCTCTTTCGTGTTCATGCTGAGTACGTCCGTTCTCGGAACGTACGTCGTCCTTTGGGTAGCGGGTGAAGCTGACGGGAATGGAGTCGTCACGCGGCTCAGCGTCCTTCTGTTCGCTATGGGCGCTTCTGCCATCGTCTCCCCGTATGTCATCGGTCGAATCCTCGAACGCAACGGCGAGACTGCCGGCCGTCTGCTGCGGTGGCTGCTCGGTCTCTTCTCCTTCGGCTGCACAGCCGCCGTGGTCGTTAGGCTGACCTGGGACGACGCGGTCGGATCGCTCGTGATCTTTCTTTGTCTGCTTGTCATCACTGCGAGCTCGCAAGGTGTGCTCTTCGCCGTATCGACTCTCAGGCAGCTTCGGTTGAGTTCCACGGAGTTCCGGGAGGTCGTCGGGTGGTCGTTCTCGATGTCCGCGATCGGCGGGATCTGCGGTGCGTGGTTGGGCTATGTCCTCCGAGCGGCCCAGGATCCACTGGCAGCTCTCCTCGTCGCGGCGGGGATCGGCACTGCCCTGTTCGTCTGGGCCATGATGTCGCGATTCTCCACCAGGTGACGGACTGTTCGGGACGGTACCCACGGGGGGCCGCTGGGCCCACACGACTGCCGAGCCTGAGGACGGCGAATCACCGTCGTCGGGCCGATGCTCAGGCCGAGTCTCGTCGTCGCGTTGACCGCGCCTGCGCGGTCTTGGCACGATGAGGCGATGCAGCCTGTCCTCGGTCTCATCTCCCACGGCACGTCCTCTCCCGACGGTCAGGCCGTCATCTTGGCCCTCGCCGAGGCGGTCGCCGCCGACCTGCGCGAGCGCGGGATCACCGACACCCTCGCCCTCGGCCACGTCGACGTCCAGGCCCCCGACGTCGCCGAGGTGCTCGCGACCCTGCCCGCGGATCGCACCACCGTCCTCGTCCCCCTCCTCCTCTCACCGGGCTACCATGTCCACGTCGACCTCGCCGAGGCGGTCGCAGGCGCCGGCGGTCCCGCCCCGGACGGAATGGGCTCGGTTCCCGGCCTGCCTGTCCGCGACATCCGCGTCGCCGGGACCCTCGGTCCGGACCCTCGCCTCGCCGAACTCCTCGCGGCGAAGCTGCCGGACCTCGACGACGGCGACGAGGTCATTCTCGTCGCGGCCGGATCGAGCGACGAACGCGCCAACGACGCGTCCCGTGCTGTCGGAGACCTCCTCGCCGAGACCCTCGCGCGTCCTGTGCACACGACCTTCCTCGCCGGAGACCGCGACAACCTCCGCGACATTGTTGAGCAGAAGGGTCATCTCGGTCGTCGGCTCGTCGCCGCCAACTACCTCCTCGCACCCGGCTACTTCGACGACCTCGCGGCCCGACTGCTCGCAACAGTCGGCGGTCGCCTCTCCGCACCGCTCCTCCACCCGTCGTCACCAGCCCCAAGACAGCTCGTCGACATCGTGCGCGACCGTATGGTCGCAGTCCTCTGAACCGACGTCAACCCCGTCCCTGCGATCCGTCATGCGGCGTCGCACAGCGTCATATGTCGAACAATGACGAGCTTATGCGAGCCTAATTTGTTGAGCAATCCTGTCGGTGTGTAGCGTGGCTGACCTAGCAATCGCACCAGCATGGGGAGATGGCAATGTCCACAGACGTGGAGCAGCGCGCCGCAGGCCGCGCAGACAGGGCCGCGACGCGACCGAAGAAGTCCAACGGACAGTGGAAGATCGACGGCCGCGAACCGCTCAACGGCAACGAGGTGTTCAAAGCCGAGGACAACGGCCTCAACGTCCGTGCACGGATCGAAGAGGTCTACGCGAAGTCCGGCTTCGCGTCGATCGACCCCGATGACCTCCACGGCCGCTTCCGCTGGTGGGGCCTCTACACCCAGCGCAAGCCGGGCATCGACGGCGGGCGGACCGCCACCCTCGAGCCGCACGAGCTCGAGGACGAGTACTTCATGCTCCGCGTGCGCATCGACGGCGGCAGGCTCACGACCGAGCAGCTGCGCACGATCGCCGACATCTCCAACGAGTTCGCCCGCGGCACCGCCGATCTCACCGACCGGCAGAACATCCAGCTCCACTGGATCGCGATCGAGGACGTCCCGGAGATCTGGCGACGACTCGAAGCCGTCGGGCTCCAGACCACGGAGGCCTGCGGCGACGTCCCCCGCGTCATCCTCGGCTCACCGGTCGCCGGCATCGCCGCCGATGAACTCATCGACCCGACCCCGGCGATCGAGGAGATCTCCCGCCGCTACATCGGGGATGAGAGCCTGGCGAATCTGCCGCGGAAGTACAAGACCGCGATCACCGGGCACCCCAGCCAGGACGTCGTCCACGAGATCAACGACTGCTCGTTCGTCGCCGTCGAGCATCCTGAGCACGGCATCGGCTACGACCTCTGGGTCGGCGGGGCACTGTCGACCGTTCCCCGCTTCGCCGAACGCCTCGGCGCCTGGGTCGCCCCCGACCAGGTCGTCGAGACCTGGCTGGGCGTGACAGAGATCTTCCGCGACTACGGCTACCGCCGCCTGCGCAACAAGGCCCGTCTGAAGTTCCTCATGGCCGAATGGGGTCCGGAGAAGTTCCGCGAGATCCTCGAGACCGAGTACCTCGGCTACCGCCTCGCCGACGGCCCGGCCCCCGCGAAGCCGCTGACCGAAGGGGACCATGTCGGCGTCCATCGCCAGGCCGATGGGAAGTACTACATCGGGGTCAGCCTCATCGCCGGCCGCGCCTCGGGAACCCTGCTCGGACAGATGGTCGACATCGCCGAGAAGTACGGCTCGACCCGGCTGCGGACGACCCCGCACCAGAAGATCCTCTTCCTCGACATCCCCGAGGACGACATCGATGCCGTCGTCGCCGACCTCGACGCGGTCGGTCTCTCGAGCCGCAAGGACCTCTTCCGCCGCTCGACGATCGCGTGTACGGGCATCGAATTCTGCAAACTCGCGATCGTCGAGACGAAGCAGACCGCCGCGGACACCATCGCGACCCTCGAAGCGCGCCTGGCCGAGATCGACCTGCCGCACCCGATCAGCCTCCACCTCAACGGCTGCCCGAACTCGTGCGCGCGCATCCAGACTGCCGACATCGGACTCAAGGGCCAGCTGGTGACCACCGACGACGGGGAGCAGAAGCCCGGGTTCCAGGTCCACGTCGGCGGGGGACTGGCCTCGAGTGACCGCGATGAGGCCGGCCTCGGCCGCACCGTGCGCGGCCTCAAGGTCACCGCGGACGATCTCAGCGACTACGTCGAGACCCTCGTGCGCCGCTTCCTCGCCGGTCGGTCCGAGACCGAGACGTTCTCCGAGTGGGCACACCGAGTTGACGATGAGGAGCTCGTATGACGAAGACCCAGTCCACTGACACCCAGACCGCCGGCACTCAGCCGACCACGACCACCGAGGCCGCGGTGACGCCGCCTGCCAAGCGCTCCCTCGAGGAGCTGCGCGCCCTCGCCGAGGCGGGTGCCCGCGAGCTCGCCGGTGACCCCGAGAACGGGGTGCCCGAGGCGAGTCCGGCCGACGTCATCCGCTGGGTCTCGAAGCACGTCGACGTCCGCGCCGCCGCCGTGGCCTGCTCGATGGCCGATGCGGCGCTGCCGCACTACGTCGCGCAGTACCTGCCCAACGTCGACGTGCTCTTCCTCGACACCGGCTACCACTTCCCGGAGACGTACGAGACCCGCAACGAGGTCGCCCGGACGATGGACGTGCGCATCGTCGACGTCCTCCCCGAACAGACCGTGGCCGAGCAGGACGCCGAATTCGGCGCCGAGCTCTTCGCCCGCGACCCCGGCCTCTGCTGCGCCCGCCGGAAGGTCGCGCCGCTCAAGCAGTCGCTGTCCGGCTACGAACTCTGGTTCACCGGGGTCCGCCGCGACGAGGCGCCGACACGGGCGAACACTCCGCTGGTGACCTTCGACGAGAAGAACGGCCTCATCAAGGTCAACCCCGTGGCCGCGTGGTCCTTCGACGACCTCCTCGACTACGCCGGGGCCTTCGGGGTCCCGGTCAACCCCCTCCTCAACCAGGGCTACCCGTCGATCGGGTGCCAGCCCTGCACACGCAGGGTCGCCCCCGGAGAGGATCCGCGGTCCGGGCGCTGGGCAGGTTTCTCCAAGACAGAATGCGGGCTGCACGTATGAGCATCGACACCACCACACCGACGACCCTCGACGTCCTCGAATCCGAGGCCATCCACATCATCCGCGAGGTCGCCGCCGAATTCGAGAAGCCGGTCCTCCTCTTCTCCGGCGGCAAGGACTCCGTCACCGTCCTCCACCTCGCGGCCAAGGCGTTCTGGCCGGCGAAGATCCCCTTCGGCCTCCTCCACGTCGACACCGGGCACAACTTCCCGGAGATACTGAACTACCGCGACCGCACGGCAGAGCGCTACGGGCTGAACCTCACGGTGGCCAAGGTCCAGGACTACATCGACGACGGGCGGCTGCGCGAACGCGCCGACGGCACCCGCAACACCCTGCAGACGCAGCCGCTCATCGACGCGATCGCCGCCGGAGGGTACGACGCCGTCTTCGGCGGGGCCCGCCGCGACGAGGACAAGGCGCGGGCGAAGGAGCGCATCATCTCCCTGCGCGACGAATTCGGCCAGTGGGACCCGAGCAACCAGCGCCCCGAGCTGTGGAACCTCTACAACGGCCGCCACGTCAGCGGTGAGCACGTGCGCGTGTTCCCGATCTCGAACTTCACCGAACTCGACGTGTGGACCTACATCGCCCGCGAAGGCATCGAACTCCCACCCCTCTACTTCGCCCACGACCGGGAGGTCTTCTCCCGCGACGGCATGTGGTGGGCGACCGGGGAGTTCTCCCAGCCGCGACCCGGCGAGGACGTCGTCACCCGGTCCGTGCGCTACCGCACGGTCGGGGACATGAGCTGCACCGGAGCGGTCGAATCGACTGCCGCCGACATCGCCTCCGTCGTCGCCGAGGTGGCGGTGACCACCGTGACCGAACGCGGCGCCACCCGCGCCGACGACAGGATCTCCGCCGCCGCCATGGAGGACCGGAAGAAGGACGGATACTTCTGATGACGACTGTTGCCCCCACGACCACGAAGACGCTGCTGCGGTTCGCCACCGCCGGCTCCGTCGACGACGGCAAATCGACCCTTGTCGGTCGCCTCCTCCACGATGCGAAGGCGATCCTCGCCGACCAGCTCGCGGCCGTGACCGCGACGAGCGCCGAACGCGGCTTCGTCGGCGGCGAGTTCGACTTCGCCCTCCTCACCGACGGCCTCCGGGCCGAACGCGAACAGGGCATCACGATCGACGTCGCCTACCGGTACTTCGCCACCGACCGCCGCTCGTTCATCCTCGCCGACTGCCCCGGACACGTCCAGTACACCCGGAACATGGTCACCGGCGCGACGACCGCCGACGCCGTCGTCGTCCTCATCGACGCCCGCAACGGCGCGACCGAGCAGACCCGCCGCCACCTCACCGTCGTCCACCGCCTCGGCATCCGCCACATCATCGTCGCGATCAACAAGATCGACCTCCTCGACTACGATGGGGCCGCCTTCGCCGAGGTGGCCCGTGAGGTCGGTGCGATCACCGAGGAGATCGGCCTCGAGGCACCCCACCTCATCCCTGTCTCCGCGCTCGCCGGGGACAACGTCGCTGCCGACTCGGCGAACACCCCGTGGTACGAGGGTCCCTCCCTGCTCGAACTCCTCGAGACCCTGCCGAGCATCGAGGAGGACCAGGCCGACCTCGAGCCCTTCCGCCTCGACGTCCAGTCCGTGCTCCGCCCGCAGGGCGGACTCGCCCCGGGACTCGATCCCGAGGACTTCCGCGACTACCGGGCCGTGACCGGGCAGATCACGTCGGGACGGGTCCGCGTCGGCGACGAGATCGACGTCCACCCGGCCGGGATGCGCACGAGAGTGACCGGCATCGACACCGCCGACGGCCCGCTCGAATCCGCCGGAGCCCCGCTCTCGGTGGCGCTGCGGCTGGCCGACGACATCGACACCGCCCGCGGCAGCGTGCTCGCCGCCGCCGGCAGCCTGCCGCCTGTGCGCAAGACCCTGCGCGCCGAGGTCTTCCCCTTCACCGCCGCCGGCCTCCGCACCGGCGACCGGGTGCTCGTCAAGGCCGGGACGACGACCGTCAAGGGCATCATCGGCATCGAATCCCGCCGGAACCTGCTCACGAACGCATCGGAGCCCGCCGAGGTGCTCGCCGGCAACGACATCGGCGTGGCCGAGGTGCGGCTGTCCGCGGCGCTCACCCTGCCCGACTTCCGCACCCACGGTCGTGCCGGAGGATTCCTCGTCATCGACGAGCAGACCGGAGCGACCGTGGCTGCCGGCATCCACACCCCCGCCGAGGAGGACGAAGGATGAGCATCGACCGCTTCGCCCCCGGCAGCGTCCTCCTCGTCGGCGCGGGACCCGGAACCCTCGACCTGCTCACGGTTCGGGGACTGCGCGCGCTCGAGACCGCCGACGTCATCGTCGCCGACCGCCTCGGCGCCCGCACCGTCCTCGACGACCTCGCCGCCGAACGGGGAGAGCCGCTGGACGCGGAGATCATCGACGTCGGCAAGACCCCCGGACACCACCCGGTGCCGCAGCAGCGGATCAATGAGATCCTCGTCGAACAGGCCCGCGCCGGCCGCCGGGTCGTGCGCCTCAAGGGCGGGGACCCGTTCGTCTTCGGCCGCGGGAGTGAGGAGCTCGCCCACCTTCGGGAGGCGGGGATCGTCGCCCAGGTGGTCCCCGGCGTGACGAGCGCGAACTCGGTGCCCGCGGTGGCCGGGATCCCGCTCACCCACCGCAGCCTGGCTACGACGTACACGGTCGTCACCGGCCACGACCAGCTCAGCGATCTCGGCGGGGGACGCGACCACACCGTCGTCATCCTCATGGGCATCGGGACGCTCACCCACTCGGCGATGGTGCTCGCCCGCGGCGACCGCGGCGGCGACTGCCCCGTCGCGATCATCGAGGACGGCTACGGCAAGAACCAGCGGGTGACGGTCGGGACGCTGAATACGATTGCCTTCCAGGCCGCACACCGGGGTGTGCGCTCACCGGCCGTCGTCATCGTCGGCGACGTCGTCCGGCTCAGCCCTTACGCCGCCGGTGCCTTCGACCAGACCCACCGACCAGCCCTGACGAGGACCCCATGACCTACATCATCGCCCAGCCCTGCGTCGACGTGAAGGATCGGGCCTGCATCGAGGAATGCCCCGTCGACTGCATCTACGAAGGCGAACGCAGCCTCTACATCCATCCCGACGAATGCGTCGACTGCGGGGCATGCGAACCCGTGTGCCCTGTCGAGGCGATCTACTACGAAGACGACGTGCCCGAGCAGTGGGAGTCCTACTACACCGCCAACGTCGAGTTCTTCGAGACGATCGGCTCTCCGGGAGGTGCCGCCGGCTTCGGCGTGAGCACCTTCGACCACCCCATCATCGCGGCCCTGCCGCCGCAGAACGCCGAGGAGTGAGGGCAACTCCCTCACGACCTCGCCCCTGACCGGGCACACAGTCGATGTGCCCGACAACGACTGAGGAGAACCATGACCCGTCCTTTCCGTGTGGCTATTGTCGGTGCCGGTCCCGCTGGGATCTATGCGGCTGATCTGTTGACGAAGGCTGAGCGTGATTTCGAGGTGAGCATCGATCTCTTCGAGCGACTCCCGACCCCGTTCGGTCTGGTCCGGTACGGGGTGGCTCCGGATCACCCCAGGATCAAGGGCATCATCAACGCCCTGATCAAGGTCCTCGACCGGGGTGATATCCGCCTGTTCTCGAACGTCGACTACGGAGTCGACATCACCTTGGACGAACTCACCGACCGGTATGATGCGGTGATCTTCTCCACCGGGTGCATCACGGATGCGCCTCTGAACATTCCCGGTGTCGACCTCGAGGGCTCGTTCGGGGCGGCGGACTTCGTCAACTGGTATGACTCCCACCCGGACGTCTCCCAGTCCTGGCCGCTCGAGGCTGAGTCCGTGGCGGTGATCGGGAATGGGAATGTGGCCTTGGATGTGGCCCGGGTGCTGGCGAAGCAAGCTGACGATATGCAGGTCACGGAGATCCCTGACCATGTGTATGAGGGACTGAAAGCGTCGAAGGTCACTGATGTCCATGTGTTCGGCCGCAGGGGTCCGGCACAGGCGAAGTTCACCCCGCTCGAGCTGCGGGAGCTCGGGCATGTGCAGGATGTCGACATCGTCGTCTATCCGGAGGACTTCGAGTTCGATGAGGGGTCGATGGAGGCGATCGAGTCATCGAATCAGGTCAAGCAGGTCGCGAAGACGCTGACCGATTTCACGCTGCGTGAACCGACCGGTGCGAGCAGGCGGCTGCATCTGCATTTCCTCCATGCCCCGACCGAGATCCTCGGCGATGGGCAGGTCGAAGGTCTGCGCACCGAGCGTCAGGAGCTCGACGGGACGGGCAACGTCCGCGGCACGGGCGAGTTCGTGGACTGGCCGGTACAGGCGGTCTACCGCGCCGTCGGCTATGCCGGCTCAGCACTGCCGCAGCTGCCGTTCGATCCGCGCCAGGGTGTCATCCCCAACCATGAGGGGCGTGTCGTCGACACCTTGGATCAGGCCGAAGCCCCGTCTGCTGATGTGGTGGCGGGTGTGTATGCGACCGGCTGGATCAAGCGTGGTCCAGTGGGTCTGATCGGGCATACGAAGGGTGATGCTCTGGAGACGATCGGGCATCTCATCGCTGATCGTGGTGCGGGTGTTCTGTCGGAGCCGGTGTTTCCCGAGGAGTCGGCGATCGTCGACCTCCTCGAGTCCAAGGGTGTGGATTTCGTGGATTGGGAGGGGTACCACCGGGTCGAGGCTGCCGAGAAGGCCGCTGGTGAGGTTCGGGGTCGTGAGAGGGTGAAGATCGCCACCCGTGAGGGGATGCTCGCCGCCGCCCGCGATGCCGCGCGCGCCCAGTCCGTGAGCTGATCCACTACGAGAAGTAGCCGTTGCGGTACCCGTACTCGACGGCGTCCCGGCGGTTGCGGACCCCGAGCTTGCGGTAGATCGCGGAGAGACGGTTCTTCACCGTGCCCTCGGCGAGGGAGAGATCGGCGGCGATGCGCGCGAGCGGTGTGGCCTTCTCGAGTCGGTAGAGCAGATCGAGCTCATGGGAGTCGAGCAGACGGTTCTCCACCCTGGCCTCCGACATCGTCACCGGCAGATCGAGGAGACGCGCCCGCAGCTGGGCTCCGGTGACCGGGGACATCGCGAACGTGTCGGCGATCCACTCCCACTGCGGGAAGTCGACGGTCATCTCGACGAAGTACGACCGGAGGTCGCTCGGCAGCAGCGCGAAGGGCAGGACCGAACCGGAGACGACGCAGTAGTCGAGGGCGTTGCGCACGTCGGCCAGTGCCGCCGCCTCGCGGCCGCGGCGGACGAGGGCTGCTGCACGCAGTGCCAGGGCCGCGCCCTTCTCCCGTGGGTCGGTGCCGGTGATGAGCACCTGGGAGGTGAAGGAGTCGACGACGTCGTGCTGGCCGAGGGCGAAGGCGACACGGGCGCGGGAGAGACCGTGTTCCCGGTCGAGTCGGGACGCCTTCGACGCGAGCGCCTGCGCCTCCCGCAGCGCTCCGGTCGCCACGGAGAGCATCGTCGTCAACGAGAACGTCGACCCCATCACCTGCGGTTCATGACCGGCCATCGGGGACTCCGGGGCCAGCGCGTGCTCCTTGAGATAGAGCTCCGCATTGCCCGAGTACATCGCGTGCAGGGCCTCGCCGTAGCGGAAGACGCCGGACCCGCGATGGGCGGGGGAGAGGGTGCGCGCGAGCGCGATCGCCGCGGCGGAGGCGACGAGGTCGAGCTGGTCGAGGGCCCGATGCAGGCGGGGGGTGTTGGCGATGTAGTCCGTCTGCAGGGTGTGGAATTCGAAGCGGGCCCGCAGCTCGTCGTAGCGGGAGAGCACCTGCTCGCTCTTCGGGCCGAAACCCGCAGCGATGTAGCCGACGGCTGCCACCGCGAGTGACGGGAGCAGAGGGAAGGGCTCGAAGGGGAGGATCGATTCGGCGATGACGACGGCGCGTTCGACGAGGTGCAGGCCTCGCCGGACGTCCCCGGTACGAGCGAGATCGAGGCCGCGCTCCATGAGGAGACGGGCATCGTAGAGGCGTGAGAGCGAGCCCGAGCCGGACTGCCGGGCGAAGATGAGCTCCATGCCCGCCTCGGCGGCGGCCACTGCGCCGTCGAGATCGCCGTGCTGCCGACGGTCGCGCATGGTCCGCAGGGTCATCACCGCCACCTCGTCGGCGGTGAAGTCACCGTCGTCGAGGCGCGCCCTCTCCTGCTCGAGAGTGGGGACGTCGAGGCGGTCGAAGGTGACGAGCGGAAGGACCTCACGCGGGTCGGTCGATCCGGTGCGGTTGCTGATGTTCGCGATCTCTCGGGCCGCGCTCTGCGCTTCGGCGAGGACGAGCGACCCGCGGACGACGGAGGCGGGGACGGAGAGGATCGTGTGGACGGCGGCGACGAACTCCGGGTAGAAGACGTTGAAGCCCCGCTCCGACCACACCTCGGTGAGCAGAGACCACGCCCCGAGATCGCCGATGAGGGCGAGCAGCGCATCGGGACGCACCGTGCCGACGTCGAGGAGGGAGCGGTGGGACTCCTCGAGCTCGAGTCCGAGCGCCTGCCTCGGCGAGATCCGCCCCTCCGGGGGATTCGGACCGATCCTGCGGGCCACGGCACGGATGAGGCCCGGCATGACATAGCTGCCCGCGTGCTTCGGGCAGAGGCTGAGCACCCCGGTGAAGACGAGTTGGGAGGTGAGCTCGTCGGCGCTCGGGACGGCGTCGTCGGGTGCCTCGCCGATGCGGGGGATCGCGCGATGGGCGAGCGCGATGAGGGGCGCCTCGATGGTCTCGACCTGCGCGACGAGGAGGAAGAGGCGCACGGCGGGGGAGTCCCAGTCGAGGGAGTCCGCATCGAGGGAGAACGGGGCGAGCAGGGTGCTGTAGTCATCGGCGGCGACGGCGTCGAGCGCGACCCGTGCGCGCTGGGCGCCGCTGACGACGGTGCGGGCGAGGCTGATATGACCGGCGGTGAGGTCGAACAGCGTGCGGACGGTCTCCTCCGACAGCGTCCCAGCGGTCAGTCCGGCCGAGAACTCGGCGAGATCGTCGATCCGCTCACCGAGGATCGCGTCGAAGGGGCCGGGCTCGGGGGAGGAGTGCGTCGGGGGATGGGGGATCACCTGTGTGCCTTCGGTCGTGCGTGAGGCGAACCTCGGCGGAGGCGCCGCGGCTCACTGGCGCAGCTGGGGAACGCTGCAGCTCCTGGGTCGGAGCACTTTCCAAGGCTACATTCAGCCGGGGCGCGAATCTGCGCGGGAAGCGCCGGGATGACCCGTCGGTAACCTTCGATGACGTCGATGTGACTTCGGGGTCGCAATTGTCCGGCAGGAATCCCTGCCGCCGGGCGGCCGGGCCCGCCGCGGCGGATGGGTGGTCCGCAGCCCCCGGGGCACGAGGGCTGCGGCTGACCTCACCGCGCGGCGGGAGCGTCGACGTCGGGGCGGGCCACGGTCTTCGCGAGGGCGTCGAAGGCCCGGATCGTCGGGAAGAGTTTCCGCGCGTCCTGCGGCAGCCCCCAGCTGGAGAGCTTGACGCCGACGAAGGAGGCTCCGGGGTTGATGTAGATCATCTGCCCGTGGATGCCGAGCGCGAGGAAGGCGTGCGAGTCCGGGTACGGGAACCAGAACTGGTTGCGGTACATCCCGCCGGGCATCCGGTTGTCGCCGGGGCTGTCGGCGAATGCCTGCCTCGTGTCCTCGCTGCCGGTGAGCGTGTCGCCGATCCACGAGGTGGGGACGACCTGTTCGCCGGTGAGCGAGACGCCGCGATTCGAGTAGAGGTAGCCGAAGCGTGCGAGATCGCGCAGGGTGGCATTGATGCCGCCGTCGAACATTCCGACGCCGAACTGGTCGGTGGCGATGAGGGCGTCGCGTTCGGCACCGATGCGCGACCACAGCACCCGCGACATGAGCGTCTGCATGCTCTCACCGGCGACCTTCTCGCACACCCAGCCGAGCACGTCGGTCTCGCACGAGCGGTACTCGAACGGTCCGCCGTGCGGGGCCTTCTGCTCAAGCGTGCGCAGGTAGGCGTACATGCCCACCGCCTCGGGGGAGGGCTCCTCCTCCGACCAGCCGATGGCCCGCTCGATCTGCCGGACCTCGGACTCCGGGTCGAGGTAGTTCTCGGAGAACCGGATGCCCGAGCGCATGTCGAGGATGTCGCGCACCGTCGCTCCTGCATACCCGGACTCTGCGAGGTCGGGGACGTAGTCGGTGACGAGTCGGCTCGTCTCGATCTCCCCGGCGCCGACGAGGACCCCGGCGACCGTGCCCACCAGCGACTTGCTCACCGACATGAGGAGATGCTCGGTCTCCGGCCGCATCGTGCCGAAGTACTCCTCGGTGAGCACGGTTCCCTGGTGGAGGACCATCCACGCGTCCGTGTCGCTGGACTCGATGACGCTGCGGACGCTGCGGGCCGCGGAGTATTCCGTCTCCGGGATCTCGATCCCGCCGAGATCCCGGAGGTCGACGGGGAACTGCGCGACCGGGCCGTCTCCGCGGGAGATCGGCGTCGTCGGCAGCACCTCGTCGACGTGCTGGAACGACCAGCGCACATGCTCGGCGTCCTGCCAGTTGTCCTTGTCGACTCCCTCGCCGGAGTCGACCGGGGTCGGCTCGGCGTGCGGGGCGAGCGACTCAGCGGGGTCGGTCGGGGCGACGACCGCCTCGGCGGAGGGACCGGCGGGAGCCGACCCTTCCGCCGCGAGGGCAGGGTCGGGCAGGGTCGGATCCGAAGACGCTTCGGTCACACTTCACCTCTCGATCTGTGCAGGGGTTGAGGACGAGACTATCAGTCGCCCTTCGCCCCCGGTCCGCCGATCGTCGGCGCGGGATCCTCCGCGGCGACGGGAACTCCGGCGTACATCGCACGGATCGAGTCGATGAAGTGCTTGGCTCGGATGCTCAGGGACTTCTTGCCGTCGGCATCGACCTGGAGCGGGTTCTTCGTCACGAGGACACCGAGGTCGGCGCCCTTCCACCGGTATTCGCCGGCTCCGTAGATGCGGAGGAAGAAGACTTCGCTGCCGTTCTGCAGAGGATGCCAGTCGAGTGCTGCCCGCTTGTACGTCAGCGTCCCGTACTGGTCGAGGAAGTACTGTCCGGTCAGCGGCGAGTGCGTGATGTACTCGGTGATCGGCGCGGTCTCCTTGATGACCATCTGGCTCCACTCGTCGGCTCCGGAGAGCTCCTCCCACCGTTCGTTGATCTCGTCGACGTCGAGGTCGAACTCGACGTCGAGGTACTCGAGGAGGTGGAAGAGGAAGAGCGGAACGTCGGCGTAGGCTCCCGCGGTGACGTTGGTGATCGCCGAGGCTCCGGAGATCCGGGGGTTGAGCTCGCCGAGGTAGACGTCGTTGGTGTCGAGATCGACGAGGACGTCGACCTCGAAGAATCCGCGGTAGCCGCGCTTGCGCAGGCCTTCGCCCATCCGGCGGACGAGCTCGCGGGCCCGTCCGCGCTGGTCGGCGGTGAGGACATCGGGCGTCATCTCGTTGCCGCACCAGCCACCCTTGTAGGGGGTGAGCTCGGGGAATCCGGCGAGTTCGGTGAGGAACGGGCCGACGACGACGCCGCTGCTCGTGATCACGGCTTCGACCGCCACAGGCGTGTTGTTGATCCGCTTCATCACCTTGAGCTGCTCGCCGATGATGTCGTCCCGGTGCTTGTCCCATTCCTCCTCGGAGGCGATGAAGAACGTCGTCTTGCCCGAGTCGCCGTAGGGGGTCTGCACGACGAGGTCGGTGCCGAGACCGGCCTCCGTCGACGCCTTCGTCAGCTCCTTATACGTGTCGGCCGTCGTGAGGACGTTGGGCACCGAGTAGGCACCGGCTTCGTTGCCGAGCTTCGTCGTCTCGATCTTCGAGTCGAGCTGGTTGCGCAGCTTCGCCGAGGGGAGGATGAGGTCGTAGCCGAGCTCCCTGCAGATCCGTTCGGTCTCCTCGTCGAAGAAGACCATGGCGACCTTCGGGCGCTCGCCGTGGGGGACGTTGCGGGTCATGTGCGCGCGGACCTCGGCGTTGAGCAGGAGCCAGTTGTTGATCGCCTCCCCTGATTCGAACTCGACGAACGGCTTGTAGCGGGGCGAGAACACGCGCGGGTGTCCCCCGTCCCAGCCGTCGTAGTACGTGATGTAGGAGAAGTTCCGGACCCAGCGGTCGAGACCGAGGAGGTTGAACGGGGTGGCGCCGATGAAGTAGATCGGCGTCTGGTTCGTACGGAAGAAGTGGCGGACCTCGGAGATGTTGCGCAGCGGGCGGCGCAGCTGGGCGCGGTCGGCCTCCTTTCCGGCGTAGGCGGCGTCGGTGCCGACGTGGACCTCGGCCTCGGCGGGGTCGGTGAGTCCGGGCTCGACGGGAGCGAGGGGCTCGACCGGGGCTGCAGCGGGTGCGGTCACCGGGGCTGCGGGTGCCGCGGCCGGGGCGGCCACCGATGCGGCGGCCACTCCGGCGGCTGGTGCCGGCGCGGGTGCGACGGGGGTGCCGGGAGCCGGCGGAAGGGCCGGTTCGACCGGGGCGGCCGGTGCCGGTGCCGCAGCGGCGGCCGGGGGAGCTGCGGCTGCCGGTGCTGCGGCTGCGGGTGCCGCAGCGGTGGCGGGGTCGGTCGCTGCCGCAGCGGGCACGGCGACTCCGTCCTTGACCGCCCGTCGCTTGGCCTCCGGAGCGGCGGGCGCGGTCGACTTCGCCGCCGGAGCCTTCGCAGCCGTCGACTTCTCAGCTGCAGTCTTTGTCGCGGCAGTCTTCTTCGCTGCGGGAGCCTTCTTCGTCGAGGGAGCCTTGGCGGCCGTGGACTTCGTCGCCGTCGACTTCTTCGCCGCGGGAGTCTTGGCGGCTGTGGACTTCGTCGTCGAGGGAGCCTTGGCGGCGGTGGACTTCGTCGTGGTCGACTTCTTCGCCGCGGGAGTCTTCGCCGCCGTGGTCGCCGTCGAGGACTTCTGCGTCGAGGACGTGCTCGCGGCGGACTTCGTCGTCGCGCCCGTGGCCGGCTTCGCCGACGTGCTCGCGGCAGCCGACGTCGTCGACGACGACTTCGCCGGTGAGGACGAGTTCGTCTTCGCCGCGCCGCTCCTGCTGGCGGACGTGCTCGTGCTCGCCGGTGAGCTCTTCGCCGTCGAGGCGCTCTTCGCGGACCCCGACTTCGCCGTCGAGGACGTCTTCTTCGCCGTCGGACTCACCTTCGTCGTCGCCGTCTTCGTCGTGGGCTTCTTCGCGGCGGCCGATGTCGCCGTCGTCGTCTTCGCCGCAGGCTTCTTCGTCGCTGACGTCTTCGCAGCCGATGCGGGCGACTTCGCGGAGGTCGAGCCTCCGGACTCCTTGTTGCCGCGGGGGGTGGCGGACGATGAGCTCGAGGGGTGGTTCGTCATTGCAGTGCTCCTTAGGGAAACGCCCGACGCCGGGGTTTCGTCGGCTCTGCCGAGGCTTCGGGTGACGCCTACAGCAGATGTGATGGGGACAACTTATCTCAGTTTTCGACGCCTGAGGTCGATGGTGCACCGATTGAGTGAATGGGAAGCGAAATCGTGACCACGGGAGAGGGTTCCTTGACCGAAGTCGCCGATTCCGCGTGCCCGGGTCGGTGAAGTTAGGCTGGGGCGAGTACCGACCTTTGTCGAAAGAGAGCAGACATGCCGGTGAATGCCGACAAGCAGGGAACCTCGTACACCCTGCCGCGTCCCTATGACGTCTCCCGTGAGGCGATCGCCGAGTTCGCCCGCGCGACGAACGCGACGGCCGACTACCACTTCGACCCCGCCGCCGCTGAGGCCCTGGGGTACAGGGACGTCATCGCCCCGACGACGTTCGCCGTGATCATCGCGCAGCGCAGCGAGGCCGCCTACATCTCCGACCCCGACTCCGGCATCGACTTCTCGAAGGTCGTCCACGGCTCAGAGCAGTTCAGCTTCGCCCGCTCGATCGTCGCCGGCGACAGCCTGCGTGCGACGACCCACGTCGACGGTGTCCGTGCAGCCGGCGACAACGCCATGATCACCACCCGCACCGAGATCACCGACGCCGCCGACCAGCCGGTGGTCACGGTGACCTCGACCATCGTCGTGAGAGGAGACGGAGAATGAGCCTCGTCGACCTGTCCCAGCTGAAAATCGGCGACGTCGTCGTCGAGACCGAGATCCCGCTCTCACGCGCCTCGCTCATCGACTACGCCGCCGCGTCGGGCGACCACAACCCCATCCACTGGTCGGAGCGCTTCGCGCAGGAGGTGGGCCTTGAGGGCGTCATCGCCCACGGCATGCTCTCGATGGCCGTCGTCGTCTCCCCGATCGCCGAATGGCTCGGCGACCCGGGGGCCATCGTCGACTACCGCACCCGGTTCTCCGCCCCCGTCCTCGTCCCCGACGCAGAGTCGGGTCCGCCGTCGACGCCGACCACCGCGCTCACCCTCACGGCGAAGGTCGGCGCCGTCGACCCGGCCGTCGGCACCCTGCGCATCGACGCCACCGTCACCGCCGGCGGCACCGACGTGCTCAGCCGCACTCAGATCCGGGTCGGACGGTGAACCTCTCCGAGCTCACGACGTTCCACCTCGGCGGGCCCGCTCCGGACCTCACGGTCGCAGGCTCCCGGGAGGAGCTGCTCGCGTTCGCCGCTGACAATGCCCTCGTCCCGAGCGCACCCCGGATGCCCGGCATCCTCCTCGTCGGCGGCGGATCGAATCTCCTCATCGCCGATGCGGGCTTCGCCGGTCCCGTCGGCGTCGTCGCGACGAAGGGCGTTGAGACCACGGAGCTCTCCGACACCCATGCCCAGGTGACCGCCGAGGCGGGGGAGGACTGGGACGACTTCGTCGCCGGCACGCTCGCGCAGGGTCTCACCGGGCTCGAGGCCCTCTCCGGGATCCCCGGATCGGTCGGGGCCACGCCGATCCAGAACGTCGGGGCCTACGGGACCGAGGTCGCCGAGCTCATCACCTCTGTCGAGGTCTACGACCGCGTCGCCGGGCAGATCCGTTCGCTGAGCGCCGCAGAGCTCGAGTTCGGATACCGCACCTCACTGCTCAAACGCGCCCAGCAGGCCGCGGGCACCCCCGCCCACATCGTCCTCTCGGTGACGTTCACCCTGCAGCGCGGACCGGGGTCGCTGCCGGTGCGCTACGCCCAGCTCGCCTCGGCGCTCGGGGTCGGGATCGGCGAGAGCGTTCCGGCCGCTGACGTCCGCGAGGCCGTGCTCGCGCTGCGCCGGTCGAAGGGCATGGTGCTCGACCCGGAGGACCATGACACGTGGTCGGCAGGGTCGTTCTTCACCAACCCGATCGTCGACGCGGAGGCCGCGCTGCCCGCGGAGGCTCCGCGCTTCCCGGTCACCGATCCCCTCAGCGGGGCACCGATCCCCGGGCTGACGAAGACCTCGGCCGCCTGGCTCATCGAGCGCGCCGGGTTCGACAGGGGCTTCGCCCTGCCGGGCGCTCGTGCGAGCCTGTCGACGAAGCACACGCTGGCTCTGACCAACCGCGGCGGGGCGACGACCGCCGACGTCCTCGACCTCGCCCGAACCGTCGTCGCCGGAGTCGAGGAGCGGTTCGGGATCGTCCTCGAACCCGAACCCACCTTCGTCGGCGCGAGCCTGTAGGCCTGGACCCGGGGCCGGAACCCGGCCCCTCAGGCCGTCGTCCGGTCCTCCAGCCACGCGTCGATGTCGGCTTGGGCGGCCTCGCGCACGGACTCGGGGGCGGCCGAGATCGCGAACGAGTCACGGGCCAGGCCGGCGAGGTCGCCGGCGGTGAGACCCAGCTGCTCGGCGAACCGGTACTGGTCGACGAGTCGGGTGTGGAAGATGAGCGGATCGTCGGCACCGAGGGCGACCTTCGCACCCGCATCGAGAAGCGTCCGCAGCGGCACCTCATCGATGTCGGGGTAGACGCCGAGGGAGACGTTCGACCCCGGACACACCTCGAAGCCGACACCCGCCTCGACGATCTCGCCCAGCAGCTGCGGATCCTCACCCGCACGGATCCCATGCCCGAGGCGGTCGGGGGAAAGGTCGCGGACGACCGAGCGGATGTGCTCGGGACCGAGCAGCTCCCCGCCGTGCGGGACCGAGAGCAGCCCGGCACGGCGGGCGGTGTCGAAGGCCCGGGCGAACTCCGCGGTCTCACCTCGGCGCTCGTCGTTGGACAGTCCGAAGCCGATGACCGTGCCCGGACCCTCACCGGCGTGGTGGGCGGCGAGACGGGCGAGCATCCGCGCATCGAGGGGGTGCCGGGTGCGGGAGGCGGCGACGATGATCGCCATCCCGAAATCGTCGTCGCTGGCCTTCGCCGCCTCGTCGAGGATGATCTCCAGGGCCGGGGTGATGCCGCCGACGAACGGGGCATACGAGGTCGGGTCGACCTGGAGCTCGAGCCAGCGGGACCCCTCGGCCCGGTCGGCTGCCGCCGCCTCACGGACGAGCCGGCGCATGATGTCCTCCCCGCGGACGACGCCGCGGGCCATGTCGTAGAGGCGTTGGAAGCGGAACCAGCCGCGCTCGTCGGGGCTCAGTCCCGTGACCTTGTCGGCGAAGAGCTGATCGGACAGGCTCACGCCCGCCTCGGCGGCGAGGTCCTGCAGGGTGTCGGCCGACATCGAACCGGTGAAGTGCAGGTGCAGGTGTGCCTTGGGCAGGGACACGAGAGGGTCCGTCATCTGCCCAAGGATAGTCCGACGACCAGGGCGCATCCCTAGAATGGGTCCGTGTCGTCACCCCGTCTCCTCCTCCTGCTCCTCGTCCTCACCGTCGTCACCCTGCCCTGGGCGCTCTTCACCGCCCGTGCCGATCTGAGCTTCGGCCCCCATGAGGCGCAGTACCGCGTCACCGCCGATTCGCGGCTCACCCTCGACTTCGGGCCGCTGGGCACCCTCCTCGTCCCTGCCGGGGACTATCTGCCGCTCGGACTGGGGGTGAGCGTCGACATCGGGGAGATCCCCGTCTCCGGTGCCGCCGAGGACACGACCTCGGCCTCCGGCGGTGCCGCCGACAGCGGCGGAGGGACGATCGACGCCCTCGGTGGGGACATCGCCTCCTATGCCTCGCTCTTCTCCGCCCCGCAGGTCCAGATCGACCTCATCGTCGAGGGCCTGACGCGGGAGATCCTCATCCGCTGGGCGCTCGCGGTGTGTCTGCTCTCGGGAGCCGTCGTCGGCGGCATCCACCTGCTCGGGCCGGCACGGATCGCCGCGCTGCGGCAGGGACTGGCGAGCCGGGAGCTCACGGCGATCGGCGCGGTCGTCGTCCTTCTCCTGTCCGGGGTGAGCGCCGTCGCACTCACCCGTCCGGAACCGCTGCGGCCGGACCCGGCGTTCGCGGGGACCCCGCTGGCCGGATCGCAGGTGACCGGCCGCCTCGGCGGGATCATCGACCAGGCGTTCACCGCGGTCAGGGACTTCTCCGAGGACAACGACGCCTTCTACGACGCCGTCCTCGCCGGCCTTCGCGGAGCGTGGAGCGAACGCCCCCTCAGCGGCGACTGGACCTCGCAGGGCATGGTGCCCCCGCCGGCAGGGAAGGCCGGCGTCTCGACCTTCGTGCTCAGCTCCGACGTCCACTGCAACATCGGCATGGCTCGCGTGGTCGGTGCGGTCACCCGGCTGAGCGGGGCCGACGCACTCATCGACGCCGGCGATGTGACGATGACGGGGACCTCGGCCGAGAACTACTGCATCGACGTCCTCGGGAACGAACTGCCCGAGGGACTGCCGCGGATGTTCGTCAAGGGCAACCACGACTCGCAGGAGACCGCCCGCCATGCCCGGCGCAGCGGGTGGACGGTCCTCGATGACTCCACGGCGGAGCTCGCGGGCGTGCGCTTCTTCGGCGGTCCCGATCCTCGCCGGACGGTGTTCGGCTCCGGACCCCAGCTCGAGACCGAGCTGAGCGCCGACGAATACGCGGCCCGGCTGCGCGACGAGGCGTGCACGGCCGACTTCGACGTCATGCTCGTCCACGACCCCAGGATCGTCCAACCGGCCCTCGACTCCGGGTGCGCGGACTACGCCCTGAGCGGACACTGGCACCGCACCGTCGGACCCGAGGCCTTTGGTCGGGGAGTGCGATACGTGAGTTCGACGACAGGCGGAGCGCTCGCGAACGCGCTCACCCCGGGTCCCTTGAAGATGGATGCCACGGTGAGCATCATCCGCGTCGACAACCGGACGAAGAGACCCATCGACCTCCAGATCATCACTGTCTCCCCAGGTGAGGAGGTCAGCATCGGTCCGTGGGTGCGTTTCCCCGAGCCGCAGCCCCTCGTCGCCGACCCCGTCGAACCGAGTGAGTAGGGGGCCACGGCACACGCGGACTGCGCTCGGTTCGACGGATCGCGGTGGGAGACGGTATGCTCGTTTCTCGTGGTTGGACACCCCCTCAGCTGGGGGAGTCGAATCGAAGGGGTGTGGCGCAATTGGTAGCGCAACGGTCTCCAAAACCGTAGGTTGCAGGTTCGAGTCCTGTCACCCCTGCGCAGTCGAAGCCTGCCGCGGCGATCACCGCCGGACAGAGCGCAGACTGACTGGCTGAGGCAGTTGAGCAGTCCCAAAGGATTCCGACCGAGTGAGGATGTGTGAGCGACACACCGGCAAAGAAGACAGGAAACGCGTCTGAGAACGCCTCCCGTCGCAAGCAGCTCGGATTCTTCGGACGGATCATCCAGTTCCTCCGCGAAGTCGTGGCGGAGCTGAAGAAGGTCGTCACCCCGACCCGCAAGCAGCTGGTCAACTACACACTCGTCGTGCTGGGGTTCATCCTCGTCATGATGGTCATCGTCACGGTCCTCGACCTCGTGTTCGGCAAGCTCGTCGGATTCGTCTTCGGCGGAACTCCGCTCTGGCCACTGTGGTGAGTCGCCCCGTGCGGCGATAACCTGGATACAAACAGCACATCCTTCGGACACGCAAGCCGTCCGACTACACGCGAAGCGAGGAATTGATCGGTGTCGGATACCAGTTCACCCGAACAGGACGCCCCTGAGACTGAGGTCGACGCGCCTGAGACCGAGACGGTCGAGGAGTCGACGACCGAGGCGACCGCCGACGTCGACGCGACCGCTGCCGATGAGGCACCGGCCGAGGACTCCGCCGCTGACGATTCCGCCGAGTCCGGCGACGACGTCGACCCCGCCGAGGAGTTCAAGGCCGAGCTGCGGATGCAGGAGGGCGACTGGTACGTCATCCACTCCTACGCCGGCTACGAGAACCGCGTGAAGCAGAACCTCGAGAACCGCGCCGTGAGCCTCAACCTCGAGGACTTCATCTTCGAGTCGCAGGTCCCCATGGAGGACGTCGTCGAGATCAAGAACGGTCAGCGCAAGCAGGTCCGCCGCGTGCGCGTGCCCGGCTACGTGCTCGTCCGGATGGAGCTCACCGACGAGTCGTGGGGCGCCGTGCGCCACACCCCGGGCGTGACCGGCTTCGTCGGCAACGCCTACGACCCGGTCCCGCTCTCGATCGACGAGGTCTTCACGATGCTCGCTCCCGTCTTCGAGGAGCGCCAGGCCGAAGCCGCCGCCGCTGAGGGCGTGGCTGCCGAGGCTGCGGCGAAGTCCGCCCCCATCACCGAGGTGGAGTTCGAGGTCGGCGAATCCGTCCTCGTCAAGGAGGGCTCGTTCGAAGGCCACCCCGCCACGATCCAGGAGATCCGCCCGGACTCCCAGAAGCTCACCGTGCTGCTGTCGATCTTCGAGCGCGACGTTCCCGTCGAGCTCGGCTTCGACCAGGTCTCGAAGCTCTGACCCGACCAGCGCACACCATCGCAGGGGCCCGGTTCCGACCGGGCCCCTGACGCGTTCTTCCACCCTGTGTTCCCGCTCACGACCATTTGCCCGAAGCCGGGCGAGCGTGGAATGATGGTGTGGTTTGATTGTCGGCCCTGTATCGGCAGGCCGGCATCGGATGATGCGCCGCGTTCTCTCGGCGCATGGACACTCTCAAGATTAAGGACCGCACATGCCTCCCAAGAAAAAGGTAGCCGGCCTCGTCAAGCTCCAGATTCAGGCAGGCGCCGCCAACCCGGCGCCTCCGATCGGTCCGGCGCTTGCCCAGCACGGCGTCAACATCATGGAATTCACGAAGGCGTACAACGCTGCGACTGAATCCCAGCGCGGGAACATCGTTCCCGTCGAGATCACGGTCTACGAAGACCGTTCGTTCACCTTCGTCCTCAAGACCCCGCCGGCCGCGGAACTCATCAAGAAGGCCGCCGGCGTGAAGTCGGGTTCGGCGACCCCGCACACCGTCAAGGTCGCGCACCTCAGCGCCGACCAGGTCCGCGAGATCTCCACGACGAAGATGCCCGATCTCAACGCCAACGACCTCGACATGGCCGATCGCATCATCGCGGGCACCGCTCGTTCGATGGGCATCACCACCGACATCGAGGTCTGAGACCAGACATCCCACTGTGGCAGGGCGGACGCAGCCCCGACCACGACTGCAAGGAGAGAAGCAGATGGCAAAGCGCTCGAAGGCCTACCAGGCCGCGGCTGAGAAGATCGCCGCAGATGTGAAGTACGAACCGGCTCAGGCGATCGACCTGGCCAAGGAGACCTCGGTGGCGAAGTACGACGCCACCGTCGAGGTCGCCCTCCGCCTCGGGGTCGACCCCCGCAAGGCAGATCAGATGGTGCGCGGCACCGTCAACCTCCCGCACGGCACCGGCAAGACCGCCCGGGTCCTGGTGTTCGCCGCCGGCGACCGTGCAGAGGCAGCCCGCGAAGCAGGTGCCGACTACGTCGGTTCCGATGACCTGCTGGAGAAGGTGGCCGACGGCTTCACCGACTTCGACGCAGCGGTTGCGACCCCCGACATGATGGGCAAGGTCGGACGTCTGGGCAAGGTGCTCGGTCCCCGCGGCCTCATGCCGAACCCGAAGACCGGCACGGTGACCATGGACGTCGCCAAGGCCGTGTCCGACATCAAGGGCGGAAAGATCGAATTCCGCGTCGACAAGCACTCGAACCTCCACTTCATCATCGGCAAGGCCTCGTTCTCCGAGCAGGCCCTGCAGGAGAACTTCGATGCTGCGATCGAGGAGATCCTCCGCCTCAAGCCGTCCTCCTCGAAGGGCCGCTACATCACGAAGGCGACGATCACGACCTCGAACGGTCCCGGTATCCCGGTCGACGCAGCCGCGCTGCGCGCCTGATTCCGACCGTGGAGTGATCCGCGCCTGAAGGGCGGGAAGTGAGTCTCTCACTTCCCGCCCTTCGTCGCATCTGCGCCTCTTCGCTTCCCACGGGTCCTCACGTGCGCTGGTGACCTTGCTCACGTTCGTCGCAGCCGATAGATTGGGATGACCCCAGTGACCTGCATGACGACCGCCGACGGAGGTGGAGCGGACTGCGATGAGCACGACACCGCTGCTGCACGACGACTATCAGCTCATCGTGCGTCGGGCCCACAGTCACCTCGCCGCTCCCAACCCTGAGCGGCGCGGCGTCCCCGGGGTGCGATCGACGGTCCTCGAGTCCTGGACCCGTTCCCTCGATCGACTCCGCGACCCGTCCGGCGTCCGTGCCCGGGTGGCCTATGAGGACGCTCAGCTCGCCGAGGTGCGCCGCCGTCATCCCTTCCACTCGATCATGCCGCTGCTGCGCTCCCACCTCATCGAACCGGCCACCGGCGCGGGCCTCCTCGTCGCCCTCGGCGATGAGCAGGGATGTCTGCTCTGGGTCGAGGGGGAGCGGTCCGTGCGCGAGCGTGCCGAGTCGATGGGCTTCGTCCCCGGCTCCGACTGGTCCGAGGATGCGATGGGCACCTCGGCACCGGGTCTCGCCCTCCAGTCCCGTTCGGCCGTCCAGATCAGCCAGGCCGAGCACTTCGCCAGCGACGTCCACGCGTGGAGCTGCAGCGCGGTGCCCGTCACCCATCCCGGCACCGGCGAGGTCATCGGCATCATCGACGTCACCGGGGGAGACGATGCCGTGTCCTCGATCGTCCTGCCCCTGCTCGGCTCGACCGCTCAGGCTGCCGCCAGAGGACTCTCCCGCCTCTACCGGTCCGATGCCGCCGAGGCGGGGGACCGGGACTCCGCCGCCCGCGTCCGCCTCGCGGTCAGCGGTTCGGCTCCCGCCCTGACCGGGCCCGACGGCGCGCGCATCGAACTCTCGAAGCGCCACGCCGAACTCCTCCTCCTGCTCCACCGCAGCCCTGCCGGGCTGACCAATGCCGAACTCGCCGATCGGCTCTGGCCGACCGGAGGCAGCGACGTCACCGTGCGCGCGGAGATCGCGCGCCTGCGCAAGACGATCGCCGCCCTCAGCGACCTCGAGGTGGCCGGACGGCCCTACCGCCTGGTCGGCGATCTCGACAGCGACGTCGACACCGCCCATCGGGCCTTGGGCCAGGGCGACGTCGAGACCGCACTCGAGGCCTACCGCGGCCGGGTGCTTCCCGAATCCGACGCCCCCGGGGTGCGGGAGATCAGCGGCGAGCTCGAGGCGCTGCTGCGCGAGACCCTGCTCCAGGACGGGACCTGGCAGCAGCTGTGGCGCTTCGCCAGGCTGCCGGAGAACCAGTCCGACACCGAGGTGCTCATGGCCGTCCTCCGGCTCGCCCCGCCCGACGCCCCCGAGCGCACCGCCGCACTCGTCCGTCTCGAGGCGCTCGGCAGCTGAGGTCCCGCCTCGGCGATGCAACGCTCATGCAACGTTGCCCTCTGTAGCGTGATCGTCAATCGGGGATCACTCCCGAGGACATCGCAGCAAAGGAGTTGCCATGACGGTATACGCACGGCCGGGCGAAGACGGCTCTCTCGTCACCTTCAAGCCCCGCTACGAGAACTACATCGGCGGGGAGTGGGTGCCGCCGACGAACGGAAACTACTTCGACAATCCCACGCCCGTGACCGGCCAGCCCTTCACCGAGGTGCCCGCGAGCACTGCCGAGGACATCGAACTCGCCCTCGACGCCGCCCACGCCGCGGCCCCCGCATGGGGGAAGACCTCGCCGACGGAGCGGGCGAACATCCTCCTCCAGGTCGCCGACCGCATGGCGGAGAACCTCGAGATGCTCGCGGTCGCCGAGACCTGGGACAACGGCAAGGCCGTCCGCGAGACCCTCAACGCCGACCTGCCGCTGGCCGTCGACCATTTCCGGTACTTCGCCGCGGCGATCCGCACCCAGGAGGGCGGGCTCTCCCAGCTCGACGAGCAGACCGTGGCGTATCACTTCCATGAGCCGCTCGGCGTCGTCGGACAGATCATCCCCTGGAACTTCCCGATCCTCATGGCCGTGTGGAAGCTCGCTCCGGCCCTCGCCGCCGGCAACGCGGTCGTTCTCAAGCCCGCCGAGCAGACCCCGGCCTCGATCCTCGTCCTCATGGAGCTCGTCGGCGATCTGCTGCCGCCCGGCGTCGTCAACGTCGTCAACGGCTTCGGGCTTGAGGCGGGCAAACCGTTGGCCTCGAACAAGCGCATCCGCAAGATCGCGTTCACCGGTGAGACCACGACGGGCCGGCTCATCATGCAGTACGCCTCGCAGAACATCATCCCGGTCACCCTCGAGCTCGGCGGCAAGAGCCCGAACATCTTCTTCGATGATGTCATGGCCAAGGACGACGCCTATTGGAACAAGGCGCAGGAGGGCTTCACGATGTTCGCCCTCAACCAGGGCGAAGTCTGCACGTGCCCGTCGAGGGCGCTCATCCAGGAGGGCATCGCCGCGGACTTCCTCGAATCCGTCGTCGCCCGCACTGAGAAGATCGTCCAGGGCAACCCGCTCGACACCGACACGATGATGGGTGCGCAGGCCTCGAACGATCAGCTCGAGAAGATCGTCTCCTACCTCGACATCGGCAAGCAGGAGGGCGCCGAGGTCCTCATCGGCGGCGAACGGGCCGAACTCGACGGGGACCTCTCCGGCGGCTACTACGTGCAGCCGACCATCTTCAAGGGCGACAACGGGATGCGCATCTTCCAGGAGGAGATCTTCGGCCCCGTCGTCTCGGTGACGACGTTCACCGACTACGACGACGCGATGCGCATCGCCAACGACACCCTCTACGGCCTCGGCGCCGGTGTGTGGAGCAGGGACGGCAACACCGCGTACCACGCCGGCCGCGACATCCAGGCCGGTCGCGTGTGGGTGAACAACTACCATGCGTATCCCGCGCACGCGGCGTTCGGCGGCTACAAGGCCTCGGGCATCGGACGCGAGAACCACAAGATGATGCTCGACCACTACCAGCAGACGAAGAACCTCCTCGTCAGCTACTCCGACGAGGCCCTCGGCTTCTTCTGAGCCGACCTCCCGCCGGTCCTGCGCGCCGGACCCCAGCGCGCAGGACCGTCACGGCCGACCGCCTCGGCGGTCCTCCGTATTCCCCTCCACCCAGTGCATCCGCCCCATCGCAGCCACTCCCACCTCGGCGAACGCCGCCCCTCCAAGCGAAACCCCGGAACCACCCCATCACAACGAAGGAGTCGATGATGTCGGCAATGAAAGCAGCAGTCGTAGAAGGATTCGGCGAGGACCTCGTCGTCGGGGACAACCCGATTCCGGAGCCGGGTCCGGGTCAGGCCCTGGTCAGGCTTATCGCCTCGGGCGTGTGCCATACCGACCTCCACGCCGCCCACGGGGACTGGCCCGTCAAGCCGAAGGTGCCCCTCATCCCCGGCCACGAAGGCGTCGGCATCGTCGAGAAGGTCGGCGAAGGGGTCACCGAGGTCGAGGTCGGCCAGATGGTCGGCAACGCCTGGCTGTGGGCGGCCTGCGGAGTCTGCGAGCACTGTCGGCAGGGCTGGGAGACGCTCTGCGAATCCCAGGTCAACGGCGGTTACGGCGTCGACGGGTCGTTCGGGGAGTACATGCTCGTCGACGAGAAGTTCGCCGCCGTCATCCCCGACGGCGCCGACCCCTATGAGATCGCCCCCGTCCTCTGCGCCGGAGTGACCGTCTACAAGGGACTCAAACGCACCGAGGTCAAACCCGGACAGTGGGTCGTCATCTCCGGCATCGGCGGGCTCGGGCACATCGCCGTCCAGTACGCGGTGGCCATGGGCATGCGCGTCGTCGCCGTCGACGTCGCCGACGACAAGCTCGCCCTGGCGAAGAAGCACGGGGCGGAGATCACCGTCAACGCCTTCGCCGAGGACCCGGCCGAGGTCATCCAGGAGAAGATCGGCGGCAGCCACGGCGTGCTCGTCACCGCCGTCCACCCGGCAGCGTTCGGGCAGGCGATCGGCATGACCCGCCGAGGCGGCACGATCGTCTTCAACGGCCTGCCCCCGGGCGACTTCCCGGCCCCGATCTTCGACATCGTCCTCAAGGGCCTGACGATTCGCGGATCGATCGTCGGCACCCGCCAGGACATGGTCGAGGCCCTCGAGTTCTACGCAGCCGGCAAGATCCACCCGACCTACTCCAAGCGCCCCCTCGAGGACATCAACGCCGTCTTCGATGAGATGCTCCACGCGAAGATCGACGGTCGCGTCGTCATCGAGTTCTGACCCGCCGAGGCGGTGCCCGCTTCCGCCCACACCGACCGAGGACCGTGCCGTCGTCCGCTGCGAACGCCGGCACGGTCCTCCCATGTGTGTCAGGGAAGGGTCATGTCAGGGCGGCATGCGACCATGACTCCATGTTCGAGTCATTCACCGCGGAGACCTTTGGGACCGGCGACGCTGAGATCTATGTCCGCCATGGTGGGGATGGCCCGGCCGTCGTCCTCCTCCACGGTCACCCGCGTACCGGGTCGACGTGGTACGCCGTTGCGCCGGCTCTCGTCCGTGCCGGCTTCACGGTGGTCGTCCCGGACCTCAGAGGCTATGGGCGATCGCGCGGACCGCGCCCGGCGCCGGATCATCGGCCGCATTCCAAACGTGCCTCAGCTGGAGACATCGCGACGGTCATGACCGCCCTCGGCCACGAGCGCTTCAGCATCGTCGGTCACGACCGGGGCAGCTACGTGGGTCTGCGGCTCGCTCTCGACTGCCCCGAACGGACGCAGGCGGCCGTCCTGATCGACTGTGTGCCGATCAGTGAGCACCTGCGACGGGCGGATGCGAAGTTCGCCGCGCAATGGTGGCACTGGTTCTTCTTCGCACAGCCCGAGGTGCCAGAGCGCGTGATCAACGCCGATCCGGATGCCTGGTATTCCGGCGACCCCGCTGTGATGGGGGAGGAGAACTTCGCGGAGTTCCGCCGAGCGACCCGCGATCCCGAGGTGGTCACGGCGATGCTCGAGGACTATCGAGCGGGACTCACCGTTGATCGGGCTGACGAGGAGGCGGACAGAGCCGCCGGCAGACGCCTGCGGATGCCGGTGCAGATCCTCTGGTCGCGCCGCGACGACCTCGAAGACCTCTACGGCGATCCGTTGGAGATCTGGCGTGAGTGGGCCGATTGCCTCACGGGGCATTCGATCGATTCCGGTCACCACGTGGCTGAGGAGGCTCCCGGTGAGCTCGTCGAATCTCTCGTTCCTTTTCTGCGTTCGCATACCGCATGAGGACTTAGGTGATGTGACCAGTGTCTCCGGGGGAGCGACGGCTCCCGATTGGACTGAGCGCGGGGGGACTGGCTAAGCTGGAGACACCGAAGACCGTCGGTCTCTGTGGGAATGCATGAATCCGCCATCGGATCCCTGTGCCCGCAGACGAAGACTCCGCAAGGAGTGACCCTCGCAGGTGAGCCAGAGATCCTTCAGTGAGAACCTCGTTCTCAGCCTCGAAGCGTTTCGCGCGTACCTGCGTGGAGCGCTTTTTTCGTTGTCGGGACGCAGACCGGCGCCTGTACGAAAGGAATACCATGGCGAGGCCAGACAAGGCAGCCGCAGTCGAGGAGCTCAAGCAGCAGTTTGAGAACTCCGACGCTGTATTGCTGACCGAGTACCGCGGTCTCACCGTCGCGCAGATGAAAGAGCTGCGCGTCTCTCTTGGTGAGAACGTCAGCTACGCCGTGGTAAAGAATACGCTGACCAAGATTGCAGCCAAGGAAGCCGGCGTGACCGGTCTCGATGAGCTCCTCAACGGGCCCACCGCGATCGCGTTCGTCAACGGCGAACCGCCTGAGGCTGCCAAGGCTCTGCGTAACTTTGCCAAGGCGAATTCTCAGCTCGTCGTCAAGGGTGGCTACTTCGACGGTGCCGCCCTCAGCGCTGAGAATGTCAACCAGCTCGCCGACCTCGAATCCCGCGAAGTGCTGCTTGCGAAGGCAGCCGGTGCCATGAAGGCAAGCCTCCACCAGGCGGCTTACCTCTTCACCGCTCCGCTGGTCAAGGCCGCGCGCACTGTCGATGCCCTCCGCGAGAAGCAGGACTCCGCTCCTGCCGAAGACGCCTGAGCATCACCCCATCAACCCGGTCACCGCAGGTGACCACCACAGGAAGGATTGGCCACCATGGCTAAGCTCACTGCAGACGAGCTCATCGAAGCTTTCAAGGAGCTCACCCTCATCGAGCTCTCCGACTTCGTCAAGAAGTTCGAAGAGGAATTCGACGTCGAGGCCGCTGCCCCGGCCGCTGTCGCCGTTGCCGCTCCGGCAGCCGGTGGCGGAGAAGCCGCCGCTGAAGAGAAGACCGAGTTCGACGTCATCCTCGAATCGGCCGGCGACAAGAAGGTCCCCGTCATCAAGGAAGTCCGTGGACTCACCTCGCTCGGACTGAAGGAAGCCAAGGACCTCGTCGACGGCGCCCCCAAGGCCGTCCTCGAAGGCGCTTCGAAGGAAGACGCCGAGAAGGCCAAGGAGACCCTCGAGGCTGCCGGCGCGACCGTCACCCTCAAGTGATCACCTTCGCGGCAGCCTGACTGACCGCAGAGGCACGAGCCCCGCAGCCGATCCGGCTGTGGGGCTCGCGTCGTCCCAGCGCCCTGTCCGGGCGGCAGGTGGCAGATCCGCACCATGGCTGTGACAACAGGTGTGAGCGCCCACCGTAGAGTTGGAACCATGACGACGACCGACCGCCTGCTCGGACAGCTGCGGGACCGCATCAGAGGGGCCTGGGACACCGGCCCGCTCTGGGTCGACCCCACGCTCGCCCCCGGTCTCACCGACAGGCAGCGGAGCGCGGTCGAGACGGCGACCGAGAACGCTGCCCGATCCGGACTCCCCGTCTTCGTCGCCGTGACTCCGGAGATCTGGATCGGCTACCACGACCAGTGGGACGCGTTCACCGCCGACCTCGCCTTCGAGATGTTCGACCGGACGGGAGAGGACCAGGCTCTCGTCCTCTTCACCGAGGCCGAGACCTCCGCCCGCAGCCGGTCCTACCTCGTCGATGGGAACGGTCCGAGCGTGCCGCCGAACTCCCAGGTCCTGCAGCGCTCGTCAAGCGACGACTTCCTCCCCATCGAGCTCGCCGTCGACTACCACCTCCGCGTCCTCGTCGCCGCCGCGACAGGGGAACCGGCACCGCCGCTGCCCGACTTCGACCCGGTCGACGTCGGCGAGTCACGGGGGGACTACATCGAGGCGACCGGCCTCGACCTCGGCAACCCCGACGGCATCGTCTTCGGCGTCTCCACCCTCGCCGCCCTCGGGCTCACCGCGTGGGTGCTCACCCGGAAGACGCGGTACCGGTGGAAGTCGGAGCTGACGACCGAACCGGAGCTCGTCCGCCGTCACCGCCTCGTCCCCGAGGTCACGCGGGCGCTCGAGCCCTTCCCGGAGCCCACCTCCGCCGACGAGGAGGGCTGGGCGATCCGCGACCGCGGGCTGCGCGTGCAGCGGGCCATCGACGCGGTCACCGATGCCCACCCCGACTGGGCGTCCTCTCCCGACCACTCCCACCGCCAGGCGATCTGGGCCCTCGTGCGCACCGACAGGGCGCTGCGGGCGATGAACGGCCTCGGCCGCCGAGCGGCATCGGCCGAGACCGCCGCGCCCGAGTTCTGCTACTTCTTCCCCGCGCATACGAAGCCCGTGGAGAGCATCGCGTGGAAGCAGTCGGGGACTGTGCTCACCATCGATGCCTGTCAGACGTGCATCGCCGACCTCGACGCCGGACACGACCCCGTCTGCCTTATGGTGCCGAAGGACCCGACTATCCTCACCTCCCGACCCGTGCCCTACTTCCGGCGCGACGACGCCTACGCGCTCTCCGGGTTCGGCAGCTTCACCCCGCTCGAGGACGCCATCCTCGACGACGGCGTGCCCGGTGCCGAACGCCCAGTCCGGACGGGGAGGCGGTCATGACACGCTCCGGTGCCTCCCGCACTGCCCTCCTCATCCGCATCGCGATCGCCGCCGTCGTCTTCTCCGCGGTCACCGCCGGGGCGATCGTCTGGAGCGTCTCCCTCTTCGACGACGCGAAGGACGAGCGCATCGAGCGGGCGAACAGCGACGACATCCGCGTCGACTCGATCTACTCCGACCGCATCGAGTCCCGCGTCGACGCCGACTACGACCGGACCCGCTACCGCACGATCGCCGAGGACCTCGCCTCCGACCCGATCTACGTCGACGCGTACCAGGCGTGGGCGGTCACCGACCCCGAACTCGACACCCTGCGCGACGAACTCGACGGGTCCGAGGTCCCCGTCTACGTCGCGTTCATGACGCTGTCCGATCTCGACGACGCCGACGGTGAGGGGAAGCTCGTCGCCGCCCGCATCGCCCGGGAGCTGCCGGAGGAGAAGGCGACTGTGCTCGTCGTCGGCAGCACCAGTGAGGACGTCGCGGACAAGGGCATCGAACGAAGGATCGTCGACTACCCCCGGCCGGCCGCGGATTCCACCCCGCCCGGCAGGGCGCTGGACTGGGTGCGGGTGCTCAAGCAGACCGAGGTCGACGAACCCTACGCCGAGCTCGAGTACGTCGACGAGCGCAGCGATGAGCAGCGACCCGAGGAGCTCGCCTACCCTGCGGTGTCCGCGATCACCTCTGTCGGCTTCGGCCTCGTCCTCGGCGTGCCCGCCGCGATTCTCCTCGTGTGGGTCGTGCGCAGGGTCCGCAGTCGGAAGGGTGCGCCCGTGCGGTCGGGACCGACCGGAGGGAGGCGCCGATGACCGCGACCGGAGAGCAGATCGCCGAGGCGCTGGGGGCCGATCCGTTCTGGATCGACCCGGCCGTCGCCGACCGGCTCAACCCCGCCCTGATGGAGAAGGCGACGACGACGGTCGAGGGTCTCGACTTCCCCGTCTACGTCATCGCCGTCGACGCCCCGAGCGTTGATCGCGAGCTGCTCCAGCAGGTCAAGGTCGCCCACGGCGGCGAGGGGGCCTTCGTCATGATCAACGGCACCGACGGTCTCATCGCCGACCAGACGTTTGCGGACACGGACCAGAAGATCGAGGTCATGGACCAGTACACGAACGCCATGGGGGAGTGGAACGTCTCGACCCCGTCGACGACGAAGCTCAACATCCTCCTCGGCTACTACGCCGATCCGCAGGAGCGCACCGAGGCGCAGGCGGGCACGGGGCAGGAGGTGCCCGGCAGCGAAGTCGTCGTAGACAGCGGTTCGGGATCACTCGCCCCGCTCCTCCTCGGCGGCTCCATCCTCGTCCTCGCCCTCGTCATCGCCGGTGTCTGGCTGTTGCGCCGTCGCCGGCAGGGCGCGGCCTACCGACTGCCCTCGCGGCTCCTCGACCGCGTCGACACCCTCCAGCGCGACTCGCTGCGGGATTCGATCAGCGACGACACGACGGCATTGGCCGAGTCGATCGACCGCCTCCACACCGCGGACCTGCCCGCCGCCGATGCCGACCGCGTCGAGCGGGCCCTCGACGCCTACCAGATCGCCCGCCGCATCGTCGACGACACGAGCTCGTCGCGGATCGACCTCGCCGGGGCCATGGTCCTCATCCGCCAGGCGGGCAGGGAGATCGCCGAGGCGCAGCGCGGTGGCCGGAGGAGGCGCGGTCGCACGGGCAGCCTTCCGGAGAGCCTGTGCACGGTCAACCCGCTCCACGGTGAGGCGCAGTCGACCTCCCGGGTCGACGCCGACGGGCAGAGCATCCGCGTGCCCGTGTGCCGGATGTGCGCAGAGGACCTCGCCGCCGGGCGCGAACTGCAGTGGATCTTCGACGGCGACAGGCCCTACGTCGAGGCCCGGAGCATCTGGGCGCGCACACTTTTCGGTGCGATCGGCGGCGACCTCGTCACCGCGCTCCACCGCGAACGACCAGAGTTCGACCGCGAGGCCTGACCAGACCGGCTCCATCTGCTGAGAGTCACCGGCGTCCAGCGGCCGTGTCCAGGACGCTGAGTGTCGATTCTGGGCCGGCAGATCGACACTGAGCGTCCAAAAGTCGAGGCCCCGAGTGGCCGGCTCACTCCATCGGCAACGTCAGCTCCCGCGGGATCGTGCGGTCGCGGTCACCGGGCATGGCACGGGAGGGCAGGGTCACCTCGGCGTCGGGCCCGTGCTCATGCTCCTGCGCGTCCTCCCACACGTCCTCGCTGTCGGCACCGAAACCCCCGGTCGACAGGTCGGTGTCCGGTCTCTGCCCGGGCACGGACGCGAGCCGGAAGCCGTCGATGTCCTCGAGCTGTCGTTCGACGAACGCCCGATCGACAGGAACCCCGTGCCCGGGGACGAAGACCTCGGCCCCGGGGAGAGCGAGCAGCGCGTGGAGGCTCTCGACCCAATGGCTCAGGGACGCGTCGGCACCGGCCTGCGGGGCGGAGCCCTCCTCGACGAGGTCCCCGGTGAAGACGATCCCGGCCTCGGGGAGGCTGACGATGACATCGGCCGTGGAATGTCCGCCGAGCACAGAGAGTTCGACGGGGAAGTCGCCGAGGTCGACCACCGTGGGCTCCGCACCCGCCTCGGCGATGGGGGTGACCTCGACGAGGAGGTCGCCGGGATCCTCCGGCAGGCTCGCGGCGAAGTCCGCGGTGTCGGGATTGGTCCGCAGGGCGTCGAGGGAGATCCACGTGCTCGCGGCCTGATCGGCGGCGAAGGCGGGGGAGGCGAAGACGCGGTCGATGCCGGCGGCGACGAGGGCGGCGGCTCCGAGGTGGTGGTCCCAGTGGTCGTGGGTGATGACGAGATCGATGGGGGTGACGATCTCATTGGCAGCGCGGCTGAGCTCCTGTGCGCGCTCGACGAGGCGGGCGGCCGTGTCCGGCCCGGGACTCGAGTCGACGATGAGGGTGCGGTCGGCGCCGGTGATGATCCCGGAGTTGACGGCGGCCGGGTCGAACGTGAGCACGGTGATGGTCGTCATGGCCCCAGTGTACGGGCGGGCACCGGCCCGAATCCGGTCTCGACGGCCTCGCCGTCGTCTGCGGTTAGACTCGCTCTCGGAGCGCTTCGCACCGCGGCGGGCGCAGGCACGCGAGGACAAGGAGATCGATGGAGATCACGCACATCCCGGCAGGCTCGCTCACCGAGTCCGAGATCGAGGACACCGTCGCCGAGGTGGTCGCCTTCGATCGCGTCGTCAACTCAGCCTCCGGCCTCGGCCCCGACTTCGACCCCCGCCCCGGAGAGGTGCGCCGGACGTTGCGGAGGACGAACGACTATCTCACGCACGCGCTGTGGCTCGGCCGCCTCGGCGCGGACATCGTCGCCAAGGGCATCGCCTACCTCAGCCTCAAGGACAACGAGGATGCCGCCGAGATCCACGTCGCAGTCCACCCCGAGCACCGCCGGCAGGGACTCGGCACCGAGCTGCTCGCGGCTATGGAGGAGCAGCTGGCCGGCGACGGACGGACGAGGTTGACGAGCTTCGGTGAGTCCCCGGCCGCGGTCGTCGACGCCGATCCGCGGATCGCGCGAGTCGCCGCGGCCTCGGGGACGGGGGCGCTGCCCTCGACCCTGCCGGAGGTCGCCTTCGCCCGCACCCACGGGTACTCTCTGCGGCAGCTCGAACGGTGCTCGGTCGTGCGGATCCGCGAGGCCGGGGGAGGGCTGGGTGCGGAGGACGAGGGCGACGACGGCTACACGATCCTCACGTGGGCCGGACCCACCCCCGAGGAGCACCTCGAGGCGCTCGCCCTCCTCCACCGGAGGATGTCGACGGACACGCCCGGGGCCGCCGACCTCGAGGAGGAGGAGTTCTGGGATGCCGACCGGGTGCGTGCGAACGACGCCGACCGGGAGGCATCCGGCAAACGGATGATGACGGCGCTGGCGATGAAGGGCGACGAGGTAGCCGGCTACACTCAGGCCGCCCACTTCGCCGACCGCCCCGAGGTCGGCGACCAGGGTGGGACTCTCGTCATCCGCGAGCACCGCGGGCACCGCCTCGGCGCGAGGCTCAAGAGGGCCAACCACGCGGCGCTGCTGCAGGAGTCGGCGGTCGAGCGGGTCTACACGTGGAATGCGGCGGAGAACACGTGGATGCTCGCGATCAACGACCTCGCCGGATTCGAGACGTTCGCGTGGACGAGCGTGTGGAAGAAGGTGCTGCCCACGGGCGCCACGGCGGGGGAGTGAGGCCGTCACCAGCCGAGCGCGATGACAAGGACGGCCACCGTGAGCACCGCCCCGGTCGGCACCATCGTCGCGCGTTCGGTCCGGCTGCCGGAGACTGCGTTGGCCACCGTGCTCAGGGCGAGCACGCCGACGAGCACCCATGTCGCGACGATGACGACGGTGGAGTCCCGGCCGGGCAGCACCCCCGTGCGGCTGAGCAGCAGGGCGGCGAAGACCGCGTAGGCGGCGAGGGTCGCGAGACTCGAGAGCCGCAGCCGGGTCGGCAGCACGCGTTCTCGCCCGCCCCAGAGCAGACTGCCGACGGGCAGCCCCGCCGCCCCGAGGATCTGGAGGGCGGCGAGGGCGGCGAGCAGCACCAGGGCGATGATCAGGGCGAGGGTCACGACTGCTCCAGGTCGTCGAGCCACTGCACTGCCAGGGCGTGGGAGCGCAGCCCGTAGTCGAGGGTGGCCCTCTCGAAGCGATGGTTCTCCCGCGCGGCATCCGGTACCTCGGCGGCATCGAGGTCAGCGGCGAGGGCTGTCAGCGCAGACGCATCGGCGTCGAGTCGCGAGCGGATCTCCGCGAGGCATGCCGCGCGCTCGGTCTCCGGCAGCCGGCCGAGCAGGTAGACCTTCGCGAGCATGGTCTGCTCCGGATTCGACCCGGTGGGTGGTTCGCCCATCCATTCCCGCCAGCGTGTCCGCCCTGCGGCCGTGAGCGAGTAGAGCCGGCGCCCGCGCGCCGAATCGGGAACGTCGTCGACCGTGACCCAACCGCTGTCGCGAGCACGGTCGAGGGCCCGCTGGATGCTGCCGAAGCTCGCGGCGTAGAACAGCGAGATCCCGCGGGAGAACCTTCGGTGAAGGTCGTAGAGGGTGCGCGGTCCGTCGTGGAGGAGTCCGAGAAGGAGGAACACCATGACCTGAATATACCCTTGAGGGATATCGATGTCACGGGTGGGAGACGGGGTTCGGAGACGGACCTTGCGGGACTTGACCGAATGCTATAAGCTTGATATTTGCGTTGCTGTGCCTGTGGCGTGCCTTCATATAGCGGGGGGCAGGCCAGTTCCACTCCAGTGAACCACGTCGTCGCCCGGTGTCGAAACCGACACACGGATCGGCAGCCGGTCGGGGTGGGGTGGCAACGCGTCAATTGGTGAAGCACTCGGAAGGATCCCATTGGCCGCCGCCAACGATAACACCAGGACCGCTAATCCCCCCAAGAGAATCTCGTTCGCGAAGATCCGCGAACCGCTCGAGGTTCCCGACCTGCTCGGACTCCAGACCGACAGCTTCGACTGGCTCATCGGATCGGAAGCGTGGCAGGACCGCGTCGCCGAGGCCATCGAAATCGGAGACGACTCCGTCGCGACCACCTCCGGTCTCGAGGACATCTTCGAAGAGATCTCGCCGATCGAGGACTTCGGCGGATCGATGTCGCTGTCGTTCCGTGAGCACAGGTTCGAAGCTCCCAAGTACTCGATCGACGAGTGCAAGGAACGCGACATGACCTACTCGGCGCCGCTCTACGTCACCGCCGAGTTCATGAACAACAACACCGGCGAGATCAAGTCCCAGACCGTCTTCATGGGCGACTTCCCGCTCATGACCGACAAGGGCACGTTCATCGTCAACGGCACCGAGCGCGTCGTCGTCTCGCAGCTGGTCCGTTCGCCGGGCGCCTACTTCGAGTCGAGCGTCGACAAGACCACGGACAAGGACATCTTCTCCGCGAAGATCATTCCCTCCCGCGGTGCATGGCTCGAGTTCGAGGTCGACAAGCGCGACCAGGTCGGCGTCCGCCTCGACCGCAAGCGCAAGCAGTCGGTCACCGTGCTGCTCAAGGCCCTCGGCTGGACCGAGTCGAAGATCCTCGAGGAGTTCGGCGAGTTCGAGTCGATCCGCGAGACCCTGGCGAAGGACACCGTCTCCACGCAGGAGGAGGCGCTGCTCGACATCTACAAGAAGCTGCGTCCCGCCGAGCCCGCGACCGCCGAGGCTGCGCGCAACCTGCTCAACAACCTCTACTTCAACCCCAAGCGCTACGACCTGGCCAAGGTCGGCCGCTACAAGGTCAACCGGAAGCTCGGCGTCGATGCCCCGCTGTCGGACTCGGTGCTCTCTGTCGACGACATCGCCGCGACCATCCGCTACCTCGTCTCCCTCCACGCCGGAGTCGAGACGACGAAGGGTGAGCGCGACGGCGAGGAGATCGAGGTGCGCGTCAAGCTCGACGACATCGATCACTTCGGCAACCGCCGCATCCGCGCCGTCGGCGAGCTCATCGAGAACCAGGTCCGCACGGGCCTCTCCCGCATGGAGCGCGTCGTGCGCGAGCGCATGACCACCCAGGACGTCGAGGCGATCACGCCGCAGACGCTCATCAACATCCGTCCCGTCGTCGCCGCGATCAAGGAGTTCTTCGGAACCTCGCAGCTGTCGCAGTTCATGGATCAGAACAACCCGCTCGCGGGTCTGACCCACAAGCGCCGCCTCTCGGCGCTGGGACCCGGCGGCCTCTCGCGCGACCGTGCGGCGATGGAGGTCCGAGACGTCCACCCGTCGCACTACGGCCGCATGTGCCCGATCGAGACCCCCGAGGGTCCGAACATCGGTCTCATCGGTTCGCTCGCCTCCTACGCCCGGATCAACCCGTTCGGCTTCATCGAGACCCCGTACCGCAAGGTCGTCGACGGCGTCGTCACGGACGAGACCGAGTACCTCACCGCCGATGACGAGCTCGACTACAACATCGCGCAGGCGAACGCCCCGCTGACCGACGATCAGCGCTTCGCCGAGGAAGAGGTCCTCGCCCGTCCGAAGGGCGGCGGCGGCGAAGCCGAGCTGGTGCTCCGCGACCAGATCGACTTCATGGACGTCTCCGCACGTCAGATGGTGTCCGTCGCCTCGGCGCTCATCCCGTTCCTCGAGCACGACGACGCGAACCGCGCCCTCATGGGTGCGAACATGCAGCGTCAGGCTGTGCCGCTGGTCATGTCCGAGGCCCCCGTTGTGGGCACCGGCATGGAGTACCGTGCGGCCGTCGACGCCGGCGACGTCATCGTCGCGGAGAAGGCGGGCGTCGTCACCGAGGTCTCGGCTGACTTCGTCACGGTCCTCGCCGACGACGGCACGATGCAGACCTACCGGGCCGCGAAGTTCAAGCGCTCGAACCACGGCACGTCCTACAACCAGCGCATCATCGTCGACGAGGGAGACCGCGTCGAGGCCGGTGCTGTGCTCGCCGACGGACCGTCGACGGAGAACGGCGAGATGGCTCTCGGCAAGAACCTCCTCGTCGCGTTCATGTCGTGGGAGGGCTACAACTTCGAGGATGCGATCATCCTCTCGCAGCGTCTCGTCCAGGACGACGTCCTCTCCTCGATCCACATCGAGGAGCACGAGGTCGACGCCCGCGACACGAAGCTCGGTGCCGAGGAGATCACCCGGGACATCCCGAACATCTCGCCCGACGCCCTGGCCGACCTCGACGATCGCGGCATCATCCGCATCGGCGCCGAGGTCACTGACGGCGACATCCTCGTCGGCAAGGTCACCCCGAAGGGTGAGACCGAGCTGACCCCGGAGGAGCGTCTGCTCCGGGCGATCTTCGGTGAGAAGTCCCGTGAGGTCCGCGACACCTCGCTGCGCGTGCCCCACGGCGAGATCGGCACCGTCATCGGCGTGCGCGTCTTCGACCGTGAGGACGACGACGAGCTCTCGCCGGGCGTCAACCAGATGGTCCGCGTCTACGTCGCCCAGCGACGCAAGATCACGATCGGTGACAAGATGGCCGGCCGTCACGGCAACAAGGGCGTCATCTCGACGATCCTGCCGGTCGAGGACATGCCGTTCCTCGCCGACGGAACCCCCGTCGACGTCATCCTCAACCCGCACGGTGTGCCCCGTCGTATGAACATCGGCCAGGTCTTCGAGATCCACCTCGGTTGGATCTCGAAGCAGGGCTGGAAGATCGAGGGCAACCCCGAGTGGGCCGAGGAGCTTCCGCAGCTCGCCCGCGAAGCCGAGGCCGGCACGAACCTGGCCACCCCGGTCTTCGACGGTGCCCACGAGCAGGAGCTGCGCGGACTGCTCGACGCCACGACCCCGAACCGCGACGGAGACCGACTCATCGACTCCTCGGGCAAGGCCCAGCTGTTCGACGGTCGCTCCGGTGAGCCGTTCCCGTACCCGATCTCGGTCGGCTACATGTACATGCTCAAGCTCCACCACCTCGTCGACGACAAGATCCACGCGCGGTCGACCGGCCCGTACTCGATGATCACCCAGCAGCCGCTCGGTGGTAAGGCGCAGTTCGGCGGTCAGCGCTTCGGTGAGATGGAAGTCTGGGCCCTCGAGGCCTACGGCGCTGCGTACACGCTCCAGGAGCTGCTGACGATCAAGTCCGATGACATCCCGGGCCGCGTCAAGGTCTACGAAGCCATCGTCAAGGGTGAGAACCTGCCCGACCCGGGAATCCCCGAGTCGTTCAAGGTCCTCATCAAGGAGATGCAGTCCCTGTGCCTCAACGTCGAAGTCCTGTCTTCCGACGGCGGCCAGGTCGAGATGCGCGACTCGGAGGACGAGGTCTACCGCGCAGCCGAAGAGCTCGGCATCGACCTGTCCTACCGCGAAGCCCAGACCGTCGAAGAAGTCTGAGCACTTCCACTCCAACCGACACAAGAATTTCTGATGGACCACGAGTCCATCGCCAGGAAAGAGGATTTACGTGCCTGACGTTAATTTCTTTGATGAGCTGAGGATCGGTCTCGCCACCGCGGATGACATCCGCGGCTGGTCCCACGGCGAGGTGAAGAAGCCTGAGACCATCAACTACCGCACCCTCAAGCCGGAGAAGGACGGACTCTTCTGCGAGAAGATCTTCGGTCCCACCCGTGACTGGGAGTGCGCCTGCGGAAAGTACAAGCGCGTCCGCTTCAAGGGCATCATCTGCGAACGCTGCGGCGTCGAGGTGACCCGTGCCAAGGTGCGCCGTGAGCGCATGGGCCACATCGAGCTTGCCGCTCCCGTGACCCACATCTGGTACTTCAAGGGCGTCCCCTCGCGCTTGGGCTACCTGCTCGATCTCGCGCCGAAGGACCTCGAGAAGGTCATCTACTTCGCCGCGTACATGATCACCTCTGTTGACGAGGAGTCCCGTCACCGGGATCTGCCGAGCCTGCAGAACAAGATCGACGTCGAGAAGCAGCAGATCGGCGACCGCCGCGACGCTGACATCGACCGTCGTGCCAAGAAGCTCGAAGAGGATCTCGCAGCGCTCGAGGCCGAGGGCGGCTCCGCCCAGGCGAAGAAGAAGCTGCGCGATGTCGCCGACAAGGAGATGGACAAGCTGCGCAAGAACGCCGATCGCGAGATCGACCGTCTTGAGCAGGTGTGGGACAGGTTCAAGAACCTCAAGGTCAACGACCTCGAGGGCGATGAGAGCCTCTACCGCGAGATGTTCGCCCGCTTCGGCCTCTACTTCACCGGTGCCATGGGCGCCGAGGCGATCCAGAAGCGCCTCCTCGACTTCGACCTCGAGGCCGAAGCCGAGAAGCTGCGCGAGCTGATCAACACCGGCAAGGGACAGCGCAAGACCCGCGCGCTCAAGCGCCTCAAGGTCGTCAACGCGTTCCTCACCACGGACAACAACCCCGAGGGCATGGTCCTCGACGTCGTCCCGGTGATCCCGCCCGAGCTGCGCCCGATGGTCCAGCTCGACGGCGGCCGCTTCGCGACCTCGGATCTCAACGACCTCTACCGTCGTGTGATCAACCGCAACAACCGCCTCAAGCGGCTCCTCGACCTCGGCGCCCCCGAGATCATCGTCAACAACGAGAAGCGGATGCTCCAGGAGGCCGTCGACTCGCTGTTCGACAACGGCCGTCGCGGACGTCCTGTGACCGGACCGGGCAACCGTCCGCTCAAGTCGCTCTCCGACATGCTCAAGGGCAAGCAGGGCCGGTTCCGTCAGAACCTGCTCGGCAAGCGCGTCGACTACTCGGGCCGTTCGGTCATCGTCGTCGGTCCGCAGCTCAGCCTCCACCAGGCCGGTCTGCCCAAGACCATGGCCCTGGAGCTGTTCAAGCCGTTCGTGATGAAGCGCCTGGTCGATCTCAACCATGCGCAGAACATCAAGTCGGCCAAGCGGATGGTCGAGCGCCAGCACCCGCAGGTGTGGGACGTCCTCGAAGAGGTCATCACCGAGCACCCGGTGCTGCTCAACCGCGCACCGACCCTGCACCGCCTCGGCATCCAGGCGTTCGAACCGCAGCTTATCGAGGGTAAGGCCATCCAGCTCCACCCCCTCGTGTGCTCGGCCTTCAACGCCGACTTCGACGGTGACCAGATGGCTGTCCACCTGCCGCTGAGCCCCGAGGCGCAGGCTGAGGCCCGCATCCTCATGCTCTCGGCGAACAACATCCTCAAGCCCTCCGACGGCAAGCCCGTGACCATGCCCTCGCAGGACATGATCATCGGCCTCTACCACCTCACCTCGGAGCGCAAGGGACTCGCCGGCGAGGGCCGGTCGTTCTCCAGCCTCGGCGAGGCCATCATGGCCTTCGATCACGGCGAGCTCGACCTCGGTTCGGTCGTGACCATCCGCCTCGAGAACGTCGTTCCGGGTGCGGACCTCGAGGTTCCCGAGGGCTGGGAGCCGGGTATGCCGCTCGACGTCACCACGACGCTGGGCCGTGCCCTGTTCAACGAGTACCTGCCCGCCGACTACACGTTCGTCAACTCGACGATCGACAAGAAGGCGCTGAGCCGGATCGTCAACCACCTCGCCGAGGAGTACCCGAAGGTCGAGGTCGCGCACACGCTCGACAACTTCAAGTCCGGCGGCTTCCACTGGGCGACTCGTTCGGGTATCACCGTGGCGATGTCGGACATCGTCTCGCCCGAGGCGAAGACGGAGATCCTCGACAACGCCGAGGCGCTCGACACGAAGGTCCAGCAGCAGTACGAACTCGGTGCGCTCACCGACGACGAGCGCCGCAACGAGCTCGTCAAGCTGTGGACCGAGACCACCGAGAAGGTCGACCAGGTGATGCGGACGAACTTCCCGGAGGAGAACTCCGTGCTCCGCCTTGTCGACTCGGGTGCGTCCGGCAACTGGATGCAGGTCCGTCAGCTCGCCGGTATGCGCGGTCTGGTGACGAACCCGAAGGGTGAGATCATCCCGCGTCCGATCACGTCGAACTACCGTGAGGGACTCTCGGTGCTCGAGTACTTCATCGCCTCCCACGGCGCCCGCAAGGGCCTCGCGGACACGGCGCTGCGTACCGCTGACTCCGGTTACCTCACGCGTCGACTCGTCGACGTCTCGCAGGACGTCATCATCCGCACCGCGGAGACCGATTCGACCAAGGGCATCACCCTGCCCGTGGCCGAGCGCGACCACGACGGCAACCTCGTTCCGCACGAGTTCGTCGAGACCAGCGTCTACGGCCGTCTCACGGTCTCCGACGTCACCGACGCCGACGGCAACGTCATCGTCCCGGCGAAGACGGACGTCACCGCTGAGGTCGTCGACACCCTCGTGGCCGCCGGCATCGAAGAGCTCAAGGTCTACTCCGTGCTCACCGCGGATTCGGACACGCAGATCTCGGCGATGCACTACGGTCGTTCGATGGCCACCGGCAAGCTCGTCGACATCGGCGAGGCGATCGGCACGGTCGCTGCCCAGTCGATCGGCGAGCCCGGCACGCAGCTGACGATGCGCACCTTCCACACCGGTGGTGTGGCGGCGTCCTCGGGTGACATCACCCAGGGTCTGCCCCGTGTCACCGAGCTCTTCGAGGCCCGCACCCCGAAGGGCTTCGCCCCCATCGCCGAGGCGACCGGTCGGGCGAAGATCGACGACAGCCGCAAGACCCGCTTCGTCGTCATCACCCCCGATGACGGCAGCGAGGAGATCGAGCACGCAGTCTCCAAGCGCGCCCGCCTCCTCGTCGAGGACGGTCAGCACGTCAAGGCGGGCGAGCAGCTCGTCGTCGGTGCTGTCGATCCGAAGCAGGTGCTGCGCATCCGCGGTCGCCGTGAGGCCGAGCGCTTCCTCGTCGAGCAGGTGCAGAAGGTGTACCGCTCGCAGGGCGTGGGCATCCACGACAAGCACATCGAGGTCATCGTACGGCAGATGCTGCGTCGCGTGACCGTCATCGAGTCGGGCGACACCAACCTGCTGCCCGGCGAGCTCGTCGACCGCGGCCGCTACCAGGCGGAGAACCGTCGCGTCGTCGCCGAAGGCGGACAGCCGGCTTCGGCCCGTGACGAGCTCATGGGCATCACGAAGGCCTCGCTGGCCACCGAGTCGTGGCTCTCGGCTGCGTCCTTCCAGGAGACCACGCGCGTCCTCACCGAGGCCGCGATGGAAGGCAAGTCGGACACGCTCATGGGGCTCAAGGAGAACGTCATCCTCGGTAAGCTCATCCCGGCCGGCACCGGCCTCCAGACGCACCGCAACATCGTTGTGGAGCCGACGGAGGAGGCGAAGGCCGAGATGTTCACCAACAGCTACGGTGACTTCTACGCGGGCATCGGCGCCGACTCCGGCTCCGCGATCCCGCTCGAGGACTACGACTACGGCGCCTTCAGCTGAGTCTGAGTTCCAGACCGCCTGAGGTCTGAACGGCAGAGGGGCACCCACCGACACGGTGGGTGCCCCTCGTGCATTCAGCGCTTGGGCCGCCGCTCGCGCGGTTGCGACGCCTTCCGCGCGGATCGCGACTACCCGAAGAGAACCTGCGCCTCTTCCCAGCGGTCGAGCGGCACCGTCTTGAGGCTGTCGACGGCCGAGGCCATCTCGACGGCGACGATGTCGGTGCCCTTGAGGCTCGCCATCTTCCCCCATTGCTCGTCGTGGGCGAGGTCGGCTGCGGCCATGCCGAGCCGGGTCGAGAGCACCCGGTCATACGCGGTGGGGGAGCCGCCGCGCTGCAGGTGTCCGAGGATCGTCGCGCGGGTCTCGATGCCCGTGGTCTCCTCGATGAGGGGTGCGAGGTAGTTCGCGATGCCGCCGAGGCGGGCCCGGCCCCGGCTGTCGAGACCGCGGTCGGCGATCTGCTCGTCGAGGCCCTCGGGCACGAAGCCTTCGGCGACGACGACTATCGGGGCGCGACCGCGGTCCCTCGCCGAGGTCACCCACTGCCCGATCTGGTCCATCGAGACGGGGAACTCGGGCATGAGGATCGCGTGCGCGCCGCCGGCCATACCCGAGTGCAGCGCGATCCAGCCGACGTTGCGGCCCATCACCTCGATGACCATGCACCGGTGGTGCGACTCAGCGGTCGTGCGCAGCCGGTCGATCGCCTCGGTGGCAATCGACTGGGCGGTGTCGAAGCCGAACGTGTAGTCGGTGTTGTCGAGGTCGTTGTCGATCGTCTTCGGCACCCCGACGATGTTGAGCCCCTCCTCCTCGACGAGGCGCGAGGCACCCGAAAGCGTCCCCTCGCCGCCGATCGCGACGATCGCATCGATGTCGTGGGCGGCCATCACCTCGCGCATCCGCGCCGGACCGCCGTCCTCGTAGGGGTGAGTGCGGGAGGTGCCGAGGATCGTGCCGCCGCGTCCGGACAGGCCGCGGACATCGAGCATCGACATCTCGAACACGTCGTCCTCGAGGAGTCCCCGCCAGCCGTCCCTGATCCCGACGAACGAGGAGCCGTGGGAGCGGATGCCCTTGCGGACGATGCCGCGGATGACGGCGTTGAGTCCGGGGCTGTCGCCGCCGGAGGTGAGGATCCCGATTCTCATGTCAGCTGTCCCTGGTCCTTTCCTCGGTAGCCCTTCGCCAGGTGGATGTCGTGGCCGGCCATGAGCGACATGCCCTTGAGCACGAGCGTTCCGTTCGATCCGTCGCCGCGGGCGGACTGCCGGACCTCGTTGCCGGCCATGATGTTGATCGTCTCGTCCTTGATCCGCACGCCCGGCGGGACGTAGATGTCGTTGCCGCCCCACATCGCGAAGGAGTGGAGCTCGACGGTGACACCGGGGCCCATCACCTCGCAGAGGTCGATGTTGTCCCCGCCCATGAGCGCGTACGTCGTCACCTCGGCGGTGCCGGCGGGCACGTCGATCTCGCGCCCGGACATGATCGCCACGGAGTTCACCGGCGCCGAGGTGCCGGGTGCGGCGAGCGGCGACAGCGGTGCGGGTCGGTTGCCGGGGACGATCTGCGATCCGGGGGTCGTTCCGCCCGTCTGCGCCTCGAGCGATCGGTGGAGGTCGTTGCCCTCGGGAAGGTCGACGATGAGCGGCATGAGTTCGTCGAGGTACTTCGCCGCGATCGCCTCGTCCTGCCGCTCAGCGGTCTCCTCGGGGTCGAGGCGACCGTTCGAGACGGCGTCGGTGATGACGGCGAGCACGGCGTCGCGGTCCTTGTCAGAGGCGCGGATCCGCGGACGGGAGGGGAGCTCTGGCTGTTCGTCGGACATGGTCACCAGTGTAGCGGGGACCACACCCGTCGACCGGGGACAGCACACGGGCGGTGCCCCTGGTTGGGGCACCGCCCGTAGGATGCGGAACCGTGCCCTCGCCGAGGCGGTGGCACGGACCCCGCGCCACCGCCTCGGCGAGGGGGTCGGCTCAGCGCTTCAGGTCGTAGCGGTCGGCTTCGACGACCTTCGTCCAGGCACGGACGAAGTCGGTGACGAACTTCTCCTGCGCATCGTCGGAGGCGTAGACCTCGGCGATCGCACGCAGCTCGGAGTTCGCACCGAAGAGCAGGTCGACGCGGCTGCCCGACCACAGCTTCTCACCATCGGGGGAGTAGTTCTCGTAGAGGTTCGTCGTCGCCGAATCGCCGACGGCCTTCCACGTGTTGCCGAGCTCGAGGAGGTTGACGAAGAAGTCGTTCGTCAGCTGCTCCTTGCGGTCGGTGAAGACGCCGAGCTCGGAGTCCTCGTAGTTCGCCCCGAGGACGCGCAGGCCGCCGATGAGGACGGTGAGCTCGGACGGGGTGAGCCCGAGCAGGCTCGCCTGGTCGAGCAGGAGGAACTCCGCGGCCAGGGGCAGATCCGGGGTGAGGTAGTTGCGGAAGCCGTCGTGGGTGGGCTCGAGGTAGGAGAACGACTCGATGTCGGTCTGCTCCTGCGAGGCGTCCCCGCGACCGGTCGAGACCGGGACGGTGATGTCGTGGCCGGCCGCGGCGGCGGCGGTCTCGACGCCCACGGCACCGGCGATCGCGACGACGTCGGCGAAGGAGGCGCCGGTCTGGTCGGCGATGCCCTCGAGGACGCCGATCACCTCGGCGAGCTTCGCCGGCTCGTTCGCGGTCCAGTCACGCTGCGGTTCGAGGCGCAGGCGCCCGCCGTTGACGCCGCCGCGCATGTCGGAGACGCGGTGCGAGGAGGCGGCGGCCCACGTCGTCGAGACGAGCTGGGACACGCTCAGACCCGAGTTGCGGATCGAGGCCTTGACGAGCTCGAGCTCACCGTCGTTGAGAGGGGTGCCGGCCGGGATCGGGTCCTGCCAGATGAGCTCCTCGGTGGGAACCTCGGGTCCGAGGTACCGGGTGGCCGGGCCCATGTCACGGTGGGTGAGCTTGAACCAGGCCCGGGCGAACGCGTCTTCGAAAGCGGCCTGGTCGTCCTTGAAGCGGCGCGAGATCTTCTCGTAGGCGGGGTCGAAGCGCAGGGAGAGGTCGGTGGTGAGCATGCGCGGCTCCCGGCGTCCCTCACCCTGGGCCATCGGGACCATGTCGTCGCCGCCGCCGTCGATCGGACGCCACTGGATGTGGCCGCCCTCGTTCTCGAACTTCTCCCACTCGTAGGCGAAGAGGATGTGGAAGAACTCGTTGTCCCAGCGGGTCGGATGGTAGGTCCACGTGACCTCGATGCCGCTGCCGATCGAGTCATTGCCGTGCCCGGTGCCGAAGTCGGACTTCCAGCCCAGACCCTGCTGCTCGAGCGGGGCGCCCTCGGGGTCGGCGCCCTTGTGGCTCTCGGGGCCGGCGCCGTGGGTCTTGCCGAAGGTGTGACCGCCGGCGATGAGGGCGACGGTCTCCTCGTCGTTCATCGCCATCCGACCGAAGGTGTCGCGGATGTCGGCAGCGGCCTTGAGCGGGTCGGGCTCGCCCTCAGGGCCTTCCGGGTTGACGTAGATGAGGCCCATCGTCGTCGCCGCCAGCGGCTTCTGCAGCTCGCGGTTGCCCGCGTAGCGCTTGTCGGTGCCCAGCCATTCGGTCTCCGAGCCCCAGTAGACGTCGTTGTCCGGCTCCCAGACGTCCTTGCGTCCGCCGGCGAAGCCGAAGGTCTTGAAGCCCATCTGCTCGAGGGCGACGTTGCCCGCGAGGATGAAGAGGTCGGCCCAGGAGATCTTCTTGCCGTACTTCTTCTTCAGCGGCCACAGCAGACGCCGGGCCTTGTCGAGTCCGACGTTGTCGGGCCACGAGTTGAGCGGGGCGAAGCGCTGCTGGCCCTCACCGCCGCCGCCGCGACCGTCCTGGACGCGGTAGGTGCCCGCCGAGTGCCAGGCCATGCGGATCATGAACGGGCCGTAGTTGCCGAAGTCGGCGGGCCACCAGTCCTCGCTCGTGCGCTGCATCTCCGCGAGGTCGGCCTTGAGAGCGAAGTAGTCGAGGCTGTTGAACTCGGCCGCGTAGTCGAAGTCCTCATCCATCGGGTCGCGGGCCGGCTGGTTCTTCGCGAGGATCTTGAGGTTGAGGCGGTTGGGCCACCAGTGGGAGTTGGCGTCGCCCTGCATCGGAGAGGTCAGGGACCCGGGCTCGGTGGTCGCGGTTGCCGTCGAGTCGCCGTGGACGACCGGGCAGCCGCCCGTGGTGGAGGTTTCGGACATGGGGTTCCTTTCGGGTTCGAGCCGCAGGGCGGCTCAGCTGTTGTCCTCGGCAGCGGTTGCCCGCAGGCGTCTGCGCCGGTTCACGCGACAGAGGTGCGTTGCTCAGTCTCCCTGGTCGCTCGGTCCCTCACTGCCGCTGCGGCAGTCGGGGCAGAGTCCCCAGAACGTCACCTCGGCCTGGTCGACTGCGAATCCGTGATCGTGCGACGGACTCAGACAGGGCGCCCGGCCGACCGTGCAGTCGACATCGACGATGAGACCGCACGACCGGCAGACGAGGTGATGGTGGTTGTCGCCGATGCGCCGCTCGTATCTGGCCACGGACCCGGACGGCTGGATGCTCCGGACGAGGCCGACCGCGGTGAGCGTGTGCAGCGAATCGTAGACGGCCTGATGGGAGACGTCCGGCAGGCTCTCCCTGACGGATCGGATGACGGTCTCGGTGTCGGCATGGGGGTGGGTGTCCACCGCCGCCAGCACCGCGACCCTCTGCTTCGTCACGCGCAGGGAACTGCTCCGCAGGGTCGCGGAATAGTCCTCGGCGTGCACGCGTTCTTCCTCTGACACACCTTCACCCTGCCCCGTTTTCTTGAATGAGTCAAGGAAGCGGGTCCTCAGCCGTGCCTCCTCGCCGAGGTGGCTGCCGGGCCGGAGGGCCGTGTGACCCCGGTCTCGCCGGGGCGGAGGCCCTCGCGCTCCCGTTCCGGCAGGGTGCCGGTGGTTTTGACCGGAGGCTCGCGCACGCGATATTCTGGGATGCGACTGATTGTGTTATCTGTGTCGTCGGACGATCATGCCAGGTGTTCTGTGAGGCCTGGGACCAGTGTGAGTGCGACCGGCGCAGGCCGCCGAAACCGCGGGCCTCTGCGCGTGCGTGTCCTTGCGACACTCCCGACCGCAGGGTGCGTGGCATCGCGCGGATACTGGCATCGGGAGTCAAGCTTCACCCGGTGTTCAGTCGGATATGTCCCACGGTTCACAGACGCGCATGCGCGACCGATGTGGGAATTAGGTTCATCGAGAAGCAATGGAGAACGCTTAGTGCCGACAATCCAGCAGCTCGTCCGCAAAGGACGGCATAACAAGTCCGCAGGGTCCGACGCCCCTGCCCTCAAGGGCAGCCCCCAGCGTCGCGGCGTGTGCACCCGTGTGTACACCACGACCCCCAAGAAGCCGAACTCGGCTCTTCGCAAGGTCGCTCGTGTCAAGCTCTCGAGCCAGATCGAAGTGACCGCGTACATCCCCGGCGAGGGACACAACCTGCAGGAGCACTCGATCGTGCTCGTCCGCGGCGGCCGTGTCAAGGACCTCCCGGGTGTGCGCTACCGGATCGTGCGCGGTTCCCTCGACACCCAGGGTGTCAAGGGCCGTCAGCAGGCCCGCAGCAAGTACGGAGCGAAGAGGGAGAAGAAGTAATGCCGCGCAAAGGTCCCGCACCCAAGCGACCGATCGTCATCGACCCGGTCTTCAACTCGCCGCTCGTCACGCAGCTGATCAACAAGATCCTGCTCGACGGCAAGCGGTCGACGGCCGAGCGCATCGTCTACGGTGCCCTCGAGGGAACTCGTGAGAAGAACGGCAACGACCCCGTCGCCAACCTCAAGAAGGCCCTCGACAACATCCGTCCGTCCCTCGAGGTCCGCTCCCGCCGTGTCGGCGGTGCGACCTACCAGGTTCCGGTCGATGTCCGTCCTGCTCGTTCGACCACCCTCGCGCTGCGCTGGCTCGTCGGCTACGCCCGCCAGCGTCGCGAGAAGACGATGACCGAGCGCCTCATGAATGAGATCCTCGACGCCGGCAACGGCCTCGGTGCCGCAGTCAAGCGCCGTGAGGACACCCACAAGATGGCCGAGTCCAACAAGGCCTTCGCCCACTACCGCTGGTAATCGTCGCCCCCGCCCCCGGTCGGTCCGCTCCGGACCGACCGGGGGCCGGGGGAGTCGATCAAGTCATCGATTGAGAGAGAGACACCGTGGCACTTGACGTGCTCACCGACCTGAACAAGGTCCGCAACATCGGCATCATGGCCCACATCGATGCCGGTAAGACCACCACGACCGAACGCATCCTGTTCTACACCGGTGTGAACTACAAGATCGGCGAGACCCACGACGGTGCCTCGACGATGGACTGGATGGAGCAGGAGCAGGAGCGCGGCATCACGATCACGTCGGCCGCGACGACCTGCTACTGGCACGACTACCAGATCAACATCATCGACACCCCCGGGCACGTCGACTTCACCGTCGAGGTGGAGCGCTCGCTCCGCGTCCTCGACGGCGCCGTCGCTGTGTTCGACGGCAAGGAAGGCGTTGAGCCGCAGTCCGAGACCGTGTGGCGTCAGGCCGACAAGTACAACGTTCCGCGCGTGTGCTTCGTCAATAAGATGGACAAGCTCGGTGCGGACTTCTACTTCACCGTGCAGACCATCAAGGACCGCCTCGGTGCGAAGCCGCTCGTCATCCAGCTGCCGATCGGCGCCGAGTCCGAGTTCGAGGGCATCGTCGACCTCCTTGAGATGAAGGCCTACATCTGGCCTGACGAGTCCAAGAAGGGTCAGGACATGACCGAGATCGAGATCCCCGCGGATCTCAAGGACAAGGCCGAGGAATACCGCGCCCAGCTCGTCGAGGACGTCGCCGAGAGCTCTGAGGAGCTCATGGAGAAGTACCTCGAGGGCGAAGAGGTCTCCATCGAGGAGATCAAGGCCGGCATCCGCTCTCTCGTCATCAACTCCGAGGCCTTCCCGGTCATGTGCGGTTCCGCGTACAAGAACAAGGGCGTCCAGCCCATGCTCAACGCGGTCCTCGACTACCTCCCCTCGCCGCTCGACGTGCCTCCGATGATCGGACACAACCCGAGCAACGAGGAAGAGGAGATCGTCCGCAAGCCCGACGTCAAGGAGCCGTTCTCGGCGCTCGCGTTCAAGGTCGCCACGCACCCGTTCTTCGGTGCGCTGACCTACGTCCGCGTGTACTCGGGACAGGTGAAGTCGGGTGAGCAGGTCCTCAACGCCACGAGCGGGAAGAAGGAGCGCGTCGGAAAGCTCTTCCAGATGCACTCCAACAAGGAGAACCCGGTCGAAGAGGCGATCGCGGGTCACATCTACGCGTTCATCGGCCTCAAGGACACCACCACCGGTGACACCCTGTGCGATCCGGCACACCCGATCGCGCTCGAGTCGATGACCTTCCCCGAGCCCGTCATCTCCGTGGCCATCGAGCCCAAGACGAAGGGCGACCAGGAGAAGCTCTCGGCTGCCATCCAGAAGTTCGTCAAGGAAGACCCGACCTACCAGGTCGAGCTCGACGCGGAGACCGGTCAGACCGTCATCCGCGGCATGGGCGAACTCCACCTCGACATCCTCGTCGACCGCATGCGTCGCGAGTTCAAGGTCGAGGCGAACGTCGGCAAGCCGCAGGTCGCGTACCGCGAGACGATCCGTCGGGCCGTGGAGAAGTACGACTACACCCACAAGAAGCAGACGGGTGGATCGGGACAGTTCGCGAAGGTCCAGGTCACCTTCGAGCCTCTCGAGGTCGACGGCGACACGATCTACGAGTTCGAGAATGCCATCACGGGCGGCCGGGTGCCGCGCGAGTACATTCCGAGCGTCGACGCTGGCATCCAGGACGCCATGCAGCTCGGTGTCCTCGCCGGCTACCCGCTGGTCGGCATCAAGGCCACCCTGGTCGATGGTGCCTACCACGACGTCGACTCCTCGGAGATGGCGTTCAAGATCGCCGGTTCGATGGTCCTCAAGGAGGCCGTCCGGAAGGCGAACCCGGTTCTGCTCGAGCCGGTCATGGAAGTCGAGGTGCGCACCCCTGAGGAGTACATGGGTGACGTCATCGGCGACCTCAACTCTCGGCGTGGCCAGATCCAGTCGATGGACGACGCTTCCGGCGTGAAGGTCGTCCGCGCGATGGTCCCGCTCTCGGAGATGTTCGGCTACATCGGCGACCTGCGGTCGAAGACCCAGGGCCGTGCGGTGTACTCGATGCAGTTCTCCAGCTACGCGGAGGTCCCGAAGGCTGTTGCCGACGAGATCATCCAGAAGGTGCGCGGCGGAGAGTGATCTCCTAAGGCTCATCGCCAAGGTGATGTAGAACAACATCACCGGAATGAAAGATAACCAACAAAGGTCTAAGATATGAACCGCATATCTTTTGCCAACCACGAGGAGGAACCCAGTGGCAAAGGCTAGTTTCGATAGGACTAAGCCGCACGTCAACATCGGCACCATCGGCCACGTTGACCACGGAAAGACCACCTTGACCGCTGCGATCACCAAGGTCCTGGCGGACAAGTACCCCGATCTCAACGAGGCTCGTGCCTTCGACCAGGTGGACAACGCACCTGAGGAGAAGGAGCGCGGCATCACCATCAACGTCTCGCACGTTGAGTACCAGACCGAGAAGCGTCACTACGCTCACGTCGATGCCCCGGGTCACGCCGACTACATCAAGAACATGATCACCGGTGCTGCTCAGATGGACGGCGCGATCCTCGTCGTCGCCGCCACCGACGGTCCGATGCCGCAGACCCGTGAGCACGTCCTGCTCGCGCGTCAGGTGGGTGTGCCCTACATCGTCGTGGCTCTCAACAAGTCCGACATGGTCGAAGACGAGGAGCTCCTCGAGCTCGTCGAGTTCGAGGTCCGCGACCTCCTCTCCAGCCAGGAGTTCGACGGGGACAACGCTCCCGTCGTCCAGGTCTCCGCTCTCAAGGCCCTCGAGGGCGACGAGAAGTGGGTCAAGACCGTCGAAGAGCTCATGGACCAGGTCGACGACTTCGTTCCCGAGCCGGAGCGCGACGTCGACAAGCCGTTCCTCATGCCCGTCGAGGACGTCTTCACGATCACCGGTCGTGGAACCGTCGTCACCGGTCGTGTCGAGCGCGGCGTCCTCCTCCCCAACGAGGAGATCGAGATCGTCGGCATCAAGCCGAAGTCCTCGAAGACCACGGTCACGGCCATCGAGATGTTCCGCAAGACCCTGCCGGACGCCCGTGCAGGTGAGAACGTCGGTCTGCTTCTCCGCGGCACCAAGCGCGAAGACGTCGAGCGCGGTCAGGTCATCGTCAAGCCGGGTTCGATCACCCCGCACACCAAGTTCGAGGCCCAGGTCTACATCCTGAGCAAGGACGAGGGCGGCCGTCACAACCCGTTCTACTCGAACTACCGTCCGCAGTTCTACTTCCGGACCACGGACGTCACCGGCGTCATCACGCTGCCCGAGGGCACCGAGATGGTCATGCCCGGCGACAACACCGACATGTCGGTCGAGCTCATCCAGCCGATCGCCATGGAGGAGGGCCTCCGCTTCGCCATCCGCGAAGGTGGACGCACCGTCGGCGCCGGTCGAGTCACCAAGATCATCGAGTGATCTGACTCGTCTGAGTGAACTCAGCCTTCGGACCCCGGTCTGAAGCAGTTCAGGGGCTGCAATCCCGTACAGGGATTGCGGCCCCTGTCGCGTCTATGCTGGAGACGTCGGAGTTCGATCCCGTGAGGAGACCCATGACGACAGATGCAGCGAGGCCGCAGGAGCACGGCAGGCCCCAGCCTTCGGTCCCGCCCTCGCCGAGGTGGTCCGACGACGCCGTCATCTACCAGATCTACCCCCGGTCGTTCGCCGACGGAGACGGCGACGGAGTAGGGGATCTGCGGGGCATCCTCGATCGCCTCTCGCACATCGTCGACCTCGGGGTCGACGCGATCTGGCTCTCGCCCTTCTACCCCTCACCGCAGAACGACGCCGGCTACGACGTCGCCGACTACGTCGACGTCGACCCGCTCTTCGGCAGCCTTGAGGACTTCGACGAGCTCGTCGCCCGCGCCCACGACGCAGGCATCCGCGTCATCGTCGACCTCGTGCCCAACCACACCTCGTCGACGCATCCGTGGTTCCAAGCGGCCCTGACCGCCGAGGCGGGGGACCCCGCCCGCGATCTCTACGTCATCCGCCCCGGCCGAGAGGGTGGGGACGCCCCGCCGAACAACTGGACCTCGGTCTTCGGCGGTCCCGCCTGGACCCGCCTGCCCGGCAGCGACGACTGGTACCTCCACATCTTCGACCCCACCCAACCCGACCTCGACTGGTCGAACCCGGCCGTGCACGAGGAGTTCGCCGATATCCTGCGCTTCTGGCTCGACCGCGGCGTCGACGGCTTCCGCGTCGACGTCGCCCACGGACTCGTCAAGGCCGAGGGGCTGCCCGACCATGTCCCCGCGCTCGGAGCCTCGGGCGAGCCGGTGCCCTCGTCCTCACCGACGGCCGCCTCGCCGTTCTTCGACCAGGACGGGGTGCACGAGATCTACCGTGAGTGGAGGAGGATCCTCGACGCGTACCCGGGGGAGAGGATCCTCGTCGCCGAGGCGTGGGTCGAACCCCTCGAGCGTCTCTTCCGCTACGTCCGCGCCGATGAGATGGATCAGGCCTTCAACTTCACGTTCCTCATGGCCGGCTGGGATGCTCCCGGTCTCGCCCGTGCGATCGAGGGCACCTTCGCCGCGGCCGCTGAGGTCGGCGCGGCACCGACTTGGGTGCTCTCGAACCACGACACCGTCCGCCACCCCAGCCGCTTCGGGGTCGCCGAACCTCCGCCCCACCAGCGGGGCATCGGACCCGACGACCCGCAGCCGGATCTCACGCTGGGACGTCGTCGCGCCTCGGCGATGGCGCTCATCGAACTCGGACTGCCGGGATCGGCCTACATCTACCAGGGTGACGAACTCGGGCTGCCCGAGCACACGCAGCTGCCCGCCTCGGCGCGGCGCGACCCGGTCTATGCGCGCAGCCGCGGAGCCGAACTCGGCCGTGACGGGGCCCGCACCCCGTACCCGTGGTCCGCCTCGGCGCCGCATCTGGGTTTCGGCACGCCGGCGGGGGAGGAGACGTGGCTTCCCCAGCCCGAGGGCCACTCCGTCCTCGCCCATGACATCCAGAACGACGACCCCGAGTCCCACCTCCACCTCTACCGGGGACTGCTCCGGACTCGCCGGGAGCTCGGGATGGGGCGGGGAGCGTTCGCGTGGCACCCCCTCCACGATCCGCAGCGGGGACTCCTCGCCTTCACCGTGACGACGGAGACCGCCGCGGTGCTCGTGGCCGCGAACCTCTCGGAGGCGCCGATCGCCCTGCCCGAGGCGGTCGGGCGGCCGATCCTGGCCGCAAGCGGACCTGCCGCATGGGACGAGGGGACGCTGTCGGGCGAGAGTGCAGTGTGGGTGCCACTGGCATGAGTGCCGACTTGAGGTAATGTGTGATCCAGGTGGCAGTGCCACCGGCAACGTCGCAGACTGGCAGGTAGGCAATGAGGCATACGGCAAGGAAGCTCCGGCCCTGGCGAACGGGCCTGGCCGCGTTCGCCCTGCTCGGACTCGTCGGGATCACCGGCTGTGCGAGCGGAACGTCGACACCGACGCTGACGTGGTACATCAACCCTGACAACGGGGGTCAGGCGAAGATCGCCGAACAGTGCACTGCAGAGGCGGACGGGAAGTACCGGATCTCGACGAGTCTGCTGCCCAACGACGCTCCCAGCCAGCGAGAGCAGCTCATCCGCCGCCTCGCCTCATAGGACTCCTCGATCGACATCATGAGCCTCGACCCGGTCTACGTCGCCGAGATGGCCAACGCCGACTACCTCACCCCGGTTCCCGAGAAGTACGTGAACGAGTTCACCGAAGGCGTCATCCCGTCCTCCGTCGAGTCCTCGACTCGCCAGGACGAACTCGTCGCGACCCCGTTCTGGGCGAACACGCAGCTGCTGTGGTATCGGAAGTCCGTCGCCGAGGCGGCGGGCCTCGACATGTCCCAGCCGGTCACCTGGGACCAGATCATCGACGCCGCCGCGGAGCAGGACAAGCGCGTCGGCGTCCAGGGCATTCGGGCCGAGTCCCTGACCGTGTGGATCAATGCGATGATCGAATCCGCCGGCGGATCGATCGTGACGAACCCCGACTCCGACGGCGCCGACGAGGTCAAGCTCGGCATCGACTCCGAGGCGGGCAGGAGCGCCGCGGAGATCATGTCCAAGATCGGCTCCACCGGTGTCGGCGGACCTCAGCTGTCCAACCTCGACGAGAATGCCTCGATGCTCGAGTTCCAGTCCGACGACGGCGGGTTCATGGTCAACTGGCCCTTCATCTACCCGGCGACGAAGGCTGCCGTCGACGAGGGAAGCCTCGACCAGGCGGTGCTCGACGACATCGGCTGGACGATCTACCCCCGGGTCGACGAATCCCAGGAGGCGCGACCGCCGTTGGGTGGGATCAACCTCGGCGTCGGCGCGTTCTCCGAGAACCCCGACCTCGCCTACGAGGCCGTCGCGTGCATCAGGCAGCCGGAGAAGCAGGCGGAGTACTTCCTCACCGACGGCAATGCTCCCTCGAACCTCGCCGCCTTCGACGACCCTGAGGTCCAGAAGGAGTTCCCCGTCGCCGAGACCGTCGCCGAGTCGTTGAAGATCTCGGCAGCCCGCCCGCTCACCCCGTACTACAACGAGGTGACAGGCGGCATCCAGAAGTCCTGGCATCCGCCGGGCAGCGTCGACCCCGAGTCGACGCCGGCACGATCTCAGGAGTTCATCCTCGAAATCCTCCGAGGGGAGAGGCTGCTGTGAAGGCACGTGTGTCGAACCGGCAGCGAGGGGAGACGCGACTGGGCTGGATGCTCTCGGCCCCCGCGGTCATCATCCTCCTCGCCGTCACCGGTTATCCCATCCTCCAGGCCGTCTACTTCTCGTTCTTCAACTACCGGATGACGGACCCTGACAACCGCTTCGTCAACTGGGGGCAGAACTACATCGTCATCCTCACCGACCCACTGTGGTGGCAGACGGTCGGGGTGACTCTGCTGCTCACCGTTGTCACGGTCGCCGTCGAACTCGTCCTCGGGTTCGCACTCGCCCTCGTCATGCTCAATGCACTCAAAGCGGTGCGCCCGTGGGTGCGCACCGCGATCCTCATTCCCTACGGCATCATCACCGTCGTCGCCGCCTTCTCGTGGAAGTACGCCTTCGACCTCGGCACAGGCTTCGTCGGGACGTGGCTCTCGATGCCCGAGTTCGACTGGTTCGGTGACTTCTGGTCGGCGTTCCTCGTCATCTGTGCGGCCGAGATCTGGAAGACGACGCCGTTCATCTCGCTCCTCCTGCTCTCCGGTCTCGCGCAGATCCCCGGCGACATGCTCGAGGCGGCGACCGTCGACGGCGCCTCGTGGTGGCAGCGGATGTCGAAGGTGATCATCCCGAACATGAAGGCCGCGATCATGGTCGCCCTCCTCTTCCGCACCCTCGACGCCTTCCGCGTCTTCGACTCGGTCTTCGTCATGACCGCCGGCGCCCAGAACACGGCGACGGTCTCCTTCCTCACGTACAACCAGTCGATCGGTCAGCTCCAGCTGGGAATGGGTTCGGCGCTCTCGGTCCTGCTCTTCCTCAGCGTCGCCCTCATCTGCTTCATCTTCATCAAGGTCTTCAAGGTCGACTTGGCCCAGGCGAGGGGAGAGTGACGATGTCGGGTCGCAAGCACACAGTCTGGTGGATCGTCATCAGCCTCATCGTCGCCGTCTACGCACTGTTCCCGGTGCTGTGGATCGTCTCCCTGTCGCTCAAGTCGCCCGGGGACATCGCGAACAAGCGGTTCTGGCCCACGGCGATCGACTGGTCGAACTACGAGCTCATCTTCACGGGTGCGGCCAAGGACCTCTTCCTCCCGGCGCTCGTGAATTCGATCGGCATCTGCCTCATCGCCACCGTCATCGCCGTGGTGCTCGCCACCCTGACGGCCTATGCGGTTGCCCGGCTCGACTTCCCCGGCAAGAAGTTCATCCTCACCATGGCGCTCGCGGTCTCGATCTTCCCCGTCATCTCCCTCGTCACCCCGCTGTTCCGGATCTGGTCGGCGATCGGGCTCTACGACACGTGGGCGGGCCTGATCATCCCCTATCTCTCGCTCACCCTTCCGATCTCGATCTGGACGCTTGCGGCGTTCTTCCGGCAGATCCCGTGGGAGCTCGAGCAGGCGGCACAGGTCGACGGGGCGACGAGCTTCCAGGCGTTCCGCAAGGTCATCGTGCCCTTGGCCGCGCCCGGCGTGTTCACCACCGCGATCATCGCCTTCTTCATCGCCTGGAACGACTTCGTCTACGGCATCTCCCTGACCTCCACCTCGGCGGCGCGCCCGGTGCCGGCGGCACTCTCGTTCTTCACCGGAGCCAGCCAGTTCGAAGAGCCGGCGGGTGCGATCTCCGCGGCCGCCATCATCGTCACCATTCCGATCATCATCATCGTCCTCCTCTTCCAGCGCCAGATCGTCTCCGGCCTGACCTCGGGAGCGGTGAAGGGATGATCAGCCCAGCAGCCACAGCCACCGGTCGCGGGAGCGCAGAGCAGCACTCTGCGGACCCGCGGATCGTGACCGCACAGATACGGAGCACACGACCATGTCAGTGATCGAACTGCGCAACATCGTCAAGCGCTACGGCGACGGATTCCCGGCGATCAACGACGTCAGCCTCGACATCGCCGAGGGCGAGTTCGTCATCCTCGTCGGCCCCTCCGGTTCGGGCAAGTCGACGCTTCTGCGGATGATCGTCGGCCTCGAGGACATCACCGAGGGGGACCTCCGCATCGACTCCGAACGGGTCAACGACTCCGCACCCCGGGAGCGGGACCTGGCGATGGTGTTCCAGAACTACGCCCTCTATCCGCACCTCACCGTGGCCGAGAACATCGCGTTCCCGCTCATCCTCGCCAAGGGCCAGTACAGCAGGCAGGAGATCGACGAGCGGGTGTCGCGGGCGGCGAAGCTCCTCGAACTCGGCGACCACCTCGACCGCAAGCCTGCGAACCTCTCCGGCGGTCAGCGTCAGCGCGTGGCGATGGGGCGGGCGATCGTCCGCGATGCGAAGGCCTTCCTCTTCGACGAGCCGCTGTCGAACCTCGATGCGAAGCTGCGGATCCAGATGCGCACGGAGATCGCGCGGATGCAGCGCAACCTCGCGGTGACGACCGTCTACGTCACCCACGACCAGACCGAGGCGATGACGCTCGGGGACAAGGTCGCCGTGCTCAAGAAGGGCGTCCTCCAGCAGTACGCCAGTCCGCAGGAGCTCTACGACGAGCCGGTCAACCTCTTCGTCGCCGGCTTCATCGGCTCCCCGCCGATGAACTTCCTGCCGGTGGAGAACGTTGACGGTGAGCTGCGCTCGCCCTTCGGCGTCTTCACCCTGCCCGAGGGCGAGCGGGAGAAGCTGCGCGACGCACCCCAGTACCTCGTCGCCGGCATCCGACCCGAGGACTTCCACGATGCGGCGACGATCGATGAGGAGCGCCGCGGACGCGGCGCCCTGCTCAGCGCCGAGGTCGACGTCACCGAATGGCTGGGCAACGAGGTCTACGCCTACCTGCCCTTCGAAGCGGCGCCCGCCGTGCGCGAGGCCCTCGAAGAGCTCGACCGGGACCTCGACGGCGAAGGCGCGCGCACTCAGGTCGTCGCCGTCCTCGATCCGGCGACGAATGTCCAGGAGGGTGACACCGTCGACCTCTGGTTCGACCCGGCCAAGGTCATGGTCTTCGACCCCGAGACAGGGGAGAACCTCACCCGCGACCCGGAGAACGCGAAGCGTCTGGCAGCCGAATCGGAGGCCGCCCGGAAGCGCGCGCTCGACCGTGCCAAGGCCCAGCAGAACGGGAACGGGCAGTCGCAGCGCAACGGCGGGGTCCGGGCCGACGGCGAGGTTCAGCAGAACGGTCAGACTCAGTCCGCCGCCGAGGCGTAGCCGCACTCAGTTCACCACCCCCGCCGAAGCATGAGAACGGCACCGGTCGCGAGAGGGAAGGCCGCCTCGGCGGGGCAGCTTGTACGGGTGGAGGACGACCGCCTAGGCGGGTTGGCACTTGCGGGTCAAGGACGACGGCCTCGGGCAGGTGCAACCGCCGAACCAACCCGTGTGTGGTCGATGAACCGAGGCGAATCGGCGATTTCGGCGCATTTTCCACGGTTCTTCGACCACTAACGCACTCCTGAAGGTGTGCGATTCTTCGGAACCGGAGCGTGCCCTGCCGGCTGGGAGCGAGGGACCACCTCGGCGGGGCAGCTTGTACGGGTGGAGGACGACCGCCTAGGCGGGGCGGCACTTGCGGGTCAAGGACGACGGCCTCGGGCAGGTGCAACCGCCGAACCAACCCGTGTGTGGTCGATAAACCGAGGCGAATCGGCGGTTTCGGCGCAATCACCTCGGTTCTTCGACCACAGACGCGACTTCGGGCCGAAAGAACCCCGACGGAGGCATCGCGGACTGGTGAGTCAGTCGGGCGCGAGCTGCGCTCTTCGGGACGGAAGAAGTTCGGGGCTGAGACCCTTCTCACTCGTGAGGGGTCGGCGGCGGGGAGCCGGAGTGGTTCGCTGAGACTTCTCTCACAAGCGAGAAGCCCGGAATTGCGCGGGACACCGGGACTGTGACAAGATGGTCAGGTTGCGTTTCGGGTGTTGACCCCTGCACTGCGGCCTTCGGCCGCGAACAGCCCGGAACACTATCGGATCGATGAATCTGCTTCACTGCGGGTTCGGACCGAGCAGCCAATGAGTAGAAGCGCCGTCGGACCGCGCGAGGAAATCGAAGGATTTCTCCGCAAGGAACAGCCGACACGCCCGACCGCGGGGGCCGGTCATAGTCAGCCGGCACAGACCACGCCCGAGCATTCTCGGGTGATGGTTGATGGCCGGAAGGAACTGAAGAAAGAGACGACGCCATGGCGGGACAGAAGATCCGCATCCGGCTCAAGTCGTACGACCACGCTGTGATCGACAGTGCTGCACGCAAGATCGTGGACACCGTCACTCGCGCTGGTGCGACTGTTGTGGGCCCCGTGCCGTTGCCGACGGAGAAGAACGTGTACTGCGTCATCCGTTCGCCGCACAAGTACAAGGACAGCCGTGAGCACTTCGAGATGCGCACGCACAAGCGTCTGATCGACATCGTCGATCCGACGCCGAAGGCAGTCGATTCGCTCATGCGTCTCGACCTCGCTGACGACGTCAACATCGAGATCAAGCTCTAAGGGAGGGAAAAATGGCGAACACTCGTTCCTCAGCTCTCCCGACCACCCGCAAGGTCAAGGGCCTTCTGGGTACCAAGCTGGGCATGACCCAGGTGTGGGATGAGCAGAACAAGCTCGTGCCGGTGACCGTTGTGGCCACCGGAAACAACGTTGTCACCCAGATCCGCGACGAGGAAACCGATGGTTACCCCGCCGTGCAGATCGCATTCGGCGAGATCGACCCGCGCAAGGTCAACAAGCCGACCGCAGGTCACTTCGAGAAGGCCGGCGTGACCCCGCGTCGCCACCTCGTCGAGCTGCGCACCGCTGACGCCGGCGAGTACTCGCTCGGCCAGGAGCTCGGTGTCGACACGTTCGAGGCCGGAGTCAAGGTCGACGTCACCGCGAAGACCAAGGGCAAGGGCACCGCCGGTGTCATGAAGCGCCACGGCTTCGCCGGTGTCGGCGCCTCGCACGGTGCTCACCGCAACCACCGCAAGCCCGGTTCGATCGGTGGAGCGGCTACGCCGGGTCGCGTGTTCAAGGGCATGCGCATGGCCGGCCGCATGGGTGCCGTCAAGCACACCACCCAGAACCTCACGATCCACGCCGTGGACCCCGAGAACAACTTCCTGCTCATCAAGGGCGCCGTTCCCGGCCCCAAGGGCGCCGTCGTTCTCGTTCGCTCGGCCGCGAAGGAGGCCTGAACGATATGTCTGATGTCAAGACAGTCGACGTCGTCGATGCCACCGGTGCGAAGACCGGCTCGGTCGACCTGCCTGCCGAGGTCTTCGGCGTGCAGACGAACGTGCCGCTCATCCACCAGGTCGTCGTCGCGCAGCTCGCTGCTGCCCGTCAGGGCACGCACAAGACCAAGACCCGCTCCGAAGTTCGCGGCGGCGGTCGCAAGCCCTACCGTCAGAAGGGAACCGGCAACGCCCGTCAGGGTTCGATCCGCGCTCCCCAGTACAACGGCGGTGGAATCGTGCACGGTCCGGTGCCGCGCGACTACTCGCAGCGGACGCCGAAGAAGATGAAGGCCGCCGCCCTGCGCGGTGCCCTCTCCGACCGCGCACGCCTCGATCAGGTCTTCGTCGTGAAGAACCTCATCACCGGCGACGCCCCGTCGACCAAGCAGGCGAAGCTCGCGCTCGCCGGCCTCTCCGACCGGAAGAACACCCTCGTGGTGCTCGACCGCGACGACGAGGTCACCTACCTCAGCGTGCGCAACCTGCCCCACGTCCACGTGCTCACCTCCGATCAGCTCAACACCTACGATGTGCTGATCGCCGATGACATCGTGTTCACCGAGGCAGCTCTTGCCGCGTTCCTGGGCGGAAACCGCAATTCGGAGGACGCATCATGAGTCTCAACTTCAAGGATCCGCGCGACATCATCATCGCGCCGGTCGTCTCGGAAAAGACCTACAGCCTGATGGACGAAGGCAAGTACACCTTCATCGTCGATCAGCGCTCGAACAAGACCGAGATCAAGAACGCCATTGAATCGATCTTCGATGTGCAGGTCGCCAAGGTGAACACCCTGAACCGTCAGGGCAAGCGCCGTCGCACCCGCACCGGCTGGGGGAAGCGCAAGGACACCAAGCGTGCCATCGTCGCCCTCAAGGACGGATCGATCGACATCTTCGGTGGATCGCTCTAAGCGATCCTTCGCCAGAGAAGGACAAGACTCATGGGAATCCGCAAGCACAAGCCGACGACCCCGGGCCGCCGTGGCTCTTCGGTCGCCGACTTCGTCGAAGTGACCCGGTCGACGCCGGAGAAGTCGCTTCTGCGCCCGCTGCCCAAGCGCGGCGGCCGCAACAACCAGGGACGCGTGACCACCCGCCATCAGGGCGGCGGACACAAGCGCCAGTACCGTGTCATCGACTTCCGTCGCCATGACAAGGACGGCGTGCCCGCCAAGGTCGCACACATCGAATACGACCCGAACCGCACCGCGCGCATCGCCCTCCTGCACTACGCAGACGGTGAGAAGCGCTACATCATCGCCCCGCACAACCTCAAGCAGGGCGCACAGGTGGAAGCGGGACCGGGCGCCGACATCAAGCCGGGCAACAACCTCGCCCTGCGCAACATCCCGGTCGGCACCGTCGTCCACGCCGTCGAGCTCCGCCCCGGTGGCGGCGCGAAGATCGCCCGCTCTGCCGGTTCGTCCGTGCAGCTCGTCGCGAAGTACGGCCGTTTCGCTCAGCTGCGGATGCCTTCGGGCGAGATCCGCAACGTCGACGCCCGCTGCCGTGCCACGGTCGGCGAGGTCGGCAACGCCGAGCAGTCGAACATCAACTGGGGCAAGGCAGGCCGCATGCGCTGGAAGGGCAAGCGCCCGACCGTCCGCGGTGTTGTGATGAACCCGGTCGACCACCCGCACGGCGGTGGCGAGGGCAAGACCTCCGGTGGTCGTCACCCGGTCAGCCCTTGGGGTCAGCCAGAAGGCCGCACTCGCCGGCCGAAGAAAGAGAGCGACAAGTACATCGTGCGCCGTCGCCGGACCGGCAAGAAGCGCTGATTGGAGTACTGACTTATGCCTCGTAGCCTCAAGAAGGGTCCTTTCGTCGATGAGCACCTGTACCAGAAGGTCGCTCGTCAGAACGAAAAGGGCACCAAGAACGTAATCAAGACATGGTCGCGTCGCTCGATGATCATCCCGGACTTCCTGGGACACACCATCGCCGTTCACGACGGACGCAAGCACGTGCCGGTCTTCATCACTGAAGCGATGGTCGGGCACAAGCTCGGCGAGTTCGCACCCACACGGACGTTCCGTGGCCACGAAAAGGACGATCGCAAGGGTCGCCGCCGCTGAGGCGGGGGACTCTCGATCTTAGACAAGAGAGAAGGAAGCGATGGAAGCCAAGGCTAAGGCGCGTTACCTGCGCGTCACGCCTCGCAAGGCTCGGCGCGTCATCGACCTCATTCGTGGTCAGCAGGCGACCGAAGCACTTGCAGTGTTGAAGTTTGCAGAACAGTCCGCATCCGATCCGATCTACAAGCTCGTCGCCTCGGGCATCGCCAATGCGCGTGTCAAGGCCGACGAGGAGGGCCTTGCGTTCGACGAGAACGACCTGGTCATCTCGGAGGCGTTCGTGGACGAAGGACCGACCATGAAGCGGTTCCGCCCGCGTGCTCAGGGACGTGCGTTCCGCATCGAGAAGCGCACCAGCCACGTCACCGTGGTCCTGGCCAGCGGCGATGACCTGCCTCAGCGCAAGAGCCGGAAGGGGAACCGCTAATGGGCCAGAAGATCAATCCGAACGGATTCCGACTCGGAATCACCACGGACCACAAGTCGAAGTGGTTCGCTGACTCGACCAAGCCGGGGCAGCGCTACAGCGACTACGTGCTCGAAGACGTCAAGATCCGTCAGATGATGACCAAGGGCCTCGAGCGGGCCGGCATCTCGAAGGTCAACATCGAGCGCACCCGTGACCGTGTCCGCGTCGACATCCACACCGCCCGTCCGGGCATCGTCATCGGACGTCGCGGCGCCGAAGCCGACCGCATCCGCGGTCAGCTCGAGAAGCTCACCGGCAAGCAGATCCAGCTCAACATCCTCGAGGTGAAGAACCCCGAGATCGACGCTCAGCTCGTCGCTCAGGGTGTTGCCGAGCAGCTCGCGAGCCGTGTGGCGTTCCGCCGTGCGATGCGCAAGGCGATCCAGTCGGCGCAGCGCGCCGGTGCCAAGGGCATCCGCGTGCAGTGCTCGGGTCGTCTCGGCGGCGCCGAGATGAGCCGGTCGGAGTTCTACCGCGAAGGCCGTGTGCCCCTGCACACCCTGCGCGCGAACATCGACTACGGATTCCACGAGGCGCACACCACCTTCGGACGCATCGGCGTCAAGGTGTGGATCTACAAGGGCGACATGACCGACAAGGAGCTTGCCGCCGAGCAGGCGAAGGCTCCTGCTGCCCGCGGCCCGCGTGGTCGTGGACGCGGTCGTGGCGGCCGTGGCCGCGGTCAGGAAGGCGGAGCCCGCCGGAACGACTCGGCCCGTACCACTGAGAACAGCGCCGAGGCCCCCGCGGCTGAGGCCGGAACGGAGGGCTGAGACATGTTGATCCCTCGTCGAGTGAAGTACCGCAAGCAGCACCACCCCAAGCGGGGCGGCGCCGCCAAGGGTGGCACGACGGTGGCCTTCGGTGACTACGGCATCCAGGCCCTCGAGCCGGCCTACGTCACCAACAGGCAGATCGAAGCCGCACGTATTGCCATGACGCGCTACATCAAGCGCGGTGGCAAGGTGTGGATCAACATCTACCCTGACCGACCGCTGACGAAGAAGCCCGCCGAGACCCGCATGGGTTCCGGTAAGGGCTCTCCCGAGTGGTGGGTCGCCAATGTCAAGCCGGGTCGGGTCATGTTCGAACTCGCCGGCGTGTCCGAGGAAGTTGCTCGCGAGGCCCTGCGCCTGGCGATCCACAAGCTTCCGCTCAAGGCCCGCATCGTGGCCCGCGAAGGTGGTGAGTGAGCATGGCAATCGGTTCGAAGAACCTGTCCATGGACGCGCTTGACGGTTTCGACAACGAGCGTCTGGCAGAGGAGCTCAAGAAGGCCAAGGCCGAGCTGTTCAATCTGCGTTTCCAGTCGGCCACCGGCCAGCTGGAGAGCCACGGCCGCCTCAAGGCTGTGCGTCGCGACATCGCTCGTATCTACACCGTGCTCAACGAGCGGGAGCTGGACATCCGTCCGAACCCCGCTGATGCGAAGGAAGAGGACAAGTGATGGCGGAGACCACCAAGCCCGAGGCGACGACCCCCGAGCGCAACTCCCGCAAGACTGCGCGTGGCTACGTCGTGTCCGACAAGATGGACAAGACCATCGTCGTCGAGGTCGAGGAGCGCATGAAGCACCGCCTCTACGGCAAGGTCATGCGCAAGTCGGTCAAGATCAAGGCTCATGACGAGGAGAACACCGCCGGTATCGGCGACCTCGTCGTCGTGGCCGAAACGCGGCCGGTCTCGGCCGCGAAGCGCTGGCGGCTCGTCGAGATCGTCGAACGAGCCAAGTAAAGCCGGCATCGCCCCTCCCTCCTGGTCCCGCCCATGGTCTCGTCCGCGAGACCATGGGCGGCTACCGGGAACGGGGTGAGTATGTCAATGAATCCGTTCCGCAAGGCTCGCAGCACCATCGTGAGAACCAGCGCGACGACAGGAGAAAACAGTGATTCAGCAAGAGTCGCGACTCAAAGTCGCCGACAACACCGGAGCCAAGGAGATCCTGGCCATCAGGATCCTCGGCGGTTCCGGTCGGCGCTACGCCTCGATCGGTGACACCATCGTGGCCACCGTCAAAGACGCAATCCCCGGCGGCAATGTGAAGAAGGGTGACGTCGTCAAGGCCGTCATCGTCCGCACCGCCAAGGAACGCCGTCGTCCGGACGGCTCCTACATCAAGTTCGACGAGAATGCAGCAGTCATCCTCAAGAACGATGGGGAACCGCGCGGCACCCGCATCTTCGGACCCGTGGGACGCGAATTGCGTGACAAGAAGTTCATGAAGATCGTCTCCCTGGCACCGGAGGTGTTGTGAGCATGGCGAACAAGCTCAAGATCAAGAAGGGCGACCTCGTCCAGGTGATCGCAGGTGCCCGTCAGTCGCGCGGCGGCGACCGGGGGAAGCAGGGCAAGGTCCTTGCCGTCTACCCCGAGCGCAACCGCGTCCTCGTCGAGGGCGTCAACCGCGTGATCAAGCACAAGAAGGCAACCCAGACTCAGGCCGGCGGCACCGCCGGTGGCCGTGAGACGCACGAAGCCCCCATCCATGTGTCCAACGTGGCGCTCGTTGATCCCAAGGACAACAAGCCGACCCGCGTCGGATACCGCGAGGAGAAGGTCGAGCGGGACGGTCGCACCAAGACCGTTCGCGTCCGCTACTCGCGTCGCACCGGGGAGGAGATCTGATGACGGAGACAAGCACGAACCGTCCGGCGCCGCGCCTCAAGCAGGTCTACCGCGATGAGATCGTCGGTAAGCTCCAGGACGAATTCGACTACGCGAACCCGATGCAGGTTCCCGGCCTGACCAAGGTCGTCGTGAACATGGGTGTGGGTGACGCTGCGCGTGACTCGAAGCTCATCGAAGGTGCGATCAACGACCTCACCCTCATCACCGGCCAGAAGCCGGTCGTGACCCGGGCGAAGAAGTCGATCGCCCAGTTCAAGCTGCGCGAGGGCCAGCCCATCGGTGCGCACGTGACCATGCGCGGCGCCCGCATGTGGGAGTTCGTCGACCGTGTCATCTCCCTGGCGCTTCCGCGCATCCGCGACTTCCGCGGACTCTCGGACCGTCAGTTCGACGGCAACGGCAACTACACCTTCGGTCTCACGGAGCAGTCGATGTTCCACGAGATCGACCAGGATCGCATCGATCGCGTCCGCGGTATGGACATCACCGTCGTCACGACCGCCAAGACCGACGATGAGGGACGTGCTCTGCTGCGTCACCTCGGGTTCCCGTTCAAGACCAAATGATCTCTACGTTGCAGGTCCAAGCGCGCACGTCGCGGGCGGAAACCGTAACGAGGAAGGGCATGAGCCCACAATGACAATGACTGATCCAGTCGCAGACATGCTCACGCGTCTGCGCAACGCCAACTCGGCTTACCACGAGGACGTCAGCATGCCGTTCTCGAAGCTGAAGTCGAACATCGCCGAGATCCTCAAGGAGGAAGGCTACATCACCGGGTGGAGCGTCGAAGACGCGACCGTCGGGAAGACCCTTCGCCTCGATCTCAAGTTCGGCCCCAACCGTGAGCGTTCGATCGCCGGCCTCCGCCGTGTGTCGAAGCCCGGGCTGCGCGTCTACGCGAAGTCGACCAACCTGCCGAAGGTCCTCGGTGGACTCGGCATCGCCATCCTGTCGACGTCCTCAGGTCTCCTGACCGATCGACAGGCCGCCAAGAAGGGTGTGGGTGGGGAAGTCCTCGCCTACGTCTGGTAAGGAAAGGAGAGAAGAGCATGTCACGCATTGGCAAGAACCCGATCTCCGTTCCCTCTGGTGTCGAGGTGAAGATCGACGGCCAGGATGTCGCCGTCAAGGGACCCAAGGGCGAACTGTCCGTGACCATCGCCGAGCCGATCACCGTGTCGCTCGAGGATGGCGTCGTGACCGTGGCCCGTCCTGACGACGAGCGCGAATCGCGTTCGCTCCACGGACTGTCCCGCACCCTGATCAACAACATGATCATCGGTGTCACCGATGGCTACTCGAAGGGCCTCGAGATCGTCGGCACCGGCTACCGTGTGCAGGCGAAGGGATCGAACCTCGAGTTCGCTCTCGGCTACAGCCACTCGATCACCGTCGAACCGCCGGAGGGCATCTCGTTCACCGTCGAGGGGCAGAACAAGGTGGCCGTCCACGGCATCGACAAGCAGTTGGTCGGCGAGACCGCTGCGAACATCCGGAAGCTGCGCAAGCCTGAGCCGTACAAGGGCAAGGGTGTGCGCTACGCCGGCGAGAACGTCCGTCGCAAGGTCGGAAAGGCTGGTAAGTAGAGATGGCCTTTGGCAAGAAGGAAAGCTACGGCAAGGGCAGGGCAGCTGCTCGCAAGCGTCGTCACGCTCGTCTGCGCAAGCACGTCAGCGGCACGGCCGAGCGCCCGCGTCTCTCAGTGACCCGTTCCACGCGCCACGTCTTCGTCCAGGTCATCGACGACACCGTCGGCAAGACCCTGGCATCGGCGTCCACCATGGAAGCCGAGCTGCGCGCACTCGAAGCAGACAAGACCGGCAAGGCCCGCAAGGTCGGCGAGCTGGTTGCTCAGCGCGCCAAGGAAGCCGGCGTCGAGGCCGTCGTGTTCGACCGTGGAGGCAACGCCTACCACGGCCGAGTGCAGGCCATCGCCGAAGGTGCCCGTGAAGGAGGATTGGCCCTATGAGCACTGAAGAGAACAAGGAATCGCAGGAGACTGCGGAGAACCGCGGCGGCGACAGCCGCGGCGGTGACAACCGCGGCGGACGCGGCCAGGGTCGCGGACGCGGCGAAGGCCGTGGACGCGGCGGTCGCGGAGACCGCGAGGAGAAGAGCCAGTTCATCGAGCACGTCGTCACGATCAACCGCGTGTCGAAGGTCGTCAAGGGTGGACGTCGGTTCTCCTTCACCGCCCTCGTCGTCGTCGGTGACGGAGACGGCATGGTCGGCATGGGCTACGGCAAGGCGAAGGAAGTGCCCGCCGCGATCGCGAAGGGTGTCGAGGAGGCGAAGAAGAACTTCTTCCGCGTCCCCCGCATCCAGAAGACGATCCCTCACCCCGTCCAGGGTGAGGAAGCGGCAGGCGTCGTCCTGCTCCGCCCGGCCGCTCCGGGTACCGGCGTCATCGCCGGTGGTCCGGTCCGCGCCGTGCTCGATGCCGCCGGCGTCCAGGACATCCTGTCCAAGTCGCTGGGTTCGTCGAACGCGATCAACATCGTCCACGCTGCAATCAAGGCTCTGCAGAACCTTGAGCGTCCCGAGGAAGTCGCGGCCCGCCGCGGCCTGCCCGTCGACGAGGTCGCTCCGCACGCTCTCCTGCGTGCGGCCGCCGAAAGCGGGGCGAAGTCCTGATGGCGAAGCTCAAGGTTACTCAGAAGAAGTCCGAGATCGGCGGCAAGCAGAACCAGCGTGATTCGCTGCGTTCGCTCGGCCTCAAGCGGATCAACGATGTGGTGGTGCACGAGGATCGTCCGGAGATCCGGGGAATGATCAACGTCGTGCGTCACCTTGTGACTGTGGAAGAGGTGGACTGATATGGCGAACAACGACGCACTCAAGCTCCACGATCTCCGTCCGGCCCCGGGCGCCAAGACCGCGAAGACCCGTGTGGGTCGCGGTGAGGGCTCGAAGGGCAAGACCGCCGGACGCGGAACCAAGGGCACGAAGGCCCGCTACCAGGTTCCGCACGGCTTCGAGGGCGGCCAGACGCCGATGCACATGCGTCTGCCGAAGCTGCGTGGGTTCAAGAACCCCGCGAAGGTGACCTTCCAGGTCGTCAACCTCGACAAGCTGTCGGCACTGTTCCCGGAAGGCGGCGACGTCACCGTCGCCGATCTGGTCGCCAAGGGCGCTGTGCGCCCGAAGCAGCCGGTCAAGGTTCTGGGCACGGGCGAGATCACTGTGGCGATCAACATCACCGCAGACAAGTTCTCGGGCTCCGCGCTCGAGAAGATCAAGGCTGCGGGCGGCAACGCCACCGAGGCCTGATCCGTTCAGCGCCCTGCGCTGAGTCGGACCACGGCTGAGAGGGGACGGTCACTTCGGTGACCGTCCCCTTCGTCGTCCCTGCGCACCCAGCCACCGCCTCGGCGGGCGAGCGGGGACACCATCGCCGAGGCGGCACCCGGCACCCGCGGAGACCCCGGTCACGGCGGGGCGGGGAGAACGGCGAGAAACCGGGGGAGAGGGGCCCGTCCGGTTTCGGTCTGGACCCTCGACCCTGGTAGTCTTTTGCAGGTATTTGTCTCATTCGCCAGGTCGTGACAGCGACCCTGACTTCCATCCCCCACTGAGGAGGACGCTTGATCGGCGCAATTCGGAGGGCCTTCACCACGCCTGACCTGAGGAACAAACTCCTCTTCACCCTGGGCATCATCGTCATCTTCCGACTGGGCTCGTTCATCCCCTCGCCCGGCATCGACTACACGAAGGTCCAGGAGTGCGTGGCCTCCCCGCAGCTGAACTCCGGCGGGTTCGCGATGATCAACCTCTTCAGCGGCGGCGCCCTGCTCCAGCTGTCGATCTTCGCTCTCGGCATCATGCCCTACATCACGGCGAGCATCATCGTCCAGCTGCTGCGCGTCGTCATCCCGCGCTTCGAGGCCCTCCACAAGGAAGGCGCCTCCGGCCAGGCGAAGCTCACCCAGTACACGCGCTACCTCACGATCGGTCTCGCGGTCCTCAACTCGACGACACTGGTCGCCACCGTGGAGTCGGGTGCGCTCTTCGGCAACATCCAGGGCTGCACCGACCTCATCGTCAACAACGAATGGTGGGGTCTGGCGATCCTCGTCCTCACGCTCACGGCCGGCACCGGTCTGATCATGTGGCTCGGCGAGCAGATCACCGAGCACGGCGTCGGCAACGGCATGTCGATCCTCATCTTCACCTCCGTCGCCTCGGCGTTCCCCTCCTCGCTCGGGGCGATCCTCAGCGAGCAGGGCATCGACGTCTTCCTCATCGTCATCGCCGTCGGACTCGTCCTCGTCGCCCTCGTCGTCTTCGTCGAGCAGTCGCAGCGACGCATCCCCGTCCAGTACGCCAAGCGCATGGTCGGGCGCCGTATGTTCGGCGGCACGTCGACGTACATTCCGATCAAGGTCAACATGGCCGGCGTCATCCCGGTCATCTTCGCCTCCTCGGTCCTCTACCTGCCGAGCCTCATCGCTCAGTTCTTCGACCCGCAGACGGGCTGGGTCGAGTGGATCAACACGTACTTCACGCGCGGCGACCACCCGATCTACATCGCCGCCTACGCGGTGCTCGTCATCTTCTTCTCCTACTTCTACGTCGCGATCACCTTCAACCCGGAGGAAGTCGCGGACAACATGAAGAAGTACGGCGGCTTCATCCCCGGCATCCGCGCCGGCCGCCCCACCGCCGACTACCTGAGCTTCGTGCTCAGCCGGATCAACTTCCCCGGATCGCTCTACCTCGCGTTCGTCGCGCTCATCCCGCTCATCGCCCTGGTCCTCATCAACGCGAACCAGAACTTCCCGTTCGGCGGCACGTCGCTGCTCATCATCGTGGGAGTCGGCCTCGAGACGGTCAAGCAGATCGACGCCCAGATGCAGCAGCGCCACTACGAGGGCCTGCTGCGCTGATCCCGCGCCACCACGAGGGCCTCCGGCGCCGCACCGGCGTCGGTCACGGCCCTGGAAGCACAGACCGATCACGGTCTGGGAAGGACAGATATGAGTTCACGCATCATCCTCATCGGCCCGCCCGGAGCGGGCAAGGGCACCCAGGCGGCACGGCTGGCCGAGGCCCTGAGCATCCCTGCGATCTCCACCGGTGACATCTTCCGCGCCAACGTCAAGGGGGAGACGGAGCTCGGCAAGCTCGCCAAGCGCTACATGGATGCCGGGGAGTACGTCCCCGACGAGGTGACGAACAAGATGGTCGCCGATCGTCTCAGTCAGGACGACGCACGTGAGGGCTTCCTCCTCGACGGCTACCCGCGCACCGCTGCGCAGGTCGCCGAACTCGACCGGATGCTCGCCGAGGCGGGCACCGAGCTCTCCGGCGTCGTCGAGCTCACCGCCGACACCGACGAGGTCGTCGCCCGTCTGCTCGCGCGCGCGGAGAAGGAAGGGCGCAGCGACGACAGCGAGGACGTCATCCGCCACCGCCTCGACGTCTACGCCGAGCAGACCCAGCCGCTGACCGACATCTACCGCGAACGCGGGCTCCTGCGCGAGGTCGACGGCCTCGGCGAGGTCGCCGAGATCACCGACCGCATCCTCGCCGCCCTGCGATGATCTTCGGTCCGCGGATCGAGCTCAAGTCCCCCGCCGAGCTCGTGCGGATGCATCGGGCCGGCCTGGTCACCAGGGCGGCTCTCGATGCAGCCCGTGCGGCCGCGGTGCCGGGGGCCACGACCGCGGAGGTCGACGCGGCAGCCGAACGCGCGATCGCGGACGCCGGAGCGACGTCGAACTTCAAGGGCTATCAGGGGTTCCCCGCGGTCCTCTGCATCTCCGTCAACGAGGAGATCGTCCACGGGATCCCCGGGAAGCGTGTCCTGGAGCGCGGGGACCTCGTCTCCATCGACGGCGGGGCGATCGTCGGGGGATTCCACGGCGATTCCGCGTTCACGATGGTCGTCGGCGGGGACGACGCCGGCACCGAGGCGGACCGTGCCCTCTCCCGTGCCACTGAAGGCGCGATGTGGGCGGGCATCGCGGCGTTCGCGACGGGGACGAAGGTGAGCGACATCGGGGACGCCATCGACGACTACGTCACCGAGGCGGCGCCTGCGCTCGGCCTCGTCGAGGAGTTCACCGGGCACGGCATCGGCACGGCCATGCACATGGCACCCGAGGTGCTCAACTACCGGGCGAAGTCGAACGGCCCGAAGATCCGGCCCGGAATGTGCCTGGCCATCGAGCCGATGCTCACCGCCGGCAGCCCCGAGACTGTGACGCTCGCCGATGACTGGACCGTCGTCACGGCCGACGGTTCCCGGGCCAGCCACTGGGAGCACAGTGTCGCCCGGCACGCTGACGGGGTCTGGGTGCTCACCGCCGCCGACGGCGGTGCGGCCGGGCTCGCCCCGTTCGGGATCGTGCCGGTGCCGCCGGCTGGCAGCTAACGCCCGCCGACTGCTAGCGACCGCATGCGGCCGGCGCCTGAGGGCAACTGACGCCCGCCGGCAGCCGGCAGCCGGCCGTCGGCCGCCGTGACGGCGCGGTGCCGGGCAGGGTGAGGGGAGGTCGGGGAGGACCGGATCAGGCGGCCGCGTCGACTCGGGTCCGCTTGCCGGCGGCAGCGTAGCCGAGGTAGCTGGCGACGAAGACGCCGGAGAACGTCATCGCCCCGAGCGCGAACATCCACGCGGCGGTGTCGAGGATCCCGGCTCCGACGATCTGGAAGATCGCGAAGGCGAGGAACGTCGCGATTCCTCCGGCGATTGCGGCGGTCGTGCGGGCCTGGTGGTAGGTGCGCAGGGTCTGGGTGTGCTTCTCATCGTCCATGACTGACCTCTCTTCACATCGGCGCAGGTGGGGAAGCGTTCCGAGCAGGGGAACATCCCCGGATCCGCGGGGGCTGACTGCCTGCTCTCAAGGTACGATCAGGCTGTGGGCCGAGTCCAAGATGTCACGAAACGGAGCTCAGATGTGGGCGATCGCTACCGGCTGACCAGGATCACCTTCGACGTGATCTCCGTCTTCGGGTGTCTGCGCGCGAGCGCCGTGCCCGGTCCGATCATCGTGCGCATCCTCGCCGACCACGGGTATTCGGCCTCAAGCGTGCACAACCAGCTCACCCGCATGGTCCAGCGCGAGCTCGTCACCGCCGAGCGCCGAGGCCGGGTGACCCTCTACCGTCTGCGCGAACGTATCCTCTCCCAGTTCCACGACATCGGCGGAGAGCGGACGGCGCCGGAGTTCGACGGGCATTTCCACGCCGCGATCTACACGATCCCTGAGGCCTCCCGCCAGCTGCGCGACCGCTTCCAGTACTCGGCGCGGATGCTCGGGTACCGGCAGCTGCGGTCGGGTCTGCTCATCGGCTTCCACGACCATGCCCGTGCTCTCGTCGCGCAGCTGCCGGAGATGACCAACGGCGGCTGGTACGAGTTCACGCGCCTCGTCCCTGACGACCTCGAGTCCGCGAAGCGGCTGACGGCCATCGCCTTCGACCTCGACTGCGCGCGCACGGAGATCGAGTCCCTCGAGGCCGAACTCGCGCTCCTCGCCGGGGAACAGGGCAGACCCGGCACCGGGCTGCCGGAGCTGCCGATCGGCCGGTTCTTCGACCTCTACTTCCGGGTCGGTCGCGCGGTGATGGAGAATCCGCTGCTGCCTGTCGACCTCGTCGGCGAGGAGCAGCCGTCACAGCGGTTCCGGGCCGTCATGGACCGCTGCAACCTCGAGTACTACCTCCGCTACGACCAGCAGGTCCGGGAGGCTGCGGCGGAGAGCCCCTCCTATGACCTCGTCGACTGGCTGCCCGAGGGCTGATCCGGGCGGATCCCTCAGCCCTTCGTCGCGGCGGCGATGCGCTCGACCGCCTCGCGCAGGAGGGGGCGGGGGAGGGCGAAGTTGAGGCGCACGTGTCCGGCCCCGACCTCTCCGCACAGTCGGCCCTCGGTGAGCGCGACCTTCGCCGTCTCGGTGAAGTGCTTCGTGAGGTGGTCGTCGAAACCGTAGCCGCGCATGTCGAGCCACGCGAGATAGGTGCCCTCGGGAGGCAGGAAGGGGATGTCCGGCAGCTCCGCCGTGAGGAGTTCGGTGAGGAGGTCGCGGTTGCCGGCCAGGTATCCGGTGATCTTCGCGAGCCACTCACCGCCGCGGGTGTAGGCGGCCGTCGTCGCAAGAATCCCGGGATTCGACGCCGCCTGGGAGACGAACAGTCCGCGTCGCTTCCACTCGGCCCGGTCCTCGGATGAGGTGAGGATGAGCTGGGCGCACTTGAGCCCGGGGATGTTGAAGGCCTTCGAGGCGGCGGTCGCCGTGACCGTGTGGGCGGCGGTGGTCTCGCTCAGACTCGCGTAGGGGACGTGGCGCGCCGGTTCATAGACGAGCGGTGCGTGGATCTCGTCGGAGAACACACGGGCACCGTTGGCTTCGACCACATCGGCCAGCGCTGTGAGTTCGGACTCCGTGTAGACCTTGCCGATGGGATTGTGCGGGTTGCACAGGACGAGGGTGGCACCGGGGCTCAGCGCGGCGTCGATGGCCTCGAGGTCGACCGACCATCCGGTCGCGGTGCGCAGCATCGGCACTTCGATGAGCTCGCGACCGGTCACCCTGGCGACGTCGAAGAACGGCATGTACGCGGGGGTGGGGAGGACGATCGGCGTCCCTGCGGGGGTGAGGAGGTCGAGGACGGCGATGAACGCGGCGATGACGTCGCTCGCCGGTTCGACGTGCGCGGCGGGGAACCGCCAGCCGTAGCGTTCGGCGCAGAAGTCGGCCGTCGCCTCTCGGAGATCGGCGACGATCTGTGCGGGCGCATAGCCGTAGAGGTCGCGGTCGTCGATCTCCGTCAGCGCCTCCCGGACGACGGGAGCGACCCCGAAGTCCATCTCCGCGATGAACGCACCGAGGCTGCCGGGGTAGGTCGACCACTTCCGCCCGCCCTTCGCGACGAGCGATTCCTCGGTGATGGCGTCCAGATCGTCCATGGTCCCTGCTCTCCCCTCGATGATGGCGACCTCACTCACGCTAGCAGTCGACCCACCGGCCGCGATCGTCCGTCCGACATGCTCCGTCACAGCCGCGACCGCCTCGGCGAGAGCCCGGCAACTGTGACCACGGTCACGAAACGATAACGAAAAACTTGAAAACTTCCTGACCGTTATCTGTGCGTTACGATGACGAGCATGACCCGAATCACATTGAGAGGGTCTTCGCGTGTCCTGGGAGCGTCGATCATCGGCGCTTCTCTGCTGTTCGCGGGGGCTCTGCCCGCCGCGGCCGCCGGTCCCGCGGAGTCACCCGCAGAGTCCATCCAGAAGCCCGCAGCCGACGAAGCGACAGACGTCGACGAGCTCGAGATCGTCCTCGGCACCGACGCCGAGGTGACCGCCTCGACCTCGCTCGTCATCCCCGTCACCGTCCGCGCCTCCGATGCAGCGACGACGCTGCGCATCGTCCACTCGGCGAACAACGAACCCGTCGCCGGCACTGACGTCGTCGTCCCCGCCGGATCCGGCACCGTCGAGACCGAACTCGACGGATCGGGACTGACCCCCGGCACCTACATCGTCAAGTCGGACGACGGGCTGAAGACGAGCGAGGACTTCACGGTCGTCGCTGACGAGACCGCAGCACCGACACCGACCGACGACCCGACGCAGACTCCGACCGAGTCACCCAGTCCGAGCGGCGAGCCGACGGAAGAGCCCAGCGAGGACGCGACCACAGCACCGGCGGCGGGTGAACTCGACGAGTACTACCCGCAGCTGGCGAAGGAGCTCTTCCGCCAGGACGACGGCACCTACCGCATCCCCGACCCGAAGGGCGGCGGCAAGGGCGCGGGCAATATCCCCGCGGGCCTGAAGAAGTACTACAACCAGAAGGTCGACCTCAGCGCCGAGAACTGCGGCAAGCTCGGCTACCCCGACTACACCGAGCGCATCGGACGCACCCCGGTCTGCGGCTACCTCATCGCTCCCATCGACGCGAAGGATCCTGCCGCCGGCAACGTCGCGATCGCGATGATGAAGGTCCCCTCCGGCAAGATGGTCGACGGGAAGTTCGTCAAGTCCACACCGCAGGGCACCGTCGCCTGGAACCCGGGCGGACCGGGCGGTTCGGGCATGACGCTCGGCGTCGCCGGTGCACTCTTCGAACCCGACCTCGCAGCGAACTTCGACCTCGTCGGCTTCGACCCGCGTGGCACGGGCGGCTCGATGCCCTTCTCCCAGTGCTCGACCGATGAGCAGATCGACGCCGACCGCGCCGAGGACGCGTGGGCCGGTGACCGCGAGGACGCCGAGGACATCCTCAACGACCAGGCGGAGCGGTTCGCCGGTGACTGCATCGAGAACACCGGCAAGCTCTTCGACCTCGGTGAGGGAGGCCAGGAGAACCTCATGAAGCACCTGGGGACGTGGGACGCCGTCGGCGACCTCGACCTCATCCGTTCGACGAGCGGCGACGACAAGCTCGACTTCATCGGCTTCTCCTACGGGACCCGGCTCGGGTACGTCTATGCGCAGAAGTTCGGCGACAGCGTCGGCCGGCTCGTCCTCGACGGCGCCGTCGACCCCGGCAACGTCTCCGCGTACAAGGCTCTCAAGGACATCAACAAGGACCCCCAGGCCTACCTCGACGCCGACGGCAAGCTCGTGAGCAAGGCCGACGCCGAAGAGGACGCCGACGACTCGGTCAAGCAGATCGCCGGCTTCCAGGACACCTTCGAACAGTTCGCGCTCGACTGCTCGGCCAAGGGCACCGAGGGCAGGACGTGGGGCGAGACCTACCCGAACCTCGAGTACCCTGACCGGCTCGCCGACCTCAAGGACGCACCGTTCACCTGCGCCCTCGGCGACGGGATCACCGACAGGGCGGAGCTGACCACGGCCGTGCAGGGGATCCTCCGCTCCCTCGAAGGCAAACCGCTGCCGGCGGGATCCGAGGGCGATGACCGCGAGGTCACCTTCGGCGATGCCCGCACCGGCGTCATCCAGGCCCTCTACTCCGAGGACCTCTGGGCGCAGCTCGCGCTCGGGCTCACCGAACTCAAGGCCGGAGAGACCGCCGGGGTGCTCATGACGCTCGCCGATTCATACAACTCCCGCGACGAGACCGGCCACTACGACCCGATGCTCCAGGCGTTCACGAACATCCGCTGCACGGATGAGAACAGCTACGGGAACAAGCCGGACATCGAGGAGCTGCGCGACCTGGCCAAGCGCTACGACGAAGCCGGACCGTTCCAGGCGGCGTCGGTCTCGCCGGGCGTCTACGACTACTGCGACTTCTGGAAGTTCAAGGGCACCCTGCCCAAGCCGGAGAAGCTCACCGCGGTGCCGAACATCCTCGTCGTCTCGACCTCCCACGACTCGGCGACCCCGTACGCCTCGGGCGTCAAGCTCGCCCGCACGATCGACGGCAGCCTGCTCTCGGTCTCCGGTGCCTCGCACACCTCGTACATGTCGCGGGACGAGAACAAGGCGTGCACGGACCAGACGGTCAACGAGTTCCTCTCCGCAGGCACACTGCCCAAGGTCGGGGACTTCGGACCCAAGCTGCCGACACCGGACACCGCGGTCGATGACCGCGGGGAGACGATCACCCTGCCCAACCGGTGCCGGATGGACACGTTCCGCGCCGACGACTTCTCGCTTGAGAAGGAGAAGGTCGCGGCAGGGGAGAGCGTCATCGCCTCGGTCAAGCACCAGGCCTCGGAAGCCGACTACACCGTCGCCTTCGAGACCGGAGGCACGCTCGGCACGCTGACGACCGACAACGGCGGAAACGCCGTGAGCAAGGTCGTCGTCCCGAAGAAGGCGAAGCCGGGCACCTACGTCGTCCAGCTCCTCGACGCGAAGGGCAAGACCGTGGCGAACACGACGCTCACCGTCGTCGGCGACGACGACGGCAAGGGCGGCAAGGGCTCCGACGGAGGCAAGGACTCCGGCGGCGGCAACGGCTCCGGTGGTGGCGATGACGAGAACCCGAAGGGCGGCGGGGACGCCCCCGGCGCGGGCAGCGGCGGATCCGGCAGCGGATCCGGCGGAAGCCTCCCGCGCACCGGTGCCGACATCTGGCCCCTGCTCGCGGGAGCGCTCGCCCTGCTCACCGCCGGTGGAGTCGTCTACCGGATGACGCGCGGAAAGGGCGCGAAGCACTGAGCTCGGGCCGGGCTCGGCTGCCCTGACCGTCGGGCCTGACACCCCCGGTCGAGCACTGCAGGCGGCCGGGAGCGGATCTCACCACCGTTCCCGGCCGCCTCGGCGTCTGCGGTTCTCGGCTAGCATCGATGCGGACCGAGGATATGAGGAGGGGAACGTGGCGAGCACGTTCGTGCGCAATCAGTGGGCGCTGTGTCTGGCGCAGCTCTTCGCCGGCATCGGCGTGGCCACCGGGTTCGCCGTCGGCGGCATCCTCGCCGAACAGCTCACCGGTCGCACCGAACTCGCCGGGTTCGCGCAGACGGCCTCGATCCTCGGCGCAGGACTGCTCGCTCTGCCGCTCGCGCGTCTCGCGCAGGTGCGCAATCGCCGCTGGGCGCTCGCCGTCGGCTATGGACTCGCCCTCACCGGAGCGCTCCTCATCGTCGTGGCCATCCTCGCGGGCATCGCCCTGCTGTTCTTCGTCGGTATGGGCTTCTTCGGGTCCGCGACCGCCTCGGGCCTGCAGAGCCGGTACGCGGCCACCGACTCCGCGCCTGAGCAGCTCAAGGGTCGAGCGATGTCGATCGTCGTGTGGGCGACGACCGTCGGGTCGGTCCTCGGACCCAACCTCGCCGAACCCGGTGCCCGGCTCGGGCGCTCGCTCGGCATCGACCCCTTCGCCGGTCCCTTCCTCATCGCCGTCGGCGGATACCTCCTCTCCTTCGTCTGCGTCCTCTTCCTCCGGACCCCGCGCTCCGATCGACCCGGCGTCGGGGCGGACCGGATCGTCGCCGCCCCGACGGCCCCTCGCCGAGGCGGCACCTGGGCGGCCGTGCGCCGATCCCCGGGTGCGCTCCTCGGTCTCCTCTCCGTCGTCAGCGGGCACATGATCATGGTCGTGACGATGGTGATGACCCCGGTCCACATGGACCATCACGGGTTCGGCCTCGGGCTCATCGGCGTGACGATCGCCGGGCACATCTTCGGCATGTACGGACTCTCTCCGGTCTTCGGCTACCTCACCGACCGGTTCGCTCCCGGACGCGTCATCCTCCTCGGGCAGGTGCTCTTCGCCGCCGCGCTCATCCTCGGCTTCATCGACGCGGCAGGCGAGTCCTCCTTCGTCCGGCTCTCCCTCGCGCTCTTCCTCCTCGGACTCGGGTGGTCGGCGTGCCTCATCGCCGGCTCGACCCTGCTCACCCAGGAGATCGACCCGGCGCATCGGATCCCCGTGCAGGGACTCTCGGATGCGGGGATGAACCTCGGAGCGGCCGCGGTCGCCGCACTCGCCGGTCCGCTGCTCTCACTCGGCGGCTTCGCATGGGTCACCGTGCTCGGCTTCCTCGTCCTCGCCGTCGCCGTGGCCATGGGGATCCGCACCGGCTACGGGGCACGCGCCCGCGGGTGAGTGCCCCGCCCCGGCGAGGGACTCGGGGCCGGACGACGGTCGGGCAGGGCCGCCTCGGCGGGGGAGCGGGGTGTGCGGAACGGACGGGGACATCGCTTCGGGGCACCGCCTCGGCGGGGTGACGGGGTGTGAGGAACGGACGTGACGCCGATCCGGCGGGCCGCCTCGGCGAGGGGAGCCGGGATTGTAGGGGAAGTCACGCGCGGAATCCAGGACCGCCTGGAAGATCTTCGGATCGTGGTGTAGAGTAGATGATTGGTCTGTTCTCACTCAACTCATCCATTCACGGTTGTGGGCGGCGTCACGCCATCCACAGCCTTTCATGTGGTGGGGGAGGGCCGGAGCAGTCTGTGGGGATCGTCGGTGCCGACCGACGATCGACGATTACGTCGAACGCGAAGGTTTCGCGGGAATACGAGGTTAGCGAACGATATGGCCAAAAAAGAAGGGGTCATTGAGATCGAGGGCACCGTTGTCGAAGCTCTCCCGAACGCATCGTTCCGGGTCGAGCTGAGCAACGGGCACAAGGTGCTCGCGCACATCTCAGGGAAGATGCGGCAGCACTACATCCGAATCCTGCCCGAGGACCGAGTCATCGTGGAGCTGTCTCCTTACGATCTCTCGCGTGGACGAATCGTTTACCGCTACAAGTAAGGATCTTCGATCATTCGCGCCGGATTCCCTGGGAAGGGAGACCGGCCGAGAGAAGGAAAAACGATGAAGGTTAAGCCCAGCGTCAAGAAGATCTGCGAGAAGTGCCAGGTGACCCGCCGTCACGGTCGAGTCATGGTGATCTGCTCCAACCCGCGCCACAAGCAGCGTCAGGGCTGAGCAGCTCTTCGAGCAGAGGGAGCCCCGATACGGGGCTGCCAGCAGCACCACACCCACGCAGACCTCGCCCCCTGCGCATGCCGGACCGGCCTGAGCAGGACGATACCTTCGGTCGGGGGCCGAGGACCTCAGGTCACTGAGGACAGGTCTGCATCAGCACCTCCGAAACATCAACAGGAGTAAGAACCTATGGCACGTCTTGCCGGAGTCGACATCCCGCGCGAAAAGCGCGTGGAGGTCGCCCTGACATACATCTATGGTGTGGGCCGCACGCGTGCGCGCCAGACCCTGACGGAAACCGGGATCAACCCCGACACCCGTGTGAAGGACCTGAGCGACGCCGAGCTCGTTCAGCTGCGTGACTACATCGAGGGCACGTTCCAGGTCGAGGGTGACCTCCGTCGTGAGGTCGCCGCCGACATCCGCCGCAAGGTGGAGATCGGCAGCTACGAAGGCCTGCGCCACCGCCGCGGTCTCCCGGTTCGCGGACAGCGGACCAAGACCAATGCGCGCACCCGCAAGGGGCCGAAGCGCACCGTGGCCGGTAAGAAGAAGTAACATGCTCACCCGGTTGACCGGCGTCAACCACCTCGATCAGGAGTAAAACCTATGCCTCCCAAGTCACGCGCCGCTTCAGCGCGCAAGCCTCGCCGCAAGATCAAGAAGAATATCGTTGCCGGCCAGGCGCACATCAAGTCCACCTTCAACAACACCATCGTGTCGATCACCGATCCGACCGGTGCTGTCATCTCCTGGGCCTCCTCCGGTGAGGTCGGCTTCAAGGGCTCGCGCAAGTCGACGCCCTACGCCGCTCAGATGGCTGCGGAATCCGCCGCCCGCCGCGCGCAGGAACACGGCCTGAAGAAGGTCGACGTCTTCGTCAAGGGACCGGGCTCGGGCCGCGAGACCGCGATCCGCTCTCTGCAGGCCGCCGGCCTGGAACTGGGCACCATCCAGGATGTCACCCCGGTTCCGTTCAACGGCTGCCGTCCGCCCAAGCGCCGCCGCGGCTGACCCTTTCCGTGGAACTGCCGCAGGCGACGGGCCGTTTTGTGCCCGCCGCCTGAGGCAGAACGGATTCATCGCATAAACCGAACCGTTCTTCATGGCCGACTGCCATGACGTGCAGTGCGAACGTCATATAGCGGATGTTCGCTGAAAGGAAGCCCACGTGCTCATTGCACAGCGCCCAACACTCACGGAAGAAGTCGTCTCCGACAACCGCTCCAGGTTCGCCATCGAGCCGCTCGAGCCCGGATTCGGCTACACCCTCGGCAACTCGCTTCGTCGCACCCTGCTGTCGTCGATTCCGGGAGCCGCCGTCACCTCCATCCGGATCGACGGCGTCCTCCACGAGTTCAGCACCGTCCCGGGAGTGAAGGAGGATGTCACCGAATTCATCCTCAACCTCAAGTCCCTGGTCGTGTCGTCTGAATTCGACGAGCCTGTCGTTGCGTACCTGCGCAAGCAGGGCCCTGGCACCGTGACCGCTGCCGATGTCTCGGCTCCCGCCGGAGTCGAGATCCACAACCCGGACCTGCACATCGCCACGCTCAATGGCGAAGGCCGTCTGGACATGGAGCTCACCATCGAACGCGGACGCGGCTACGTGTCGAGCGCCCAGAACAAGAACGCCGATGCCGAGATCGGCCGGATCCCGGTCGACTCGATCTACTCGCCCGTTCTCAAGGTCACCTACAAGGTCGAGGCCACTCGTGTCGAGCAGCGCACCGACTTCGATCGCCTCGTGCTCGATGTCGAGACCAAGCCGTCGATGACCCCGCGCGACGCCATCGCGTCGGCAGGCAAGACGCTGGTCGAGCTGTTCGGCCTGGCACGCGAGCTCAACGTCGAAGCCGAGGGCATCGAGATCGGCCCGTCGCCGGTCGACGCCGCTCTCGCCGCCGACCTGGCGCTTGCCATCGAGGACCTCGATCTGACCGTGCGCTCCTACAACTGCCTCAAGCGTGAGGGCATCCACACCGTCGGCGAGCTCGTCGCCCGCAGCGAAGCCGACCTCATGGATATCCGCAACTTTGGTTCGAAGTCGATCGACGAGGTCAAGGCCAAGCTCAACGAGCTCGGACTCAGCCTCAAGGACAGTCCTGCCGGGTTCGAATCCGGTCTCGCGGAAGAGGACCAGTCCTACGTCGAAGACGAACAGTACTGATCAAGACCTAGGAGTTTTCCACTATGCCTACCCCAACGAAGGGCCCCCGCCTCGGCGGTTCGCCCACCCACGAGCGCCTCATGCTCAACAACCTGGCAGCGCAGCTCTTCGAGCACAAGCGCATCACGACGACCGTGACGAAGGCCAAGCGCCTCCGTCCGGTGGCCGAGCGCCTCATCACCGCTGCGAAGAAGGGCGACCTCGCCGCCCGTCGTCGCGTGCTCGCCCAGATCGCCGACAAGTCGATCGTCCACGAGCTCTTCACGACGATCGCCGAGACCATGGCCGAGCGTCCGGGCGGATACACCCGCATCACGAAGATCGGTCCGCGCAACGGCGACAACGCTCCGATGGCCGTCATCGAACTCGTCCTCGAGCCCTACTCGCCGAAGCAGGCCACGGTGAAGGAGGCCGAGCAGGCCACCGCGACCGCCGCTGCCGCCTCGACTGACTCCTCCGGCTCCTCCGACGAGAAGGTCGTCTCCGACGACGTCACCGTCACCGAGGATGCCGATGGCGACGTCGTCGTCGACGAGGTCAAGGTCACCGAGGATGCCGAAGGCAACGTCGAGGTCGACGAGACCGTCGAGACCGTCGACCCCGAGGCCGGCAAGGACAAGTGATCGCCGCCTCTCTGTGAGGCCGCGCCTGATTGTGAGGCACTGCCTCGCTGAGAGGCCGATCCGTTCCTGACACCGCAGGCGGGCACCCACGCACGGGTGCCCGCCTGCAGTGCATTCACGGGGTGGGAGTTGGGGAGGGTGCGGTGTTCGGGGAGGGGGCCGTGTCGCCTGCGCTCGATCCACGCGGGGCGCGAGGCAGCGACGGTTGGCGCGGCCGGGCGTGCTCATTCCACGCCTGGTCGGTTTTCTACGGGTTCGACGAACTAGCCTGCGCTCGAACCACGCGCAGCTCGAAATCCGCGTCGCCCCGGACGCGGATTTCCGCGCAACTGTGGAGCGAGCGACGAGGTCTCCGCGAGGCCACCCTCGCTACACGCGAACGCCGCACTCCACGCGAACGTCGAATGCACGACGGCCCCCCACTCCGCGGGGGAGTGACGGGCCGCTGTGGTGGATCAGTGCGCGGTGTGCGGCGTGACCTCTCAGCCAGCGACCGCTCAGCGCGCGACCTCCTCGGCGCTCACCTCACCTTCGACAGCTCCACGCCCTCATCGAACTCGGCGTCGATCTCCGGGTTCGGCTTGTAGGTTGCGAGGCTGACGACGACCGCGACGATGAGGTTGATTGCGAAGCCGGGGATGATCTCGTAGATCGAATTCGTCAGGGGAGTGTTGAGCTGACCCCAGACGAAGGCGACGACGGCACCGGAGATGAGGCCGAAGAGCGCGCCCCAGTTCGTCAGCTTCTTCCAGAACAGGGTGAGCAGGACGATCGGGCCGAACGAGGCGCCGAAGCCCGCCCACGCGAAGGCGACGAGATCGAGGATGCTGTTCGACGGCGAGATCGCGAGAAGGACGGCGATGACTGCGACGATGAGGATGCCGAGGCGGCCGAGCAGCACGTACGTCTTGTCCTGGAGGGTGCGCGTCGACCCAGCGCGCTTCGCGACGATCTTGAAGAGGTCCTCGACGAGTGCCGAGGAGGTGACGACGAGCTGCGAGGAGATCGTCGACATGATCGCCGCAAGCACCGCGGCGAGGACGAGCCCGGCGATGAACGGGTGGAAGAGGATCTGCGCGAGGTCGAGGAAGACCGTCTCCGGGTCGGTGGGTGCCTGATCGGCGTGCTGGGAGAAGTAGGAGATGCCGACGATGGCCGTGGCGATCGCACCGGCCGCCGAGATCGCCATCCAGCCCACACCGATGCGCCGGGCGACCGTCGCGTCGGCGGGGGTGCGCAGGGCCATGAAGCGCACGATGATGTGCGGCTGGCCGAAGTAGCCCAGACCCCACGCAAGCGAGGAGATGACGGCGAGATAGGTCCCACTGGCCCAGAACGAGCCGGAGCCGAAGAGGCTGAGCAGGCTCGGGTCGATCTCCCGGACGTTGGCGATCACCTCGGCGGGTCCGCCGGCGTTGATAACGGCGACGATGGGCACGGCGATGAGGGCGGCGAACATGAGCAGCCCCTGGGCGACATCGGTGAGCGTGGCGCCGAGGAAGCCGCCGAAGAGCGTGTAGACCATCGTGATCGCGGCGACGATGAGCATGCCCGCGAGGTAGTTGAGGCCGAAGCTCGATTCGAAGAACTTCCCGGCCGCGACCATCCCCGAGGAGACGTAGAACGTGAAGAAGACGAGGATGATGAGGCCGCAGACGATGCGCAGCAGATGCGTGCGATCCTGGAGGCGCTGCTCGAAGAAGCTCGGGATGGTGATCGAGTCACCGGCGGTCTCCGTGAAGGCGCGGAGCCTGGGCGCGACGAACTTCCAGTTCACCCAGGCGCCGACGGTGAGACCGATCGCGATCCAGGCTTCGACGAGGCCCGAGAGGTAGATCGCGCCCGGCAGGCCCATGAGCAGCCAGCCCGACATGTCGGAGGCTCCGGCGCTCAGCGCTGCGACGCTCGGGCGCAGGCCCCGGCCCGCGAGCATGTAGTCGTCGAGACTGTCCTTCGTCTTCCGGTAGGCGAACCAGCCGATGGCGAGCATACCCGCGAAGTAGAGGATGATGGCGATGGTGCGGAACGTTGTCTCGGACATGGGGTTTCGTCTCCTTTGATCAGCACCGGAGACTTTACAGTAAAGCATGAGCCGGGTGTGAATACCGTGTGAAGATCCGCCCAGGGGTGGAATCGCGGTCCGATCGACAGGTATGAAGGCGGGTTGTCGACGGTTCCGCCCACGCCGAGGTGGGAGTTCGTCCCCGCCGAGGTGGTCCCGCACTCCCCGCCGAGGCGGTTGTCCCGTCCCGCTGAGGTGGTCCGGATACCTCGCCGATGCGGGCGACGGTTCCGTGGGCCGTCCCGGTCGGGGTGTTGTCCCTCAGGCGTCCGAGCGCCGATGCGAGCGGGGAACCCGGGTCGTCGACCGGCCGACGGAGAACGCGGCGATGGGACGGGTGAACCTGGCGCTGCCGTCGGGGAGAGTTTCGCTGCCGGCACACTTCTGTCGGCCGAGCAGGTCGCGCAGAGACGCGTGGGTCTCCGGGCAGTCCTTGATCTCCGAGTGGACATCGACGCGCAGGCCCGCCCGATCGAAGAGCAGCCAGGTGCGCAGCAGATCGCGTCCGAGACGGAGCTCCCGCGCAGCAGCCATTGCCTCCACGTCAGCCGGGGCCGTATCAGCCGGGACTGTATCCGCCCGGGCCGCGCTTGCAGAGTCTGCCTGACCAGAGTCCGCAACCGCCGAGGCAAACGTCGTCGGGTTCGCCGCGGGCGTTCCGTCGTCAGCGACTTCCGTGTCTAAGGCAGCCTCAGTGACGGCAAGGATGAGGTGATGGGGTGCGCCGGTGCGCCTCGGAGGAGTTTCGGCGGCAGGCCCCTGCGGGCGGCGCGTGAACCATCCGACCGGTGCGAGAGCACCGGAGACCGCCCGGGCGACGAATGGGCGCAGAGGCGCCCGATTGAGGAGTGCCGCCGCTCGTGCCCCGATGGACGGGATGCGCAGGCACTCGGCGGTGAGTCCGTCCTCGCGGTACGCCGGATCGCGCGGGTCGAAGCGCAGCCATGCGAGGGTCTCGATGAAGACGGCGGGCGTGGAGAACGACCAGTGTTCGGCGCGGTCGAGCAGTCGCGCCCACAGTCCGTCCGTGACCTCGACGAGCCGTGCCCCGGACTGTGCGAGTGCGATGTTGGCCGTCTCGACGGCGGCGGCGAGGGTCGCCTCGTCACGGGCGAGGGGGCCGCGGTCGACCTGCCGGTGCTCGAGATCGGCGACCGTGAACGACGGCCAGGCAGCGACAGGGGAATCTGAGCCGCCCGCGCGGCCGGCACCGCTGCGCACGTCGAGTCCGACAGTGAGCCCCGGTCCCCACCCGTCGACGGAGGCGACGTCGACCGCGAGGTCCGCTTCGGCGGCGGCGATCGCGAACGCCTCGATCCAGCACCCGAGCGAGAGGTGGAGGTCCTCGGAACGGGGATCGCCGGCCGGCAGGGTCCGGTCCGGGTCGACGGTGAGACTCACCTCGGCGACGGCACCGTCCTCAGCGATGCCCGCGACGGTCGGCATCCACGGCTGGGTGTTGTGCGCCGAGGGTGCCCGCCCGGCCGTGCGGAACAGCGACGTCAGTAGGCGTGCGCTGATGCCGGGGGACGACTGCGGGCCCGACCCCGCCGTGACTGAGGTTCCCGGCCCCGCCGTGACAGAGGTGCCCGTCGCCGCCGTGACTGAGGCTCCCGTCCTGGTCGTGTCGGACGCATCCGCCCCCTCAACGTCGGACGCGTCCGACCCCGTCGTGTCCGCGTCGTCCGTCGCCGCAGTGTCTGAGGCATCCGCCGCCGGCCGTTCGAGGGCCAAGTCCGTTCCCTCCGGCGCGGACTCGAGCCTCCGGTCGAGGAAGCAGAGCGAGTGCAGGGGCGTGCCTCCGGCCTTGGCGAAGACCGCCGCCGAGGCGGGATTGTCCTCGGCGATGAACGTCACCCGCACCCGCCGGTAGCCGCCGGCGACGAGTCCCGCGTACACCTCCCTGGTGACGAGGGAGAGCAGACCCTGACCCTGGTAGCGGGGATCGGTGCCCTGGATGATGAGCACGGCGTCGGTGAGGCGGGAGCGGTGACGCAGCAGGTCCCAGAGCGCTGACGGACCGAGTCGGCCGCCATGGCGACGGAGCACCGGGACAGGGTCGGGAACGACGAGGGCGAAGCATCGCGACGGCGCGTCATCGCCCTCCTCGGCGCCGACGACATCGACGATGAGTGAGGGATCGGCCAGCACTGAGAGCCCTGCCATCTGCGATCTCAGCTGGGCGGGGGAGATCTGCGTGAAGTAGGGCAGGGCTGAGAACGCGGCGTTGAGCGTCGGCAGCAGCCGGGCGGCGAACCCGCGCATGCCCAGACGTGTGGCGGGCCGACGACGCAGTCCGTGTTCGGCCCATTCGACGGGGCTGACTGCGGTCGCGCGAGTGTGGGGGACCGTGTCGAGCCTGACCTCCCATGTCTGCGCGGGACCCCATGTCGAGAATCCCGCGGCGGCGAAGGCCTCGGTGATGAACTCGGGATTCCATGCGGTGTCGAAGAATCCGGGATGCTCGAAGCCTGCCGTGACAAGTCCGCCGGTGACATTGGGAAGCGGGGAGACGGGACCGAAGACCCGGCAGGCGCCGAGCGCATCCGCCCGATCGAGGACGAGGGCGATGATCTCCTCGATCACGGCCGCATCGAGGGCCTCGAGCGCACCGAAGAAGAGGGTCTCTGGTGCCTGCGCTCCCGGACCGTCGCTCAGCCGTTCGGCGAGGAGACGGGACCGATGGCAGAGCACCCGGCCCACGGCCGCACCGGAGTCATCCGTGAGTAGCCAGAGCTCGACCTCCTCGGCGAACCAGCCGGACCCCGAGGCCCACGCGGTGATGTCCGAGGCGACGAGGGGGACGACATGATCGGACTCGCCCCGGGCGGACGCGATCGAGGCGGTGAGGTCGATGAAGCCTCGCAGCTCGGCCTTCGTCGTCACCCGGCGGCGCGTCAGTCCCGACCGTGGACCTCCGGCCTCCACGCTCACTCCTCGGAGATCGGGGTGAAGGAGTCGATCATGGCGAGGCGGCCGTCCTCGGCGCGGAACTCGCCGTTCGTGTAGCCCCACTCCTCGGCCTCAAGGAGGCGGATGAAGCCGCCGCGGGCCGGCGACTTCTCACCGTCGCCGATGAGCCAGTGCATGATCTCGACGTGTTCGGGGGTGCGCGCGAACCGCAGGAGGTCGTCTCGGGTCGCGAAGGCGACGAAGAGGCCGATGCGGTCGGGGAACTCGTAGTAGCTGCGATGCCAGAGGTAGCCCGGTGCCCGCCTCAGCGCCTTCGCGAGCTTCGGCCAGCGCCGGAGCTGGCCGAGCATGACGAGCGGGCTGCGGTACCGGTTGGCGCCGAGGAAGTACGCCCCGGCTCGGGCCTGCGGCGGGGCCTGTGAGAAGTCAATCGATCGCATTGTTCTCCCCTGACTGAGTTGCGGGTGCGGACGCGAACGCCGCAGGCTGCTTCTGGAGGTAGACGTTCTTGATCTTCGTCGACGCCTCGGCGAAGGGGCCGGTGCTGAAGTCGTGGATTTCGATCTCGAGCTCCGCGGTCGTCGGGTCCTCCTTCATACTCTGCGCGAAGTCCCGGGAGACCGAGGCGAGGTGGCCGAGGACGCCGGTCCGGATCGTCTCGGCGAGTTCGGCTCGCTCACCGGCGGCAAGCGCCGGAGCGGTCTCGCGCAGCTGGATGTGCAGAGCCGGGCGGTGCTCGTGGTCGGCGAGTTCGCGCAGCTCGATCCGGAAGGACTCGATGAGGTGGGCGCGGGGGTTGTCCCGGTAGAGGCCGTTCTCGATGTCGAGGGGGTAGATGTTCGCGCCCATGTACGAGATCGTCGAGTCCGAGCGGCCGAAGAGGAGGACGAACGGCAGCTTCATCCCGTTGCCGGCGAACGCCTGCGAGCATGCGCGAGCGAGGTCGGGGTGTCGGCGGGTGAGTTCGACCATCGTCGGGAAGTCGATGAGTCTCGCCTCGTCGCCGATGTTGTAGCGCAGCCTGGGACTCATCACCGACGCAGAGTTGATCGTCGCGACGAGCTCCCCGTCCTCGGTCGTCTCGAGGTAGGTCTCGAGCGGGTTGTACTGGAAGACCATGGGCACACGGGACTCGTCGGGTCCGAGCACCGCGGCGCGGAAGTCGAGGTCGTGGGCGAGCGCCCTGCGGATGACGACGGAGAGGTCGGACTCCCCGGCCATGCCGATCGTCAGGTCGGAGGCCCCGTAGCCGGAGTAGACCCGGTCGAAGCGCTGTTCGAGGTAGTCGCGCAGCCCCTCGGTCATCGCCTCACCGCCGACGAAGCCGCTCATCCGGTAGCCGTCCCAGACGCCGGGCTCGGAGTCCATCCGGTCGACGAGATGCTTGAGGAACGGAGGATAGGCGCTGATGAGGTACGTGTGGTCGGGCCCGAAGTGACGCATCGTGTCGAGGATCTTCTCGAGGTCGGGCCCGGTGTTCTTGACCATCGCGACCTTCGCCATCGCCAGACCCGTGTTCGTCCCCGTCGCCCACGCGCCCATCGAGAACGCGTTGATGCAGAAGAGGTCCTTGTCCCCGAAGAGCATCGTCAAGTACCCGGCGACGTTCTTGTGCACGGTGTCGAGTTCGCGCTTCGAGCGCATCCAGTTGAACGGTGTGCCCGAGGAGCCCGAGGACTCGTCGACGACCGTGCCCACCCGCTCGATCCTCCCGCCCCAGCACCGGTGCTCCTCAGAGTACTTCCGGACGAAGGCGTCCTTCGACGTCGGGGTGTAGGCCTCGAGGTCCCACCATGAGAAGGCGAAGCCGGTGCGCGCGAGGTAGTCCTGGTAGGCGGGGACGTCGAGGGAGGCCTGCTGGCAGATCATCCACGCGTTGAGCCGGGCGAAGGGTTCGAGCTTCGGCGAATAGTGCCGGGCGGTGAAGCGCCATATCGCCGGGTGCATCCGGTACGTCCCGTACGCGGCCGTCAGCCCGAGGTTCGCGGTCCGCAGCAGGGCCTGCCGGGCGAGGTTGACGGGTCCGCGCGGGATCGGCAGGCGGCGCAGGCCTGTGGGCTGAGTCTCACTCATACAGTGACAGTAGCCCAGCCCGGGCCCGCGCGGGCCGGCTCGGAGGGATTTGTGTCAGTTCCGCACCACGTCGCCGAGGCGGGGGTGCGGATCCCGCCGAGGCGCACGCCCCCGCATCCCGCCGAGGCGGGCCCCCCGTTCCCCGCCGAGGTGGGGCCTCGTTCCGCTCAGTCGAAGACGACCGTGCGGTGACCGTCCATGAGGACGCGCCCCTCGGCATGCCAGCGCACGGCGCGGGCGAGGACGGCGGCCTCGACGTCCTGCCCCTGCGTGATGAAGTCGGCGGTGTCGTGGTCGTGGTCGACACGGGCGACGTCCTGTTCGATGATCGATCCCTCGTCGAGGTCGGAGGTGACGTAGTGGGCGGTCGCCCCGATGATCTTCACTCCCCGGGCGTGGGCCTGATGGTAGGGCCGGGCGCCTTTGAAGCTCGGGAGGAAGGAGTGGTGGATGTTGATGACGCGGCCTTCGAGGGCCGCGCAGAGGTCGGGGGAGAGGATCTGCATGTACCGGGCGAGGACGATGAGTTCGACGTCGAGGTCGGTGACGAGGCGACGCAGCTCCGCCTCGGCGCTCTCCTTCGTCTCCGGGGAGATGGGGATGTGGTGGAAGTCGTGGCCGTGGAACTCCGCGAGCGGACGGAGCACGTCGTGGTTCCCGGCCACCCCGACGATGTCGATGGGCAGGCGGCCCGCGCTCTGCTGGAAGAGCAGCGTGTTGAGGCAGTGTGCGGCCTTCGAGACGAGGACGAGGGTGCGGGTGCGCTTCTCACCCGGCTGCAGGCCGATCTCCATCGCGAAACGGTCAGCCACCTCGGACAGCGAGCCTTCGAGGTCTGCGGCGGTGACCGGGGTCGGTGTGGAGAAGGAGAGGCGGAGGAAGAACTGGTGCGAGTCGGGGGAGGAGAACTGCTGGGATTCGGTGATGTTCGCTCCGATTCCGGCGAGCACCCCGGTCACGGCGTGGACGATTCCGGTCGCATCGGGGCAGGTCACTGACAGTATCCATTCACGGCTCATGCCCGGAATCCTATCGTCGCCGACCCTGCCGGCCGCTCACGTGTCCGGGATCCGGCAGGCGGTCGGCCTGAGCCGGGCGGGGGCAACGCTGTTAGCATTGCCTCGGAACGCGCGCGGGCCGGATCCGTGCCGCCAGTCCTCGACGCCACAGGAGTGCATATGTCCGACACCTCGCTGCAGGCTTCGCTTGCAGACATCGACCCGCAGATCGCCGAAGTCCTCGACCTCGAGTTGGGCAGGCAGCGTTCGACGCTCGAGATGATCGCCTCGGAGAACTTCGTTCCCCGCGCGGTCCTCGAAGCCCAGGGCTCGGTGCTGACGAACAAGTACGCGGAAGGGTACCCGGGCAAGCGCTACTACGGCGGCTGCGAGTTCGTCGACATCGCCGAGAACCTGGCGATCGACCGGGCCAAGAGCCTCTTCGGCGCCGAGTACGCCAACGTCCAGCCGCACTCGGGTGCCTCGGCCAATGCCGCGGTCATGCATGCGCTCGCCCGCCAGGGCGACAAGATGCTCGGCCTCTCGCTCGCCCACGGCGGCCACCTCACCCACGGCATGAAGATCAACTTCTCCGGCCGCCTCTACGACGTCGCCTCCTACGAGGTCGACCCCGACACGTACCGCATCGACATGGACAAGGTGCGTGAGCGCGCCCTCGAACACCGTCCCGAGGTCATCGTCGCCGGCTGGTCCGCCTACCCGCGCCAGCTCGACTTCCAGGCCTTCCGCGACATCGCCGACGAGGTCGGTGCGAAGCTCTGGGTCGACATGGCCCACTTCGCCGGGCTCGTCGCCGCAGGCCTCCACCCCAACCCCGTCCCGTTCGCCGATGTCGTCTCCTCGACGGTGCACAAGACGATCGGCGGCCCCCGGTCGGGCTTCATCCTCGGCAAGGAGGAGTACGCGAAGAAGCTCAACTCCGCGGTCTTCCCCGGCCAGCAGGGCGGTCCGCTCATGCATGTGGTCGCGGCGAAGGCCGTGGCGTTCAAGCTCGCGGCGACCGAAGAGTTCAAGGACCGTCAGGAGCGGACCCTGCGCGGCGCGCAGATCCTCGCCGACCGTCTCCTCGAGGCCGATGTCGCCGAGGCGGGGGCGACCGTGCTCACCGGCGGCACCGACGTCCACCTCGTCCTCGTCGACCTGCGCAACTCCGCCCTCGACGGGCAGCAGGCCGAGGACCTCCTCCACGAGGTCGGCATCACCGTCAACCGCAATGCCGTGCCCTTCGACCCGCGCCCGCCCATGGTCACCTCGGGTCTGCGCATCGGTACCCCGGCGCTGGCGACCCGCGGATTCGGCGACGCCGAGTTCACCGAGGTCGCCGACGTCATCGCCGAGGCGCTCAAGCCCGGTGCCGACGTCGAGGCGCTCGCCGCCCGGGTGAAGCGGCTCAGCGACGACTTCCCGCTCTACGAAGGTCTGGAGCAGTACTGATGGCCGCGCAGATCCTCGACGGCAAGGCCGTCGCCGCGCAGATGAAGGACGAGATGCGGGCGCAGGTCGGTCAGCTCGCTTCGCGGGGGATCGTCCCCGGTCTCGGGACGGTCCTCGTCGGCGACGATCCGGGATCGAAGTGGTACGTCGCCGGCAAGCACCGCGACTGCGCGGAGGTCGGCATCGAGTCGATCCGTCGCGACCTGCCCGCCTCGGTGACGCAGGAGGAGCTCGAAGAGGTCATCGACGAGCTCAACGCCAACGAGGCGTGCACCGGCTACATCGTGCAGCTGCCGCTTCCCGACCACATCGACACCGATGCGATCCTCGAGCGCATCGACCCGGCCAAGGACGCCGACGGACTCCACCCGACGAACCTCGGTCGGCTCATGCTCAACGTGGGCCGCCCGATCACCACACCCCTGCCGTGCACCCCGCGCGGGGTCATCGAGCTCATGGTCCGCAACGGCATCGAGCTCGACGGCAAGCACGTCGTCGTCATCGGCCGCGGGGTCACCGTCGGCCGGTCGATCGGCTCGCTGCTCACCCGCCGGGAGTACAACGCGACGGTCACGCTCACCCACACGGGCACCCGGAACCTCCCCGAGCTGCTCAAGCAGGCCGACGTCATCGTCGCCGCCGCCGGTGCCCCGCGCATCGTCCGGCCCGAGGACGTCAAGCCCGGTGCGATCGTCCTCGACGTCGGGGTCTCCCGTGAGGAGGACCCGGAGACGGGGAAGTCGAAGATCGTCGGTGACGTCGATCCCGGCGTCGCCGAGGTGGCCGCCTGGGTCTCGCCCAACCCCGGTGGGGTCGGTCCGATGACCCGTGCCCTGCTGCTCAAGAACGTCGTCGACACCGCGCAGCGCTCCGCCCAGTGACACGCTGAGCCGACGACGCAGAACGGCCCGGATTGTTCCGGGGAACTGCAGACGGCCCGGCCGCCTCTCGTGAGGCGGCCGGGCCGTTCGCTGTCTCTGCTCAGTCCGGAGTCGGGCCTGCGAGGACCCTGCCCTGCTCCCGCAGGGCGTCGAGTCCCGCGGCGATGACGGGATGGTCGGCGCTGCCGGGGCGGACGTGGGCGCGCAGCAGCCGATGGGGAATGGACGGGGAGTCGGGCCACGTCACCGGGATCCTCGAGACGGCGGCACCGGCCGGCAGGGAAGCGGTGCGCGGGAACAAGGCGATGCCGTGGCCGTGACCGACGAGCGCGGCGACCGCCGACCAGTCGAGCGCGTCGTGGCGCACGCGCGGGCGAAAGCCCGCCTGAGCGCAGAGGTCGGCGAACACCACCTGCTGGTCGCGGATATCGCCGGCCCCGATCCAGGTCTCGTCGGCCAGATCGGAGAGGCCGACGGAAATCGCGTCGGCAAGCGGGTGGGCCTCCCCGACGAGGATGTCGAGCGGGTCGACGAGGAGATCGTGCGCTTCGCCTCCCCGATCCTCTGCGGCCCCGACACGGTGAGAGCCGGCGACGGCGACGACGATGTCGGTCTCCGCGTCCGCGAGCATCCGGAACCGGTCCCCGATCGCGTCCTCGCGGATCTCCACTGCGATCCGCGGGTCGAGGTTGCGAAGGCGGTCGACGGCGGGACAGATGAGGGAGACGATCGCCGAGGCGATCCCGGAGATGCGCAGACGAGCGCCCTCGTCCGCGCGCAGGGTCGCGAGGTCCGCGAGCGTTCGCTCCCATTCGGCGTCGAGCGCCGAGGCATGGGAGAGGACGATCTCCGCCGCCTCTGTGAGACGGACATTCCGTCCGACGGGTTCGACGAGTTCGGCACCGACGAGGCGGGAGAGCTGCTTGAGATGCTGGGACACCGTCGACGGGGTGACATGGAGGGCGGCCGCGGCTCCCGTGACGGTCCCGACCTCGCGGACGGCTCGGAGAGTGCGCAGGCGCGGATCGATCATGGTGAAACACTACACAATGAATGGCGAAATCTTCGATAGACGCGAACGGTTCGGATGAGCCATCGTGGCCGTATGTGGCAGGCATTCGGACTCGGACTCTGGGCCGGCTACGGACTGGCGATCCCCGTCGGTGCCGTCGCCGTCCTCCTCATCCACCGCAGCGCGTCCGCGACGCTGCGGCAGGGACTCGCGGCGGTCCTCGGGGCCGTGGCCGCGGATGCGCTCTACGCCGTGGCGGCGCTGCTCGGCGGCGCGGCCGCCGCCCGCCTCATCGCACCATGGCAGTCGGCGGTCACCGTCGCCGGTGCCGGTGTCCTCCTCGTCCTGGCCGCCCGCATCGCGATCGACGGTCTCACCCGCGACCCGGCGGATCCCGAACGCGGAACCGCCGGTGGTGAACCGAAGTGCGGCGACGGACAACCGCCTCGGACCGCGCCCGGGCGCGCCTGGCGTGAAGCGCTCCTCTTCTTCTCCCTCACCTCGCTCAACCCGTGGCCGCTGCTCTACTTCGTCTCGGTGGTCGTCTCCGGGGGGCTGCTGAGCGCGGGCACCGCATCCGAGGCCGTCGCGCTCCTGACCGGCATCATCCTCGCCTCTGCTTCGTGGCACTGCGTGCTTGTGCTCATCGGCCGCAGTGCGGGGAAGGCGCTCCTCTCCGGATCCGGCCGGCGGATCACTGCGATGGTCTCCGCAGCGGTCATCGCCGGTCTGGCGCTGCGGCTGCTCGCCTCGGGGTGAGCGGTGAGAGCGCGGACGACGACGGCCCGGTCACCTCGTTGGAGATGACCGGGCCGCGTGCGGCGCTCCGGGGGAGGCGCCTCAGTCCTGGTTGAGCTTGAGCTCGAAGAAGACGCGCGGGTTGCCGGGGCCCGCGTAGTCCTCGACGAGTTCGCCGCTGAAGCCCATCGACGAGTGGAACGAGATCGCTCCGGTCTGCTCGGGATCCGTCGTCGCCTGCACCGTATCGCCGCCGAACTGGCGCACGTGGTCGAAGAACGCGCGGTAGAGCTCACGGCCGATGCCCAGGTGGCGGAAGTCCGACCGGGCGGCGACGAGGTGGATGTAGGCAGGCCCTCTGGCGGGGATCTCACCGAGCAGGTAGCCGACGATCTCCGAGCGGTAGCGGGCGACGAGGCCGGAGGCGACGAACTGGCGGAACCAGTACGCGTCGTGGTCGGCCCGCAGGTCGCGGTCTCCCCAGAAGTTCTCCTGCGCACTGAGGAGGAACTCGCGCATCTCGCGGGCGTCGACCTCATCGAGCGGACTGATGCTCAGCTCTTCCGGATCGAATCTCTCATCAGCCATTGCCCCTCCTCAGGTGGTTCGTTCGTGCTCTCACTCTATAACGCCGGTGCGCGGAAGAGTACTTCGCTCTGCCATCATAGAGGAATGATCCGCATTGCCTCAGTCAACGTCAACGGTGTCCGCGCAGCATGGCGAAAGGGGATGCCCACCTGGGTCGATGCCTCCGCCCCCGACCTCATCACCCTCCAGGAGGTCCGTGCCGCCAACGACATCGCCCTCGGCGTCCTCGAAGGTGCGGGGTACACGACGATCAGCCATGACGCCGAGGCCAAGGGCCGTGCCGGAGTCGCCGTGATGGCGAAGGCCGAACCCCTCGCCACGCGGGAGGGCATCGGCTCCGACGGCTACTTCGACCGAGCCGGGCGGTGGCTCGAGACGGACTTCCGCCTCGGCGACGACACCGTGCTCACCCTCGTCTCCGCCTACGTCCACTCGGGTGAGGCTGGCACCCCGAAGCAGGACGACAAGTACCGGTTCCTCGACCGGATGACCGAGCGCCTTCCCGAGCTCGCTGCCGCCTCCGACCATGTTCTCGTCACCGGCGACCTCAACGTCTGCCACACCGAACGGGACCTGAAGAACTGGAAGGCGAACCGGAAGAAGGCCGGATTCCTGCCCGAGGAGCGGGCCTACTTCGACCGGTTCTTCGGCGAGGTCGGCTACGTCGACGTCCACCGGCAGCTGGCCGGCGACATCGACGGCCCCTACACGTGGTGGTCGATGCGCGGCCAGGCCTTCGACAACGACGCGGGATGGCGCATCGACTACCACATGGCGACCCCGGGGCTCGCGGCAACGGCCAGGGGAGCAAGTGTCGACCGGGCGAACAGCTGGGGCGAGCGCTGGTCCGATCACGCCCCGCTCGTCATCGACTACGAGATTCCCGCTCCGGCCTGAGGCCGCCCCGCCCGAGCCGGGCGCCGCGCGGCAGGGTCGGGGCGGCCGGTCCGGGCACGGAGGTTCAGGAGAGGGTGATCTGCGAGCCGACCTCGATGAGGAGGACGCCGACGATGATGAGGGCGATGCCGGCGATCATCACCCGGGTCAGCCGCTCCCGGAAGAGGACCCGACCCGCGAGGGCGGTGAGGGCGACGCCCGTGGCCGCCCAGATCCCGTAGGCGACCCCGAGCGGGAACCCGGTGCGCAGGGTGAGGCTGAGCAGGCTGAAGGAGACGATGTAGCCGCCTGCCACACCCGCGTACCATGCCCTCGATCCGCCGACCGAGGCCATGCGCAGGCAGATCGTCGCCGCGACCTCGAGGAGGATCGCGCCGATGAGGAGGATCCAGCCGACGATCATGCGTCCTCCCCTCGCCGAGGCGGCAGGTCGATGCGCGCCGACGCCGGCTTCTCCTCACCGCGGTGGCCGACCTCGACGAGGACGACCCCGGCCATGATGCAGACGATGCCGATGCCCATGACCGGGGTGATCGGCTCCCCGAAGAGGCCCGCCGAGGCGGCGGCGGTGAGCGCGACCCCGGCCGCGCCCCAGATCCCGTAGGCGATGCCCAAGGGCATCCCCGACCGCAGCGTGAGGCTGAGGAAGACGAACGCGCACGCGTATCCCAGCGCCATGAGGACATAGAGGGCGGGGTGCTCGAGGGCGGCCTTCATCGACAGCGTCCCCGTCACCTCGGCGAGGATCGCCCCCGCAAGAAACAGCCACGTCCGCATGCCTCCATCTTCGACGATGGGAGGAGCCGACGACAATCCGTCTCAGCGGCAGAGCTCTGCTGTGACAGAGCCCTGTCCCCGCGGCCGAAGTCGTCTCAGCCGCGGGGACGACTCAGCAGCAGCGGGCCTTCGGGTTGCGGTCCTGCTCGTCGGTGACGTCGCGCCAGAACTCGCGCTCACCCATCGCTCCCTCCCGGGTGCCGTGCCGGCGCTCGTAGGACTCGAGGTAGTGGATGTAGGCGTTCTCGCCCATGATCTCCTTGAGATACCACAGCAGCCAGGCCCCGCCTCGGCGCAGCGACCCCCACGGGTCCCTGACGAGGCGGGTGAGCGGATGGGTCTGCGTGTCGGTCATGGCCGTGGCTCCGTGCCCGATCGTTCCTCCCACTGCGCCTGGACCTCGCGCTCGGCCCGGCGGGCGATGAGCCCGGCGGGGGCGAAGAGCTTCGACTGCGTGAAGGGCTCCTCACTCGTGGGCATCGAGCCCTTGCGGATGGCTTCGATCGACTTCCACAGCGCCATGACGACGACCATGGCGACAAGGAGGGCGAAGACGATCGAGAGCGTGCCCTGGACGAAGGTGTTGCGCACGACCGCGTTCATCGCCTCGACCCCCTGCGTGGCTCCGACCGAGGTCTCCCCGGCCGCGAGTGCGTCACGGTAGGTGAAGTGCTGGGCCCAGTAGCCGAGCTTCGGGTCCGAGGAGAAGATCTTCTGCCACGAGGCCGTCATCGTCACCACGAGATCCCATGCGAGCGGGATCCCCGGGATCCACGCATACCGGGCCAGACCCATCTTGCACACGATCGCGAAGATCACGGCGAGCGCGATCGCGGCAAGCAGCTGGTTCGAGATGCCGAAGAGCGGGAAGAGGGTGTTGATGCCGCCGAGCGGATCGGTCACGCCCATGAGGAGGATCGATCCCCACGCGCCGACCATGATCGCCGTCGTCAGCCAGGCGCCGGGCGTCCACGAGGGATCCCGGAAGCGCTTGGCGAAGTTGCCGAGCGCATCGCTGAGCATGAAGCGGGCGACGCGGGTGCCGGCATCGATCGTCGTGAGGATGAAGAGCGCTTCGAACATCACAGCGAAGTGGTACCAGAACGACATCCACGCCGGTCCGCCGAAGACGTTGTGGAGGATGTGCGCCATGCCCATCGCCAGCGTCGGGGCACCGCCGGTGCGGGAGACGATGCTCTCCTCACCGACATCGGTGGCCGCCTGCTGGAGGTACTCCGGGGTCGTCTCGACCCCGGACATGCCGAGCGAGTTGTTGATGAAGTCGGCCGCGCCCTGGACGGTGCCGCCGGTGAGCGGTTCGGCGGCGTTCATCGCGAAGTAGAGGCCCTTGTCGAGGCAGATCGCTGCGACGAGCGCCATGATCGCGACGAAGGACTCCATGAGCATGCCGCCGTAGCCGATGAGCCGGGCCTGCGACTCCTTCTCGATGAGCTTCGGGGTCGTGCCCGAGGAGATGAGCGCGTGGAATCCGGAGAGGGCACCGCAGGCGATCGTGATGAAGAGGAACGGGAAGAGGGCGCCGGCGAAGGCCGGGCCCGCGGTGTTGAACGCGAACTCCGTGAACGCGGGCATCTGCACGGTCGGGTTGACGATGAGGATGCCGACGGCCAGCAGCACGATCGTGCCGATCTTCATGAACGTCGAGAGGTAGTCGCGCGGGGCGAGCAGGACCCACACGGGCAGGACTGCGGCGAGGAAGCCGTAGATCATCAGGCACCATGCGAGGGTGACCTTGTCGAGGAGGAAGACCTCCGACCAGTACGGGGAGCTGTTGACCCACCCGCCGGCGACGATCGCCGCGACGAGGAGGACGATGCCGATGACCGAGGTCTCGACGACCTTGCCCGGTCGCAGGTAGCGCATGTAGACGCCCATGAAGACCGCGATCGGGATCGTCATGGCGATGGAGAACACGCCCCACGGGCTCTCGGCGAGCGCATTGATGATGACGACGCCGAGGACCGCGATGAGGATGACCATGATGAGGATGATCCCGATCGAGGCGATGATGCCGCCGGTGCGGCCGAGCTCGTCGCGGGTCATCTGACCCAACGAGCGTCCGTTGCGTCGCATCGAGAAGAAGAGGACGAGGTAGTCCTGGACGCCGCCGGCGACGATGACGCCGAGGATGATCCACAGGGTGCCCGGCAGGTAGCCCATCTGCGCGGCGAGGATCGGGCCCACGAGCGGTCCGGCACCCGAGATCGCAGCGAAGTGATGGCCGAAGAGGACCCGGCGGTCGGTGGGAGCGAAGTCGCGGCCGTTGTCGTTGAGCTCAGCGGGCGTGGCCCGCCTGGGGTCGGGACGGGCGATCTTCCATTCGATGAACTTCGCGTAGAAGCGGAACGCGATGAGGTAGCTGCCGACCGCGGCGGCGACGAACCAGCTCGCCGACATCTCCTCGCCGCGGACGAAGGCGACCATCGTCCACCCGGCACCGGCGATGAGCGCGATGGCCACCCACAGCACGATCTTCGCCGGAGTCCACCGGGGCCTTTCGACCACCGCGACAGGAGGCAGGCTCTCCTCCGTCTTGACGTATTCAACCGACACTCGGTCCTCCTCATTGAGCTTGGGGCACTTCCGGTCACGAGTCGATCAGCGTCGTCACAGGCAGCGGGTGCGAACCCGATCCTGAGAGTCGCCTTGGCGAATCATGTGTCCTTCATCGCCAGTGTACTCGCAGGTGTGGTCCGGATCTCACCCCCGCCTCGGCGAGGGGACGGACGCGGTGGGGAACGGGCCGCACACACGCCCGCGATTGGCGGGGGTGAGCAGGTCAGAGGCATCATAGAGGCATGACGACACCTTCACTGCCCCGCACGGTCTCGGGCATCCAGGCCACCTCGGATTCCCTCCATCTCGGCAACTACATCGGAGCCCTGCAGCAGTTCGTCACCCACCAGGAGTCCCACGACGCCTTCTACTTCATCGCGAACATGCACGCGATCACCGTCGAGCAGGATCCCGCCGAACTGCGTGAGCGGACCCTGACCACTGCGGCGCAGTTCATCGCCGCCGGCCTCGACCCGGAGAAGTCGACGATCTTCGTCCAGTCCCAGGTTCCCGCGCACCCCCGGCTGAGCTGGGTGCTCGAGTGCACGACCTCGATGGGCGAGGCGACGCGGATGACGCAGTTCAAGGACAAGTCCGCCAAGCAGGGCCATGTCTCCCTCGGCCTGCTCACGTATCCGGCGCTCATGGCCGCCGACATCCTCCTCTACAACCCGCAGATGGTGCCCGTCGGGGAGGACCAGCGTCAGCACCTCGAACTCACCCGCAACCTCGCCGAGCGCTTCAATCACCGCTTCGGGCAGACCTTCGTCGTGCCCGAGGCGCAGATCCTCAAGGCGACGGCGAAGATCTACGATCTCCAGAACCCGGAGGCGAAGATGTCGAAGTCGCTGCCGTCCCCGCTCGGGCGCATCGACCTCCTCGACGAGCCGAAGGCCCTGACGAAGAAGATCAAGTCCGCCGTCACCGACGACGAGACGGAGATCCGCTTCGACCCCGAGGCCAAACCCGGCGTGTCCAACCTGCTCACGATCTACTCCTCGCTCACCGGTCGCCCCGTCGCCGACATCGTCGCCGACTACGAGGGGAAGATGTACGGCCACCTCAAGGTCGACCTCGCCGAGGTGGCGGTCGAGGCGCTCGCCCCGATGCGCGAGCGCACCACCGAGCTCCTCGCGGACCGGGCCCAGCTGCAGCGCCTCCTCGACGCCGGAGCGGAGAAGGCGAATGCCATCGCCGAGGTGACACTGCGCGAAGTCTATGACAAGGTCGGTTTCATCTGATCCGACCTCGGCGCATCGGCGCCGGCGGTCGCAGAGAGCACTGACCACACCCTGACGACAGCGAGCCGGAGGATCACCCGTGGCCAAGAAGAAGCCCGACGAGGGACCGCTCAACCTCACACCCGACATGCTCCACACCGCAGCCCGGCTCGAGGACCGGTTCAACCGCTGGATCCAGAATCGGGCGACCGATCAGAACTACCAGCGCACCGTGCTCGCCTACGACACGTACGGGGGCACCGACTGGGTGCGGGTCCTCGCCCGACTCGTCCTCACCCCGGACGGCCATCCGTCGGCCGACGCGCAGGCGAGCGTGCGCGGCTGGCGGTCGTTCGTCAGCGTGCCGCTGCCCAACGACACGGCGTGGGTGCGCATCAACGACGAAGAGCACATGGTCACCTCCGACCGCGGCGGGATCATCGACACGGTCATCCCCGGCAATTTCACCCCGGGGGAGACGGAGATCGAGCTGTGGACCGACGGCTCACTCGTCGACTCCGCGGCGGTGCGGATCATCGGGGAGGACTCGACGTTCGGGATCATCTCCGACATCGACGACACCGTCATGGTCACCTCGCTGCCGAGGCCGTTCCTCGCCGCCTGGAACACCTTCGTCCTCAGCGAGCACGCCCGCTCACCCGTGGCGGGCATGTCGGTCCTCTACGACCGGATCACCTATATGCGCCCCAACACCCCGATCCTCTACCTCTCGACGGGGGCGTGGAACTCGGCGACGACGCTCAAACGTTTCCTCTCCCGCAACCTCTATCCCATCGGGCCGCTCCTGCTCACCGACTGGGGGCCGACGACGACGCGCGTGTTCCGCTCGGGCAAGGAGCACAAGCGCAACACGCTCGAACGCCTCGCCCGGGACTTCCCGTGGATGAAGTGGCTGCTCATCGGCGACGACGGGCAGAACGACGAAGAGATCTACGGCGAGTTCGTCGAGAACCACCCGAACAACGTCGCGGCCGTCGCGATCCGCCAGCTCACCGTCGGCGAGGCCGTGTGGGCGGGCGGTCGCTCGAAGCGCCACGGCCGCGGCCAGGGCGTGCCGTGGATCTATGCGCCCGACGGCGCCGGTCTCGCGTCCCGCCTGACCGAGCGGGGGATCATCTCGACCGTCTGAGCTCCGGCGGGCTGCCCTGGGGGACGAGGACGACGAGTCCGACCCCGACGAGGGTGAGCACGGTGCCCGTCCACTGGACGAAGCTCAGCCGCTCACCGAAGAGCAGCGCCGCCTCGAGGGCGGCCAGCGGGGGTGCGCCGAGGACGAGAGCCGAGACGTAGGCCGCGGAGCGCACGCGCACGAGGTGGACCATGATGAGCATCGCGAGGATCGAGATGCCCAACACCGACCACACGAGTCCGGCGAGGAAGGGCCAGCCGAAGTCAGCGCCCCGCTCGTCGGTGAGGATCGCCGCGACGAAGGCGACGCCTGCCGCTCCGAGGGACTGCCAGGCCAGGGTCGGCAGCAGAGGATGGGCGGCGACGCGCTTCTGCCAGATCGTGCCCGCGGACAGGCACGTGACCGCGGTGAAGGCGAGGACGATGTGGATCGGCCGCACCGGGCCCGCGGTCCCGAGAACACCGGGCACGAGGACGAAGGCGATGCCGACCAGCGAGACCCCGACGCCGAGCAGAACGGCCTGATCAGGGCGCCTGCGCACGACGAGCGCGGTGACGACGAGGGTGAGCACCGGCTGCCAGCCGCCGACGAGAGCCATGATCCCGGCCGGAAAGCCGTCGACGACGGCGAAGTACGACAGGCACAGGTACGCGCCGTTCTGCAGCGCACCGATGAGGAGGAGCGTCCACACCGTGCGCACTCCTGACCCCGGCTCCGCGGTCTCGGCACCGACGAGAGCGGCCGCCGGCTTCCACAGTCGCAGACGGTGGGGAAAGCGGGTGACGAGGTGGCGACAGACGACGCAGACGAGACCGAGGACGAGCGCGGCGCCGAGGAAGCGGCAGAAGAGAAACGTCTGCGGGGCATCGCCGATGCCTCGGGCGACGATGAAGCCGGTCGACCAGATGAGGACGAAGGTCACTGAGGCGAGGATCTGCATGCTCGAAGCCTAGGTCCGGGACACTTCGGAGCCGGCCGAAGTGTCCTGGGCGTAGACTCCGACCATGAGAAGCGCAGCTCCCGCCCCGGTCGTCGTCCCGCCGTTCTGGGAGCTCGCCCGGCTGCTCGCCGACCCGACCCGGGCGAAGGCCCTCGATCTCCTCCTCGACCGCTCGCGCACCCCGGTGTCCTATCTCGCGAGCTACTGCGGCGTGAGCGCGCAGACGATGACCGGTCACCTCTCCGTGCTCCGGGAGGCCGGATGGGTGAGTGTGCGGCGCAGCGGACGCTACCGCTATGTCGAGCTCGCCGAGAGCGTCCGGGCCGACATCGCCGTCGTCATCGAGCACCTCGGAGCGCTCTGCGCCCCTCCTGCGGTGACATCGCTGAGCAGCCACCGTGAGCTCGCGGCGCTGTCACGGGCACGCACGTGCTACGACCACCTCGCGGGTCGCCTCGGCGTCGACCTCCTCGGCGTCCTCGTCGAACGCGGCGGCATCGACCGCGACGACGTCGACCCCGACGATCCCGACCGGGTGACCGGTGCCGACTGCCCCCTGCACCTCGGCGACGAGGTCGAGGCCGTGCTCGAGGACATGTTCGGCGTCCGCCTCGAGCTCCCACCCGGGCGCGGGCGGGGGATCGGAGCGTGCATGGACTGGTCGCAGCGGGAGATCCACTGCTCGGGCCGGTTCGGGCGGCGTCTGCTCACCGTGTGCGAAGACCTCGCGCTGGTGCGCAGGCGCCCGGCGGGGCGATCGTTGGAGATCACCCCGCTGGGCGTCGAACGGTTCTCGGCTCTCGGCATCGACTGCGCGTGAGTCCGTGAGCCTGCCTCAGAGGGTGCCGGCCGCCTGCGTCGGTGCGGACTGGGTGCGGGCGAGGCGGGTCTGCAGCTGCGCCTGGGCCGCCTCGTACTCGCCGACGAGGCGATCGACGAGGTCGGCCGTCGAGCACTGCAACCCGAGGGCGCCGATGCCCTGGCCCGAGCCCCAGATGTCCTTCCACGCCTTTGCGCTCGTGCCCGACTCCGGGTCGGTGCCGAAGTCCATCTTCGTCGGGTCGGCCTCCGGCAGGGCGTCGGGGTCGAGGCCGGCGGCGACGATCGATCCGCGCAGGTAGTTGCCTTTGACCCCGGTGAAGTAGTTCGAGTAGACGACGTCATCGGCGACCGAGTCGACGATCATCTGCCGGTACTCGTCGACGACGTTGGCCTCGTGGGTGGAGAGGAACGCGGAGCCGATGTAGGCGAAGTCCGCGCCGGCGGCGAGCGCTGCGAGGATCGACTGGCCGTGCGCAATCGCCCCGGAGAGCAGCAGCGGTCCGTCGAACCACGAGCGGATCTCCTGGACGAGGGCGAAGGGGGAGAGCGCACCGGCATGCCCGCCGGCACCGGCGGCGACGGCGATGATGCCGTCGGCGCCCTTCTCGACGGCCTTGTGCGCGAAGCGGTTGTTGATGACGTCGTGGAGGACGACCCCGCCGTAGGAGTGGACGGCCTCGTTGACCTCCTCGCGGGCGCCGAGCGAGGTGATGACGATCGGCACCTCATGGCGGACCACCTCGGCGAGGTCCGCTTCGAGGCGGTTGTTCGAGCGGTGGACGATGAGGTTCGCGGCGAACGGGGCGGCCGGACGCTCAGGGTGCGCTGCGGTCCAGTTCGCATTCGATTCCGTGATCTCGGCGAACCAGTCGGCGAGCATCGACGCCGGGCGCGCATTGAGCGTGGGGAATCCGCCGATGATGCCCGACTGGCATTGGGCGGTGACGAGCTCGGGGCCCGATGCGATGAACATCGGGGAGCCGACGACGGGAAGTCGCAGGCGCAGGTCGAGCGTCTCGAACAGGTTCACGATGCCTCCTTGGATGAGCGAACAGCCCCACTCTAACTGAACGATTGTTAGGTTGCGGTGAGGGCCCACCATCCGGGCGCTCTTCGCGGGCCGGGAGACGACGCAGGGCGCGGACGGGATCGCCTCCCGTCCGCGCCCTGCGGCCTCGCGCGCTGTCAGCGTCGGCGGCTACGAGTCCGTGAAGTTCGGGTCGCGCTTCTCGACGAAGGCGGCCATGCCCTCGGACTGGTCGTTCGTCGCCAGGGCCGAGTGGAAGAGCCGACGCTCATAGCGCAGACCCTGTTCGAGGGTCGTCTCGAAGGCGACGTCGATCGCCTCCTTGACCATCGCCGAGGCGATGAGGGACTTCCCGGCGATCGTCCGAGCGATCTCGTTCGCCGTCGCCAACAGCTCCTCGGGTGCGACGACCCGGGCGACGAGCCCGGAGCGTTCGGCCTCCTCGGCGTCCATCATCCGACCCGTCAGGCACATGTCCATGGCCTTGGCCTTGCCGACGGCGCGGGTGAGACGCTGCGAGCCGCCCATGCCCGGGAGCACGCCGAGGTTGATCTCGGGCTGGCCGAACTTCGCCGTGGTCGCGGCGATGAGGATGTCGCCCATCATCGCGAGTTCGCAGCCGCCGCCGAGCGCGTAGCCGCCGACAACGGTGATGATCGGCTTGCGGACGCTCGTCAGCCGCTCCCAGCCGGCGAACCAGTCGGCACGGTACGCGGTGGCGAAGTCGAGGTCGGCCATCTCCTTGATGTCGGCGCCGGCGGCGAAGGCCTTCTCGCTGCCGGTGATGATGATCGCGCGCACGGAGTCGTCGGCGTCGAAGGCCGTGGCCGCATCCGTGATGTCGGTGAGGACCTGGAGATTGAGGGCGTTGAGGGCCTTCGGCCGATCGATCGTGATCGTCGCGACGCCGTCGTCGACGCTGGTGAGGATCGTTGCGAATTCGCTCATGAGAACACCTTGGCTTCCTGTTCGGTGGTGAGGATCTGCTCGACGGTGGCGTCGTCGACCTCCGCGAGGGTGGCCGGGGACCACTGGGGGTTGCGGTCCTTGTCGATGACCTGCGCGCGGATGCCCTCCCTGAGGTCAGGGCGACGGGTCATCTCGACGGCGGTCCGGTAGTCCTGCTCGAGGACCTCGGGCAGGGTCATCGTCGCCGCCTTCCGCAGGGCCGCCAGCGTCACCTTCACCGAGGTGGGGGCCTTGGTGAGGATGAGCTCGGCGGCGGCGCGGGCGTCGGGGCTCTCGTGGGCGGCCAGGGCTGCGACGATCGCCTCGGCGTCATCGCCGCGGTAGCATTCGTCGATCCAGGCGGCCGCCTCGGCGAGTTCGCTCTCCGGGGGTTCGGCCGCATACCGGGCGATGACGGTCTCGACGTCCCCGCCGGACTCGAGGTCGGTGATGAGGTCGGCGATGTCGGCCTCGGGCACGTAGTGGTCGGCGAGCCCGAGCGCGATCGACGCTCCGGGGCCGACGGCGGTGCCGGTGAGCGCGAGGTGGGTGCCGAGCTCTCCGGGGGCGCGGGCGAGCAGGTACGTGCCGCCGACGTCGGGGAAGAGGCCGATGCCGGTCTCGGGCATGCCGACCTTCGTCGAATCGGTGACGATGCGGTGGGAGCCGTGCCCGGAGATCCCGACGCCGCCGCCCATCGTGATGCCGTTCATGATGACGACGTAGGGCTTCGGGTATTCGGCGATGGCCGCATTCATCCGGTATTCGCGGTTCCAGAACCGGGAGTTCTCGTCGCTGCCGGCGACGATGTCGGTGTACACGGCTTTGATGTCCCCACCGGCGCACAGACCGCGGTCGCCGCGACCGGTGACGAGGACGAGCGCGACGCCGTCGTCGTCATACCAGGCCCGCAGGGCATCGTCGATGCCGGCGACCATGTCGAGGCTGAGCGCATTGATCAGCTTCGGTCGGTTGAGTTCGATGCGTCCGACTCCGCCGGAGTCCGAGGTGAGGATGCTCGGCTCTGCCGAGGCCTGTGTCGTCATATCAGCCCACTCCTGTGCTCTTGCGCGAGATGATCACGCGCATGATCTCGTTGGTGCCTTCCAGAATCTGGTGGACCCGCAGGTCACGGACCAGCTTCTCAATCCCATACTCTGTCAGATACCCGTAGCCGCCGTGGAGCTGGAGGGCGCGATTGGCGACATCGAAGCCGGAGTCGGTGGCGGTGAGCTTGGCCATGGCCGAGAGCAGTGAGGTGTTCGGATCCCCGGCGTCGTAGGCGTTCGCGGCGCGCCAGAGCAGGGACCGGGCGGCTTCGAGCTTCGTCTGCATCTCGGCGACCTCGAAGCGCAGGGCCTGGAAGCCGGTGAGTTCGGTGCCGAAGGCCTGGCGCTCGCCCATGTACTCGATCGCCTTCTCCAATGCCGACTGTCCGCCGCCGAGCGAGCACGCGCCGATGTTGAGTCGGCCGCCGTCGAGTCCGGACATCGCGATCTTGAAGCCCTGCCCCGGTTCTCCGAGCATGTTCTCCTTCGGCACCCGGACGTTCTCCATGATGACCTGGCGGGTCGGCTGCGCACGCCAGCCCATCTTCTGCTCGTTGGCACCGAAGGTCAGTCCCTCCATGCCCTTCTCGAGGATGAACGCGGAGATGCCGCGGGCCCCCTCCTGCCCGGTGCGCGCCATGACGAGGTAGGTCTCGGACGACCCGGCACCGGAGATGAACTGCTTGACGCCGTTGAGGACGAAGTGGTCACCGTCCTCCCTGGCGGTCGTGCGCAGCGCCCCGGCATCGGAGCCGGCATTGGGCTCGGTGAGGCAGTAGCTGCCGAGGTGCTCCATCGAGACGAGCGGGAGCAGGTATTTCTCCTTCTGCTCCTCGTTGCCGTACTTGTCGATCATCCACGCGACCATGTTGTGGATCGAGATGTAGGCGGCCACCGAGGGGCAGCCGGTCGACATCGCCTCGAAGATGAGGGCGGCGTCCATCCTGCCCATCCCGGTGCCGCCGGACTCCTCACGGACGTAGATGCCGCCCATGCCGAGGTCGGCGCTGCGCTTGATGACGTCGACGGGGAAGTGGTGCTGCTGGTCCCATTCGAGGGCGTGCGGGGCGATCTCGGTGTCGGCGAAGTCGCGGACCATCGCGGAGATGGTCTGCTGCTCCTCGGTGAGTCCGAACGGCAGGGCAGTCGCAGTGCTGCGGGACATGGTTCCTCCAGGAAGGCGAATGGGCGCTCAGCGCGCAGTTCCGAGGTGACCGCGGTCACCGTTTCCACCAGGATACGGAGGATTTACTTGGACGTCCAACTAAATGGGGGAGTCCGGTCCCGTGGCAGCGGGTGTCTGCCGTGCCCGCGGTTCAGGGACGGGGTTCGAGGCTGGTGCGCAGCGCTTCGAGGTGGGGGAGGAGCTCGCCGAGGTCGGTGCCGGCGAAGGCCGGGGACGTGAAGACCTCGTCGTTGAGCGCCGAGGTGGCCCGTGCGGCGAGTTCCCGCCCGGCCTCGGTGAGGTCGACGAGAGTGGTCCGGCGGTCGTCGGGGTGGCTGCGGCGGCGGACGAGTCCGGCCTTCTCGAGCCGGTCGACGGAGTTCGTCGTCGACGTCGCGTGGACCTGGAGCCGGGCGGAGATCTTCGACATCGGCAGGGTGCCCGCGCGTGTGAAGGAGAGGAGGGTGAGGACCTCGTACCGCGAGAAGGTCAGTGCGAAGGGCTTGAGCGCGGAGTCGACCATGGCGAGGAAGAGCTGATGGATGCGCATGACCGAGATGACGGTGTTCATTCCGTCGGTCGCCTCGTCCCACCCGTGGGCGAGCCACTGCTTCCGAGACTCCTCGATGGGATCGAATCTCAACGCTGTGCTCTTCTCCGCCGCCATTGTCGACAGTGTAGTGAAGTGAGAGGATTGGCGCATGTGCGGTCGACTCAATCTGTCCTCGGATCCGGCGGACCTCGCCGACGAGCTGCGACTCGACGTCGTCTCCTATGACTACACCCCGCGCTACAACGTGCCTCCGGGAGCCGACGTCCCCATCGTCGTCGAACGCCTCGACGACGAAGGGGAGGTGACGAGGCGCCTCGAGACCGCTCACTGGGGTCTCGTCCCCAGTTGGGCGAAGGATCCGGGAATCGGCTTCAAGGCCTTCAACGCGCGGTCGGAGACCGTGCTCGAGAAGCCGATGTTCCGCCAGGCGATCAAACGCCGCCGCTGCGCGCTGCCCATCCCGGGCTACTACGAGTGGGAGGTCACCGAGGACGGCAAGCAGCCGTGGATGATGTCGGCGGCCGGAGCCGATCCGCTGTTCATGGCCGGACTCTTCGAGTTCTGGAAGCAGCCGGACGATGCGTGGCTCGTCTCCACCTCGATCCTCACGATGGAATCCGCCGGGCACCTGCGCGAGGTCCACGACCGTATGCCCGTGATCCTCTCCCGGGAGCACCTCGACGACTGGATCGACCCGGCGGTGCCGAGCGGCGAGGTTCCCGATCTGCTCGCCTCGACCCTCTCCCAGGTCGACCCGGCCTCGGTGACGCGGCACAAGGTGGGCCGGGCCGTCGGCAACGTCCGTAACGACTCGCCCGAGCTCGTCGCGCCGGTGGCGTGAGGCTGCTGCCGTCGCATCGGTGGCGTCGCGCCGGTGGCGTGAGAACGCAGGCGCGGAGCTGAATGAATTCGCCGGGGTTCCGGCACTCAGCGGCCGGCGCCGGGATCGCGGTGAGCGAGATCACCTCTGCAAGGCCCTTCTCGGCCTTGCCTGAGCGGATCGCACTCGTGTAGAGTAGATCGAGCTGCTGAGGCAGCGAACGCTTCAGTTCGATGACGAATCCGAGTGACGCGAAGATGAACTTCGAGTTGCACGGTTCGGAAAGACACTGTAGAGTAGACATCCGCTGGTACGGCGGGCCGCAAGGCGAAAAGTGCGAAATCTGTGGATGCCCCCAACGAGCACGCGAATATTCGTGTGTGGTGTGGGTGTGTGTTTGTGGTTTGAGAATCCAATAGCGTGTTTGTTTGAACAATGTGATGCCAGAAATTTTTTCTGGTAAGACAACCAAAATCCATGGACTGTTTCGGTTCATGGTGGGGTCACCGTCCACCCCCGTGGATGGGTGACTGTCTTGCCGGGATCACTAGAAGTAAATTTTTTATGGAGAGTTTGATCCTGGCTCAGGACGAACGCTGGCTGCGTGCTTAACACATGCAAGTCGAACGCTGAAGCCTGGTGCTTGCACCGGGTGGATGAGTGGCGAACGGGTGAGTAACA
>NZ_FXZC01000017.1 GCF_900169275.1 Brevibacterium casei CIP 102111 | reverse complement strand
CGTCAGCGTTCGCGTTCGAGTCGTCGCCCTCAGCGGCAGCATCAGCGTTCGCGTCGTCGCCTTCAGCGGCGGCGTCAGCAGTCGCATCATCCGCGGCCTGGACCGTCACAGTGAACGATGTGACGTCCGATTCCTGGTTGTCGACGACAGTCTGAGCGGTGTATTCGTAGTCGCCCTCGGCCTCAGGTCCTTCGATCGTGAAGTTGCCTTCAGCATCCGTCGGAACGGTCGCGTTACCCTGCGGAGCTCCCTGAGCCTTGACGGCCTTCTGGGTGCCGGCCTTGGGCTTCCAGGTCACCTTGACCTCAGCGTTCGGTGCCGCGGTACCGGTGACCTGCCCGTTGGGCTTGATCGTCTGGTTCTCGGCCTTCGGCGCTTCCGGCTTCTCAGGGTTGCCATCGTCGGAGGCATCCGCGTCGGCACCATCGGCACCCGCGTCAGCGTTGGCACCAGCGCCATCAGCACCCGCGTCGCTGTCCGCGCCATCGGCACCCGCGTCAGCGTTGGCACCAGCGCCATCAGCACCCGCGTCGCTGTCCGCGCCATCGGCACCCGCATCAGCGTTGGCACCAGCGCCGTCGGCACCGGCGTCGCTGTCGGCACCATCGGCACCTGCATCAGCGTTCGCATCGTCGTCACCACCGTTGTCCGGCGGGGTGAGACGGAAGTCGGTGCCGGACTGCTGGAGAGAGTAGTCGAGGTCGGCGACCCAGCCGAACTGGAACGTAGTTCCATTCGACTCAGCAGGTCCGCCACCCGAGATCACGCCGACGGCGGTGTCTCCCTGGAAGACGGCGCCGCCCGAGTCACCGGGCTGCGAGAACGGGTCATCGACGTCCGACCGGACGCCGAATCCGTGGACCCAGTATCCGCCGATGTTCGCGTAGTCGAACGCCTCGTTGTATTCAGTCCAGACTTCGCCTTCGGTGACTCCGGTAGTGCGACCGGACTTCTGCACGGTGCCAGGCTGCTCAGAGCCGACCTGCTTGATATCAGTCGCGAGTTTCGTCGACAGATCGTTGGTCGACGCGCTCGTCCAATCGGTCACGCCGTTCTTGACGCCGTACTTGGTCTCGTCGACATTGATGACAGCGAAGTCGATGTCAGTGGACTTCGGCTGCGGCCAGCCGTTCGGGTCATCACCGACCAGGTAGTCGCCACTGCCGTAGCTCGAGAATCCCCAGGTGCCGATGACACCGAGTCCGGATCGATTGAATCCGTCGCCCCCGGCAGCAGGAGCTGTCGACGGCTGCTCAGTCTGGTCGACCGTGGACGGCCCCGAAATGACACCGGTGTCCTCGTTGTAGTCCTTCGCACAGTGTCCCGCGGTGAGGACGATCGGGTTTCCCGCCCCGTCCCAGCCGGAGAAGCCGGTCGAGCAGGCTCCACCGCCGGAGGGAGACGTCACGAGGTAGCCCGCTCCACCGACGATGTCGTTGGCCGCGTAGGGCTTGAGCTCGCCGACGCCTTCGATAACGTCGACATTGTCGAACCTCTTCTCGAGGTCCTTGATTTCGTCGGTCTTCTTCTCGACGCCGAGGTTGAGCTTCCCATTCTTCACACCGTAGGCGTTGACGTTGCCGGGATCGATCTCTGCCAGAGCCTTCTCGACCTGCTTGTCGCTCTGCACGTCGATCTTCTGCGGGCCGTCCGCCATCGCGGGCGAGGCGAAGAACGCGCTGCCCAGACCAAGCGCCGTAGCAGCTGTCAAAGCGAGCGAGCTCTGCACGAGCTTCTTCTGCATACTTTCCGTCTCTCTTCTCAGGGGAGTTGCTAATGTCACGAAGTGATGACCTTAGTCACAAACAGGTTACGGTCCGCGCCCAGCATCCACCAAGAATCAGGCTTCCTGCCTGTGAACTAAATGAACGAAACAACTCACCCTCTGAGATCGGCGCAAATCCAGGGCACAAGCACCCTTGACAGCGGTCTCGACCACGCGCAAAGGGCGTTTCCTGTGTCACCACAGGAAACGCCCCTCGCGAGATCTCACACAGTCACATGGTGACTGTCAGAGAACTCAGTTCTTCTTCACCCGACGCATCGTCAGCACCACAGCAGCACCACCGACGAGCAGCAGTCCCGCACCAGCAGCGAG
>NZ_FXZC01000008.1 GCF_900169275.1 Brevibacterium casei CIP 102111 | reverse complement strand
AGACCTCCGCGGCTGGATCAAAGCATGGAACGAGAACCCGAAACCCTTCATCTGGACCAAGACCGCCGACGAGATTCTCACCTCCATCGGACGACTTCTACAACGAATCAACGGCGCGGGACACTAGCGTTTCCGCTGGCAGAGCGGGCAAGAATAGCTCGACCCGTTCATCAACTTCTCCCGCACGATCGGCGTCCCGCAGCGCCTGCAGGGCCGGCCGGCACGACCGTAGGCGTTCAGGCTGCGGGCAAAATACCCGCTGCTGCCGGCCACGTCGACATAGTGAGAATCGAACGAGGTGCCGCCCTGGGCGAGTGCAGCCGTCATGACGTCTCGCGCAGCCTCGATTACCGCCGAGATCCTGGACCTGCTCAACGACGCTGCCGGTGTCTCCCCGTGCACCTTGGCAGCCCACAGCGCCTCGTCGGCATAGATGTTCCCGATGCCTGACACCACCGTCTGATCCAGCAGTACGCGCTTTATGCCCGTGCGCTTACTCTTGATCACCGCAACTACCCCCGGCTGGTCGAACAGCGGATCGAAGGGATCCCTCGCGATATGGGCGATCGGCGACGGGAGCACTGCTCCGCCCTCGTCGTACATCAGATGCCCGAACGTGCGCTGGTCATCGAACCGCAGATCGTGGCCGCCGTCGGTGAAGGTGAACCGCGCGCGCTCGTGCGCACCGACTGCAGCATCGGGGGACGTGATGAGCATCTGCCCGCTCATCCCCAGGTGCGCGAGCAGCGCGTCGTCGCCGTCCAAGATCAGCCACAGGTACTTGCCGCGGCGGGCGGTCCCCGTGATCGTCGCACCGACCAACCGCGCAGCCAGATCATTCGGGCCACCCACATGACGGCGCGCCGAACGAGGATGCCGGACAACAGCCGAGGCGATCGCCCGTCCGCGGACATGTTCGTCGAGTCCCCGGCGCACGACCTCGACCTCAGGAAGTTCAGGCACGGGTAGCACCTCGCATGATCCGGGACCCGGAGTTACGGCGGTGCGCTACTGAACAGGTAGGACCGTCGAATTGCTTGCCCCGTGCCTGGTCAGACTGCGGTATAGGTGGTCTACGCCCGACCGGTGCCCGGCACAGCCAATCGCGACCTTTGTGTCTGCGACTTGCTTCGACCCGCTCTACGTCAATGTCGAAGCGGCCGGACTCCCCGTTGACGTTGACATAGAGCGAGTCGAAGCTCGTCCCGCCCACGGCCAGGGCATCGCCCATGACGGTCGTCGCCGATTCGAGGACGGCGGCCAGGCGGGAGCGCCGGGTCCGCGCCGGCAGTGCGAGCGGGTGGACTCCGGCCCGGAAGAGCGCTTCGTCGGCGTAGATGTTGCCGATCCCGCTGACGAGCGTCTGGTCGAGCAGGGCCGCCTTGATCGGGGTGCGCTTGCGCGCGAGCGCATCGACCGTGGCCTCGACGTCGAAGGCGTCCTCGAGCGGGTCGGGCGCGATGTGGATCGCCGAGGCGGGCACGAGCCGACCGTGGGAGGCGACGAGGCCCTGCACGCTGAGATGGCCGAAGATCCGCTGGTCGACGAACCTCAGGTCATAGGGTTCCTCACCGCGTTCGAGGCGGAGCACGGCACGCGTGTGCCGGTGCGTCTCATCGGCGGCGAGGTGGACGCGCAGCTGACCGCTCATGCCGAGGTGGATGAGCAGCCCGGCATCCCCGTCGAGGGTGAGCCACATGAACTTCCCGCGTCGCTCTGCCCCGGTGATGGACGCCCCGGTCACGCGTTCGGCGAACGCGGCGGCGGTGGCCTCGTCGATGCGACGCGCCGAGGTGGTCCCGAGGATGCGGGGGTCGACCACCTCGGCGGCGGTGACCCGGGCACCCGCGGTCCATTCGTCGACGCCGCGGCGGACGCTTTCGACCTCGGGGAGTTCGGGCACGGTGCCGGGTCCGACCTGCGCGTCAGCGCTGGTAGTCGGGGTAGAGCGTCCGGATGGCCTTGACGGCGACCTCGGCGGCGGCCGCCTCGGCGGACTTCTTCGACGATCCGTCTCCCGAACCCCAGCCGTTGTCGCCGAGGCGGGCGGTGGCGGTGAAGATCATTGCGTGGTCGGGGCCGGTCGAGGTGATCTCGTAGCTCACGGGGCCGAGTCCGAGGTCGGCGGCGGCCTCCTGGAGCGTCGTCTTGTAGTCCATGCCCGCGCCGAGGTTGACGGCGTCGGCGAGCATCCCGTCGATGAGGCGGTGGACGAACGCGAACGCGACCTCGCGGCCGGAGGAGACGAAGGTGGCGCCGATGAGGGCTTCGACGGTGTCGGCGAGGATCGAGTCCTTGTTCCGACCTCCCGTGAGCTCCTCGCCTTTGCCGAGCAGGATGTGCTGGCCGATGTCGTGGCGGCGGGCGATCTGAGCCAGCGCCCTCGTGTTGACGACGGCGGAGCGCATCTTCGCCAGCTGGCCCTCAGGCAGGTCCGGGTTGTCGTAGTAGAGCGACTCGGTGGCGACGAGCCCGAGCACGGAGTCGCCGAGGAACTCGAGGCGCTCGTTCGTCGGGATGCCGCCGGCCTCGAAGGCGAAAGAGCGGTGGGTGAGCGCTAGACGAAGAGTCTCGGGATCGATGTCGATCCCGAGACTCTTCTGCAGTTCTGCTGTGGTGTCAGTTTCCACAGGTCAGGCGTCAGCGACCTTGCGTCCCTTGTACTCAAGGAACAGCGGAGTGCCGGCTGCGTCTTCGACGACCTTGGCCTGGTGGGGGCGCGAGTACACAACGCGACCGTTCTCCACAGTCTTGACCAGGTTCGGAGCCTGAGCCTTCCACTGCGAACGACGGTGGCGGGTGTTGCTGCGCGACATCTTACGCTTGGGAACAGCCACGTCTAGCTCTCTTTCTTCTCATCCAACAAGTTCTTCAGCTGCGAGAACGGCGAATCGGATTCGCTGTCGTCCTCCTCGATGTCCTCACCGAGGGTGTAGGAGAACTCCTCGCTTCCGTCCTGGGAAGGACTGAAGGGCAGAGCCATCACGACTGCGTCTCTGATCGCGGGTTCGAGGTCGAGCTGATCGCGATTGATGACGTAGGAGTCCTCGTCGCCATCGGCCTGCTCATAGACGTACATCTCGTTGATGTCGACATCTATGGGCAGCTCGATCTCGTCGAGAGTCCTTGCATCCTCGCCGCGGGCCACGGTCGAGACCGTACCCGTCACGTAGATCCCCTCGGAAACGCTCTCGAACATGAGCTCGAGATTCATGGGCGTTCCTTCGGCGACCCCGATCACTTCGATCTTGAGATCCGCCGGAGCCGGCACCGTGGCATTGACACGTTCCCACTCACCCGGATGACCGAGCAATCCCATGGATCGGAGATCGTAGACGAACTCTGACCGCTTCTTCATGCTCTCTCCTCCGTATGCGAATGAGATGCCGCTCCTGCGTTCACACGCGACTCACCATTCTAATCAACGCGGGCCACCATTGCCAATCGTCGCCTCATCCCCGCCGAGGTGTTCCTCGTCACCCCTGACCCTCACCACTTCTCGTGGCTGTTGCGCCAGGTCACCCCTCCGGCGAGGAGGAGCAGCGCCCCGGAGATCGTGAAGACGATGCCGGAGCCCGCGACGATCGTGAGCACCGAGGCGAGCGAGGGGATCGCGACCTGGCTCAGCCGGTTGCCGGCCAGCCGGATCGAGAGCACCGCCGCCCGGTTCGCCGGATCCGACAGCGTCGAGACCCACGTCATCGTCAGCGGCTGGGTGAGCCCGAAGCAGAAGCCCGCGATCGCCAGGAGGATCGCCAGCGTCCACGTCTGAGTGAGGATCGGGATGAGGATAACGCAGATGCCCGCCGTCGCCGAGGCGGTCCACAGCAGCGAGAGACTCCCCCACCGGTTCGCGAGCATCCCGATGATCATCCGCGAGATCACCGAGGCGAAGGTCCGCAGGGCGAGCAGCCACGTCACCGTGGTCACGCTCAGCCCGTTCTCCTGCCCGATGAGCGGCAGGTATGCGGTCATGAGGTCGACGGCGGCCAGGGTCGCCATCGACGCGAGGATCGCCGGCTTCATCCCCCGGATCCGCAGCAGCGCCCACGGGGTGCGGACGGTTTCGGCCGCCTCGGCGCGGGAGACGTGAGGGGTCCGCCCGCGGAGCATGACGATAACGGCGGCGATGAGGGTGAGCGCCGAGAAAGCCGTCATGAACCACAGGGCGCCGACGATGTGCGGGGAGCCCCCGGTGGCGTCGGCGATCATTCCGGCCAGGGGCAGGCCGATCGTCTGCCCGATCGAGACGCCCAGGGTGAGGTGGCCGAACTTCGCCGTCAGCCGGGAAGCCGGGAAGCTCTGCGGGATGAGCGCCTGGGAGGCGACGGTCGTGAGCAGCTGCCCGAAACCGAGACTCATCGTCGCGACGAGGAGCACGCCGAGGTTGGGAGCGACGGCGGCGAGCGCGACGGGCGCGATCGAAAGGACGGTGCCGACCCAGAGCACCGCGGTCGCGTATCCGCGGTCGACGAGGCGGCCGACGAAGAGCGCGGTGAGCAGCGGGACGAGCGAATAGCACGCGGTCATGAGACCGAGGACGACTCCGGTCCCGCCGAGTTCGAGGGTGCGGTAGGAGATGAGGACGCGCACACCGTTGTACGTCGCGTGCGCGAGGACGGTGTGGATGACGAGGCCCGTGAACCAGGCCCGAGATGAGGAAGGAGTCGCGGCCATGCCTTACGTGTCGGCGCTCAGCGCCGCGAGCACGGGTTCGGGGACGAGGCCCGTGATGTCGCCGCCGTGCCTGTGCACCTCTTTGATGAGGGAGGAGGAGACGTGTTCGAACTCGGGGTTGCCGGGGACGAAGATCGTCTCGAGGTCGGTGAGGTGCTTGTTCATCAGCGCCATCGGCAGTTCGTAGGCGAAGTCCGTGCCCGAGCGCAGCCCCTTGACGACGGCAGGGGCACCGATCCTGGCGCAGTAGTCGACGAGGAGGCCACCGGGGACCACGTCGATCGAGATGTTCTCGGCATCCCGGGTGCGTTCGTCGGCGGCGAGCGAGGCGCGGATGAGATCGGCCCGGGTCTCGGGGTCGAAGCGGCCGGACTTCGAGGGATTGTGGACGACGGCGACGACGACCTCGTCGAAGAGCTTCGCCGCGCGCGCGATGATGTCGAGATGACCCATGGTGATCGGGTCATAGGATCCGGGACTGACGACCTTCATGGCCTCATCGTATCCCGCGGGGTGCGCTCGGCCCGGTCGGTCCGCTTGCCGAGCACTCGGCTGAAGCTATGGTGCAGCCATGAGTTGTTTCGACACTGGCTCCCGAGTGATGGTCGGCGGACTCTCCCGGCAGCGACTGCTTGCCGCACTCGATTCTGCGGAGGTGCGCCTGAACGACCACGCACGCGTGCTCATCGCCGGACCGGCATTCGACCGCCGTGACCCGGAACCCATCAGAGTGATCACGCGCAGCCTCTCGACCCTCGGGCTTACTTCCGGAGGCACCCTGCGCCAGATCTTCTCAACCGCAGAAAGCCGAGGGCTTCACCCCTGCCCACCCGACAGCGGTCCGTACCTGAGAATTGCTTGGCTCTCCCAACCGCAGTCGCATGACTCGGTCCAGTCGACCGGGCGCGCGCCGGCCGGGGCCGTGACGATCGCCTCGGAGCCGATCGACGAGACGTTTGCAACGCCCAAGGGGTTCTATCTTCGCCTCGTCGATGGCCAAGCATGGCTGCGCGCTTATCGATGTGACGAGGCGTTCGAGTTCTCAGCCGATGACGTCTTCGCATTCCGAGCCGATTGATATCGGTGTCCAGCGGCGTTCGAATCGGTCAGGACCCGGTCGGTCCGCTTGCCGTTCAGTCCGGGTGGCCCCGCTGCTCCTTGAGCGCCGACCAGCCGTGCCAGGCAGCGGCGGCGACGACCATGGCCCCGAAGAGGATGAGCGAGCTGAAGCTCTGAACCATCATTGCGAGCCGCGCCGACTCCCGTCCCCCCGCGGCGGCGAAGACCATCATGCCGCCGATCGAGAGGACGGCGGCGACGAGGCCGACGAGGGCCACCCACGCCACCCGCCGCTCATGCGAATGCTCCCACCGCAAGCGGGCGGCGAGGAGGCCGAGACCGAGGGCAGAGGCTGCCGCGGCTACCGCGAAGATCACCCCGAACCACGTGAGCACTCCCCCGTAGACGTGGACGAAGAACTCGGTGAGGACGACGACGAGGACCATGGCCACGAACACGGTGACGACCGCTTCGCGCACGAGCGCCCAATAGCGCGCGGCGAACGAGCGCCCGAGAGGATCCATGCCCAGATCGTATCGCCGGGCCCGTCACGCGATCCCGGTCGGGTCAGGACCCGGTGAACTGAGCCTTGTGCGCGCGCCGGTCCCGCACTGTCAACCACGCATTCCAGGAGAGGCCGGCGACGAGGACGGAGCCGAAGAAGTACAGAGACTGCACCGCATACGAGGTGACGACCATGTCAGCGGGGGTGCCGCCGAGCGGGGAGAGCGCCCAGACAGAGATGACCACGAGCACCACGGCCCCGGCACCGGCGATGAGGATGCGGACGGCCGACCACAGCCTCGGTCGCGGGGATTCCCTCCTCAGCAACAGAGCGACAGCGGCCGCCGCGACGGCGAAGGCGATGAGGTAGATGAGACCGAACCACGCAAGGATCGACAGCGGGGAAACGAAGATCTCGGCGGCCATGAAGACGAGGAGAACCCCGACCGCGCCCACGCCCATCAGCTCTCTGACATCGGCCCAGAAACTGGAACGGCGTGGCATCTCACCCATACGCTCACTCTCGCAAGCTCGCCCACTGGTCGTCAACACCGGTCCCCCGCCCCTCACCGCGGACGACGACGGCGTCGGGCTCGGAGGCGGGATTGTGGAGGCGGGCGACCGCCTCGGCGGAGATCCGGCCGATGATCGCCACCGCCTCGGGCTCGTCTCCGGCGGCGATCACCTCGGCGAGGCGACGGTGGATGTCGATGAGGTCGCACCTGACTTCGTAGCCGGCCGGATCGGACAGCGACAGGAGTCGCGTGTGGACCATCGAGGCCTTCATCATGGCCCGCAGCCGCGGCGACCCGGAGCACGCGACGATCGCATGGTGGAAGTCGAGGTCGGCGTCGCCGATGGTGCGGGCGGTGTTGTCCTCGATCGCCTTCTCGAGCGCGCTGAGCGCCTCGTCGATGAGCACGGTCGACCGTCTGCCCCGGATGATCATGCGCGCCGCCTGAACCTCGATGGCCTCGCGCACGGCGTAGACGTCGTCGATGTCGTCAGGTCCCATGCGCTTGACCCATGCGCCCCGGCCTGGAGCATGGCTGATGCTGCCCTCGCTGACGAGCCGCTGCAGCGCCTCACGCAGCGAGGGCCGGGAGACCCCGAGGAGTTCGGCCGTGCGGACCTCGCTGATCGACTGCCCGGGAAGCAGACTGCCCCGGTAGATTGCGTTGCGGATCTCCTCGGCGACGAGGTCGATCGTCGACGAGCGCACGACTCTGCGGAGCACGGGAAGTTCCGAGGTGTGCGGATCGCTCATGTCACGAGCATATAACGTTGTCTGACAGTGTGACATCACGACTGTAAGAGGATTGAATGGGGCGATGAGACGCACGTCACCCAGTGCGCCGATGCTCACCGAAAGGACCCGCAATGAAATCCCTGAAAGGACTCGCAGCCGCGACCTCGATCCTCGCGCTCACCTTCACCCTCGGTGCCTGCAGCGGAGGGGGCTCAGACAAGAGCACCCTCCAGCAGGCCATCGACGACGGGAAGATCACGGTCGGCTTCGCCGGTGAGGCCCCGTACAGCTTCGAGGAGGGCGGGGAGCTCCAGGGCGCGAGCGTCGCGCTCGCCAAGGAGGTCTTCAAGAACCTCGGGGTCGACAACGTCGAAGGCGTCAACACGGAGTTCGGCTCCCTCATCCCCGGGCTCAACGCCGAGCGCTTCGATGCGATCTCCGCGGGCATGTCGATCCTCCCCGACCGCTGTGAGCAGGCGGCCTTCGGCAACCCCGAGTTCATGTACACCACTGCCCTGATGACGAAGAAGGGCGAGAACGAGGGGATGAAGAACCTCGACGAAGTCAAGGAGAAGGGCCTCAAACTCGCGACCATGACCGGTGCCGTCGAATCCGACTACGCGGAATCGCTCGGCATCGATTCGCAGAAGGTCGGCACTCCGCAGGACGGCATGGACGCCGTAACCACTGGACGCGCCGACGCCTTCGCACTCACCGGCATCTCACTCAACTGGATGGCGAAGAACACGCCTGACGCCGATGTCGCGGTGAGCGAGTCGTTCGTCCAGGAGATCGACGGGGTCCCCCAGGTCGGCGCCGGTGCCACGGTCTTCCGCACCGACGACACCGAACTCCGCGACGCCTGGAACAAGGAGCTCGACAAGATCGTCGGCGATGAGAAGGCCTACCTCGACATCGTCGGCGACTACGGCTTCACGAAGGAGGAGCGGCCCGACGGGTCGATCACGACCGATCAGCTGTGCAAGGGCGAGCTGCCGACCGCTGACTCCTGAGTCGCAGCGCTTCCCGCACTCATGACCGACAAGCTCAGTGCGCTCCAGGGTTTCCTCCCACAGGTGTGGGAGGGAATCCAGGTCACGCTCATTCTCACCCTCGCCGGTGCCGCGGGTGCGCTGGTCATCGCGATCGTCCTCGGACTCGCAATGACCTCCTCGCACGCGTGGCTGCGGATCCCTGCCCGGATCATCGTCGAGTTCTTCCGTGGCACGTCCCTGCTCGTCCAGCTCTTCTGGCTCTTCTACGTCCTCCCCCTCTTCGGGCTGCAACTCGACCCGATGGTGTGCGGAATCGGTGCACTGGCCCTCAACTACGGTGCCTATTCCGCCGAGGTGGTCCGGTCCTCGATCGCGACCGTGCCCAAGGGCCAGTGGGAGGCGGCGATCGCGCTCAGTCTCTCCCCGGCCCGCCGGATGCTGCGCGTGATCTTCCCGCAGGCGTGGGCGCTGATGATCCCGTCGCTCGCGACCCTGTTCATCCAGCTGCTCAAGGGCACTGCCGTCGTCTCCTTCATCACGCTCTCCGACCTCACGGACAAGATCGGGCAGCTGCGCATGGCGACGAACGACACGTTCTTCGCCTACTCCGTCGGACTGCTCATCTACTTCGTCATCGCCTGGCTCATCCAGGAGTTCATGAACCTCCTCGAGCGCCGCGCGGTCAAGAGGCTGGGCAGACGCCGTCCCGGTTCGCGCAACGACCGTCGAAGGGCCCGGCGCGATGCCCGTGTCGGCTCGACCGAGGTGACCGGCCCGCGCACGGCCGCCGGTCAGTCCACGGGCAACGTCGGATACGGACAGCCGCTGTGATGTGGAACTGGGAGTTCGCCGCCGAGGCGCTGCCGATCCTGCTCCGCGGCTTCGTCAACACGCTCATCGCCACAGTCGTCGGCACGATCATCGCCGCGATTCTCGGCCTCATCCTCGCCGTCGCGATCCGCGGGCTGCCGCGATGGATCAACTGGGTCGTCCGGCTCTTCGTCGCGTTCGTCCGCAACACCCCGCTCGTCGTCCAGCTCGTCTTCGTCTACACCGCGTTCTCGGAGATCCCAGGGCTCGTCGACATCCCGGCGCTCGTCGTCGGCTCCGGGGTCATCGGCGTCCACTATGCGACGTACATGTCCGAGAGCTACCGTGCCGGCATCGACGCGGTGCCGCCGGGACAGCGGGAGGCGGCCATCGCCCTCTCCCTGCCTCCGGTGCGCACCTTCACCGCGGTCATCCTCCCGCAGGCGCTGCGGGCGACGATCCCCTCGCTCGGCAACTACGCGGTCGCGATGTTCAAGGACACCCCGTTCCTCTTCGCGCTCTCCGTCGTCGAACTCGTCACCTCGGCGCAGCAGTTCGGGGCGTCGAAGTTCGCGTACACGGAGGCGTTCACCCTGGCCGGACTCATCTTCCTCGCCGCCAGCTACCCCACCTCCCTCCTCATCCAACGATTGGAGCGGCGCCTTGCCACCTACTGAGAACACCCCGTCCCCGCACAACGACACCGCGCCGGCGATCGAGTTCAGGGACGTCGAGAAGCGGTTCGGGAAGACGACGGTGCTCGAGAACCTCAACTTCACCGTCGCTCCCGGTGAGCGGGTCACCCTCATCGGACCGAGCGGTTCGGGCAAGACGACGATCCTTCGGCTCGTCATGACGCTCGAGGAGCTCACGGGCGGATACATCTACATCGACGGCATGCCGCTGACCTTCGAGGAGAGGGACGGCAAGCGCGTCGAGCTGCCGAAGAAGACGACCCGGGAGATGACGACGCGCATCGGCATGGTCTTCCAGCAGTTCAACCTCTTCCCCAACATGACCGTGCTCGAGAACATCATCGAAGCCCCGATCCACGTGCTGGGGAAGTCGAAGGACGAGGCGATCACAGATGCCCGGTCGCTGCTCGACCGCGTCGGGCTGAGCGAGAAGGCCGACGAGCACCCGACCCGGCTCTCCGGCGGTCAGCAGCAGCGGGTGGCGATCGCCCGGGCGCTGGCGATGAGCCCGGAGATCCTCCTCCTCGACGAGGTCACCTCGGCCCTCGACCCCGAGCTCGTCGGCGACGTCCTCGCAGTGCTGCGCGACATCGCCGAGACCACGGACATCACGATGCTCCTCGTCACCCACGAGATGCAGTTCGCGCGGGAGGTATCCGACCGAGTGATGATGTTCGACAGCGGCCGCGTTCTCGAGGAGGGCCCGCCCGACCTCATCTTCAACGACCCGAGTCACGAACGCACGAGGTCGTTCCTCTCGAGCGTGCTCTGAGCTGCTTCGACGGTGCTCTGAGCGCTTCGACGGTGCTCTGAGCCGCTTCGACGCGGTGATCAGACAAAAACGCGGTCTGCTCACCGCGTATTTGTCGGATCACCGCGTCGATGGCGTGAAGTCGGGATTCACGCGTCCACGGGGGCACGCCGGCGCTCGGCTGCGAGGGCCGATCGCCGTCGCCGGTTCTGCACCATGAGCACGACGGCGATGATCACGCACGCGAGCGCGCCCGCGGTGAAGACGTCGGCGAGCCACGCCCAGTGGACGACGTACTGGTCGGAGAACTCCCACGGCCCGTCGTCGCCGGCGATCTCCCACGAGGTCTGCAGCGACTGGCTGCACGTGACTCCCGCGGGGAACTGCTGCATCCACGTCGTGAAGCCGGTGACCTCGAAGCCCGCCGGCGGTTCGGCGCAACCCTCTGCCCCGCTGCGATGGTCGACGATCTGATACTGCAGCCACAGGAGGACGCGCGACCCGACGAAGAGCACCGGCACGAGCAGCAGGTAGAGCCACGTCGAGCGCAGCCAGCTGCCGCCCCGCGTCATGAAACCGCCCCGCCGTCGCCCGCATCCTCCACGGCCGCATCCTCGTCGCCCGGGTCCTCGACGGCGAGCTGGACGAAGTGGAGGGCGGTCTCGCCGAAGGTCTTCGAACGGAAGACCTCGAGCCCGTCCGGCATCGTCGGCTCCGGGGCCCGGGAGGAGCGTTCGACAACGACGATCGACTCCTCGTCGAGGTGGCTGCGCAGGCGGCTGAGCACCTGGGTCACCGCGTCCTCGCCGAGCGGGTAGGGCGGGTCCATGAAGACGAGGTCGAAGACCCGGGACTCCGGATGGTCCGGGTCGGGGAGGTTCCCGAGGAACTGGAGGACGTCGCCGCTGCTCACCGACGCCGAATGCCCGATCCCGAGCTTGTCGGCGTTCGCTTCGATCGCCCTGGCCGAGGCGAGCGACGAGTCGACGAAGACGACCTGCGCGGCCCCGCGCGACATCGCTTCGAACCCGAGTCCCCCGGATCCGGCGAAGAGGTCGAGGACATTGGCGGCCTGGAGCACCCCGTAGCCTTCGAGCATCGAGAACAGCGACTCCTTGACGCGGTCCGAGGTGGGTCTCGTCCCGGTGCCGCCCGGTGTGACGAGCTTCGACCCCTTGTGCGCTCCTGCGATGATCCTCATCAGCTCCTCCTCTCAGCTCGCCTCGATGAAGTGGGCGTTGTCCGCGGGCAGCACCCGCTGCCGCAGCACCTGCAGGGCCGGCAGCAGTTCGAAGGTCGGATCGCGGTCGACGATGTGCTCGGCCTCGACCCGTGCCGCCTCGAGGATCTCCGTATCGCGGAGCACCGAGAGGTGCTTGAGCGAGGATCCGCCCCACTGCGAGGCGCCGAGCACATCGCCCTCTCCCCGGTTGTCGAGATCGTACTCGGCGAGGGCGAACCCGTCGAGGGTGCTCGCCACCGCCTGCAGGCGCTCGAAGCTCTCATCGGCCTCGGGACGCTCGGTGAGGAGGAAGCACATCGCCTCCGAGCCGTCACGGCCGACCCGGCCGCGCAGCTGGTGGAGCTGGGCGACGCCGAAGCGCTCCGCCTCGGCGACGAGCATGATCGTCGCCCGAGGCACGTCGACGCCGACCTCGATGACCGTCGTCGAGACGAGGATGTCGATGTCGCCGATGGTGAACGCGTGCATCACCCGGTCCTTCTCCTCCGTCGACATCCGCCCGTGGAGGAGGCCGAAGCTCAGCCCCTGGAGATGCGGGGACCGCTGGAGCTTCTCGATGAAGTCCTCGATGCTCTCCCGCTGACCGATGACGTCGCCGCTCTCGGGATCGACGATGTCGCTGCGTTCGATCCGGGGGAAGACTGCGAACGTCCCCCGTCCCGCCTCGGCAGCCTTCTGGACACGGGCGAGGGCCCGCGGCAGCCAGTCCTTGTGGTCCTCGATCGAGACGGCGAAGGTCGAGATGTGCTTGATCCCTGCGGGCATCTCCCCCAGCGTCGAGACGTCGAGGTCGGCGAAGACCGTCATCGCCACCGTCCGCGGGATCGGGGTCGCAGACATGACGAGTGTGTGGGGCACCGTGATCCCGCCCTTCGCGCGCAGGGCCTCGCGCTGCTCGACGCCGAACCGGTGCTGCTCGTCGACGACGATGAGGCCGAGGTTGTCGAACATCGTCGAGTCCGAGAGGAGTGCGTGCGTGCCGACGACGATGTCGATCTGCCCGGTCGCGAGGTCGAGGGCGAGCTGCTTGCGCTCCCTGGCCGGCATCGACCCGGTGAGGAGCGCCACCCGGACCTGGTCGTCACCGGAGAGCAGCGGGGAGAGGGCCATCTGGTCGCCGAGGAGCTTCTGGATCGACGCGAAGTGCTGGGAGGCGAGCACCTCGGTGGGGGCGAGCATCGCCGCCTGCGCCCCGGAGTCGACGGCCATGAGCATCGCCCGCAGCGCGACGACGGTCTTGCCGGAGCCGACGTCGCCGTGGAGGAGCCGGTGCATCGCCGTGGTCTTCGCGAGGTCCCCGGCTATCTCCTTGCCGACCCGGACCTGGGAGGAGGTGAGCGCGAACGGCAGGTCGGCGTCGAAGCGGCGGCTGCGCTCCCCGACCTCGAGCAGCGGGGTCGCGACGAACTTCTCGTACTCGGTGCGCCGGGAGACGATCTCGGTCTGCAGGGCCAGCGCTTCCTCCCACTTCCACCGCAGTCTCGCCCGCTCGGTCTCCTCAGTCGTCGACGGCCTGTGCATCGCGTTGAGTGCCTGCCGCAGGTCCGGCAGATCGTACTTCTCCCGCACATCGCGCGGCAGCGGATCGGCGAACTCGGCGGGGTCGGCGACGTCGAGGAGGACCTTGATCGCCTTCCACAGCCTCGTCTGCGCGATCCCCTGCACCCGCGGGTAGACGGGGAACGGCGAGTTGAGGTCCTCAGGCGTCCACTTCGTGTCGTGCTCGTCGCGGTTGAGCCACACCGGGGAGTTCAGCGTCAGCTGTCCCCGGAACTGCTCGACCTTGCCGGCGAAGACGACGACGAGTCCGGGGGTCAGCTGCGCGTCGAGCCATTTCTGGTTGAAGAACGCGATCTTCATCGACTGCCGCCCGTCGTGGACGATGACGTCGGTGATCGTGCCCTTGCGCTGCCGCATCCCGCGGGTCTCCACGGAGACCACCTCGGCCTGGATGATCGCCGTCTCCCCGAGCGGCAGGTCGCCGAGCGGCGTCTTCTCGCCGGGGACGAGGAAGCGCCGGGGGAAGAACCGGAAGAGCTCGCCCACCGAGGTGATCCCGCGCTTGCGCAGGGCACCGAGGTCGCGTTTGGAGAAGTAGTCCTCAAGTCGTGCGCTCATTCGACTCCCATGATGAGCAGGGTCGCCCGGTCCCGCGAGTCGATCTCCTGAAGGCGCACGTGCTCGTGGGACTTCGTGAGCCACCCGCGCAGGTGCGCGAGCACCTCGGTGTCGCAGCCGGGTCCGTGGACGACGGTGAGCAGCTCCCCACCGGCGCCGAGGAGGCGGTCGGCGAGCTTCTCGACGAGGTCCGACAGCTCCGTGCTCTGCGACTTCGCCTTCCCGTCGATGACGACCCGGTAGAACTGCGACGCCGAGGCGGCCGTCCGGTCGGACTCCACCGTGTCCTCCTCGACGACGGACAGCGCTCCCGTGGGCGGGTTGAGCGCAAGCTGTTCAGCGGAGACGATCGTGCCCACGCGCGTCCCGGCCGCCGCATCGGTCATGTCGGCGACGATCTCGACCGTCGGGGCGAACGGGTCGTAGACGGCGAGCGCCGAGAGCAGGGTCGCGACATTGCGCGAACGGATGAGGTGGGCGCCGTCCGTGCCGGTCAGAGCCGTGAGCGTCGTCGAGGAGGCGGGGACGACGATGACGTCGCGCTCCTCTGAGGCGATGACCTCGGCGACCGCCTCGGCGATGGGATTCGACTCACCCCGACCAGTACTCGGCACGCCCCGACCCGGCGCGGCGGCAGGGTCGGCTGCGGCGAGGGCTGCCGGGTCGAGGACCGTCGCCCCGTTGAGGGCGCAGTGGAGGAGGAGCCCGGTGCCGCCGACGAGGGCGACGAGCTTCGTCTCCCCCGCCTCCTCGTGGAGGCGCAGGTCCTCCATGTCGAGGCGGGCGATGCCGTAGTCGGTGAGAAGGTCGAGGGCCCGCGCGGCGCCGGTCTCGTCGGCGACGTGGACATGGACCTTGGGCCCGTTGAGGACGATCGAGGTTCCGCCGAGGCGATCGAGCGCCTCGGCGAGCCCCTCACCGGGAACGGTGCCGAGGGTGGCGACGATCTCGAGTTCCTCGGCCCGGGCCTCGTGGACGATGCGCGGGGTCTTCGCGACCTCCCCGAGCATCGATGCCTGGCCGGTGCGACCGGTGACGGTCGCGTAGAGGAGGTCGAAGAGTTCGACGATGCCGGTGGAGCCGGCATCGACGACGTCGGCCTCGCGGAGGACGGTGAGCTGCGCCGTCGTCTCCCGCAGCGCCTCACGGGAGCGCTGGCGCACCGCGGAGATGAGGTCGACGAGGGCGGCGCCGGCGTCGGCCTGTTCGCGGGCTTCGGTCGCCATCGCGTCGAGGACGGTGAGCATCGTCCCGTCGACGGGGCGGGCGACGGCCTGCCGGGCACGGTGGGAGGCGAGTTCGAGGGCGGAGGCGAGCGCCTCTGGGGTCGCGACGGTCACTCCCTCGAGGGCGTCGGCGACCCCCTCGAGGGCGACGGAGAGGATGAGTCCCGAGTTGCCGCGGGCCCCGCGCGCGGCCCCGGCGGCCATCGCGGTCACGACCTGGGGCAGCGTCACGGGACCGGAGAGCTCCTCGACGGCGAGGTAGGCCGCGCGCAGCGTGTGGTACATGTTCGTGCCGGTGTCGCCGTCGGGGACGGGAAAGACGTTGAGCTCGTCGATCTCCGCGCGCTCACGGCGGAGACGATCGACCGCTCGCCGCGCCCATCTGGCGGCCAGGCGACCGTTGAGCCCGATGGCCGGATTGGGTCCCACGTCCGTCACTTCCCGAAATGGCTGAAGCCGCTCGTCGGCACGGGGGCGCCGTCGAGGCTGACTCCGCTGCCGTCCTGCATCTCTCCGATTCTCCGCCAGCCTACCGGGTCACCCTGACTCACCGGTGCCGACGCGACGAAGCCGTGGTCCTCTCCCCCGTCGAGCACCCAGTGCAGGGCGAGCTCGTCGATACCCGCATCTGCCGTCTCCCCGCCGCGGGCGTCGAGGACGTAGCGGGCGGCGGGGCGCAGCGCAGCGATGAGGTCCTCGAGCGCGGCCCGGTCGATGTCCGCGCGGACCCCGGAGGCCTCCGCGATGCGTCCGAGGTCCGTGCTCAGTCCGTCGGAGACGTCGATCATCGCCGAGGCGGCCGGACGGTGGGCGATCGCCGCATAGTCCGGTTGCGGGGCGAGTTGGGTCCCGATGAGCCCGGCGAGGTCGTCCGGCAACTCGGGGTCGCTGCCGGCCCCGGCGAAGAGGAGGTCGAGTCCGGCCGCCGAGCGCCCGAGGGTGCCGGCGAGCCAGATCTCGTCACCCGGGCGGGCGCCCGCCCGGGTGACGGCCTCCCCGGGGGCGACCGTGCCGAGGGCGGTGATCGCGGTGACGATGAGACCCGACGAGGAGAGATCGCCGCCGATGATCGGCACTTGGGCGCCGAGTGCCCGACCTGCGCGCTCGGCCTCGGCGACGATCCCTGCGAAGAGCGCTTCGAGATCGGTCACGTCCGTGTCATCGGGCACAGCGAGGGAGGCGAGGAGGCCGTGGGGCCGGGCGCCCATCGCGCAGACGTCGGCGAGGTTCTGGGCGGCGGCCTTCGTGCCGAGGCGGGACCAGTCGAGCCAGTCGCGGGTGAAGTCCTCGTTCTCGACGAGCATGTCGGCCGTCGAGACGAGCCGGCCGGTGATCTTCGTCACGGCCGCGTCGTCGCCGGGGCCGACCTCCTCATGGGCCCCTGACCTGCGGTGGGCCAGGAGACGGCGGAGCACTTCGGATTCGCCGAGATCGGACAGTCGGGTCATGTCACCACCCTATCGGGCGATACGCTGGAACCATGCCTGCGAACTCCCGCCGACGCCTAAGCGCCACCTCGCCGCTCGTGCGTGCTGTCGCCGCTGTGACCATCGGCGTGCCCGTGCTCACGACGGTCCTGTCCGGCTGTGCGAAGACGGTCATCGTCGAACCCGCCGAGGATGCGGCGAACCCGAAGTGCGCGGACATTTTGCTCCGCCTGCCCGTCGAAGTGGGCGGCGAGCAGGAGCGCGACACCTCCTCGCAGGGGACGAAGGCGTGGGGCGACCCGAACGTCGCAGTGCTCCGCTGCGGCGTCACCCCTCCGGGTCCGACCACGGACAAGTGCGTGAGCGTGAGCGGGGTCGACTGGGTCTCCAAGGGAGGCGAAGAGGACGACACGTGGGTGTTCACGAGCTACGGCCGCACCCCGGCCGTCGAGGTCCTCGTCAACCGCAAGCTCGGCTCGGGCGCCGACGTCCTTGCCGGCATCTCGCCCGCGCTGCAGGCGTTCCCGCCCGAACGCGAATGCGTCGGTGCCGAGGACGTCGACGCTCCCCCGGAGGGCTAGTCAGCTCCGGCGGGCGTGGTCGGTGAGCGCGATGCCGATGAGTTCGCTGATGAGGCTCGGATAGTCGATCCCGGAGTTCGCCCACATGAACGGGTACGCCGAGGTGGGGGTGAAGCCGGGCAGCGTGTTGATCTCGTTGATGAGCACCTCACCCGAGTCCGTGACGAACGTGTCGACGCGGGCCAGCCCCGTGCAGTCGAAGAGCCGGAACACCGCCGCCGAGAGCTCGCGGATCCGTGCCGTCGTCGCATCGTCGACGTCCGCGGGGCACGTGAGCTTCGCATCGGCGAGGTCGAGGTACTTCGCTTCGAAGTCGTAGAAGTCGTGATCGCCGGAGACCTCGATCTCCCCGGGGTACGAGGTCCGCAGTTCGGCGTCGTCGAGGGATCCGAGCACGGCGCATTCGATCTCCCGGCCGATGACCTGGGGTTCGACGATGACCTTCGTGTCGTGCTCGTAGGCAGCGAGCAGCGCGGCCTCGAGCCCGGCGGGGTCGGCCACCCGGCTCACGCCCATCGACGATCCGGCTCGGGCCGGCTTGACGAAGACGGGGAAGCCGAGGGCTGCCACCCGGGCCTCCGCCTCGGCGCGGTCGGCCTCCCACATCGTCTCGGTGACCAGCTCCCACGGGCACGTGGGGATCTCCGCATGGGCGAGCAGGGACTTCGTGAAGTGCTTGTCCATGCTCGCAGCCGAGGCGAAGACGCCGGAGCCGACGAACGGGGTGTCGCTGAGCTCGAAGAGTCCCTGGAGGGTGCCGTCCTCTCCGTACTGGCCGTGGAGGACGGGGAAGAAGACGTCGACGGTCTCGAGCTCGGAGTAGACGCCGTCGGCGTCACGGTGGATGAGCGGGGCGCCTTCGGCGGAGACGCGCGGGATGATCTCGGTGCCGTCGTCGGTGACCTCGGGCATGTTCTCGGGGTCGAAGCGCATGCTCGCCCAGTCCTCGACGATGCGCCAGACACCGGACTTCGTGATCCCGATCGGCAGGACCCGGTACGCGTCGTCGTCGATGGCGCTGATCACCCCGGCGGCCGTGACGCAGCTGACGGAGTGTTCGCTCGACCGTCCTCCGAAGAGGACTGCGACGAAGGGCCGGTGATCGGTGTCTGACATATGTTTCCTTGCTCGGGGACTCTCATGTGTCCCCGCACGCTCTCACGTGCGGGGACGGGGGCGTGCAGGCTCAGCCGGCCTCATAGGTGCATTCGAGCCAGGCCCGGCCGATGCCCTTGAAGTACATGTTGAAGCCGGCGTAGGCCGGGCTCGCGCTCTCGTCGATGCCCAGCGGCTCGGAGAGTGCGGTGACGATGAAGTAGTACCGGTGCGGGCCGTGGCCCTCGGGAGGGGCGGCGCCGACGAAGCGCGGCTCGCCCGCGTCGTTCTTCAGCGTCACGGCACCGGCGGGCAGGAGGTCGGCCTCGGGGTTGCCGGCGTCGGTGGGCAGTTCGGTCACCGAGGCGTCGAGGTCGGTGACCGTCCAGTGCCAGAACCCCGACCCGGTCGGGGCGTCGGGGTCGTAGCAGGTGACGGCGAACGCCTTCGTCTCCTCGGGGAAGCCCGACCACGACAGCTGCGGGGACTTGTCCTCACCGCCGGGCACACCCATCGCTCCGGAGGCCTGCGCCGCCGGAAGCGGTGCCCCGTTCTCGATGTCGGTGCTGGTCAGGGTGAAGGTCGGCAGCTCGGGAAGGTTGTAGAACGGTGAGTTGACGCTCATGTCTGCTCCTTGGCTCGTGGGACTCGTGGGACGATTCCGGCTCACGCCGGCGGGCCTTCGTGCTTACGCTTCCGAGACAACAGCAATCCCGCGAGTTCGTCAACCTGCAGGTGACCGGCGAGCACCGCGCTCACCGCCTCGGTGATCGGCAGGTCGACGCCGTATCGCTCCCCGAGGGCGAGGACCGCGGGTGAGGACTTCACCCCTTCGGCCGTCTGCTCGGTGTGCGCGATCGTCTCCTCGAGGCTCATCCCCTCGCCGAGGTGGCGCCCGAACGTGCGATTGCGCGAGAGCGGGGAGGCGCATGTGGCGACGAGGTCGCCGAGCCCGGCGAGACCGGAGAGCGTGTGCGGCTGGGCTCCCATCGCCGCGGCGAGACGGGAGGTCTCGGCGAGGCCGCGGGTGATGATCGAGGCCTTCGAGTTGTCGCCGAGGCGCTGCCCGTCGGCGATGCCGACGGCGAGAGCGATGACGTTCTTCACCGCCCCGCCCATCTCGACGCCGACGACGTCGGTGTTCGTGTACGGCCGGAAGTACGCGTTCGCGCTGATCTCGGCGACCACCTCGGCGGTGGCGGCATCGGAGGAGGCGACGACGGTCGCAGTCGGCTGGCGTTCGGCGATCTCCCGGGCGAGGTTGGGCCCGGAGACGACGGCGATCCGTCCGGGATCGACCTCGGCGACCTCGGCGATGACCTCCGACATCCGCTTGCCCGTCTCGACCTCGATGCCCTTCATCAGGCTGACCAGGCGGACGTCGGGACGCAGGTGCGCCTTCCACCGGCTGAGGTTCTCCCGCAGGGTCTGCGCGGGCACGGCGAGGATGACGACGTCGGCGTCGGTGACGGCGGCGATGTCATCGGTGGTGGCGGTGATCGTCTCCGGCAGCTCACGGTCGCCGAGGTAGCGGGAGTTCGTGTGCGCCGTGTTGATCTCCTCGACGGTCTCCTCCCGGCGTGCCCAGAGCGCGACCGGGAAGCCTGCGTCGGCGATGACGGCGGCATACGTCGTCCCCCACGATCCTGCGCCGAGCACGGCGATCTTGTCTGCGCTCATGAGCCGGCCTCCTCGGTGCGGAACCTCTCGGGCAGCTCACGGCCGGAGAGATCGGCGACCATGCCTGCGATGGTGTTCGTCAGCCTCGTCGTCAGCGTCGCCATCGAGCTCCTCTCCCCCCGGTGCTCCCAGAGGTCGGTGTAGTCCAGCGGTTCGCCGAAGCGGACGACGCTGGTGTGCGTGAGCGGGCGCGGGCGGGGAATGAGCCGACCGCGGGGTTTGACGGTCTCGAGCCCCCAGTGCGCGGCGGGGACGATCGGCGCCCCCGTCTCGAGGGCGAGCCGGGCCGTGCCGGACTTGAAGCGCTCGGGCCAGAAGTGCTCGTCCTTCGTCAGCGTCCCCTCGGGGTAGATGACGACGGTCTCGCCCTTCTGCAGGGCCTCCTTCGCGTATTCGAGGGAGTCCCCCGCCTGCGCCGAGGCGCGCAGCACCGGGATCTGGCCGAGTCCCTTGAGGATGACGCCGAGGGGCCCGGAGAAGAGCGTCGACTTCGCGAGGAAGTGCGGGAGCCGGCCGCTGCGCCACACGGCGAGTCCGACGAGGATCGGGTCGAGGTGGTTGGCGTGGTAAGCGGCGACGATCGTGCCCTGACCCACCGGCAGCGCCTGGGCGTTCTCGATGCGCATCTTCGAGGTCAGGCGGAAGAGCCCGTAGGCCGCCGAGGCGACACCGAAGGCGACCCGGCGCTGCGAGGCGACGTCCTTGGGTTCGAACGAGACGATGTGCTCACCGGGCTGCCTGCTCGCGCCCCTGCCGCCGTTCGCGCCCCTGCCCGTGCCGGCATCCCTGCCGGTGCCGCTCATGCCGAGACCTCCGCACCGAGGCCCTGGAGTTTGTCGAGGAAGTTCTCGTACCCGCGGTTGATGAGCTCGATCCCGTGGACCTCGCTCCGGCCCTGGGCGGCGAGGGCGGCGATGAGATGGCTGAAGCCGCCGCGCAGGTCGGGGACGTCGATGCGGGTGCCCTTGAGCTCGGTCGGTCCGGACACGACGGCCGAATGCGCGTAGTTCCGCCGCCCGAACCGGCACGGGGTGCCGCCGAGGCATTCGCGGTAGAGCTGGATCTTCGCCCCCATCTCGACGAGGGCGTGGGTGAAGCCGAAACGGTTCTCATAGACGGTCTCGTGGATGATCGACAGTCCCTCGGCCTGGGTCATGGCGACGACGAGCGGCTGCTGCCAGTCGGTCATGAAGCCGGGGTGGACGTCGGTCTCGAGGGCGAACGAGGAGAGCCGGCCGCCGGGGTGGCGGAAGCGGATGCCGGTCTCATCGACCTCGAATTCGCCGCCGATCTTGCGGAAGACGTTGAGGAACGTGATCATCTCCGGCTGCGAGGCGCCCTCGACGACGATGTCACCGCCGGTGGCGAGTGCGGCAGAGGCCCACGAGGCGGTCTCGTTGCGGTCGGGCAGTGCCCGGTGGATGTACCCGTGGAGGGAGTCGACCCCTTCGATGCGCACGACTCGGTCGGTGTCGACGGTGATGATCGCGCCCATCTTCTGCAGCAGCGCGATGAGGTCCATGATCTCCGGTTCGATCGCCGCTCCCCGCAGCTCGGTGATGCCCTCGGCACGCACGGCCGTGAGCAGGACCTGTTCGGTCGCTCCGACCGAGGGGTACGGGAGTTCGACCTTCGTGCCCTGGAGGCGGCGCTTCGTCGAGAGCATGATGCCCCCGGCGGTCTTGTCCACCTCGGCGCCGAACTGCCGGAGCACGTCGAGGTGGAAGTTGATGGGGCGGTCGCCGATGTGGCATCCGCCGAGGTCGGGGATGAACGCCTGCCCGAGGCTGTGGAGGAGGGGTCCGCAGAAGAGGATGGGGATCCGGGAGGATCCGGCGTGGGCGTCGATGTCGACGATCGAGCCCTGGGCGACCTCGGAGGGGTCGAGGTGCAGCTCGCCGTCAGGCTGGTCCCCGTCGGGGGCCTGGCTCACCCGCACCCCGTGGAGTTCGAGGAGACCGGTGACGATCTCGACGTCGCGGATCTGCGGGACTCCGCGGAGGACGGACGGGGTCTCTCCGAGCAGGGAGGCGACCATCGCCTTGGGCACCAGGTTCTTCGCGCCCCTGACCCGCACGGTTCCCCCGAGCGGATTTCCGCCGCGGACTTCGAGCATGTTCCTCCCTCTGATCGTCGAACAGCGCACTCGTCGGCACCGCCTCGGGAGGCCGTCCCGAGTCGATTCCGGACTCGTCCAAGACTAGCGCAGACGACGCCCCGACCCGGAGTCGGCGGATCAGACCCGCGCAGGCAGGGTGCGGGGTTTGTGAGCGGGCCGCCCGGCCTCGTACGCCGCGATCTCGTCCTCTTTCGCCAAGGTCAGGCTGATGTCGTCGTGGCCCTCGAGGAGACGCCAGCGCGTGTAGTCGTCGATCTGGAAGGGCACCGTGAGCGAGTCGCATGTCACGGTCCTCGACTCGAGGTCGACGGTGATCGAGGTGCCCGGATGGTTCTCGAGGATCTTCCAGATGAGTTCGATGTCGTCCTGCTCGAGCTGGGCGGCGAGCAGGCCCTCCTTACCGGAGTTGCCGCGGAAGATGTCGCCGAAGCGCGAGGAGAGGACGACGCGGAACCCGTAATCCTTGAGCGCCCACACGGCGTGCTCACGGGAGGAGCCGGTGCCGAAGTCGGGGCCTGCGACGAGGACGGAGCCGGATGCGAAGTCGGGGTCGTTGAGGACGAAGTCCTCGGCCGTGCGCCAGCGGGAGAAGAGGGCGTCTTCGAAGCCGGTGCGGGTGACCCGCTTGAGGAACTTCGCGGGGATGATCTGGTCGGTGTCGACGTTCGACCGGCGCAGGGGCACGCCGATGCCGGTGTGGGTGGTGAAGGCTTCCATGGCTGCTCCTTACGCGTTCGCCGAGGTGGGGGTGAGGGGGATCGTCGGGCGCTCCGGGATCCAGTCCACCGGTTCGGCGTCCCGGGGCAGGTCGGCGACGTCCCCGGGCGAGGACAGGGTGCCGCGGACCGCGGTCGCTGCGGCGACGAGCGGGGAGACGAGATGGGTGCGTCCGCCCTTGCCCTGCCGGCCCTCGAAGTTGCGGTTCGACGTCGAAGCGCACCGCTCCCCCTCGGCGAGCTGGTCGGGGTTCATCCCCAGGCACATCGAGCAGCCGGCGAAGCGCCATTCGGCACCGAAGTCCTTGAAGATCACGTCGAGGCCCTCGGCTTCGGCCTGGAGGCGGACCTTCGCGGATCCGGGGACGACCATGAAGCGGACGTTCTCGGCCTTCCGCCGGCCCCGGACCACCTCGGCGGCGGCACGGAGATCCTCGATCCGGGAGTTCGTGCACGATCCGAGGAAGACGGTGTCGACCTCGATCTCACGCAGCGGGGTGCCCGGGGTCAGTCCCATGTAGGCGAGCGCGTTCGCGGCGGCGACCTTGTCGTTCTCATCGGCGAAGTCGTCCGGGGAGGGCACCGCGGCCGACAGCGGCAGGCCCTGGCCGGGGTTCGTCCCCCATGTGACGAAGGGTTCGATGTCGGCGGCTTCGAGGACCACCTCGGCGTCGAAGGTCGCGCCCTCATCGGTGTAGAGGGTCTTCCAGTACTCCACGGCGGCGTCCCAGTCCTCGCCCTCGGGGGCGTGGGGGCGGCCCTTGACGTAGTCGAATGTCGTCTCGTCGGGGGCGACCATGCCCGCGCGGGCGCCGGCCTCGATGGACATGTTGCAGATCGTCATCCGCGCCTCCATCGACAGGGAGCGGATCGCCGAGCCGCGGTACTCGAGCACGTAGCCCTGTCCGCCGCCGGTGCCGATCTTCGCGATGATCGCGAGGATGATGTCCTTGGCCGTCGAGCCCTCGGGCAGCTCACCGTCGACGGTGATCGACATCGTCTTGAACGGCTTGAGGCTGAGCGTCTGGGTGGCGAGGACGTGTTCGACCTCGGAGGTGCCGATGCCGAAGGCGAGCGCCCCGAACGCTCCGTGAGTCGAGGTGTGCGAGTCGCCGCAGACGACGGTCGTGCCCGGCTGGGTGAGCCCGAGCTGGGGGCCGACGACGTGGACGATGCCCTGATCGGCGTCGCCGAGGCTGTGGAGCCGGATCCCGAACTCCTCGGCGTTCTTCCGCAGGGTCTCGATCTGCGTGCGCGAGGTCGGTTCGGCGATCGGCTTGTCGATGTCCCACGTGGGCGTGTTGTGGTCCTCGGTGGCGATCGTGAGGTCGGGGCGGCGCACGGGGCGCCCGGCGAGTCGGAGTCCGTCGAAGGCCTGCGGGCTGGTCACCTCATGGACGAGGTGGAGGTCGATGTAGATGAGGTCCGGCGCTCCGTCCTCCCCCTCGGAGACGACGTGATCGGCCCAGACCTTCTCGGCCAATGTGCGTGGCATGGTTCCTCCCGCCGGTACGGAGATCCTCCGTACGCGTTGTGCTTCTTCTCGGCGTCCGAGTGCGGTCGCCTGGGGCATCCGATCGGCTCGCCGGATGCTCACCGATGGGTGTGGACAGGAATCTACTCGCCCGTATCGCATTCCGAACTTGCATCTCGCTCAATGAGACGCGCACAATGGTGTCTATGACAAGCAATGGTAGCGGCGTCGGCGTCATCGACAAGGCCGCAATGGTTCTCTCCGCCCTCGAGGCCGGACCTGCGTCTCTGGCCGAGCTCGTCTCGCTCACCGGACTCGCTCGACCGACCGCCCACCGTCTCGCCGTCGCCCTCGAGTTCCACCGCATCGTCGGCCGTGACCTCCAGGGACGCTTCGTCCTCGGTCCGCGACTGGCCGAGCTCTCGTCTGCCGCCGGCGAGGATCGCCTCCTCGCCGCCGCCGGACCGGTGCTCGGGCAGCTACTCGACCAGACCGGCGAATCGGCACAGCTCTTCCGTCGCCAGGGCGATCTGCGCCTATGCGTGGCCGCGGCCGAACGCCCCGTAGGTCTGCGCGACTCGGTGCCGATCGGGGCGACCCTGAGCATGCGGGCCGGGTCCGCTGCCCAGGTGCTGCTGGCCTGGGAGGAGCCCGACCGCCTCCACACCGGCCTGCGCGGCGCCCGGTTCTCCGCAACCATGCTCTCCGGTGTCCGCCGCCGAGGCTGGGCACAGTCGATCGCCGAACGCGAACGCGGCGTCGCCTCCGTCTCCGCCCCCGTGCGGGGTCCGAGCAACCGGGTCGTCGCCGCGGTCTCGATCTCCGGACCCGTAGACCGCCTCACCCGCCAGCCGGGCCGGCTCCACGCGAAGGCCGTCGTCGACGCCGCCCGGGCGCTCACCGAGGCCCTCGTCCGAGGCTGACGATACTCGGGAGCCGCATGACCGACCTCATCGACCTCGCCTATGGGACAAGCACTGCTGTCGTCTCCCCGGTCGGCGCGAGCCTGCGCGACTATACGGTTGCGGGACGACCTGTCGTCGTCGAGACGGGCACCTCCGACGGCGCGGTGCTCGCGCCGTGGCCCAACCGCATCGCCGACGGACGCTACGAGTTCGACGGCACAGTCCACCAGCTTCCGATCACCGAGCCGGCACGGAACACCGCTCTGCACGGGCTGGTCATCGACGTCGAATGGGACGTCGTCGAGGCGACGGAGACTTCGGTGACGCTCACGACGCACCTCTCCCCTTCACCCGGGTACCCGTTCCGATTCCTTCTCACCGTCCGCTACGACCTCGGCGAGGAGGGGCTGCGGGTCCACGCGCGTGCTGAGAACATCGGCACCGAAGCAGCTCCGTTCGGCTTCGGCTTCCACCCGTGGTTCCACCCGGGAGGCGAGTACGTCGACGCCGCGCAGCTGGTCATTCCCGCCGGAACCTGGCTCGTCCCCGATGAGCGCCTCATCCCCGTGGAATCGCGCCCGTTCGACGACGGTTCGGAGGTCCCTCTCGACCACGATGCGGAGATGTCCGATTGCCTTACGTGCAAGGACTTCCGTGCCCTGCGCAGCGTGGACGGGACGCAACTCGACGATGCGTTCGGTCAGCCGCGCAGCGACGAGGACGGCCGGTCGCGGGCGCGGCTCAGGGGTGCCGACGGTCGGGAGACGGTCATCGACGTCGACTCGGGATTCCGCAACTGGCAGGTCTACACGGGCGATGAGCTCGACGGCGGTCTCGCCCGCCGCGCACTCGCGATCGAGCCGATGACCTGTCCACCGAATGCCTTCGCGACCGGAGACGACGTCGATGTCGTCGAGCCCGGCGGAACACTCGCGGTCAAGTGGGGCATCCGGCTGATCTGATCCCGGCGCCTCTCCCGGTCAGCTCCCTTTCGACCTGCTCCGCTTGAATGGAACCTGTGTGTTCGCGTCGATGATCAGCACGCTGTGACGGACAGCCAGCGGCCGGTGAGGATGCCCTGATAGATTGCGAAGACGCAGGTGGGCGGCGTCACATCGTCCATCGGGCAATCAGCATCGCCGAGAGAGAGGTCGACTATGACGACATCCCCGCAGGACCCGAACCAGGACCCCAACCGCCCCGACACCCCGTCCTCCCAGCCGCAGGGCGATTCGCGGCAGCAGCAGGGCGATTCGCGGCAGCAGCAGGGCGATTCGCTCTCGTCGCGGGGCGATTCGCCGTCGTCGCAGGGCGGGCCTGACCGCAGCCACGATCCGGCGGCCGCCTCATCGAACGAATCGGTACTGCCGACCGGCAGTCAGCCGCCGCAGCAGTACGGCAGTCAGCCGCAGGCCGGCAGCCCGTACGACGGCAACCCGTACGACGGCTACGCACAATCCAGCGGCTACGGCCAGTCGGACGGCTACGCACAGTCCGGCGGCTACGGCCAGTCGGCCAGCTACGGCCAGTCGGGCGGATACGGAGCACCCGGCCCCTACGGTCAGGCGGGGACGCACGGTCAGCATCAGCACTACGGTCAGGCCGCGCCCTACGGTCACGAGGCCGGCTACGGTCAGCCCGGTCAGCCCTCGGAGCCGGGATTCCTCAAGTCGCTCTTCGACTTCCGCTTCGAGAACTTCGTCGCCGTGCGCTGGGCCGGGATCATCTACCTGCTCGCCATCATCGTCGCAGGACTGTGGTGGTTGGGAGCGATCCTCTCGGCGATCGCGATCGGAGCCGCGGCGAACACCCCGACGATGTTCAACCCTGAGCCCTCGTTCAATGCGTGGCCGCTCGTCCTCACGATCGTCTTCGGCTGGATCGGGCCGGCCCTGTGGGTGATCTTCGTCCGTCTCGTCCTCGAGCTCATCGTCGCAGGCGTCAAGACCGCCGAGCACACGAAGCGCATCGCCGACTCATCCGGTCGGTGACCGCAGAAATAGAGTGAGCCCCGCACCGATGGATCGGTGCGGGGCTCAACCGTACCCCCGAGCAGATTCGAACTGCCGTTACCGCCTTGAGAGGGCGGCGTCCTAGGCCACTAGACGACGGGGGCCGATGAACAGATCCTCAGATCGCTCTGAAGCTGTCCGCTGGGGTACCAGGACTTGAACCTAGACTAAGTGAACCAGAATCACTCGTGCTGCCAATTACACCATACCCCACTGCTATGCGGGACTTCCCTGGAGGAATTCCCCTCAGCAACGAGATATAACTCTACACAGGCCCCTCCCCCGCCGCCAAATCCAAACCGTGTGACCTTCTTAACACCGCCGAGGCGGAGAGAGAGGACCGCCTCACTCACGCCCTCGCGAGCGCGATGAGTCGGTCGAGGACCCGGTAGCCGTCGGCGCGCAGGCCGTTGTGCTCGTACTCGTTCGTCACCCACGGGCGCACGCCGTCCATGAGCTCGGCCGTGGCCAGAGAGTACTCGGCAGGGACGTAGGCGTCCTCGAAGTACACCGCAGCGGCCCCGCGCACGGTCGAGGCCCGCAGCGCATCGACGTCGTAGAGCTTCGGCCACTCATAGGCGGCGACGACCTCGGCCACCTCGGCGAACGGTGCGAGCTCCGGGTCCTCGGCGAAGGACTCCGGGCCGGCATGCTCACCGGCGAGCAGCGTCGGATCTGCGCGCACCTCCTCGGACATCGCCCGCCTCGCCGCCCAGTTCGTCACGGTCCCATCGGCCCAGCACGATTCGTGGACGACCGCGTACAGCGGGTTGCGTCCCGAGAACGGCAGGGCGCCCGCGAGATCGTGGCGCAGACCGGACGAGTCCGGATCGAGGTCGAGGAGGTAGTGGAGGGCCTCAGGTCCGTCGGAGGCGCCGAGGTGGTGCCCGAGGAGGCGCACCCGCTCGGTCGTCGCCCGTGCCCCGCCGGGCAGCGCGATGCCGCCGTCGGCTTCGGCGAGGTCCATGAGCGCGGCCATCCGGTCGCGATCGCCGGGGAAGTTCCGATAGTGCTGCTCGGACTTGCGCATCATCTGCGCCCACGTCGCCCGATAGACGTCGACGGGATCGACCCCGATTGCGGGCAGCCCGCCTGTGAAGTAGGCCTCGGTGAGCGACTCCGAGCGCGCGGAGACGTAGCGCAGAGCGGTGAAACCGCCGAAGGACTGCCCGAGCACCGACCAGCGGTCGACGCCGAGCTCACGGCGCAGCGCCTCGGCGTCCTCGACGATCGAGTCAGCCCGGTAGCACGCGAGCACCTCGGCGATGGCCTCGGGATCGTCGCCGGCGACGTCGAGACCGGTGATCCGGCCCTCGACCGAGCCGATCGGACTCGACTGTCCGGTGCCCCGCTGGTCGAGCATGACCACCTGGAAGTCCTCGAGCGCCCGGGCCAGCCACGAGCCCTGCCCCACCGGAGTCGTCGGGCGAGGCACCTCGAAGCCGGGTCCGCCCTGGAGGAAGACGAGGTAGGGCTTGGAGCTCTCGGCCTCATCGGCGACGATCCGGGCGAAGACCTCGATCTTCGCAGAGGCGGCCGCGGAGTCCGCGTCGAGCCGACCGAAGTGGTCGAGCGGGACGTCGATGGTCACGTCGCGGAGATGAAGGCCCCCGCGCTGCCATGGGTGGACGTTCACAGCTGCGCCGCCAGCGCACGCAGACGGGCGAGCGAGGACTCCTTGCCGAGGATCTCGAGTGACTCGAACAGCGGCGGGGAGACGCGGCGCCCGGAGACGGCGACGCGCAGCGGGCCGTAGGCCAGGCGCGGCTTGATCTCCATCTCGTTGACGAGCTTCTCCTCGAGCACGGCCTGGAGCCTCTCCGTCCTCCAGTCCTCGAGTCCCTCGAGGACCTCGATCGAGGCGGCGAGCACCTGGGGGGCGGAGTCCTTGAGGGTCTTGAGCCCGTCCTCGGACATCGTCAGCTCGGCATCGGGGGTGAAGAGGAAGGCGAGGAGGTCGGGCGCCTCGCCGAGGAGGTTCATCCGGGTCTGGACGAGCGGTGCCGCCTGGTCGAGGATCGCCAGCTGAGCATCCGTCGGTTCGCCCGGGAGCACCTCGGCGGCCTGGAGGTAGGGGATGAGGCGGTCACGGAAGTCGTCCGGGGCGAGCATTCGGATGTGGTCGGCGTTGATCGCCGTCGCCTTCTTGATGTCGAAGCGCGCCGGGTTGGGCAGGACGTCGTGGATGTCGAAGGCCTGGGTGAACTCGTCGACGGTGAACACGTCGCGGTCAGGCCCGATCGACCAGCCGAGCAGCCCGAGGTAGTTGATGAGGCCTTCGGGGATGAAGCCGTGCTCGCGGTGGAGGAAGAGGTTCGACTCGGGGTCGCGCTTGGACAGCTTCTTGTTCCCCTGGCCCATGACGTAGGGCAGGTGGCCGAACTCGGGAGTCGCCTCGGCGATGCCGATGTCCTTGAGGGCTTCGTAGAGGACGATCTGGCGCGGGGTCGAGGAGAGGAGGTCCTCGCCGCGGAGCACATGGGTGATGCCCATGAGCGCATCGTCGACGGGGTTGACGAGCGTGTAGAGGGGCTGGCCGTTCGCGCGGACGACGACGAAGTCGGGGATCGTGCCGGCCTTGAATGTGATCTCGCCGCGGACGAGGTCGGTGAAGGTGATGTCGGCATCGGGCATGCGCACGCGCCACACGGGCTCACGGCCCTCGGCCCGGAACGCGGCGATCTGCTCGTCGGTGAGGTCGCGGTCGAAGCCGTCGTAGCCGAGCTTGGGGTCGCGGCCGGCGGCGGTGTGGCGGGCTTCGACCTCTTCGTTCGTCGAATAGGACTCGTAGATGTGTCCGGCGTCCTTGAGCTTCTCGATGACGCCTGCGTAGATGTCACCGCGCTCTGACTGCCGGTAGGGGCCGTCGGGTCCGCCGACCTCGATGCCCTCGTCCCAGTCGAGCCCGAGCCACTTCATCGCCTCGACGACCTGGGAGAAGCTCTCCTCGGAGTCGCGGGCGGCGTCGGTGTCCTCGATGCGGAAGACGAAGGTGCCGCCGGTGTGCTTGGCGTAGGCCCAGTTGAACAGGGCAGTGCGGACCATGCCGACGTGCGGCGTGCCGGTGGGCGAGGGACAGAAGCGGACTTTGACGGTCATGTGGTGATCGGCTCCAAGGAGTGGTGGTTTGTGTAGTTTTCGTGCAGGGGCGAGCAGGTTCGGCTCAGGCGTCCATGACGGGGTTGGAGAGCACTCCGAGACCGTCGATGGCGATGTCGACGCGGTCGCCGGCGACGATCCGACCGACCCCGGCGGGCGTGCCGGTGAGGATGACGTCGCCGGGCAGCAGCGTGATCGTCTCGGAGAGGTGCTCGATGATCGTCGGGATGTCGAAGATGAAGTCCGCGGTCGTCCCGTCCTGCTTGAGGTCACCATTGACCCACGAACGGATGCTCAGGTCGTCGACGTCGAGGTCGGTCTCGATCCACGGGCCCAGCGGGCACGAGGTGTCGAAGCCCTTGGCCCGGGTCCACTGCGTGTCCGACTTCTGCAGGTCACGCAGGGTGACATCGTTCGCCGAGGTGTATCCGAGGACGTGGTCGAGTGCGTTCTCCGCCTTCACGCCCTTCGACACGCGTCCGATGATGACGGCGAGCTCGGCCTCGTAGGAGACGTATTCACTGATCGCGGGCAGGCGGATGGGGTCGCCGGGTCCCATGACCGAGGTGTTCGGCTTGAAGAACGTCACCGGGGTCACCGGCACCTCGTTGCCGAGTTCGGCGGCGTGGTCGGCGAAGTTCCGGCCGACGCCGATGACCTTCGACCGGGGCAGGATCGGCGAGAGGAGGCGGACGTCGTCGAACTTCAGCCGCTCCCCCGTCGACTGCGCGGGAGCGAAGAAGGGGTCGGAGTCGAGGACGGCGAGGCTGAGACCCGTGGTGTCCCACTGCCCGTTCTCGATCGGCGGAACCTCGCCTTCGACGACTCCGTAGGCGGGTTCGTCCTTGTGCACAAATCTCGCAATACGCATGATGCCCAGTCTAGACGCCGAGTTCGCTTCGCTCGGGTCGCGGTATCGTGACGGCATGACGAGCGTGCGGATCATCGGCAGCGGAATCGCCGGGGCGACCCTGGCCGCCGCGCTCGACCGGCCCGAGTGGACGGTGACCGTCCACGAACGCGATCCGCAGGCGAGAGCCCTGGACACGGCGTTCGCCCTCTTTCCCTCCGCCATGACCGCCCTGCGCAGGGCAGGCCTGAGCACTGCGGTCGAAAAGTCGGGCGTCCGCGTCGACGAGGCGACGATCCGCAGCGCCGACGGTCGCCTCCTCGCCCGGCCGCCCCGCCTCGGCGCGCTGATGATCGGCCGCGCACAGCTCCACTCCCTCCTCACCGCCGCCCGACCGGCCTCGACACCCCTGCTCACCGGGGAGGTAGCCGACCCGACGACGCTTGCGGCCGATGTCCTCGTCGGCGCCGACGGTGCCCGCAGCAGGGTTCGATCCGGAACCTGGGGAGGCCGAACTGCGCCTCGACGCCCTCCGCTCACGGTCATCCGCGGAGTCATCGACGCCGACCTCTCCGCCGGCGCCGTCACCGAGTACTGGGGCGATCGGATGCTCTTCGGCATCACCCCGTTGCCGGGGAACCGGACCAACTGGTTCACCGCCTTCCCCGAACGCCGGTTTGCGACCACGGCGGCAGGGCTCGACCATCTCCTCAGGGCGGCGCGGGTCTTCCCCTCCCCGGTCACCGCGGTCGTGGAGGCCGCAAGGACCGGGCAGACCGTGATCAGCGGCATCCACGTGTCTCGTCCCCTGCGGTCCTTCGTCCGCGGCCGGACCGTGCTCATCGGCGACTCCGCCCACGCGATGCAGCCGAACCTCGGCCGTGGGGCGTGCGAGTCGATCTGCGATGCCGTCGCCCTCGCGGAACTCCTCAACGCCGACGAACCGGCGTCGGCGCTCGCACGCTACTCTCGCCGCCGCGTGGTGACTCCGCAGGTCATCCGCTCGGGCGCGAGCGTCGCCTCGGGAGTGGCGTTGGCCGGTGGACCGGTCGGACGCGTCCGTGACCGTGTCCTCTCAGCCCTCGCGCGGCCGGGCACTGCACCCTGAGAGACTGGGGGCATGGACTCCTTCGACCTCAGGACGATCGGCGCCGACCTCCCGGCGGCTGAGCTCATCGATCGTCTTCCCGTCGAGGTGGCCGACCCCTTCCCGCGCCTCGTCGTCGAAGCCCCGCCCGGCACCGGCAAGACGACCCTCGTGCCCCCGCTCATCGCCGAGCATCTGCGCACCACCGCCGGACCCGACTCCGGCCGCATCGTCGTCACCCAGCCGCGACGGATGGCGGCCCGCGCTGCGCCGAGGCGGCTCGCGCACCTGACGGGGACCCGCCTCGGCGAGGACATCGGCTTCACGGTGCGCGGGGAGTCCACGGTCTCGGCACGCACCCGGATCGAGTTCGTCACCACGGGAGTGCTGCTGCGGCGGATGCTCGCCGACCCCGAGCTGCGCGGCGTCTCCGCGGTCATCCTCGACGAGATCCACGAACGCCACCTCGACACCGACCTCGTCTTCGCCATGGGCAGGGAACTCGTCGAGCTCCGTGACGACCTCAGCCTCGTCGTCATGTCCGCGACCCTCGACGCCCGGGACTGGGCGAGGCGCCTGGGCAGCCCGGATGCCCCGGCACCGGTCCTCTCCGTCGCCGCGCAGACGCATCCGCTCGACGTCCGGTGGGCACCGGCTCCCGAACGCCCCCTCGACGCCCGTGGGGTGAGCCGGGCCTTCCTCGACCACCTCGCCCGCACGACTGTCCGTGCCCTCGACGAGTCAGCAGGCGGCGACGTCCTCGTCTTCGCCCCGGGAGCTCGGGAGGTCGACGAGGTGGCCGACCGGATCCGCGGGCAGCTGTCCGGATCCGCGGCGTCCCTCGGTTCCGGGATGCCTGCCGTGAGCGTCCACACGCTCACCGGCCGCACCTCGTCGGCCGACCAGGACGCGATCCTCCGGCCCCGGAGCCCCGACGACAGTGAGCGCCGGGTCATCGTCACCACCTCGGTGGCGGAATCGGCGCTCACGGTGCCCGGCGTGAGCATCGTCGTCGATTCGGGGCTCGCCCGTGGTCCCCGCCTCGATACCAAGCGGCGGATGTCGGGGCTCGTGACGACCCGGGAATCGAAGGCTTCCGGTGTCCAGCGCTCGGGTCGCGCCGCCCGCCTCGGCCCCGGCGTCGTCTACCGGTGCCTGTCCGAGGCCGACTGGGCCTCCCTGCCCGAGCACACCCCGCCGGAGATCGCGACCGCCGACCTCACCTCGGCGGTCCTCGACCTCGCCTCCTGGGGCGGTGACACCGAGCTGCTGCCCGACCCGATGCCGCAGCACGCGTGGGCCCTGGCCGTGGACAACCTCGTCGGCCTCGGTGCCGTCGAGGTCGACACCAGTGATAGGACGCCCCCGGAGGCGCGGCGCGCCGACCTGCACGTCACCGACCTCGGGCGGGCGATCGCCCGGGTGCCGGCGTCCGTGTGGGCGGCACGCGGACTCCTCGACGGGGCGGCGATGCTCGGGGCCCGGGCCGCCGCCGAGGCGGTCGCCGCCGTCGAATCCGACCGCCGCTCCCCCGGCGCCGACCTCACCGCGGTGCTGCGCGACCTCCGTGCCTCCCGCGACCGGCGCTTCACCCAGGACGTTGACCGGTTCACACGCATCGTCGGCGAGTACAGCGGCGGCGGCACGGCAGGTGAGCGCCTGCGACCGGAGGACCTCGGGCTCGTCGTCGCCCTCGCCTTCCCCCACCAGATCGCCCGAGCGCGCAGCGGTGCCGATGCCGAGTATCTGCTCGCCTCCGGCACGGCAGCCGCGTTGCCGAGGAACTCTCCGCTCATGGGCAGCCCGTGGCTGGCGATCGCCGAGGTGGGTCTGGCAGGCGGGCGGCCGACGATCCGCTCGGCCGTCCCCATCGACGCGGACACGGCCGAACTCGCCGGGGCGGGACTGCTCGCCACGGAGGAGTCGGCAACGTTCTCAGACGGGAAGGTGCGTGCGGTCCGGCGGACCCGCCTCGGCGGGATCGAGCTGACGTCGACGCCGATCACGGCGTGCCCGGAGCTCGCGCGGGAGGCGATCGCCCGCTCGATCGAGGACAGGGGTGCGCGGGAGGTGCTGCGGCCGAGTCCCGCCTTCGACCAGCTGCGGGCACGGCTCGGGCTGCTCCGCCACGTCATCGGGCAGCCGTGGCCGGACGTGCGGTGGTCGCATCTCGCGCACACACTGCCCGACTGGTGTCCGGCGGCACTCGACCGCATGGCGCGCGGCGCGGACCCGGGCGCCGTCGACCTCATCGGTGCGCTGCGCACGCTCCTGCCCTGGCCGGAGGCGGCCCGTCTCGACGAACTCGCCCCGGAGTCGATCGAGGTGCCCAGCGGTTCGCGGGTGCGCCTCGACTACCCCGATCCGGACGACGTCGGCGACGACGACTCCCCGCATGGGCCGGTCCTCGCCGTCAAACTCCAAGAGGTCTTCGGGTGGACCGAGGTCCCGCGCGTCATCGACGGTCGGGTGCCCGTCGTCCTCCACCTCCTCTCCCCCCGCACGCCGGCCGCTGGCGGTGACGAGCGACCTCACATCGTTCTGGGAGGGCGCGTACCCGCACGTGCGGGCGGAGAACCGCGGCCGCTATCCCAAGCACCCGTGGCCCGAGGATCCGCTCAGCGCTCCCGCGATGCGCGGAACGAAGCGGTCTGGGACAATGGAACGGTGACTCAGGCTCTCCCCTCCGCACCGCCGGCCCCCGCAGCTGACGCTGTCGTCGGGCCCGGTTCGCGGTTGTCGGCTCCCGCGTGGCGGACGTTGCGCGAGGAGCACGAAGCGCAGGTCGCCGCCCGCACCGATGCGCACGTCACCCGCCGGATGGCCGGGGAGAAGCACCCCGTCGAGGACTTCCTCTTCACGTACTACCCGTTCAAGGCCGGTCAGCTCGCGAAGTGGAATCCCGGAGCCGGGGTCCTCCTCGAGCTCGAGACCTCAGGCGACCGCGAGTACGTCGACCGTCGGTGGTATCGCACGGACGGCACCGTCGCCGAGGTGGACCTCGAGTCCTGGAGAGCCGACCGAGGCGAGGGGGCTCGGTTCATCGCCGCGCTTCTGTCCGCCACCCTCGATCGCGAAGCGAACCTCGGGTGCTTCGGCCTCCACGAATGGGCGATGGTCTATCGGATGAGCGAGGACGAACGCCGCCATCAGCAGGTGCCGCTGCGGCTGAGCTCCGCGGAGACCGACGCCGTCGTCGAACGCCACCGCATCCAGTGCTCCCACCACGATGCGTTCCGCTTCTTCACCGCCGCTGCCAGGCCGCGCAACACACTCCAGCCGACGCGTGCGGGCATGGTCGGCGACGAACAGCCGGGCTGCCTCCATGCGGGCATGGACCTCTACAAGTGGGCGATGAAGATCGGGCCGATCGCCCCGTCGCCGCTCGTCCTCGACTGCTTCGATCTCGCCCTCGACATCCGCACTCTCGACATGGAGGCCTCCCCCTACGATCTGCGCGGCTGGGGCTACGGAGTCGTCGCGATCGAGACCGCGGCCGGTAAGGCGGAGTACATGGAGCGCCAGCAGGCCTTCAGCCGCCGTGCGCAGGCGCTGCGCCGACGCCTCCTCGACGCGCTGGCCGCCGGCGGCATCAGCTGAGGCCGGACCCCATGGCCTGGGGCCGACGGACAACGCCTGGGGCCGGACGCCACTGACGCGGCTTTGCCCCGAGGGCTATCATCGGCGGCATGCGCGCCATCGTCTACGACCGCTTCTCCACACCGCCGCAGCTTGCCGACATCCCTGCACCGACGGCTCCCGACCATGGCGTCGTCATCGACGTCGACGCCACAGGCGTCTGCCGCAGCGATCATCATGCCTGGTCAGGACACGATGAGACGGTGAGTCTGCCGCACGTGCCCGGGCATGAGCTCGTCGGGCGGATCGCCTCGGCGGGGCCGGCGGTCGAGGGATTCCACCTCGGTGAGCGGGTGACGGTGCCGTTCGTGTGCGGGTGCGGGACGTGCCGGTGGTGCCGCTCCGGCAACGCCCACGTGTGCCCGAACCAGACGCAGCCGGGCTTCACGCACTTCGGGTCGTGGGCGGATCAGGTCGTCATCCATCACGCCGACGCCAATCTCGTCGCCGTGCCCGAGGAGCTGCCGGACTCCGCACTCGTCGGGCTCGGGTGCCGCTTCGCCACGGCCTTCCACGGACTGCGGGTCCGCGCCGAGCTGCAGGTCGGTGAGACCGTGGCCGTGTTCGGCTGCGGCGGGGTAGGTCTCTCGACGATCATGATCGCCCGCGCGATCGGGGCACAGGTCATCGCGGTCGACATCAGCGATGCCGCCCTCGACCGGGCCCGGGACCTCGGAGCGAGCCGGACGGTCAGCGCACGCGGAGTGGGACCCGGGGAACTCGCCGAGGCTGTCGTCCGGGCCGCCGAGTCTGTCGAGCCGGCTGCCGACCGTCCGGGCGGGGTCGCCGTGACCGTCGATGCCTTGGGACGGCAGGACACGATCACCTCGGCGATCGCTTCCCTCGGCCCATTGGGCAGGCATGTGCAGATCGGGCTGCTCGACGGCGAGCCCGTCATCGACGTGCCCCGCGTCATCGCGCTCGAGCTGAGCATCCTCGGCTCCCACGGCATGGCCGCCGCCGGCTACCCCGAGCTCGTCGCCCTCGTCGCCTCCGGCGATCTGCGGCCGCAGGATCTCGTCACCACGACGATCGGTCTCGACCAGGCACCGCAGGCGATGCTCGATATGGATGAGGCCGGTGCGACGACGGCTGGGATGACGATCATCGACCTCGGTCTCGGCCGCTGACCAGCGGCTCACGCCAACCGGCCGAGCTCACTCCATGACCGCGAGCACGACCGAATGGTCCTGACCGGGCCAGCGTCCGAGCAGGAGACCGGATTCGGTGCCCTCGAGCGGCGAGTCGAGTGTGAGCTCGGTGATGAGGTCGACGTCGCCGGCACCGGCCAGCGGGCCCGTGCCGTGGACGTGGGCGACGTCGGTGATCTCCTCGACGCGCTCGCCCGCGTCGTCGACGAGGTACTGCTTCGCCGAGGTGCCCGCGGTGGCGATCGTCGCGTCAAGGCGGCGCCGGAACAGGGGATCGCCCATGCCCGCGTACACCCAGCGCGTGCCGAGGACCGAATGCTCCATCGTCGTGATGAGGGCATCGGCGGCACCGTCGAGGGGCTCACCGCGGTACGTCAGCGGCACCTGGAACGTGCGACCGCCGCTCGAGACGATGTGGACCTCGAGCCCGACCTCACCGGCGGGGTCGTCGAACCGATAGGCGGTGACCTTCTGCAGCGGCTCACGCTCGAGGTCGAGGTCGGACGCCCAGTCCTGCGCGGCCACCCACTCCGTGATGACCTCGAGTTTGCCGGGGCTGAGCTCGGCGTCGAAGATGTCAGCCATGGTGTGCCCTTTCGTGGGTCGCGAGGGTGCGGGGCCGGCGGTGCGGTGGTCAGGCCTTGCGTGTGCCGGGGATCCACTCCCCGTCGACGATCTCGTAGTCGGAGAAGATCGCCGGAGCCTCGGTCTGCATGATCTCGCCGATCTTGTTGAACACGAGGCGGATCTCCTCCTCGGCGCCCTTCGCGGTGCGCATCTCGATGACGTGGCGCAGGGAGCGGAGGTTCGCGGTGTAGACGATGCCGGTGGCCAGGCCTTCGGGGGCGAAGCGGCGCATGAACGAGGTCATGTGCTTCTTGTGCGCGAACTTCGTGCCCTCTTCGTCGAGGCCGAAGTGCTCGGCCATCCACTTCTGATGCTCTTCGAGGGTGTCGAGGACGGCGAGCGAGCGCTCCATGAGCTCGGGATCCTCACGGGCCCAGTCGGGGAACCAGAACGGGATGTCGGCGAGGCGGACGTAGCGCAGGGACTCCTGCGAGAACGCCGAGCCGGCACGGTGACGGATGAGCTCGTGGGTGAGGACACGGGAGACGTTGTGGAGGACGAACGTGAAGTTCGCATGCTCGAGCACCGACCCGTGCTGGGAGGAGATGACGTTGCCGAGATAGGACGCCGAATCGGTGCGCACACGGGAGACATTCGGATTGAGGCCCGGCTCCCACGAGCGGTAGCACATGCGTCCGGAGAACTCGAGGAGGTCCTCGGCGTCCGGGGACTCCGCTGCTTCGACCCTGTCCGCCCACGAGGTGCCCCCGACTTCGTCGAGGTACGTCCTCATCGCCTCCCAATCGATGCTGGGCTTGGCGAGCAGTTCAACGGACGGTTCGACCTGGCGCATGTCTCTCCTTGGAGGTTCGGGACGCTGTGGTTCCCAATCCTACAGAGTGTCGGGGTCAGCGAGGACGGGGTGCTCACGCTTACGGGCGCCGGGCCCGGTCTGCCGGTCGCTCAGGCCTCCGGGCCGTCCTGATCCCGCCCGATCTCCGTCCGATTCCTCCGATAGAGGACGGTGACCAGGATCGCTCCGCCGCCGAAGAAGACGACCCCGACAGCGGCGACGACGGTGAGCGCCGTCGGCGCCACGATCGTCGACTCGATCGCCATCCCCGCAACGGCGAGGGCGACGATCACCGCGCACGCGACGGCGAAGGCCGAGCTGCCGGCGATCGCGAGCAGCAGACTCGAGCGCAGGCTCATCGACGGCAGCCGCATGAATCCGGCGAGCAGGCATCCACCGAAGAAGAGGACGACGAGGATGGCGACGAGCTCGCCGGTCAGGAGCATGCCCATACCGATGAGGACGAACATCGCGGAGACGACGATGAGGAGGATCGCGCTGCGTCGTTCGCTGCGGATGCGCCGTTCCTCACGACTGAGCCTGGCCATGGTTCGCCTCCCTGAGTCCTCGCGCCCAGCATAGCGGCACCGGCGACCTGCGGTCGGCGCTCTCGTCGCCTCAGGCGAGCAGCGTCGACTCGAGCGGAGTCTCCGTCTCACCCTCGACGAGGTGGACGCAAGCGACGGGATCTTCGGTGACCACCGAGGTGAGCGCACCGTCGGTGAAGACGGCGGCAGCACCGTCGTCGAGTCCGAATCCCGGGTCCGACAGGGTCCCGTCGGCGATCCACGTCCGGAACGTCTCGGCCCGACCCTCTTCGCCGTGATGGTGCGGGCAGGCGCTGCCGGGGAGGAAGCCGAGGCCGTCCCGGAGCGGTGCGAGGGGCCCGAAGGAGTCAGTCGACGAGGTCTCGAACCAGCAGTTCGCGCCCGCGCTGATGCCGGCGAGGATCGTGCCGGTGGCCGCGGCTCGCCGCAGAACGTCGTCGACGCCGTGCGTGCGCCACAGAGCGAGGAGGTTGACCGTCGATCCTCCGCCGACGTAGACGAGGTCCATCTCCGCGAGCATCTCCGGCTCCCGGTATCCCCAGGGGCTCTGTCCGAAGAGGGAGAGCACATGCGTCTGGGCGCGACCGGTGAAGGCGGCCTCGAAGCGCTCGATGTAGTCGCGGCTGTCGCCGGAGGCGGTCGGGACGAAGCACACGCGCGGCAGTGCCGGACTGTGAGGCTGAGCCGCTGCCACCCGACGACCCGCGCGGTCGAGCAGCCAGTCGTCGATGGCTGACTCTCCGGTCTCCGACATCGAGAAGCCGCCTCCGCCGAGGGTGACGATCGTGCCGCGGAACGCCCCGATCACGGAACCCGGTGCGTCCATGCCTCAGTGCCGAACTTCTCCGCGACGAGCTTGCGGGCGCGGTCGAGCTCGGCTTCGGTGTAGAGGTCCTCAGTGGCACCGTAGCGGTCGATGAACGTCGTCGCCATGGTCTCGATGATGTCGGTGCGGGTCTCACCGGTCTGGCTGCGCAGCGGGTCGACGCGCTTCTTCGCACTCGCAACGCCTTTGTCGGAGATCTTCGCCTGACCGATGCGGAGGATCTCGACCATCTTGTCGGCATCGATGTCGTAGCTCATCGTCGCGTGGTGGAGCAGCGTGCCGTTGCGCAGGCGCTTCTGCGCGGCCCCGCCGATCTTGCCCTCGGTCGAGGAGATGTCGTTGATCGGTTTGTAGAAGGCCTCGACCCCGAGGCTGCGCAGAGCCGCGAGCACCCATTGGTCGAGGAAGACGTAGGACTCCTGGTAGTCGAGGCCGGCGACAAGCGACGGCGGGACGAACATCGAATACGTGATGCAGTTGCCGCCCTCCATGAACATCGCTCCCCCACCGGAGATGCGGCGGACGACCTCGACGCCGTACTTCTCGACGCCTTCGGGGCGGATCTCGTTGACGTAGGACTGGAACGCGCCGATGACGGTGGCGGTGTCGTCCCATTCCCAGAACCGCAGGGTGGGCCGGCGCCTGCCCGCGGAGACCTCTTCGAGGAGCACCTGGTCGAGGGCGACGTTGAGCTGCGTGGGCAGGACTTCGCCGCGGATGATCTGCCAGTCGAAGTCGGTGAAGTCCGCGGCCGATCCGAGGGCCCGACGCACTGCTGTGGCGACATCTGCGGTGGAGAACCCGTGCATGGCGAGTTCGGAGCCGTACGTCGCAAGCGCTGCGTCGAGGCGTTCGCGCAGCTGCGCATTGTCGGCGGTGACGTCGGCGCCGACGAGGGCCGGTGCGAGATCGAAGTAGGCGTCCTCGGGTTCGAGGAAGAAGTCGCCGGAGATCGTGGCCCCGGTGATGGTCTGTCCGTCGGTCTCGACGTCGGCGACGACGAGTTTGCCGCCGATGACCTTGTACTCCGCGTGGAAGCGCTGCGTCTCATTCGTCATGGCTCCACGCTACGCCGCCGCACAGGCCCCTGCCAGTGAGTCCCCTCACCTCTGCAGGGGCCTGCGCGACCCCGGTTCACTCCCCCGTCAGCGCGTTCCAGAGGAATCGGTAGCTCAGCGCCCGCACGAACGCGGCCTGCTTGTTGTCCGAGGCCGCCGCGTGGCCGCCTTCGGTGTCTTCGAAGAACCACACGTCAGGGATCCCCATCGCCTGCATGCGCGCCGCCATCTTCCGTGCCTGCACGGGTCCCACCCGATCATCGGAGGTCGCGGTCCAGAAGAGGACGGGCGGGTAGTCGACGCTGCGGTCGAGAAGGTGGTAGGGCGAGAAGTGCTGGATGAAGGCCCAGTCCGCGGGGTCGTCGGGATCGCCGTATTCGGCCTTCCATGAGTACCCGGCGCTGAGCTTGGTGTACCGGCGCATGTCGAGCAGCGGAACCCCGCAGGAGACCGCGCCGAAGAGCTCGGGGTACTGGGTGAGCATGTTGCCGACGAGGAGACCGCCGTTCGATCCGCCCGCGCAGCCGAGGTCCTCGGTCCGGGTCACGCCCCGGTCGATGAGATCCCTCGCGACGGCGGAATAGTCCTCGTAGGCGCGCATCCGGTTCTCTCGCATCGCCGAGGTGTGCCACTGCGGTCCGTACTCGCCGCCGCCGCGGATGTTGGCGAGCACGTAGACTCCCCGGCGGCCTGCGGGGATGTCGTGGCCGCGCCCTGCGCCGCGGCCCTGTGTCTCCCGCGCGAGCCAGCCGAGGCCGACGATGGGCGAGTAGACGGGCGTGCGGCTGACCTCGAATCCGCCGTAGCCGTCGAGGAGCGTCGGGTTGTTGCCGTCGAGCACCAGACCCGACTCGGCGATCTGGAAGTAAGGAACCTGCGTGCCGTCGGCGCTCGTCGCGAAGTGCTGCTCGACGGTGAGGCCGTCTGAGTCGAAGAGCGCAGGCGAGGACTTGATCACCTCAGGCGCCGACGCCTGAGCGCCGGCTGCGTCGCCAAGGCTGCCGTAGGAGAGCGTCGAGGGGGTGAGGAAGCCGGTGCTCACGAGCCAGTAGTCGTTGGCGGTGGCGTCATCGTCGGGGTCGACGGGGGCGAAGCTGACCATATGGTTCGCCTCGACGCCGGGGAGCGGCGCGGAAGCGAAGTCGTCGCTCGGGTCGAGGACGACGAGCTCGGACTGGACGTCTCGGAGCAGTTCGAGGACGAGCCGGTCGCGAGTCCACGACCACGACGCCAACGCGGTGTGGGCGTCAGGGGTGAAGATCAGCCGAGGCCGGATGGTGCCGGCCTTGACCTCGGCGGTCGGGGCCGCGGCGAGTCCGCCGGCGGGAACGACGACCGTGCCTGCGTCCCAGTCCGACTGCGGTCGGAAGAGGACGAAGTCGTCGTCGATTCCGACGGAGACGTCGGTGGGGACGTCGACGGGGATCCAGGCGTCCTCCCACGACGAGGCGGTCCTCGGCAGGGCGTGGTCCGGTCCGCGGAGATCGTCGAGGTCGATGAAGCTCGCCCGGGAATTGAAGAAGTCGATGGCATCGACGGTGACCGCGCGGTCGACATTGCGGCCGCCGACGTCGGAGCCGACGTAGATCGCGACGTGGTCACGGGGCACCTCGGCGACGATGGGTGCCTCGTCGATGCTCTGTCCTCGGGTGAGTGCCCGCGCCTGCCGGGGGTAGGAGGAGGTCGACAGGGAATCGGATCCGGTGTCGGTCGCGACGAGGATCGTATCGGCGTCGAGCCACGCGAAGCGGGACTTCGCCGTGGGGAGGTCGAAGCCGTCGTCGACGAACTGCTTCGTCTCGAGGTCGAACTCGCGGACGCGGTGGGCATCGCCGCCGTCCGGGGAGAGTGAGATGAGCGCGCGTGTGTGGTCCGGTCGCTTCACCGACGCTCCCGACCACACCCAGGGGGTGTCCTCGGCGCGGGCGAGTTCATCGACGTCGAGAAGGATCTCCCAGTCGGGGTCGTCTGTGGTGTAGCTGTCCCACGTGGTGCGGCGCCACAGGCCCTTGGGGTGGTCCTTGTCGCGCCAGAAGTTGTAGAGGTGCCCGCCGCGCTTGGTGACCATCGGGATGCGGTCGTCGGAGTCGAGCGCCGTGAGGATCTCAGCGGACATGCGGTCGAAGAGATCGTCGCGGAAGCGGGCGAGGGTCGTCTCATTCTCCTCGCGGACCCAGTCGAGAGGGTCATCTCCGTGGATGTCCTCGAGCCAGAGGAAGTCGTCGTCGAGGTCAGGGGTCTGGTCGTGGGCTTCTGTCAATGAGCTGCTCATGGTCCCATCTTGCCAGGTCAGGCGGTGACGTGCGTCTCAGAACGTCATCATTGCGGCGGACGGAACATGACGAGGCCGGGCTCGCCGTTGGGGGCCTGCGGCCCGTGTCCGATGGCGGTGAAGCCGAGGCTTCCGTAGAGGCGGCGAGCCGGGCTGTCGATATCGTCGGTCTGGAGCCAGCAGCCGTAGCCGGAGATTCCGCGCAGCCAGGACTCGAGGGTGCGTCGCCCGAGCCCGGCGGCCCGGAGGCGGGGATCCCTGGCGAGGAGGTTGAGGGCGAACGTCCATTCGAGGACGGGCGCGGCGTCGCCGAGGGACTCCCTGAGCTCGTAGGCCCACTCGTAGTCCTGTTCCGCCCAGGCCCAGAAGTGACCGTACGCGATGGCGCGGAGACGGCCGTCCTCGGCCGAGCGGGCGAGGGCGGCGAGCACCTGCCCCTTCCGCACGGAGGCCTCGTAGACGTCGGCGAAGAGAAGCGCGTACTTCCGGTCCTCGTTGAGCGGGGGTTCGGCCGCAGCCGCACCGTAGAGGTCACCGACCTCGGACGGCGGCGGCAGCACACCGTGTACACCGGCAGCCGACTCGACGGGCGTCCACCGGTCTCCGAGGCCACCGGGAAGACCCCAGACGAGTTCGACCGGTTGGATCACATCCGCCGTCTTCGCTGAATCGGCGCCGGAACGGTCATTCATATGACCAGCTTAACGACTTGAGTAGTCGTGCCACTGAACGGAAGGAGAATTCGGGCCGTGGAAAACCTCACGGTATCCCGAGATCCTTCGGCACAGTGGTTCTCGATCACGATTCTTCAGAACGGTCCGAGGTGCCCGATCACAGAGCTGCTCTGGCGACGAGGTCGTTCCGCAGTCGCCTCTCGCACGGGCTGTCCTCACGCACTGACCCCGCGGAGTCGAGCAGTTGACGGCGGGTCGGGCGCGTGCCCGTCCGAGACGCCAGCCCGACCAGCGACGGTCCTAGCCGAGGTGGTCCGACCTGAGGCGGTCCGACCGGCGACGGATCGATGAGGACTCGTTCGTCCTTCGGCACCGCCGCAGTCTCCGCGAGGATGACGATCGTCCTGGGCGGCGAGCCCGGACCACGAGCCTGACCCTCCTCCTGCGCCGTTCCGGGCGATCGCGGTCTGGCGTCGATCGGGCAGGTGGATCTGGCGTCGATCGGGCGGGTGGATACGGTGTAGCGGTGACCGGTCGGCGTCGTCACCGACAGCTCGGTGGCCGAGGTTCGATGGCGCCACCCGGGCAGTTCTTTGATGTAGTTGCAGGCAGCGCACAGGCCGGAGGCGTTGTCCCAACTCGTCGCGCCTCCCGCGGCGACGGGAGTCGCGTGGTCCACGTGCTTGATGGTCGCCTCGCACCACGGTGTGCGGCACACGTCGTCGCGGACGGTGATCATCCGTCGCAGCAGACCGGAGAACTCCCGCCGGCTCGATTCCATGGCGACGAGCTGACCGTCGGTCGGTCTCGCATACATTCTGCGCAGGAACACCGCGCCCGGGTCGTCGGCGATGAGGGATCGCGCCGCGCCGGCGGGGATCGGCCCGAAGCCGGGAAGCCATGCGGGCTCGTCACCGTCGTCGAACAGTGTCTCGTCATTCATCACGACGAGGACTTCGAGCGGGATCGCGTCCGCGCTGTCCTGCCCGGTGACGCGCTCAACGAGCAGGTCGGCCATCGTCTGACTCTGCGTGCACCCGCCCGAGGCGCCGGTGCCGACTCGAGCGGCGGCGGCCTTGGAGAGGTTGGCGTATGCGGCGACCGCCTCCGGCATCGGGAGGAAGGCGGTGAGGTAGGCCATGTTGCCGGGCGCCGGGCGCACGCTCACGCACCGCTCCTCCTTGCAGTGGTCGAGGTGCCGCACCGCTGCGACCTGGTCGAGCTTCTGAGCCAGCGCGCGGACTTCGCTGCCGAGCCGGCGTACCCCCACCTCGGCGAGCCGGTCGGCCATCCTCTCATCGACCTGCTGCCGCTTATCCCGCGGCAGCCATGCGGTCTCGGTCGCGACGAGGCGAGCCTTCTCCTCGGAGATCTCACCCTGTCTGAGAGCCGCGTATGTGTGCGGGAGGTCCATGAGCAGCGTGCGGGAGAACCCGACGAACCTGCTGCCCCGGGCGCGGGAGAACTTGCGGGCGAGCCCGATCTCGGCGCCGACTCCACGTCCCTGCCGGTCGCTGGGCACCCCGTCCTCGGCTTCGCGGTTGCGCCGGTGCATGTCGAAGGTCAGGGTCTCGCGGGCCTGTGCCGCCGCCGCTGCGGAGGTGAGCTCCTCCAGGGCCGTGATGCGGTCGATCGCCTCACGTTCGGTCCGTGCGGGAGGCAGGGCGGACAGCGTCTCGCGCCAGCGGACGATGTCCGCGATGACGTCTGAAACCGACTCTGCTTCCATGCTCAGTACCCTAGACCGCGGCACTGACACGAGACTCGCCGTGAACGTTCTTCCTGGTCAAGGCCCATTTCGTCCGATGACTGCCGGTCGGTCCGATCGCTGCCGACTCTGCCGGGCCGCGGCTGCTCCGGCCGCAGGCGTGCCGGGCTGGTAACGCCACGTGCGACGATGCCTGCCGGGGTCGGCGACCGTCGACGTCTGCCTCAGGTGAGCTTCTCCCCTGTCGTCTCCCTGGCGAGGAGCGCCATGAGCGCGACGGCGACGACGACGAGGACACCGGTGAGTGCGAAGGTCGTCACGAGCCCGAGGACCGGCCACATGTAGGCACCGAAGACGAGCGGCGCGATGCCGGTGGCGATCCGCGAGGCCGCCGACGCCCACCCGAAACCGGACCCGCGCAGGCGGGTCGGGTAGAGCTCGGAGACGTAGGTGTAGAGCGTGGGGATCGCGATCTGGATGACGAAACCGAACCCGATGACGCTCGCCTTCGCTGCGAAGCTCAGCTCCGATCCCGATGCTTCGATGAAGACGGCGACGCCGACGAGGAGCACCGCGGAGACGATCGCACTGACACCGAGCACCCATTTGCGCCCCAGGCGTTCGACGAGGAGCGCCGAGACGACGACGCCGAGGATGCCGACCGCGGTCATCGACCCTGTGACGAGGAACGCCGCCTGGTCGCCGAGCCCTTGCCGCTTGAGGATCCCCGGCAGCCATGTCAGTGCCGCGTAGTAGACAAGGAGGACGGAGACGAAGAGGGCCCACGACACCAGCGTCGTCTTCGCCGAGTACTGCCACAGCTGTGCGAGCTGTCCCGTGGCGGCCCGCAGCCGACCGTTGACGGAGGTGATGATTCCAGCGGAGGACTCAACGGTGTCCTGTCTCCCCTCGCCGAGGCTGTCGGTCGGCAGCGGTCCCGCATCGCCGGGTGCGTCGTGCGTCCAGGCCGGCACGTCGGCGCCGGTGCGCTCGACGAGGCGCGCGATGACCGCGTCCGCCTCGGCATAGCGGCCGACGGAGGCGAGATAGAGAGGCGATTCGGGGATCCCGAACCGGACGGCGACGGTGAGCAGTGCGGGGATGATCATGACGAGCATGATCAGCCGCCAGTCCCCCATCGTCAGCAGCCAGGCGGAGACGAACGCGCACAGGGACGCACCGATCGGCCACCACCCGTCCATCGCGGTGAGCACGCGGCCGCGATGACGCTTCGGCGTAAATTCACCGACGAGTGCGTAGTCGACCGGGATGCAGCCGCCCAAGCCGAAGCCGGCAAGGAAGCGGAAGACGATGAACCACCCGAACTCGGGAGAGAACGCTCCGGCGACGGTGAAGATCGAGAAGACGAGCAGCGTGAGGGTGAACGCCTTCTTGCGCCCGATGACATCGGCGATGCCTCCCCAGACGAACGCGCCGAGAGCCATGCCGATGAGGTTGGCGGTGGCGATCCACGCCGCCTGCCCCACACTGAGGTCCCAATGGTCGCTGAGCAGCGGGATGAGGAACCCGTTGAGGGCGACGTCCCACGCGTCGAACATGAAGCCGAGGCCGCCGATGATGAAGATGGTGCCCTGCGTGCGCCACTTCCACGGCAGGTTCGCGATGACGTCGGAGGCCGTGGGAACGGAGGTCGAAGACGGTGCAGTCACGGGGACACAGTACAACGTTTAGCGCACGGACGCGCAAAACACTCAGCAGGTGCGCGCCGGGGGCGGGCGCACGCGCAAGAGGCAGGCACCCGCGCCGGGGACGGGCTCCCACGCCCGGTGGCGGACACCCGCGCCCGGAGGCCGACACCCGCGCCCGGAGGCGGGCACGGACGCCAGAAAGGTGGATCCGGTTCGAAGAACGAGACGATTTCGAACCGGATCCACCTTTCGGGGCCGGCACACAGGCGGCTCAGGCGGCTCGCACGCAAGCTGCTCGCGCCGCGCACACCGTCAAGCCGCACAGGCCGTTCAGACCGCACGGGCCACACAGGCCACGCGAAACCGCTGGCGCGGCAACACCGCCTCAGGCCAGGCGGACGAGCCAGTTGTGCTTGTCCTCGACGCGGCCGTACTGGATGTCGAGGAGTGCCTTGCGCAAGGCCATCGTCTTCTCGCCCGGGGTGTCTCCGTGGTCGATGGTGAAGTCGTCGCTGACGAGCTTGCTGATCGGGGTGATGACCGCGGCGGTGCCGCACGCGAAGGCCTCGACGATGTCACCGTTCTCCGCACCTTCGCGCCATTCGTCGACGGTGAGCTGTCGTTCGACCGGCTCGAGGCCGAGTTCGGGGGCGAGGTCGAGCAGCGAACGGCGGGTCACCCCGTCGAGGATGGTGTCGCTGAGGGCCGGCGTGAGCAGCTGCCCGTCCTTGGTCACGAGCATGAGGTTCATGCCGCCGAGCTCGTCGATGTACTTGTGCTCCTCGGCGTCGGTGAAGAGCACCTGCTGGCAGCCCTTCTCCGCGGCCTCCTTCTGCGCGAGCAGCGAGGACGCGTAGTTCCCGCCGCACTTGGCGAAGCCGGTGCCGCCGGAGCCGGCGCGGTTGAGCTTCTTCGACAGCCAGATCGACACGGGCTTGATGCCGCCGGCGAAATACGGTCCGGCCGGCGAGGCGATGACGTAGTAGTCGACCTCGTGGCTGGCCCGCACTCCGAGGAACCGCTCCGAGGCGATCATGAACGGGCGCAGGTAGAGGCTCGACTCGTCGGCGTCGGTGCCCGGCGTCGGCACCCACTTCTCGTCGGTCGAGACGAGGGCCTTGAGCGAGTTGATGAAGTCCTCTTCGCTCAGCTGGGGCAGGGCGAGCCGTTCGGCCGAACGGTTGATGCGCGCGGCATTGCGGTCGGGCCGGAACGTCCACACCGAGCCGTCAGCGTGACGATAGGCCTTGAGCCCCTCGAAGATCTCCTGCGCGTAGTGGAAGACCGCTGCCGCCGGATCGAGCACGAGCGGACCGTACGGCTTGACCTCGTGCGCCTGCCACCCGTCATCGTTCGTGTAGCGGATGTGCGCCATGTGGTCGGTGAAGTACTGCCCGAACCCGGGATCCTTCTTGATGTCCTCGCGCACCAGCTCGGGCTGCGGCTGGATGTTCCTGAGGATGGCGAATTCAGTCATCAGAGCTCTTTCGACGTGTGTGAGGCCTACCACGTCTCAGGGTAGTCCATCGGTCCGGCATCCTCGCATCGGGGTGGGATCCCCGCCGAGGCGACCGGCCCCTCAGCCCAGGCGCGCGGCGATCGCGTCGCCCACCTCGGCGGTGGTCCGCTGCGTCCCGTCGCGTTCGGCGAGGTCGGCCTCGACGGCCGCTTCGATGGCCTTGGCCACGGTCTCGAGGCCGAGGTGGGAGGCCATGAGCGCGCCGGAGAGGATCGAGGCGGTCGGGTCGGCGATCTGCTGACCGGCGATGTCGGGGGCCGAACCGTGGATCGGCTCGAAGAGACTCGGGGCCGTGCCTTCGACGTTGAGGTTGCCCGAGGCGGCCAGCCCGATGCCTCCGGTGACGGCGGCGGCGAGGTCGGTGAGGATGTCGCCGAAGAGGTTGTCGGTGACGATGACGTCGTAGCGCTGCGGGTCGGTGACCATGTAGATCGTGCACGCGTCCGTGTGCTCGTAGTTGACCGCGACCTTGGGGAACTCCTCGCCGACCTTCTCCACGACCCGTCGCCACAGGTGGCCGGCGTGGACCATGACGTTGTGCTTGTGGACGTACGTGAGCTTCTTCCGCCGCGACTGTGCGCGCGCGAAGGCGTCGCGGACGGCGCGCTCGACGCCGTACCACGTGTTCACCGAGACCTCGGTGGCGACCTCATGCGGGGTGTCCGTGCGGACCGAGCCGCCCATGCCCGTGTACGAGCCCTCCGTGCCCTCGCGGACGACGACGAAGTCGATCTCGGGGCGCGCGGCCAGGGGCGACTCGACGCCGGCGTAGAGCTTCGAGGGCCGGAGGTTGACGGCGTGGCCGAGGCCGAAGCGCATCTTGAGGATGACCCCGCGCTCGAGCACCCCGGAGGGGACGCTGGGGTCGCCGCATGCGCCGAAGAAGATCGCGTCGTGGCCCCGCAGGGATTCGAGGTCCTCGTCGGTGAGCGTCTCGCCTGTGGCATGCCAGCGCTTCGCGCCGACCTCGTAGTCGGTGAGCTCGAGTTCGACCGGTTCGCCCGAGACCTCGATCGCACGCTGGAGGACCTTGAGCCCTTCGGGGACGACCTCGGTGCCGATTCCGTCGCCGGGCATGACCGCAATTGAGAACTTCATGCCGCCACCCTAAGGCGCATCTCATGATGCAACTACCGTGTCCCATCATGCGGACGAGGCGGCAAGTGGGCTCGTCTCCAGCCGGGTGTCAGCCTCGCCAGACCGCTGACGTGGACAATTTCACGTCCCAATCTTCGCACACGGCTACAATTCCACCCTGCAAGGCACGAAGATGGAACTGGCAGAACCACCGAGTCCCGAGAGAAAGTCGATCCTTGACTGAAACGATCCGCAACCGCCGCGCCGCCTCCCTCCCCGCCAAGCTCTCCCGCTCGTGGCTGCTCGTCAACGCGGCGAAGGAGGAGATCTTCGCTCCGGCGCAGGCCTCGGAGGCCGACTCGGTGATCTTCGACCTCGAGGCCTCCGTGGCCGAGGACAAGAAGCTCGATGCCCGCGACAACGTCGTCCGCGCGCTCGAGTCGGGGATGTCGGCGTGGGTGCGCATCAACAAGATGGAGTCGGAGTTCTGGGACGACGACCTCGCCGCCGTCGCCACCCTGCCGGGTCTGCGCGGAGTCATGCTCCCGGAGACCGAACGCCCCGAACAGGTCTCCTACACCGCGATGCGCGCGAAGGCCGGCCTGCCCGTCATCGCCCTCCTCGAGTCCGCCCGCGGAGTCGAGAACGCGACGAAGATCGCCGAGGCACCCGGCACCTTCCGCCTCGCCTTCGGCACGAACGACTTCCGCAAGGACACCGGCTTCTCCGGCGATCCCATGGCGCTCGCCTACGCCCGTTCGCGCCTGACCATTGCTTCGCGCATGGGCGGGCTGCCCGGTGCCATCGACGGCCCCTCGGCCGCCGACGCGAGCGACGAGCAGGTGCGCGCGGACGCCGACGTCACCCACCAGATGGGCATGACCGGCAAGCTCGTGCTCGCTCTCGATCAGGTCAACGCCCTCAATGAGGCGATGAGCCCGAGCGAGGACGAGCGCGCGTGGGCCCGGCAGATGCTCGCGGCGGCCGAGGGCGGATCCGAGATCACCGACGGCTCCTACCTGCCCCGTCTCGCCCGCGCGAAGAAGATCGCCTCGCTCGCGGACACCTACGGTCTCTGGAACGCCTGATCCGCCCGCCCGCAGACTCCGCCCACCCCATCGTCCGCATCCCCCGCTGGGCTCTGTGGGCGACGGTTCCCGCGCTCTTCGCGGTCCTCGCCTTCGGGCTCTGGCTGCGGCTGAGCATCGTCGGGCCGACCGTTCTCGACACGTGGTGGGCGCAGCTCGTCAAGGTCCCCGTCGACTCCGTGCCGTACTGGATCTGCGTCACCCTCGCCGAGGTGGGAGGGGCGACGGGCGCCGTCGTCTGCACAGGCGTGGCCGCTGGGATCCTCGTCCTGCTGCGCCGACTGCGCGCAGCCGCTGTCATCGTCACGACGATGCTGCTCGGCGTCGGACTGTCCGAGGCCATCAAGGCGGTCGTCGAACGGCTGCGCCCCGGCGATCAGCTCTACAACTCCCTTGGTTTCTCCTACCCGTCCGGGCATTCGATGGGCGCTGCCGCCCTGGCGCTCAGTCTCGCCCTCATCATCGCCCACGCACGTTCCAGCCGGGGCCCGGACTCGACCCGTCTGCGCTTCCACTGGTCGATGGTCCTCGTCCCCGTCTGGATCCTCGCGATGATGTGGTCGCGCACAGCACTCCAGGTCCACTGGCTCACCGACACGATCGCCGGTGCCCTGCTCGGCCTCTCGGCGGCGCTGCTCGCCGACGCGTTCTGGATCTGGGTGGCCCTGCGCACCCGCTCACCGCTGCTCGCGAGGTAGCCTCCCGCGCTGCGCCCGCCACGCGCGGAATCCGCCGAATTCGCGACACCCGCGGCATCCTCGCCGATACAACTCCGGCCCCGTCAGAGTTCTGACGGGGCCGGCGTCGTGAGGACGGGCGTCGGGCTCAGGCGCGGTCGAACCGTGCGCCCTCGGGCTTCGAGGGCAGGAGCATGAGGACGAGCACGATGAGGGTTCCGACGAACGGAACGAGCAGGAGGAAGGCCATCGGTCCTGCCATGTTCGCGTCGTGGAGGCGACGGACGACGACGGCGAGGAAGGGGACGATGACGGCGAGGACGACGACGATGAGGAGCGCGAGGCCGACGAAGATGAGGATCGCGGCCGGCGGGTGGTTGACGATCCCCGGAGCGGTCTCGACCGTCACCGCCTCACCCGTAGTGGGGTCGACGCCAAGCTCGGTGACCTTGGGGTTCGCCGCCGCCCAGGACGCGCCGATGCTCAGACCGATCATCATGATCACGTTGGGGATGAGCGAGAGCACGGCGACGAGGAGGTAGGCCCACCAGAATTCGCTGCGGGAGGCACGGCCGGTGAAGACCGTGTACTTCTTGAAGAAGCGGCGCACCGCCTGCGGGAAGGAGGCTCCCGGCAGCGGCTGGGAGAGATCGGTGCGGCCGGATGCGGCCTGCGGGGAGACGGCGGCCGGGGCGCCTCCGTCAGCGGGCAGAGGGGACTGCGGTGTTTCGGTCATGGGTTCCTTCGTGGTGTGAACGCCGACGGCGCTGTCACCGAGGAGGCGAGACATCACCGGACCGGCGATGGTCGCTGCACGGATCGGCTGATCCTCGTGCAGCGACCATCATAGCGGTCCTCAGTCCTCCTCGAGGGAGACCGCGGAGAACGCCGAGGCATTGACGGCCCCGGCCACGGCGCGCACGACCTCTTCGGGCACGGCCGTGTCGACGGCCATGACGGAGAGCGCCTCGCTGCCCTCGGCCGAGGGTGAGACCTGCATGCCCGCGATGTTGATCTCGTTGGCTCCGAGAGCGAGGCCGAGCTGGCCGATGATGCCGGGGCGGTCCTCGTAGCGGAAGATGAGGAGGTTGTCGGTGAGCTCGATCTCGAGGTCGTAGCCGTCGACCTCGGTGAGCTTCTGGACGAGCTTCGGCCCGGTCACGGTGCCGGCGACCGTGATCCGCTGACCGTCCCCGGTCGTCGCCGTCAGGCGGGTGACGTTGCGGAAGGACTCGCAGTAGGGGTCGGTGACGAGTTCGACGCCGATCCCGCGCTCCTCGGCGAGCAGCGGGGCGTTGACGTAGGAGACCTGGTCGGACACGACGTCCTTGAACAGACCCTTGAGCGCGGAGAGCTTGAGGACGGAGACGTCCTTGTCCGCGATCTCCCCGTTGACCTCGACCTTGAAGTGAGTGACCGAGGACTCGGCGAGGGCGTTGACGACGCGTCCGAGCCGCTCGGCGAGCGGGATGCCGGGACGGACGTCCTCGTGGATCGCACCGCCGGCGACGTTGACGGCGTCGGGGACGAGCTCACCGGCGAGCGCCTTGCGCACGGACTTCGCGACCGCGACCCCGGCCTTCTCCTGGGCCTCGGCCGTCGAGGCGCCGAGGTGCGGGGTGACGTTGACGGCGTCGAGCTCCATGAGCGCCGAGTGCTCGGGGGGTTCGACGTTCCACACGTCGATGCCGGCGCCTCCGACGGTCCCGGCGGCGACCGCCTCGGCGAGGGCGTCCTCATCGATGATGCCGCCGCGGGCGACGTTGACGAAGCGGGCACCGGGCTTGGCCTGGGCGAACTGCTCGGCCCCGATCATCCCGATGGTCTCCGGGGTCTTGGGCATGTGGACGGTGACGAAGTCGGAGACGGCGAGGAGCCCGGGCAGGTCGACGACCTCGACGCCCATCTGGGCGGCGCGGGCCTGCGTGATGTAGGGGTCGTAGCCGACGAGGCGCATGCCGAAGGCCTTCGCGCGCTCGGCGACGAGCCCGCCGATGCGCCCGAGGCCGACGATGCCGAGCGTCTTCTCGTAGAGTTCGACGCCGGTGAACGTCGAGCGCTTCCACTCCCCCGCCTTGAGCGAGGTGTTGCCCGCACCGAAGTACCGCGCCGAGGCGAGGATGTGGGCCATCGTCAGCTCGGCGGCGGAGATGATGTTCGAGGTGGGGGCGTTGACGACCATGACACCCGCCGAGGTGGCGGCCGGGACGTCGACATTGTCGAGTCCGACCCCGGCGCGGGCGATGACCTTGAGCCTCTTCGCCGCCGCGATCGCCTCGGCGTCGACCTGCGTGGCCGAGCGGACGAGGATCGCGTCGGCATCGACGATGGAGTCCAGGAGCTGGGAGCGGTCGGCGCCGTCCGTGTGACGGATCTCGAAGTCACCCCCGAGCGCGTCGATGGTGGCCGGTGACAGGTTTTCGGCGATGAGCACGATGGGCTTGGGCACGAACAGACTCCTTAGGGTTCCGGGACGGGCCCATCCTAGGTGAGTCCGGGAAAGCGTTCACGAGATCTCAGATTCTGGGAAAGTCCTCAGAACCCGTTCGGCGAGTACGGCATCCGCCCGAGGCTGAACATCGCACTCGCCTGCACGGCGGCACCGGGGACGTTCTCCTCGATGCGTCCGGCACGGACGAGGATGACGGGGTCGGCACCGCCGAAGTAGAGCGAACCGAGCTCGGCGATGCCGAGGCTGAGATCGGCAGGGGTCGACTCGGAGGCGGTCTCGACGACGGCGTTCTCCCCATCGGAGGTGATGCGGAACTTGCCGCCGGTGAGCTCCTGCGGGTCGTCGATCTCGAGCACGAGGGTGCCCGCGACGTACCAGGGGCGGGCCTCGAGGGCGGCCTTGACGTCGAGGATCCGGATCCAGATGTTGTCCTCGGTCGACGTCGTCCGCACCCGGCGGGAGTCGGTGAGCAGCCACGGCAGCGGTGAGTCCTCGGCCGATTCGCCGAAGGTCACCCGGCTCGAGAGATCGATCGCGGCGAGGAACGACCACAGCGAGGCGTAGGCGGCATCGGTGGCGGCGACGAAGTCGATGAGCTCGATCGTCGGCGGCTTGACCGACCAGCCCGCGAATTTGTAGGACACGTAGCCGTCTGGCTGCCCGTCCTCACCGAAGTGGAGCGCAGCACGGACCCCGCGGTCGGCCTCCCCCGTCTCGGTGTTGAGATCCCCCGTGGCCCGCTCGATGTAGGTCTGCTGCCTCTCCATCGCACCCGGTGAGGTGCGCATGAACTCGCCGTAGATCTTCGGGGCGAGTTCGCGCAGGACGCTCGGCAGGCACATCTCGACCCGCCGGTCGGGTTCGCGGATCATCTGGAAGCCCGGCGAGGTGTCGACCTCGATCGCGTGCGACCACGTCGCCACCCCGAAGCCGTAGCGGGAGTAGATGCCGCCCTCGGTCGCGGTGAGTGCGGCGAACGGGTAGCCGGCGGCCTTCGCCTCGGCGAGGTCGGTCGTCATCATCGACCGGAGCAGTCCGCGCCGCCGATGCGTCGGGCGCACGGTCACCCACGTGATGAGGTGGGCGGGCACGAGCCGGCCGCCGCCGACGTTGACGAGCTTCTCGAACCACGCGAAGGTCGCCACGGGGATGCCGGAGTCGAGCGCGTACTCGTATTCGCTCTCGGCATAGACGGCGGTGAGCCGACGGTCGTCGTCGATCGCGCGCTGGACGCGCTTCTTCAGCGCCTCATCGGTCGACCGGGAGTCGTGGAAGCCGACGCTCGTCGAGGCGAAGTAGCCCTTCGTCCTCTCATCCGGCTCTCCCGTCGACTCGTCGAAGGCGGGGGTGAAGCTCTCGAAGCGGTAGTTCGTCACAATGTCGCCTTCCTCGAGGATGGGCCGGGTGGTCCTCCCTGCGACTCTAACACCGGCTCTGTGACCTGGCCCTCGGCAGCGCGCGGCCACGCCCCGACTCACCTGCCGTCACCCGCGGTCACCGGCGGCGGCTGTCACGGAACTTCACGACTTTGCACAGGCGACGATCAGGCGCATAATTGTTGAGCAGTTCGGCGATCCCGGACGCGATTGGCCCAGCCGACCACGAATCGAAGGACCCCGATGCCCACTCCGACGCGCAGCCGCCGTCGCTCAGACACCGTCTGGTCGCGTCTGCGCCGGTCACGCCCCGCGATGATCGGCCTCGGACTCGTCGTCCTCTTCGTCCTCCTCGCCGTCCTTGCCCCGGTCTTCTCGTGGCTGACCGGCAACAGCCCGTACGCGTACAACCCCGATCTCCTCGGTCCGGACACGGCACCGGCGGGGCCGTTGGGCGGGATGAGTGCGGGGCACTGGTTCGGGGTCGAACCGCGCACGGGCCGGGACCTCTTCGCGATCGTCACCTACGGCGCCCAGGTCTCCCTCCTCATCGGGCTCGCCGCGACGGTCGTGTCCGTGGCCGTCGGGGTCGCGATCGGGCTCATCGCCGGCTTCTTCGGCGGAATCGCCGACCGTCTCCTCTCGCGCCTGACCGACATCGTCTTCGGCTTCCCGTTCCTCATCTTCGCGATCGCGCTCTCCGCCACCGTGCCCGCGAGCTTCCCGCGCCCGCTCCTCCTCATCCTCGTCATCGGCCTCTTCGGATGGCCGCAGGTCGCCCGCGTCGTCCGCAGCGAGACCCTGTCCCTGCGCGAACGCGGCTTCGTCCGTGCCGCCGCCGCACAGGGCACGGGATCGGCCCGCATCATCGTCCGCGAGATCGTGCCGAACATCGCGGCCACCGTCATCGTCTTCACGACCGTCTCGATACCCGGCAAGATCGGCGCCGAGGCGGCCCTGTCCTTCCTCGGGGTCGGCGTCAACCCGCCCACCCCGTCGTGGGGGCGCTCGATCTCCGATGCCATCTCGTGGGTCCAGGTCGACCCGATGTACCTCATCTTCCCCGGCATGGCGCTCTTCCTCGTCACGCTCGGCTTCAACATGTTCGGCGACGGTCTCCGCGACGCCCTCGACCCCGCCGAGGAGCGGGGCGGGGAGACGGCGAAGGCCGACCCGATGAGCGCAGGAGGTCAGCCGTGAGGCTCCGATTCATCGTCTCCCGGATCCTCGGCGCACTCGTCGTCCTCCTCCTCATCGCGGCCGCGTGCTTCGCGATCTTCTACCTCATGCCCACCAACCCGGCCCAGCTCTCGTGCGGCAAGCCCTGCTCCCCCGAGCGCCTCGCCGAGGTGGAGCGCTACCTCGGCGTCGACCAGGCGTGGTGGAAGCAGCTCGTCGACTTCCTCGCCGGCATCATCGGCGGACGCACCTTCGGCGAAGGCACGACGGCCATCCACTGCAATGCCCCGTGCTTCGGGTATTCGTTCCGCCTGCGCGACTCGGTCACCGCCCTCATCCTCGATCGTCTGCCGGTGACGCTCTCGCTCACCCTCGGCGCCGCGGTGCTCTGGGCGATCGGCGGCATCGCCGCGGGGCTGCTCGCCGCACTCAAGCGGGGCACGTTCACCGACTCCGCGGTGATGGGGGCGGCGATCACGGGGATCTCGGCACCCACGTATCTGCTCGGCCTCCTCGGCGTGCTCCTCTTCGGCTTCGTCCTCAACGTCCTGCCCATCGGCGGGTATGTCCCGCTGACGGAGAACCCCGCGCTGTGGGCGTTCCATCTCATCCTGCCCTGGGTCGTGCTCGCGATCGCCAATGGCGCGATCTACGCGAGGCTCACGCGCGGGCAGATGCTCGACGTGCTCAGCCAGGACTACATCCGCACAGCGCGGGCGAAGGGGCTGAGCGAGACCGTCGTCGTCGGCAAGCACGGCCTGCGCAACCTCGTCGTGCCCCTGACGACGCTGTTCGCCATCGACATCGGCGGCCTGCTCGGCGGGGCGGTGATCACGGAGAAGGTCTTCGCGCTCGGCGGGGTCGGCACCCTGCTCCTCGAATCGGTCGCCAGCCTCGACATCCAGGTCATCGTCGGCGTCACCCTCTTCGCCGCCGCCGTCGTCATCATCGCCAACCTCATCGCCGACCTCAGCTACTCCGTCCTCGACCCGCGGATCGGAGCCGCCCGATGACCCTGCCCTCCCGGCTCCCGCCGCACCGACTGACACAGCACCGGCGCCGATGTCGGCGGCAGCGATGTCGGCGCCTGCGGGCCCCGTACGCCCAGACCCCAGGCACCCAGACCAAAGCCGCTCAGACACTCGACTCCACTCCACCCACTCCACGCAAAGGACCATCATGAAGCGCATCGGCCTCGCCGCCGCCACCCTCGCCCTCGGCCTCGTGCTCACCGGCTGCAACGCCAACCCCGGCCTCAACGACGACTCGCGGGGCGACACCCTCGGTGAGACGCAGAGGGGCGGGACGCTCAACATCTTCACCGACGCTCCCGACATCGACTTCGACCCCGGCAAGAGCCAGGGACTCGCGATCACCTCGCTCTCGCTCGTCCACCGTCGGCTGACGACGTGGGACATCCAGCCCGACAAGCCCGGCAAGGTCGTCCCGGACCTCGCCACCGACACCGGCACGGTCAGCGACGACGGGAAGACGTGGACGTTCACCCTCAAGGACGGACTCAAGTACGAGAACGGCCAGCCGATCACGACGCAGGACATCAAGTACGGCATCGAACGCTCCTTCTCCACCGAGCTCTCCGGCGGCCTGAGCTACCACAAGGGTCTGCTCGAGGGCGGCGCCGAATACCAGGGCCCGTTCAAGGGCGAGGACCTCGCCTCGATCGAGACCCCGGATGAGAAGACCATCGTCTTCCGCCTCAACTCCTCCTTCGGCGACTTCCCCTGGATCGTCTCGATGCCGGCCTTCTCCCCCGTGCCCGAGGGCGAGGACGACCCGAGCCGGTACGGCATCGACCCCATCGCCTCGGGTCCCTACAAGGTCGAGTCGAACCAGTCCGGTGCCGAAGCGGTGCTCACCCGCAACGACCAGTGGCAGCAGGACACCGACCCGGTGCGCACGGCCGGACCCGACTCGGTCGTCTTCAAGCTCGGCCAGGACGCCTCGGTGACCTCCCAGGCGCTCATCTCCGACTCCGGGGATGCGAAGAACGGGTTCTCCGCGAGCTTCGTGCCCGCCTCCCAGCTCGCGCAGGTCCAGAACGATCCGAACGCGAAGTCCCGGCTTGTCACCTCCGGACCCGGCGCACTCGCCTACCTCGCAATGAACACCGAGCGCCCCGGCCTCGACGACGTCAAGGTCCGCCAGGCGATCAACTACGCCGTGGACAAGAACACGTTCCGCATCGCCGGCGGCGGGGAGATCTCCGGTGACTATGCGACGACGCTCATCACGCCGGGCATTCCCGGACGCGAGGAGTACGACCTCTACCCGGCCGAGCCCGGCGGCGACGTCGAGAAGGCGAAGTCCCTGCTCGCCGAGGCCGGCGCCGACCTCGGCACGCTCACCCTGCTCACGCAGAACTCCGCGACCTTCGTCGCGCAGGCCGAGGCGATCCAGCAGGCTCTCAGCAGAGCGGGCATCACCGTCGAGATCAAGTCCGTCGACGCGAACACGTACTCCGCCGATGCCACGGCCAACGACGCCGACTACGACCTCGTGCTCGGGTCGTGGCAGCCGGACTTCCCCTCCGCCAACGGCAACATCCAGCCGCTCTTCGACTCCTCGCAGATCGGCAACGGCAACTACAACCTCTCCCGCTACTCGAACAAGGAAGTCGACGCGCTCATCAGGAAGGCGACCGAGACCGTCGATCCGACCGAGGCGCAGAAGGTGTGGGCCGAAGCCGACCGCCGGATCATGGAGGACGCGCCCGTCGTGCCGCTGACGTACAACAAGAACTCCTTCCTCCACGGGTCGAACGTCGAGAACTTCGTCATCGGGGAGTTCCCGGCCTACCCCGTGTACTTCAAGGCCTCCCTCAAGGGCTGAGATGACGAGTCCGCATCCCGCGCTGCGCTACCGGGACTACTCGGTCTCCTTCGGCTCCCGCCAGGTCACCCGGGACGTGTCCTTCGACCTCGTCCCGGGCTCGATCCTCGCCCTCGTCGGCGAATCCGGGTCGGGCAAGTCCGTCACCGCACTCGCTCCCCTCGGCCTCGTGCCGGGGGCGAGCGAGTCCGGGTCGGTGCTCCTGTGCGCCGAGGAGGGCACCCCCGCCCCGGCGGGACCGGCCCCCGACTCGGCGGAATCGGCCCCCGCCCCGGCGGCTGATGGGGTCGACCTCGTCGGCCTCGACCAGGAACGGCTGCGGGCGATCCGCGGGGAGCGGGTCGGGGTCGTCTTCCAGGAGCCGATGAGCGCGTTCAACCCGATGTTCCGGGTCGGCCATCAGATCGCCGAGGCGGTCCGTGCCCATACCCGCCGTCCCGGGCCGGACCTCGGAGAGCGGGTGGTCCGGCAGCTGCGCACCGTCGGCCTGCGCGACCCCGAGCAGGTCGCCCGGGCCTTCCCGCACGAGCTCTCCGGCGGCCAGCTGCAGCGGGCGATGATCGCGCTCGCGACGATCAACTCACCGCAGGTCCTCATCGCCGACGAGCCGACCACGGCCCTCGACGTCACCGTGCAGACGGGCATCCTCGACCTCCTCCTCGCCCAGGCGCAGGCCGGCCAGGCCGTCCTCCTCATCACCCACGACATGGGCGTCGTCGCCGACATCGCCGACCGGGTGGCCGTGATGAAGGACGGCCGCATCGTCGAGACGGGTCCGGTCGCCCAGATCTTCTCCGACCCGACCTCGGCCTACACCCGGGAGCTGCTCGCCGCCGTGCCGCGGCTCTCCGCGGTCGTCGCGCGGAGGGACGACTCCCCCGCCGAGGCGGCTGCCGGGTCCCGGACGGATGCCGGGTCCCGCGCGGACGTCGGGCCCCGCGCGGGCGTCGAGTCCCGCGCAGCCGCCGGGTCCGCGACCGGCCCAGTGCCCGCAGCCGAGCTGCAGCACGCCACCGTCGTCCACCGCTCCTCGGGCCGCCGGGTCGTCGCCCTCGACGACGTCAGCCTCGTCGTTCCCGCAGGGCAGATCACCGGGCTCGTCGGCGAGTCGGGCTCGGGCAAGTCGACGATCGCCAACGTCCTCACCGGCGGGCAGGCGCTGACCTCAGGTGAGGCGTTCGTCGACGGCGAACTCGTGACCACCCGCCCGAACCGACGACAACGGCGGCACCGGGCAGAGGTCGGCGTCGTCTTCCAGGACCCGCGCGGCTCGCTCAATCCGCGCCGGTCGGTCGGCTCGCAGATCGCCGAGCCGCTGCGCGTCCACACCGACCTGCGAACCCGGCAGATCGAGGCACGGGTGAGCGAGCTGCTCACCGACGTCCAGCTGCCGGCCGACTTCGCCGAGCGCTACCCGCACGAGCTCTCCGGCGGCCAGCGGCAGCGTGTCGCGATCGCCCGCGCGCTCGCGCTGCGCCCGAAACTGCTCATCGCCGACGAACCGACCTCGGCCCTCGACGTCTCCGTCCAGCGCGGAGTGCTCCGGCTCCTCGCCGACCTCCACGAGGTCCGCGAGTTCGCGTGCCTGTTCATCAGCCACGACCTCGCCGTCGTCGAACAGCTCGCCTCGAGCGTCATCGTCCTCCGCGACGGGCGCATCGTCGAGGAGGGATCGAGCAGGCAGGTGCTCACCGACCCGCAGCAGCCCTACACCCGGGAGCTCATCGAGTCCGCACCGGTGCCCGATCCCGCGGTCCAGGCCGCCAGACGCGCGGCGCGGCTCGCGGCGTAGGCGATCCGGTTCGCGGCACAGGCGAGCCCGCGTTGCTCGGGCTTCCCGTGGAGCGCGCGCACCGGGCCCACGGCCGACGAGACGACGAAGGCGCCGAGGGAGGCGATTCCCTCGGCGCCTTCGATCTCCCGGTCCACCCGGGCAGACGATCAGCGAGCGGCAGTGCCCTCGGTGTAGTCGTCGTCGGTGTCCTTGAGCCACGCGAACATCTTCCGCAGCTCGCGACCGGTGGCCTCGATCGGGTGCTTCTCCTCCTTGGCGCGCAGCTCCTTGAACTCCGTGCCGCCGTTCTTCTGGTCGTTCATGAAGCGCTCGGCGAAGGTGCCGTTCTGGATGTCGACGAGGACGCTCTCCATGTTCTCCTTGACCTCGGGCGTGATGACCCGGGGACCGGAGACGTAGTCGCCGTACTCGGCGGTGTCGGAGATCGACCAGCGCTGCTTGGCGATGCCGCCCTCGACCATGAGGTCGACGATGAGCTTGAGCTCGTGGAGGACCTCGAAGTAGGCGATCTCCGGCTGGTAGCCGGCCTCGGTGAGGACCTCGAAGCCGTACTGGACGAGGTGGGAGACGCCGCCGCAGAGCACGGTCTGCTCGCCGAAGAGGTCGGTCTCGGTCTCCTCGGTGAAGGTCGTCTTGATGCCGCCGGCACGGAGGCCGCCGATCGCCTTCGCGTAGGAGAGCGCGAGCTCCCATGCGTGGCCGGTCGCGTCGACCTCGACAGCGACGAGGACGGGCACGCCGCGGCCGTCGACGTACTCACGGCGGACGACGTGGCCGGGGCCCTTCGGGGCGATCATGACGACGTCGACGCCCTCGGGGGCCTTGATGTAGCCGTAGCGGATGTTGAAGCCGTGGATGAAGACGAGGGCCTTGCCCGGGGTGAGCTGGTCCTTGACCTCGTTCTCGAAGATCTCAGCCTGCACCTGGTCGGGAGCGGCGATGGTGATGACATCGGCCCAGGCGGCCACCTCGGCGGGGGTGCCGACCTCAAGCCCTTCGGCGGCGGCCTTGTCCCGGCTCGACGAACCCTCCTTGAGTCCGATGCGCACTTCTGCTCCGGAGTCGCGCAGGCTCAGTGCGTGAGCGTGGCCCTGACTGCCGTAGCCGATGACGGCGACCTTCTTGCCCTGGATCAGCGACAGGTCGGCATCGTCGTCATAAAAGCGTTCTGCCATGGTTCTAGCTCCTTCGAGGTTTCGGGGTGATGGCCCCATTGTTTCACAGTTCGGTACGAATGTTCACTTGTTGAGACGACTGTCGTTCCACTCCGTGGAACGCGGTGTCGGTGCCGGTCGGTCACCGGCTCAGCCGCGCAGGGCCCGGTCGGTCGCCGGCTCAGCCGCGCAGGGCCCGGTCGGTGATCGACTTCGGTCCGCGCCCGATCGCGACGGTGCCGGACTGGACGATCTCCTTGATCCCGAAGGGCTCGAGGACGTCGCGCAGGGCCTCGACCTTGCCGAGCTCACCGGTCGCCTCGACGCACACGGAGTCCGTGGAGACGTCGACGATCGAGCCGCGGAACATCTCGACGGCGGCGGCGACCTGGGGTCGCGTGGCAGCGTTGGCCTTGACCTTGTAGATGACGTGGGCCCGGCGCACCGAGGAATCGGGTTCGAGCTCGACGATCTTGATGACGTTGACGAGCTTGTTCAGCTGCTTCGTCACCTGCTCGAGCGGGACGTCGCCGACGTCGACGACGACCGTGATCCGAGAGAGCTCGTCGTGTTCGGTGACGCCGACGGCGAGGCTGTGGATGTTGAACCCGCGGCGAGCGATGAGTCCGGTGAAGCGTGTGAGCACACCGGGCTTGTTCTCGACGAGGACGGAGAGCGTGTGCCTGCTCGTCATTCCAGGCCTCCTTCGATCTGAGCCACGGAGCGCAGCGTGTCGTTGTCCTCGGAATCGCCCTCTTCGATGACGGACTCGATCGGTCCGTCGCCGTCGCCGTCGAAGTCGGGGCGGATGCCGCGGGCGTACTCGATCTCGTCGTTCGAGACCCCGGCGGCGACCATCGGCCACACCATCGCATCGGGTGGGACCGTGAAGTCGAGGACCACGGGCCGGTCGTTGATCGCCAGCGCCTGCTCGATCGCCGAATCGACGTCGTCATTGCTGTCCACGCGCAGCGCGAAGCAGCCGTACGCCTCGGCGAGACCCACGAAGTCAGGGATCCGCATCGTCTCGTGCCCGGTGTTGAGGTCGGTGTTCGAGTAGCGGCCGTCGTAGAAGAGGGTCTGCCACTGGCGCACCATGCCCAGCGACGAGTTGTTGATGATGGCGACCTTGATCGGGATGCCGTCGAGCGCGCACGTCGCGAGCTCCTGATTGGTCATCTGGAAGCAGCCGTCGCCGTCGATGGCCCAGACCACGCGGTCGGGTTCGGCGACCTTCGCGCCCATCGCCGCGGGCACCGAGTAGCCCATCGTGCCGAGCCCGCCCGAGTTCAGCCACGAGCGGGGCCGTTCGAACTCGACGAACTGCGCCGCCCACATCTGGTGCTGGCCGACGCCTGCGGCATAGATCGCCTCGGGTCCGGTGAGCGCGGAGATCCGGGAGATGACGTACTGCGGGTCGCAGAGCTCGCCGTGCTTGGAGTAGCCGCGCGGGTAGGTCCGCTTGAGTCGGGTGAGGAAGCGCCACCACGGCTCCCGCTGGCGCTCGAGCGCCTCCGGGTGCTTGTTCCGCAGCTCGGTGAGGATCTCCGCGAGGACCTCACGGGCGTCGCCGACGATGGCGACCTCGGCCGCGCGGTTCTTCCCGATCTCCGCCGGGTCGATGTCGGCGTGGATGACCTGGGCGTTCGGGGCGAACGAATCGAGGTTGCCCGTCACCCGGTCATCGAAGCGGGCACCGATGGCGATGAGGAGGTCAGCCTTCTGGAACGACGTCACGGCCGGCACGCTGCCGTGCATGCCGGGCATCCCGAGGTGGAGCGGATGGGAGTCGGGGAACGCGCCGCGGGCCATGAGGGTGGTGACCACGGGGATGTTCGTCGCCTCGGCGAGCCGCAGGAGCTCCTTCTCCGCCTCCGAGCGGATGACGCCGCCGCCGATGTAGAAGACGGGACGGTGCGCCTCGGCGATGAGGCGGGCGGCCTCCCGGATCTGCTTCGCGTGCGGCTTGAGGATGGGGCGGTAGCCCGGCAGCTGGGCCTCCTCGGGCCAGACGAACGGGGCCGTGCCCGTCTGCGCATCCTTCGTGATGTCGACGAGGACCGGTCCGGGGCGCCCGGTCGTGGCGATGTGATGGGCGTTGACGATCGCTGATGGAATGTCCTCGGGCCGGGTGACGAGGAAGCTGTGCTTGGTCACCGGCATCGTCATCCCGACGATGTCGGCCTCCTGGAAGGCGTCGGTGCCGAGCAGCTTCGAACTCTGCTGACCGGTGATCGCGAGCACGGGCACCGAGTCCATGTGGGCGTCGGCGAGCGCGGTGATGAGGTTCGTCGCCCCAGGGCCCGAGGTCGCGATGCACACGCCCAGCTTGCCCGAGGCCGCCGCGTAGCCCTCGGCGGCATGGCCGGCGCCCTGCTCGTGGCGGACGAGGATGTGGCGGATCTTCTCGGTCTCGAAGAGCGGATCGTAGGTGGGGAGGATGGTGCCGCCGGGAAGTCCGAAGACGGTGTCGATGCCGAGGCGCTCGAGGCTGCGGACGATCGCCTGCGCGCCGGTGAGGACCTCGGGCGTCGAACTCCTCCGCACGCTGGACGGTGTCGGCTTCGCCGGCGCTGCGCTCTGCGCAGTCCCGGCGGCCGACTTCTGGGCCGGGGGCGTGGCTGCCATCTCTTCGTTCCCTTTCCTTGGTTGACCCGCTCGCATCCGTCCCCGCACTAAAAAAGCCCCTCCGGTGTCGGTAGGGGCGCGCGGAACGTGTCGTGGTGACAGGCTACGGATGATCCGCGCGCTGGCTAATGACGACAACGAGAAGGTGAGTCATGCCTCAATGGTTCACTGCCCCCTCGCGGGTGTCAAACCGCAGAAATGATCGTCTCGTATATCGGGATTCCTGCGGAGCGAGCGATGAGACCGGGAGCCGACGGCCGCCTCGGCGGGGAAATCCATCAGCTTCCGCGGTCGAACAAAACCCCACTTCAGGGGGCCCAGATTCCGCATCGCGAGACCATAGACGCGGGGAGTCCCCGGGACTAGGCTTGATGTTCGTGCGCCCCCTTCTACGCTTCTGGCCCGATCTGCGAACCCGGATCGGCATCTACGCGGTTGTTCTCGTCCTCACCCTCGTCGCGAACGGCATCCAGCTCATCGTCCCCGTCATCACCGGGTACATCATCGACGGTCCGATCGCCGAAGGCGACCTGCCGGGTCTCTGGCTGCCCGTGCTCGGGGTCCTTGCCATCGGGATCGCCGAGGCGGTGCTCATCTGGGCCCGCCGGATGATCGTCGCCCCCGTGGTCTCGGCCTGGGAGATCATCTGGAGGGCCCGGCTCTTCGACCGCCTCCAGTACACCTCGGTGGCCGTCCACGACTCGTGGGAGTCGGGACAGCTGCTCTCGCGGGCGACGACCGACCTCTCCCAGCTGCGGCGCTTCTTCGCCTTCGGCCTGCCGTTCCTGCTCGCGACCCCGATCGTCCTCGTCGTCGGCACGATCATGCTCACAGCGCTCCAGCCGATCTTCGGCCTCATCATGATCGCCATGGCCGTGCCGACGATCGTGTGCGCGGCGATCTTCGAACGCAAGTACCGTGAGGCCTCACGCCGATCGCAGGACACGGTCGGTGAGATCACGACCGACGTCGAGGAGTCGATCCAGGGCATCCGGATCCTCAAGTCCTTCGGCCGCTCCCCGTGGGCCGCCGAGCGCTTCTCCGTGCTCTCGCGCCGGTTCCAGAGCCTCGAGGTGCGCAAGGCGAAGCTCGACTCGTGGTTCTGGGCCCTCCTCATCCTCCTTCCCACGCTCGCCCAGGCCGCGATCGTCGGGGTGGGCACGTGGGGCGTCGTGCAGGGATGGACGACGATCGGCACGGTCGTGGCCGGAGTGACGATCTCGATGGTGCTGCGGATGCCCATCGAGATGCTCGGGTTCCTCCTCGCCGACGCCCTCATGTCGATCACGGCCGCCGGTCGCTACTGGGAGGTCGTCGACATCCGCCACGACATCACCGATGCCGACGGCGGGATCGCCGACGACCCGGACGTCGGGCGCTTCCGCGGGGAGCTCGACTTCGACGACGTCGACTTCCACTTCGCCGACACCGACAGGCTCACCCTGCGCGGACTCGACCTGCGCATCGCGCCGGGACAGACGCTCGCGCTGGTGGGCACCACCGGGTCGGGCAAGACGACGCTCGCCTCCCTCGTGCCGCGACTCCAGGACGTCACCGGGGGCGCGGTGCGCATCGACGGCATCGACATCCGGAACCTGCCGGTCAACGAGCTGCGCCACCTCGTCTCGGTCTCCTTCGAGGATCCGATCCTCTTCTCCGCGAGCGTCCGGGACAACGTCGTCATGGGCTCCCCCGGTGCCGATGACGACGCCGTGTGGCAGGCGCTGGAGATCACGGCGGCCGCCGACTTCGTCTCCCGCCTGCCCGAGGGCCTCGACACACAGGTCGGCGAGCAGGGTCTGTCGCTGTCCGGCGGGCAGCGGCAGCGGCTCGCGCTCGCTCGGGCCGTCATCGGCAGGCCGCGGATCCTCGTCCTCGACGATCCGCTCTCGGCCGTCGACGTCGACACCGAGGACCGGGTGCAGCTCGCCCTGCGCGAGATCCTGCCCGATTCGACGACGCTCATCATCGCCCACCGACCCTCGACAGCTGCCCTCGCCGACGTCGTCGCCGTCCTCGACGAGGGCCGCATCGTGGCCCGCGGCACCCACGAGGAGCTCCTCGAGACCTCCCCGCTCTACCGGGAGCTCATGGGGGCGGGGATGCAGGCGAGCGCCTCGGCGAGGGGAACCGGGGCGACCGCCTCGGCGGGGAACTGCCCGACCCCGGACGGCACTCCTGCCGGGACCAGCGGAACGATCACGGAAGGACGGGACGCATGAGTGCGCCGAAGCCGGCTCAGGACGACGAGGTCGAGTCGCTGCCGCCGGACATCGCGAGGAAGGCGCGGGCCCTGCTCTACTCGCTCGTCCGCCCGCACCTGCCGATGGCGGTGTTCCTCCTCGTCATCGTCGTGGCCACAGCGATCACGCTCGTCATCGGTCCCCTCTTCATCGCCGATGCCCTCGACACCGGCATCCCGCGGGCCGTCGACGGCGACCCCGGGCCGCTGACGAGGGCGATCACGCTGTTCGTTGCGGCGGCGGTGGGCTCGGCGGTGCTCTCGTTCACGGCGACGAGGCTCGTGGGCATCACAGCCCAGAAGATCGTCTTCACCCTGCGCGAGCGCGTGTTCACCCATGTCCAGCGCCTCGATCTCGGCTACCACGAGCGCTCGACCTCGGGGCGGCTCGTGTCCCGGCAGACCTCGGACATGGAGTCGGTGCAGCAGTTCCTCTCGTACTCGCTCTTCGAGACGGCGCTCGCGGTGCTCCAGATGGGGTTCATCGCCGTCACCCTCGTCGTCCTCGACGTGCCGCTGGCGATCGTCGTCTTCGCCGGGTTCGTGCCGCTGTTCTTCATCACGAAGTCCGCGCATTCGACGCAGCGCGCCGCCTACCGGCGCACACGGACGTCGATCGCGAAGGTCATCGTCCACTTCGTCGAGACGATGGGCGGCAGCCGCGCCGTCCAGGCCTATCGCCGGCAGCCGGATCGGCGGGGGACGCTGAGCGATCAGGACTCCGCCTATCGGGACGCCAACACCGATGCGCTGCGCGGGGTCGCGTGGTTCGCCGGGTGGACCCGCCTCATCGGCAACGTCACGCAGACGGTCATCATCGTCGTCGGCGCGTGGCTCGTCATCGAGGGGTGGACGCAGATCGGCGTGCTCGCCGCGTTCATCCTCTACCTGCGCCGGTTCTACGGCCCCCTCGACGAACTCGTCCAGTTCTTCAACCTCTACCAGTCGGCCTCGGCCGCGCTCGAGAAGATCGCCGCCGTCCTCGACACCGAGCCCGGAGTGCCCGCCCCGAAGACGCCCGTGCACCTGCCGGCGCGCGCGGGGACGACCGCCTCGGCGGGGGCCGGTGCGGGGGCGACTGCCTCGGCGGGGACTGCGGCAGCGACGACGGGACGGTCGATCGAGATCACCGACGTCCGCTTCGCCTACGCCGACGGACCCGACGTCCTCCCCCGCTTCGATCTCACGATCCCGGCGGGGCAGATCGTCGCGCTCGTCGGAGCGACGGGGGCGGGCAAGTCGACGCTCGTCAAGCTCGTCACCCGGTTCTACGATCCTTCCGAGGGCACGGTCAGCCTCGACGAGGTGGACCTGCGCGACCTCGACGATGCGGAGCTGCGCTCGAGCGTCGTCATGGTCACGCAGGAGTCGTTCCTCTTCGCGGGCACGATCGCCGACAACATCCGCATCGGCAATCCCGAGGCCACGGACGCCGAGGTCGTCGCCGCAGCCACCGCGGTCGGCCTCGACGCCTACATCCGCCGACTGCCCGACGGGTATGACACGGATGTCAAGAAGCGCGGCGGCCGGCTGAGCTCGGGGCAGCGGCAGCTCGTGTCGTTCGCCCGGGTGTTCCTCGCCGACCCGGATGTCGTCGTCCTCGACGAGGCGACCGCGCACCTCGACATCCCCTCCGAGCGGCTCGTGCAGAAGGCGCTCGCGACGGTCCTCGAGGGCAGGACCGCGATCATCATCGCCCACCGGCTCTCGACGGTCGAGATCGCCGACCGGGTGCTCGTCATGGACGCCGGGCGCATCGTCGAGGACGGCACGCCTGACGAGCTCATCGCCGGCACCGGTCGCTTCGCCGCGCTCCACCGCGCGTGGCGCGACACGCTCGTGTAGCGGGCGGCGGCGGCTCGGTGCCGCGCGGTGCGGCGCGGTGCGGCGCGGTGCGGCGCGGTGCGGCGCGGTGCGGCGACCTCGACTTCCGGCTTCGACGCGGTGATCCGACATATACGCGGTTAGCAGACCGCGTATATGTCGGATCACCGCGTCGATAGGAACGGGCACGGAGCGCGACCGCGTATGTGTCGGTTCACCGCGTCGAAGCAGCCGGTGTGCGCGCGGCGACGATCCGGGCGAGCTCGGTGAACGCCTGCCGCCTCCACAGGTCCTTCCAGAACACTCGGATGACGTGATAGCCCAGAGCTCGCAGCTGCCTCTCACGTTCGCGCTCCCAATCGAAGGCGTCCCGGGCGTCCTGCCCGTCGAGTGTGTACTTGATCCGCCCATCGAACTCGACGATCGTCTTCGACTTCGCGTGCAGGAAGTCGACGCGGGCGATGAAGAAGCCGCGATCGTCGACGATCTCGACCTGCGGTTCGAAGCCGTCCACGCCGATCTCATGGAACCGCACCGCGACGATCGACTCCCCGGGCGACTCACGGCGCGGGTCGGCGAGTCCGAGGGCGGTTCTCACTCGGGCGGCATCACGCACTTCGGGGCACTCGGTCAGATCCGTGAGCAGTCGGTCGCCCGCGACCAGACACTTCCGCAGAGCATCGTCGAGCATCGGCACGCTGAGGTCGAGAGGGTAATCACGGGCTACGTCGATGAGCGTGCGCTCTTTCGACGTCACCACGGTATCGCCGAGGCGAGCGATGTGCTCCGCCGGAACGGTTCGTCTGCGGATGATCAGGTGGGCGTGCCGAGTGTTCGTATTCGTCCTGATGACTTCGACCACAGGCTTCTCCATGCTCACGATGACGAATTCCCAAAGCAGGGCCGCGGAGAGGTGGGAGAAGATTTCGGCAGAGCTGATGCCGGAATCCGCGCAGCGTCGATTGATGAGGTCAGCCCGCGTTCTGATGAGGATCTTCGTCCGTTCGAGGCGGTCACGGACATCCCCTATCTTTCCGAGCACTTCGGCATCGCCTTGGCGAACTGCCTCCCAGATCCGAGCATGTCTGGGGTTGTCGCACTGATCTTTGACGGCGAACCTTCCTCGGGCGACGCGCTCGAGACAGCAGTCGACAGCAAGTCGGACGTCGCGATCCGAACAGCCGAGGTTCCTCAGCTCTCGGGTCGTGAACATCTGGTACATGACATCATAGTGCTCTATAGCCAAACAAACGTCAATAGACGCACACATTTCGCATCAAACCAATTCGAGCGAGAGTGCTGTGTTCGACATCGACGGCGCACCAGCGACGCGGTGATCCGACATATACGCGGTCTGCTAACCGCGTATATGTCGGATCACCGCGTCGGAGTACCGTCGAAGCACCTTGGTCGCGCCGGAGTACCGTCGGATCGCCTAAGTATCGCGCCGCTAGTCGCCCTCGAGCCTGGCTCACGACGAACCCTGCGTTCACGACGAACCCTGCGTTCACGACGAGCCGGTAAACGCTCACTCCTCGATGAGCGGGACGAACCGGTAGCGACCGTGGCGAGTGATCGACACGTCCTCGGCCGCCTTGCCGGTGCGCTCGACGCGGAGCATCTCGCCGGAGACGGGGATGACCATCACTCCCCCGACCCTCAGCTGCTCGACAAGACTGCTAGGCAGCTCAGCAGCTTCGGCAGAGACGAGGATCCGGTCGAAGGGCGCACGCTCGGGCAGGCCGAGGGTCCCGGCGACCGCCTCGGCGAACTCGATCGACTCGATCCCCAGCCCATCACAGGCGATGATCGCGCTGTCAAGGAGCTCCCGATGCCGCTCAACCCCGATGACGCGGCCGCGCCCACCGACGAGCATGCCGAGGAGTGCGGTCGTCCACCCCGAGCCTGACCCGAGATCGAGCACCGATTGACCGGGTTCGACGCCGAGGAGGCTGAGCATGTCGGCGACCGTGCTCGGCTGCGAGTTCGTTTGACCGCACCCGATCTCGAGCGGAATGTTGGACCCCGCCCACCCCTGCTGATGCTCGGGAAGGAAGCGTTGCCGGGGCACCCGAGCGAACGCCTCGGCGAGGGTGACTTCGTCATCGGACGTGCTCATCTTCTCCCCTCGCCGGTCTGCGCCCTGACGTCTTGGCGTCGACGATACGCTCTCGAGCACCAGCCGAAAAGGCTCCACCCCACCCGAGTACAGTTGACCCGTGACGAATGCAGAGCTCGACCGCGCGCAGACCCTCATCACCTCGATCCCCGACTACCCGGAACCCGGGGTGAACTTCCGCGACATCTCGCCCCTGCTCGCCGACGGTCCCGCGTTCACCGCCGTCACCGAGGCGCTCATCGCCCCATTCCTCGGCCGCTTCGACTTCGTCGGCGGACTCGAGGCCCGCGGCTTCCTCTTCGCCGGTGCCATCGCCGCGATGACCGGAGCCGGAATCCTCCCGATCCGCAAGGCCGGGAAACTGCCCCGGCCGGCCGCCGCCGTGTCCTACTCGCTCGAGTACGGCACCGCGACGATCGAAGCCCCCGCCGTCCTCTCCCCCGGCGACCGGGTCCTCCTCGTCGACGACATCCTCGCGACCGGGGGCACGCTCACCGCCGCGCAGGCACTCGTGCGCGAACTCGGCGCCGAGGTGGTCGGATCCGCCGTCGTCCTCGAACTCACCGACCTCGGCGGGCGCGCCCACACCGGCGACGTCCACACGGTCTTCGCCGATTGAGCGCGACCGCCGACTGAGCGCGACCGCCGACTGAGCGCGACCGCCGACTGAACGCGACCGGCGCGGCCCGGCCGTCACAGACGTACCGACCGACCGCCTCGGCGAGGTCCACAGACGCACCGACCGACCGCCTCGGCGAGGCCCTGATTCCCGTTCAACGGAAACTTTCGGACAACCGGGAATGATCCACGGACCTTGTGCCGTTGTACGCTCGGATCAGGTGCCGGAGACCGGCAGCTGAACCCGTCGAGGCGCCCCACCGGGCGCCGATCAGACTCCCATCCGTGACGAAAGGCGACATGATGTCGGTTCCCACTCTCACTCTCAACGACGGCAAGACCATCCCCCAGCTCGGCTTCGGCGTCTTCAAGGTCGACCCGGCCGAGACCGAGCGCATCGTCACCGACGCGCTCGAGGTCGGCTACCGTCACATCGACACCGCTGCCGTCTACGGCAACGAAGAGGGCGTCGGTCGCGCCCTGAAGAACTCCGGCATCGCCCGCGACGAGCTCTTCATCACGACCAAGCTGTGGAACGACCGCCAGGGTGCGGCCGAGTCGCGCCGCGCGCTCGAGGAGAGCCTCGGCAAGCTCGGCCTCGACTACGTCGACCTCTACCTCATCCACTGGCCGGCACCGGCCCAGAACAAGGCCGTCGAGACCTGGGAGGCCTTCCCCTCCTACCGCGACGAGGGCCTGACCCGGTCGATCGGCGTCTCGAACTTCGACTACCGGTACCTGCCGGCGATCCTTGAGACCGGCATCATCCCGGCCGTCGACCAGATCGAGCTCCACCCGCAGTTCCAGGAGATCGAGACCCGTCCCCTCCTCGCCGAGAACGACATCAAGATCGAGGCGTGGGGACCGCTCGGCCAGGGCAGCGTCGACTACGCGTCGACCGTCATCGGCGAGATCGCGGCCGCCCACGGCAAGTCGTGGGCCCAGGTCATCATCCGCTGGCACCTGCAGCGCGGCCACATCCTCTTCCCCAAGTCGAACAGCCGCGAGCGCATGGCCCAGAACTTCGACGTCTTCGACTTCGAACTCACCGACGTTCAGATGGCCTCGATCGATGCCCTCGAGAACGGCGGTCGGGTCTCGGCCGATCCCGCCGAGGTGAACTGACCCTCGCCGAGGTGATGCGGACTCCCGTGGTCCGCTGAGGAACAACCCGCAGGACGCGGGCGGAATCATTCCGCCCGCGTCCTGCGTCTTCTCACCCGAACTCCGGAGCGCTCCCGATGATGCGTTTGAGACCGGCCCCGTGGGAGAACGTGGAACCACGGGGCCGGAGATCAGGTGAGCGAACCTCTGGCCGCTCCGGTTGTATGGACAGTCATATCAGTCGCCTCAGTCCTTGAAGCCGATGGTCGTCCAATCAGGCGTCTCAAGCTGGCGGGGTCCGAGGCTGACGATGTCGTCCTTGACTCCCCACACGTACGGAGTCGGGTAGATCGGAATCACCGGCTTGAGCTTGAAGATCGCCGCATCGCCTTCGTTGGCCAGCTTACGGGCCTCTTCCTCATCGAGCGTCGCTGTCGCAGCCTTGAACTTCTCACCGATCTCGTCGCTCGAGATCTTCGAGTAGTTCTGCTCCGAGTCGGCGGGGTAGAACAGGTTCGAACCCGACGAGATCGGGAACGCCGTGCCTTCCCAGGTGAACGTCGCCATATCGAAATTGCCGTTGAGGATGTTGTCGGCGAAGTACGCGGCGACCGGGACGGTCTCCAGCTCGATCTTGAAGCCGACCTCGTTTAGATCTTTCATGATCTGCTCAGCCCGCTGCGCATTCGATGCGGTGTCTGCAGGGACGACGATCTTGAATTGGAGCTTCTCGCCGTCCTTCTCCCTGACTCCGCCGTCGCCGGGTGTCCATCCGGCGTCGTCAAGGATCTTCTTCGCCGCTTCGGGATCGAAATCCAGACTGCCGCCGGTGTTGTCCTGGTAGCCCTTCTGACCGGGCATGAAGGTGTAGTTGTTAACCAAGGTCACCGGAGCCTCGACCGGGCCGATGGCCGCCTGGGCGATCGCTTCGCGATTGACTGCCCTGCCGATGGCGTCACGGACTTCCTGGTTCTTCAATGCGCCCTTCTCGGCGTTCATCGTCAGGTGAGTCCATTGCATTCCCTGCGACTTGTAGATGGCGCCGTCTTCACGGTTGTTCGCCGTCTGATACGCGTCGCCGTCGGTGCCGACATCGACGACGTCGATCTCCTTGTTCGCGTAAGCCTGAGCCTGCTGCGCCTGCGACACGACCTTGAAGACGACCTTCTCGAGCTTCGGGGTCTGGCCCCACCACTTGTCGTTGCGCACCATGGTGATGACACCGGACTTGTTGTCGACGCTCTCGGCCTTGAACGGACCGTTGGAGGGCAGCACCTTCTTGGTGTACTCCTTGTTGAAGACCTCGGGGTCCTCACTGATCTCATTCGGCAGCGGAGCCGCAATGTAGTTCGGCCAATCGATGTTGGGCGTCTTGAAAGTCACTTTCACTTCGTACTTGTCCGCCCCGGGTTCGATCGACTCGATGTCTTCGTAGCCCTTCGTCGATGCGACCTGGTACTCGTCGGACTTTCCGTCGCGGGTCTTCCAGAAGGCTTTGTAGTCCTCGACGTCGATCGGGGTGCCGTCTTCCCACACGGCGTCTTTGTTGAGCTTGACGTCGATGACCAGTGGGTCCTCGCTGGCGACTTCAACGCTCTCTGCGTAGTTCTTGTCGACCTCCCACGTGCCGTCCGCTTTGATGGAGATCGGTCCGCCGAGCGAGGTTCCGTACAGATTATTGTTGTCGACGTGCGCGCCGTCGGCGTGATAGTAGTTCAGACTCGCCGGAATCTCCGTCATCGGGTAGGTCAGTGTACCGCCGTCGGCGACCTCGTCGTAGCTCGCCTTCTGGTAATCGGTGGTCGGCAGTGCCGAGATCTCCTTGTCCGCCTTGTCGCTGTCCACTCCGCCCGAGCCGTTGTTCTGCTGCTGGCAGCCGGAGAGAGCCAGCCCCAGAGCGGCGGTCGCGGCGACGACCACTGTCGCCCTTCTCATCCTGATCATCATTGTTCTTGCCTTTCCTTGAGCGGGTTGTGCTGGTTCAGTGGGGGTGATCGAGCTCGCCGATCAGCTCCGAATGGTGGCAGGCCACCAGGCTCTCGCCCGAGGGACTCGGCTGCGGATCGATCTGCGCGCACATCTGCTGCCGTTCGGGGTCGAGCAGGAGGTAGAGCGGGCAGCGAGTGCGGAAGTTGCAGCCGCTGATGTCGTCGGTCGGGCTGGGCAGGTCCCCGGAGAGAAGTACACGTTCGCGGGAGCGTTCGACGAGCGGATCGGGCACCGGGATCGCCGACATGAGTGCCCGGGTATAGGGGTGCTTCGGACTCGCATAGAGTTCGTCCGAACCCCCATATTCCACGATGCGTCCCAGGTACATCACCGCTACGAAATCAGAGATCTGCCGGACGACGGCGAGGTCGTGGGCGACGAACAGATAGGACAGTCCGAGTGAGTCGCGGAGGTCTTCGAGAAGGTTGATGACCCCGGCCTGAACTGAGACGTCGAGAGCCGATACCGGTTCGTCGAGGACGAGGAGGCTTGGATTCGTCACCAAGGCTCGGGCAATTCCGATCCTCTGACGTTGGCCGCCGGAGAACTCATGAGGATACCGATCGGCCATCGAGGGGTCGAGTCCGACCAGGTCAAGCATCTCCTCAACTCTGCGGTGCCGCTCGGCCGACCGGACTCCATGCACCGTGAGGGGTTCACCGATGACATCGGCGATGGGCAGTCTCGGATCGATCGCAGCCATCGGGTCCTGGAAGACGACCTGCACGTCCTTGCGCAGCGCCAGACGTTCCCGCTTCGACAGAGTCGACACGTCGACTCCGTTGATGACGATCGAACCCTTCTGCGGTGCGACCATCTCGAGGATCTCCCCGATCGTCGTCGACTTGCCGCAGCCAGATTCACCGACAAGGCCGAGTGTCTGTCCTGCCTTGATCTCGAAATCGATGCCGTCGACGGCCTTGACTGTACCGATCTGTCGTTTGAAGACGGCTCCCTTGAGCAGGGGATAGTGCTTCTGCAGATCCGTGACCTCGAGGATCTGCGCCGCCCCGAGGTCCCTGGCTTTCCTCTGCACCGGATCAGGGCGCGGGAAGATCTCCGCTGCGGTCAGCGTTCCCGACGCAATCTCGTCGGCGCGGTGGCATGCTGCGGATGTTCCGGCGATGCCATGGCCTTTCAGTTCCGGCTCGACTTCGCGGCAGATGTCGAGCGCGATGGGGCAACGCGGTGCGAAAGGACACCCGGTAGGAAGGTTCGACAGTGACGGGGGCCTGCCCTCGAGAGGCACCAACCGTTGAGTGCCCGCAGTCGCCAGATTGGGCACGGACCGCAGCAGACCGGATGTATACGGCATCTGCGGGCGGGAGAACACGCTCTCGACTGGCCCTGTCTCGACCAGTCGTCCCGCATACATGACGGCGATCCGGTCAGCGTTGCCGGCTACGACGCCGAGGTCGTGCGTGATGAGTACGACGGCGGCCCCGGTGATCTCCCGCGCCTTCTGCAGCACCTCGAGGATCTGTGCTTGGATGGTGACGTCGAGTGCGGTGGTCGGCTCGTCGGCGATGATGAGATCAGGATCGTTGGCGATCGCGATCGCGATCATGGCCCGTTGGCGCATTCCGCCGGAGAACTCATGAGGATAGGCGTTGACCCGGCGTTCAGGCACAGGAATGCCGACGATGCGCAGCAACTCGATCGCGCGGTCATGCGCGGCGTCCTTGCTCAATGACGCATCGTGAAGGAGCAGTCCCTCGGCGATCTGCTCTCCGATGGTGTAGACAGGAGTGAGTGCTGAGAGCGGATCCTGAAAGACCATCGCGATCTCGGAACCGCGCAGCCGAGACATCTGTTCATCGGGCATGCCCAAGAGTTCTCTGCCCCGGTAACTGATCGAGCCTTCCACCACCGCGTTCGACGGAAGGAGTCCCATCACGGCCATCGACGACACCGATTTCCCCGAACCCGATTCGCCGACGATGCCGAGGAACTCTCCCGGTCGGACGGAATAGTTGACCCCGCGCACTGCCTTCACATCGCCGTTCGAGTTGGGGAACGTGACCGTCAGATCTCTGACCTCGAGAATCGGTGAATCGGAGGTCGGCAGTGTGGGGACGGAGTTGAGGATGTCAGTCACGATTGGCTCCTGATGTCGGATCGATCGCGTCGCGCAGAGCGTCAGCCATCAGGCTGATGGCGAACAGCATGAGGACAAGGACGCCGGCAGGGAAGACGAAGAGCCACGGTCTGGTGACGGCGGCGCCGGATCCCTCGGCAAGAAGCGTGCCGATCGAGACGTCCGGCTTCTGAATACCCAGGTTGAAATAGCTCAGCGACGTCTCGGCGAGGATGGCCGAGACCACTCCGAGAGTGGCGTCGACTATGAGGATCGAAGCGACGTTGGGGATGATGTGGCGGCTGAGGATGCGCGGGGTCGAGACTCCCATGTACCGGGCTGCCTTGACGAAGTCACGGTCCTTGATCGCCTTGGTCTGGTTGCGGACGACCTGCGCCATGATCATCCACCCGAACAGAGCGAGGAAGACGACGATCGCCACCCACGACAGCTGCCGCAGCAGCGGCGAGAGCAGGACGAGGATGAAGAACGCAGGGAGGACGAGCAGCAGGTTGATGAACCAGACGATGACGACCTCGACGCGCCCACCGAAATAGCCGGCGGTGGAACCGATGATCGCCGCGAGGATGCTTGCGGCGGGCCCGGCGATGATGCCGATGAGCAGTGATTTCTGGAGCCCAGCCACAGTCTGCGCGTAGATGTCCTGACCGATCGCATTCGTGCCGAACCAATGCTGAGCGCTGGGAGGCTGGTTGAGCGCGAAGATGTCCTGGTCGGTCGGCGAGTAGATGTTGATGGTGTTGCCGAACACGGCGAAAAGGACGAAGAAGGCGAGCATGATCCCGCCTACCCAGAAGCGAGGGGTGGCTTTGAGCCGTCGCCAGATCAGCTTCGCCCGGGACGTAGGACGAGACCGCTGGGCGACGACCTCGGTGTCCGGAGTGGTTGAGATCGGAATATCAGTAGCCATGTCAGATCCTCACTCGCGGATCGAGTGCAGCGTAGAGCACCTCGGACAGCGTCGACGAGATGAGTGTCAGGACCGCGATGAACAGGACAGACCCGGCCGCTGCGTTGATATCGGATTGGAGAATGGAGTTGATGGTGAATTCGCCCATCCCCTTCCAGGAGAAGACGACTTCGAGCATCGCGGAACCGGCGACCAGAGTGCCGAATGCGTACGCGAAGTAGGTCGACATCGGGATGAGAGCGACCCTCACTCCGTGTCGGATGAGCGCGGATCTCCGTGTCCGCCCTTTGGATCGGGCTGTGCGTATGAAATCGGAGCTGAGCACATCGAGCATGACCGACCGCTGATAGCGCGAGTACGTGGCAGCGCTCATGAGGATCAGGGCGATCGTCGGCAGCAACATATGGGAGAACTGATCTGCCAGCCACGGAAAGAATCCAGGGTCGATATCGACCGTGTATTCACCGGTGAAGCGTATGAGGTTGTCGCCGACCGCATTGTTGAAATTGGTAGCGAGGATCATCAGCACGACACCGATGACGAACGTCGGCGTGGCGATTATCAGATAGGACGCATAAGTCACTAGCTGATCAGATCCCTTGTATTGCCTTACGGCTCCCCAAACACCGAGCACGACACCGAGAAGCGCACCGAGAAGCGTACCGATGAGCAGCAGTTTGAGACTCACTCCGGCGCGGGTCATGATCTCAGTGAGCACCGGACTACCGTTGACCGTGGTGCCGAAGTCTCCATGCAGGAAGATGTTCGTCAGCCACGCCCATGTGCGCTGGAGGATGGGGACGTCCGGATTGGTTCCATGACCGTTGAGGATCGACTGGATTGACGCCTCTGACAAGGGAGGATTCTATCCGCGGTACCGTGCCGCGGGGTCCATGAAAGCACTGGCCGCGATATAGGCCGTCACTGTGGCAATGAATGCCAGGATGAAGTAGTTGATGAACCGTCGAAGGATGTATTTCCCCATGGCGAGGCCTAGAGGGCAGTGGTCGACGCGGTCCTCTCATGGCAGATGCGATGGCGCATCGGGCAGGGAAGCAGAGTGTAGATCTCCCGACGAATCTCAAACGCACTGTCAATCATCAACGATCAGACTTCCTTCGCTCGCACGGCCAATCGAACAGTTCAGCTGAGCACAACCTGACTGGTTACTCACCGGAAACTGAAGATACAGCTCACTGTAGCCAACTGTGATCACTAACACAAAGAAGGCAATCGACTAGAGACGAAGTGGCATTGACGATCCGCGAGTTTACGGGCGACACGCCGATGACAGGACTGCTTGGCCGCCGCGGCTTCGCATTCTCAGCGAAACGGTGGCCGCGGGTGGGCCCGGGAGGTCAAGCCCTACGTGAACACCCTGATCGGCTCCCCCGCGGTCCATGCCGCGATGTCCTCGACGGCCTGCGGGTAGAAGACCCGATAGGTCTCCTCGGTGACGTAGCCGAGGTGCGGGGTGAGCACGGTGCGCGAGGCACGACGCATAGGATGATCGCCCGGCAGGGGTTCGGTGTCGAAGACGTCGAGGCCGGCACCGCGGATCCGCCCGTCCGCGAGGACGTCGAGCAGCGCCTCGGTGTCGACGAGACCGGCACGGGAGGTGTTGACGAGGATCGCGTTCGGCTTCATCAGCGCAAGCTCCGACGCCCCGATGAGACCGCGGCTGCGCTCTCCCAGCTTGTAGTGGATCGTCACGACATCGGAGGTGGTGAGCAGTTCGTCCTTGTCCACCGCCCGCACCCCGACCTCCGCCGCCCGCTCCGCGGTGAGGTTCTGACTCCACGCGACGACGTCCATCCCGAAGGCTTTGCCGACCGCGGCGACCCGCGATCCCAGCCTGCCCAGACCGATGACGCCGAGGCGGGACCCGGCGAGGTCTCCCCCGATCGTCTCCTGCCAGCCCCCGGCGCGCACCCGCGCATCCTCCGCGGGGATCTGCCGGAGCACGGAGAGGATGAGTCCCCACGTCAGCTCCGGAGTCGCCGTCCGCGGGGCCTCGGTGCCGCACACCGTGACCCCGTGTGCCCTCGCCGCCTCGAGGTCGATCGAGGCGTTCGCCGCCCCCGTGGTGACGAGGAGCCGCAGATCGGGCAGCCGGCTCAGACGGTCGGCGTCGAAGACGGTGCGTTCGCGCATGGCGACGACCACCTCGGCGCCGGCGAGGAGGGACTCGAGATCCGCGGTATCGGTGACCCGCCGGGTGACGACGTCGATGTCGGCGTCGAGGACTGACCAGTCCGCGAACTCCCGGGAGACGTCCTGGTAGTCATCGAGGATGACGATGCGCATGGTGCGGCTCCCGTCGACGGTCAGCGGCAGACGGCCCCGGTCGAGGCCGACTGGACGAGCTTCGCGTACTTGCCGAGCACGCCGGTGAGTCGGTGGTTCTCCGGCAGCGTCCACGACTTGCGACGCTCGGCCAGCACCTCCTCGTCGACGTGGAGTTCGATCGACCGGGCGGCGATGTCGACGGTGATCTTATCCCCGTCCTCGACGAGGGCGATCGGTCCGCCGTCGACGGCCTCGGGCGCGACGTGGCCGATGCACAGCCCGGTCGACCCTCCGGAGAAGCGGCCGTCGGTGATGAGGAGGACGTCCTTTCCGATGCCCGCGCCCTTGATCGCACCGGTGATCGCGAGCATCTCGCGCATGCCCGGCCCGCCCTTGGGGCCTTCGTAGCGGATGACGACGACGTCGCCCTTCTTCAGTTCGCCGTTCAGCACCGCGTCCATCGCCGGCTGCTCCTGGTCGAAGACCCGGGCCGTGCCTTCGAAGACGTCGGCGTCGAAGCCCGCGGATTTGACGACGGCGCCTTCGGGGGCGAGCGAGCCGCGGAGCACGGTGAGTCCGCCGGTTGCGTGGATCGGGTTGTTGAGCGCCCGGAGGATCTTGCCGTCGGGGTCGGGAGGGTTGATCTCGGCGAGGTTCTCGGCCACGGTCCGGCCCGTCACGGTGAGGCAGTCGCCGTTGAGGAGACCGGCGTCGAGGAGGGCCTTCATGATCACGGGCACGCCGCCGATCTTGAACACGTCGTTCATCACGTACTCGCCGAAGGGCTTGACGTTGCCGAGGTGGGGCACCTTGTCCCCGATCCGGTTGAAGTCGTCGAGTTCGAGGTCGACGCCGGCTTCGGCGGCGATCGCGAGGAGGTGGAGGACGGCGTTCGTCGACCCGCCGAAGGCCATGACGACGGCGATCGCGTTGTGCAGCGACTCCTTCGTGATGATGTCCTTCGCAGTGATGCCCTTGCGCAGGAGGTTGACGACGGCCTCACCGGACTGGCGGGCGTAGATCGTGCGGTTGCGGTGGATCGCCGGCGGGGCGGCGGAGCCGGGCAGGGACATGCCCATCGCCTCGGCGGCCGAGGCCATCGTGTTCGCCGTGTACATTCCGCCGCACGCGCCTTCACCGGGACACACGGCACGTTCGATGGCGTCGACGTCCTGGCGTGACATCGTTCCCGCCCGGCAGGCGCCGACGGCTTCGAACGCGTCGATGAGGGTGACTTCCTTCTCCGTGCCGTCGGAGAGCTTCGCTGTGCCCGGCATGATCGAGCCGTTGTAGAGGAAGACGCTCGAGAGTCCGAGGCGGGCGGCTGCCATGAGCATGCCGGGGATCGACTTGTCGCAGCCGGCCATGAGCACGGAGCCGTCGAGGCGTTCGGCGCTCATCACGGTCTCGACGGAGTCGGTGATGACCTCGCGGGAGACGAGCGAGTAGTGCATGCCCTCATGCCCCATGGAGATGCCGTCGGAGACGGAGATCGTGCCGAACTCGAGCGGGTACCCACCCGCCGCGTGCACGCCTTCCTTCGCGGCACCGGCGAGGCGCTGGAGCGAGAGGTTGCACGGCGTGATCTCGTTCCACGACGAGGCGACGGCGATCTGCGGCTTCGCCCAGTCGTCATCGCCCATGCCGACGGCCCGGAGCATGCCGCGCGAGGCGGTGCTCTCGAGTCCGTCCGTGACATCGCGGGAACGGGGTTTGATGTCCGGTGCTGAGGTGTCCGTATCGATGCTCATGGGGGCACTCTACGCCCCTGTCCGGCATCCGTCGGCCCCGTTCTCGCATCGTGGAACCAGGGTTTCGGGGTGCCGGTTTCGACCCGGCCGGTCGAGCCGGCACCCCTTCTCACGTGGGCTTTCAGGCGGGAATGCCTCGGCTGACCTCAGTCCTCGGCGACGACGTTGAGGAGCTTCTCCCCGTCGTTGATCCGGCGCACCTGTTCGGCGAGGATCTTGACGACCCGCGGTTCGAACGCCGAGGTGTCGCCGCCGACGTGCGGAGTGATGAGTGTGTTCGGGGTTCCCCACAGCGGGTGGTTCTCCGGCAGCGGCTCGGGGTCCATGACGTCGAGGGCCGCATGGAGGCGTCCGGTCGACAGCTCCGCGACGAGGGCATCGGTGTCGACGACCTTGCCGCGGGCGACGTTGACGATGAGCGCGTTGTCCGGCAGCTGCCGGAGGAATTCGGCGTCGACGAGGTGGTGGGTCGAGTCCGTGAGCGGGGTGATGAGGACGACGACGTCGGTGTGGGGAAGGAGGTCGGGCAGTTCGTCGACGCCGTCGACCCTGCCGCGGTCGTCCTCCCTGGCGGTCGTGCCCACCCGGGTGAGCTCGACCTCGAAGGGGGCGAACCGGTCCGCGATCGCCCGTCCGATCTCCCCGACGCCGACGACCATGACCCGCCGGTCCTGCAGGGACCGGTAGCGCCTGTGGTCCCAGGTCCGCGAGACCTGGTTGCGCACCGCGTCGTCGATTCCGCGCAGACTCGCCAGCGTGAGCGCCAGCGCGAGCTCCGCGGTGCCTCCGGTGTGCACGCCCGAGGCGGTGGCGACCTCGATGCCCTTCTCGGGCAGGTGCGCGACCGGGTCGTATCCCGTCGTCTGGGTGATGACGAGCCGGAGATTGGGCAGTTCCGGCAGAAGCTCGATCGTGCCGGCCGAATCCATGTAGGGCAGGACGACGACGTCGACGTCATCCTTGCTCAGCTTCGCCGACTTCTCCTTGTCCGAGTAGACGACTAAGTCGACGTTCGCGCGCTGGTGCGCGGGGATCCTGGCGATGACGCGATTGCGGAGGTCGGAGTCGGGGAAGGCGATGGTCGTGATCGTCATAGCCCCAATTGTGGCACGAGTCTCATCCGCTCACGGAAGGGCTTTCGCGATGCGGGCGAACACGGTGTCGATGACCTCGAGTTCCGCATCGTCGACGTGGGAGAGGAACACCTCGTCGATCGCCCTGCTGTGCAGCCTGGCGGCGTCGAGGAACCGGCGACCCCCCGCCTCGGTGAGGCGGATGTTGTGCGATCGCCGGTCCGCGGCGCACGCGAGCTTCTCGACGAGCCCGGCGTCCTCGAGCACCTTGATCCGGTAGTTGAGCCGTGACGGCGAGAACACGAGGCGCTTCGCCAGCGTCCCCATCGTCAGCGTCCGCTCGGGCGCCTCCCAGAGGAGCAGAAGGGTGTTGTAGTCGCTCACGCTCATCCCCGCCTGCTCCTTGAGGCGGTCGTCGAGGACCTGCCGGATGCGCTGTGAGGTCTCGAAGTACGTCCGCCATGCCTCCTGGGCGCGTTCCTCCCGGCCGCGCCCGAACCGGATGACCGGGGCTGCCGTGGTCTCGGACATCGTCAGCCCTCGAGCAGCTGCGCGAACGGGGTAATGCGCTCGGGGTCGAACTCGTCACTGACGCTGCGCTTCTCACTGCGCCCGATCGTCACCCGGTGCGGCGCGAGGCTGTCGGGCCCCTCATTGCCGGGTGAGTCGTCGGTCGCTGCCGCCTCGGTGCCCGTGAGTCCGCGCACCGCCGCGGTGAGCTCGATGAGCTCCTCCGCGGACTGGCGCACGCGGGAGGTCAGCGCACGCCCGCCCTCCGCGCTGCCCCAGTCGTCGGTCGCGGCGAACACCGTCGTGGGCACGACGATGCCCTTGAGGTAGCTGAGCATCGGGCGCATCGCGGTGTCCCCGGCCAGCGAATGGCGGGCCGTGCCGCCGGTCGTGGCGATGAGCACCGGGGTGCCCGCGAGGACCTGTTCGTCGATGAGCTGCCAGAAGAGCGTGTGCAGTCCCACCGGTGCCACCTTGTACACGGGGGTGACGGTGATGATCGCATCCGCCTCGGCGACCTTCCGGTACGCCTCCTCAAGCTCCTCGGACCGGAACCCGGTGAGCGCCATGTCCGTGAGCGAGGTCGAGAGCCGACGGACGTTGATGCTCTCCGTCGTCGGCTCGATTCCGGCAGACTCCGCCGCCGAGGCGGCCGCGGCCATGATCCTGTCCGCGAGCTTCTGCGTCGTCGAGTTCTCACTCAGCGAGGTGGTGACTGCGAGGATCTTCATTCGCTCTGCGCTCCTGATTCTGCTGCTTCGCGCTCTTCGGCTTCCTTGGCCTTCTTCGCTTCGGCCGCGCGGGCCTCACGGTCCTCGTACGCCTTCGAGCCGGGTCCGCCGCCGGGGATGGGGTCGCGTCCCTCGCGGTGGCGGATGACGAGCGATTCGTGGCTCGGGGCATCGGGCACGTCGGCCGGACGGCCCTTGGCGAACTCCTCGCGGAGGACCGGCACGACCTCCTCGCCGAGGATGTCGAGCTGTTCGAGCACCGTCTTCTGCGGGAGACCGGCGTGGTCGATGAGGAACATCTGGCGCTGGTAGTCGCCGGCCCAGTCGCGGAAGCTCAGGGTCCGTTCGATGACCTCCTGCGGCGATCCCACGGTCAGCGGGGTCTGCGTCGAGAAGTCCTCGAGGCTGGGACCGTGGCCGTAGACCGGGGCGTTGTCGAAGTAGGGACGGAACTCCTTGACCGCATCCTGCGAGTTCTTCCGCATGAACACCTGACCGCCGAGGCCGACGATCGCCTGCTCCGCCGTGCCGTGGCCGTAGTACTCGTAGCGCTGGCGGTAGAGCTGGACCATGCGCGCGGTGTGCGAGGTGGGCCAGAAGATGTTGTTGTGGAAGAAGCCGTCACCGTAGTAGGCGGCCTGCTCGGCGATCTCGGGGCTGCGGATCGACCCGTGCCAGACGAACGGCGGGACGTCGTCGAGCGGCCACGGGGTGACCGTGAAGCCGTTGAGCGGCGTGCGGAACTTGCCCTCCCAGTCGAGGTTCTTCTCCCGCCACAGACGGTAGAGGAGGTTGTAGTTCTCGACCGCGAGCGGGATGCCCGCGCGGATGTCCTTGCCGAACCACGGGTAGACCGGTCCGGTGTTGCCGCGCCCCATGATGAGGTCGAGGCGACCGTCGGCCAGATGCTGGGCGTACGAGTAGTCCTCGGCGATGCGCACCGGGTCGGTCGTCGTGATGAGGGTCGTCGCCGTCGACAGCTTGAGCTTCTCGGTCTGTGCGGCGATGTTCGCCAGCAGCACCGGCGGGTTGGCCGGTGCAACGAACGGCGGGTTGTGGTGCTGGCCGGTGGCGAACACGTCGAGGCCGACCTCTTCGGCCTTCTTCGCGAGCTCGACCGTGTTCTTGATCCGCTGGTGCTCCGACACCGTGGTGCCGTTCGTCGGGTCCGTGGTGACGTCGCCGATGGTGAAGATTCCGAATTCCATGACTGCTCCTCGTCTCTGTGGTCGGCCCGAAGCCAGCCTACAGCCGTTAAAACTTCAGTTTTGAAGTAACTTGTTGAAATCTTAACAGTCAGGTCCGCAGATGTATTCCCCGATTCGGAATTCCTTCGCCGAGGCGGTCCCGCGCCCTAGGGCCACCCGTGCGGCCGGGGCGTCCACCCACGATCCCGAGGAGGATCCAGTCCGATATTGGGCCCAGTTTCGGACCCGATCCTCCTCGGGGACGAGGCTGCGGACCGCGCAGCAGCCACCTCGGCGAGGGTCCACGTCAGTCGGACCATGTCTCTGCGGTCCGAGCGCGCCGCGCTCAGGGAACGTTCGCCACCCCATGCATGTCGAGGTCAGGCGCGACCGCCTCGGCGGACGACATGGGCGGACAGGGTCCGCGCGAACGCTGCCATGTCGGTGCGCTTGGTCACCCTGAGCACCACCCAGCCTTCCGCCTCGAGCAGCTCACGGCGGCGGATGTCGGCGGCGAACTGCTCGGGCGAGGAGCGATGCTGGTCGCCTTCGTACTCGATCGCGATCCGCAGTTCGGGGTATCCGAGGTCGGGGTGGAGGAGGCAGCGCCCGGCTTCGCTCGGCACCGCAGGGTGGACGACGGGCTCGCGAAAGCCGTGGTCGACCAGCCACAATCGCAGCCACGTCTCGCGGGAGGAGTCCACGGTCGGTCGGATGAGGGCGAGCGCTCGCTCGACCTTCCTGCGGCCGCTGATCCTCGGTCGGTCGAGGACACACTGCCGCAGTTCGTCGAGGGAGATGTACGGTCCGCCGGCCTGCCGTCCGATCGCGGCATCCCCGAGAGCGACGAGCTCGGCCAGCGTGAGCTCCGATGCGAGCTGGACGACGAGAAGCGGAATCGCCACGAGATCGACGTCGAGCAGTCCGACCGTCTGACGCTCATGGAACTTCGACCGGTGGAGAACCACCTCGGGCCGATCGATGCGCAGGTCCTTCGAACCGCTGGCCACGTGAAGTGGACCAGCGTCGAAGCGGGCCGGAAGCGGAAGCCCGTAGAGCCGGGCGGCGGTGGCATGACTGCCGGCGACGTCCGGGTGGAGGAGCCTCAGCCCTTTGAGCTTGGTCCATTCAGCAATCCAGCGGTCATCAGCCCACCGCGGCACCGGCAGCTCGGTCTCAGCGTCGACGTCGATCCAGACCCCGCGGAAGAGCTGGACGAACCGCTTCTCCGTCAGCAGTGCGTAACGGGTGACGTCGGGGCGGTCGGCGGACGTCATTGTGAAGGGGATCGACGCCGGTCGGAAGGTCACGGGTTCGTTCATCGAGTTCCACATACGGCCCAGGCTCAGCCCGAACACCCCGAGCACGGTAGACCTGCGATCGGCCCTGTGGAGAGTCGGGTCTGGTCCACAGGCAGAATGCACCCGAGTCGGTGTCGCCGTGCACAGGGTGGCACGCACGAGTGGCGTGGCCGCCGAGGTGCATCCAGTCCGATTCTCGAGCCGGATTCGCACTGGATCCACCTCGAGGACTCGGCGGACGAGGCAGCGCAGCGGCGGGACAGCGATAGTGCCACGGTCGGAGGGCAGGAGCACGAGGAGCGCTTCCCTCGAGTGCCCGTCCACACCCACGTGACCGCGAGTCGGCTGACAGCCCATGCAGGCGCGGGGCTCACGGCGAGGGGTTCGTGCGCACGATTCCGAGGCGCGCAGGTTTGACCGCACAGGGCTCAAGACCCCACGGGGTGCCGCGGCGGGCGGCCCCGAGGAGGATCCGATGCGAATTAGAGCCGAAGTTCGCACCGGATCCTCCTCGGAGAGGCGGTGGGTCGGCGAGCGGGGTGGGTCTGCGAGCGGGGTGGGCGCAAGCCCGGGAGCGAAGTGGGCGCCGGGTCGGGGCGCAGACTTGGTGCCGGCGTCAGCGCGGGAGACGGTGCCCGGGCGCCGGCGCCCGCTCAGATCCAGATGGCGGGGTCGAAGAGCTCGAAGTCCGCCTCATCGGCGGTGCGCTGGTCGGCGTCGGTGCGTCCCGCCTCGGCGTCGGGCTTCGCGGGCGTGGGCACGGAGGTCGGCACCGCACCGGTGCGCTTGGGGCGGACGGTGGCGGGGATGCCGACGGCGCTCGAGTCCGGCGCGACGTCCTTGACGACGACGGCGTTCGCCCCGACCGAGGAGTTGTCGCCGACGACGACGGGCCCGAGGATCTTCGCGCCGGAGCCGACGAGGACGTGGTTGCCGAGCGTGGGATGCCGCTTCGTCTTCTCCATCGACGTGCCGCCGAGCGTGACCTGGTGGTAGAGCATGACGTCGTCGCCGATCTCCGCGGTCTCCCCGATGACGACGCCGTTGGCGTGGTCGATGAAGAAGCGCCTGCCGATCGTCGCGCCGGGATGGATCTCGACGCCGGTGAGCGCCCGCACCGCCTGCGAGAGGAGGCGTGCCGGGACCTTGAGCTCATCGTGCTGCCACATCCGATGGAGGCCGCGGTGCGCCCAGATCGCGTGGAGTCCCGGATAGGAGAGGATCGAGACGAGGTCGTTCGACGCCGCCGGATCCCGGCGCTGCACCGTGTCGAGGTCCTCGCGCAGCGCCTCCCGGACGCCCTTGCGGCTGAGCCCGTATGCCGCCGCTCCCGCAGTCGCCGCCGCGATCGCCCACAGTGCCTTCATCAAGCCGCTCCCCTTCACGAGTCTTCCCGTCGTCGATGTCGACCCTACCGACGACCGAGGGGACGCCGCATGCCGACGTCCCCTCGTCTGTCTTTCGGCCCCGACGATTCCTCGCCGAGGTGGTTGCCGCCTCAGTCGTCGAGGTATTCCGAGAACAGCGGCGTCGAGAGATAGCGCTCGCCGAAGTCCGGGAGGATGACGACGACGCGCTTGCCGGCGTTCTCCGGACGCGAGGCGACCTCCTCGGCGGCGACGAGGGCGGCTCCCGAGGAGATGCCGACGAGCAACCCCTCCTCGTGCGCGACCGTCCGCGCCCGATCGAACGAGGCATCGGCGTCGACATCGAAAACCTCGTCGTAGATCTCGGTGTCGAGGATCGCCGGCACGAAGTTCGCACCGATGCCCTGGATCGTGTGCGGTCCGGCCTTGCCTTCGGTGAGCAGCGGCGAGGCGGCGGGTTCGACGGCGACGATCGTCACCTCGGGGTTCGCCTCCTTGAGCGCCGCACCGGCACCGGAGATCGTTCCACCCGTGCCGATGCCGGAGACGAAGATGTCGACCTTGCCGTCGGTGTCGGCGAGGATCTCAGGGCCGGTCGTCGCCTTGTGGATCGCGGCGTTGGCCTCGTTCTCGAACTGACGCACGAGGACGGCACCGTCGGCGGCGATCTCCTCGGCCTTCTCGACCGCGCCCTTCATACCCAGGGACTTGTCGGTGAGGACGAGCTCGGCACCGAAGGCGCGCAGCAGCGCACGGCGCTCCTTCGACATCGACTCGGGCATTGTGAGGACGACCTTGTACCCGCGCGAAGCGCCGACCATGGCCAGCGCGATGCCGGTGTTGCCCGAGGTCGCCTCGACGATGGTGCCGCCCGGCTGGAGCTGACCGGAGGCCTCGGCGGCATCGATCATCGCCACGCCGATGCGATCCTTGACCGAGTTCGCGGGGTTGTACGATTCGAGCTTCCCGATGATCTCCGCACCGGTGCGCTCGCTCGCCTTGTTGAGGCGGATCAGCGGTGTGCGGCCGACCAGTTCGGAGACGTTGCTGTAGATGGTCAAGTCGAGTCCTTCCAGGTGTGCGTGCCTTCTGGCTCGCCGGTCCGCGGCATCGGCCCCGGGTGCGGCTGTCATCTCGTGGAACGAGACGTCCAGTGCCCATCTTAACCACGCAGGCGACGGCCACGCCTCCTCAGAGGTTGCTCAACAATCTGTGTTCGCTGGAGGCGAAAAAGTTCGACGCATGACGACACATTCGCAGAATTGCCTGTCAGTGCGGTGAGATGGTGCAGTGTGGAATCGATTGAGGCCTCCAGTCGGTCGCGAACCGCTGAGCAATCGACGTCCCCGGATGGGTCGCTTGGAGGTCCGCCGAGGCGGACGCAGAGGTGCCCCGAGCACGCAGTGTGAGACAGGGCTGGGCACCCTGCGCACCCGCGTTCGTGCTCGCAGCGGGACGGCCCTGCGCCGGGCTGGATACGATGGAGTCCATGACCGTTCATCCCATCGTCATCTACGGCGAACCCGTCCTCCATCGTCCCGCCGAGACCGTCACGGAGTTCGACGACGCCCTGCGAACCCTTGTCGCCGATATGCACGAGACCCTCGACGCGAGCAACGGCGTCGGACTCGCCGCACCCCAGATCGGCGTGGGCAAGCGGATCTTCGTCTATCACGCCGACGACGACACCGGGGTGCGCCGTCGCGGCGTCTTCGTCAACCCCGTGCTCGTGTCCTCCCGGATCCCCGACACCCGCCCCGACCCGGCGGAGGAGACAGAGGGCTGCCTCTCGGTGCCGAGCCTCGACTTCCCGCTCAAGCGGGCCGAGCGGGTGACGATCAACGGCGTCGACGAGACCGGGGCGCCGGTCTCCCTGAGCGCAGAGGGCTGGTTCGCCCGGATCATGCAGCACGAGTACGACCACCTGCAGGGCACGCTCTACGTCGACCGCCTCGATAAGCGCTGGGCGAAGAAGTGGAAGAAGGAGCAGGCCGCCGCAGGCTTCGACGAACCCGGCCGGTCGTGGATGCCCGGGGTCGACCCGGATCCCTTCGGCCACTGAGGCACGGCCTACTGACTGCTGCTCGTCTCCCCCGCGTCGAGGGACTTCTGCGCCGCGGCGAGCCTCTCGTCGAAGTCGTCGAAGGTGTCGGCGGTCTGCTCGAGTTCGACGAGCAGACCCGAGATGACCTCCGACTGGGAGTCGGCGTCGATGCGCAGCTCCCGGAACTGCCAGTCGGCGTTGTCGTCGGCGGCGGTGCGGGAGAGGACGTCGAGGACCCGGTCCCCGAGCTCACGGGAGCGCTCCGAGTTGTGGAGGAGGATGAGCTGCTGGTCGAGCTCGAGGAGCCGGAGGTAGTACTCGTGCATCGAGACGACACGGTTGGCCATCGAGGTGAATGCGACGGCGAGCTTCGCCAGGTAGGCGTCGACGGTCTTCGCCGTGCCGGAGTCCTTGATGCTCTCGATCTCCTCGCGCAGCCGCACGAGTTCGGACAGCCGCACCCCGATTGAGGCGACCGCATGGTCGAGGTCGACACGGGAGACATGGTCGGTGAGTATCGGGTGCGTCCACGCCCGGGTGCGCACGATCTTCCGCGCGATCGTCACGGCGAGGTGGAAGAGGCGTTGCTCGTCGGTGTCGCGTCCCTCCTTGCGTCCGGGCAGGTACCCGAGGCTCGCGGGTGTCAGCCATTCGGCGCTCGCCGCCTTCTGTCGGTTGCGGCGGTTGAGGCGTTTGGGGTCACGGAGGTACTTCGGGGCCGTCACCGCGGCGAAGACGCCGGTGCCCACGGCGGTCGCCCCGCCGAGGACGCCGAAGGTCAGGGCCGCGTCGAGGAATCCGGTGAGGAGCGCGACGCCGCCGGGTGCCGCGAAGCCCGCGGTCACTGCGGTGCCGGCCGCGGTTCCGCCCTTGAACGTCGCCGAGGTTCGGAAGAAGTTCCGTCGCATCCCCGGGGTGACCATGATCGCGCTCGGCGATCCCGCGGTGTACCGGTATCCCCTCGCCTTCCAGGCCTCGAGGATCTCGTCGTTGACGCTCTCGGGCACGAGCACCCGATAGATCGGCACGGTCCGACCGCATTCGCTCTTCCACAACGACTTCCACGCATGTGCCACCGTGTCCACCTCCACGCACGCTGCGGTGCTGCCGGGCGATCGTCGTCGCGGCACCACCGGGGAGGATGCGAAAAGCCACACCCTCCGACTTCCCTGCCGGACTCCCGAGGCCAGTGACGGGCCCGGAGTCCTTTGGGGAGAGTCTAGAGGGTGTGGCTGGATCAACCCTGAGTTCGGCTCAGCCGCCCCCGCGGCTCAGCCGTTGATCTTCGCGAGGATGAGCTCCTTGGCCTTGCCCGCGTCGGCCTGTCCGCGGGTGGCCTTCATGATCGGACCCATGAGCGCGCCGATGGCCTGCATCTTCCCGCCCCGGATCTTCTCGACGACATCCGGATTGGCCGCGATCGCCTCGTCGACGGCGGCCTCGAGGGCCCCGGTGTCCTCGACGATCTCGAGTCCGCGGGCACTCATCACCTCGGCGGGTTCTCCCTCACCGTCGGCGACGCCTGCGAGGACCTCCTTGGCGAGGCGGTCGTTGAGCTTGCCGTCGGCGAGCAGCGCGACCAGCGCAGCGACCTGGGCGGGGGTGACGAGCTCGGTCGGGTGGATCTCGCGCTGGTTGGCGAGGCGAGCGACCTCCCCGGTCCACCATTTGCGGGCCGCGGGCGCCGGAGCGCCGGCAACGACGGTGTCCTCGATGGCCTCGAGGAGGCCGGCGTTGACGATGTCGCGCATCTCGAGGTCGCTGAAGCCCCATTCGCCGGTGAGCCGGCGGCGCTTCTGCGCGGGCAGCTCGGGCAGGGACTCCTTGATCTCGGCCACCCAGGTCCGCGAGGGGACGATGGGCACGAGGTCGGGTTCGGGGAAGTACCGGTAGTCGTCGGCGTCGGACTTCACGCGGCCCGAGGTCGTCTCCCCGGTGTCCTCGTGGAAGTGCCGGGTCTCCTGGACGACGCTCTCACCGGCTTCGAGGACGGTGGCCTGGCGGGCGATCTCGAAGCGCACGGCGCGTTCGATCGAGCGGAACGAGTTGACGTTCTTCGTCTCCGTGCGCGTGCCCAGCGGAGCGTCGGGGCTCTCCCGGAGGGAGACGTTGACGTCGGCGCGGACGTTGCCCTGCTCCATCTTCGCCTCGGAGACGCCGATGGCACGGAAGATGTCGCGCAGGGTGCGGACGTAGGCGGCGGCCACCTCGGCGGCGCGCTCCCCGGTGCCGGTGATCGGGTGGGTGACGATCTCGACGAGGGGGACGCCCGCACGGTTGTAGTCGACGAGGGAGTGGTCGGCGCCGTGGATGCGGCCGGTGGCACCGCCGACGTGGGTGTTCTTGCCCGCATCCTCCTCCATGTGCGCCCGCTCGATGGGGATCGTGAACGGGGTGCCGTCCTCGAGTTCGATCTCCACCGAACCCTCGGCGGCGATCGGCTCGTCGTACTGGCTGGTCTGGAAGTCCTTGGGCACGTCGGGGTAGAAGTAGTTCTTCCGCGCGAACCGGCAGGATTCGGCGATCTCGCAGCCGAGCGCGAGACCGATCCGGATCGCGTATTCCACGCCCTTGGCGTTGACGACGGGCAGGGAGCCGGGCAGTCCGAGCGAGGTCGGGGTGATGTTCGAGTTCGGGCCCCCGCCGAAGGTGTTGGGGGCGGCGTCGAACATCTTCGTCGCAGTGCCGAGCTCGACGTGGACCTCGATGCCGATGACCGGATCGTACTTCTTGATCGCGTCGTCGTATTTCACTTGGTCAGTCCTTCCGCGAGGGTGTCGAGCACGCGAGGTCCGGCGGCCTCGAGGGCGGCCTCCAACGGGCCGGCCACGGAGTACATCATGGCGTCCTGACGGGCCGGAGCGAGGATCTGGAAGCCCACGGGCAGGCCGTCGGCGAGGCCGGCGGGCAGGGAGAGTCCCGGGATGCCTGCGAGGTTCGCCGGCAGGGTGGCGACGTCGCCGAGGTAGAGCGCCATCGGATCGGACGCGGACTCCGCCCCGAACCTCAGGGCCGTCGTCGGGGCCGTCGGGGAGACGAGGACGTCGACGGCGTCGAAGGCCTTCGCGAAGTCCCGCTGCACGAGGGTGCGGATCTTCTGCGCCGACCCGTAGTACGCGTCGTAGTACCCGGCCGAGAGCGCGTAGGTGCCGAGGATGATGCGGCGTTTGACCTCAGCGCCGAAGCCGGCGGCCCGGGTCGCTGCCATGACGGTCTCGGCGGTCACCGGGCCCGTCTCGGGTTCGACGCGCAGACCGTAGCGCATGCCGTCGTAGCGGGCGAGGTTCGAGGACACCTCGGAGGGCATGATGAGGTAGTACGCGTCGAGGGCGTAGGAGATCGACGGGCAGTCGACCTCGACGATCTCGGCCCCAGCGGCAGCGGCGACGTCGAGGGCCGCGGTGAATGCCGCACTCACGCCGGCATCGTAGCCGTCACCGGTGAGCTGCTTGATGACGCCGAGGCGCTTGCCCTTGAGGGTGCCGTTCTCGGCGAGCGCGACGAAGTCGGAGACCGGGTCGGGCAGCGAGGTGGAGTCGAGCGGGTCGTGTCCGGCGAGCAGCTTGTGCAGCGCTGCGGCGTCGGCGACGCTGCGGCCCATCGGTCCGACCTGGTCGAGGCTCGAGGCCATCGCGATGATGCCGAAGCGCGAGATCGACCCGTAGGTGGGCTTGACGCCGACGGTGCCGGTGAACGCGGCGGGCTGGCGGACGGAGCCGCCGGTGTCGGTGCCGACCGACAGGGGTGCCTGGAAGCCGGCGAGCGCGGCGGCGGCACCGCCGGAGGAACCGCCGGGCACATGCTCGAGGTTCCACGGGTTGCGGGTGGTCCCGAACGCCGAGTGCTCGGTCGTCGATCCCATCGCGAACTCGTCGAGGTTGGTCTTGCCGAGGACGGGCAGACCCGCGTCCTTGACCTTGTTGTGGACGGTCGACTCGTAGGGCGGGACCCAGTTCTCGAGGATCTTCGAGGCAGCGGTCGTGCGCACACCCTCGGTGACGACGAGGTCCTTGAGCGCGACCGGCACGCCGGCGAGCGCGTGGAGCTCCTCGCCGCGGGCACGCTTCTCGTCGACGTCCTTGGCCGTGGCCAGCGCGAGCTCGTCGGTGACGGTGATGAACGAGCCGAAGTCGTCCTCGGTCGCTGCGATCCGGTCGAGGTGGGCCTGGGTGACCTCGACAGAGGAGAACTCGCCGGATGCCAGACCTGCGGCGAGTTCGAGGGCGCTCTTGGTAATGAGTTCGCTCATCTCACTCCTCCCCGAGGATCTGGGGGACGAGGAACTTGTCATCGGCGGAGGCCGGGGCGGCGGCGAGCGCCTGCTCGCTGCTCAGCGTCGGCCCCACCTCGTCGGAGCGCATGACGTTGGTCAGGGCGATCGGATGACTCGTGGCCGGAACGTCCTCTCCTGCCGCCTCGTTGACCCGGGCGACGTTGCTCAGGATCGTCGTGAGGTCGCCGGAGAGTGCTGCCAGTTCGTCTTCGCTCATGGCGATCCGAGCCAGTGACGCCAAGTGCGCGACCTGCTCGGGGGTGATTGCGGAGGACTCCGTCATTCCCTGCCTTTCATCGTCGTGATCACTGCCGACAAGTCTAGTCTGTCCCCTGTCGTCGACGGCACAGGCCGATGGTGACCTCCCCCTCGCCGAGGCGGTCCGACCCCGGGTGGCCGCCCGACTCGGCCCGGGCGCTCGGTCGGTGCCGCTCCCTCCGCTCGCGAAGGGCGGGGGTGTCGTCGTCACCGTCACCTCGGGCAGCTCGGGCCCACGGTAGGGTTCGACGCGCACGAGGGTCGACAGTGCTGCGGGACCCTGAGCGAGCCGGGAGGTGCCGTGGTCGCGGGTGAGCACGTTCGGGTTGCCATGGACCTCGAGGGAGTCCTCGATGCCCGGGTCGGCGGCCTGATACCAGGCTCCCGCGGAGAGCTGGATGACCCCGGGGCTGATGTCCTCGCTCAGGCGCACGCCGGCCAGGCAGGCGCCGCGGTCGTTGACCACACGGACGATGTCGCCGTCGGCGATGCCGCGGGCGGCGGCGTCGGCGGGATTGAGTCGGCAGGGTTCGCGGCCGCCGATCTTCGCTGCCCTGCTGCCGGCGGCCATGTCGAGCTGGCTGTGCAGACGGTGGGCGGGCTGGTTGGACACGAGGTGGAGAGAGCCTGCCGGGGCGTCGGCGGCGCCGAGCCATTCGGTCGGTTCGAGCCAGGCGGGGTGCCCCGGACAGTCGTCGTAGCCGAAGCCGTCGATCGTCGCCGAGAAGAGTTCGATGAGCCCGGACGGGGTCTCGAGCGGGTGCGCGACGGGGTCGGCGCGGAAGGCCTCGAGGAGCACGGTGCTGCCCTGCGGGATGTCGACGCCGCCTTCCTCCCAGAAGTCGGCGAACTCGGGCAGGTCGATGCCGTGCTCGGCTGCAGCGGATCGCGTGGAGGTGTACAGGTGGGCGATCCACTCCATCTCGTCTCGGCCGGCGGTGAAGTCCTCGGCGACGCCGAGGCGGCCTGCGAGGGCACGGAAGATGTCCCAGTCGGCGCGGGCCTCGTGGCGCGGCGTGATCGCCCGGTGCATCGCAATGATCCGTCGGTCCCCGGAGGCCGCGCCGAGGTCGTTGCGCTCGAGCGTCGTCGTCGCGGGCAGAACGAGGTCGGCGTGCCGGGCCGTCGCCGTCCAGAACGGCTCGTGGACGATGACCGTCTCCGGCCTGGCCCAGCCGCGTCGGAGCCGGTTGAGGTCCTGATGGTGGTGGAACGGGTTGCCGCCCGCCCAGTAGACGAGGCGGGTGTCCGGGTAGCGGCGGACCTCGCCGTTGAACTCGTACTTCTCCCCCGGGGCCAGCAGCATGTCGGCGATCCGAGCTGCGGGGATCGGGGCGCTCACGGCGTTGACCCCCACCGGCAGGCGCGGGGCGGGGAACGGGTACTGCCAGTTGCCCATCGTCCCGGTCGCCCCGTACCCGAAGCCGAAGCCGCCGCCGGGCAGTCCGATCTGCCCGAGCATCGCCGCGAGCGCCGGGGCCGCCCAGAACGGCTGCTCTCCGTGGTCGGCGCGCTGGAGCGACCAGGCCACGGAGATCATCGTCCGGTTCCCGGCCATGCTCCGGGCGAGCTCGCGGATCGTCTCCGCGGGGATGCGGGTGATCTCCGCCGCCCAGTCGGCGTCCTTGGCGGTCCCGTCCTCGCTGCCGTCGAGGTAGTCCCGGAACCGCTCCCAGCCCACGCAGCGGGTGGTGAGGAACTCCTCGTCGTGGAGGCTCTCGGTGAGCAGGGTGTGCCCGAGTCCGAGCATGAGCGCGGTGTCCGTGTTCGGTCGGATCGGCAGCCACTGCGGGTCGATGACGTCGGGAGCGTCGTCCCTGATCGGGGAGACGGAGACGAACGCGCAGCCGTTGTCCCGCGTCGCCCGCAGTCGGCCCGGGATCGTGTGGTCGGAGATCCCGCCGGATTCGAGCTGCGTGTTCTTCAGGGCGATTCCGCCGAACATCACCCACAGCTGCGTGTGCTCGGAGACGACGTCCCAGCTGCTCAGGCGGCCGTTGGCGAACTGGGCGGGCCCGAGCACATGGGGCAGGATCATCGCCGCGGCCCCGAAGCTGTAGTTGCCCACCTGCGAGGTGTGGCCGCCGAACGAGTTGTGGAAACGGTGGAGCTGGGTCCGTGCGTGGTGGAAGCGACCGGCGCTCGACCAGCCGTAGGAGCCACCGAAGATCGCGGCGTTCCCGTACTCGGTCCGCACCCGATCGAGTTCGGAGGCTGCGAAGTCGAGGGCTTCGTCCCAGTCGATCTCGACGAAGGGATCGGCTCCGCGGCGCTCACCGTGCCGGTGTGTGCGCAGGTCCTCCTCGCCGAGGCGGTCGCTCGGTCCCGCGGACCGCCGTTCGGCTCGGACGGCCTCGAGCCACGACCTCCTCGCCGCGGGACGGCGGACGCGCAGCCCAGAGTCGACGGACTCGCCGAGGTCGGCGATCATCGGGCTCGGGTGCGGGTCGCGCGGTTCGGGAACGAGGTCGACAAGGGTGTCGTCGGTGACGACGGCGGTGAAGGCTCCCCAGTGAGAACTGTGCGCGACCGAGCTCATGGTCCCCTTCGTATCACACGGTCGTGCGCTCGGGCCAGGTCCTCTCACCGCGGATGTAGGAGGACATGTCCCCGAGCACGCGGTCGGCGTCGGCCTGGGTGATCTCGCCGGCATCGACCCCGGTCTGGAGGTCCGCGGCGAGGTCGGTGATCCGCGCTTCGGGCGATTCCGCTCCGGAGCCCGCTGCCGTGCGGAACGTGACGTCGCTGCGGACCGGTGCCGTCGAATCGAGGCTGCGCGGACTGAGCGGGACGACGTCGGAGCCGTCGACACCGACGGGCGGGCTCGTCCCCTCCGGGGTGCCGCCGGACCACGGTTCGCCCGCCTCGGCGGCGGTCTTCTGTGCGGCCCCGGCGGTGAGCTGCTTCCCGTGATGATCGGGGCTGAGCACGAGGTCGGCGAGACCGGCTCCGATCGGTGCGGCGGTGAGGACGGCGGCGAGGACGACCGCGGTACCGGCGATCACACGGGGAATGGCCTTCATGACCGTCACTCTTCCAGACGAAGCTGTCCGACGACTTGGCCCCGCCTGTGACGTTCCTCCGTCGCAGCCTCCGCCGCCAGTCGGGATCGAGCCTCGCTGTCGGTCAGAATCCCGTCACTCGAGGTTCCCGGTCGTGAGCAGGGTGCGGAACCCGTCCTCGTCGAGGACGGGCACCCCGAGGGACTCGGCCTTCTCGAGCTTCGATCCGGCGTTCTCGCCGGCGACGACGTAGTCGGTCTTCTTCGACACCGAGCTCGCGGCCTTCCCGCCGGCGGCGACGATCGCCTCTTTGATGCCGTCGCGGGTGAAGGTTGAGAGGGACCCGGTGGCGACGATCGTCAGACCGGCGAGGGTCTGCGGGGCCTCCTCCCCCGGGGCGTCCTCCATGCGCACCCCGGCAGCCCGCCACCGGTCGACGATCTCCCGGTGCCAGTCGACGGCGAACCAGTCGCGGATCGAAGTCGCGATCGTCTCCCCGATGCCGTCGACTGCGGAGAGCTCCTCGAGACTCGCCTTCTCGATCGCGTCGAGCGAGTGGAAGTGGGCGGCGAGCGTCCGGGCGGCTGTGGGTCCGACGTGGCGGATGGAGAGTGCGACGAGGACCCGCCACAGGTCCTGATCCTTGGCCTTGTCGAGTTCGTCGAAGAGCTTCTGCGTGTTCTGGGTGGGAGCGCTCGGTTTCTTCGCAGTCCCCCGGGTGAAGAAGTAGGGGACGAGCTCGCGCTCGCCCGTCTCGACGCCTTTGACCCGCTTGTTCCGCCAGATCTTCACCTCCGCAAGGTCTTCGGGGGTGAGATCGAAGAGGAACGCCTCCGAGGTCAGCGGCGGGGTCTCCGGTTCGGCGGGGGCGGTGAGCGCGAGCGCCGCCTCCTCCCCGAGGGCTTCGATGTCGAAGGCCGCCCGGGAGGCGAGGTAGAACACGCGGTTGGCCAGCTGCGCCGGGCACGAGCGGGCGTTGGGGCAGCGGAGGTCCTTGTCGCCCTCCTTCTGCTCCCCGAGCAGCGTGCCGCACGAGGGGCAGTGGGTGGGCATGACGAATTCGCGTTCGGAGCCGTCGCGGGCGGCGACGACGGGGCCGAGCACCTCGGGGATGACGTCGCCGGCCTTGCGCAGGGTGACGGTGTCACCGATGAGCACGCCCTTGCGCTTGACCTCGTAGCCGTTGTGCAGGGTCGCGCGTTCGACGGTGGAGCCGGCGACGGTGACGGGCTCCATCACGGCGAACGGCGTCACCCGGCCGGTGCGTCCGACCTGGACCTGGATGTCGAGGAGCTTCGTCGTCACCTCTTCGGGCGGGTACTTGAACGCCGTCGCCCACCGGGGCGCGCGCGAGGTGTAGCCGAGCGCCTCCTGGACGGCGAAGTCGTCGATCTTGACGACGATGCCGTCGATCTCGTGGGTGACGTCGTGGCGGTGCTCGCCGTAGTAGGAGATGAACTCCTCGATCTCCTTCAGCGTCCCGAGGACCTTGTAGTACTCGCTGATCGGCAGACCCCACTGCCGGAACTGCTCGTAGACCTCGGACTGGCGGGCGGGTTCGGGGTGGGAGTCGTCGGCCGGGGTCCACGCGGCGATGCCGTGGACGAGCATGTGCAGGGGCCTCGTCGCGGTGACCGCAGGGTCTTTCTGCCGCAGGGAGCCGGCGGCGGAGTTGCGCGGATTGGCGAACGGGGGCTTGCCCTCGGCGACGAGCTGGGCGTTGAGTTCGGCGAACTTCTCGACGGGGAAGAAGACCTCGCCGCGGATCTCGACCTCGGCGGGTGGGAACTCCGTGTCGAGGCGCTGGGGGATGTCGGCGATCGTGCGGACGTTGGCGGTGATGTCCTCGCCGATGCGGCCGTCGCCGCGGGTCGCGGCGCGCACGAGTTCGCCGTTGCGGTAGAGGAGGTTGACGGCGAGCCCGTCGATCTTGAGCTCGCAGAGGAACTTCGACTTCACGGACACGGCGTCGCGGACCCGGTCGTACCAGGCGCGCAGCTCCTCGAAGTCGAAGACGTTGTCGAGACTGTACATCCGCCCGATGTGCTCGACGGGAGCGAACGTCGAGGTGTCGACGCTGCCGCCGACGGTCTGCGTCGGTGAGGAGTCGGTGACGAGCTCGGGGTACTTCTCCTCGAGCGCCTCGAGCCGCCGGGAGAGCTCATCGTATTCGGCGTCGGAGACGAGCGGTGAGTCGTCCTTGTAGTAGGCGGCGCGGTGCTCTTCGATCTGCTCGGCGAGCTCCGCGTGCGCTTTGGCCCTCGCCGCGGCGTCCTGCAGGTCCGTTGAGTCCATCCGTTCCTCTCCTGTCTCCGGAGACCGGTGCTCCGGGGTTCCTGACCCAGTCTCGCTCACTCCGCGTCCTCGAGGGCTCGGCGCAGCCCGGCGGCGATGCGCATCGCGCCCTCGTCGGCCGCCGCAGGCACGACGGCGGGGTCGAGCAGGGGCGGGTGCCCCAAGGGCAGCTCATCCCCGGCGAGGACACCGAAGCCTGAGAGGCTTCGCGCACTCATGCCGACCCGCATCCACGGCTGGCTGATCCGTTCGTACCAGGCCCGCACCTCCTCGGGCCTGGCCCCGGCCGTCGCGGGCAGGCGCAGCCAGGTGCCCACCCCCGCCTCGGCGAGGACGGCCAGCTGCTCCCAACCCTCTGCCCTGAGCGTACCCAAGGGCACGGACACGGCGGTCGCGCCGATGCCGGTGACCACCTCGGCGGCGGGGATGGCCTTGCCCCGCAGATGCAGCGGGGCGACGTCGGGGAGGCTGAGGAGGACCGGGGGCAGGTGGGCGAGCGTCGAGCGCAGGGCCGCGTAGACCTGGGTCTCGCTGATCGCGGGCAGGCTCGCGAAGCCCGAGACCGTCGGCCACGAGCCGGTGAGCACGGGGTCGAGCCGGGTCTCGGCGAAGCGGATGACGACGTCGGGTCCGAGACGGCGGATGCGCTCGGCGAGGTCGGAGATGCCGAAGGCGTAGGCCTGGACGACATCGCGACGGGCGCCGGAGTCGCCGAGGACGCGTGCGCCCGAGGGCAGACTGAGCGCGGTGACGAGCGTCCACGGTCCCGGCAGGGAGATCTGGACGGAGCCCTCGAAGCCCTGTCCGTACTCGGCGACGGCGTCGAGGGACTCGCCGAGGTCGGAGGCCTCGAGGCGCTCATCGCGGCCCGCGGCCGAGGTCAGGCGCCACCCGTACGAGGTGCGGTCGACGTGGAGGTCACGGAGCAGCCCGACCGCGCGCCCGACGGCGTCGGCGCCCCATCGGTCCCCCGCACGGTGGGCGATGAGGGGGACGGGAGGCAGTCCCGCGGCGAGGAGGTCGAACCCCGCCGAGGCGGCCCGCCGGGTCTCTTCCCCCGGCCGCTGCACCGCGTGTCCGGGCACCCAGATCCCCGTCGTCGTCGCCGACGGCGGCAGCGCACGGTCGTCAGCGGTGCCGGCGGGTGCGGGGGATTCCGAAGACGTCGACATAGAATCCGAACTCGCTTTCCAGGGAATCGATGATGGTCTCGGTGCGGACGAAGCCGTGGGATTCGCCCTTGTACAGACGGTAAATGTACTCCACTCCGGAGAGCCGGAGCATGTCGACGAACTGCTGCGCCTGGTTGGGTGGGACGATCGGGTCCCGATCGCCCTGCATGACGGCCACGGGCACGGAGATCTCGGTGGTCCGGTGGATGGGAGAGCGGGCGACGAGCTCCTCCGCCGCATCCGGCCACGGACCGACGAGGCCGTCGACGTAGTGCTTCTCGAAATCGTGGGTGTCGACGAGGAAGCGCATGAGGTCGGTGACCCCGAAGTACGAGGTCCCGCACGCGAAGACGTCGGAGGAGGCGAGCGCCGAGAGCGCCGTCCACCCGCCTGCCGAGCCGCCGGAGATCGCGATCCGCTTCGGGTCGGCGAGGCCCTCGGCGACGAGTGCGCGCACCGCGATGACGATGTCGTCGACGTCGACGATCCCCCACCGTCCGCGCAGGCGCTCCCGCCACGCCCGGCCGAACCCGGTCGACCCGCCGTAGTTGACCTCCATGACCCCGATGCCCCGGGAGGCGAAGTAGCTCATCCGCGCCGACATGTCCGCCGTCGCCTGACCGGTCGGTCCGCCGTGGGCGACGACGACGTAGGGTGGGCGCTCGCGGTCGAGGGCGACGAAGCGCGGATTGTGGGGCGGATGGATGACGACGGGCACTCCGCCGAGCCTGCGCGTGTGCGGGCGCGAGTAGTACTCGTCATGGGCGTCGAGGCGTTCGACGGCGATCTCGCGCAGCGCTCCGCTCACCCGGTCGACGGCGATCAGGGCGCCCGATGACTCGGGCGATTTGAGGGTGAGGAGGACGTGAGTGCGGCCGATGTCGTGGAGTTCGATGCTCCCGGCCGCGGCGATCGCCGTCAGCGGCGCCCCGGCATCGGCCGGCGCTTCCCCCTCCCCCGCCGCATCGGCAGCCGGCGTCCGCACCCGCACGAGCGCGGCCCGATCCGACTGCGAGTGCGCCCAGATCTCGTCGCCGTCGCCGAGGTGCCATTGCGCGCCGAGCTGCCACAGTGGTCCGCCGATCTCGGCTCCCGTGTCGAGGACGGGGACGAGGTCGGATGCGGCGAATTCCCTTTCCTGCCGGTGGCCGTCGGCGGGGGCGAGCGCCTCGGCGAGGTCGAGGGAATACAGGGACCAGTGCCCAGCGTGGTCGGAGCTCAGCCGCAGGGTCGTCGCCGAGGTGAACTCCGGCTGGAGGAGGGAGGCATCGGTGCCGTGGAGGACGGCGCACACGTGTCCCGGGTTCGCCCCGTGGAGATCGATGACCCACAGACTCGTGGCGTCCCACGGCATGTTCGGGTGCTCCCAGCCGATGAAGCTGAGCAGCCGACCGTCGGGTGAGAGCCTCGGCCAGGCCATGAAATGGGCCTGCCGGGAGAGCACACGCGTCGTCCCGTGCCGGGTGATGAGGACGATCGCGCGCTCGCGGGCCGTCGACCGGCAGTCCTCGCGCACGCACAGCAGTCCCCACGGTGTCATGTGGAGGTCCCCGTAGCGGACCAGGCCCGAGGTGTCCCGGGTGAGCGGGTGCGGGGCACGGCCGGGAACGATCTGCCAGACCCGCTGGTCAGCAGCATTGACGAAGCAGATGACCTCGCTGTCGGGGTCAAGGGCCCACGCCCCTCCCCCGTACTCGTGGACGGCGGAGCGGATGTTGAAGGGATCCGGGAGGATCCGTTCGCCGGGCCCGGGATGGGACAGTGAGGTGCGCACGAGACCGGTGCGGGAGTTCTCCTCGGGGATCTTCGTCGAGTAGTAGACGTGATCGCCGCGGAACTTCGCCTCGAAGATCGGTGCGGCCCCGGCGGCGACCTCGGCTGCGCTCAGCGGCGACGACCACGTGCCGTACGGCGCGGTGACGACGTCCTGAGGCGATTCCTTCATGCTCCCAGGCTACCGCCCGGCCCGGACACGTGACCCCTCATTCACACGCCGAGGCGGTCGGGAGCCGTGACGTCGATCGTCGCCTGGCCGAGCACTCGGGTTCCCCGGTAGATCACCATCGTCTGGCCCGGTGCGACTCCCGAGAGCTCCTCGCCGACATCGACGTGGAGGAGCTGACCGGCGGGCCGGGCAGCGGGCACGTCGGCTTCGTGGGCGGGCACCTCGGCGATGACCTCGCCCAGCCACGCCCGGGCGGGCACGGGATCGGCATGGGCGCGGATCTGGACCTCGCAGTCGATCGCCGACTCCGGCGTCGACCCGATGTCGGCGGGTGCCGGTCCGCACCACGAGGTGCGGATCCCGGTGAGGTGGCCCACGGCGAGGTCCTCACGGGAGCCGACGGTCACGGTGTTCGTCGCCGGGTCGAGACCGGTGACGAAGCGCGGCCGACCGTCGGCGGCGGGCTTGCCGATGCCGAGTCCCTTGCGCTGGCCGATCGTAAACGTCATCGCCCCGTCGTGTTCACCGAGCACCTCGCCGCCGGCGTCCTTGATCAGGCCCGGGCGCATGGGGATCTTGTCGGACAGCCAGGCCTTCGTGTCCCCGTCGGGGATGAAGCAGATGTCATAGGAGTCGGGTTTGTTCGCCACGGGGAAGCCGCGCTCGGCCGCCTCGGCGCGGACATCGGCCTTCGACGCACTCGCCCCGATCGGGAAGTAGCAGTGCTCGAGCTGGTCGCCGGTGAGGACGCCGAGGACATACGACTGGTCTTTGAGCAGATCCTCGCCCCGGTGGAGTTCGGGACGGCCCTCGGCGTCGCGGACCACCTCGGCGTAGTGGCCGGTCGCGATCCGGTCGAAGCCGAGCGCGAGGGCCCGGTCGAGGAGGGCGGCGAACTTGATCCGCTCGTTGCAGCGCATGCACGGGTTCGGGGTGCGGCCGGCGGCGTACTCGGCGATGAAGTCATCGACGATGTCCTCCTTGAACCGCTCGGAGAAGTCCCACACGTAGAAGGGGATGCCGAGCATGCCCGCCACCCGGTGGGCGTCGCGGGAGTCCTCGATTGTGCAGCAGCCCCTCGACCCGGTGCGCAGGGTGCCGGGCATCCGGGACAGCGCGAGGTGGACGCCGACGACCTCGTGGCCGGCATCGACGGCTCGGGCGGCGGCGACGGCGGAGTCGACTCCGCCGGACATGGCGACGAGCACCCTCATGCGCTCTCCTGCTTCCATCGTGGGGTGGCCGAGACCATTCCGGCCCGGCGAGCCTGCTCGACGACCTCGGGGAGGACGGCGAGCACGGCGTCGACGTCGTCCTCCGTCGATGCGTGGCCGAGGCTGAAGCGCTGCGCCGACCGGGCGACATCTTCGTCCATTCCGCACGCCATGAGCACGTGGGAGGGACGGGAGACGCCGGCCGAGCAGGCCGAACCGGTCGACGTCGCGATCCCACGGGCGTCGAGGCCGAAGAGCAGCGAGTCGCCTTCGCAGCCGGCGAACGTGAAGTGGGCGTTGGCGGGCAGCCGCCCATCCCCGCGGGGACCGGAGAGGCGGGCGCCGTCGATCGTCTCCTCGACGCCTGAGATGAGGCGGTCGCGCAGCCGCGCGAATCCCGCCGCCCGGGCCCCGAGGTCGGCCGTGGCGAGGTCGACCGCGGCGGCGAAGGCGATCGCGCCGGCGACGTCGAGCGTGCCCGAACGCACGCCCCGCTCCTGTCCGCCGCCGTGGAGGACGGGGGTCGGAGCGGCAGTGCGGTCAAGGAGGAGCGCACCGATGCCGACGGGGCCGCCGATCTTGTGCGCGGTGATCGTCATCGCGCTCGCCCCGAGGCCTGCGAAGTCGAGCGGGATCTGCCCGAGCGCCTGGACGGCGTCGATGTGGAAGGGGATGCCGAGTTCGCGGGCGATTGCTCCGATCTCGGCGATCGGCTGGATCGTGCCGATCTCGTTGTTCGCGGCCATGACCGTGACCAGTGCCGTGCGCTCGGGGTCGCGGCGCAGCTCCGCCTCGGCGGCGGCGAGGTCGAGTCGGCCCTCGGCGTCGACGGGAAGGACGACGACCTCGGCGCCGAGGGACTCCAGCCACTCGACCGAGTCGAGGATCGCATGGTGCTCGATCGCCGAGGTGAGCACGCGCGGGCGCGTGGGCGAGGCGAACGAGCCGTCGTTGCGGGAGAGGTAGAGGCCCTTGACGGCGAGGTTGTCGGCCTCCGTGCCGCCGGAGGTGAAGACGACCTCGGAGGAGCTCGTGGCCCCGAGTGCCCGGGCGATGTCGTCGCGGGCGGTCTCGAGCCGCATCCGCGCTGCTTGGCCGACGGCGTGCAGCGCCGAGGGGTTGGCCCGGCGGCTCAACTCGGTCGCGTAGACGTCGAGCACAGCCTGGGGCATCGGCGAAGTCGCTGCGTGGTCAAGGTAGATCGGCACGCGCACCATTTTAGGTCCACGCCCGCTCCCCGGGCCAGGATCCGTGCCCGATCTCACCCGTGAGCGCGGGCTGAGAGGGTGGGTGCCTGCCCGGTGCGGTGACTAGACTTGATCGGGTGTTCACCGTTCTCACCCTCGTGCTCTACGCCGTCGCGGCCGTGCTCACCGTGTGGTCGATCGTCGAGACGATCCGCAACCGCCCGGCTGGGAAGCTCCTGCTCGGGGTTGCGGCCCTCCTCCTGCTCCTCCTCATCGTCGAACTCGTCGTCTCCATCGTCACCTTCGGCGGCACGCACGACGTCGATCCGCTCCTCTACTTCGGCTACGTCATCACGGCGATCCTCGTCATGGCCCTCGCCGGGTTCTGGGCGTTCGCCGAACTCTCCCGGTGGGGTCCCGGCGTGCTCGCCGCGGCAGGACTGACGGTGATCGTCATGATCGAGAGAATGGACCAGATTTGGCTGTGAACAGAGGCACCATCCGCCGCCCCTCCCCGCGTTCCCCGTACTCGGCGATGCACTCGGGTCCAGGGCGCGCGCTCACCGCGGTGTACGGGATCTTCGCGCTCTCGGCGACCGCGCGGGCCGGTTACCAGGTCATCCGCGAGTTCGACGTCGCCCCGGTCGCGTATTCGCTCTCGGTCTTCGCAGCGCTGGTCTACATCGTCGCGACCGTCTGCTTCGTCATCGGCAGCCGTGTCACCCACCGCATCGCGATCGCCGCATGCCTCATCGAGTTCGCCGGCGTCATCGTCGTCGGCATCCTCAGCTTCACCCACCCCGAGGACTTCGCCAAGCCCTCGGTGTGGTCGAGCTTCGGCATCGGCTACGGCTTCATCCCCCTCGTCCTCCCCGTGATCGGCCTGTGGTGGCTCATCCGGGTGGGCAGACGCGTGCGCGGCGCAGAGGCCCCCGCAGTCCGCTGAGCGCGAGGGCCGCGAGGTCACGCCGCCCTACGGCTGCGGAGCCCCGCGACCTCACTCGATCCGGGAGGAGAGGATGTCCCAGTCGGAGGCGACGGCGGTGAGCTCCTCACCGTTCTGCATGATGACGTAGGGCTGTGCGGTGTCGACCTTGACGGTGTTGCCGTCCTTGTCGTTCGTCTTCACCGCTTCGATCGTGTCACCGAGGTCGAGCGAGTAGTCCTCGGGAACCTTGATCGTCAGCGTGCAGCGGACCTCGCCCATGCCGAGCGCCCCCTGTTCAGTCGTCAGCGTCATCGAAGCGAAGTCGAACTCGGTGTAGGGCTTGCACTCGGCATTCACCTCGTCGAAGCCGGAGTCCTTGTCGCGCAGCCCGCCGAGGTAGTCCCGGAAGGACTTGAAGCCGCCCTGGTCGAGCCCCTTGACCTTGTCCGCCTTGCCGTCGGCGAGGTAGGACGCGACCTCATCGGCGGAGGTGGTCATCGACTCCGAGAACGCCTTCGGGGCGACCTCGACAGCGCCGTTCGCGTCGGCGAGGAGGGTCGGCGCCTGATCGGCGGGGATGAAGACGGCGGAGCGGACGATCGGCTGTGTCGACGCGGATTCGCGGGTGGCGAGCTGGACCTGGGTGAGCTTCTCGTCCCCATCGGTGGTGCCGAGGGCATAGAACCACATCGGGTACTGCTCGAAGCTCGGTCCCCCGGCGACGACCTCGGTGAAGTTCGGCGCCCGCAGCTTCTGCTTCGTCTTCTCCGCGATCTGGATCTGCGCGCGGGTGCGGTCGATGAGCGGGGCACCCTGGATCGACTCGAGGCCTTCCCCCTTGTCGGCGAGGATCTTGTCGAGGGACTCCGTGTAGGCGGTCATGAAGTCCCCGGCCTCGCCCGGGCGGACCGCGGTGCGCTCGTAGGGGGTGACGTTCGGGGTGTGAGGCTGGGCGACGGGGAGCGCCGCGCATCCGCTCAGGGCCAGTCCCGTGGTCAGGGTCAGGGCCGTGGCGGCGCGGGTGCGTGCACCACGCCGGGAGCGTCGCCGAAGCGGTTCTCCCTCGGTCGGGGGTGCGACGTCGGTCGCCGGCTGCGTCTCCGGTTCGGCGTCCGCTTTCGATTCCGGCTTCGAGCGGCCCTTGACCGCGGCCTTCGCCCTGTCCGTCATCGTCGTCTTCGTCCTGCCCCGGGTCCCGTCGCCCGCCTCGTCGCTGGGCGTGCCGGGGCCCTTCTTCTTCCGCGGCCGGATGCGCGCGTTCCACCAGCGGAGGAAGAAGTACGCGGAGAAGCCTGCGAAGATGATCGCGACGGCGAGTCCGATGAGGCTGAGGGCGAGCACGCCCTCGACGCGCATCTTCAGCTGCACGGTCGTGCCGTCGAGGTTCTCCCCCTCGGCCGCCGGGGCGATGACGAGCATCTGCGGGTCGGCGTCGAGGTCGAAGGTCTTCGCCACCGACTGGCCGGTCTCCCGGCTCGTCCACCAGTCGCGTCCGGCGATGTCGGCTGCCGGGGCGGGATCGCCGGGCAGCGACCGGTGGGTCGCCTGGTCCGGGAAGTCGACGTCGCTGATCTGGACCTGCGAGACACCGTCGAGGAAGCTGTCGGTGTCGACGCCGTTGGCGGTGCCGAGGAACAGTTCCTTGCCCTGCGAGTTGCGGGCCTCGATGGTGACGTCGGTGCCCGAGTACGGCACGACCGCCTGGTCGAGGACGACGGCGTACGACCCGTCGGAGACCTCGAAGGCCTCGGTCTCCGTGACCTCGTCGGTGCCGACGACGGACAGCGCGGAGCCGACCAGCACTGCGAGGATCGCCGCGGCGATCGCGAACAGGATGGCTGTGGTGAGACGGACTATCTGGATCAGAACAATGCCCTCATCAGTGATGTGCGTGCTTTGGCCACTGCCGGGTCGTCGGGTCCGACGATCTCGAAGAGGTCGAGGACCCGCAGGCGCAGGGCTTCCTTCTGGTCTCCCGTCGACGTGCGGATGAGGGAGATGAGCCGGGAGAACGCACCGGCGGGATCGCCGGTGACGACCTGGGCGTCGGCGGCGGCCATCGCGGCATCGACGTCCTTCGGGTCGGCGTCGGCGGCGGCGATGAGCTCGGCCGGGTCGGCGTCGATGAGGCGACGGCCCAACCCTGCGCGGGCGAGGCCGAACTTCGCCTCGTCATCGGCCGGTGATTCCGCGAGCGCGGCCTTGAACAGGGACTCGGCGGTGTCGAAGTCACCCTCGGCCAGGGCGGCTTCGGCCTCCGGATGCTTCGGACCCGCAGGCTCCGGCTCGGCACCGCCGACGACGGCGCGGCCGTTCACCCCGTTCTCAGCGGCGAGTTTGAGGAGCTCCTCGAGGTACGCGGCGATCTGCGGCTCGGGCAGCGGTCCCTGGAACAGGGGAACCGGCTGGCCCTTGATGACGGCGACGACCGTCGGTGCCGCCTGGACTCCGAAGGCCTGCTGGAGGCGCGGGTTGGCGTCGATGTCGACCTTCGCGAGCACGAGGCGACCGCCGTAGGAGGAGATGAGGCGTTCGAGAACCGCGGTGAGCTGGGTGCTTTCCGGGGCGGCCGGGGATCCGAGGTCGATGACGACGGGCACGCGATCGGACAGTGCCACGACATCGTTGAAGACGGCTTCGTCGACGTCGAGGACGAGCGAGGGCAGCGGCACGGCGTTCGGATCGCCGGCGCCGCCCTGCTCGTCGGCAGGCAGATTCCTGCTACGGACCGCGGAGAGGTCGAGCCCCTCCTGGGGGCCGGCGTCCTGTGTGGGATCGAGTGACACGGGATCTCCTTCTGGTGGCTGGTCAGCCGAGCTTGGCTCCGCTGAGGGTTTCGAGTCCGCCGATGAGTCGGACCTTGCCGTCCTTCGGCACGAGGAACGTGAGCACCTGATACGTCGAGGTCGACACCGGCTTCTGGGTGCTCGACTCTCCGGTGAGCTCCTTCTGCGGGGTGCTCAGCGTCAGCGTACCGGTCCGTCCTCCTTCGGACTGGGGTGTGATCGTCGACGTCGCCTCGATGACGCCGGTGACGACTGCGGCGTCGCCGGCAGTGCCCTGTGCGACGATCTGGTTGCCCGGATCGTAGGAGAACTTCACGCTCGCCTTGCCCGCCTCGGCGCTCTTGCGCTGCTCTTTCTGGTTGGCCCAGATCGACTTCGCGAAGTCGTCGGCTTCGAAGCTCTTCGCCTCCTTCGAGTCGGCACCCGATCCGAGCGCCTTCGCGTAGTCGGCGATGGTCTGCTTCGGGGTCTTCGCATACCCGTCCGCCTCGGCGTCGAGCAGCGGCGAGCCCTGCCGGGCGTCGGCGATCTCCGGCAGCTCGGTGCCGGGGACGAGACGCGTCTGCGACCACAGCTTGTAGTCCGAGCGCGGATCCTCCTGGGTGAGGACGAGGAGCTGAGTGGCATCGCCGGCCGAAGTGATGAGGCTGGTGACCCGCGGCCAGGTGTCGGTGGCGGCGGTGTAGTTGACGACGATGTCGTCGGCGGCCACGGCCGGGGGAAGGTCGTGGTCCTTGACTTTCTTCTTCACCGCGTAGGCGGCCCCGCGCTGGTCGAGGGCGGGGCCGGTCGCCCGCTCCTCGAGCGCCTTCGCATCGAGGTCCTTGTCGGCGGCGGCGACACCGTCGGCGACGGCACCGAGGATGCGCTCGGCCTGCGTGCTGCTCACCCCGGCCATCGGGGTCGTCGGCGCGGCCGAGGGTTCGGGCTTCGGCAGCTCTTCAGGTCCGCACGCGCTGAGCGCGAGCACGGGGACGATGGCGAAGGCGGTGCCGTATTCGGCGAGTTTGCGACGACGGTCCTGGCGGGCCTGACGCCGGTCGGCTTCGCGCTTGGCGGTGCGGCGCCCGAGGAAGAGGAGGACGAGCCCGATGAGGAAGATCACGCCGCCGCCGATCATCAGCGGGATCGCCCACGGAGTCGCCGCATTGCTCGGCCATGACAGGGTCACCGAGCTCACCTCGCCCGGCTGTCCGGAGCCGGCGATGAGGAACCCGGTGCGGTTCGCCTCGGCGTCCCAGTCGAGGCTCACGGTGCCGCTGCCGGTCGTCTCCGCCTCCCACAGGTCGGCCCCGGCGGGGTTGGGCACCTCTTCGGCGCCGTCCTTGGGTTCGACGGTGAGGCCGCCCTCGGAGGCGAGGCCGGTGATGCGCGCGGCGGCCGAGTCACCGATCCACGCGTCGATGCTCTCGATCGGGGCCTGGGCGATCGTCAAGTCGCCGGTGCCCTCAGCGGTGAGCGTCGCCGGGGTCTCGTAGAGATTGAGCATCCCCGGGTCGACGACGACGGCGGGTGCCGAGCCGTCGATCTGCGTCGTGGCGGTGATCGTGTCGTCCGGGGCCCACAGGGTCTTCTGCAGCAGACCGAGGCCGGCGACGACGACACCCACCACCATGAGAATCACAGCCAGTGTGTAACGCACGCGGGAACCTTCTCCTCAACTCGCGAATATCCTTGTCCGCCCGTGTGGGCAGACGACAGCACAAGTTTAGGCCACTGAGCTGGGACGGGCTCTGCGGATGCACTCAGCGTGTGTCGTCGCCCACACCACCGCAGGGCTCTCGGGTGAGGGCGACGTATAAGCTTGCAGGGTGAGCAACGACAGAATTGTGTGGATCGACTGCGAAATGACCGGCCTCGACGAGGCGCGCGACGAACTGATCGAGATCGCCGCGATCGTCACCGACTTCGAACTGAGGCCCCTGGACGAGGGCGTCGACATCGTCATCCGGCCCTCGGCGCAGGCGCTGGAGAACATGAATGACTTCGTCACCCAGATGCACACCTCCTCGGGCCTCATCACCGAACTCGATGCGGGAACGACCGTCGCCGACGCCCAGGCCCAGGTCCTCGACTATGTGAAGTCGCATGTCAAGGAGGCCGGGAAGGCGCCGTTGGGCGGGAACTCGGTGGGCACGGACAAGGTGTTCCTCAGCAAGCAGATGCCCGAGCTCGTCGACTACCTCCACTACCGGATCATCGACGTCTCCTCGGTCAAGGAGCTCGCCAAGCAGTGGTTCCCGCGCGCGTACTTCCAGGCGCCGGAGAAGCGCGGCGGACATCGTGCGCTCGGAGACATCCGCGATTCGATCGTCGAACTCGCCTACTACCGTCGCGCCGTCTTCTCCTCCGCTGGTCCGACCTCGGATGAGGCGAAGGCGATCGCCGCCGAGGTGGTCGCCGCCTTCTCCGCCGACGATGAGTCCGATGCCTCGACGGCACCCGGTTCGGCGGCGGGGGCCTAGTGTCCTGCGCCTTAAATTCGGTCTGTAAGTTGTAGGATTGGAGTATGGCGCGAACTGGACGACCCAAGGCCGAACTGATCCTGACGGATGAGGAGCGGGAGCAGCTTGAGCGCTGGACTCGGC
>NZ_FXZC01000011.1 GCF_900169275.1 Brevibacterium casei CIP 102111 | reverse complement strand
CGTCAGCGTTCGCGTTCGAGTCGTCGCCCTCAGCGGCAGCATCAGCGTTCGCGTCGTCGCCTTCAGCGGCGGCGTCAGCAGTCGCATCATCCGCGGCCTGGACCGTCACAGTGAACGATGTGACGTCGGACTTCTGTCCGTCGACGACGGTCTGCGCCTTGTAGGCGTAATCGCCTTCGGCTTCGGGGCCTTCGAGGGTGAAGTTGCCCTCTGCGTCAGACGTGACGGTCTTCGAACCCTCCGCCGGAGCGGCCTGGGTACCGATCTGCGCGCCCGAACCTGCCGGAGCCCAGGTGACCTCGACCTGGGTGTTCGGAGTCGCCGTTCCCTTGACCTGCCCACCGGGCTTGATGGTCTGGTTCTCGGCCTTCGGCGCTTCCGGCTTCTCAGGGTTACCGTCGTCCGAGGCATCCGCGTTGGCACCATCGGCACCCGCATCAGCGTTGGCACCAGCGCCATCAGCACCAGCGTCGCTGTCGGCACCATCGGCACCCGCATCAGCGTTGGCACCAGCGCCATCGGCACCAGCGTCACTGTCGGCACCATCAGCACCAGCGTCGCTGTCCGCGCCATCGGAACCCGCATCAGCGTTGGCAGCCGCACCATCGGCATCAGCGTTGGCGTCGTCTCCGCCGCCATTATCCGGCGGGGTGAGACGGAAGTCGACGCCGGACTGCTGCAGCGAGTAGTCCAGGTCAGCAACCCAGGCCATTTCGATATCGTTGCCGTCCTCATCAGAGTACGGTCCACCGCCGGAGATGACTCCCACTGCGGTGTCTCCCTGGAAGACGCCGCCGCCGGAGTCACCCGGCTGCGCGAACGGCTTCTCTGGCGGCGTCTCTACGGCGAATCCATGGACCCAGTAGTTGCTGATGTTCATGAATTCGAACTTATCGTTGAAGTACTTCCATACCTCACCCTGAGTCAACCCGGTGGTACGGCCGGCCTTGCTGATGGCTCCGTTCGTGTGAGCTCCAACGGATTTGATATCCGTAGCAAGTGAAGCTGCAAGGTCGTCAGTTTTGGCCGTCGTCCAGTCGGTCACGCCGTTCTTGACGTTGTACTTGGTTTCGTCAACGTTGATGACCGCGAAGTCAATATCACTGGCCTTCGGGTCGGGCCACTGACCCGAAGGGCCGGAGAGGTAGTCACCGCTGCCGTAGCTGGTGAATCCCCACTTGCCCAAGTTGCCGAGTCCCGTTCCGATGAAGCCGTCGCCTCCAACTGCCGGGGCCGTAGAAGGCTGCTCGGAATCGCCCACCGAGTTCTGGCCGGTGATGACTCCGTCTTCGGTCGAGGTCTTCGAGCAATGTCCGGCGGTGAGAACGACGGGCTTTCCTGCACCGTCCCATCCGGCGAAGCCGGCTGAACACGCACTGACCCCGCCGGGGACGTTCAAGCGATAACCGGCGCCACCCACGAAATCGTTCTTCGCATATGCATCGAGTTTTCCGACGCCGGCGATGACTTCGACGTTGTCGAACTTCTTCTCGAGATCCTTGATCTCGTCGGTCTTCTTCTCGACGCCGAGGTTGAGTTTGCCGTTCTTGACACCGTAGGCATTGACATTGTCGGCATCGAGATCGGCCAGAGCCTTCTCGACCTGCTTGTCGCTCTGCACGTCGAGCTTCTGCGGGCCGGTGGCCATCGCGGGCGAGGCGAAGAACGCGCTTCCCAGACCAAGCGCCGCAGCGGCGGTCAGAGCAAGCGAGCTCTGCACGAGCTTCTTCTGCATACTTTCCGTCTCTCTTCTTAGGGGAGTTGCTAATGTCACAAAGTGATGACCTTAGTCACAAACAGGTTACGGTCCGCGTCCAGCAACCACCAAGAATCGGGCCCCTGAGCTGTGAACTAAACGAACGAAACAACTCACCCTCTGAGATCGACGCCAACACAGGGAACAAGCGTCCTTGACTGCGTCCTCGGGCATGAAGGAGGGGCGCTCCCGGTGTCACCACCGGAAACGCCCCTTGCGATGTCTCACACAGTCACGCGGTGACTGTCAGAGACCTCAGTTCTTCTTCACCCGACGCATCGTCAGCACCACAGCAGCTCCGCCGACGAGCAGCAGACCTGCACCTGCAGCGAGGCCAGTCAGCTCAGCACCGGTGCGCGGCAGGTCCGAACCACCGTCGCCACCGTCCTTGCCGTCGTCGCTGCCGCCGCCGTTGCCCTGGTCATCTGCGACGACCTTGAACGAACCGGACAGAGCCGACTCATCCTCGGTGTCGTTCGCACCGGTGACGGAGACGTCGTACTTGCCGACGTAGACCGAGGGATCGGACGCGCTCGTTCCGTAGATCGAGAATCGCGCCTCGCCATCGGCGTTCGCCGTCTCGTCGAGCTCGATGCCCTTGACGTTCTCAGGACCGGAGACGAGCTTGAGCGAGACCTTTTCGCCCTCATCGAAGCCCTTGACAGAGATCGTGACTGCCTTGTCCTTCTTGACGAAGTCAGAGGCGGCGATCTCCTTGGGGTCAACGGTGATGTCGCGTTCGACCGGAGCCGGAGTCTCGGTCTTCTCCTCCTCCACCGTCACGGTGAAGGTCGTCGCTTCGGACTGCTGTCCGTCGACGACGGCCACGGCCGAGTAGTCGTACTTGCCCGGAGCCTCGGGTCCTTCGAGTGCGAAGTTGCCATCAGCATCTGCCTTGACGGTCTTCGACCCTTCCGACGCGGCCTGGGTGCGGTTGGCACCGGCCTTCGACGCGGGCTTCCACTCGAGCTTGACCTCGGCGTCGGCAGCGGCCTTGCCCTTGACCTCGCCCTTGGGCTTGATCGTCTGATCCTCGGCCTTCGGGGCGGCCGGTGCCTCAGGCGTCTCGGTGCCCGGCTTCTCGATGTTGAACGACTGTCCGGACTGCTCCAGCGAGTAGTCGAGGTCAGCGACCCAGCCGAACTGGGTTCCGTCCGAGAGAGGACCTCCACCGGAGATGACACCGACAGCGGTGTCTCCCTGGAACACTGCGCCACCCGAATCGCCCGGCTGTGAGAACGGCTTGTCACCCGGCGAGGTGACGCCGAAGCCGTGCACCCAGTAGCCGCCGACATTCGTGTAGTCGAAGTCGTACTCGGACCGCGGGATGACCTGACCTTCGGTGAGACCGGTCGTCCGGCCCGACTTCTGGACCTTGCCCTCGGTGTGCGAGCCCACCTTGGCGATGTTGGTGGCGAGCTTCGCCGACAGATCGTCGGAATCCGCGGTCGACCAGTCCGTCACGCCGTTCTTCACGGTGTACTTCGACTCGTCGACGTTGATGACGGCGAAGTCGATGTCGCCTTCCTTGGGAAGCGGCGGGTTCGGATCGTTCGGATCGAGCAGATCTCCGCTGCCGTAGCTCGTGTAGCCCCACGTGCCGAGGACTCCCAGACCGGACTTGACGAAGCCCTCGCCGCCGTTGGCCTCAGCGGAGCTCGGCTGCTCGGTCTCACCGACGACCGAGTCGCCCTTGATCTCGCCGGTGTCCGCGTTGTAGTCCTTCGAGCAGTGTCCGGCAGTGAGGATGACGGGCTTGCCCGCATCATCCCACCCGGAGAATCCGGTCGAGCATACGCCGCCACCTGCAGGGGTGTTGACAAGGTAGCCCGCACCGCCGACGACATCGTTCTTCGCGTAGGGCTTGAGTTCCTTGATGCCTTCGGTGACCTTGATGTTCGTGAACTTCTTCTCAAGCTCTTTGATCTCAGCAGTCTTCTTCTCTACGCCGAGGCTGAGCTTGCCGTTGCGCTCACCGTAGGCGTTGACGCCTTCGATGTCGGACAGAGCCTTCTGGATCTGCTTGTCGCTCTGCACGTCGAGCGTCTGCGCTTCCGCGGCCATCGCGGGCGACGCGAAGAACGCGCTGCCGAGGCTGAGCGCCGTAGCGGCGGTCAGGGCGAGTGAACTCTGCACGAGTCTCTTCTGCATACTCTTCGATTCCCTTGGTCGGATTCATTGATGATTGCTCGATGTCCTCGTGCGCGCGTCATCCGAAGATCACGCTCGGGTCACGAGAACAGCTGTTCAACCACCGGCAAGGTTACGGATCGGCAACGACGACGAGCAAGAACAATGCGTGTTGCTCGTGAACAAAACGAACAAAACCTGGATTCTCCGGTCTCGTCCGCGCCACCCAGGTGGCCAGGCGGCCTGCCCGTTATGATCGGGACATGGACATTGCCACACAGCATCACCCGTCCCTCCGACTTCTGCTCGGCGCGGTCGCCCTCGCGGCGACGTTGCCGCTGGCCGCGTGTGCGAACGGAGCCGAGCCCTCGGAACCGGCCTCCTCCTCGGCGAGTGATCCGAGCACTCCGAGTGAGACGGAGTCCGCGACCGTCGACCCGGTCGGCAAGTGGACCTCTCCCGAAGCCGGCGAACCGTTCCTCGAGTTGAAGGAAGACGGCAGCGTTGAAGGCTCCGACGGCTGCAATGCGATCAAGTCGAGCTGGACTCTCGACGGAGACACGATCACCATCGAACCCTTCACCAGCACGCAGAAGGCGTGCGCGGGAGTCGACTCGTGGCTGTCCAAGGCCGCCGCAGCGACGATCGAAGGAGACGTCATGACGGTCAAGGACGGACAGGGATCGGTCATCGGCGGATTGGAGAAGCAGTGATGACTCAGAGCATCAACGGCAGGTGGACGCCGGAGGCGGGATCGAAGGCGTTCCTCGACTTCGGTGAGGACGGCGCGCTCACCGGCAGCGACGGCGCCAACCGCATCGTCACGTCGTGGGAGGCCGGCGGAGACGGCAGCGCGACGATCTCTCAGTTCCTCACCACCCAAATGGCCGCCCCGGGCATGAAGATGTGGGTCGGTCGGGCCCGCGCAGCCAAGGTCGACGGCGACACCCTCATCGTGTTCGACCATGCCGGCAACCGCCTCGGCGAGATGACCCGCAGCTCACAGGAGGAACAGTAGATGGCCGGCGGTCTCTTCGCACTCCTCGACGACGTCGCCGCCCTCGTCAAACTCTCTGCGGCGAGCCTTGACGATGTCGCCGCCGGTGCCTCGCGCGCCGGCGCGAAGACCATCGGCGTCGTCGTCGACGATGCCGCGGTGACGCCGAAGTTCGTCGAAGGCGTCGACCCGAAGCGAGAGCTGCCGATCATCAAGCGCATCGCCATCGGCTCGCTCTTCAACAAGATCGTCATCATCCTGCCGATCATCCTCCTGCTCAGCCAGTTCCTTCCCTGGCTCCTCACCCCGCTGCTGATGATCGGCGGCACCTATCTCTGCTTCGAGGGTGCCGAAAAGGTCCTGGAGAAGCTCGGATGGATCGAACACCACGGCCCGGCGCAGGAGGATCCGCAGGCCAGCGAGGTCAGTGAAGCCGATCGGGAGAAGAAGATCGTCCGCTCGGCGATCACGACCGACTTCGTGCTCAGCTGCGAGATCATGGTCATCGCGCTCAACGAGGTGGCCGACGAAAGCCTGCTCTCGCGCGCAGTCATCCTCGTCGTCGTCGCCCTCGCCATCACGGTCGGCGTCTACGGACTCGTCGCCCTCATCGTCAAGATGGACGACATCGGCCTCCACATGGCTCAGAAGGAGAACCCGGGCTCGCAGAAGTTCGGACGCTCGCTCGTCCAGGCCATGCCGAAGCTCTTGGCCGGGCTCTCGGTCGTCGGCACTCTCGCGATGCTCTGGGTCGGCGGGCACATCATCCTCGTCGGCACCGACGAGCTCGGCTTCACCGCCATCTACGACTTCGTCCACAGCCTGGAGGCTCCTGCCGCCGAGGTGGCGGGCATCCTCGGTTGGCTCGTCAACACCTTCTTCTCCCTCATCCTCGGGGCGATCTGGGGTGGGATCGTCGCCGCGATCGCCATCGGCATCCAGAAGCTGCTCAAGAAGCCGGGTGCCGACTCGGGCCACGCTGCGACGACGGCACCGGCCGCGCAGGGCACTGCGGCGACGTCGGCCACCGGCTCCGAGGCCGACCGGAAGCCGTCGGATCAGGTCGCGGACGGTGAACGGAAGGCACCCAAGGACGACGGCACTCCGGTCGACAACGGTCCGTCGGTTGCCGACGGTGAGGGTCCTGCCGAACGACGGGGACACCAACCGCCCGCGCGGTGAATCAGGCGGTCGGCACCGAACCGAGAGACTGCAGAGCGCACAGTGACGGCCGGTCCCGAACGGGACCGGCCGTCACTGTGTCGTTGTCGCTGTGCCGCCGGCCGGCTGCCCGGCCGCTGATCAGACCGCCTCGGCGCTCTGACGCTGTGCGAAGGTCTTCTGCGGCGGCCCCGGGACGATCATCGGGGCGCCGGTGACAGGGTCGTCGATGACGCTGCAGTCGATGCCGAAGACGTCGTGGACGAGTTCGGCGGTGACGATGTCCGCGGGCGCTCCCTGCGCGACGATCTCACCGGATTTCATCGCGATGATCTCATCGGCGTAGCGGCATGCCTGATTGAGGTCGTGGAGAACGGCGACCAGTGTGTGCCCGTGTTCGTGGTTGAGCTGGGCGAAGAGGTCGAGCAGCTCGATCTGGAACGCGACGTCGAGGAACGTCGTCGGCTCGTCGAGGAGGAGCAGCGGCGTCTCCTGGGCGAGCACCATCGCCACCCACACACGTTGGCGCTGACCACCGGAGAGCTCGTCGACGAGGCGGGAGGAGAGCTCCTCGGTGTTCGTCGCGCGAAGCGCCGAGAGCACGGCGACCTCGTCCGCCTCCGTCCACTGCTTGAGGAACGACTGGTGCGGGTGGCGCCCACGGGCGACGAGCTCACCGACCGTGATCCCCTCGGGAGCGATCGAGCTCTGCGGCAGCAGGCCGAGGCGCTTGGCGATCTGCTTGGTCTTCATCGTCGAGATGTCGTTGCCGTCGAGGAGCACCGTGCCCTTCGCCGGAGGCAGCAGCCGTGCCAGAGCCCGCAGCAACGTCGACTTCCCGCACGCATTGGGCCCGACGATGACCGTGAACTGACCGGCCGGGATCTGCACATCGAGATCGGTGACGATCTGCCGCTGGTCGTAGGCGAGGTCGAGGTTCTCCGCCGCGAGCGGGCTGGAACCGCTGCCGGTGGGACCCTCCGCCGCCGCACCGATGGCCGGTGTGTCCCCTGCGATGGTGTGAGCGCTCATTGTGCCCTCCGAGCTTCTTGGATGAGGAGCCAGATCAGGTAGACGCCGCCGATGCACACGGTGACGACGCCGACGGGGAGTTGGGTCTCGCCCAGGGCATGCTGGGCGATGAGATCGGCCGCGACGAGGAGCAGAGCGCCGACGGCGGCGGCCATGAGCAGGCTTGTGCCCTGGGACCTCGCGAGGCGCCGCCCGATCTGCGGGGCCGCCAGCGCCACGAAGGCGATCGGCCCGGCCGCCGCGGTGACGACGGCGACGAGGGCGACGGCGATGAGGATGAGTGCTGCGCGCACGGGTTCGTTGCGGACGCCGAGCGCCTTGGCCGTGTCGTCGCCGAGTTCGAGGGTTCCGAGGTCACGGGAGAAGAGGCCGCACCCGAGGCTGAGGACGACCACGGCGATGGCCGCCGGGAGAATCGTCGACCAGCCCATGCCGTTGAGGGAGCCGGCTCCCCACGTCGCCGCGGCCATCGCAAGGTCGAGGTCCACACGCATGATCAGCCACGTGTTGAAGGCACCCAGCATAGCCGTGAGCGCGATGCCGACGATGATGAGGCGGAAGCCCTGCACTCCGCCCTTCCACGTGAGGAGGTAGACGAGGAGGGCGGTGAGCATGCCGCCGATGATGGCACCGGCGGCCGTGGAGACGAAGCTCGTGCCGAAGACGATGATCGTGACGATGCCGCCGGTGTAGGCGCCGGTCGAGAAGCCGATGATGTCGGGACTGCCGAGCGGATTGCGGGTGAGCGACTGGAAGACGGCCCCGGAGACGCCGAGTCCCGCACCGAGGACGATGCCCGCGAGGATCCTCGGGGCCCGCCACTCCCCCACCACGGTGTTGACGATGCGTTTGTCGGCGACGCCGAAGAGCCCTTCGACCACCTCGGCGGGGGTGAGGGTGAACTTGCCGAGGAGGAGCCCGGCGAACCCGCAGATGAGAGCAAGGAGGGTGACGATGGCGGCGGTGACGACGACGCGGACGTCGACGCGCAGCCCGAAGACGCGCGCCATCGGGCGCCCGAAGTCGATCGTCTCCCCGGGGGCGACCGCGCCGCCGGGGACGAGTGCAGTGGAGCTGTCTGAGGACTTCACAGGCCGCTCGCCTTCTTCCGGCGGACCAGGGCGATGAGCACGGGAGCTCCGACGAAGGCGGTGACGACACCGACCTGCAGCTCCCCCGGCTTCATGACGACACGGCCGATGATGTCGGAGCCGAGCAGGAGGATCGGCGAGAGGATGAGCGAATAACTGAGGATCCATCGCTGATCAGGTCCGACGATCCATCGGGCGATGTGCGGGATCATCAGACCGATGAAGCCGATCGGACCCGCCGCCGCGGTCGCCGCACCGGCCAGTAAGGTGACGGCGATGATCGAGAGGACGCGCGTGCGATGGACCGAGGTGCCGAGGCTCGCCGCGAGATCATCGCCGAGGGCCACAGCGTTGAGCGAGTGGGACAGGGCGAGGGCGAGGGCGACGCCGACGGCGATGAACGGGAGGACGGCGAAGACCGTGTCGAAGCCGCGTCCCGCGATCGCGCCGACGTCCCACGCGCGGAAGGCGTCGAAGGCGCGTTCGTTGGTGAGCAGGATGCCCTTCGTCAGACCGGTGAGCACCGCGGCCACCGCGACCCCCGCCAGGGTCAGGCGGATCGGATCGACGGTGCGGGTGCGACCCGCGGAGCCGATGATGTACACGCCGGTCGTCGCGAGCAGGGCGCCGACGAAGGCGAACCAGATGTACCCGCTGACCGAGGTGATGCCGAAGAATCCGATGCCGATGGTCACCGCGAACGACGCACCGGCGTTGACTCCGAGGATGCCGGGATCGGCGAGCGGATTGCGCGTGAGCGCTTGGATGAGTCCGCCGGCCAGTCCGAGGCCCATCCCGACGAGGAGGCCGAGCACGGTCCGCGGGTAGCGCAGTTCGAGGACGACGAGCTGGTCGTCGCTGCCTGTCGGAGCGAAGAATGCACCGACGACCTCCGACAGGGGCATGTCCCTGGTGCCGATCGCCAGCGAGGCGAGGACGATGAGGACGAGCACGACGAGTGAGACGATGAGGCCGACTGCGCGCCTGACCTTGAGCGCCGTCGACGTCGCCTGTCCTGTCACCGGAGCCTGGACTGTCGATGATGGGGGTGTCGCCGAGGCGGGGGTGGCGAAACCGGTCATCGGGAGGGTCCTTCGACATGGCTGATAAGGGCAGGCTAACCACAATCTAGCCCACTTCACTCACTCAGCCAACCGCGCGTGGGACTATGCGGATGTGATCTTGCCGATCCTCTCGGACACCTGACGCTGGATTCGCGAGAGCATTCCGCTCATTCCGCGCAAACGCAGCGGACTCACCGCCTCGGTGAGCGAGAGGCGCAGCGGCAGGTCCGCGGGGACGGAGAGGACCGCCTCGGCGGACTGACCGTCGAGCCCTTCCGAGAGGATGCCGGCGAACCCCCGCGTCGTCGGTGCCTCGGGCGGGGCGGAGAAGTGCAGACGCACGGTCGCCTGCTCCCCCTGCTCCGGGTCGTCGACCTCGGTGACGAGGAAGATCGGCGACTGGCACTCGGGGACGGGCTCGAGAAGCTCCGGATGGTCGGCGAAGCGAGCCGGCAGCTCCGGAAGCTCGGAGGAGAACTCGAGGAGGAGCTGCAGCCGCTCGGAGGGCTCGGTCTCGGCGAAGTCAGTGACGATCTCGGCCAGCGACTCGGGGAGATCTGAGGTGACGATGTCCTCACTCATCAGGACGGACGCACCTCACCGGGTTCGGTTCCGGTGGCGATGGGGACGCGCACGGCGTTGCCCCACTCCGTCCAGGACCCGTCGTAGTTGCGGACATTGTCGTAGCCGAGGAGATGGTGGAGGACGAACCAGGTGTGGCTCGAGCGCTCTCCGATGCGGCAGTACGCGATGATGTCATCCGAGGTGCCGAGGCCCGCGCCGTCGGTGTAGATCGCCCGCAGCTCGTCGGCGGTCTTGAATGTTCCGTCCTCGTTCGCCGCCTTCGCCCACGGCACCGACCGGGCGCCGGGGATGTGTCCCCCGCGCAGTGCCCCCTCTTCGGGGTAGGCGGGCATGTGGGTGCGTTCGCCGCTGTACTCCTCGGGGCTGCGGACGTCGATGAGCGGTCGAGTGCCGAGGCTGTCCCGGACTTCGGGGAGGAAGGCACGCAGCGTCGAGTCGTCGCGGTCGATGACCGGGTAGTCGGTGGGCGTGCGCTCGGGCCTGTCCGTCGTCATCTCGCGGCCCTCGGCCTCCCACTTCGCGCGGCCGCCGTCCATGAGGCGGACATCGGGGTGGCCGAAGAGGGAGAAGACCCAGAGGGCGTACGCGGCCCACCAGTTGGACTTGTCGCCGTAGAAGACGATCGTGTCCTCACGTGAGATGCCCTTGGCGGAGAGGAGCTTCGCGAAGCCCTCGCCGTCGACGTAGTCACGGGTGACGGGGTCGTTGAGTTCGGTGTGCCAGTCGACCTTGACCGCGCCGGGGATGTGACCGGTCTCGTAGAGGAGCACATCCTCGTCGCTTTCGATGACGACGACACCCGGGTCGGTCCCGTGCTCGGCCACCCAGTCGGTGCTCACCAGCCGGGTTCCGTCGGCGTAGTCGGCGAACTTGGGCGTCGGGTCAGTCGGTGTGCTCACTCGGTCCTCCTGGGATGTCGGTACTCGTATTGCTCAACAGTGTGCTCAACCAGCATATTCCGGTCGAGTGAGGAACGTCCGCACGGCCGTCACGAAGGCCTCGGGCTTCTCCGAGTGGACCCAGTGTCCTGAGCCCTTGACGGTGAGCAGGGTCGTGCGGGGGAAGAACGAGCGCATGAGCGGCAGCTGCTCCCGGTCGATGTAGTCCGATTCCGAGCCGGCGACCCAGAGCACGGGCCGGTCGAATGTCGTCGCTCCGGTCTCGAGCGCGACGAGTTCTCCCGGATCCGGGAAGCTCCCGATCGTCGGCAGGCTCTCCCGGAGCAGGGTGAGGTTCGGCTGCCAGGAGTATCCGCCCGCACTCGGACGCAGGTTCTGGAGGAGGAACCCCCGGACCACCGGGTCGGGGATCTGCGCCTGCAGGGCCTGGTCAGCCTCGGAGCGCGACGAGACGGTGTCGAGGTCGAGTTCGGCGAGACTGGTGAGGAGATGGTTGAACGTCCCCACATCCCCTCCCCCGCTGGGAGCGATGTCGACGACGACGAGGCGGTCGACGAGCTCGGGGTGGCGCAGGGCGAGGACCATGGCGACCTTGCCCCCGAGGGAGTGGCCGACGAGGTGGACGGGGAGCTGGGAGGGATCGACCGCCTCGGCGATGGCGGAGGCGACGGCGTCGGCCGTGGCGACGTAGCTGAACTCGTCCGTCCATGCCGAATCCCCGTGGTCGGGGAGGTCGACGAGGAGGCTCGAGAACTCCGGGGTCAGGGCCTTCGCAACGGTCGCGAAGTTCTTGCCCCGGCCGAAGAGGCCGTGGAGGAAGACGATGAGTCTCCCGCTGTCACCGATGCGTCTGCTGGCGATCTCATTCACGCCACCAGACTACCCTTCACCGGCGGCCGGTGACCGTCCTGTCGAGGGAGGCGAGGGAGGCGGCGAGGAACGCAGGCGGGACGACCGGGAACCCGCCGAACTGGTCGCGGACGTCCTGGGTCGTGTCCGACCAGTCGTAGGTCAGGGTCACCTCGGTGCCGGCCTCGACCGGATGGAGGTCGTAGCGCCAGCGCCACCCTCCGGTCCTCACCTCGCCGACGGCGTCGGCCTGACCCGGGTCCCAGGCGATCGCCGTGTCCGGTTCGAAGGTCGTGACGACGTTGTCCATCCGGTAGGCGCCTCCCGCCTGCTCGAGGAACATGTTCATCGAGAAGACCTGTCCCGTGCGGGTGATGGGCTCTGTCGTGATCGACGAGCGCACCCAGTCGCCGGGCTCGGTGTCCTGGTGACGGTTGGGGTCGGAGAGAACCGCGAAGATCTCCTCCGCTGGGGCGGCGATGACGCGCGTGTGGGACATCTTGTCGTCGGGATAGTCGGCGTTGCGCCCAGAGGATTCGGCCATGGTCCCAGCCTAGGCACGGGGTGAGCGAATGTGAAGTTGGCCACATGGGTAGGGTGTGGGCATGGACTTGCACTTCTCCGAGTACGACACGCGCCTGGCCGGCTACGCGGTGATCGTCAATGACGACAATGAGATCCTGCTCAGCTGGTTCAACGGAGGCGGCGAGCCGGGGCGGGCGCTGTGGACTCTGCCCGGCGGAGGCATCGACTACGACGAGAGCATCGAGGAGGGCACGGTCCGCGAGATCCGCGAGGAGACCGGGTTCGACGCCGAACTCATCCGCCCGCTGACCACCCACAGCTTCACCGAGAAGCGCCGCGGCAGCGGGCGGCCGTTCAAGGGGGTGCGGGTCGTCTACCTCGCCGAGGTGGTCGGCGGGACCCTGGGAACCCTGGAGATCGACGGGACGACGGACCGGGCGGAGTGGATCTCCATCGCCGCGCTGCCGCGCATCCGGCACGCCCGGATCATCGACGTCGGACTCGACGCGTGGCGGGCCGAACGCGCAGCGCAGCGGTGAACGCTGTGCGCCGCTCAACGCAGCGCAGCGGTGAGCGGAAACCCAGCGGTGAGCGCCGAACCCGGCTGAGTCCGGCGCTGCGGCCGCCGGCTACCTGACGGCCGGTGCGATGAGCTCGGGCATCTTCTCGACTGCATATCGGGCCGAGAGCACGGAGTTGAGCGAGAACGCCTTGCGCAGGTCGTCGTCCTTCTCGGTGAGGACCACGGAGCGTCCGTCCGCGACCGCGGGGATCCGCTGGAAGCCGGGATCGTCGGTGATCTCCGTGTCGGGGACGTAGATGGGGAAGGCGATGAGGAGATGGGCATCGAGTTCGTCGAGCTTCTCCTCCGAGACGGGAGCGCTGAACCCCTCGGCCTTGAGCGCGTCGATCTTCGGTGACTGCTCGAAGCCGAGGTTCTCCATGAACTGGACGCGCTCGGTGCCCTTGACATAGGCGCCCCAGCCCTCCGAGGTCTTCGCCGCCACGGTCACGGTCTTGCCTTCGTACTCGGGGTTGGCCTCACGGGCGGCGGCGAACTGCGCGTCGAGGTCCTCGAGCTGCTTCTTCCCCTCGTCCTCCTTGCCGAGTGCCTCGGAGATCATCGTCACCTGCTCGTCCATCGAGGTGAGGTAGTTGTCCCCGCCCTCGGGCGGGCCGACGGTCGGAGCGATCTCGGAGAGGCGGTCGTAGCGCTCCTGCTCCCCTGAGCTCTTGACGTCGAGGATGACGTCGGGGTCGAGTGCCGCGATCGCCTCGTAGTCGGGTTCCATGGTGGCGATGATCTCCGGGGGCGTGGTGTAGAGGTCGGCCGCCCACGGGCCGACTCCCGACCCTCCGAACTCGACCCAGTCGGAGGCACCGACCGGCTGGACGCCGAGGGCAAGAGCGGTCTCCGCGTCGCCCCACCCGAGAGCGACGACGCGCTGCGGGTCGGCCGGGACCTCGACCGCGCCGAACTTCGTGTCCACCGTGGCACCGCCAGCGGTCTCCTCCGGGGTGCTGCCGCCGCCCGAGCAGGCGGTCAGCAGCAGTGCCGAGGCAAGGATGGGGGCGAGGAATCTGCGCATGGGTCTCTTTCTCACAGCCGAGCTTGGTCTTAGGTGAGCCTAGCTTAATCGAGGAGGGCGGGTTCCCAGAATCGTGCGCGCGGCAGGTGCGCGGTCAGCCCTTCGGAGTGATCTCGAGTCCGTCGACGTCGACGTCCTTGAGGCTGATGAATCGGGATCTGGGGCCGGTGATGAGGCGGTGGAGTCCCCAGACGAGGAGGAAGATCGGCAGCCCGATGTACGCCGAGGCGACTTCGAGGACACGGCCGTCGGCGACGGCTTCGATGTTCTGTCCGGCGACGACGACGATGAGCATGACGAGGGCGATGATCGGCCCGATCGGGAACAGGGGCGCCCGGTACGGAAGGTTCTCGACATCGTGGCCCTGGTGGACGTAGGCGCGGCGGAAGCGGAAGTGGCACCACGCGATGCCGATCCAGACGATGAATCCGGAGAGCCCGGAGACGTTGATGAGCCACGTGTACGCCGCCCCGTCGCCCATCACCTCGGTGAGGAATCCGAAGAGTCCGATGAAGGCGGTCGCGACGAGCGCCATGACGGGCACCCCGCGCTCGTTGAGGCGGGCGAACAGCCTCGGTGCGGTGCCCTCCTTCGCCATCGCGTAGAGCATGCGGGTCGACGCGTAGAGACCGGAGTTGCCGGCCGAGAGGATCGCGGTGAGGATGACGGCGTTCATCACGCTTGCGGCCACGGCGATGCCTGCACGTTCGAAGACGAGGGTGAAGGGTGAGGCGGTGATGTCCTCATTGTCGGCCGAGGCGAGCAGGTTGGGGTCGGTGTAGGGCAGGAGGAACCCGATGACGACGATCGCGCCGATGTAGAAGAGCATGATCCGCCAGAACACCGTGCGGATCGCTCGCGGCATGTCCCGGCGCGGATCCTTCGACTCTCCGGCGGCGACGCCGACGAGTTCGGTGCCCTGGAAAGAGAAGCCGGCGATCATGAACACGGCGATGATCGACATCCATCCCCCCGCGAACGGAGCCTCGCCGGTCGTCCAGTTCGAGAAGCCCGGGGAGGGTCCGCCGAGGATGCCTGCGATCATGAGCACGCCGAGGACGAGGAAGACGAGGACGGCGGTGACCTTGATCGCGGAGAACCAGAACTCGCCCTCGCCGAAGGCACGGGCGGAGAGGAAGTTGAGCCCGGTGAGCAGGGCGAGGAAGACCGCGGCCCAGATCCACGAGGGCACGTCGGGCAGCCAGAACGACATGATCACCCCGGCGGCGACGAGCTCGGCGGCGAGCGTGATCGCCCAGTTGAACCAGTAGTTCCATCCCATGGCGAAGCCGAAGGAGGGGCTGATGTACTTCGACCCGTACGTGTGGAAGGACCCGGCCACGGGCAGGTGGGTGGAGAGCTCCCCGAGGGACTGCATGACGAAGAGGACCATGACGCCGATCGCGGCGTAGGCGAGCAGCGCGCCTCCGGGACCGGCCTGGGAGATCGTTCCGCCCGAACCGAGGAAGAGGCCGGTGCCGATGGCACCGCCGATCGCGATCATCTGCAGGTGCCTCGTGTGCAGTCCCCGCTTGAGTTCGCGGGTCTCCGTCGCCGAGGTGTCCGCCTGAGTCATCCTGTCCCCTGCTCGTTGCTGTCGGACCCGGTTGCAGGCCCCGGCCATTCTACTCACATGCCGTCGGCGACGAGGGTGCCGCAGCCGAAGCGGCTGGGGGCGGACGGCCGTCCAGAGGAGGGCTGTTCCGATTCGATTCACTTTTCGCCGGATCGATCAGGGCGCAAACCGACCATCTCGGCGAAAAGTGACTCAGGCCGCCAGGCGCCCGTGCCTGCCATCGTTCGCACAGCGACGGAACGGACAGCAGCGTTGACACGTGCTGGGGAGACGACCAGGATCGATCTCACACCGGTGGAGAGGAAGCGACGGAGAGGAAACGCTATGGCTGACGACGACCAGGTCCGCGAAGCAGTGCGGGCGCGTTATGCGGAGGCGGCGACGGCCTCCGCATCCGGAGTGGGCAACGATGAGCTGCTCCGCGAGGACGGCAGCGCGGACTGCAGTCCCGAATCCCCGCGCGGATTCGGTGCCGGACTCTATGACGCGACGACGGTCGGAGGCATGCCCGTCGGCGCCGTCGAGGCGAGTCTCGGCTGCGGCAACCCCACCGACGTCGCCGAGCTCAGGGATGGCGAACGGGTGCTCGATCTCGGTTCGGGCGGTGGTCTCGACGTCCTCCTCTCCGCCCGCCGGGTCGGTGCGACCGGATTCGCCTACGGGGTGGACATGACCGATGAGATGCTCGCACTCGCCGAGGAGAACCGGGCGAAGTCGGGCCTGACGAACGTCGAGTTCCTCAAAGGCACGATCGAAGCCGTCCCGCTCCCGGACGCCGCCGTCGACGTCGTCATCTCCAACTGCGTGATCAACCTCTCCACGGACAAGCACACCGTGCTCAGCGAGATGTTCCGCGTGCTCGCTCCGGGCGGGCGCATAGGAGTCTCCGATGTCGTCTCCGAAGACCGTCTCAGCCCGCAGGAGCGCAGTGAGCGCGGGTCGCATGTCGGCTGCATCGCCGGGGCCCTGTCACGAACGGAGTATGTCGACGGTCTTCGCGCTGTCGGATTCGTCGACGTCGCGGTCGACTTCACGCGTGAGGTCGCCGACGGCATGCACTCGGCGATCGTGCGGGCGGTCAAGCCGGTCGGCTGAGCCTGGACACATCGCTCGCCCTCGTGCTCTCCGGTCTCGCCGAGACGGCCCATCGTCTCCGCGCAGGCGGCGGCCGGTGCGCGCGGGCTTCCGAAACCGTGGCCAGGCTGCAGACCCCTCTCCGGTCATCCCACCCGGTCGATCTCGCCTGCTCGCAGCTGCACGAGAGTGAGGTCGAGCAGCGGGGTCGCGACCCCGAGTCCCGCCGCGGTCGCCGCGAGGCTGCCGAGGATGTGCTCGGTCTCGTTGGGCAGTCCGGCGGTGACATCGCGATAGAGCGATGAGGTGAATGAGGAGCCGTCGGCGGTGAGCATCGAGAGCGTCACCGCGCGGGAGCGCGCCGAGATCGGGTGTCCGGCGCCCATCGCCACGGCTTCGAGCTCGTCGACGATAGCGACGACGTGGAGTTCGCCGCCGGCGGCCATGATCGCCCCGACCGGTGCCCGGAAGAGGCACGTGACCACGCCGGCGGCGGCGATGAAGACCCACTTCTCCCAGAGTGCGTCATCGATGGCATCGATGACCTGGAGGCGGAAGCCGGGGACGTCGAGGGCCTCGACGATCCCGGAGGGCACCTCTCCCCCGCCGAGGCGGCCGATCGTCATCGTCGCCATGTCCGTCATCTGCACGACGTCGTATCCGCGCATCGTGCCGATGATCTTCACGAGCCCGCCGAGCACCTGCCCGGGGAACTCCCTGTCCAAGCGGTCGATATGGGCCATGCCGTTGAGGAACGGAATGATGAGCGTATCCGGCCCGATCGCCGGGCGGAGGTCGTCGATGACCTCGTCGAGGCCGCCGGCCTTGACGGCGATGAGGACGAGGTCCGCAGGGATCGGGTTCGTTGCGAGCTCCTCGGCGGTCGCCACGGCCACCGGGTTCGTCCTGTCCTCGTCGGGGCCGATGAAGCGCAGCCCCGATGTACGCAGCGCCTCGGCGCGCTCGGGTCGGACGAGGAAGGTGACGTCACGTCCGGCTTCGACGAGGCGGGTGCCGAACGCTCCCCCGGTGGCCCCGGCTCCGGCGATGAGGATCCTCACAGCTCTCCCTTCAGGGTCGCTGCCGCTGCGGCGGGATCATCGGCCTCGGTGACGGCACGGACGACGACGATGCGCTCGGCTCCGGCTTCGCGCACCGCGTCGAGCCGCTCACCGGCGGCGATGCCGCCGATCGCGAACCAGGGCGTACTCACCCGTCCGGTGATCTCCCGCAGGGGCTCGAGGCCGACGGCCGGTCGCCCGGGTTTCGTCGGGGTCTCCCACACGGGCCCGAGGCAGAGGTAGTCGATGTCGGGGTCGGCGTCGGCGGCGAGCGCCTGGTCGATCGAGTGGGTCGAGCGGCCGAGGAGGACGTCGGGTCCGAGCACGGCACGGGCCTGGCCGCTCGTGAGGTCACCCTGTCCGACGTGGAAGACGTCGGCGCCGACGAGGAGGGCGACGTCGGCACGGTCGTTGACGGAGAAGAGCCTGCCATAGCGGCGGGCGGCATCCCGGAGGACCTCGAGGGCGGCGATCTCCTCTCTTGCCTCCAGGCTCTTGTCGCGCAGCTGGATGATGTCGACGCCCCCGGCGTATGCGGCGTCGAGGAACGTGGGGAGATCGCCCTGCTTGGTCCTGGCATCGGTGCAGAGGTAGAGGCGGGCCTCCTCGAGCGCGCGCCGGCGCGCGGTTCGAGTCGTGGTCTGCGTGTCTCGCTGGGCGGAGGACGTTGTCATCGCGGGAACCATGCTCCTAGAGTAGAGGAGTTCGCGGGAGCCTCGCTGGGAGGCTGAGAGGGCTTCGTGCCGACCGCCGCACCTGATGCGGGTCATGCCGCCGGAGGGAGAATACAGTGCACGTCATCGTCATCGGGGCCGGGATCATCGGGCTCGCCACAGCATGGGAGCTGCGTGGCCGGGGAGCGTCGGTCACGCTCATCGACCCGGCACCCGGCGAAGGGGCCTCGTATGCCGCCGCCGGCATGATCGCCCCGGCCGCGGAGATCGCGTGGGGGCAGTCTCCGCTCTTCCCCCTCATGCGCACCTCTGCCGATCTCTACCCCGACTTCGCCTCGCGACTCACCGCCGAGACCGGGCACGACCTCGGCGAGACGCAGACGGAGACCCTCGTGTGCGCCGGGGACAGGGCGGATCTCGCGACCCTGCGGGACCTGCGCGCCCTGCAGGCCGAGGCGGGGTCCGAGGTCGAGCTCATCACCGGATCCCGGGCCCGCGATCTCGAGCCCGCGCTCTCGCCCGGGGTGAGCGGGGCGGTGCGCATCCCCGGCGATCATGCCGTCGACCCACGACGGATCACCGGCGCCCTGCTCTCGCTCCTCGACGACGACATCGTCCGTGAGGAGGCGACCGGACTCGTCCGCGTCAGCGGCCGCACCGTCGGCGTCGCTCTTGCCGATGGGCGCAGCCTCGCCGCCGATCAGGTCGTCGTCGCCGCCGGTGAAGCGGTGGGGACGATCGCCGGCGTCCCCGACCTGCCGCTGCGAGCCGTGCACGGCGACATCATCCGGCTGCGCACCGACGCGAGCGCACCGCCGCTGCTCACGCGCACCATCCGCGGACTCGTCGCCGGTCGGCCCGTCTACATCGTCCCGCGCCCCGACGGGGAACTCGTCCTCGGCGCCACGTCCCGGGAGGACGGACGGCCCGGGGTGCTCGCCGAGGGAGTCCACCGTCTCCTCCACGATGCCGAACGGCTCGTGCCCGGGATCCTCGATGCCGAGATCACCGAGATCACTGCGCGTGCCCGACCCGGATCACCCGATGACGTGCCGTTCATCGGGCGCACGGACCCCGGCTGCGTCGTCTCCACCGGGTACTTCCGCCACGGGATCCTCCTCACTCCGCTCGGGGCCCGCCTCGGCGCCGATCTCACCCGCGGTGAGGACTCGCCGTGGCTGCCCCCAGGGGCGCCCGCGGCCCTAGCTCCCCGCCGCTTCTCCGAAGCCGCACGGTCGAACGAGAGCCCGTCTCCGCGCCTCGTGGCGGCGATGACCACAGCAAGGAAGGAACCATGACCATCACACTCAACGGGGAGAGCAGCGAGCTCGCCTCAGGCACCACGGCCCGCTCGCTCGTCGAGCACCTCACCGGCAGGCAGCTCGCGACGGACGGGACTCCCGTCGACGGAGGCCGTCTCGGGGTGGCCCTCGCCGTCGACGGTGAGGTCATCCGCCGTGGACTCTGGGCCGAGTTCGCCATCGTCGACGGCCAGACCGTCGATATCGTCACCGCTGTGCAGGGAGGCTGAGATGAGCTGGACGATCGACGGAGCGACCTTCGACTCCCACCTCGTCATGGGCACCGGAGGGGCGAGCACCCTGAGCATCCTCGAGAACGCACTGACCGCCTCGGCGACGGAGCTGACGACCGTGGCGATCCGCCGTTTCGACGCCGACGCCAGGGACTCGGTCTTCGCCCTCCTCGAACGCCTCGGCATCCGCTCCCTGCCGAACACCGCGGGCTGCTACACCGCCCGGGACGCTGTGCTCACGGCCAAGCTCGCCCGGGAGGCACTGGAGACCACATGGGTCAAGCTCGAGGTCATCGCCGACGAGGACACGCTGCTGCCGGATCCGGTCGAGCTCTTCCGGGCGGCCGAGGAGCTCGTCCTCGACGGGTTCACGGTCTTCGCCTACACGAATGACGATCCGGCGCTCGCGAAGCGTCTCGAGGACGCCGGGGTGGCGGCGGTCATGCCGGCAGGGGCCCCGATCGGCTCGGGCCTGGGCATCCTCAACCCCCACAACATCGAGACGATCGTTGCCCGTGCGCAGGTGCCCGTCATCCTCGATGCCGGCGTAGGCACGGCCTCGGATGCGGCGCTGGCGATGGAGCTCGGGTGCACGGCCGTGCTGCTCGCCTCGGCGGTCACCCGCGCCCATGACGCACCGGCGATGGCTCGGGCGATGGCGCTCGCCGTCGAGGCGGGCCGCCTGGCTCGGGGCGCGGGACGGATCCCCAAGCGTCCGCTGGCACTCGCCTCCTCACCTCACGAGGGCAGGGTCACCACGGAGAACCTGGTGATGGGGCCATGAGCGGGACACCTCTGCGCCCGCTCGTCGAGCCCGTCGACGCGCTCACGCCCGATGAGCTCGCCCGGTACGCGCGGCATCTCAGCCTCCCAGAGGTCGGAGATCTCGGCCAGCGGCGGCTGCGGGCCGCGCGGGTCCTCGTCGTCGGCGCCGGCGGCCTCGGAGCCCCGGTGCTCCAGTACCTCGGGGCGGCGGGGATCGGACTCCTCACCGTCATCGACGACGACCGCGTCGAGGTCTCGAACCTTCAGCGCCAGATCCTCCATCGCGATGCCGACGTCGGCCGCCCCAAGGCAGACTCGGCCAGGGATGCGCTGCTGCGCCTCGACCCGCATCTGTCCGTGACCGCCCTCGCGGAACGCCTGAGCCCGGACAATGCACTCGAGCTCTTCGCCGCCCACGATCTCGTCATCGACGGTGCGGACAACTTCGCGACCCGGTATCTGTCCAACGATGCCGCCGAGCTCACCGGCACCCCGCTCGTGTGGGGGACGATCTTCCGCTTCGAGGGCCAGGTGAGCACCTTCGTGCCCGGTCACGGACCGATGCTGCGCGACCTCTTCCCCGACATCCCCGACGCCGATTCGGTGCCCACCTGTGCCGAGGGAGGAGTCCTCGGCGTCCTCTGCGGTCTCGTCGGATCGACGATGGCCGCCGAGGCCGTCAAGCTCATCTGCGGCATCGGGGACCCCCTCATCGGCAGGCTCCTGCGCACGGATGTGCTGGGGACGACCTTCACGACGCTGCGTTTCTCCGCCGACCCGGATCGGCCTGCCGTGACCGACCTCACCGAGGTCGCCGTCGCGTGTGCGGCTCCCCCGGCAGCTTCGGCGCCCGCCGTCGACGAGGTCACCGTCGCCGAGGCTCGTGCGTTGGGGGCCGACGCGGTCATCGTCGATGTCCGCGAGGAGTGGGAGCGGCAGGTCCAGTCCATCCCCGGCACCGTCCATGTGCCCCTCGACGTCGTCGTCGACCGGGGGTGGCCGGCCCTCGCCGAGGTGGTCGGCCCCGCCACCGACATCGTCGTCCACTGCCGGTCGGGAGTCCGGTCGGCGAAGGCCGTGGCGGCCGCGGCTCCCGGCACTCCGGAGGGAGTGCGCCTGCGCTCGCTGGCCGGCGGGATCGAGGCCTGGTCCGCCGCGGACTCCCCTACGCCCGCGCGCTGAGGCGACGGCGCAGGCCGGTCTCGCCTGCGGCCATGACCGCGGCATGCATCCTGGCCGACAGGGGGCGCAGCAGGCGTGGGGCCAGACGCGTCGTCGTCACGCACCACACGGCATCGATGACGGTGAGCGGTCCCGACCGGCGCAGCGTCCACACCCCGGTACCGCGCAGGTCCCCCTCGGCGCTGAGCACGACCTGCCGGGGCGGGTCGATCGCTTCGATGCGCAGCATCATCGACAGGGAGAGGCCGAGGGGGCTGCGCACACCGATCTGCGCCCTGGAGCCTTCGGCGAGCGTTCCGTCGACAGCGTGCACCCACGCCAGTCCCGGCCACCAACCAGGCCAGTCGTCGATGGCGGAGAGCACGTCCCACACCGGCTCGACCGCTTCGGCGACGCGCCAGGTCGTCTCGAAGTGGAACGGAGCGGACTCGCCTGATTCCGCTCGGGTGTGTGCGTGGCTCATGCCGGACCTCCGTTCGGCTCGTCGTCCTTCGACGGTAGTCTGGGGGACGTGTCCGAGGAAAGCCGCAGCTCCCGCAGACCGTCCCCGCTGGCGGGACGGAAACCGACCAAGGACGATCTCGCCCGCTTCGCCACCGACGATCCCGATGCGATCGACGATGTGCTGCCCGCGGGTTCCGGGCAGCTCTCCCTCCTGATCGTCGGCATCAATCCGGGTCTGTGGACGGCGGCGGTCAACGCCCCGTTCGCCCGCCCCGGCAACCGCTTCTGGCCCTCGCTCCACCAGGCGGGGCTCACCGACCACCTCGTGGATGCGTCTCTCGGCCTCTCGATCGAGGATGAGGAGCATCTGCTCTCCCGCGGCATCGGCATCACCAACCTCGTCGGTCGGGCCACCGCGAGAGCCGATGAGCTGAGGAACGAGGAGTTGCGCGACGGAGGGGCGAGGCTCGTCGAGCGCCTCTCGGAGATCCGCCCGAAGGCGGTGGCGATCGCCGGCATCACCTCGTTCCGCATCGCCTTCTCCCAGCCGAAGGCCACACTCGGGGTCCAGGACACGTCCCTCATTCCCGGCTGGCCTGCGGACATCGAGCTGCGGGTCGTCCCGCAGCCGAGCGGTCTCAACGCGCACTACAACATCGCCGCTCTCGCCGAGATCTGGCGACAGGTGTGGGCCGACATCGCCGACTGACCGCAGAGCGTATGGGTCAGGGCTCCGTTGCGGTGCCGTGTCCGAAGTGCTCTCGGCAGCGGGCGACGTACGAGTCGAGGCCGCCGATGTGGCTGGCGTCGATGTCGGTGGCCGACCCGGCGGGTGCAGCGGCGATGCGCTCGTGGAAGACGGCGTCGCGCCCGCACACCGTGCACACTGCCGTGAGCTTCGTGACGTCCTCGGCAAGTGCCATGAACGTCGGCAGTGGTTCGAACGGATCACCGTCGAAGGTCACGCACAGTCCCTCGACGATGACATCGATGCCGCGGGAGAGGAGCTTCTCGACCGCGGGCACGAGGTCGGGGCCGAAGAACTGGGCCTCATCGATGGCGACGAGGTCGACGTCCTCGGCTCGGGCCGCCTCGGCGAGGGAGGCGACGTCTCCGACGGGAACGGCGGGCACGGTCACCCCGATGTGGGAGGTGACGGCGGAGAGCTCCGCCCTGGTGTCGAGGGAATGGCTGATGACCAGCGCTTCGACACCGGCGATGCGGGCGCGACGGACCCGGCGCATGAGCTCTTCGGACTTGCCGGAGAACATCGGGCCGGTGATGACCTCGAGGCGACCACAGGAGCCGGCTGGTGCGTGCATGACACCAGACTACGTCGGCTCACCCGTCGACGGTGACCTTCTTCGTCTCGACGTCGACGGTGACCTCGGACTCCGTGCCCGCGTCGTCGTAGTCGAACTGGTACTCGATGCGGTCGTCGTCGGATTCGAGCTTCCAGCTCGTCAGTCGGCCCTTGCCCTGTTCGGAGGCGCGGTTGAGGGCCTCGTCGAAGGGCAACGGGTCGGTGAGGTCGATGGCCTGCTCGGAGTCGTCGGTCGTGTCCTGTTCGGTCTTGGCGATCTTTCCCGACTGAGCGTCGACGTCGATGTCGAAGTCCGTCCTGTCCTTGAGGATCTTCACCTCGTACTGCCACGCGCCGTCGCGGCGGTCGTAGTCGAGTTCGATCGCATGGACGGTGCCGTTGCCGGCCTCCTTCTGCGCGACGGCGATCGCCTCGTCGGGGGTCACCTGCGGGGAGGCGGAGCTGAGGTCGGCGTCCTCCGGCAGGTCGGAGGCGCCGGTCGGAGCCGACTGCGCAGTGGTGTCGTCGGGGCTCGAGCCCGCGGACCCGGAGTCCTCGGACTGCGTGGGCACCGGGTCACCGCTCGTCGGCGCCTGCTCGGTCTCGTCTCCGCTGTTCGAACAGCCGGCGAGGGTGAGGCTGAGGGTGAGGGCGACAGCGGCTGTGAACGGGACGGGTGAGACGGTGTTCATACCTGCCACGGTAGCAACGCGGGCTCGTCGAGGACATGACTCTAAGAGAATTATCATCGCCGTTGGCCAGGGACGACCCGGCTGACCAGCAGGTCTCCCAGGCGCCGGGTGAAGATCGGGCCCGGGCACCGTCCTGCGGGATCAGTCAGCGCCAGTCAGTCAAGGCAGAACTCATTGCCTTCGGGGTCGGCCATGACGATGAAGCCGGTCTCCATCGGCGGGGCCGGGTCGAACCGCTCGAGCCGAGTCGCACCGAGTCGCTCGAGGCGAGCGCATTCGGCTTCGAGCGCTTCCATCCGCTCGCTGCCCTGGAGTCCCGGAGCGGCACGGACATCGAGGTGGACGCGGTTCTTCACCGTCTTGTCCTCGGGCACCGTCTGGAAGAAGACGCGCGGTCCGCGCCCGGCGGGATCCTCGATCGCCGCGCGCATGTCTTCGGGTCGCATCTCCACGCCGAGTGAGTCGAGGAAGGTCTTCCACGCGGCGAAGGGATCATCGCCGTCGGCAAGGGTGACTCCGGGCGGGCCGGGAATGACGTACCCGAGCACCTCGGCCCAGAACCGGGCGAGCAGGATCGGATCATGGCTGTCGACGGTGATCTGCACGGAACGGCTCATCGTCTCTCCTCATCGAGATCGGGCGGCACGCCTCTCGCGTGCCATCACCTCCGAGGCTAGACGACGACCCTGACACGGGTGCGGGGGGGCATCCGCTCGTCAGGACCACCACCTCGGCGGATGGCCAACTCCACTTGCTTCTGCGTACCATCGCAGAGGCCGTCGCCATCGACTGACTGGAGGAATGCGTGCACACGCAGGACCGTGAACTGACCATGCACATCGGACACGACGAGATCGTCATCCGTCAGCGCTACCAGATGCTCAGCATCACCAACGACGTGCTCATCGGCCTCTGGTTCCTCATCGGCAGCTTCATGTTCTTCTCCGACGAGCTCATGTTCGCCGGCACATGCCTCTTCGTCCTCGGCAGCATCGAGATGCTCATCCGCCCGGTCATCCGCTTCGCCCGTCACATCCACCTGCAGAAGTACCGCGGCCCCGGCTCGCTCGCCACCGACTCGTCGTTCGACTACTGAACCCAGGCTCTCGCCACACCATGGCAGGCGAGCGCCGCGACCACCATCATCGGTGCCCCCACCGCCCTTTCGGCGTGGGAGAGGGCGTGACCGGTCGCTGCCAGCTCGCGCTCGGCGAACCGTGCCCCGGGAAGCATGAAGGGGACCGCGGTGAGGACCCCCGCCGTGTACCGCCTCAGCACCACCGAGGCCGCCACATGCGACCACACGTGGAGGTCGAGCCCGGCGAGCGTTCGGCGATAGAAGCGCGAACGCCCGTTCGTCACCGCGCCCCGCACACACGCGGTCGCGACGACGGCGCCCATGAGCCCGATCGCCACCGCCGACTGCCGTGCGGAGATGCGCAGCCAATCCGCTCCCGGCTCCTCGGCCAAGCGGGAGGTCGTCACGGGTAACGCGATGAGCTCTTCGAGGTCGTGGATCGCCCACGCCGCGAAGAGTGTCACGGGACCTCGTGCTCTCACAGCGGAACCACCATGCTCATGGCCGGTTTCGCCGCTCGGTGAGTCTGCCCGCTTCGAGGCGTACGACCCGGTGCGCCGTTCCCGCCCACCGTTCGTCGTGGGTCGCAGCCAGCACAGCGCCTCCCCCACGAAGGAAGCCCGCGATGAGACCGGTGAGCCTGCTCATGTCCCCATCATCCCTGCCCTGGGTGGGCTCGTCGAGGAGAAGGATCGGCGGGGCCGTGACGAGCAATGACGCAATGACGACGTCCTTGCGTCGGGCAGTCCCCAGGTCGAAGGGGTGGGTCCCGGCAACGCCGGCGAGTCCGGTGGACTCCAGCGCCGAGGCGACCGCCTCCTCCCGTTGCCTGCGCACCGCCTCCCGGTCGCGGCGTCGGTGCGGTGGCAGCGGAGCCGCTCGCAGAAGTTCATCGCGCACGGTGGCACCCGACAGCTGGGCTCCCGGGTCCTGGCCGACCCACCCGAGATGGGCGGCCCTCATATGCGTCGGCAGTTCCGTGAGCGCGATGTCCTCGCCGAAGTGGTGCTCCGTCATCGCGCCCGTGACCGCTGCCCCGGGTTCGAGCAGACCGAGCAGCGCCCTGAGCATCGTCGACTTGCCTGCGCCGTTGGCGCCCATGAGGGCGACGAACTCTCCGGGATGGAGGTCGAAGTCGAGACCGTCGAGCACCGAACCGCCTCTGCGCTCGACCCGGAGTCCGCTGACCGAGAGCACAGGCCGGATGGTCGCTCCCGGTTCCACCGGTACTGCCTCTGCCGTATCTGTCTCATTCGGCCATGGCTTCGCCTGCGCGGACCCAGCCGGCTCCGGCTCGACCCGCTCTGGATTCGTCGACCCACCAGCTGGTGTGATCGTGGGGAGAGCGCTCCAGACGCCGTGAGAAGCCAGCGCATGCGGGGTCACTTCTGTCGGCTCGAGCGTCGCTGCGATGCGTCCGTTGCTGAGGAGGCTGATCGCCTTGCAGGCGGCGACCACCTCGTCGAACTGGTGGCCGGTGACAAGCACGGTGCCGCCGCTGGCGCGATGGTCCTCCAGCGCCGAGACGAGACCGGCCCGCATCATGGGGTCGAGGGAGAGCCCCGGCTGGTCGAGGACGAGGAGCGCCGGTTCCAGGGCGAGAAGACCGGCCAGGGCGACGAGCTGTCGCTGCCCTCCAGAGAGCGTCTCGAGTCGACGGTCCCACAGCGCGCCGACACCGAGCGACACCAGTGCCCGTTGCGCGGCAGCCCGTGCTGTCGCCGGGTCACGTCCGCGCAGGCGGCTCGGCAGTTGGACCTCGTCCCCGACCCGGCTGGCCATCCCGCTCAGCTGCGCCTCGGGGTCGTCGCCGAGCATGACGGCGTCTTCGACGGCGCGTGCCTCACCGTGGACCGTGCCCCGGTCGGCGAGCAGCCCGACGGCCAACCGACACAGTGTCGACGTTCCGGAGTTCTGTGGGCCGAGCACCGCATGCATCTCACCGGGGCCGAGGCGCAGGTCGAGACCTGCCAGGACCGGACGGTCGACGCCGCGGCAGGTGACGTCGACTCCGCTGAGGTCGAGCACGTTCATCGCAGTCCTCCGAGCATCTCTTCGGCACCTGGAAGGGGAAGCAGACCGATCACGGAGAGGACGATGAGGATGAGCGTGAGGACGGGACCGCCTCGGCGAAGGAGGCGTTGCCAATGACTGTCCGAATGGTCCTGGAGGGACACGGAATGGTCGGAGGCCGCGAATCCGCGCTGGTCGAGGACCTCGTGTCGTTGGTCGACGGTGACGAGGAGGGACGTGAACAGTCCGGTGACGATGCCGGGCAGCAGGCGGACGCGCACGGACCAGCGGTCGACAGCCCAGCCGCGGGCAGCGCGGGCGTCGAGGACCGTTCGGACCCGGCCACGAACGAGAGGGATGAGGTTGAGCGAGGACGCGCACACGTAGGCGATCGACGCCGGCAGGCCCAGGGCGATGAGACCGTCGAAGAGTCTCGCCGCATCGCTGCCGAGGCCGATGACCGCGCACAGGGCGACAAGCGCCGTCACCCGCAGCCAGAGTTGGACGGCGATCGCGAGCCCTTCGACACTCAACCGCACGGGTCCGGCCTGCCAGAGCACATGGACCTCGGCGCCGGGGTAGAACAGGCCCTGGACGAGGCCGACGACGATGAGCATCGGCACGCACAGGGCGGCGACAGTCGCCGCCCACGTCGTGACTTTCACGGTCGGCGAGGCCACTGCCGCGACAGCGGACCCGACGAGGACGATGAGCGGGATGACCGGGGACGGAATCCCGAACACGAGCACGAGCGCGCATCCGAGGACGATGATCTCGGTGGCCGGGTGCAGGCGCCGGGATCCCGTCTCAGTCAGAGCCGACGAGCTCATTCAGCGCTGGTCAGCGGCGCGGGCACGGCGTGAGAGGCTGTGGCCGGTGAAGGGATAGCGGTCGAGGATCCGCCTGGGCAGGGAACGGACGATGACGTAGGCGAGAGCGAAGATGATCGCCTTGTCGAGCACATCGGAGAAGAGGCTCTGGGCGATGGTCGCGGCGAGCATCTCCTGGCCCGTGGCCTGGAGGATGGCGACGACGCTCCCCGTGCCCGTCCCGAGTCCGCCGCCGAAGACGTAGGCGGCGACCGGGGCGGCGAGGGCCGCGGTGGGCACACCGGCGATCGCTCCGGCCAGGACGGCGAACCATGGAGTGCGGAAGGCGCCGAGCCGGGCGGCCCATCCGGCGGCGGCACCGATGAAGGCGGCTCCGGTGGTGAAGGCGATGACGCTGGGGTTGAGGGTGACTCCCCAGATGAGGTTCGAGAGGATTCCGGTGAAGGCCCCTGCGGCAGGACCGGCGAGGACGCCGATCATCACGGTGCCGATGGAGTCGAGGTAGAGCGGGATCGTGGTCATCGTGCCGACGATCTGGCCGATGACGATGTTGAGGGCGATCGCGACGGGGATGAGTGCGAGGGTGCTGCGGGGAATGAGCGGCAGGGTGCCTGCCGCGAGGAGGCCGCCGCCGACGAGGTAGCCGACCATGACCCACAGAGTGGTGTGGCCGAGATCGATGCCGAGGTTCGCAGGCTGGGTGAGGAGAACGGCGAGGTAGGTCGTGACGATGACGAGCGTGCCGAGGAGCGTGAGGGTGAGCGCGAGTGCGGGGATGCGGGTTTGTCCGGGACCAGTCGGTGCGGCTGGCCCCTGCCCAGAGAGGCTACGTGTTGGGCTGTGGTCGATCATGGTGCGGTCCTTCCTTGAGGGTGGCGCCGAGGTGGTCGAGGAAGGCGTCGGCATCGATCGTGCGGATGATCTCGACGTTCGGGTCCCTCCCCCACCGCCCCAGCCAATCGGCGACGGTTTCGCCTCGTGTGAGTGTACCGGTGAGTTCGACGTCGACCGGCGCCGTCGCTGTCGTGGCCCAGGGCAGGTTGTCTGCCGGCTGGTCGGGGGTGCGTGCCCACGCGAGGGCGCACGCGAGGACGAAGGGGTCGTGGATATGGGCGAGGTAGCCGAGTCCGTCCCAGTCGTGGAATTCGAAGTAGAACCGCAGAGCCTCGCTCATCTGCTCCAGCCACGCCTGCCAGATCGGGTCGGCATCGGTGTCGAGGATGCCGGCGAGGCGCTCGGGGGTCATCGCCACGGCTTCGGTCGCTTCGATCGGGGCGATGACGGGCAGCGCCAGGTCGGGGTCCTCGCTGCGGGCACGGTCGAACGAGGCGAGGACTGTCGCCAGCGCTTCGGGGTCGAAGGTGACGTTCCATTCGGTCGTCGGGTGCGTGTTGCCGCGGTAGTTGAAGGCCCCGCCCATGATGAACAGGCGCCGAAGAAGGTGAGGCAGGCGGGGTTCGATCGCGAGGGCGAGCGCGAGGTTCGTCGAGGGGCCGATGACGACGCCGATGAGCCGCCCGGGGTGGGCCCGCGCGGCATCGACCCAGGCCTGCGCCGCGGAGGTGGCGCTTAATGGCACCGTCGGTTCCGGCAGAGTGGCGTACCCGGCACCGGTCTGGCCGTGGGTGAGGTCCGCGTACTCGATGTCGGCGGTGTCGGGCTCCCCCACCGCCGATCCGGATGGAATCTGTGTGGCCGCTGATCTCTGGCGAGCCAGCGGCAGGGCATCGCCCGCGTGGACGGGGATGTCGTCGCGTCCGGCGAGCGTGAGCCATCTCCGCGTGTTCTCGACGACCTGCGCGGTGGGAACGTTCCCGCCCGAGGCGGCGATGCCGACGACATCGATGTCGTCCTGACAGAGCAGGTAGCCGAGGGCGATTGCATCGTCGATGCCGGGGTCACAGTCGAGGAAGAGCGGCAGTATCATGCGTCCATTCTGCCGGACCGCTCAAAGGCACTGGCTTCTCAGAACGGAGCGCGGACGCCGGGTTCCTCCGGTGGCTCCGTGTACCATCCCGGAGGCTCGGGGTTCCACGACTCCGCTCCCCAGCCCGGTCCAGTCGGTGTGGTCCAGCGTGGAGGTCGCTTGCCCCGCTGCCAGTTTCCGCACGGCTGGGTGGAGCCTCGCCGAACATATTGGCAGCAGAGATAGATCGCTGCCGGTGTCGGGGCGTCGACTCGTCCACGCCCGAACGGGTATTCGTCCTCCGCGAAACCGCCGATGTCGGCGTATCCGGCGTCACCGTCCATGCCGGGGAATCCGACTCCGTCGTCGTACCCAGCGGTGTCGATGTACGCACGCCGGTCCGACCAGACGAACTGATCGACGGTTCGGCCCGTCTTCACGTGGCTGTATCCGATGCCGCGTCCATCCCCTCTCGGGTCAGCGAACACTCCGATGTCGGTCAGCTCATCGGCATCCAACCGGCCGCCGATGTTCGCGGCGAAGATGCCCCGAGCCAGCAGCGGCCGTGGCGCGAAAGTGAAGACTTCGCGGAACAATTGACAGTCGCAGTGCTCTGCTCCCATTCCCCGCAGTCGCGGGATCAGTGCGGTGGCCCTCGGTGCCGTCTGCTCCCGGAAGCGCTCGGCGAAGCGATGGGTATCGTCGCACCCGAACTCTCCGAGCTGTCGATGGACGAAGCAGACGACGCATTCCCCCGGCAGGGGGTTGAACCGAGACTCTGAATCGTCGTCGTAGTGTTGCCTGATCTCTGGGTTCTCCGTGATGTTGTCCATGACCTCACGTTGCCATCCGGCACTGACATGAGAGAGATTCAGGTCTCAGGGAGTTTCGAGTCGCGTCCGATTCTCCTTCCCCCGTATGCGATTGCTCGAGCCGCCCGCACCGGCCGCTGCCCCGGACAGCGCACCGGCCGCTGCCCCGGACAGCGCATCGGGCGCGGTCCCCGCGCGATCTGAGGAACCGGCGTCGACGACCACCGCCGCTCCATACACTGAGGAGATGACCATCCTCGTCATCGGCGAAGCCCTCATCGACATCGTCACCACCCCGGATGCCGCCGACCGGTACGCCCCGGGAGGGGCGCCGGCGAACGTCGCCCTCGGCCTCGGCCGCCTCGGCGACGAGGTCGCCCTGCTCACCGACGTCGGGGACGACTTCCACGGCGGCTTCGTCCTCGCGCACCTGCGCGCCTCGAACGTCACGGTCCACGCCACTCCACGCGGGGCGACGTCGACGGCACGGGCCGTGCTCTCGGCCGACGGCTCAGCCGAGTACGATTTCCATCTGCGCTGGGCACCCGACCCCTCGCCGATCACCGGCGGGGCCTGGGACGCCGTCCACATCGGGTCGATCGCAGCCTTCCTCCAGCCGGGCGCCGCAACGATCGACAGCCTCCTCGACGACCGCGGGGACGAGACGGCGCTGATCACCTTCGACCCGAACATCCGCCCCTCCATCATCGGCGACCGGGCAGCGGCCCTGCCCCGATTCGAGGAACTCGCCGCCAGAGTCGATGTCGTCAAGCTCAGCGACGTCGACGCCGAATGGCTCTACCCGGACCGCACCCACGAGGAGAGGATCGCACACATCCTCGACCTCGGGGCGGGACTCGTCGCCCTCACCCGCGGCGGGGACGAGGCGATCCTCGCGACCGCCTCGGCGACGGTGCACGTCCCCGCGCGGCGGGCCGACGTCGTCGACACGATCGGGGCCGGGGACACATTCATGGTCTCCCTCCTCCACGATCTCTGCAGGGCGACGGGCGCGCCGGCCGAACTCGACCGCGAGGAGCTCACCCGCCTCGGCGAGAACGCGGTGGGGCTTGCCGCGATCACGGTCAGCCGTGCGGGCGCGGACCTGCCGTGGAAGCGAGAGGTCGAGGACCGGCGGGGCAGCGAGTCGGTCTGAGCCTCCGCCTCACTCCCCCACAGCGGACACGAAGGCACGCCGGAGGACCTCGGAGGCACGCGGCCGCGCCGGATCAGGGCGCGGCGTGCCGAGATGGACCTCGCGCAGCTCGTCGATGAGGTCGGCGACGAGGTCGGGCGAGTCTGCGAGGATGCGCGCGCGGATCGTCAGCTCGGGGCTCGTCTCCCTGTGGCTCATCCCCCACGCGCCGAGGGCCACCATGACGGGCACGGTCTGGATCCCCGCCTCGGTGAGGGTGTAGGTGACGCGCTGCCCGCGAGGAGCATCGCCGCGGGTGAGCAGCCCTTCGGCGACGAGGCGCCGGAGCCGGTCGGCGAGGATATTCGAGGCGATGCCCTCATTGTTCTGCGTGAGCAGCTCGCGGAAGTGCCGCCGATCGCCGAAGACGATGTCGCGGAGGACGATGAGGCTCCACGCGTCGCCGAGCACCTCGACGGCGGCATTGATCGCACACCCCGACCGCGGTTGTCTGGCCACTTTCCCTCCCTCAGGTGATTGCACTTTGCAAGTGCATCATCCTACGCTGGACCCACAACCCCCGCCAACCGCTTGAGGAGCAATGATGGTCCGTACACGCGTGCACAATCTCTTCGTCTCACTCGACGGCTTTGCCGCCGGTGATTATGTCACCTTCGACGAGCCGATCGGCGGGGCCCGGGCGCTCTTCTCCCGCTTCGACGGGCGAGTCATCGACGGCGTCCAGGGCGCACCCGACGCGCCGGTCACCGTCGACCGGGCGCTGTTCAGCATGTGGGGTCAGGGCATCGGGGCCGAGATCATGGGCCGGAGGAAGTTCGGACCGCAGACGGGACCGTGGCCCGACGACGGATGGCGCGGCTGGTGGGGCGAGCAACCGCCCTTCCGCACGCCCTGCTTCATCCTCACCCATCACCCCCGGGAGCCGATGGAGTTCGCCAACGGCACCGTATTCCACTTCGTCGACGCCTCCCCCGCCGAGGCGCTCGAGATGGCGAAGACCGCCGCCGAGGGACTCGATGTCCGGCTCGGCGGCGGTCCGACCTCGGTCAAAGAATTCCTCGACGCCGACCTCATCGACTTCATCCACACCGTGACCGTGCCGGTCGTCCTCGGCACGGGCGTGCGGTTATGGGAGAACCCCGAGGTGCTGGACGACCGGTTCAGTCTCGAATCGGTGAGCACGGAGAGCGGGCTCACCCACCGGCTGTGCAATCGGATCAGCTGAGCGCCTCGGCGACGGGAACCGATCCGTCGTAGAAGTTCACCGTCTCGCGCACGGCGGCGTCCTCGGCGATGACGAAGGTGATGACGTCGGCGACGAGTTCGCGGGAGGTCACGCCCTGCCCTTCGGCCGGGGCCCGGCCGTCGATGTCGCCGCGCTCATCGGCGCGCACGATCTCGCCCGCCGACGGGTCGAGCGTGAGCCGGCCGGGACCGAGGATCGTGTAGTCGAGGGAGCTCTCCCGCAGGTACGCGTCGGCGCCGTGCTTGGCCTCGACGTAGGGGTAGAAGGAGTTCGACGGGTCGATGCGGTCGAGGTCGATGCCGACGGTGGCGTAGGAGACCATGACGAAGCGCTTGACTCCGGCTTTCTCGGCGGCGTCGACGGCCCGCTTCGCCGCCTCATAGTCGACGGCCTTCGTCCGTTCGGGGCTTCCTCCCCCGGCGCCCGCGGAGAAGACGATGGCCTTGGCCCCGGCGAACACCTCGGCGAGGGCATCGACGTCAGCGGTCTCGATGTCGAGGACGACCGGATGGGCGTCGGCGGCTTCGACGTCGGCGGCCTGATCGGGGTTGCGGATGACGGAGTCGACGGCGAAGCCCGCGGCGGTGAGCTTCGGGGCTGCGAGCAGGGCGACCTTGCCGTGTCCGCCGAGGATGACGACGCGATCTGGATCCGACATGTGCTTCTCCTTCGTTGACGATCGGTGATGCCCACAACAGCCGCAAGCGGCGTTGATTTATTCCCTCGCCGAGGCGGCAGGACCGGTCCGTGGCTCGCGCGGTCCGATGGTCCGTCGGCTGCGTACGCCCGGTTCGGGGCGATTCGACCCTGACAACCGCGTGTCGGCAGAGCACAATGGGACCATGACCATCAACGAGCTGTTCGCCGACTTCGCCCAGCGTCCCATCGATGCGGCCAAGGGCCTCCCGACCCTCACGCCCGAAGAGCTCAACGCCCATCCGGGCTCCCACCCCAACTCGGTCGCCTGGCTGCTCTGGCACATCGGCCGCGAGGTCGACGCTCAGCTCTCCGACCTCACGGGGAACCCGCAGGTCTGGGAGCACTACCGCGACCGATTCGACCTCGGAAAGATCGGTGACACGGTCGGCTACGGGCACACTCCGGGGCAGGCGGCGGAGATCGTCGTCAACGATCAGGGTCTGCTCGTCGACTACCTCAGTGCCGCCCTGCGTGCACTCATCGACTATGCCAACGGACTCTCGGCGGACGACTTCGACGCCGTCATCGACGACAGCTGGAATCCGCCGGTGACGCGCGGGGTGCGGCTCGTCTCGATCGTCGACGACGCGGCTCAGCACATCGGTCAGGCGGCGTACGCCGCCGGCCAGCTCCACTGACGACGGTCGGTTGCCGGCTCAGCCCATGGCGGCTCAGCCCATGCCGAAGAGGGTGGGAATCGCGATCGGTCCGGCTCCGAAGACGGCGATGACCGAAGCCATGGTGAGCAGGAAGAGGTCGTACTCCCACCCGTTGTCGGCGGCCCAGTACCTGCTGTGCCACCGGAAGTTCTGCATCGTGATGGTGATGAGCATGAGGACGACGACGCCGATGCCCGCCCACTGCGCGAGCACACCGGTGGCGAAGGAGAGCGCTGCGGCGAATTCGGCCAATGGCACGAACCAGGCGAGCGGGAGCGGGAGTCCGTCGTTCTTCGCAAACGCTCTGACGTCCTTGAGCTTGAGCAGGGACTCGTGGAAGAAGGTGAAGGCGAGCACTGCGCGGACGAGGAGGAGAACGACACCGACGACCAGTGCCGGGACTTCGATCATGGGAAGGTGCCTTTCTGCTCTGGACTCTTCCTGGGCTGACCCGACCGAGTGTACTCGTGCCCTCGGGCGCCGAACGGGCGTCCTCAGAGCTCGGCGGTCTCGCCCATCACCGTCGTCCGATCCGGGGGCAGGTGGAGGACCTGGGTGCGGTTGGCCGAGGCCTTCTCAAGCGTGCGGAAGAGACTCTTCTGCCAGCGCGGCATACCGGTGCCGCTGCCGGGTTCGATGCGGAAGACGGAGATGACGTACATCGCCGACTTGGGATCGAAGTCGAGTTCCGGTGTCCTGCCGACCGCCTGCCGCAGGGCACTCGGGACGTCTTGGGAGTCGTTGAACCCGATGCTGTAGAGGATATGGACGATCCCGTCGTCGGAACGACCGAGGTCCGAGACGAGGACCCGCTGATCGTGTGGGACGTGGGGAACGCCGAGGTTCTTGATCGTGACGATGACGACGTGTTCGTGGAGGACGTGGTTGCATTCCACGTTGGAGCGCAGCGCCAGCGGGGCGGTGCCGGGGTTGCCGTGCGGGTAGACGGCTACCCCGGGCACGCGAAGGACTGGCGCGCGGCCGATCTCGTCGACGAAGTCCTCGATCGGGCCCTCCATCTCGGCTCGTCGGCCGAACATCAGCGCCGAGCCCTTCTTCCACGTGAGCATGATCGTGACCAGGACTGCGGCGATGGCCAGCGGCAGCCAGCCGCCGGCGGCGGCGATCTTGACGACGTTGGCGGAGAAGAGGGCGAACTCGACGCCGCCGATCGTCAGGCCCGTGAGGACGACCCACGGCAGTCTCCACTTCCACACCTCGAGGACGAGGAGGAGGAAGAGCGAGAGCTCGAGGAGGAGGGTGGCGGTCACCGCGAGACCGTACGCGGAGGCGAGCGCCTGCGAGGACCGGAAGGACAGCACGAGCGCGAGCACACCGACGAAGAGGATGGCGTTGACTGCGGGCACGTAGATCTGGCCGCTCTCCTGCCGGGAGGTCTGGATGACCTTGAGACGAGGCAGCAGGGAGAGACGTGTCGCCTGACGGGAGACGGAGAACGCTCCGGAGATCACGGCCTGGGAGGCGATGATCGTCGCGGCGGTGGCGAGGATGACGAGCGGCATCTGCGCCCAGCCGGGGGCGAGCCGGAAGAACGGATTCTCGATCGTCGTGGGGTCGGCGAGGATCATCGCCCCCTGCCCGAAGTAGTTGAGGATGAGCGCGGGGAAGATGATGCTCAGCCAGGCGATGACGATCGGGCGTCGCCCGAAGTGCCCCATGTCCGCGTAGAGCGCTTCGACACCGGTGACGGCGAGGACGACGGCGCCGGCGGCGATGAAGGCGATGATCGGGCGGTCGACGGCGAAGTCGACGGCATAGGTCGGCGAGAGGGCCCGGAGGATCGTCGGGTTGGCGAAGATCTGCGGTGTGCCGAGCAGGGCGAGGACGAGGAACCAGATGAGCATGATCGGTCCGAAGGCTCGCCCGATGGAACCGGTCCCCCAGCGCTGCACGGCGAAGAGGCTGGTGAGGATGACGACGGCGATCGGCACCACCCAGGGGCCGAGGTCGCTGCTGACGACATGGAGGCCTTCGACGGCGCTGAGCACGGACACGGCCGGAGTGATGAGGGAGTCGCCGTAGAAGAGTGCGGCACCGATGATCGCGAGCACCATGACGACCTTGACCCGCGACGACGTCGACCCGAGCTTCCGCTTGATGAGCGCGGCCAGTGAGAGGATCCCGCCCTCGCCGTTGTTGTCAGCGCGGAGGATGAAGCCGAGGTAGGCGACGGTGACGATGAGGGTGAGACACCAGAAGACCATGGAGACGACGCCGAGGACGTCTTGCTCGGTCGGGGCCACCTCGTTGTGGTGGATGCTGAAGACCGTCTGCAGGGCGTAGAGCGGAGACGTGCCGATGTCGCCGAAGACGATGCCGAGCGCGCCGAGCATGAGCGCGGGCAGAGGCGTCGTGTGGCGCGGGTGATCACGCGGCTCCTCCAAATCGGGCAGAGCCTGCGCTCGAGGACTCGCGGGGTCCCCTCCGGAATCGCCTCCCACGAGGAGTGATCCTTGCACTCTCCCCCGCGGTTTTCAATGGTTGGTCACATTCGGGCCCGCACTGCAACCCGACTGTGCTGTCTTCGTCATAGTGCGCGGGCTTCGATGACGAAGAGCCCCTGTGTTCCGTCGAAGGGCGTGCGCTGCCAGTCGCCGTGATGGAAATCTCCGCTCATCCCAGAACCGCCGCCTTCGCTCAACCTTTCCACTCGCGCCTGAGCAGACCGAACACCCACGAGTCGGAGACGACGCCGTCGACGATGCAGTCCTCGCGCAGGGTTCCCTCCCTCCGGAAGCCGAGCTTCTCGAGCACCCGCGCCGAGGCTGCATTGCGGGTGTCGGCTTCCGCCTGCACTCGATTGAGGTCGAAGGCTTCGAAGGCCCAGCTCAGCACCGCTCTGGCGGCTTCGGTCGCGTATCCGTGCCCCCAGGACTCCTCGGTGAAGCAGTAGCCGAGCGATCCGCTGCGGAAGTCAGGGTTGAAGCTGTTGAAGGTGCACCAGCCGATGAACGATGGGTCCTCGGCACGCTCGACGGCCACACGTGCACCGGTGCCCTCATCGGCCATCGTCTGACAGCCGGCCAGGAACCGGTCGATCATCGTCCGGTCCCTCCACGGCGGCGAATCCCAGAATTCGAGGACCCGCGCATCGGACTGAAGCGCGAACAGGTCGTCGGAATCGTCACGAGTGAAGGGGCGCAGGCGCAGGCGTTCGGTCACCAACGTCGGTGTCAGCACAGGCATGACCTCATCGTGCCACATGCGGCCAGGCGACCGCCCTTGTGCATTGCCGCCGCCTGGCATAGGTTGGGCGGCACCACCACGGCAAGCGCGCTTGCATGATCAGGCCGAGGGCCACCTCGGCGAGAAGTCCGGTGCATCGGCACCGGCGACGGAAGGAACGAGATGACCGATTCGACGCAGACCACCACCTCCGACGACGACCGCCAGCCGAAACCGGACCCGGCGGAGAACAACGCCTACTTCCCCTCCCCGTACTCGCTGTCCCAGTACACGGCGGACCGCACGGACTTCGATGGGCTGAGCACTGATGAGAAGTACACGGGCGGGCGGTGGAAGGTCCTCGTCATCGCCACCGACGAGCGCTACATGCTCATGCAGAACGAGACGTTCTTCTCCACCGGCAACCATCCCGTGGAGACGCTTTTGCCCCTCCACCACATCGCCGAGGCGGGCTACGGCATCGACATCGCCACCGTCAGCGGTGAGCCCGGGAAGTTCGAATGGTGGGCGTATCCCAAGGACGACGAAGCGGTGGGCTCAGCGTGGAAGGCGACGAAGGAGCAGTTCAAGGACCCGAAGAGGCTCGCCGAGGTCATCGAGCAGGGGCTCGACGACTACGCCGCGATCTTCATCCCCGGTGGGCACGGGGCGATGAACGGGATCCCCGACAGCGCCGTCCTCGGTGAGGCGCTCGACTACTTCCTCGACAACGACCGGCTCATCATCACCCTCTGCCACGGACCGGCGGGACTCCTCGCCTCCGGAGTCGGGCGGGATGAGAACCCGTTCTCCGGGTACCGGATCGTCGCGTTCCCCGATTCGCTCGATCAGGGAGCGAACATCGACATCGGATACCTGCCAGGGAAGATGCCGTGGGCGCTCGGCGAAGCCCTGGAGAAGGCGGGCATCGTCGTCGAGAACACGGAGATGACGGGCGCGACGACCCGCGACCGGAACCTCCTCACCGGCGACAGCCCGCTCGCGGCCAACCAGTTGGGCAAGGACTCCGTGCAGGCGCTGCTCGAGAAGTTCGGGAGCTGAGGGCGCGGCGGTTCGCTCTGTGATCGGCGCCGGCGACGACAGCCCGGGCCGGCACGAGGTGCCTGTCCGGGCTGTCAGTGAGTTCAGGGCCGAAATGTCACCGAGGACTGGGCTGGGCGGCGGCGGTCAGGACCGGGTCTGTTCGCCGCTCTCCGGGAGCTGGTCGATCCCGTCGTCCTCCTCGTCTCCCCTCAGCGGCGGGCACCACACGAGGACGACGACGATGCCGATGAGGATGACAGATGTGAGCGCGAACGGCACCGGGATGAGCGGGTCGATGAGCACGAGGAGGCCGCCGACGGGCACTGCGACGTTGACGATCCGGTCGGCGTTCGGCCGGATCGCGAGCGCCCACACTCCGAGGATGAATACGGCGATGGGAATCGTGTAGGCGAACGAGGCGAAGGGCGGCTCGAGTTCGCTGTGATCGGTGATCACCGCGATCTCGGCTTCGATGCCGGCGGAGAAGGCGCCCGCTGCGGCGAAAATGAAGTAGTGGCCGTAACCGTAGGCGAGCGAGTTGCGCAGGCCCCTGATCGAACGGTGGTGCGGCGGCCAGAAGTAGATCCACCACAGAGCGGCCGTGGCGACGAGTGTGAGCACGGCCATGGAGATGAGCGGGCCGAGTGCATCGGCGTCCTGGATGGCCTCGATGATGGCGTTCGCCGACGCGAGCAGGCTCTCGCCGAGGAGGATGAGGGTGAAGAGCCCGTAGCGCTCGGTGATGTGGTGCGGGTGCCAGGGGGTGAGTCCAGCACGTTCGGCGATGACGGGGACAGCGACCTCGGCGAGGATGAGGATGGGCATGGCGATGAGGAATCCGTTGCCGGGCAGAAGCAGGGTGAGCAGCCAGAGCACCTGGACGATGCTCACCCCGATCGCATAGATCCGGCACGTGCTGCGTGCCGAAGGAGCCGACAAGGAGGCGCGGGTCCACTGGGCGACGAGGGCGAGGCGCATGACGACGTAGGCGATGATGACGACGGTGAAGTTGTGCTCTTCGAAGACGAGGCCGATACCTGCGGCGAGGACGAGCACACCGCCCATCTGGACGATCGTCAACAGTCGGTAGAGCCAGTCGTCGGTGTCGAACGACGTGGCGAACCACGTGAAGTTCATCCACGCCCACCAGATGCCGAAGAAGACGATGAGATAGTCGAGGATCCCGTCGGCCACGTGGCCCTCGGACAGCGCTTCGGCGAGTCTCACCGAGGCGATGGAGACCGCGACGACGAAGACGAGGTCGAAGAAGAGCTCGAGAGTCGAAGCCGAGCGGTAGGGTTCGTTGGGGTCGCGTGGGCGCATGGGGACCAGGCGGGACCGTGTCAAGGGCGTCGTAGTCGCTGTCATGGCGACGATCATAGCCCCCTGCGGCTACTTTCGATACAGGATCACCGAAGATCGATACATTACGAGAGCCGAGGTGCACTCCGACCCGCTCCTCGATCCGGGCCGAGGCTTATGGGAGTGTCACCACGGTGCCCCGACGGCGAGGGCGAAGACGACGACGGAGACCGTGGCGAACGCCAGCAGGCTCACGCCCATGACCGGGCCGACCAGCTGACTCGTCTGTGCCTCGCTGGTCCGCAGGCGGGGCAGGAGGAGAAGGAGGGCTGCCGCCTCGGCGAGGGGCGCATGGGAAGTGAGCTTGCCGATTGGTGTCGGGATCGGAAGCCGCAATAGACTGGCGGTGCGCTCCGGGCACGGAGCGATCCGATGCCGGTGTCGGTGAGCAGACACCTTGCTCTGGTCGCCGTTCCCACCGGTCGGTCAGACGACGGAAGGATCCGATCGATGTCGACTCAGTACGCATTCTCCAGCCCATCCCGTTACGTCCAGGGCAAGAACGCCCTCGCCGAGCTTCCCACCTACCTCGAGCCGCTGGGCTCGAAACCGCTCCTCATCGCCGATGACACGGTGTGGGGGCTCGTTGAGAAGACGTTCGAGTCGAGCTTCGCCGAGGCGGGACTCGATGTCGTGCGCGAATCGTTCAGCGGGTTCGCGACCCCGGAGACCATCGATGGCCTCGTCTCGACGATCGAGTCGGGCGGCCACGACGTCATCGTCGGGCTCGGCGGAGGGTCCGCGATCGACTCAGCGAAGGCTGCCGGGCACAAGGCCGGCATCAAGTGGGCCTCGATTCCCACGGCCGCCTCCTCAGACGCACCGACGTCCGGCCTGTCGGTCGTCTACACGGCAGAAGGCGAGTTCCTCGAGTACCGGTTCTTCCACAAGAATCCCGACCTCGTCCTCATCGACACCCAGCTCGTCGCCAACGCCCCGGCGAACTTCCTCGTCGCCGGCATCGGCGATGCGCTGGCCACGTGGGTCGAGGCGAGGGCGACGGCGCGCGGAACCGGCGAGACGATGTCCGGCGGACGGCCGACCCAGGCTGGTACGGCACTGGCTCACCTGAGCTGGGAGATCCTTCACGAGAACGCCTTCGCCGCCCTCGACGCGGTGAAGGCGAAGACCGTGACGCCGGCGCTCGAGGCTGTCGTCGAAGCCAACACCCTGCTGTCGGGCCTCGGCTTCGAGGCCGGTGGGCTCGCTGCCGCACATGCGATCCACGATGGGCTCACCGCGGCTCCGCAGACGCATGGCCTCGCGCACGGGCAGAAGGTCAACGTCGGCACCCTCGCGCAGCTGATCATGGAAGGCGCCGACAGCGACGAGATCGAGGACTTCATCGAGTTCACGACCCGTGTCGGTCTGCCCAACACCCTCACCGAGGTGGGGCTCTCCCCCGATGACGTGAAGGAGCTGCAGGCGGTGGCGAAGGCCGCGACGGTGCCCGAGGAGACGATCCACAACATGCCGTTCCCGGTGACCCCGGAGATGGTCGTCGATGCGCTGCGCGCGGTCGAAGCCGTCTCGCGCAGGGTCCGTGCCGAGCGCGGACTGCCCGAGCCGAAGAAGTACGAGGCGAAGGGGCACTGAGGGGGCTGAGGCGGTTGGCCGGCTGGGTGGTTCGGCTAGTCGGCGGGGTCCGGTAGGGCAGGGCTGGTTGGTCGGGCCCGGGGCCGTAGCTGATGCGGCGTCGGGCCCGTGGCCTGCAGGGTTGGCGGCCCAGCCACCGGTCCTGCGAGACTGGGGCGCGTGGTACCCGGCACCGTCAACGAACTCTCCGCGCACGATCGGATGATCCTCGACTTCGAGCGCTCGCAGCCGTCGACGGCGGCACGCCTGAGACTGTGCCAGCACATCGACCTTCCTGTCGAGCGTTACCCTGCGGTGCTCGAGGGACTCGCCGACACGGACGCCGCGTACTGCTACGCCCCTGCCGTCGTCGATCGGATCCGGCGCCTCCGGGCGGAGCGGTTCGCGTTCGAGCGGCAGAAGCGCCGGTGGAGGTCGTTCCTGCCGTAGCCGGGGCCCCGCCTGCAGCCGGATCGCCCGAGGGCCCGACCCGTCGGCCCCATCAGCGGATCAGTCGAACGTCGGCCGGAGATCGTCGGCGATCGAGTCGAAGTTGGCCGGTATGACCTTCCATCGGTCACGGTCGGTGTCTTCGAACGTCACCTCAAACCTGCCCGATTCACGGTCGAACTGCAGGAGCAGACCGACGGGCAGCGCCTCCCCCGCCCGATACCTGTCGTCGGTGAACTCCTTGACTGCCGACCTGAGCTCATACGGTGATGCGGTCACCCCGGTGTCGATGCCCTCCGCATCGAAGACGAATCCGAGGGCGCTGTTGACCTTCTCGTCGTCGAAGCCGAGGACCATTGACAGCGACGTCCACTCCTCGGGCGCCTGCTGCAAGTTGTCAGTGAGGGCACGGATGAGTGCGGTCGCGCTGTCGGACATGAGAGGCTCCTTGCGGGTGGTGGATGCGGATCGAGTTCAGTCTTCCGCAGAAGCAATCTGGAAGGACGCGCACCATTGCTAGCCGTAGTGCTTACTTCTTTGCACGCTTCAGACGGTGGAAATTCGCATGGCTGACTCTGACTCCCACCCAATCGTCATAGGTCGAGCGCCAGATATGCGGTCCGCATTTCGTCAGTGACATCGTCACCGAGAGTGCGAATCTGCGACAACGACGGCTGCTTCCCGTTGGTGTGCGCGCTGTACCGGGCAATGGCGTCAACGTCGGCGGCGGCGACCTCGCGACCGAGCATGAGGTCAAACGACCCCGCCGCGAATATCAGGAAGATGGCTGTATCGAAGTTGAAACTCCGGAATGGACTGAACTTTGCCGAGACACCGGCCGATCGCGAGCCCATTGCCTTGACCTGGATACGCACGCCGGTAGGTGTCGTGACGTCGTGTGACTTGGTCGAGTTCGGCTCAAGCACGCCGCCGCGAGCCCGAAGAACGATCTGCTCCGCGATGTCACCCAAAGGTTTGTTACTCGTGCGGACAAGGCCTCGCCGTTTGAATTCGGCAACGATACCAGCCTCGAGCCTGAGAAGTGATCGCACCCCCATCCGGGTGAGGTCGATCTCCGGATCTTCTGACTGGCTGCTCATTCTCACACCTTATTGGACCTTAAATCGACCACGTCCCGATACATACCAACCTCTCGTGATTGCTCACCATGCGCGACCGCGCAGGTCGACCGAACCCCCCGGCCAAGCGGCGACCTCAACCTCGACCGGGAGGATCAGCAAGGGCTGCCCGGGCGGGTCTTGGCTCGGCCGGCCTGACCTATCGATCGAACGCTCGGCAGCAGAAATCCGAGTCCAGCCGCACGAGGTGTAGAACGAGACCACTTCTTCGCGACAGCCGAGATAACCGAAAGCGATGCCGCGGGCCGTCTTCATCGACTGCGCAGCACTGGCCATGAGCCGACTCCCGACGCGCTCACGCCTCACAACATCCGAGATCAGCACACCCCCGACACCAGCTATCTCGACCTCGCCGTCGCCGACGCTTACCCTCCGTCTCGACCAGCCGACATGACCGACAATTTCGCTGTTGATCTGCGCGATGACATGAACAGCATGCGGCGCATATCCGTAAGGCATGTCGGGATCCCACTCGCCGAAGTCGTCCAGGTACACGGCGTCGAAGAGCCGGCGTAGCCCTACGAAGTCGCTCGGGGTCAGCTCGGCGTGCGCGATGACATTGATCGCAATGTCCCGCACGCGCTACGCAACCCGCAGCGGGGTGATCGCCGCGATTTGCTCGCCCGCGGCGTCCTCCGCACGATCCAATTCGTAGTGGCTCTGCAGATTGATCCAGAACTCCGGAGACGTCCCGAAATACTTCGCGAGCCGCAATGCGGTATCCGCCGTGATCCCACGCTTGCCGTGCACGATCTCGTTGATCCGGCGCGGCGGCACTCCGATCGACACGGCGAGCTTATTCTGGGTGATCCCGAACCCTTCGATGAAGTCCTCCATGAGGACCTCACCTGGGTGGATCGGTTCGATCTTGTCAGTGGTAGTCAACGATCTCCACCTCCTCTGGTCCGGCGTCCGTCCATACGAAACAGATCCGCCACTGGTCGTTGATCCTGATGCTGTGCTGCCCGGCGCGATCACCCTTGAGCGCTTCGAGCCGGTTGCCCGGCGGAACGCTGAGGTCCTCGAGCACCTCAGCTGAGCCCACCTGACGAAGCTTGCGCAATGCGACCCGATGAATCCTCGGATCGATCGACCGCACGCGCTCACGACGCCAGAGCCGTTCGGTCTCCTTGCTCCCGAACGATCTGATCACACGAGCAGTATATAACGCGACCCGTCAATAACGCTAGACGTTAAACCGGAACTCCACCACGTTCCGTAGCCGAATAACCTTTGACGTAGACTGACTCCATGAGTGCTGAGCCTCGGCGGGCCGCCGTCTACCTGCGGATCTCTCAGGATCGCGAGAACCGTCGCCTGGGTGTGGACCGCCACAGGGAGGACGCCGAGGCGCTCATCAAGGCTAGAGGATGGACTCCAGCAGGGGTCTACGAGGACAACGACATCTCCGGTACGGGCACGAAGCGCCCCGCCTTCGAACGCCTGCTCGCCGACATCGAGCGAGGGCTGATCGACGTCGTCGTCGCACAGGAATGGCCCCGCCTGGAACGGAACCGCGCGGACGGGGTGCGCATCATCGAGACAGCGCAGCGTCACGAGATACTCCTGACCTTTGTCAAGGGCTCCGACATCGACTGCACCACCGCGGCGGGGCGCCTCAGCGCAGACCTCTTCTCAGCCATCGCACGCAGCGAGATCGCGGTCAAAGGCGAAAGACAAAGTCGTGCCCAACGGCAGCGTGCAGAGCAGGGGCGCCCGCCGAAAGGCGTACGCCCACTTGGCTACACCCTCAAGGGAGAGGTCATCGCCCATGAGGCGCAGGCAGTCGCGGCCATCTATCAGGCATTCACTGCCGGAGCCTCCCTACGGGCGATCGCAGCGGCGCTCTCCGGCAAGACCGGCCCCGACATCCCCAGCGTGCCACCACTCCCCCGCCACACCCGAACCCTCGCTCTAGAGCGCAATGAGAAGCGAGCCGCGGACGGACTGCCTCCACGACCAGTACCAGAAGATGGAGACTGGCCTCCGTCGACCGTCCTCGGCATCCTTCGAAACGCGCGATATGCCGGCTACTCGACGTACTCTCCAGCCTCCGTGAAGCCTGACGGCGGGAAGCGACGCTCATGGCGCGGCACCATCTTGCGCACTGACACTGGAGAGCCCGTGCGCAGCCAGTGGGACCCCGTGGTTCCAGAGGCCACCTGGTGGGCAGTTCAGGACCGCCTCGACGATCCAAGCCGCGTAACGAACCGCGCTGGCACCGACCGCCGCCATCTCGGGTCCGGCCTGTACCTCTGCGGCTGGAAAGACCCGGCCACCGGGGAGGTATGCGGCAAGCCACTGCGTGCACACGGCCTGCGATACCGGTGCGAGGGGCATGTGATGCGGTTGCGCGAGCACATCGACTCATACGTGGTCGAGACAATCCGCGCGCGCCTTGCACGACCGGACCTCAGTGGCGTCGTCGCAGCGCCGGACAACCCGCGCCTTCGGGTCATCTCCGACGAGATCACGACACATCGGGGCAGGATCGCCAGAGCGCAGTCCGACTACGACGCGGAGATCATCGAGGGGCGCGACCTCAAGCGCATCCGCGACAAGGCCGAGGCGGCCATCACCGCGCTCGACGCCGAGCGGTCTCGCCTATCAGCGGGAACCGGGCTCAACACCGTCCTTGACTCAACCGATCCAGTTGCGGCATTTGATGGTGCTGACCTTGGCACTCGACGATCGGTGATTCGAGCACTCTGCACGGTGCACGTCCACGCGCACCCTCGAGGGCGGAAGGGATTCAATCCCAGCACCGTGACGATCACACCGAGAGCGCAGGCCTGATACCGAGGAGCCTCTCCCGAACTTCAGCGGCGACACGCAACGGCGCGTGCCACATAATTTTTGCGCTTCATTGGAGCCATGAAAGCCCTGGTGAATTCGAAAGTAACACACCCCAACACCACCGCAAGCAAGCTTCTGACCAGGAGTGATGCTTGCTCCACCCCTCAGGACGAGGTAACCTGAGAGGGCAAGAAGGAGAGAGCTTGCGGGCCCTTTGGGCCTGCATGAAACATGCCCTATGCCTCTATTTCAATAGAGGCAGAAAGCGCACATCTCATGTCTTCTCCTTCTTCTCGAATCGCGCAGTCGAAACTTGCAAATGCCGTTAAGAATGGCGACAGCGAGTCGACAGTCAAGACGCTGCGCATCAAGTTCGCAGTAGCACGCGCGATCGACGCAGTTGATGCGATTCCAGGCGTCCTAGACCACGAGAGTCATGCCGCGCTCATCAGCGCGATTGACGAGAAGGCCCACACCGCATCGAGGCGTGGCCGACATGGATGAGCAGAGCCGAGCCGCCATCCGCAAAGCGGCCGAGGCCGAGGCAGCGACCTGGCCGGAGCTGAACGACGACCAGCTTCAGGAGCTGCGCGCGCTGCTCTCCCAGACCGCCGTGACCCGCGAGCGACAGGTGGCGGCATGACCACAAGGCCTGCCCTCCTGAGGGCACTCCTCCCCGCTGACGACGGTGGGAGTGAGTGACGTGACGAAGCAACGCGCACGGGGCGTCGACCTGATTCGCGACGGCGTAAGCAAGGAGCGTCTGAAGCAGCGCGGAAGCCGCGCGGTATTCAGCGCCTTGATCTCCACTGCGATGTCCTGGCAGAACAGGGGCTGGACGTACGACATGTGGGTCTCCACCCTACGAGAGCCGCAGAGCCTGCTGTTCCGACAGGTCCAGCTCGACCATCGAAAAATGCCGCGAACTGCACGCGCCGTCACCGCTGACCTACAGAGCGCCTGGACGAAGGCCAAGGGTTACATCGCGGAGAGGCCTTCGTTGACCGGCGCAGACATCCGCAAAGCCGCTCAGGAGCGCCTGGACCAGCTGGACTCGCTAGAGAGATCAGCTTGGCCGCTTGACGACCGCGCGCTGCTTGTTCTCCGCCACGTCCTTGAGACCGCGGCTGAGATCGGAACAACCACACCCGCAATCCCAGTCCGCAACGTGATGACGGCAACCCGCCTACCTAGCGCAATGGCTGCTCAGCGGGCGCTACGACGCCTGGAGGCCGAGGACCTCATCCGCTGTGTGGAACGAGGTCGGCCGGGCCGCGGGAAAAGTAGCGGCCGCGCGTCGATGTTCACCTGGGACACCCCGGGCCTGGCCCGTCTGCTCAGGGTCTCTAGTCAGTGCCCCTACGGGGCCATGAGTAACGAGGAGCACGATTCCCCGCCGGACATGAGTAACGCCGATCGGAGTCCGGCGCGTAACGCGCCGCACGACATGAGTAACGCTGATCGCGATTCGGCCCGTAACGCGGCACACGACATGAGTAACGGCACGACCGAGGAGTACGTCATGGAACCGATCACTATCCGACTGGACGGCGGGGAGGTGGCCACTGTTGAGATCCCTGACGGGCCGGACGCACGAGCGCAGGTGCTCAGCATGCTCAAGGCCGCTGGTGCCGAGATCGAGACAAGTCAGGCGGCTGATGCGACCGTCCTACCGCTTCGCCGTGCGAACTAGGGGACGCCGGCCTCCTACGACAGAAACCTCGTGAAAGGACCTCGAACATGATCCTCCCAGCAGTCATCAATCGATCAGCTGGCGCGTCGCATATCTGGCATGTCGCCGGAACGATTCTCCTTGTCGGTGCCCTCTTCTCGCTGGCATGGGCGCTCTCCCGGGCTGGGATGCTCGACCTCGCCGCCACTGGCTCCGCCTTCTTCATCGTCACCCTCATGCGACAGCTGGGGGTTGGCCTCGCGACTGTTGCTCCACGAGAGTTCGAAGGCAGCGCAAACCTCGTTCGTCAGCTGCAGTCCGATTTTTCTCGCTGGATCGCTACCCGGTCTGTGGTCGCTCATGCGTTGATCGCCATGGCGTACACGGCCGCGTTCCTGCTCTCCCGCGCTGCCCTCAGCGCGATTCTGACGGTCATCGCAAGTCCGTGGGTCGCTCTCGCTGTCGGACTCGCGCTTGCCGCCGCAGTGGCCAGTCCGAGCCTGATCAGCTCTCTCATCGATGTCGCAGGCCGACGTGCAGAGAGCGAAGAGGATGTGGAGGGTAAGGATGTCCCCTGACATTGAGGTTGGAGCAAAGCAAGCGCGAGTATGGCCGCCGGTACTGGCGATCGACCCTGGCAGTCGCGAAACCGGCCTGTGTCTCCGTGTCGGTATCGACGCTCTGGAGGCTGTGACCGTGGAGAAGGACGATCCGACAGGCAATCACGCCGAGAGTGTGCGCTACGCCCGCGAGGTGATCGAGACGGCGAAAGAAATTACTCGACGTAACCGAGATCGACTGAACGATGAGGCTACGCTCCGAGGTGTCGCTCCAGGTGGCCTGCGGCACGCTGTCGAAACCCTTGTCGCACCAACGGGCCAAGCCACGAAGGGGCGGCGGACAGCGGTGTGTCAAGCCCCGGGTTTCGTAGAGGCTCCTATTCTTGGTTTCCTAAGCAGCCGCGGGTTCTGTCCCGGACTGGTTGATCCATTCGGAATGGACCTCGACGGGCGGTCGGTAGTTAATCGCTGAATGC
>NZ_FXZC01000014.1 GCF_900169275.1 Brevibacterium casei CIP 102111 | reverse complement strand
GCACGACCTGCTCAGGCGTGTGCCGCTTCCTCGTGTTCGTCATGATGAGACCAGTCTTCCTGCCCGCAGCAGCGAGCATCAAGACGACTCACACAACGACTGGACCTACATCCCGGGGTCAGCCCACTTGCCCGATCATGAAGAAGTTTATACAGTAAACGATGACACTTGAACATGAAATAACCAGTAGGCTTCGCGGCTGAGACTCGTACGATCGTCAAAGAGCGTGGAGCTCAGCTCTATCAGTAAGTCGTTGCGGGAAGCACCGGTTATGCAACAGGGGAGATCGATTTTTATGAAGAAGAAGCTGATATTGGCAGTCGGTGTCGGGGCTGGGTTTGTGCTCGGTTCGCGTGCGGGCCGAAAACAGTACAACGCCCTCGTCGCCAAGGTCCGCGAACTGTGGAACAGTCCCCAGGCCCGGCGAGTGGTCGATGCAACCACTGGTGCAGTGAAAGACCACGCACCCGATTTCGCTGGCCAGGCGGGGGCGAAAGTGAAGCAATTCGGTGTCAAAGCTGCGAATCAAGCTCGAGCCCAAGGACGAACCGGACTGGCCGAGAATCTCGACAAGGCTGGTGATTTCGCGCAGGATGCAGCCGAGCACGGTGGTCAGGCAGCAGCGAATGCGGCTGCCCAAGGTGATCGTGACTCCAATGGCAACGCCCACGATGAGGTCACGCCACAACCAGCGCCCCAAGCAAAGGATGCTTAAGCAACTCCTTGGGGTGAGCTATCGAGCGCCCTGCAAGCCTCCTTCAACTGAACTCGCGCTACCGTTCCGCCTCACATAGCCCCATCCCTATGCCAAAACAGCGAGGCCAGTCTGGTCTCATCGTCGAAAGCAGGCCCCTGATGAATGACCCTTCCTCTCTACCGTCATTATCGACCGGTGAGCTCGTATCGCAGTTATCGGAGCAGGCTAGCCGGTTGATCCGTGACGAAATTCAACTCGCTCAGATCGAGATGAGCACGAAAGCCAAGAAGGCCGGCCTCGGCGCGGGTCTGCTTGGTGCAAGCGGCGTCATCGCCCTCTATGGTCTCGGTGCAGGGATTGCGACTGCCATCATCGCCCTAGCCCTCATCATGCCGGCGTGGTTAGCGGGTCTGGTCGTGACTGTGTTCCTCCTGGCTATCGCCGGTGTCGGGGCCGTGATCGGTAAACGGAAGGTCTCCGAGACCACGCCGGTGCCTGAGCGCACGGTTGAGGCTGCGAAGGAGACTGTGGACACGCTGAAGAAAGGGGCTCGTGATGGCCGACACAAATGACACAGGTCCCAACGCCTCACCATCCGAGATTCAAGCTGACATTGCCCGTACTCGTGAAGAACTTGGACAGACTTTGGCTCAACTCGTCGAGAGATTCGACGTCAAAGCCCAAGCGGAACACACTTTAGACGATGTCAAAGACCGTGCCGCCGGTGCCATAGGCGACGTACGCGACAAGACGGAAAACGTAGTCGCCGGAGCCAAAGGGGCAGTTAAATCTGTGCTCTCCTCTGACGATGCCGCCGGCGATTCGGCCGGCGTGACTGATCCAGACGAGGCTATCGACAGTGACTTGGCGTTGAGGTCCCGAGCTGGCTGGACTGACCTTGCGCCGTTGGTGATTGCTTCGGGGCTCGCGCTGGCTGCCGTCATCGTTGCGGTTGGGTGGCGCCGATGATTGGCCGTAGAAAGATTGCCCAGAGCGACCAGACATACCCCGGGGAGCGTTCGAGTCTCGAAGAGTCCGCGGAAAGGGACGATACGGGTCCAGCCTCCTATGCCGAGGCAAAGGACTCGAGACAGGGGGTCGCAGCCGAGGACCCGGTCAAGCCCGATGCTCCGCAGAAGCTGACCGGCCCAACGTGGAAGTACGTGGCGAGCAAGACACTGCGGGAGTTCCTCGGTGATGACTGCCTGCAACTGGCCGCTGGTCTGACCTACTATTTAGTTCTCGCGTTGTTCCCTGCTCTTCTAGCGATCCTGTCGATCCTGGGTCTAGTCGGCCAGAGTCAGCAGACAGTCGAAACAGTCACCGGAATCATCACCGATCTCGGCGGAGGAACGATCGCGCAAACGTTGACACCCACCCTGACCGAACTGGCACAGAACTCGACAGCGGGGTTGGCATTTATCATTGGCCTTCTCGTCGCGCTGTGGTCGGCATCGGGTTATGTTGTTGCATTCGGCAAGGCAATGAATCGCATCTACGAGAAGGATGAAGGCCGCCCGGTCTGGAAACTTCGTCCCGTCATGCTCCTAGTCACCCTCGGTGCGGTGATCCTCGTCGTGATCGCGGCGTTGATCCTCGTAGTCTCGGGACCGGTGGCGCAGGCGATTGGTGATGCAATAGGGATTGGGTCGACGGCGATATTGGTGTGGCAGATCGCGAAATGGCCCATTTTGCTCGTCATCGCGATCGTCTTAGTAGCCTTGCTTTATCACGCGACACCAAATGTCCGTCAGCCAAGGATGAAGTGGATCAGTCTCGGGTCTGTGTTCGCGATCGTTGTGTGGGTCCTGGCGTCGGCGGCTTTTGCTTTCTACATTGCGAATTTTTCGAACTACGCGAAGACTTATGGGTCATTGGCCGGGGTGATTATCTTCTTGCTCTGGTTGTGGATCACGAATATCGCTCTGCTACTGGGGGCGGAGCTCAATGCCGAGATCGAACGTGGGCGCCAACTCCAGGGGGGAATACGAGCTGAAGAAGACATTCAGCTACCTCCACGAGATACCACGACACTGGATAAGGCCGAGAAGAAGAACGCGAAAGATACCCGCAGAGCACGGGCCCTGCGAAAATCTCGAGGCAAGAACGCCCAGCCGACTCGCAATGCCTAGTAGCAAATGATTACCGAAGGAGAAGGAGTAATGGTCAAGACCCAAGAAAGAAACGGTAGTAGAGCGGCCAAATTGCTGTATCGTCCGTTCGGGCTAGCAGGCAGCGTCGTTGGCGGCGCCCTGGCCGGCCTCGTGTTCAAACAGATATGGAAGCGGGCAACGCCTGGTGAGAATGCCGATGCACCCGGTGCGTTGGAGTCTGAACATGGTCTACGCGAGATCCTCGTCGCAGCCGCTCTCCAGGGTGCGCTCTTCGCCTTGGTGAAGGCACTGATCGATCGCGGAATGGCGAACGTGTTTGCGAAGTTCATTGGTGACTGGCCCGGTGACTGACCACGACGCTGACAGCAAACGCAGCATCAGTCCAGTGGCTGTAACTGTGTTCACGGCCCCCGACACGGGGTCTGGCCACTGAGGCTGGCATGGCTGGTTCTCCCCGTCATTTAACGATTCTGAGCGTGGGTGTTGTCGCTAGGAATCCATGACGCGTTGATGCCGAAAGGGTCTAACACTGTTGAGGTTTCTGTGGTGTGGCAGCATCGGGTGCCACGACGCATCTGCGACAATGTCTTGGAGGTCGAAGCGAGACTGTCATGAACACCAAATACGACGTGCGGCTCGGGCTTAGCGTCGGCACGACCAGCCATCATGGTTACGAACGCGGACGCAACCTAGAGTGATGACGTTGTAGAACGGGTCAGGCAGCTACGAGCTGAACGGTTCGCGTTCGAACGACGGCAAGGACGGTGGAAGCAGCGCAGCCTCTTCACGATGCAACTGGACACGTCGACTGACGGGGACTACGGCCCTGGCTCAGTTGCCTACCTGTTCTGGGCATGTGTCGCAGTCGTGCTCTACCTATATGGGCGGACACTGATGCCGCTGATTGCGGCGCACCTGTGGTGGAACGTGGGAGTCGGACTGGAAATGTTCGGGTTCGTCACATCGGCTCAACTGAACATTGTGACACTCGTGGTCGGGTTCGGTGGATTCGCTTTCGCGTGTTTGCATTTAGAGAGCGTGAGCGCATGGGTGAACGGGAATCCATGGAATCCGCGACTAGTGGAAACGCACAGGAAGAGTGTGAGACCAGAGCAAAGAGTACGCCGCAGGAAAGCCTGGAGAGCCGTTGGCTGGGCGGCAGTGGATACCGGTGTTGCGGTCCTGAGTATCGGCCTAGGAGTGATCACGAGCGTAAAGTCGCTGAGCACAATCCACGCGGTTGTGTTTGCCATGGTCGGGGTGGTGAGTTTGCTCGGGTTGTGGACGGCAGGAAAAACCAGCATGGACTGGCTGATGCGCGCTGTCCTGGTCCTTAACAGCACCTATTACGGCGCGGTCGGATGCACACTTGCCACAGAGCTTATCGGGGGTGGGCCAGCAGAGACTGGGGAAGTGTGGTGGATGCGGTTATACCTGGTGGGTTGTGGGGGTACTAATTCTCGGACTCGCTGCGGTGAAGCATGGGATGGCGATTGTGCCGGATGGGCCGAAGAACGTCGACCGCTGAGTTAAAGGTCTCGGTCTGGAACTGAGTGAGTGGGGGAAGTCTGCTGTGGCGCATGGGCGTGTGGACGTGGCGCGCGTTGTGGAGTAGCGCAGTCGTCTAGAGCTGCGAAGTCGTCGTCGGAGCGGGTGAACGCCTCCCAGTTAACTGGCGCACCTTCTTCGATTTGAAAAGTGGTGGCGGACGCGGCTTCGGCGGGTTCGGGATGGCCGTTCATGACTGTATGGAGACGGTCCCAGTACGGGCGGAGATAGTCGCCTCGAGGTGGTTCTTCGCCTATTGGGGTCTCCGCGTCGGTCTGGTCGGATATGCCGCGCCATACGATCACTGCGTCGATAACGTCGTCGAGGCGGGGATGATGCGCGTACTGTTCGCGAAGGGTCGAAAACCATTCGGGAGGATTTTTCGTCAGCACTGCTCGACGTGCAGCAACTTGGTCTCGGAGGTCGTAGATGGACTGCGCCCAAACCTGAGCCTGCTCGTCGGTGGCCGCCGTGGTGTCGGCGATCATGTCACCGGACCCAGTGAACGGAGGATCGACGGGCTTGTGACAGCGGTAAATGATCGCTTCGGCTGTGTCGGTAGGTTGAAGCTCGCCGCACATGTTCTGCGCCGGATCGACGCTGATGAGGCGTTGCCAGTCGCTATTGGTAAGGATCTGTTCGGCAAGCGTCGGGTCAGCGTGTGCGGCGAGCCATTCTTGGGTGCGGGTAACTTTTGCCGCCCAGCTGAGGTACGTGAGTTCGTGGCAGATGCGGCCGACATCGTTGGCCCAGCCGAGTTCAGCGTCTTGGACTTCGTGTGCGGACTTCTCAGCCGTAGAGCGGGAGACGACGGACTTGATGTAGTAGGCAGGGTCGTCGATGACTTGCCCGTCCTTGTCGACGGCGGCGGCAGTCATCTGCACGTTCCAGTCCTCAGGTGTGGGGTTCTCAGGGTCATCGATGTCGACGTAGGCATGATTGCCTCGTTTGCCCCGTGTCATTGCGACGTAGAACAGTTCACGAGAGAGTTTCGGTGTAACAACGGCGTGGCCGGTATCGACGGTGACTCCCTGTGACCGGTGAGCGGTGGTGGCATAGCCAAGTTCGACAGACGATGCGAGATAGTCGGCGTCGAGCACGATCGTTGGAGGCGTGCCGTCTTCTCCGGTCTGGACGTTGGCCTCGACGCTACCGTCGGGGCGGATCGCTGTGATGGTCAGGCGGGTGCCGTTGGCGACGAAGGCACCGTTGGAGTCGCGGATGCTGCGGTCGTTGCGCCTGGCCAGGAGGACGTCGCCGATTCCAGCCTGAGCCTCGGAGCGCAGAGTGACCTGTTGCGTGATGTCCACGTCGCCCGATTCCACCAGGTCGGTGTGGGCACGCTGATTGAGTTCGGCGACGGTCTCATTGTCCGAAGCAATGAGAATCGACGACAGACCCTTGTCTCGGTCAGCTTTCCACGCAGAATAAGCCGTGTCGGCGGCCTCGTGGTCAGGGTCTCCGTGAATGCGATCATGCTCGTCGTAGGTATCGACGACAGCGTCGATGCCGTCCTTGTCGGTGACCGACCTGAGTTTGAGTGAAACGGCACGTTCCCATTCGTTTTTGAACCGCCAGACCGTATCGAGGGTGGTGTGATCGAGGTTGCGTTCGACATGGCCAAGGAAGCCTCCGGCGTCGACGGCCTCCAGCTGGGCGGGGTCGCCGACGATGAGAAGTTTCGCTCCTGCAGCTTCGGCTTGTCGAGAGAGCTCAGCGAGGTTGGAAGTCGAGACCATGGAGGCTTCGTCGACGATGATGAGCTGGTTGGGGTGGAATTGGTACTGGGCTTGGGTGGCGTAGTCGGCGGCAAGCTTGGCCTGCATGGCCTCACATTGTTGGACGAGTCTGGCCCGGTCACGATGGGGCGTACCGTCGATAGTCGTGTTGAGTGTGGCCAGTCGTGATTCGAGGTTGGCCACGCGTTCGGCACGCCGTGCTGCGCCTTCCCCGACGGATTCGAAGAGCCATTTGGCGACGTTGTCGGTGTCGACTCCGATTTCATCACCGAGGACACCTGCGGCCACAGCGGAGGGAGCGAGTCCGATGACGGAATGCTCGCCGTGAACCGAGTGCCAGGTGTCTGTGATCGCGCCCATAGTGGTGGACTTGCCTGTGCCTGCGGGACCGATGATGGCGGAGATTCCAGCGTCGGAGGACAGCACGTGTTTCGAGGCACGCATCTGATCCGCGCTGAGCGGGTGGCCGTCATCGGTGCGCCAGTGTTCGAGGACGTCCACGTGCTCTGGGTGTCCGGCCAGGGTCGGCGCGCCGGTCGCGGTCACGCGCGAGATGAGGTGGTCTTCGTCGGCCATGACTTGCTCGGTCGTGTAGACCCCGGAGTGATGCTGGTGGTCAAAGACTGACCGGTCACGGAGGTTGACCGTGGTGTCCGGTCCCTCGGGTGCTCGTGACCGGTCGGGGGCCAGAGAGACGGCCTTGTCGAGGGTGAGTTCGACGATGTTGTCCACGAGCGCGTGCCGGTCTTCGACGGTCGGACACCGGACGAGGCGGAGGACTCGTTCAGCCGAGGCGCGCACGTTGGCACGGGAGAACGTCGTGCGGCGATGGGAGGCGTCGGTCAGTGTCCACTGGCTGATCTGTTCGATGATGTCGCCGGTGAGCATGTCGGCGGTCACTGTCCGGACATGGTGACCGACCGCGTTCTTCACGAGAGTGTCCGGGTCAAGACCGGCCATATGGGTGCGTTGCCTCCACCAGTGCATCTTCTCCGGCAGGGTGGTGCGCTCGATGGTGTTCTTCTTGGGCCGGTTCTCGAGGGTGGCCTGCTGGCGTATGAGCAGCACCTCTCGTGGGGTGGGTCGCGTGCCATAGGTGTCGGTGTATTCGGCGATGAGTTCATCGGTGCGGGTCTCGATGCTGATTGACCGGCTGGAGAATTCCTCGATGAGCTCGTCGGGGATTCCGGCCAGTTCGACTCGATGGGCGGGTTCGTATTCCGAGTCGGTGTTTGTGCCGGATTCGATGAGCTGTTGGACGTCGAGGTCGACGTCGGTGCGCGATTCGGCGACAGTGCCGACGTCGGCGGCGAGCCGGTCGAAGATCAGGGAGTTGTACATTTCCGAGATGGCCACGACGTGCCGGTGGAGCGTGTAGGAGTCGATGGTGACCCAGTGCCCGTCGGAGGCACGCTGCACCCGGTTGGCGATGACCAGGTGAGTGTGCAGCTGCGGGTCACCGGCACGCGAGTCCCAGTGGTCGAATGCGGAGGCGATGACTCCGTTGACGGCAACGTGGGCGACTCCCCCGTGACCGGCACGGGATTGAATGACGTTGGCCTCGACCCACGCGAGTGAATCGCCCCGGGGATAATAGAGGCAGGGAGATTGGAAGAAGGAGATTCTCTCTTGCCAGTGAAATACACCGACGAACTCAAGGCTCGCGCCGTCGAACTCGTCATTCATGCTCAGGCCGATCCGG
>NZ_FXZC01000001.1 GCF_900169275.1 Brevibacterium casei CIP 102111 | reverse complement strand
CCGCCTCAACCGCCGACTCATCCACCCAGGCCTCCGTGGAAGCAGCAGCCAACGCCGACGCCTCCACGGATCCCGACGCAGCGGCGGACCCGGACGCGGCAGCCGACCCTGACTCAGCCGCGGACCCGGATGCTTCGACAGACCCGGATGCCTCCACCGATCCCGACGCCTCGGCGGACCCGGACGCGGCAACCGACCCTGACTCAGCCGCGGACCCGGATGCCTCGACAGACCCGGATGCCTCCACCGATCCCGATGGCGCAGTCAACGTCAACGCCGCCGCTTCCGCCTCGGCATCGGCCACCGCCGATGACAACGGCGACCCCGCCGCACAAGCCGCGGCACAAGCCGCAGCCGACGAAGACGCGAACACCACCGCCTCGGCGGCAGCCAACGAGAACGCCGAAGCAGCAGCCGAGTCCGCAGCGACGGAAGACGCCACCACCGACACCACCGCCGATGCGACAACGGATGCGAACTCAGCGGCCAAGGGAGCAGCCAAGGCAGCAGCCAACGCCGACGGCACGGACTCGACGAACGCCGATCAATCAGCAGCAGCGAACGCCGACGCCTCCTCAGCAGCCGAAGCCGCCTCAACCGCCGACTCATCCACCCAGGCCTCCGTGGAAGCAGCAGCCAACGCCGACGCCTCCACGGATCCCGACGCAGCGGCGGACCCGGACGCGGCAGCCGACCCTGACTCAGCCGCGGACCCCGACGCCGCAACGGATCCCGATGCGACGGCAGACCCCGATGCGGCAGCAGGAGACGACGTGAATGCCGCTGCAACCGCCTCCGCCTCGGCGAGCGCAGACGACGACGGCGATCCTGCAGCCCAGGCAGCCGCTCAGGCTGCCGCCGAAGAGGACGCAACGACCACAGCGTCCGCCGCGGCTGACGAGAATGCCGAAGCAGCAGCGGAGTCCGCGGCGAGCGAGGACGCCTCCTCGGAGGCCTCTGCCGACGCCGCTTCGGGTCCCAACGCCTCATCGCAGGCAGCTGCCCAGTCGGCGACGAAGGCTGACAGCAACGACGACACGAACGCCTCGGCAACGGCGGCCGCTGATGCCGACCCGGCAGCCGCCGCCTCGGTGACGGCAACGGCCGACTCCGCGACGAAGGCATCGGCAGAAGCCGCCTCGGACTCTGACGGGTCGTCACGCATCGGAGGGGCGTCCAGTGCCGCCGCCGACGGCTCGTCGAGTGCAGGCGGATCGACCTCCGCATCGTCCACCTCTACGAATGCGAGCTCGACCGCCTCGGGCGGTGGAGATCTGCCACGGACCGGTGCTGACGGGACACTCGCGCTGACCGGACTTGCCGGGCTGCTCGTCGCCGCCGGCACCGCGATCACTCTGAGTGTGAGACGCCGGCGGCTCTCAGCGCACCAAGGCTGAGTGCGGCTCGACACCGAACAGCACCGTCGCCGGCAAGGGCACATTCCTCCCCGGCGACGGCGCTGTCATGCTCGTGCGAAAGCGTCGGCCAGTTCGTCCGGTCGGGTGAATAGAGACTCATGACTGCCCGGCACCGGAACCGGCTCGACCCCGAGCCGCTCGGCGAAACGGGGCCAGCCGTACTCTCCTTCCGGCAGTCCGATGTCCTCGGCGCCGAGCAGATAGGACACATCGATTCCGAGTTTGGTCGGCATCACAGAGTCAACGGGAGTCGTGAAGTACTGCATCGGCTGGGAAACCAGCAGACTGTGGATCATCGTCTGAACGGACTCGTCGGCGTCCTGCATGAACGCGGCCTTCCATACCTCGAGCGGGAGCATCACGGAGTTGTCACCCGATTGGGCAGCCAGCCCCTCGAACAGCTCACGATAGTGCGGCGGAACCTCGTCCATGAGCGACCGGCCGGCGGCCGGAACGAAAGCACTCCAGTAGACGAGCCTGTGGAGCCGCTCGGCGATCCGCGGTGCCGCACCGGTGATGACATACCCGCCCCAGCTGTGACCGATGAGCGTGACATCGCGGAGGTCGTTCTCCTCGATCACCGTGACAATATGGTCGATCACATCATCGAGCCCGTATCTCTGCGGCTCATCCCCGTCATGCAGCCCGGGCAGCGTCGGCGCATAGACCGTATGCCCGGCTTGCCGCAGATGCTGTGCGACCGGCCGCCAAGCCCATCCTCCGTGCCAAGCACCGGATACGAGAACGAATGTCTTCAGCATGGCAAACTCCCTTGGTTGCACTTGCAGATGGTGACTCGATGTTACCGTACAGTCATATTCGTAAACAAGAAGCCGCGCAGCGCAGAAGCCCCGACCACCTCGGCCGATGATCCTTGAGAGTCACGTCACACAGAGGTACCGTCGGACTAACCCAGAGGAGGCAGCGCCATGAGCGGAGTCAACGAGGACCACTACCAGCCGTCGACCCACCCGGGCGACATCATCGAAGTCATGGACGAGGAGACCGGCGAGATGGTCAAACGCCGGATCATTCTCGACGAGTTCGGGAACGGCACGAAGACGAGGCCGCTCGAAGAGGGCGAAGAGGACGAGCTCCCCGAGAGCACCTGATCTCCGTCACCACCAGGCGCGGACGGTCTCCGTCGGTCCGTCCACCTCGGTGAAGCCTGCGTCGATGACGCTCACGGTCCTGCTTGCCGTGCGCCAATCGGCCTCACTCGGAGTGACGACGCGGAGACTGAAGTCGGCGTCTCGCCATCGGTCTCGCTGCTCCGGCGACATCTGCTCGAAGGCGAGTTGGGCCCCGTGGGCGACCTGAGCGGCGGCCTTGCCCGTCGTCAGAGTGACCAGCGGGGAGAGTTCGATCGTCACGACAGCCTCGGCGGCGGGCACGGATGTCTCTCCCTCATCGGGGAACTCCGTGCCCCCGACCTGCAGCTTCGACAGCTGCGGCGGCAGCGGGGAGACCGGCCCGGGCGGAAAGACCGACGCCTCTGCCGGCGCATAGTCTTCGGTCCCACCGAAGCTCACGGTCACGCTGCCAAGGGCACGCGCATCCTCGAGCTTCTTCCCGTCGCCGCGGCGCACGACCTTGCGGATCGCCCCGTCGCGCCAGTATGCGACGGCGTCGCTCCACTCCCCGCCTGGCTGTGAGCGCGGATCGTCGAGGAACGTGACCACAGCCCTTGCCGTGGCCTCAAGCACGTCGATGTGGCGAGACAGACCCGTCTTCGACTTGCGGACCACGATCGGCAACGACCACGGGACTTCATGATCGGTCTCGTGTCGGCGCATCTGTTCGATCCGCGTCTGCTCTGACATCTGCGTCCTCCGTCCCCCGCCGGCTCCCCGGCCTTGGCACATTCGTCGACGCGAGCGCGTGTGCCTTCGCGTGCCCTTGTCGATCACTCACTTCGACTATGACAACGTCGCCGGCCACCGCTTATTCCCACCGAGACCGGTTGCGGGCGCGGGCCGCCGGGGAGATCGCCCGGACCGCGCACTCGGGGGGTCCGCAACCCCGCGAGTAGGCTGGACGGTGCACGTCCGCGCGTTCAGAGATCCGGGGAGGGACACGATGACTCACGATGCGACCTCCCCTTCTCCGCAGGGGTCGACCATGCCGCGGGACATCCGCGAGGCGCTGTCGACGCAGATGCGGGAAGTGCTCCGGGTCCAGGATGCTCGCGCCGCCGAATGCCGGAAGGCCGCCGACGACGTCGTCACCGCCCGCATGGGACGGGAGGCTGTCCCCGACGATTCCAGGGATGCCCTGGCGCCGACGGAGTTCGCCGCTGCCCGAGCCGAGTACCGCGCCGAACGCGCCTTCTGGAATGAGGACGGACCGACGATGGCGCAGACCCTCGACGCGAACATCAGGGTCGGCGACGTCGAGGTACGCGTGCGCATCCACCGACCCTCAGACGACTCGACGCTCCCGGGCGTCGTCTTCCTCCACGGAGGAGGTTTCTCCCTCGGCGACCTCGATACCCACGACCGGATCGCACGGGTGATCGCCGTCGCCTCGGGAGCCGCCGTCATCGCCGTCGACTACTCGCTCTCTCCGGAGGCGATCTTCCCGCAGGCGCTGCTCGAATGCGCCGCCGTCATCGACCGCCTCGTCGCCCATGGCGGCACGTGGGGCATCGACGGCAGCCGGTTGGCCGTCGCCGGCGATTCCGCCGGGGCGATGCTCGCCCTCGGAGCGGCCCTCCTCCTGCGCGACGAACCCGAACGCATCCAGCACACACCCGAACGCGTCGGCGTCGAGAAGGCGTTCACCTCCATCAGGGCGCTCCTCCTCTTCTACGGCGGTCACGGTCTCACCGACTCCGAGAGCAGGCGACTCTTCGGCGGCGCATGGGACGGGATGACCCCGGAGGCTCTCGCGTCGATCGCCACTCTGCACTACTCGTCCCCCGCAGACGCAGAGAGCCCCTACGTCAACCACCTCGGCGCTGATCTCCGCGGCCTTCCCCCGACCTTCATCGCCGCCGCCGGACTCGACCCTCTGCGCGACGACAGTCGCGCCCTCGCGGCTCTCCTGCGGCGGGCGGGCACCGAGGTCGAATACATCGAGTACCCGCAGGTCCTCCACTCCTTCCTCCACTTCGGCAGGATGCTCGACGAGGCGAACGCCGCTCTCGAGGCGGCCTCGACGTTCGCTGCATCACACCTCGGTCGGGTGGACTGACGCCGACAGGCTCAGGGGTGTATCGTTGGAGGCCTTGCGATCTCCGCTCTGCGGAATCCCTGCGTCGACAGGACCTCTCGACTCTGCACACGCTCTCACCGGCTGCGGCACACGACATTCCTCTCGGCGAACCAGAACGCGGTCCCGCGTTCGGACACCCTGCCGGGAAGTTCCGCTCCCTCCGCACACGCGGATGCCGAATGCCCCGGCGCGTCGAAAGGCCACGCCATCACTGCGTCCACGACCACTTCCGCCCGTTCGTTCTCCGACCTCGGCGTCCCCACCGTTCTCGTCGATCAGCTCTCGGCCGACGGCAAGACCGCAGCGTTCCCCATCCAGCAGGACACGCTCGGTGACACCCTCGCCGGACGCGATGTGCTCGGCCGCGGGAAGACAGGCTCGGGCAAGACCCTCGCCTTCTCCATCCCCATGGTCGCCAGGCTCGCCGAGACGCAGCCGTCACGACCAGCCAGGGGCCGCGCCCCGCGCGGTCTGATCCTCGCTCCTACCCGTGAGCTCGCCACGCAGATCGCAGCGGTACTCGATCCGCTCGCCAAGGCGTGCGGGCTGACGACCACGACGATATTCGGCGGGGTCAAGCAGAAGCGGCAGGAGACCGCGCTGGCGGCCGGAGTCGACATCGTCGTCGCCTGCCCCGGGCGGCTCGAAGATCTCCTCCAGCAGGGCATCGTCTCCCTCGACTGCATTGAGGTCACCGTTCTCGATGAGGCCGACCACATGGCCGACATGGGCTTCCTGCCCGGCGTCACCCGACTGCTCGCGAAGACCCCGGTCGAGGGTCAGCGGATGTTCTTCTCCGCGACCCTCGACAACGACGTGGACAAGCTCGTACGACGGTTCCTCCACAACCAGGTGCTCCATTCGGTCGACGATCCGACCTCACACGTCGACGCGATGACCCACCATCTGTTCGAAGTCACCGCCGAGGACAAGAGCGAGCTCGTCCACCGGCTGGCCTCTGGATCCGGTCGCCGGATCCTCTTCACCCGCACCAAGCATCGCGCCAAGAGGCTGGCCCGGCTGCTGACGAAGCAGGGTATTCCGGCCGTCGACATGCACGGCAACCTGTCCCAGTCGGCCCGGGAACGCAACCTCGCCGCGTTCGCCGAGGGCGACGTCAAGGTCCTCGTCGCAACCGACGTGGCCGCCCGCGGGGTCCACGTCGATGCCGTCGAACTCGTCGTCCACGTCGACCCGCCCACCGAGCACAAGGCCTACCTCCACCGCTCGGGTCGCACCGCGCGCGCCGGCAGCGCCGGTGATGTCGTCACCATCATGACGCCCGAGGAGCGCAAGGACACCCTGGCGTTGCTGCGCAAGGCGAAGATCTCGGTCAAGCCACAGAAGGTCACCGCCGACTCCGCTCAGGTGAGCCCGCTCGTCGGCGAGGTCGCCCCGTTCGTCGAGCCCCAGGAGGGCCAGCCGGAGAAGGTGCGGGGAACGGAGGCCGCACCTGCCGGCCAGGCTCCATCGCACAAGCGCTCCGCGCGTCGCCGCCGCGGTCGCCGCGGTACCGGCGGACAGACTGGTCCGAAGTCCGGCGCGCCGACTTCAGAGAACACCGCGTCGACGACGCGCAGCTCCCGATCCGGTGAGTCCCGTACCGGACGCGCCCACAACGGCACGAAGGGTCAGGGACGCACCTCTGACAGGTCCCGGTCCCGGTCTCGCGCGGACCAGACGCGAGGGAGTCAGTCCCGCGCCGCGGCCTCGTCCCAGGGCGGGACGCAGCGGAGTTCGGATGCGCGTGGGACCACCGCGGAGACCCGTCGCCGCAACCGCTCACGCGCCGGCGGCTCCCAGCAGGTCTACTCGACGAGCAGCTGAGGCGGCACGGCCGGATCCTCGGCCCTACCGCCTGACCCCGCGGCCACCGGTGAGCCGCCCGTCCTCAGAACGTCGGCACGTCGGCGATGAGGGACTTCGTGTACTCGTGCTGCGGGTTCTCGAGCACGGCGTCCGCGGACCCGTAGTCGACGATGACGCCCTTGTTGAGGACGGCGAGGTTGTCGGCGATGTGACGCGAGAGCGCGATGTTGTGCGTGACGAAGAGCATCGCGAGCTGCCGTTCGGCCCGCAGGGTGCGCAGCAGCCCGATGATCGACGCTTGGACACTGACATCGAGCGCCGAGGTGATCTCATCGCAGACGAGCACCGACGGTGCGTTGACGAGCGCTCTGGCGATCGCCGCCCTCTGCCGTTCCCCACCGGAGAGATCACCAGGACGCCGGTGGTAGAACGACCGCCCCAGGCGCACCGAGTCGAGCGCCTCCTCGACGATGGCCTTCCTGCTCGCAGCCGTGCCCTCGCCGCTCATCTCGAGGGGAACGGTGAGCGACTGTCCGATCGACCGCCGCGGGTTGAGTGAGGAGAACGGGGACTGGAAGACGTACTGGATGCCGATGCGCTGATCGTTCGTCCGCTTCCTCGTCGACTTCGCCAGTTCGACGCCGCGCAGCCGCACGGCCCCCGAGTAGTCGTCGTTGAGTCCGGCCACACATCGGGACAGCGTCGTCTTGCCCGACCCCGACTCCCCGAGCAGCATCGTGCACTCCCCCGGTTCGAGGACGAGGTTGATGCCGTCGAGGATCTGCGCCTTCCCGTAGGCAAGCGCCACGTCCGAGACCTCGAGCAGGGGTGCCTCCGTGAGGAGAGTCGTCGCGTCTTCGGGCCGCGAAGCCGTGGAATCGGAAGTCGCGACAGTCTCCTCGGACTCCGACACCGCGGTCCCAGACGGCTCTCCGATCGTCTTGTCACCGGCGAGGTCGGGCACGGCGGCGATGAGCATCTTCGTGTAGTCGTGCTGCGGCCGGGAGAGCACCTGTGCCGCCGGTCCCTCTTCGACGAGGTCGCCGCGGAGCATGACGGCCACCCGATCGGAGATGTCCTTGATGACAGCGAGGTCGTGGGTGATGTAGAGGCCGGCGACGTCGTTGGCCACAGTCATCTGGCGGATGGTGTCGAGGACGACGGCCTGGGTGGAGACGTCGAGACCGGTCGTCGGCTCGTCGAGGATGAGGACATCGGGGTACATGGCGAAGGCCATGGCGATGCCGATGCGCTGCTGCTGACCGCCGGAGAGCTGGTGCGGCCACCGGCTCTGGTAGGCCTTGTCGCCGGGCAGTCCCACATCGACGAGGACCTGGGAGATCCGGGCCTCCCGCTCGGCGGCGGAGGAGCCGAAGCCGTGGATGTCGAGGACCTCGCGGATCTGGTCCCCCACGCGCATCGCCGGATTGAGCGAGAGGGCAGGGTCCTGCGGGATGTAGGCGATCCGGGACCCGCGCAGGGAGCGCACGGCCACCTCGTCGAGGTCGAGGACCTCCACGGCGGTGTCGTCACCGCGCGGCCACAGACTCACCGACCCCGAACCGTACTTGAGTCCTGAACGGAAGTGACCCATGCAGGCGAGACCGGCCGTCGTCTTCCCCGAACCTGACTCCCCGACGAGGCCGAGGATCTCTCCCCGGGCGAGGGCGAAGCTCACCCCGTGGAGGATCTCCTCCCCGGCGACCGTGTCGATCCTGAGGTCGGAGACCCGCAGGACGATGTTCTCGTTCGGCAATGATTCGTCGGGGGCGACTACGTCATTGGTCGTCGTCATCATTCCTCCACTGTGGTCGAGGCGGTGGCTCGGGCGAAGGAGTCCGCGAGCAGGTTGGTGCCGATGGTCAGCAGCGCGATCGCGATGACCGGCAGGAGCACGCCCCACGGCTGGATGCTCAGGGCGATGCGGTTCTCGTTGATCATCAGACCCCAGTCGGCAGCGGGCGGCTGGAGGCCGAGTCCGAGGAAGGACAGCGAGGCGATCGCACCGATCGAATAGGTCAGTCGCAGTCCGGCTTCGACGCTCAGCGGTCCGGTGATGTTCGGCAGCAGCTCGCGGACAAGGAGCTTCGTTCGCGGCATCGCGTACATCTCCGCGGCGAGGATGTAGTCCTCGTTGATGACGCCCAGGGTGGCCGATCGCGCCACGCGCGCGATGCGCGGGGCGTGGGTGATGCCGATGACGGTGATGAGCACCCACCCCTGCGGACCGAGCACCGTGATCGCCAGCAGCGCGAACACGAGCTGCGGGATGGCGAGGAGCACGTCGTTGAGGCGCATGATGATCGCATCGAAGCGCCCGCCGACGTACGCGGCGAGCATCCCCACGGCAGCGCCGAGGACCATGCCCAGCGCGGTGGCGAGGACGGAGTAGATGATGAGCGTGAAGCCGCCGGCGAGGAACCGGGAGAGCACGCTGCGGCCGAGGTTGTCGGTGCCGAAGATCCCGTAGGCAGAGAACGGCTTGCCGACGAACTCGGTGGCCGTCGACCCGGTCGCCCACGGCAGGAGCAGGGGGCCGCAGAAGGCGAAGAGGACGACGATCGCGGTGAGCGTCAGCCCGATCCGTCCCTGCTTCTGCGCGAGCACGCGGCGGAAGAACGGGACGTAGGTCGTCTGTGATTCCTTGGGGACCTCCGCGGCTTCGATGGCCGAGGACTTCATGTCGTCGAGGCTGCTGCTCATGCTGCGCTCCTCAGTTTCGGGTTGGTGAGGATGCCGACGATGTCGGCAGCCAGGTTGACCACGACGTAGACGGCGGCGACGAGCATCGAGATCGCCTGGACGACCTGGACGTCGCGGTAGGTGACGGCGTCGATGAGCGCCTGGCCGATGCCGGGGTAGCGGAAGAGGAACTCGACGACCACGACGCCTCCGGCCAGCCACGCGAGTTGGATCGCGATGACCTGGGCGACGGGACCGAGCGCGTGCGGCAGGGCGTGGCGGAGGATGACGCGGCGCTCGGGGACGCCTTTGAGGCGGGCCATCTCGACGAAGCCGGAATCGAGGACTTCGATCATCGTCGCCCGCATCATCCTCACGATGTAGGGAGTGACGACGAGGACGAGGGTGGCCGTGGGGAGGACGAGCTGAGCCGGGATCGTCCACACCGGTTGGCCCGGCGGGGCCAGGGTGACGGCGGGAAGGATCTGGAACACCGAGGTGGCGAAGATCGCGATGAGGCCGATGCCGATGACGAACTCCGGCATCGCCGCGAGCACGAGGCTGATCCCGGTCAGGGCCTGGTCACGGCGGGTGCCGCGATGCAGCGCCGAGTAGACGCCGAGTCCGATGCCCAGCGGCACGGAGATGATGGCGGCCAGGGCCATGAGGATGAAGGAGTTGCCGATGCGCTCCCCGAGGAGTTCGGACACCGGACCGCCCGTAGCGGTCGAGGTGCCGAAGTCGCCGACGAAGAGCCCGCCGAGCCATTCGAGGTAGCGCTGCCAGGGCGGCAGGTTGAGTCCGAGCTGTTCGTTGAGCGCTGCGATGCGTTCGGGGGTGGCCTGCTGGCCGAGGATGGCCCGGGCGGCGTCTCCGGGCAGCAGGAGGGTCGCGCCGAAGACGATGAGGGAGACGGCGAGGAGGATGAAGGCGGAGAAGATCAGCCTGCGGATGATGACTTGGGCGAACATGTCACACCTTTCCGATCCAGACGCGGTCGAAGCGCCACCCGCCCAGCGGCCGGCCGGTCGCGTTGGGTCGCAGGCCGCCGACGTACTTCTGGTATGCGTCGACCTGGTTGGCGAAGCCCCAGATGATGTAGCCGCCGTCGTCGTAGAGCATCTTCTGGAGTTCGTGTTCGAGGTCCCTCCGGTCGGCGGCCTTGGGGATGACACGGGCCCGGTCGAAGACCTCGTTGAACTTGGGGTCGTTCCAATGCGTCTCGTTGAAGGGGGACTCCTCGAGAGCGCTGGCGATGACCTGCGGCATGAAGTCACGGGTGTACCAGAAGTCCTGTGCGAAATCCCATTGGAGGTACTCGTCGCCGAAGAACGTCGTCGAATCAACCCGGCGGATGTCGACCCTGATTCCGGCGGCGGCGGCCTGCTGCGCGAAGACCTGGGCGGATTCGACAGCACCGGACTGGATCGGGGCGGTGACGAGTTCGACGTCGAGGCCGTCGGGGAATCCGGCTTCGGCGAGGAGCTGCTTGGCTTTCGGGATGTCCTGGGTCCGCTGCGGGAAGTCGGGGTAGTTCTCGCTCAGCGGACCGAACATGTCGTTGCCCAGCGTCCCGTACCCGGAGAGGACCTGTTCGATCATCTGCTCGCGATCGACGGCCAGGCGGAATGCCTGCCGCACCTTGGGGTCGTCGAACGGCGGACGGTCGACGCGCATCGTGAACGGCAGCCACATGCCGGTCTCGGAGTTGAGGATGCTCATCCGCTCATCGGCGTTGATCACCTCGACGAGTGCGAGCGGGATCTGGGCGATGGCGTCGACCTGGCTGGAGAGCAGCGCGTTGATGAGCGCATCGGTGTCGTTGAAGTTGAGCAGTTCGACACGCTCGAGGTAGGTGTCGTCGTAGCCGTACCAGTATTCGTTGGCGACGAGCACCGACGAGAGCCCCGGGGTGAACGTTTCGAGTTTGAAGGGTCCCGAGCATACCGGGTTCGCCGGGTCGTAGCCGCGCGGGACGATGGCAGCGGTGTACTCGGCGACGGCGTCGTTGAAGAGCCCGTTGGGCTCGGAGAGTCGGAACTCCACTGTGCGGTCTCCGGTGGGGACGACCTCGTCGAGCATCGTGAAGTTCGCTGCCGCTGTCTTGGGATCGTCGGGGTCGGTGATCCGTTCGAACGAGAACTTCACATCGTCACCGGTGATGTCGCTGCCGTCGGAGAACTTCAGCCCCTCCCTGAGGGTGCAGGTCCAGACCGTGGCATCGGCGTTGGAGGTGAAGGACTCGGCGAGAAGCGGGACCACCTGTGCCTCGTCGTCCCAGCCGTAGAGGGCGTTGTAGAGATTGACGGCACGCGCGACGTCGCCGCTGTTGACCGGGATGTGTCCGTCCACGGTATCGGCGGCATTGCCCCCGGTCACGCCCACCCGCAGGGTGCCTCCGCGGACGGGGTCACCGGCGCTGATCGCGCCGACGGCTCCCCCGCCGCACGCACTGAGCCCCGCGAGCGCTGTCAGGGACAGGCCGGCGCCGAGTGCTTGTCTTCGGTTCGGTGTGCTCATGTGCCTTCTTCCTGTGACGCTGCGTCCCGGGACGGACGACTTGGGGGCTGAGGCGCGGTGGCCTCGGGGGATGGGGGTGACTCGGGGGCGAGGATGTGTGCTGCGAGGAACGATTCGATCATGAGCCGGGCATCGTCGTCGCTGATCGTCATCTGCCGGGCGCTGCGGGCGATGCCTAGACCGTCGATGAACGTGCTCAGGCTCTTGACCATGAGATCCGTGTTGCCGGCTCGCATCTGCCCGGTCCGCTGACCGGCGACGATGACGCCGGTGACGAGCTCGAGCCATTCGCCGTAGACGGCGGTGAGATTGAGGCGAGAGCGCTCGTCGACGACCGCGCGGGCCCAGCTCTGGATCCAGATCGACCAGACGCGACGCACCGTGGGGTCGACACCGGCATGGACGCGGGCGAAGCGACGGAGCACCTCGACGGGATCATCGGGCTCGAGAAGGTCCCGGGCGGTGGCGATGATCTCGAGGGAGTACCGCAGCGCCGCCTCGAGCAACTGGGTCTTCGTGCGGAAGTGGTAGTTGATGGCGGAGACGGAGAGGCCGCTCGCCTCTGCGATGTCGTGGACCCGCACGGATTCGATGCCGCGGTCGGCGTAGAGCTCCCACGCGACCTCAACGATGCGCCGCCGGTTGCGTGTCCCTTTCGACATCCACGTCTCGTCGGCGTCGTCGCCAACCGCTGTGGGTCCGATGCCGACATTCGCCGGCGACGCATGATCGCGTGCCCCTGCCGACAAGGTCGGCTCGGATCCGCTCCCGACCGGGGTGACCGAATCGGCGGGCACCGAGGTGATCGTTCGCCGAGGCGGTCCCTCCCCCTGTCCGCGGGTGAGCCAGTCGGTGGTGACGTCGGTGATCTCGGCGATCCGTGTGATCTCCTCGACGCGGAACTTCCGTGTGCCTGCCAGCGATTTCGAGAGCTTGCTCGGTTCGAGTCCGATGCTGCGGGCGACTTCGCTGTGGTTGATCCCCGCCCGGCGGATCGCAGCGCGCACACGTGTTCCGAGTCCGGCCTGATCGCCGTCCGCTGCCTCTTTGCCGCCGAGCATTCCCCCAGTCTGCACGCGTGTTGCGATTTTGGCAAGAGTTACTAGGACACAATACAGTTTCGGTCTGTGTCGATCGGATCTCTGTCCCTCCGCACTCTTGCCGTACGCCATTCGGCAGATCTTCACAGCACATTGGTTTTGACTGGGCGTGATTCGGTGACACGATTTAGACCGTCAGTTCCGAAAACCGATCTTGTCGCTGAAAGTGGTTCCCTACAGTGTTCAACCCCCTCCGTACCGCAGCGTTGGCCACAGTTCGATCATCTGCCTGGAAGAAGACCAGCCAATGGATCCGAGGAACCGAGCGCTGGGTGCGGCTCGAGGAGGAGTACAACGGCGACTACGTCAAAGCTGAGGTCGTCGTCTACTTCGGTGACGCGAAGTCGAAGTTCTATCAGCTGAGTCAGTGGATCCCTGTCCTCGAAGAGCTCCATCGCACGCACAGGGTCGTCATCGTGCTCAGACGCCCATCGACCCTGCTCGCCGCGCGAGAGGTGACGCGACTTCCGCTCGTGCTCAAGCGCCGCTTCGACCCTCTGCACACCTTCTATCACGCCAACAGCTTCAAGCTCGCCCTCTACGTGAACAATGGAATGACGAACTTCCAGTCCTTGGGATTCGCGCCGATGGTCCATGTCCATGTCAACCACGGCGAGTCGGACAAGCTGAGCATGGTGTCGAACCAGGCTAAGTCCTACGACCGAGTGTTCGTCGCCGGAGACGCAGCCGTCGAACGACACCGGAGGGCGCTTCTGGACTTCGACGAGAAGGCGTTGGTCAAAGTCGGTCGTCCTCAGCTCGACATCGCCCGAGAGGCGGAACTCGAGCGGTCGTCGGCGCGCACGATCATGTACGCCCCCACGTGGGAAGGTGAGAACGACTCGAACAACTACACGTCGGTCGATCTCTACGGCCCTTCCATCGTCGAGGCCGCCTTGGCCCTGCCCGACACACGCGTCATCTACAAGCCCCACCCGCGAGTCGAGACGTCGAAGGATCCGAACATGCAGGCGGCGGACTCACGCATCAGAGAGCTGCTGGACTCAGCCAACGAGTCGATCCACGACCACTCGCTCCAGCACCAGATCCTCATGCAAGGGGACATCCTCGGGATGTTCGACGCGGTCGACCTGCTGGTCACGGACATCTCAAGCGTGGGATTGGATTTCCTCTATATGCATCCCGAGAAGCCCTTGGTCCTCACCGACCGGCGGGACGACCGAGAGCAGCTGCATGACGACGCGCCGATCAGTCGGGCAACACCGATCATCGACGGCGACTCCGTCAAGGACGCCCAGAACATCTTCGGTCAGGCGATGAACCAGGATGAGGCGGCCGGTGCTCGGACGGATCTCCGCACCTTCTACTTCGGGGCAGGCGAGAGGGGCACATCGACGAAGCTGTTCACCGCGGCAGTGTCCGAACTCATCGCACAGCGGTCGGCGGATCTTACGGGCTTCAGAGACTCAGGCTCGAACGCCGAATCAAGCGAGTGAGAGCGGCCCCGGAGTCCCTGCCCGGGCCACTGAAATCCGGCGAGCGGATCAGACGACCGGGGGGCGCCCGTGACGCGCCATTCTCAGCACGCCGCGACCCGAAAGCTTCTTGTGCCGTTCGTTCTCACTCCACGGATCGAGCTTCCACCCGTCACGCCACCCTTCGAACCACGGTCGCAGCTGATCGGGCTTGCTCGCCCACTTCAGGCACTGCATGAGCGTCCACGACCCGACGTACATCCAGTTGAACGGCCACGGCAGATTGCGTCTGGCCAACCAGACGCGGTTGCGGGCATTCATGTAGAAGTACTCGTCGTGGCGGCTAGGATCCATCACAGGGTGGGCGACAGCGAGGTCGCCCATGTACCACACCGAATATCCGGCGTCCCAGACGCGCCACGCAAGCTCGATGCCTTCGTGGGCGTACCAGAACGTCGACGGCCACCCTCCGCACTCGTCGAATGCCTTGCGCTGCATGCACACGGCGCCTTCCCACACGGAGAAGACGTTCGAGGAATGGTCGGCCTCGCCCTTCTTCAGGCGGGGAATCCACCGCTTGGGAGAGGCCGGGCCGCCTGGCTCCTCGACACGCGGCTGAACGAGGCCGATCTTCGGTTTCGTGCGCATGAGCTGTGCCATGCGCATGAGGGTCGTGTCGTCGGGCAGCCACGCGTCGTCGTCGAGGAAGAAGAGGAACTCACCCTTGACATGCGGCACACCGGCGTTGCGTCCGGCGGGAATGCCGAGGTTCTCCGGCAGTCCCAAGCGCTTGACTGCCGGAGGTATGCCTTCGGGATCCCAGCCGTTTCCCACGCAGACGATGTCGAGTTCGACTCCCTTCTGTGCGAGGAGCGAGTCGAAGCCGCGGTTGAGCTCTTCGAGCCGCTTGCCCTGAGTGAGCACGACGACGCCGAAGGTGTACTTCCGGTTCGCTTCGAACCGCTGTACGAGGATGCGATTGGGCTCGGTCATGACAGCCTCTTCGACGCCATGATCGACATGAAGTGACCGATGACTGAGAGCAGGCAAAGGGGGACGAGGACGAGGACGAGCCACCGTTCGCCGCTCAACGGTGCCGCGCCGAGCGGGACGATGATCGCCGTGACGATGCTCGAGACGAGGGCCAGCAGTGAGAGTTCGACCGAATGGTAGATGCGGTGGAACGGGACGAATCGTGCCGCGCGCTTGAGCTTGGCGGTGAAACCGGGGTTGAGTGCGGTCGCCGCCTGCGAATCTGCGAGCTTGTCCAATCCGCTGAAGGCGCGGGAGACGTGGACCATGTCGTTGAGGGCTTTGTTGAGCAGGACGAGGGAGGCGAGCATCGATCCGGCGAGCAGGTACGGGTACGTGCCGCCGGGATCGGTCTGGAGGTTCGACCATTCGCCGACGGCCCGCGCGCCGAGTGCGAACGCGACGAGGCCCTCAGTCGTGTAGTGGCCGACCTTGTCGAGGAAGACGCCCTTGGCGCCGCTCGTTCCCCGCCACCGGGCGACCTCGCCGTCGCAGCAGTCGATGTACATCTGCACCTGGGAGAAGAAGACCGCGAGCACCGCACCCCATACCCCGGGGATGAGCAGGGAGGCAGCGATGCACCATCCCGCGAGGATCATCATCCCGGTGACCCCGTTGGCGCTGATCCGGGTCCTCACCAGGAGCATCGTGAAGTAGATGGAGAAGTGGCGGAGGTAGAGCTGAGCGGTCCAATGCTCGGCGTTCTTCCGTGTCCGGACCTCGACAGGCTGGGCTTTCGCCCGCAATTCGGACAGCGTCGGGTACCGAGTCTGCTTCTCCGCGCTCACGCCCGACCTACCTTTTGACTGCATCCGTCCACGACAATTCACGTCAAGTTTACCGACTGTCCAACCGGCTCGCTACTTACGTGGCAGGAGCCGGAGCCCGCATTCTCTCGCGAGGACGCCGAGGTGAGCCGACCGGCAATCGTTCAATCGACCTTGAGGCTGAGATTGCCCTTCACCGTGCGATACGAAATCAGTCTTCCGAGCGCGGCCTCGTCCTTGTCACCGGCCCATGCGATGCGGTGACGCTCGATTCCGTGCCGTCCCGTCGTCTGCAGCCACACGTCGAGAATGGCATCCGATGGGAGAACGGCGAGCTCCTCGCCCGTGAAGGTCGCCGTTCCTGCCCCATCGACGGCCGAGGCGAAAGCGTAGTATCCGTCTCGAGTGCGCATCGCGATCACATCCTCGTTGCTCGCGCGTTCCCTCCGCCCGGACACGGTGATCGCGATTCCGCCGTCCGGCAGCGGGAGTGCAGTTCCACGTTCGGGAGTCGTCCTGCGCGGCGGATGGATCTTCGTGGTGGTCGAAAGCGTCGAGAAGAGCTGCGACCAGCGTTCGGTGACGCGTTCGTCGCTGAAGGTTCGGGCTTTCTCGACGGCCGCTTCGCGCAGGCGCCCCATCGCCTCGGCATCGCAACCGAGGAGCTCGGTGATCGCCGCGGTCATCTCCCGCGGGTCGCGGACGAGGAAGCCGTTCTCGCCGGAATCGATGATGTCGGATGGGCCGTATCTGATGTCGTAGGCGATGGGGACGCATCCTCGTGCCATGGCCTCGATGAGCACGACACCCATGCCCTCGAAGGAACTGGTGAGCAGGATGAACGAATAGTCGTTGAGCTGGTCGGCGGCACCATCGACGTGGCCTCGGAACGACACTCTTCTTGCCAGGACTTCACTCGCGTCGACCAGGCGTTCGAGTTCGGTGCGCTTCTCCCCATCGCCGAGGATGTCAAGGGTCAGTTCGGGACCGACTTCCCTCACCGCGCTCAGGGCATGATCGACCTGCTTCTGGCCGGTGAGTCGGGCGACGACAGCCCCGCGGTTCTGCTCCCGGCCGTCTCGGACGTCTGCGTCACCAGCGCTGACTGCCGTCGAGTTCGGGATGACGACAAGAGTCGGCGAATCACCGAAGGCCCGGACGAAATCCGCCTTCTGCTTCTCCGTGAGGAAGATGATGAAGTCGTAGTCGAACCAGTGGTTGAGGATCCCCAGACGGGATTTGGTGAAAGGTCCGTTAGGGGATGCTGACCGCGCGTTGAGGTGCGAGTTGTGGAGCACCTGGCCGATGCGGATGTGATCGCGACGGTAGTGAAAGAGGAAGGTCGCGATGTACTTCGACTCGTTGATGAGCACGGCGTCGTCGGATCCGATCGCGGCGTCGAGCCATGCGAAGTAGAAGTCCCGGGCCCGGGAGAACTCTGAGACGTAGCGCCCGTCGGGATCGATGATCACGAGTCGCCGCTTCTCGCCTGTACGGTCATCGATGACGCAGACGGACCCGTCGGCGCGCAGGTGATCGACTCGCACGACCTGACCGCTCGAGTCGAGGTATTCGACGTAGCGCGGGCATGACCGTGTCTCCAAGGATTCCATTGCTGCGGGTACGCCCGCGCCTGTGGCGGTGCCGCCGAAGGTCTGCAACTGCCGGTGATCGAAGGCGGCCACCTCCGACCAAGCGTTGCGCAGTTCCATGCCATCGATGAGTTCACCTGACTCGCGCAGGCGCGCACGAGCCTCGTTGACGTCGAGGCGATAGTCGAGGGTGAGCACGTCGACTGACATCCCCAGTCGAGTGACGAAGTTCCTCGAACGACGCAGCATGACCTTCGTCAATCCGCCGAACTCGTCGGGAATCGACCACGTGAGGTCGTATACGCGATCGACGCTCCCGCGGCCCTGCGTCACGGACGGTCGGATTCTCCTGAGCAGTCGGTCGAAGATCATGAGTGGAGTTCCTTGCTTGGTGTTGTCGAGGTTCGGTTCGAAGAGCGGTGGGGCGAGCTCGTCGGTGTCACTTCATCGTCTGCGACCGAGGACCTGTCCGACCAGAGCTTTCGCTCCCGTTCGCACGTGGAGGTTCATTCCGCCGTATTTCGTCGGTGAAGACTCGATCGATACACCCCAATGCCGGCGTCGGACCCGAGCGGATTCAGCGAGTCCGATACGGATGAACCCAGTTGTCCTTCCCTCATCGTCTGTTGCGCGAGCGTAGAGCTTCACCGTCCCCTGCGAGAGAAGCGCCTTGACCGGGATGGTCACCCGGAATCCGGTGACGGCGTTGGCTGCTCGATCGACGTCCCCACCTCCAGCCCGCTCATCGGTGAGCTCTGCGCCGAAGAGAGCGAGTTCCTCGCCGTCCTTGCGCACCTGGATGTCGAGCCCGGTGATCTCACGTGTCGCCAGCACTGCGGCCGCCGTGCCCTCGACCACCACTGCGAAACCTCTGACCTGTACTCGATCGACCACATTCAGAACCGCCCTTGAACGGTTGCCTCTGCGGGCGACTGCTTCCACGAGCGCAGGAATGCCTGAGGCCAGGCTCCACACACGCGCCCGATTGAGCGGGCTGTAGAACTCGAAGAGCCTCTCGGGAAGACAGAATTCCCTCACCAGACGGGTTGATTCGGCGATCCACGCGAGACGGACTTCAACACGTCGCGTATGGAAGGTGTCGTTGAATCGGTTGAGGGTCACTCTGCGGAAGAAGTCCGCCACCGCTTCCCGCCGAAGCGCGTCCTCCCAGGGACCCGATTCCAGGGGTCTGAGGCTTTCGCGGATGCCTTCGGCGTGCAGCCGCGGTTCGGTTCTCGATTGGCTGATGTGACCGCCGCCGTGGTCGCAGACGAAGTAATACGTCCGGTCGGAGAGAATGGAGACTTTGCCAGCCAGCGCATAGGCGCGGAAGCAGAATTGAGCATCTTCGAGCCTGATCCTCTCCGCAGGGAACGTCAGGTCGTTCGCGACGAGGAAGGAACGGCGGAAGAGCTTGAAGCAGAAGTTTGAGCGAACGAGTCGGCGGATATCGCCAACCTCCTGCGTATCGGCGAAGACATCGTCATGCGTGTGGCGTCCTCCTCGTCCTTCGAGTCTGACGAGTACGACATCGCTGAGCTTCTCGTCGGCGTAGGCCACAGCGTTGCCCAGACAGTCGCCGTTGAGCCGGTCGTCGACATCGTGGAAGAACACATAGTCGCCGCGTGCCGCGGCCAATCCGGTATTCCGCGGTGCACCGGCCCAGCCGGAGTTCTCCTGACGGATGACGCGGACGCCGCGGTACTCTGCAGCCAGTTCGTCCAACACGGTCGGGGTCTCGTCGGTCGAACCGTCGTCGACGACGATGACCTCGACATCGCCGTCTTCACACGTCTGCGCTGCGGCTGATGCGACCGCAGTCCGAACGTGCTGCGGGCTGTTGAAGACAGGGATGACGATGGATAGACGCACCGGGCTCTTCTCTGTCATCGTGTGGCTCACTCAGCCGTCCCTCTTTCTTCTCCACGGGGACATGCCCGCAGTTGGTGGTGGAAGTTCAGCCGTAGGCGGCTGGGCGCAGGTGATCTGTGCGATCCTGCAGATCGCAGCGTCAGGACTTGCCGAGTTCGGATTTGATCCGCGTGGTCGAGATCTCGGGGGTGCGCGGAAGGTAGACGACGTCGACCTTGTCCTTGAGGAAGTCGAACTCCCCTTCCCAGTCGTCGCCCATGACGAAGGTGTCGATGTGATACTTCTCGACATCGGTGACCTTCTGCTCCCAGTTGTCTTCGGGGATGACGAGGTCGACGTAGCGGATGGCCTCGAGCATGCGCTTGCGCTCTTCGAAGGTGAAGTAGGACTTCTTACCCTTGCCCTCGTTGAACTCGTCGCTCGAGAGGGCGACGACGAGGTAGTCGCCTTGCTCCTTGCACCGCTGCAGCAGCCGGATGTGACCATAATGGAGCAGGTCGAACGTGCCATAGGTGATGACTCGGCGCATACGGAAACGGTCCCTACTGATCGGAGGGGGCTCGGACAGTCCGTCGAGCCCTGGAAGCTTCAAGAGTTCACCGGTATTTTACCAGCCGGTTACCCGGCCATAGAATCGGCAGACTCCTTGCCCTTCTCGCCTTCAGACGGACCCATGGCGAAGACGGCCGCCTCGAATTCGCCGATCACTTCCGCGTTGTAGACATCGGGGTCGAATGCCGTCGGTGTGATCTCTCCCGCAAGGAATTTCTTCATGCCCTCGGCCAGCGCCGTCTCATCGCAGTCGACGATCAGTCCGCCGCTGCCGTCCATCGCACTTGCCGCAGAACCGAAACGCGTAGTGACGATGGGCAGCCCAAGCACTCGGGCTTCGAGGATGACGATCGGCTGACCTTCGTAGTCGCTTGAGAGGACGAAGCAGTCGCATCCGGACATCAGGGCGTAGGGGTTGCGCAGTCGACCGGTGAATTCGACGGAGCCGGCGACGCCGAGCGAGACGGCGAGTTCTCGGAGTTCGTCGCTCAGCGGCCCGTCTCCGATGATGACGAGGCGGGCGTCCGGCTCTTCAGCGCTGACTTCAGCGAATGCTCGGAGCAGCCGGGCCTGGTTCTTCTCCGGAGACAGGCGTCCGACAGTGACGAAGGTCTTGCCCTTCTGCGCTCCGAGGAGACCTCCGACAAGTGCTTGGCGGGAGGCCTCCGAGATCAGCTCGTCGAATGAGTAGTGTTTGCCGATCTCGGCGACGGCATCTGAGAGCGTACGCACGTCAATGGACAGTGCGTGGGGGTTCGTCGCGGTCGAGCGTCCTGCGCCATTGCGAACACGGTCGACATCGATGACATTGCGGGCGCTGATGAACCGCTCGGGTTCGGCGTACCTGCTGAGACTCTCCGCATTGATCTCGCGCAGGTCGGGCGATACCGAGACGAGTGCGTCATAGTCGTGGTAGAGCTTGAAGACACCGGTGAGGTTGTTGAAGTGGGGCCTGGCACCATCGACCTCACGCATCGCATCGGCTTCGAGGTCGTTGTGCAGCCAGACGGCTTTGCGGTCGGCTTCGGCGTGCGCCATGATCCTCGCCCAGTAGGACGAGTATCCGCTGAAGTCGACAGCCGCATCGAACCTCGCGTGGCCGAACAGGCGTCGCCATTCCCAACTCCACAGCGCGGTGTCGCGGTCGGCGGCGGCGAGATCTCCGACGGGCGTGGCATCGAACTCCTGCATGCTCCCCAGCAGGGGAAGCTGCAGGCTTCCCTGGTCGCGGATGACCTGGCGCACGTGGGGCGGAATCAGGGCCGCGTTGTCCAGGCGATCCTGTTGGCCGGACCGGTAGTAGAGCGCCGTGACATCGACTTTCTCGGGGTCGATCCGATTGAGCAGGTTGAGCACGGATGAGGTGATTCCGTTGGTGATCAGCCCGCCGAGGTAGAGCACGAGGGTGCGTCGCCCGTCCGCGAATCCCCGAATCACTCGGCCCTCAGATTCTCTGCCTCTGAACACGACGTCGAGGACGCGCGCGCTGGCGCTGCCGTCATCGCGGGGAGTCAGCTGCGCTGCGAGCTCGTCGAAGCGCGCGGCCTCCTCGGGAAATGCACTCGACAGGTCCACATCATCCTCGGCGAGACGGATCGCCTGGTCGAGGAGTTCGTCAATGCTCTCGGAGACCGGTCCCGGAAGCTCATCGGGTCGCAGGTAGGTGCCGCGTTCGGCGGCATACTTCCCCGCGTCGGGGAGGTGGAAGAGGACCGGCCGCCCGGTACCGAGGAAGTCGATGAAGATGCTCGAGTAGTCCGAGACGAGGATGTCGGTGATCGCGAGGACGTCGTTGGCGGGAACATCGTTGGGAACGAGGAAGTCTGCGAGCTCCGGATCATCGACGAGCTGATCGACGATCACCTGGTGGGCTTTGAGCAGAACGATCCATCTCTCGTCCTCGAGTGCGCTGCGCAGGGCCATGACCGTGGCTTTGAGACGCCCTGCATCGGACTGCGGATTGTAGAAGGAGCCGCCTCGCCATGTCGGCGCATAGCAGATCACCTTCTTGCCGTGGGTGGAGATTCCGCGGTCGCCCAGCACTGCCCGGGCTCGATCGCCCGCGCCCGGGCCGATCATCTTGTCGGTGCGCGGATAGCCTTCCTCGATGATCGCCCCGCGGAACACATTGTTGAGCTTGTATGCGCCGAGGTACATCGTCTCGGTCATGAAGGAGTTCTGCGACAGAAGATAGTCAGCGGACATGAAGTTGCGCAGGACGTTGCGGGCCCCGTCTGCACCGTTCTCGATGTCGTAGCCCATCTTCTTCAGCGGGGTCCCGTGCCACACGTTGAGATAGATCTGTTCGGGGCGCTTGATGAACTCAGCAGGGAACGTCGCATTGTTGACGAGATACTGGCTCGTCTCGAGTGCGGTGAAGTAGTCCCGGGACCGGTGTCGGACGAAAGACACCCGTGGATGTGCGGAGAACTCCGAGCGGAAGGGCGATTCCCATGCGGTGTCGTTGAGAACCCAGATGTGCTGGTAATCCTCGTAGTCGGCTGTTGCGATCATCGTGCGGAACAGCGCTTCGGGATTGCAGAGCGCACCGTTGCCGGAGAACGACTCCCACACCACCGTCTTCTCGTGCACCTTGCTGGTGAGCGCCTTGGTGAACGATCGAGAGCTGATGGCTGCGGCCAGTGATCGTCTGTTGCGTCTGTACTGCTTCGACCACGACACCCGTTCCTTGCGAAGATAGGCTGCCATCGCCGGTGGCAGTGCATCGAGCAGGAGTCGCTTGCCGGTCGAACGGACATTCACGCGTGTGGACCTTCTTCGCTCTCGAGCTGCCGCCGCTTCCGCAACACAGCACCGCGCCCAGCTCCGCACCGAGCGCACATCTCGTCATCCCGACGATCCTATCCGAGGTTCGCAGGGTGCTGCACCGCAGCGCGCACCCGCCGATCGCTCAGCCGATACCGAGCACGTCGCGACGCGACTCGATCACCTGTCGGGCCGCCCCGATGAACCGCTCGATCTGAGTTCCGGGGCTCGTATCGCCGAGGTAGTGAGCGCTCAACGTTCTCGAATCCCGATCAGTGGCCTCGGCAAGCCGGTCGACGAGAGGAACACCGCCTCCCGAAGCCCAATTCACTGTCCTGTCGATGAGACCGTTGTCCAGCACCTCGGCCCGCGGGTCGGTCGGAGCGATCATCACCAGCGGCTTCTCGGTGGCGAGCCAGTCGAACGCCACAGACGACATCTCGGCGACGGCGACGTCGGCAACGTCGAGCTGCCACGAGACGTCGGAACTCGTATCGACGAACCCACGGGGGTGGGCATCGACCCGCCCGCGCACTGACTCAAGGGCACGGGCGAATTCACTGCGGAGCAGACCGGTGCGCGGATGTGTCCGAAGGATCACTCGGTAGCCCGCGTCGAGGAGCTCGGAGACCACCTGAACCCCGGTCGTCGCCATAGTTCCGTAGCTCATGCTCGGCGAATCACCCTCCCACGTCGGGGCGTAGAGGACCGTCAATCCGGCAGGCGCCTCGGCGGCGAACCTCTGCCACGCCACCGGGACGCTGAATGCACGGTCGAGCTGGGGGCGACCGACATCGATGAGAGCGTCGGAGTCGATCCCGTGCAGGGTCGAGGTGATGCGATCGCGCGCTGCCTGACCTGCGGTGAAGACATAGTCATAGGCTTTGAGCTGGTTGGAGATCATCGAGATCTTCTCGCTCTCTCCATGGCTGAGATGCACGTGCGCCGGGGAAGGGAACCGCAGTGCCTGGAAGTTCGTCGTCGCCTGATTGACGTAGAACACTGCGCGCAGGCTCGGTGGGGAGAAGAATGCTTCGAGACCCGCAGTGAGGCGGGAGAAGCGAACAGGCAGGTCGGTGCGCGAGGCGATGTGCTTGGCGACGCGGGCATCCCGGGTGAGGATCCCGAAAGGGGCATCGCCAGCTCCCTGACGCACGAGAGAATCACGCAGCTGCTCGAAGGGCCACAGCCATTGTTCGAGTTGGTACATCGAATGGACATCCGAGGAGAAGTATGCGGCAGCGACGAAGGCGTCGTCGGCATTCGGCCGGAACCCGACGGGAAGCCGGGACTCCTCGTACCGGCTGCTGATGAGATCGCGTCCGATCCGTGCAGTTCTGGAGACGACCTGCCACTTGCGCCGCATCGAAGGTGTGGAGAGCGAAGGCATGAAGCCCATTGTGCCTGGACAACCCGAGAATGGTGATCAGGCAGGTCGGAGATGATGGGCACCGGGCTCGCCGCCGGTATAGTTGTCCATCAGCTCCTCGCCACCAGATACGCGAACTCAGAACTCGGAGTGATTGCCCATGACGTTGTTCTCACGCACTCCCGACGTCACAATCGGCATCCCCGCTTACAACGCAGAGAAGTATCTCCCGACGTGCCTGCAGAGCATCGCGGACCAGACTGCCGACCGCAGGCGGATTGAGACCATCGTCGTCGACGACGGGTCCACGGACGGCACCGCTGAAATGGCCGAACGTCTCCTCAAGGACCTTCGACTCCGCGGCAGCGTGGTGACGAGACCCAATTCGGGCACTCCTGCAGAACCCCGCAATGCAGTCCTCGATCAGGCCAAGGGGAAGTGGACGTACTTCGTCGACGTCGACGACTTCCTTGGCCCCGAGGCGATCGAGTCGATGACCGAGCTCGGCAGGGAGGGGCGAGCCGATGTCGTCGTCGGAAAGTACGTCGGCGTCAACCGGGGCGTGCCCAAGGTGATGTTCCGCGAGACGCTGAGTCAGACGGACGCGCGCAGAACGCCGCTCATCGACTCACTCAACGTCCTCAAGATGTACCGCACTGAGTTCGCCCGCGACCTCGGCTACCGGTTCAATCCGAGGCTGCGCATGGCCGAGGATCATCCGTTCGCTCTGTCCGCCTATGCGCGTACCGAGCGCGTTGCCGTGCAGGCCGATGTCGACTGCTATCACTGGGTCAGGCACAAGACGGAAGCCGGTTCTCAGGCACATCTGACAGGCCATGTGCTGCCGGTCGACGATTTCTATGCCTACATGTTCGAGTCCTTCGCCGTGCTTGCCCGCGCCATGGACGAGGGACTCCCCCTTGCGGGCTATCTGCGTGATCGGTACTGGCACCGACTGCTGTCGTTCGATCTTCCGACGGAGATGCGGCGCAACCGCGGACCGGAGGACAGAGATCGGTCGATCGCCACCGCCCGTCGTCTCATGCTCGCTGAACGGGTGCGGGACTCGTCGGCGGAACTCAATCTCAAATCGAAGGCGATGCTCAGGGCCTTGGAACTCGGCGACCGCGAGATGGTGGAGAACGTCGGTCAGCTCCTGAAATGACGGGCAGCGCGCGGCGTCAAGTAGTTTGGGGTGTGAGCCCAACCAAGGAGATCCCGATGGCACCGTCGCGCCGCCTTCCCACTTCCCCGATCAGTCGCCTGCCCCGCCCCGCCGCAAAGCAGCGACCGACTCCGGCCTCACCGGCACCGGTTCTGCTCAGCCGTCAGATCGTCGACAGCGAGCCGCAGACGGTGACAGTGTCCTCGACCTTCGCCGAGGCGCTTGCGAGCTGTGCGGCCGAGGGCTCGTCCCAGCCCGGGACGATCACGCAGGTCATCGTCCCGCATTCGACTCCCGAACTGCTGGCGGAGATCGCCACCACCTGGGAACTTCACCCCCTCCTCGTCGAGGACCTCTTCCACGCCGACCAACGACCGAAGGTCGAACGCTACGGTGATGTGCTCTTCGTCGTCCTCAAGTCCGCCCTCTACCTCGACGCCGAGGAGGAAGTGGACTTCAGCGAGTTCCACCTCCTCATGAAGGGCGAGGACCTCGTCATCATCTGCCAGGACGGTCGCTTCATCGACGGCCAGCCCATCCCCGCAGACACCGATGAGCTCGTCGCTCACTTCTCCAAGGTCGACTTCATCGGGAAATCCGATCGCAGACTGCTCTCGCTCGGCCCCGAAGCTCTCGTCTACCGCCTCCTCGACAGCGTCGTCGACGGCTACTTCCCCGTCATCGACGGTCTCCAGAACGACAAGGACGGCATCGAACGGCAGGTCTTCAGCGGAGACCCGGCAGCGGCCGAGCGCATCTATCGACTCAGCCAGGAGGTCATCGACGTCCTCCACGCGACGACACATCTCAACAGGCTCACACAGGCGCTGAGCAACGGGGCGACGAAGTACGACATCCCCGAGGAGCTGCGGGCGTACCTCAACGACGTCACCGACCACCTCACCAGGGTCCTCGCCGAGGCGGGTGAACTGCGCGAGTCCCTGTCCCAGATCCTCAACGTCAATGCGACGCTGGTCGCGCAGAGGCAGAACGAGGACATGAAGAAGATCTCCGGGTGGGCCGCGATCCTCTTCGCCCCCTCGCTCATCGGTGCGGTCTACGGGATGAACTTCGACAACATGCCCGAACTCCATTGGGCCTTCGGCTATCCGATGGCACTCCTCCTCATGATCGGCTTGAGCGTCACCCTCTACACCGTCTTCCGCAAGAAGAAATGGATGTGACCACGCCCCCGCGACCGTGACGTTCTGCTGAATCATCCGCTTGGAAAGCTGACGCTTCCGGTGCAGAACACCTCAATGATCCTTGCAATGGGCTCCTGCAGGGATGACAATGGACTCCCCTCAGCACTTCCCCGACCCCTAGGAGCGGTGATGACCACCTCCCCGAACAGCCCCGAATCCTCCGATTACCCGAGTTCGGACTCGACACCCGGTACCGGTCCGGCCACCAGCAGACCTGATCCGACGGACTCCGCCCGTTCGCTCCTCACCGATCTCGGGCGCGGAGTGTTCTGGGTCGTGCTCCTGCGCGGCATCCTCGCGATCCTCTTCGGACTCCTCATCTTCCTCGCCCCCGAGGCGGTCGCCGTCGTCGTCGGCATCTGGATCGGAGCGTGGCTCGTCGTCGACGGCATCCTCACGATCGTCAACGCGAACACGGCCCGCAAGCGGGGTCTGTCGTGGGGGTGGGAGCTCGTCGCCGGAATCGTCTACATCATCGCCGGCATCGCGATCTTCATCGCCCCGCTCACGTTCGCCATAGCCTCCGGGATCGTCATCCTCTGGCTGATGGCCTTCGGCATGCTCGTGCGCGGCATCTTCACGCTCGCGTCCAAGGCGTTCCGAGGCTGGTCGAAGCTCCTCGGGGTGCTCGACATCATCTTCGCCATCATCGTCATGATCGTCGTCTTCACCTCACCCGCTTCGGCGGTCACCGCCCTGCTGTGGATCATCGGCGTCTACGTCATCGTCTTCGGCATCTTCCTCATCGTCATGGCGTTCACGGCCCGTTCGCAGGCCAAGCGCGCAATGAACGGCTGAGGCGCACCATCGCATGACAGGAATCGTGAGTCCGAAAGACCTCCGTCGCACGCAGAGAACCTTTGCCGCAGCAGCCGTTTGCCTGATCGGTGCCATCGCCACCGGATGCGCTCCCTCACCGGCATCGTCATCCGACTCGTCGCCGACGGGTGAATTCGCGGTGCCATCGAGTGTCTCGTCTCTGTCATATCCGGTGACGATCTCTCACCGAGGCGGGGCGCTCGTCTACCCGGAAGAATCCATGGAAGGGTTCACCGCCTCGGCGAGGGATGGCTTCCTTCCCGAGATGGACATCCAGTTCCTGCGCGACGGCACCCCCGTCCTCATCCACGACGACACCGCCGACCGCACATTGGACGGTGCGACCGGAGACATCCGCGACCTCTCCCGCGAGGAGTGGGATTCCGTAACGATCACCAGTCCGACCGGTGGGCCGCCAGCGCAGACCGTGACGCTCGAGGAGCTCCTCGACGAGCTCGGAGGAGAGGTCGTCCTCGTTCCCGAGATCAAACCGGGTGCAACCTCGGCGGAAGTCGACGATGTCCTCGACCAATTCGATGAGCGCGAGCTTCAGGATTCGCTCATCGTCCAATCCTTCGACTTCGAAGCGGCCGCGACGGTGGCCGAGCGCGGCTACACTTCGCTCTTCCTCTTCGGAGGCGAACTTCCTGAGGAGTCTCCCGCCCAGATCGTCGAGGCCGGCATCGACTGGGTCGGGCCCAACCGTGATCTGCCTGCTGAGGACGTTGCAGCCCTGACCCGAGTCGGACTCAAAGTGGCACCGTACGGCTTGAAGACCGCCGAGGATGTCGCGGTCTTGCCCGATGGAGTCTCCGGATGGTTCACCGACGACCCATGGGACGACTGAGCTCAAGTTGGGTCTGACTGTGCACGTACCTGAGCCGAACGACGACCTGACGTCCTAGCGTCGCTCGCGAGTACAGTGAGGACTCGTGAGCGACGCCGACACCCCCACTGCCCCGACCCGCCCACCGTTGGCGGTCTCCCTCGCAGCGTTCGTCAGCAGCTTCGATCGGTTCGCAGTCAGTCCGCTCCTCGTGCTCGTGGCCACCGACCTGGATGTTCCGCTCGCCCAGGCTCTGGGCATCGCCAGCGCCTATTTCCTCGCCTACGGGGTGAGCCAACCCCTGTGGGGCATGATCTCCGACCGGGTGGGCCGGATTCGACTCATGCGCTGGGCGCTCATCGCCGCAGCGATCGTCGGCGTCGTCGCGGCGCTGGCCCCGACGCTGACTGTCCTCATCGTCGCCCGCACCCTCGGCGGCGCGTTCTACGGGGCCATCGTCCCGACCTCGCTCACCTACGTCGGCGACACCGTCGATGAGGAGCATCGACAGCCGGCGCTTGCCGACCTCATGGCCGCCATCGCCGTCGGCACCGCCCTGGCCACGGCGCTGGCGGGCATCATCGCCGACGTCATCGACTGGCGGGCCGTCTTCGCGATCCCCTCAGCACTCGCGGTGCTCTCGGTCATCGGCCTCACCCGTGTGCCCGAATCCCACCGCGAGGAGCGCACCGGCGTCATCCAGACCATCCGCACTGCTCTCGGCGACCGCTGGGTGCTCGTCGTCATCGCGCTCGTCTTCGTCGAAGGGGCGGCCGTCCTCGGCGTCCTCACGGTGCTCGCGCCCGCACTGCAATCGCTCGGCGTCGGCGCCGCCGTCGCGGGGCTGGCCACCGCCGCCTACGGCGTCGGAGTCATCGTCACCTCCCGCTTGGTCGGACCCCTGTCGCGGCGACTGCCGATGCCCGGTCTCATGGCCATCGGCGGGTCGGCCACCGTCATCGCGTTCGCACTGCTCACCCTCCAGCTCTCGATCGCCACGGTGATCATCGCCGCTTTCCTCCTCGGCGCGACGTGGTCCTTCCTCCACTCCTCGCTGCAGACATGGTCGACCTCGGTGCGTCCGCAGGTGCGCGGCACCGTCGTTTCGCTCTTCGCCGGCTTCCTCTTCGCCGGCAGTGCGCTCGGCGCGTGGGCGGGAGGGGTCCTCGGCGATCACGGCGAATGGACTCTCCTCTTCGCGATCACCGCGGTTCTCGCCTTCGTCCTCACCGTCGCAGTCGTCCTCAGCCGCTGTGCCTACGAATGGCCCCGTCGGGTCTGACGGGCACCGAGCCGCAATCCTCCCTCACCACGGATTGGCCAGCTGCCACTGTCGACGCCAATAGCTGTCACCGGCGTAATGCGACCTGTTCGGCCGGCACCCGCGGAGGCTGGCGTTGGCCGCCAGCCACGCCCGCACGGACGCTGAGACCTCATCCATCCGCCCGATCCACTCGTCGAGTTCGAGAAGAAGAGTCGCCCCGTCCTCAGCGGTGAGCAGGCACGAATAGCGGGGCAGACCGCGCGTGTTCTGCGAATGCGTGTACGTCACCGCATCGCACCCGGTCGTGAGGTAGAAGCGGATGTACTCCCCCGACACCGCCGAGCACAGGGTCTTGAAGTCCTGATACGTCGTCAGCCACTTCGGCGCCCGATATTCGTTCATACGTTCTATTATGCGCCGAGGCGGCCGGAAGTCCCAGCGCCGGATCAGCCGTCGAGTGCCCCAGGATCCCCAAGGAGGGGGTACTCCCCGCTCTTCGCCGCCTCGACGAGGAGTCCGTGGTCCGCGGTGACCACCTCGGCGTACTTCTCCGCCCACACAGCCACGGCGGTCGCGAAGGTGTCCGACGTCCCGAGATACTCGGCGATGAGCCGAGCTCCCGGTGACTGCGAATGCGCCCGGGCAAGGACCTCGCCGCACAGTCGGGAGTATGCCTCGAGCTGCGGGGCAGTGAGCGCGGCCAGATCGTAGCTGCCCTTCATATCGCGGAACTGGCGCCAGTAGTAGCCGCTGCCCCGGAATGTCGTCCACCCGAGGAACGGGTCGGAGACCGACTGGAGGACGAGCTGGGCTCGGACGACCCGTTCGCCCTCCGAGGTGATCCTCTGCCCCTCGGGGTGATCGGAGAACTTCGGCTGACCGCCGAACGCCGAGACGACCGACTCCTGCGCCTCCTTGACCTGGAGCAGCAGCGGTTCACCGTCGGGCCCGGTGACGAGGACGAGGAAGCAGCGCGTGCCGACGCTGCCGACCCCGACGACGCGCAGCACCGAATCCGCCACCTCGAACTGCTCGAGGAGCACCGCGACGTCGGTGCGCGCGGTCCTCCGATACTCGGCGAAGAGCTTCTCGACATCGATCGACGGGTCATCGAGATGACGGGTCAGCGGCGGCTGGTCGACGATGCGCAGCCCCAAATCCGAGGACTCCGTGGCGAATTTCTTCAGCGCCTTCTCACCCGTGCGGCTGCGCGCCTTCTTCATCGCCTTCTTCGTCGCTGTGTGGTGATGCTCGCCGCTGATCGCCGCCAGCAGCGTGTCCGAGTCGACGATCGAATAGAAGCGATCGAGCGCAGTCACGGCCATCTGGGCACCCATTCGATACTGGTAGCCCTTGACTGCGGCGAATGCCGCTGTGCGCCCCGCCTCCTCACCGAGGCCGTGGACCTGCGCACTGAGGAACGCCGAGGCGGCCAGTCGCTTGACATCCCATTCGAACGGCGCGAACTCGGCTTCGTCGAAGTCGTTGAGGTCGAAGATGAGGGAGCGCTCCTTCGAGGCGAAGAAGCCGAAGTTGCCCACGTGCGCGTCCCCGCTGGAGAGGACGACGGGGCCGGTCGTCATCCCGGCGGCGAGGTCGACGGCCATCTGCGCGGCCGCACCTCGGTAGTAGCTGAACGGCGATTCGGCGAGCCGCTGGGTTCTGATGCCGAGCAGGTCAGGCAGCCGCGACTCGTTCTGCCGGCAGATCACCCCGACCGGATCACGATCGGGCGGCAGATCGAGTTCGGCGTGACTCGAGCGCGGTGTCGCTTCCCGCAGAGACCGGCCATCGGCCACGTCCATCTCATCCACCTCGTTCGCTCGGCGCGGAGTTCGTCGCCCCATCGTAATGCCCGTCACCGTCCCCTGGATCGTCCCGTAGGCAACGATTTCGCCGAGGCGGTCGGACCCGACAGCGCTGCGTGACCGACCCCACGGTGCTGCGTGACCGACCCGACAAGCCCGCCCGGCAACGCCTTCGGCCGATCGCGGCACAGCCGCCTTTCGCCGTGCAGCCCGCGCAGACGGCGGGCCGTGGGGAACGATTCCGCCGCATTCGGCGGTTGTCGCAGCACGCCTCCGACGAGGATCGTTGAAGACAGCACACCCCGGGATTCCGCACCATACCCGGAGAGACTCCCCGCACACCCCAGAGACCGCACACCCAGAGAAAGAGGAACACCCATGAAGGCAGTCCGACTCCACGGCAGAGAGGACCTGCGCATCGACGACGTCGCCGAGCCGACGGTCGGTCCCGGTGAGATCATGCTCAAGAACGCGTATGTCGGCATCTGCGGCAGCGATGTCCACCTGTACTTCGCGCCCGAAGCCCTTCCCATCGACGTCTTCAGTCCGCATCCCGTCACCGGTGCGCACCTGCCCCAGACCCTCGGCCATGAGTTCTCCGGGACGGTCGTCGAGGTCGGAGAGGGCGTCACCGGCGTCGAGGTCGGTGACCGCGGGGCGGTCTTCCCCATCGCCTACAGCTGCGGTGAGTGCGTCGCGTGCCGCAAGGGCCGTCCGACGAGCTGCCGTCTCATGGCTTCGACCGGGGCGAACGCCGACGGCGGCGGGATGGCGGAGTTCGTGACGGTGGGCGCCTCCCAGTTCCACCGGGTGCCCGAGACCGTCGATCTGAGGACCGCCTCCCTCGTCGAACCGATGACGGTGGCCTGGCACGGCGTCGACCGCAGCCGCGCCCAGGCCGGCGAGACCGCGCTCATCGCCGGCGCAGGACCGATCGGCATCGGCGCCTGGTACGCCTTCCGCGCCCACGGCGTCACCGACATCCTCGTGTCCGAGCCGAGTGCGGACCGCAGGGCGAAGATCGCAGCGCTCGGAGCCGAGGTCATCGACCCGACGACCGAGGACCTCGGAGCCGCGATCGCGGAGCGCACCGACGGCGACGGCGTCGACATCGTCTACGACGCGGCCGGTGTGCCGGCGGCCCTGTCCTCGGGCCTGGACAACCTTGCGCCCGGCGGGCGCGTGGTCCTCCAGTCCCCGCACGAGCGAGGGTTCGAGATCCAGCCCTCGGCGATGATGATGGGTGAGTTCGAACTCATCGGCTCAGTCGGCTACACGCCTGCGGACTTCGACGGAGTCATCGCCCGGATGGCAGCCGGTGAGTACGACACGACCGGCTGGACCGAGGAGATGGACCTCGATGACGCCGTCGAGGCGATCCACCGCCTCCATGCGGGCAGCGGAACGAAGATCGCCCTCCGCGTGAGCTGAGCCTTCCGCACGAGCTGAGTGTTCCGCATCGGCTGATCACCCACGGTGCGAGCCGCCTCCCGCCTCACTCGTGCACGGCCCTCACCCGTTCACGGCCCTCATCCGCGCATGGTCCTTCACCCCCTCACGGCCTCCACCGCGGTCGCGACGTCGGCCTCGGTGGTGTAGAGGTGGAAGGCGAAGCGCGCCCGAGAGGCCACGATCGAGAACCGGACCCCGGCCGCCCGTAGCCGCGCGAGCGCATCATCCGGCAGATCGACGGCGACGATGGCCGAGTCCGACTCGACCATGCCGATCCCCGTGCGGAAGGCGTTCGCGAGCCCCACGTCGTGCTCGTGGATGGTCTCGACCCCGACCGCGAGAAGCGTCTCGAGAGCGGGAGCCGTCCCCACCCAGCTGTGCCAGGCCGGAGAGATGTCGAAGGCGCGGGCATCCTCGGCCAGTCGCAGCGGCATCCCGTACACCGCGTCGCCCTCTCCGGCGAACCACCCGGCAGCGAGCGGCTTGAGCCGCGCCGCATACTCCTCATGCCTGGCCCGCAGCTCGGGGTGAACGGCGAGGAACGCCGTGCCCCGCGGTGCGCACAGCCACTTGTAGGCGGCGGCGACGAGGACGTCGGCCCCGGAGGCGTCGAGGGGCAGCCAGCCTGCGGCCTGCGTCGCATCGACGATGACGATCGCCCCGACTTCCCGGGCCCGGCGCGTGATCGCGGCGAGGTCGGCGACCTCACCCGTCGACGACTGGGCTGCCGAGACGCTGATGAGATCTGTGTCCGCGGTGATCGCCTCGGCGAGGCGGGACAACGGAGCCGTGCGCACCTCGACCCCGCGGTCGGCGTGGACGGCGAAGGGGAAGATCCCCGAGGTGAACTCGATGTCGGGGACGAGGACCTGCGCCCCGTCGGGAAGCGCCTGAGCGACGGGAGCGAGCAGCTGCGAGACGGCGGCACCCGTCGCGACCTCGCCGGGTCGAGCGTGGACGAGGGCGGCGAAGAGCTCCCGCGACCGCTCGACCGTGGCGATCCAGGTGCGCCACGGCGTCGTCCCCCGCCGCCACGCGTCGAGGGAGTCCTGGAGATCATCCCAGGCTCGCCGAGGCGGGGGTCCGTAGGAGGTCGTGTCGAGGTAACCGGGGTCGACGTCCCACAGCCGCTGCGCCTCGGCGAGGGTCAGCGTTCCCGCCTTCGGCAGCTGCCCGGGTGCCGTCTCCGGCGGCTGCCCGGCTCGCTCCTCCCGAGGCGAGGCGGCCGCCGCGTCATCGTCCACGATGCCCATGTCTGCGAACCTAGCACCCGGCACGGACGCCGGACCAGACCCGCAGGCGCCGCCCCTGCTCAGGCGATGCGTTCGGGGTGGGAGTAGACGTTGAAGCGGCCGCCGCGGTTGAAGCCGATGACGGTGACGCCGCTCGTGCGCCCGTAGTCGACGGCGAGCGCCGAGGGGGCGCTGACGGCCGACATCATCGGGATGCCGGCCATCGCCGACTTCTGGACGAGTTCGAACGACGCCCGGGCCGAGACCTGGAGGACGGTGCGGGCAAGCGGCAGCCCCCGCTCGGCCATCGCCCAGCCGATGACCTTGTCGACGGCGTTGTGGCGTCCGACGTCCTCACGGGTGACGAGGAGCTCGGGTTCGGCGTCGGGATCGTCGCCGACGGCGAAGAGGGCGGCGGCGTGGACTCCCCCGGTCTTCTCGAACACGGCCTGCCCCTCGCGGAGGCGGTCGGGCAGTTCTCCCACGCGCGCCGGGGTGAGCAGTGGTGGGAAGACGATGTCGCCGTCCTCATCGAGGTGCGGGGAGTCGCTCGGGACCGCGATGCCGCCACCGCGTTCCGCAGGGTCCGCGCCGGTTCCGTCCGCCGGCTCCGCTCCCCCGGCGCCGAGGAGCGGGATGAGCGGGTACGCCGAGGGCTTCGTCACCGCGTCGATGGCCGCGGTCCCGCAGATCCCGCACGATGATGAGGTGTAGACGGAACGGGCGGGAGCGGCCGCCGCGTTCCACACCCCGGGTCGAAGCCGGACACCGGCGACGTTGTAATTCCGCGAACCGTCGGGGGCGAGGCCGGTCGAGAAGTCGATCTCCGCGATGTCGGCCATCGAGGTGATCACCCCCTCGGAGAGGAGGTAACCGGAGACGAGTTCGACGTCGTTGCCGGGGGTGCGCATCGTCACGGAGAACTGCTCACCGTCGAGGTTGACCTCGAGCGGCTCCTCCCCGGCCAGCGAATCAGGTCCGACCTTGATCTCACCGGTCGCGTCGAAGCGGTGGACGCGGGCCCGGACGGCCTTGCGCTGCTGCATCTCAGACCCTCGGCCCGTGGTCGGTCGTGTCCTCGACCGAGGTCTGGATGTGCTCGAGGAGATCGTCGATGACGGTGATCCCGTCACGCACCCCGCCCTTGGACCCGGGGAAGTTGATGACGAAGGACCGTCCTCTCACCCCGGCGACACCTCTGCTCATCACCGCCGACGACGTCGATTCGAGCCCCTTGCGCCACATCGCGTAGATGAGTCCCGGCGACTGCCGCTCGAGGAGTTCGGCGGTGAACTCCGGGGTCCGATCGTCGGGCGCCAGCCCGGTGCCCCCGGAGGTGACGACGATGCGGGGGCGGGCCGCCTCGGCGGGGGTGAGAAGAAGCTCCCGCAGCGCCTCACCGACGGGTTCGCCGTCACGGACGACGATCGGGTCGGGGCAGTCGTATCCGCGCCCCCGCAGCCAGTCGACGAGGATCGGGCCGGTCGTGTCCGCCGCCTCACCGCGCGCCGCCGAGGTGGACGCGATGATCACGGCCGCCGATCGGCCTTCGCCGAGGCGGTCGACGGTCGGCTCTGTGGTGGTCATCCTCGCACTCCCTGCTCCCGACGCTCATGGATTCCGCGCCCATTGTCCCATGTCGGGCGGACATCGACAGGGTGGGCGCCGACGGCGCTGCCGGCGCCCTGTCGGGATGATGAGTGCGGCGCCCCGTCAGTACAGTGGCTGATCAGTACAGTGAGAGGCAGCGCTGGGGCAGAAGGGCCCGACGCGAGGACCGGGAGGGATGATGGACGATCTGACGCTGAGCACGCTCACCTGGCTGCGCATGGTGAGATTCGTCCAGAACAGCAACCAGATCTCGAACGACCACCTGCGCGGCTACGGGCTGACGATCGCCCAGTTCGAGGCACTGGCGAACATCCGCGCCTACCAGCCCATCACGCAGTCCGACCTCGCCGAGCGCCTCACGGTCAGCGGCGGCGGGATCTCGCGGATGCTCTCCCGGCTCGAGCGCGAGGGACTGATCTCGCGCCGACAGGACTGGAAGACGAAGTACATCTCGCTCACCGACACGGGTCGCGCAGTCCTCGAAGAGGCCTTCCCGAGCCAGCTCGCGCTCCAGTCGTCGATGTTCGACGACGTCCTCAGCGAGGACGAGCGGATCGACCTCCACGCGCTGATGAAGAAGCTCTACGAACGCAGCGTCGAGCGCCGCAGTCGTTCTGCCGACGGGACGTCGGCCGGTGACGACGGGAACGGGGACTCCGCCGACAGGGGTTGATTCCGCGGGGACTGCTCGACATCCGACGGGGACCGGCACCATCGGGAATATTTTCCCTCGGTTATCAGTTGCCATGACAAACGAGAATGTCATCGGCACCCAAGGAGACACCGTGACCGAGTCCAGGAACCTCATGAACGAGCTGAACTTCGACCCCAGCCATGGCCTGCAGTTCGGCATGTACACCCTCGGCGACCATCTGCCGAACCCCACCGACGGCTCTCGCATCAGCGCAGGCGAGCGCATCCGCGAATTCGTCGCGTATGCCAAGGCCGCAGAGGAGGCCGGCTTCGACTTCTTCAGCGTCGGCGAGAGCCACCAGCGGTACTTCGCCTCCCAGGCCCACGCTGTCATCCTCGGAGCCATCGCCGAGGCGACGGAGTCCATCCGGATCGGCAGCACCTCGACGATCCTCTCCACCTCCGATCCCGTCCGCGTCTTCGAGAACTTCGCAACGATCGACCATCTCTCCCAGGGCCGGGCCGAACTCGTCGCCGGTCGCGCCTCGCGCGTGGGTCTCTTCGAGCTGCTCGGCTACGACCTGCGCGACTACGAGGAGCTCTTCGAGGAGAAGTTCGACCTGCTCCTCCAGATCGCCCGGGAGGAGCAGGTGACGTGGAACGGGCAGTTCCGCGCCCCGCTTGCCGACGCCGAGGTGATCCCCCGTCCCGCCCAGGAGACCTTCCCGATCTGGCGGGCCGTCGGCGGCGCGCCGACGAGCGCGATCAAAGCCGGCCTCGCTGGCGTGCCCATGGTCATGGCCCACCTCGGCGGAACCGCCTCGGTGTTCAGGACGACAGTCGACGCCTACCGGGATGCCGCCCGACATGCCGGTCACGACCCAGCCACCCTGCCGATCGCCACCGCCGGGTTCCTCTACACCGCGCCGACGACGCAGGACGCGCTGCGGGAGCTCTACCCGCACATCAACGAGGGAATGAAGCGTGTCAACGGGCAGGGCATGCCCAAGCAGCTCTTCGCCCAGGCCGCCGACCCGCACAGCATCGTCAACATCGGCAGCCCGCAGGAGATCGTCGAGAAGATCCTCCACCAGCACGAGGTCTTCGGCCATCAGCGCTACCTCGGCCAGATCGACTTCGGCGGCATCCCGTTCGACCGCGTGATGCGGCAGATCGAGACGATCGGCTCGGAGATCATCCCCGCCGTGAAGAAGTACACCGCGGAACCCGCCTCCGCCCGCACTGCCGATTCCTCGGCGTTCGACCAGATCGGCGCCGAAACCGATGAGACGGGCCATGACCGCGACTCGGCCGACACGGACGGGGAGCTCGTGCGATGAGGATCGTCGTCCTCTCCGGCTCGAACGTCGGGACGAAGACCCGTACGGTCATGGAGTACGTCACCCAGGCCGTTATGGCGCAGGATCCGGATGCGGAGACCACGCTCATCGACCTCGCCGAGGCGGACATGGACTTCGCCGACGGCCGGAACTTCACCGAGTACACCGGTGACACCGGCCGCATCGCGCGGACGATCATGGACGCCGACGCGATCCTCATCGGCACCCCGATCTTCCAGGCCTCGATCCCGGCGTCGCTGAAGAACGTCTTCGACCTCCTCCCGGTGAACGCGTTCCGCGACAAGGTGACAGGCATGGTCGCGACCGCGGGCTCGCCGAAGCACTTCCTCATCCCCCAGCAGCAGCTCGTGCCGATCCTCTCGTACATGAAGGCGCAGGTCGTCCAGCCCTACGTGTTCGTCGAGGAGCGGGACCTCCACCGGAACCAGATCGTCAGCGACGATGTGCTCCAGCGCCTCGACCGCCTCGTCGAGGACACCCTCACCCTCACGCGCACGTACACGGCGATGCGCGAGGAGCGGGAGGCCGCGTACGGGTTCTGATGCTCGGGGCCGACACCGCTGACGGCGTCGGCCCCGGCCAGGTCCATAGGCTGCCGTGTCAAGGATTTCCGGGGTGCGGAATCCGGGGCAGAACTCACAATCTGCTGCCGAGTTCCGCACAGGCCTCTGCCAAAAACGATGAATAGGGTTCTGATTGTCATTTCAATCAAACCTGGAGGTCACCCCGTGTACGCCACGACCGGACTCCCGACCATCGCCCGCGACGTCATTGCTCTCATTGCCCGCATCGGACTCGGAACAATCCTCATCGCCCACGGCTGGCAGAAGTTCAACGAGTGGACCATCGCCGGCACCGCCGATTCGTTCGCGCAGATGGGCGTTCCCCTGCCCGAACTCGCCGCCCCGTTCGCAACCTTCGTCGAGCTCATCGGCGGTGCCCTGCTCATCCTCGGCGCCTTCACCCCGATCGTCGGAGCGCTCATCGCCGTCAACCTCCTCGGGGCGCTCGTCATCGTCCACTTCGTGCCGGTGCCCTTCGTCGACCAGGGCGGCTGGGAGCTCGTCGCCGCCCTCTCGGCCGGCGCCCTGCTCATCGCGGCCATGGGGCCGGGTCGCTTCAGCGTCGACCGCTTCGTCTTCCGCTCGAAGTCAGCCCGCGGCAAGCGCGCCGACCGGGTCGGTTCGCCCGCCGCGGCGTAGGAGTTCTCGGACCTGAGGCCCTGAGCGGCGGCACTGCCGCTGCTCAGGGCCTTTGCTATATTGGATGTGCCGTGGCGAGCGGGACGACCCGATCGCTGACCGCCGTGATGAGGACGACCTCGCAGAACTGGATGACCATCATGTCCGCGACGCTGCGCAGCATCGTCACTCCCACCGCTATCGTCCGTCTCGTCCTCGGCTGGGGCACCGTCGCCGCCCTCCCGTTCCTCGCCGAGGCGCTCGCCCCGCCAGCCCCGGCCCCCGTACTCGTCTCCGCCCTCGTCGTCATCGTCGGCGTGATCCTCACCTGCGCCTTCGGCGTCGTCCACGAGGCCGAGCACCTCGCCCGCCGCCTCGGCGACCCCTACGGTTCCCTCGTCCTCACGCTCTCGATCGTCCTCATCGAGGTCATCCTCATCGCAGCCGTCCTGCTCGGTCCCGGCGATCATGCGACGATCGCGCGCGATTCCGTCATGGCCGTGTCGATGATCATCCTCGGGGCCGTCGTCGGGCTCTGCCTCCTCATCGGCGGCCTGCGCCACGGGGACCTCGCGCACAACCGGACGGGGACATCGACGTACCTCGGACTCATCGTCGTCCTCTCCGCGCTTGCGTTCGCGCTGCCGACGGTCATCGGGGAGAACGGCAGCTACCTGCCGTGGCAGGAGATCCCGATCATCGTCCTCACCCTCGGCCTCTACGCGTTCTTCCTCACCCGGCAGATGGGGGCACAGGCCGACGACTTCCGTGAGGTCGATCCCCGCCTCGCCGAGGCGGCCGCCCGTTCGACCGAACTCACCGATGCCATCGCTCCCGCGCACTCCGTCGTGGGGGGTGCCGGCGCCGTGGAATCCGACGCGACACCATCCGACGACATCGTCGCAGCCGAGCCGGCGGCCACCCCTGCAGCTCATCCGAACGGCGTCGCCCCACCGCTTCCAGCCGACACTCCAACGGTCCGCCCGGGCATCGTCGCGACCCTCTCGTCCCACCGGGTCGAGATCCTCGCGCGCCTCGGCCTCCTCGTCGTCACGGTGCTGCCGATCGTCCTCCTCTCCCATGACATGGCGTCGCTGCTCGATGACGGGCTCGGCCGCCTCGGCGCCCCGACGGCACTGTCGGGCATCGTCATCGCGATGATCGTCTTCCTCCCCGAGACGATCACCGCGATCCGCGCCGCCTGGCAGGGCGAGGTCCAGCGGGTGAGCAACCTCTGCCACGGGGCCCTCGTCTCCACGGTGGGGCTGACGATCCCCGTCGTCCTCGTCATCGGGATGCTCACCGGTCAGCAGATCGTCCTCGCCGAGACTCCGACCAACCTTCTGCTCCTGTCCGTCATCATCGTGCTCTCGGTGACGACGTTCGCCGCGAAGAGGGTCACCGCCGTCCACGGCGCAGCCCTCCTCGTCGTCTTCGCCGTCTACGGGATCACGGTGTTCGCGTAGACGAGGCTTTAGCAGGCAAGGTCCGCGTCAACGAGGCTTGCGCAAGCGAGGTCCGCCTCGTCGGCAGCCCGCTCGTGTCAGGAGCCGAACCGGTCTGCGCGTGTCAGGGGTTCGTGGCATGGTGGATTGACATCTGTCGCCGCGAGAGGAGGTCGTCGATGCGCCACGATGCCGAACGGGAGCGCACCCATGCGCTCCTCGACTCCGCTCCCGTGCCCGGACACTGGGACGAGGTGCTCGCCGACCTGCGCGCCTCTCCCCTGACCTCCTTGTCGGATGCCGACATCCTCGCCGAGGCGACCGGCCTCCTCATCGTCGCCCCCACCGCCGAGGTGGTCGAGGCCTGCTTCGGAGACGTCCTCGCCGCTTTCGAGGAGCCCGTAGGCACTACCGATGGCGGTGACGGTTCTGGCGACGCGGCCGCGGGCCCGTCGGCCTTCACCCGCGTCGTCACTCCCGACTCATTTGTTCCCTCAGACGTCCCCGCGGGGACGTGGGTCTTCCTTCCTCACCGCAGCGACGGATGGGAGGAAATCGAAGCCGCCTCGGCGAAGGTGCACCGTGCGCTCGTCGAGGAGAACGCCGGCCGCGACCGGGAGGCGACGATCACCGTCATCGAGTACGGGGTCAACCTGTGGCTGTGGGCCGAGCCGCCGTCTCACGGCGGGGACCCGGTCTGCCACGCCGGCGAGCTCATCAGCTGGGAGAGCGCGTGGGCGCTCGACGAGCGCAACCCTGTGCACCCGCCGCAGAACACAGCCCCACCCTCGGCGAGCAGTGCCGCCGGGAGGTCCGACCGAGCCTACGCGCGGCCTCCGATCTTCTTCGGCCTGCCCCGGGTGCTCCACGATCGGCGCAGGGCCGGCTGAGGACCTCTCGAAGCTCCGCGCGGCTCGAGAATGCGCTGACCGTGCCACCCGCGATCGCACCCTCCGCCCCCTCACGCGATCGCGACGACCGTCCCGGCGACGACGAGGAGGATGAGGTAGCCCCACGCGTGGACGAGGTCGGGGATCCGTGGCACACGCCTGCGCAGAAGCACGATGATCGGAATCGCCCCGAGGAGGAGAGCGGCCGCCGATCGCACGTCGACGGACCCGAGGAAGCCGGGCGCCTCGACCTGCCCGTGCGCGGTGAGCGTGATGATCACCGCCGGGGTCATGATGATGAGCGTGAGCGGGTTCGCCAGGGTCGTCGCCACCGTCATCGTCGCTCCCGAGCGCCGCATCACCGGCACGGTCATCACACTGCCTCCCACCCCGAGGAACGAGGCGAGCCCGCCGATCGGCACACCCCACACCGGTGAGATGCCGCGACCGCCCTCACCCGCCTCGGCGTCGGTCCCGGGTCTCCTCCGGAAGAATCCCGGGCGCAGCACGATGTCGACGGCCGTGACGGCGACGTAGACGACGAAGCCCCACTTAAGGAGTATCTCGGGGGCGTACCGCGCTGCGAGTGCGCCGAGTCCCCCACCGAGCGCGAGGAGACCGAAGAGACACCCCCTGCCGGTCAGGTGCGCCAGCGTCTCCCGCCTCGTCGAGACGGTGGCGACGAGGGCGCCGACGAGCATGACGAGCGCCGAGGTGGCCGCGGCCACGCGCGCGGTGTCGGCACCGAGGTCGGCGTCGACGACGGTGATGATCGGCACGGTGACGAACCCGCCGCCGAAGCCGAAGAGCACGGTCGTCAGGCCGACGAGCACCCCGACGAGCACGAGCACCGCGAAGTCCATCACCCCATCACACCGCACGCGCGCCCGGCGGACAAGGCCTGTGCCACGACCGTCGCTCTCGAGGGGACCTCTCCCCGGCGAGCGGACCAGCCCGGAGCGGTCCCCTCACACCGGAGCGGTCCCCTCGAGGTGCTGCCGAAGTCGACCGGACCACAGGGGGTCTTGACTCCCGGTCGTAGGCTGAGGGTATGGAGTTCAGATATCTCGGCAACAGCGGTTTCAAGATCTCGGAGATCACCTACGGCAACTGGCTCACCCATGGTTCCCAGGTCGAGAACGACATCGCGACCAAGTGCGTCCACGCCGCGCTCGACGCCGGCATCTCGACCTTCGACACCGCCGACGTCTACGCGAACACGGCGGCCGAGCAGGTCCTCGGCGACGCGCTGGCCGGCCAGCGTCGCGAGTCGCTCGAGATCTTCACGAAGGTCTACTTCCCCACCGGCCCTAAGGGCCACAACGACACCGGCCTGTCCCGCAAGCACATCATGGAGTCGATCGACGGATCGCTCACCAGGCTCGGCACCGACTATGTCGACCTCTACCAGGCCCACCGGTACGACTACGAGACGCCGCTCGAGGAGACGATGCAGGCCTTCGCCGACATCGTCCGGGCGGGCAAGGCGCTCTACATCGGAGTGAGCGAATGGAACGCCGATCAGCTGCGGGCCGCGCACTATCTGGCCCGCGACCTGGGGATCCAGCTCATCTCGAACCAGCCGCAGTACAACATGCTCTGGCGGGTCATCGAGGAGCGGGTGGTGCCGACGTCGAAGGAGCTCGGCATCTCCCAGATCGTGTGGTCGCCGATCGCGCAGGGCGTGCTCACCGGCAAGTACAAGGTCGGGCAGCCGGCCCCGGCGGGCTCTAGGGCGACCGATGAGAAGGGCGGGGCCGACATGATCTCCCGCTACATGAACGACGAGACGCTCACCGCGGTCGCGAAGCTCGAGCCGATCGCCGCGGATCTCGGACTGACGATGGGGCAGCTCGCGATCGCGTGGGTGCTCGCCAACGACAACGTCGCCACGGCGCTGGTCGGGGCGTCACGTCCCGAGCAGGTGGAGTCGAATGCGGCCGCCGCCGGGGTCAGGCTTGACGCCGAGGTGCTCGCCCGCATCGACGAGGCGCTCGGCGATCTTCCCGAGACCGATCCCGCGAAGACCCAGTCCCCGCCCACCCGCATCGTCTGAGGACGGTCCGTTCCCCGCCGAGGCTGCTCTGCCGGGCCGTCGGGCCGTCGGCGATCGGGTGCGGTCGGCGCAGACAGGGCGGCTGTGCGGGGCACCGTGTGCTCCCTCGAGAGTGTCCTCGCGGTGGATCCGAGTCGAAGAACGGCCGTTTCTCGAACCGGATCCTCCTCGCTGAGGTGCGTCAGCCGGTCGTGGGGTGAGCAGTCAGAGCGGCAAGCCCGTGAGCAGGTCGACCTCCGGCTGCTTCGGCGTCACCGGTTCGACGATGAGCGACGTCGCACACGCGGTGAGGATACCGGCTGGCAGGCCGATCGCGAGCGCGAAGAGCAGGGTCGCCCACTCATACGCGCCGATGTAGTCACCGGGACCCTGGATGATCATTCCGAGGATGTTCAGGGCGACGAGCACGGAGACGAGACCGAGGCCGAAGCAGAAGAGCACCGCGCCGACTCGACTGCGCAGCCGAGGGGCCGCCAGACGCACTGCGAACTCCGCCGGGACGCCCATGACGAGACCGAGCACTCCCCCGAATGCGGTCACCGCGGCGATCATGACGATCTGACCCGGGTCGAACCCGAGGAGGACGAGCGCGACGATGAGACCGGTCGCGGCACCGATGCCCACCGTGAGAAGGATGAACCTCCAGAACGGGAGCCGCTTACGGAATACCGAAGTCATACCGACACTCTCTCACGGCCACAGCCGGGCTCCCGAGCCCTCGAGTCAGCGCCCCGAGGTGGATCCGGTTCGAAGAACGGCCAGATCTCGAATCGTATCCTCCTCGCGGAGCCGCGCCCCACGCACTACAGGCTCGCGGAGCCGCGCCACCGGCACTGCAGGCTCGCCGACTGTGCGCACCCGCGCCCTGGGCAGGCACATCGCCTGAGCCGACCGGCCTACTTGTAGAAGCCCTCGCGAAGGTTGATGCCGTACTCGACCCACGCCTTGAGCGCGGCGAGCATGCCGGTCCAGCCCATCGAGTTGCCGAAGGCGCCCTCGGCTCCCCCGACGGTCGTCTTCCACGCCTGCTCGGTGATCGTCACCAGGGTCCGGGTCCCGTCGTCGACGGGAGTGAACTCGAAGGTCGTCTCCGTCTTCGGCGCGGTCGTGTGCCCGTTGCCCTCCCACACAATGACGATCCGCTCATCGGGCACGGCCTCGATGACGTCGACGGGGAAGCGGCCCGGAAAGTCCGCGAAGTCCCAGCTCACCTCGGCTCCCGTCTCGAGGCGCCCGCGGGCGCCGCCCGTCGTGAAGTACTTCGAGAGCTGCTCGGGATCGGCGACGGCCTCATAGGTCTCGTGCGGCGTCTTCGAGATGTACCCGGTGACGGTGAAGGAGAGCTCCTCCAGCTGCGCGCTCTTGTCGTTCTGCTCATCGTTCATGTGATATTTTTATCACATGTCGGGTGAGAAGGGAACAGGTGCGCAGTCGGAAGGTTACGGCTCGGACGCCGATGCCCGCGACGACGCCGTGTTCAAGGCGCTCGCGAACGCCACCCGCCGCCGCATCCTCGACCTCCTCCGAGCAGAGCCGATGACGACAGGCGCCGTCGCCGAGGCCTTCCCCGAACTCGACCGCACCACCGTGCTCCAGCACATCCGCGTCCTCGAACGCGCCGAACTGCTCACCGGCCGCAGGGTCGGCAAGACGCGCGTGCTCGCGCTCGCGCCGCTGCCGATCAAGCGCATCCACGATCGGTGGATCGGCGACTACGCACGGGCGGCCGTCGACATGCTCGCGATGCTCGACGACGAGGGGACCGCGACCAGCCCCGACTGAGACTGCCCGGCTCGGTCGAGCACGGCGGTCATGCTCGGGGTCGCTCAACTGATCGGTCGGGCATCGCCGTCCTCGCACGCTGGCCGATCGCAGCACCCGCGGTCAGCGGCTCGTTCGACGGTTCGCCGCGAGCCACGAGACGAGACCGGCGAGGACGAGCACTCCCGTGCACAGCAGGAACGTCGCCGTGTCCCCGAGGTAGGTGAACCCGAGTCCCCCGGTGACGCCGGCGATGCCGAGGCCGATGTCGAAGCTCATGTTCCATGCGACGCTCGCCCGCCCCGGTGTCCGGGCGGTGATGAAGGCCATGACGAGGCTCGCCGACTGCAGGGTGCCGAGCCCGAGGCCGACGATCGCCATCGCGATCCCGAGCACGACTCCCGCCCCGCTGACCGCGGTGACGGTGAGCCCGATGGCGGCCATCCCGACGCCGAGGAGGCTCAGGCCCAGCGGTGAGCGCGCATCGGCGACGGCGCCGGCGGCGAACCTGCCGATGACCGAGCACACCTGCATGATGAGGATGTAGATCGCAGGATGGGCGACGTCGCGGCCGGGCCCGAACCCGACGATGAGGCCGAAGGTGATCATGCCGACGAGGAACGGGGCGAGCATGATGAGGAGACGCAGCGCCCCGCGCTCGCGCGACGACGTCGACGAGCCGACGGCCTCCGCGCTGCCGACGGCCTCCGCGCTGCCGACGGCCTCCGCGCTGCCGGTTGCCTCCGCGCTGCCGGTTGCCTCCGCGCTGCCGGTTGCCTCCGCGCTGCCGGTTGCCTCCGCGCTGCCGGTTGCCTCGGCGTCCCGGGCCGCCTCCGCAAGCGCGGCCGCGTCGGGCTCGGTGCCCTCGGCGCGCGGCACCGCCCCGGGGCCCGACGAACTGCCACCGCGGCGACGATCATCGTGCGGTTCGTCGCCGCCCGGACCCTCTCCGCCCCGATCGACCTCGTCACCGGGCACCGCCTCGGCGGGTGGGGAGGGGTGAGTGCGCCCGGGCAGGAACCGCACGAGCGTCGGCACCGCAAGCAGAAGCGTCCCGCACGCGATGAGCCGGAACGACCACTCGGGGACGACGCCGATGAGCCACAGCCCGACCGGTGCCCCGATGGCCGCGGCGAGCGAGGTCACCCCGCCGAAGATCCCCAGCGCCCGACCGAGCCTGTCCGCCGACACGGTCCCCGGCACCGCGGCATTGGCGAGGACGACGAAGAGCCCGAAGCCCATGCCCCCGCTGATCCCGGCGAGGACGAGACTGAGCAGAGGAGGACCGACGACGAGCCCGAGCACCTGACCGAGCAGCTGCAGACCGAGGGCGACGAGGAGGGCCGCCCGCATCCCGAGGCGCTCCCCCAGCCTCGGGGCGAACGGCTGGACGGCGATGACGCCGACCATCATCGTTGTCAGCACCGCCCCGCCGGTGACGGTCGAGAGGCCGTCGGCAACGCCGATCGAGACCATCGTCGAATAGCTGAGGAAGAACCCGGAGAATCCGAACATCGCCGACCACACCAACCCCAGCAGCGCGGGGGTCAGGGTGCGAGCGTCATCGGATCGGAGTGCCATAGTCGGACCTTACCGCCCATCCTCGCCGAAGCGGCCCCACGTCTCACATCGCCCGAGGTCAAGTGCCCTTCCGCGCATGCTCAGAGGCCTCCCGCCCGTGGTCAGGAGCGCTCCCGTTCGGGGCCGATCCCGGATCCGCTGCCGTTCACCGAGGGGCCCTCGACTTTCTGTAGAATCGCGGCATGACCTCGTCGCAGCATCCCGAGAACGCGCCCTCCGGCCTCATCGACACAGGTTTCGTCCTCCGCTTCGAACCGCTCTACGAACTCTCCGACCTCGAAGCCGAGATCTTCGACGACATCGCCCCGAAGGTCGTGCGCAGGGAGGGCTACAAGCGCAAGAACTTCCTCAAGGTCGTCGAATGGAAGGCCGTGGCCGTGCTGCCGACCGCCCAAGAGCTCTCCGGCGACGACATCGACTATGTCACCGGGGTCGCCCTCGACGACGACACCCCGAACCATCTGCGCCTGCCCTTCCTCAAGGTCCTGCCCGGGGTCGGCAATCCCCTCGCCAGCGCCCTGCTCACGGTCTTCGACCCGAAGAAGTACTCGATCCTCGACTCCCGCGCCGTCGGGGTCCTCCACGACCACGGTCTCCTCGAGACCCCCAACCCGAGCAGGGTCGACTACACGGCTTACCGGAAGCTCATGAAGTCCCTCGCCAAGGGGGCGAACTGTGCCCCGCTCGACCTCTACCGGGCTCTCATCGCCTACTCCCGCCAGCCGCAGGGCTGATACGAGCGCAGGACTGACACGGCTGGCCGACGGCACGGGCCAGCGCACGATTCGAGGCGCGGCCGGTCGGCGGCACGGAACACTGCAGGGCCCGAGGCGCGCTCAGAGGACGCCCTGCTCGGCCAGCGCCGGGACGACGCGATCACGAGTGAGCGGGGCGAACTGCCGCTCGGCGGTGTCGGCGGGCATCGGGTCGTAGGGGAACCAGCCTGCCGCGGCGATCTCCGCCTGATGGCTGATCTCGTCGATGCTCAGCCCAACCGGAAGACCCTCGTAGCGGAACACATCGCCGATGACCCGGTGATCGGCTTCGTTCGCAGCCGCTGCGGTGAACGTGCCCACGGGGATGAGCCTCTCCGGGTCGAGCTCGAGTCCGAGTTCTTCGGCGATCTCCCGGATGATCGTCGCCTCAGGGCTCTCGCCGGTCTCGGGCTTGCCGCCGGGCAGCATGAACGACGTGGTACCGGTCTTGCGCACCATGAGGATCTCGGGTCGTTCAGGGTGGGTGAGAACGAGGGCGCTGACGCGGATGTCCTTCATCGGTTCCTTTCGGGCTCAGGTGGTGCGGGCTTCGTCGCGGGGTTCGGCACGGTCGCGGGCGGGCGGGGTTTCGGCACGGCCGCGAGCTGGCCGGGTTCGGGCAGGGTCGCGGGCGACCCGAGCGCAGGATTGTCAGTTCGGCCAGACCCCGGAGGCACCTCGGCGGTGGGAGCCGATGAGGTGCGTGTCCACCATACCGATGGCCTCCATGAGGGCGTACATCGTCGTCGGTCCGACGAAGCGGAATCCCCGCTTCTTCAGCGCCTTCGACAGGGCCACGGACTCCGGTGCGGTGGTCGGCACCTCGGCGATCGTCGCCGGCCGGGGAGTGTCCTCGGGCTGGAAGCCCCAGATGAAGTCGACGATCCCGCCGTCGGCGCGCAGGTCGACGATCGCCCGCGCATTGCCGATGCACGCCTCGATCTTCCCGCGGTGGCGGATGATGCCGGGGTCAGCGAGCAATGCCTCAACCTCGGTCTCGCCGAAGCCGGCGACCGCCTCGGCGTCGAAGCCTGCGAACACCTCACGGAAACGCTCACGTTTGCGCAGAATCGTCAGCCATGAGAGCCCCGCCTGGAAGCCCTCGAGGCTGAGCCGTTCGAAGAGCCCGGACTCGTCGCGCACCGGCAGACCCCATTCGGTGTCGTAGTACGTCAGCAGCAGCGGATCGCCGTAGGCCCACGGGGTGCGGGCGAGGCCGTCCTCGCCGACGACGGGACCGCCACGAGTCGCAGTGCCGTCCACAGCAGTGTCATCCACAGTCGCGCCTCCGCCGGAGGCCGCGCCTTCGCCGTCAGTCGTCGGGGTCGCCGAACGCTCCGCCATCCTCAGTCCAGTCCCCTCAGTCCGTTCCGCCGGTGATGTTCTCCTGCATCTGGAGGAACTCGACATGGCGTTCGTACTTGTCGAGGACGTCGTCGATGAGCTGGTCCTTCGTGTAGCCCATGATGTCGTAGCCCTGACCGGCACCGCCGTCGAGGTAGACCTCCATCCGGTAGTAGTCCTCGGTTCCGCGGGGCACCCGACCGCCGAACGAAGGCACGCTGACCTTGTGCGGCCACACCTGGTAGCGGAACGGGTACTGCCCCTCACCGTCGACTTCGAGTTCGACGAGGTCGCCCTCGTCGTCGAAGCGTCCCTCGTTGTCGACGCGACCGCAGCGGGCGGAGATTCCCCGCTCCCGCATCTCGGCCGCGATCTCGCCGAGGGTGGGGATGAGCACGGTCTGCTCGTAGTCGCGGACCTTGCTGCCGCTGGGGAACGCGAGGACGCGGGAGAGCTGCTTCTTCCACGTCTCGTGTCCGCGGGTCGACCGGCGGGCGAGCGAACCGGAGAGGCTCTGCTCGACGCTGTCGACGCGGTTGCCCTCGACCCGCAGCGCCTTGTAGAGGCCGATCATGACGAGGATGATGACGAAGGCGAACGGCAGGCCCATGATCACCGTCGCGCTCTGCAGGGCGCCGATGCCGCCGACGATGAGCATCGCGACGGTGAGCGCGCCGGTGAGCACGGCCCAGAAGATCCGCAGACTCGCCCGCCCGTCGTCCTGCGGGGTGGGCAGGAACGAGGAAAGGTTGGCCATGACGAGGGCAGCGGAGTCCGCCGAGGTGACGTAGAAGAGCAGCGCCGTCATCGTCGCGAGCGCAGCGATGACGATGAACGCCGGATACTGGGCGAGGAGTTCGTAGAAGCCGCCCTCCGGGTTGAGCATCGTCTGCTCCCCGAACTCGCGGTTGCCGCCGCGGATGATGTCGAGAGCAGAGTTCCCGTAGATCGAGATCCACATGAAGATGTAGATGAACGGGATCGTCAGGGTGCCGATGACGAACTGACGGATCGTGCGTCCGCGCGAGATGCGGGCGAGGAAGAGGCCGACGAACGATGCCCAGGCGATCCACCAGGCCCAGAAGAACAGGGTCCAGTCGGTCATCCATGTTCCCGTGTCCTCGAAGGCGAAGGTCTGCCCGACCATGTTCGGGAAGAGGCGGACGAAGTCGGCGACATTGAGGACGAAGGCATTGAGGAGGAACTTCGTATTCCCGGCCACGAGCACCCAGATGCTCAGCGCGATCGCGGCGAAGACGTTGAGCAGCGAGAGGAACTTGATGCCCTTGTCGACGCCGGAGACCGCCGAGAGTGTCGCGACGCCGACACCGACGACGACGATGGCGACCTGCGCGGCGGTGCTCACGGGCAGACCGAAGATGACGTTCAGGCCGACGTTGACCATGACGACGCCGATGCCGAGCGAGGTCGCCACGCCGAAGATCGTCCCGAGGAGGGCGGCGAAGTCGACGGTGTCGCCGAGGGCGCCCTGGACGCGCTTGCCGAAGATCGGGGCGAGCGCCGAGCGGATCGCCAGGGGCATGTTCATCCGGTAGGCGAAGTACGCGAGGGCGATGCCCATGAGTGCGTAGAGCCCCCAACCGCTGAGCCCGTAGTGGAAGAGCGTCCACACCGTGGCCTCACGGGCCGCATCGACGGTCTCGGGTTCCGTGCTCGGCGGCTGGAGGTACTGGGTGACGGGTTCGGCGACGGCGAAGAACATGAGGTCGGTGCTGATGCCGGCGGCGAAGAGCATCGCCGCCCACGGCAGCAGGCCGAACTCCGGCTTCGAGTGTTCGGGGCCGAGCTTCGTCGAGCCGTAGCGGGAGGCGGCGAGGTAGATGACGAAGACGAGGACGACGGCGACGAGGAGGACGTAGAACCAGCCGAACCAGTCCGAGGTCCACCCGACGACGGCACCGAGGACCGCCTGCGCGTTGGCCGGGGCGAAGAACGCCCAGACGGTGATGGCCAGGGTGCCGACCGCCGCCGAGATGAAGACGCGCTTGTTCACGGGCGGCAGCCGCTTCGCCCTGCCCTTCGCGTCGTCCGTGGATTGCTGCGTCTGTGCTGACATCTGCTCGCTCCCTCGTCCGGCGCTGGAGCGCCCCGACATGTCGTTGATCTCAGTGCTCTGGCCCATCGAAGCACCCTGACCGGGCGCTGGGGTGGGAACCGCCTGCGTCTTCGTGGGCAACCAACGATGCAGGCTACCATATCGTAGTTTTCAGTAGCCCTCCCTGCCGTGACGCGCCTGAGTCCGCTCGGAGCCGCAGCGGAGTCTCAGAGAGAGACGAGGAGGAGGGCGAGCGCCATGACGACTCCCGACCCGAGGAACGTGATGAATGTGTAGCCGAGGATGTCGCGCATCTTCAGCCCGGCGATCGCGAGCACCGGCAGCGCCCAGAACGGCTGGAGCATGTTCGTCCACTGGTCGCCGTAGGACACGGCCATGATCGCGATCGACGGATCGACGCCGAGCTGGTTGGCCGCGTCGAGCATGATCGGGCCCTGGACGGCGAACTGCCCCCCGCCGGAGGGGACGAAGAAGTTGACGAGCCCGGCCGAGAGCAGGGCGAGGACGCCGAAGGAGACGGGGGTGGCGATCGAGACGAATGCATCGGAGAAGACGGCGATGAGTCCGGTTCCGCTCATGATGCCGAGGATGCCGGCGTAGAGCGGGAACTGGAGGAGGATCTCTCCGACGTTCGAGGCCGCGTTCTTCGTCAGGTGGATGAGTTCGAAGGGGTTCTTCACCAGCAGGAGGATGAGCGCGAGGAACGACCAGTTGACGATGTCGAGAGTGAGTCCGCCGCCCTGGGCGAAGTGGACGACGAGATAGGCGACGAGGGCGAGTCCGAGGACGAGGGTGAGGATCCGGGAGGCATCGATCCGGTCGGCGGGTGTGACCACCTCCTCGGCGAAGGAGGTTCGGGTCGTCGGATCGACGGCCTCGGGCATCTCGTAGACCGTGGCCCCGCCCTTGGGGGCGATGAGGTAGAAGAGGATGCTGCAGACGATGAGGACGCCGAGGATGGCGAGCAGGTTCCACGTGGAGAAGATCGTCTCGGTCACCGGCACGATCTGCCCGCCGAGGGATTCGGCGAGGAACGAGTCGGGGGTGGCTGCGGTGAGCGGACCCGACCCGGAGTAGCCCATGTGCCAGACGACCATTCCCGAGTAGCCGGCGGCGACGAGGAGGGGGAAGTGGACTCTGATCCCGCGCTGCCGAGCCTGCACGGCGACCTCGCGGGCGAGCAGCGCACCGACGACGAGTCCGAGGCCCCACGTGATGAGGCTGGCGATCGCGGCGACGAGGAAGACGAAGACGTAGGCGAACGCCGGACTGCCGGGCACCTGGGCGAGACGGGCGAGGATCGCCTGGACGGGTCCGGTGTTCGCGAGGATGTGGCCGAGGAGGAGGATGAGGCACATCTGGGTCATGAACTCGAGCAGACCGGACAGACCCACACCCCAGCTGGTGACGACCTCGAGCGGGCTCGCCCCAGTGAGGACGAAGGCGAGGACGGCGACGATGAGGGTGAGGACGATGGCGAAGGTGAGAGCCGAGGGGATCCACCGTTCGAGGAACCGGTTGATCGGGCGCATCACCCCGGAGGAGGCTTCGGCGTTGATCTGCGATGACGGAGTGGGGGCCGGCATGGGAACCTCCTGCTGGGAAAGTGCTGTGCGTCACATCAGGATACAGTGAGGGCGCCGTCCGCGGTTGCGGACGACGCCCCCTTGTGGCCGGGTCTGAGTGGCCGGATGCCGCTGGTCAGCTGTCCTTCTGGAAGACGAGCTGCTTGTTGACGAACTCGTCCATCGCCAGGGGGCCGAGCTCACGGCCGACGCCGGAGCGCTTGACGCCGCCGAAGGGCAGGTATTCGCGGGATCCCTCGGGCGAGTTGATGAAGACCATGCCGGAGTCGATCTGCGCCCCGACCCGCTCGGCGCGCTCGACGTCGCCGGAGAAGACCGCGGCGCCGAGGCCGAACGGGGTGTCGTTGGCGAGCTCGACCGCCTCCTCCTCGCTGCCGACCCGGTAGACGATGACGGCGGGACCGAAGAGCTCCTCGTAGTAGCCGCGCATGCCCTTCTCGACGTCGGCGAGGACGACGGGTTCGACGTAGGCTCCACCCCCGTCGTACTTCTTCCCGCCGGCGAGCAGGGTCGCGCCCTGGCTGACGGTGTCCTGGACCTGCTCGATGAATCTGTCGGCGGCGGCGACCGAGGACAGCGGGGACAGGCGCGAGCCCTCCTCCCCGGGCACCTCCGGGGTGGCCTTCTTCGCCGCCTCGGTGATCGAGGTGAGGAACTCGTCGTAGACGTCGTCCATGACGATCATCCGCTTCGGCGAGTTGCAGGCCTGGCCCGTGTTGCCCATGCGCGTGTTGAAGAACGTCTTCGCGCTCTTCGCGACATCGGCGGTGTCGAGGAGGATGTAGGGGTCGGAGCCGCCGAGTTCGAGGACGACCTTCTTGAGGTTCTTCCCCGCCTCGGCGGCCACCGCGGCACCGGCCCTCTCCGACCCGGTCAGGGACACACCTTGGTTGCGGGGGTCGGGGAGGATGATGTCGGCGACCTGCTCGTTGCTCGCGTAGATGTTGATGTACGCGCCCTCGGGCAGACCCGCCTCACGGAAGATCTCCTCCATGATCTGCGCCGAGCGCGGACACTGCGGGGCGTGCTTGAGGAGGATCGTGTTCCCGAGCGCGAGGTTCGGGGCGGCGAAGCGGGCGACCTGGTAGTAGGGGAAGTTCCACGGCATGATGCCGAGCAGGGAGCCCACGGGCTTGCGCCGGATCCACGCGGTTCCATCCTCGGGTCCGCGCAGCGGTTCGTCGGCCATGAACGCCTCGGCGTTGTCGGCGAAGTACCGGTAGATGTTCGAGCTCAGGGCCACCTCGCCCTTGCCCTCGGGCACCGCCTTGCCCATCTCGAGCTTGATCACCTCGGCGAGCTCCTCGGCCCGTTCGGCGTAGATGTCGGCGACCCGGGTGAGCAGTGCGGCACGCTCGGCGACCGGGGTCCGGCTCCACTCCGCGAACGCCGTCGACGACCGGTCGAGGGCGGCGAGGATCTCCGCATCGGAGGCGGTGGGGAACTCTTCGACGACCTCACCGGTCGCCGGGTCGGTCACACGGTAGATGGTGGACATGACTCTCCTCGTCTCTGCTGTCAGCCTGTTCTCCTCTCACGCTATGGCCGATCCCCTGCCGCGGCAATTCCCGCACCCTCCCAATTCCCTGACCCTTCCGCTCTTCCCACCCGGCGCGCGACTGCTAGGTTGTGGTCATGACTGCAGTGAGAGAACTCGTCGAGCGCTACTACACGACTGTCGACGCCGGCGATCCCGTCGCCACCGCGGCGCTCTTCGCCGCCGATGCCAGCTACGACCGCCCCGGCTATCCGACGATGGTCGGCCAGGCGATCACGGACTTCTACCTCGGGGAGCGGGTCATCGAATCCGGGGCCCACGAGCTCGGCGAGATCCTCGTCGAAGGCGCGCATGCCGCCAGTCGCGGGGTCTTCGCCGGGCGCCTCAAGGACGGATCGGAGACCCGGGTCGGGTTCGCCGACTTCTTCCGCTTCGACGAGCAGGGGCTCATCAGCGAACGGACGACGTACTTCTACCAGGCCGCCGTCTGAGGCTCACTCCTCCTGGCCGCGCGCAGTGAGCACGGCGCGTTGGATGCGGTCGCGTTCGGCCGCGTCCTCTGTGCTCGGGCTCGTCCCGTAGGCGTCCTCGACCTGCCCGAACACCTCCTCCAGCGCCTCGTCCCCGAGCTCGAGCGGCAACGGGTCGAGACCGGTGAGGGAGGGACCGATGTGGGCCATGAATCCGCGGATCCCCGCCTCTCCCCCGCCGAGGTGCATGCCAGCGAACTGCCCCACCGCCGCCCACCGCAGCCCGAGTGAGTTTCGCATCACCGCATCGAGTTCGCCCGCCGTGACGACCCCGTTCTCGACGAGGGCGATCGCCTCCTTCATCAGCGCAGCCTGCAGACGGTTGCCGACGAAGCCCGGCACCTCGCGGCGCAGCACCACCGGCTCCCGCCCGCAGCTGCGGTAGAACCCGACGGTACGGGCGACCGTGTCCGCGCTCGTGGTCGGCGCGGGAACGACCTCGACGAGCGGCATGAGGTGGGGCGGGTTGAAGGGGTGGCCGACGATGACCCGGGCGGCCGCCTCGGCGGGGAGATCCGCTGCGAGGTGCGAGGCGGGGATCGTCGACGACGAGGTCGCGAGCACCGTCGTCGACGGTGCCGCCTCGGCGAGGCGGGCGAAGAGCCGGGGCTTCTCCTCCGGGTCCTCGGGTCCGGACTCCTGGACGAATCCCGCCGAGGCGACCGCCGCCTCGAGCGAATCCGCGGCCTCGACGGAGCCGGTCCGTCGCCGCTCGGCGGCGATGCCCGACCCGACGAGGTCGGGGTCATCGGGGCCGGCGTCGGCGGCTTCGGCGCGGGCATCGGTCGCGACCTCGGCACGGACGCCGGCCACCACCTCGGCGAGGTCGCCCCGCGGATCCCACACGGTGACGTCGTACCCGGAGACAGCGAAGAGGCGGGCGAAGGAGCGGCCGATGGTGCCGGCCCCGATGACGGCGACGGAGGGCTGAGGATCAGTCATGGGATCAGGCTATACCTGCCCACGGGCCTGCGGCGGGGACGAAAAATCGCCTCGCCGGCGGCTGTGACCGGGACGTTCGGTGGCACAATGTCACCATGACAGCGCGCGCAGGACTGAGAACGGTCGACTCGGAGATCATCGCCCTCGCCGAGGACGAGTCCACGGCCGCCGCCGAGGCCGCAGGCGTCGTCGTCCGGGAGCTGCACACAGCGGCCGAAGCCGCCGAGGCCTCCCTCCTCCTCGACGAGGTGTGGAACGTCGACAAGACGGGCACGAACATCCTCGAACCCGGCCTCATCGTCGCCTTCGCCCACGCCGGCAACTACGTCTCCGCCGCGTACAGCGCCGATGACCCCGACGAGATGATCGGGGTGACGATCGGGTTCTTCGGACAGCCGTTGGGCACGGTCATGCACTCCCACATCGCCGGGGTCCGCCACGAGCACGTCGGCCACGGCGCGGGGTCGGCGATGAAGCTCCACCAGCGCCTGTGGTGCCTGCGCCTGGGCATCACGGAGATGACGTGGACCTTCGATCCGCTCATCGCCCGCAACGCCTACTTCAACTTCCAGCGCCTCGGTGTGAGCATGGTCGAATACCTCGAGGACTTCTACGGGCAGATGCGCGACGGCCTCAACGAAGGTCAGGCGAGCGACCGGATGATGGTCTCATGGCCGCTCGACCGCCCCGCGAGGGTGCCCGCCGTCGCCGCCGACACCGCGTTCGCGTGCCTGCGCGCCGGCGAGTCCGGCGAACCGCTCGTCTCCGAGGTCCCGCGGGAGGCCGCCGTCGTCTCCCTCGACTTCCCCTCGGACATCGAGAGCCTCCGCCGCCATGACGCCGAGCTCGCCGCCCGCTGGCGTCTTGCCCTGCGCGAATCGCTCACCGCGCTCATCGCCGACGGCTGGGTCGTCGACACGTGCCTCAAAGGCGGGACGTACCTCCTCCACCACCCGTGAGAGCCGGGGCGTCGGTGCGGCAGCACCGCCCGTGACGTCGCAGCGTCCGTGACGCCGCACCCGTGAGCCCGACGTCCGTGACGCCCGCCTGCGCGTTCACCTCCGCGACACCTTCGCGCACTTGACTGGGGCGCAGTCAGTTCACCGGAGGACGAGGAGCGTGGATGAGCGACCGAGAGGCGAGCAGGCGTCACCCGGGCACCGTCGGCGAGGTCTTCCGTGTCTTCCTCCGCCTCGGGCTGACCTCCTTCGGCGGGCCCGTCGCCCACCTCGGGTACTTCCGTGAGGCGTTCGTCGCCCGCCGGAAATGGCTCGACGACGATGCCTACGCCGATCTCGTCGCCCTCTGCCAGTTCCTCCCCGGACCCGCCTCGAGCCAGGTGGGCATGGCCATCGGTCTGCAGCGCGCCGGCTACGGGGGTCTGCTCGCCGCCTGGTTCGCCTTCACCATGCCCTCGGCCGTGCTCCTCGTCGCCTTCGCCTACGGCTTCGACGCGCTCGGGGATGCGCTCGGCACCGGCTGGCTCGCCGGGGTCAAGGCTGCCGCCGTCGCCATCGTCGCCGGCGCAGTGCTCGGCATGGCGAAGTCGCTCACCCCCGATGCCCGGCGCGCGACGATCGCCGGGCTGGCAGCGATCATCGTCCTCCTCATCCCGTCACCGGCGATCCAGCTCCTCGCGATCGCCGTCGGCGCAGCGCTCGGGCTCGCATGGGTGCGCACCCCGGACACTGCGGGTCCGGCGTCGCAGCCCTCCCCCGCCGAGGCGGACGCTGCCGGGGCCTCGTCTGCCGACTCCTCGTCCTCCGCTGCCACCGCCGACGCCGCCCCCACCGGGTTCCGGGTCCCGGTCTCCCGCCGCGCCGGGGCTGCGGCGCTCACCGTCTGCGCCGCGCTCCTTCTCGTCCTTCCCGCACTCTCCGCCCTCACCGGTGATCCGGCAGTGCGCTTGGCCGAGATCTTCTCGCGGGCGGGAGCGCTCGTCTTCGGCGGCGGGCACGTCGTCCTCCCCCTCCTCGAGACCGAGACGGTGCGGACCGGACTCGTCGACCACGACACGTTCCTCGCCGGCTACGGTGCCGCTCAGGCCGTTCCCGGCCCGCTCTTCACCTTCGCCGCGTTCCTCGGAGCCTCGACGACCTCGGGTCCCTCGGGCATCCTCGGGGCGAGCATCGCCCTCATCGCGATCTTCCTGCCTGCGGCGCTGCTGACGATCGGTGCACTCCCCTTCTGGCAGCGTCTCCACTCCTCGGTCCACGCCAGGCGGGCCCTCCTCGGGGTCAACGCCGCCGTCGTCGGTCTCCTCGGGGCCGCACTCTTCGATCCCGTCTTCATCGAGGGCGTGACCTCACCGGCGACCCTGGCGATCGCGATCGCCGCGTTCATCGCGCTCACCCGCTGGAACGTGCCCGCATGGGCGGTCGTCCTCACCGCCGCCCTCATCGGGTGGATCGCCCTGTGAGCCCCAGCCTCTGCAGTGCGGTTCCCGGCCGCCTCACCGCCGCACCCGGGCTGCTCAGACTCGGCTGAGGTCGAGGGCGAACTCGACGACGCCTGCATCCTCGACGGAGACGAATCCGAGGTCGGGAGCGGTGACACCGTGGTCCTGCCAGGTGACGTCGATCGCCCCGACCACGCGCAGGCCGGCATCAGTGCGGGTCACGGTGCCCTGGGCGGTCGTCTCCCGGCTCTGTCCATTGATGTCGAGGGTTCCGGGGATCTCGATCTCCGCAGTTCCGGAGTCGGCGAGCGCGGTGAGGTCGACCGCCTCGGCGACGGTGAAGGTCGCCTCCGGATTCGCCGAGGTGTCGATCGCCCGGGAGGTGAAGTAGCCGTCCCGGCGGGAGCTGTCGGTGGTCACGGTGCGCAGGTCGACGGTGACCGTGCCCGCAGTGAGCTCGGAGCCGTCGATCGTCACCTCTCCGGTGACGTCGTCGGTGCGCCCGACGACGGTGACGTCCTCACCGTTGAGGACCTCGTCGACGCGGTAGCCGGCCTCCGAGCCCTCGCCGATCGACCACTGTCCGGCGATCGCGTCGGCCGAGCCCGAGGACTGCCCGGGGGTGGTCGCCTCGGCGACGTCCTCGCTGAGGAACTCCTCGGGTGCGGCGGCATTCTGCGAGGAGACGTACATCCGTGTGGCGACGATCGCGGCGACGGTCGCGAGGACGGCGGCGATCGCGATGATCCACACGAGCGGGCGGGCGAAGAACGGGCGGGAATTCGTCATGAGTCGATGGTACAAAGTTCAACTACACCTGCGGAACCCTTTCCGTCCTGCCGAATCCCTGGACAGTCCCCGTCCGAATGCGGAGAATCCCTGAGGATGACTCCTCAGGGATTCTCCGCCTGCGGAGCGCGCCTACGCCTCGGCGCCCTCCCATTCCTTCCGGAGCAGCTTCTTGTCCAGCTTGCCCACCGAGGTGCGCGGGAGCTCGTCGGTGACGATGATCTCGTCGGGCAGCTGCCACTTCGCGAACCGGTCGCCGAGGACCTCGACGATCTTCTCCCGGGTCACCTCGGCGCCGTCTTCGGCGACGACGTAGGCGACGGGGCGCTCCTGCCACTTCTCGTCGGGGACGCCGATGACGGCGGCCTCCTTGACGCTCGTGCAGTCGAGGATCGCGTTCTCCATGTCGATCGAGGAGATCCACTCGCCGCCGGACTTGATGACGTCCTTGAGGCGGTCGGTGAGCTTGAGGTAGCCGTTGGGGTAGATGACCCCGACGTCGCCCGAACGCCACCAGCCGTCGAGGAACCGCTCGGAGTTGTCCGGCAGCTGGAAGTAGGACTCGGTGACCCACGGCCCGCGCATGAGGACCTCGCCCATCGACTTCCCGTCACGCGGCAGCTCCTCTCCGGTGGGGTCGACGACCTTGACCTCGACGCCGATGATCGGCAGCCCCTGGAAGCGCTTGAAGTCCCAGCGCTCCTCTTCGTCCATGTCGAGTCCCGGTTTGATGTGCCAGTTCGTCGTCGCAAGCGGCGTCGTCTCGGTGGCGCCGTAGCCGTGGATGACATCGGCCCCGGTGATCTCCTTGAACCCGCGCATCATCGACAGCGGCGGCTCGGAGGAGCCGGAGACGAGGCGGACGCCTGAGAGGTCCGGCGGCTGCGGCATGTCCTTCATCATCGCGAGCATCGGGGCGAAGATCGCCGGCGCGCCGTTGGCCAGCGTCACCTTCTCCTCGATGAAGGCCCGCGCGATCGCCCCGAACTCCTCGGCGGCGAACTTGCCCGGCAGGACGAGCTTCGCCCCAGCGGCGACGGCGTTCTGCGGGAAGCCCCACGAGAGGACGTGGAACATCGGGGTGATCGGCATGACCGTGTCGGAGAACGTCGCTCCCAGGGCCGCGAGGCCGCCGATCGTGTGGAGGTAGATCGACCGGTGCGAGTAGTACACGCCCTTGGGTCGCCCGGTCGTGCCGGTCGTGTAGCCGGCGTACGCGGCGGTCTTCTCATCGACGACGGGCCAGTCGTAGGTCTCGGGCTTGTCCTTGATGAGGTCCTCGTAGAAGACGACGTTGTCCAGACTCGTCTCGATCTCGCTCGCGGGCTTGTCGGTCATGACGACCCAGCCCTTGACGTCGAGCTTCGGGGCGAGCTTCTCCGCCACGGGCAGGAGGGTCTCGTCGACGAAGATCCAATCGGACTTCGAGTGGCTGACGACGTAGGCGAGGTCCTCGGGTGCGAGGCGGAGGTTGAGCTGGAGCATCGTCGCGGCCAGGCCGGGGACGGCGAAGTAGAGTTCGAAGTGGCGGCGGGAGTTCCAGTCGAGGACGCCGACCATGGAGCCGGCACCGACGCCGAGTTCGCTCAGGCCGTGGGCGAGTTGGGCCATGCGCCGGAATTCCTCGGCGTAGTCCGACCGTCCCCACGAGCCGTCGGAACGGCGGTAGACGACTTCCTGTTCGCCGAAGACCGTGGCGGCATGGCGGATCATCGAAGTGGTGTTGAGCTGGTAGCTGTCGCCGAGGGTCGACGGGATGCCAGTGAGCATGAGACTCCTTTGTTCGTTCACTCGTGGGTCGATTCGGGTAGGGGCGGTGGGGGTCGAGCGGGCTATTCGCCGACGAACCTCGGGGTGCGTTTCTCGATGAAGGCCGACACCCCCTCGGCGAAGTCGCGGGTGCCGCGCAGGTAGGTCTGGTCGGCGGATTCGCGGGCGAAGGCGTCGTCGAGGGCGGTCAGACTCGCCTGGTTGATCGCCGCCTTCGAGCGGGAGAAGGCGAGCGGCGCACCCTGCGCCCACTGGCCGGCGAGCTCCTGGGCGCGGTCGAGCTGGGTGCCTGCGGGGACGACCTCGCTCGCCAGTCCCCAGTCGAGGGCCTCAGGCGCCCACACCTTCTGCGCGGTCAGCGCCATCTTCATCGCCCGATGCCGGCCCGCCGAGGCGGCGACGAGGGCCGTCGCCCCACCGTCGGGCATGAGGCCGATCTTCGCGAAGGCGAGCATGAGGTAGGACTCCTCGCTCATGATGACGTAGTCGCACGCGAGCGCGAGCGAGCAGCCGATTCCGGCGGCCGGGCCCGAGACCGCGGCGATCGTGGGGACGCTGACGTCGATGAGCGAGCGGATGATCGCGTTCGCATCGTCGAGGTCGAGGCTGACGTCGTCCGTGCCGGACTGGAGGTCCGCGCCCGAGCTGAACGCCCGGTCGCTGCCGGTGAGCACGATGGCCCTGGCCGATCCCGCCGCCTCGGCGACGGCGTCGCGCAGGGCGAGGAACGTCTCGCCGGTGAGCGCGTTGAGGGATTCGGGACGGTTGAACGCGATGGTCGCGACACCCTCGCTGTGATCGACGAGGACACTCGGAGGCACGGCGGCTCCTTCTGCTGCAGACGACGGATTCCCTGCTCTCAGCTTAACGCACGTTAAGTTGATCTGGGTCACACTCCGATCACTCCTGCTCCGTCGGCCGGGCAGTTCGGGTGAAGTCGTGCGGGAAACGGTGTCCGCGCTACCGCAGGGTCGCCGCCAGCTGCGCGGGCGTGAGCTCCCGATCGGCGAAGACGAGTCGCACGGCCGCGGGATCGGGGTTGCCGGCGTCCGGAGCGCGGTGTCGGAGCCGCAGGCCGACCTTCTCGGCGACCCTGGCCGAGGCCATGTTGTGCTCGAGGAGGTAGGCAACGACCGGAAGCTCGGGGTCGACCTCCCGCGCGCGGTCGATGGCCAGCAGCGAGACGGCTGTGGCCAGCCCCCTCCCCTGCACGTCGGGGGAGAACCGGTAGCCGAGGTTCCAGAAGGAGTCGGGTCCTGTCGGCTCCGCCTCTGTGCCCCCGCGCAGGCTGCACCCGCAGAAGCCGACGATCGGACCCGACGCCCTCTCACGGACCATCCACATCTCGAGGCCGTCGCGCTCCCACCGACGGATGCGCCGCCCCAGGGTCGCCGCGGCGTCCGCGCGTCGGGTCACCCGTCCGGACGGGAAGTGCGTCCACACCCGCGGGTCACGCTCGATCGCGAAGATCTCGTCGACGTCGGCGAGGGTCGGCCGGTCGAGCACGAAGTCCGCGGTGATGATCTCAGGCATTGGCCTGTGCATCCCGGTGGGACGACGATTCCGCCCCGGTCCCAGGGCTCGCGACCTTGGTGCCGGTCGCCGCTGTGATCGCGGCATCGAGGTCGGCCCAGAGGTCGTCGACATGCTCGATGCCGACGCTGAGCCGGAGCAGGCCCTCGGGCACCGTCTCCGGCTCCGAGGCGTGCCGACGCCTGCGTTCGATGAGCGATTCGACGCCGCCCAGGGAGGTCGCGGGCGTCCACAGGCGCACCGCCTCGGCGATGGCGGTCGCGGTCTGCGCGGAGTCGACGGTGAAGGCGACGATCGCCCCGAACCCGGACATCTGCGCGGCCGCGCGGGCATGGCCGGGATCGGTCGGCAGCCCGGGGTAGCGGACCTCGAGGACACCAACGCGCTCGCTCAGCCGCTCGGCGATGGTCTGCGCGTTGGCCTGCGCGCGGTCGAGTCGGACGGAGAGCGTGCGCATTCCGCGCAGGGCGAGCCACACCTCGAAGGGACCCGCGATCGCTCCGCGCATCGCCCGCTCGGCAAGCAGCGTCTCCCGCAGGCCAGGGTCGCCCACGAGCACCGCGCCGAGGACGACATCCGAATGCCCGGCGAGGTACTTCGTCACCGAATGGACGACGATGTCGGCGCCGAGGTCGAGCGGGGTCTGCAGGAGGGGTGTCGCGAAGGTGTTGTCGCAGGCCGTCAGGACACCCCGCTGCCGCGCTGCGGCGATGAGCGCGGGAACGTCGGCGACTTCGAGCATCGGGTTCGTCGGCGATTCGATCCACAGCATCGCCGAGGCGGCCGCCGGGTCGGTCGCGGTCGTGGGGTCGGTCGCGGTTGCTGTGTCGAGGGCGGCGATGACGGCCTCGGTGTCGGCGATGTCGACGCTGAGGACGGTGAACCCGCAGCGTGCGGCGAGTTCGTCGGCGGACTGGAGGGAGCCCTGGTAGGCGTGGCGGGGGATGATGAGCGTGCCGCCTGCCGGGACGAGGCTGAGGACGGCGGCGATCGCCGCCAGTCCCGAGCCGAAGACGAGTCCCGGCACCGGGGCGTGCTCGAGTTCGGCCAGCGCCTCCTCGAACGGGGTCCATGCCGGGGTGTCGAGGCGCCCGTATCCGAAGGGGGCCTCGCCCATCCCCGTGGTGCCGATGAACGTCGAGGAGAGTTCGACGGGCGGGTTGACCGAAGCGCCGGGCACCCGCGGCGGGCGCGCGGCTTCGACGAGGACGGTCTCCGGGGAGTAGGCGGGCTCACGAGTCGTCATGTGCCCAATATAGGACGTGGAGCGCTCGGTGAGTCTGCACGTCTCGGACTGTCGGCAACGGCGCTCGACCCGAAGCGGCGGCGGGCCCGTCACCTCACCTGCGCGCTCGTCATGTGGTCGAGCAGGGCCCGCGCCCCGTGTGAGAGCCGGCGTTTCGGCGACCACAGGGCGTGGAGCCTGCGATCGAGGTCGATCGACTCGGCGACCGGCAGCGGCACGAGCCGTGCGGAGCGGAAGTCGTCGCGCAGGGCGAGTTCGGAGAGGACGACCGGGGCGACACCGGTGGCGGCGGCGACCCGCAGCGCCGAGTTCGACCCGTACTCCCCCGCGACCGAGACGCCCCCGAACTCCGCGAGTGCGGTGTCGACGGCCTCCCGAGTCCCCGACCCCACCTCACGGACGAGCAGCGGCGTCGCGGCGAGCGCCTCGGCGGTGATCGGCTCCGTCCACGAGGCGGCGAACGACGGGGCGGCGGCGATCATCAGCCGGTCCCGGCCGATGACTGCGGTGGGGAATCCGCTCGGCAGGGACACCGATTCGACGAGTCCGAGATCGCAGCGCTGTGCCCGGACCTCGGCGACGACGGTCGAGGAGTTCTCGACGCCGAGCCCGACGTCGACGTCCGGATGCGCCGAGGTGAAGGTCGCGAGGTACCCCGGCAGCAGGTATTCGGCGACCGTGAGGGAGGCGCACACGCGCACCGTGCCCGCCCTGGCGTCCCGGATCGCCTGGGTGCCCGCCGTGAGGGCACGGTAGGCGTCGACGACCTGGGCTGCCCACTCCGCGACGGCCTGCCCCTCAGCGGTGAGGGAGGTCCCGCGCGGAGAACGTCGCAGCAGCGGGACGCCGAGATCGCGTTCGAGGTTGCGCAGGCTCCGGGAGGCGTTGGGCTGGGCGAGTCCGACCGCCTCGGCGGCCTGCCCGATCGACCCCGCTCCCCCGCTCAGGGCGACGAGGAGGCCGAGGGCCCGCAGCTCCGGCCACCGGTGCATGTCCGAGACATCGCGCATGAGCACATCATGTCATATCAGACTCATATGGACTGCGCGGTTTTCGCCGACTACCGCGGCCCTCGCCGAGGCGGAAGACTGGAGGCATGCACCGCATCCTCCCCCTCCTGCCCGGTCTCGGACTTGCCGCGCTCGCCGCCGCGATCGCCTGGCCCCTCTCAGCCCTCGCCCCCGTCGTCTCCCCGCTGCTCGTCGCGATCGTGCTCGGCATCGTCCTCGGCAATGCCGTTCCGACCCTTCCGGCGGCGTTCCGGCCGGGACTCGACTTCGCCGCGAAGCCGCTCCTGCGTCTGGGCATCGTCGCCCTCGGCGCGCAGGTCGTCCTCGGCGACATCCTCGACCTTGGCTGGCCGGTCCTCGTCCTCGCCGCCGTGGTCGTCGCCGTCGGCATCGCCACGAGCGTGCTCCTGGCACGCGTCACCCGGGTCGACGGCGACCTCGCCCTCCTCATCGGGTGCGGGTTCGGCATCTGCGGGGCCGCGGCCGTGGCCGGGATCGAATCGACGATGCGGGCGAAGAAGGAGGACGTCGCCGCCGCGATCGGCCTCGTCGTCCTCTTCGGCACAGCGATGATCGCTGTGGTCCCGCTGATCAGCGGCGGTCTCGGCCTCGACGAGGCGACCGCAGGCATGTGGGCGGGCGCCTCGACCCACGAGGTCGCCCAGGTCGTCGCGATCGGCGGCATCATCGGACCGGCCGCGCTCGAGGTCGCGGTCCTCGTCAAGCTCGCCCGCGTCATCATGCTCGCCCCGACCGTCGCGATCCTCGAACTCGTGATGCGCCGTTCCGAGGCGAGGGTGCGCACTGCCTCCGCCGAGGCTGGGGATGAGAGCGCCGTTCCCGCGCCGGCCGGACAGCGTCCCCCGATCGTCCCCCTCTTCGTCATCGGGTTCCTCCTCATGGCCGGGCTGCGCACGGTCGGGCTCCTGCCCGAGATGGCCGTGACCGAGCTGGGCATCGTCCAGACCGTGTGCCTGTCGATGGCGATGTTCGCGCTCGGTCGGGGTGTGCAGTGGCGCGCGCTGCGGAGCCTCGGCGGTGGGCCGATCGCCTTGGCGACGATGACGACGATCGTCGTCGCCCTCGTCTCCCTCGGCGGTGCCCTGCTCCTGACGTGAGCGGGTCATCGCACGGTGCGGTGCCGACAATCGGGAAGTCGCCCTCCCCCGCCATGGTGCTCCCGGGCCATGTCCGCACCGGCTGGTAGTCTCTCACCGATCGCACTCAGAGTCTGCTCAGCTACCTCAAGGACGACATGCTTGCCCAGCTCATCGCATTAGGTGTCTTCATCGCCCTCTTCGCCGTCGGGGCCGTCCGCGGGGTGCACATCGGCGTGCTCATGCTCGTCGGCGCGGCCGGGACCGGTCTCCTGCTCACCGACATGACCGTCGAGGACATCATCGCCGGGTTCCCGCTGTCGATCATGGTCCTCCTCGCCGGTGTCACCTACTTCTTCGCCATTGCGCAGGAGAACGGCACTGTCGACAGGATCATCGATTGGGCGCTCGAGAAGGTCGGTTCCTCCGCGGTGCTTCTGCCGCTCGTCTTCTTCGTCATCACCGCGGGCATCGCCTCGATGGGTGCGCCGCTGGCCGGTCTCGTGATGATGCCCGTGGGCATGCAGGTCGCCCGGAAGTACGGGGTCGACTTTGCGCTCATGGGTCTGGCGATCTGCTTCGCGATCGGTGCCGGCGGCTTCGCCCCGACCAGCCTCTACGGCATCGTCACCTACAGCACCGCCGACGACGCCGGCATCGGCCTCTCCCCGTTCCTCCTCTTCGGCATCGCCGTCATCGTCTATCTGCTCATGCTCACCGTCGCCTACCTCATGTTCGGCAGGCGGCTGTTCGCCGGGCGGAAGACGGCCGCGGTCTCCTCCCGCGGGGGCGGCGCGGCGGACTCGAGCAGCACCGCCGCCTCGGCAGCGGCTGAGCCGAGGATCTCCCGCGGCGGCGCCTCGGCGACGAAGGTCGCCTTCGGAGAGGACGACGAGGACGAGGCCCTCTTCAATGCCGGCGCTGCCTCGGCGGACTCCGGTACGAGGCCGTTCACCGGGGTGCAGATCCTCACCGTCGTGCTCATGGTCGGCCTCATCGGCTCCGTCGTCGTGCTTGCCGCCCTCGGTCAGGAGCCCGACATCGGCCTGCTCTGCTTCCTCTTCGGAGCGATCCTCGCTCTCGTCGATCCCGCGACGGGCAAGGCCGCGCTCCCGAAGATCGACTGGTCGACGGTCCTCCTCGTCGGCGGCATCATCACCTTCGTCGGCGTGCTCCAGGAGATGGGGGCCGTCGACCTCCTCGGGGACGGAGCGAAGGCGATCGGGTCCCCGCTTCTCGCTGCCTTCGTCCTCTGCGTCGTCGGGGGTCTCGTCTCGGCGTTCGCCTCGACGACGGGCATCCTCGCCGCGCTCGTCCCCCTCGCCCTGCCGCTCATCGAGGCCGGCGGCGTTCCCGGGTGGGCGCTCATCGCCGCGCTCGGCATCTGCTCGGCCGTCGTCGACGTCTCCCCGTTCTCGACACTCGGTGCCACTGTCGTCGCGACTGCCCCAGGTGAGGAGAAGCCGCGGCTCACCCGCATCCTCGTCAAGTTCGGGATGTCGATGGTCATCATCGGACCGATCGTCCTCGTCGGCGGGCTCGTTCTCCCGGCGATGCTCTTCTGAGCGTCCGGCCCTCAGGCGAGCTGTTTGACGAGGGTGACGAACTCGAGGTCGTCGACCATCGGCACGCCGAAGCGCTCGTCGCCGTAGGGGAAGGGCTCGGTCTCCCCGGTGCGTTCGTAGCCGCGCCGTTCGTAGTAGGCGATGAGCTCGGAGCGCTTGCTGATCACACTCATCGACAGCGCGCGGGCACCCCAGCGTTCGACCACCCACGCCTCGGCGAGGTTGATGAGCGCCGAGCCCACCCCCTGCCCCTGGCCGAGGGGCGAGACGGCGAGGACGCCGAGGTAGGCGACGGAGTCAACGGGTTCACGCAGGTAGACGCTTGCGACGGCGGGACCGTCGACGGAGCGGACGAGGATCATCGTCGACTCCGCCTCGGCGAGCATCTCCCTGGCCATCGCCGCATCGAGACGCTGCCCGCTGAGCAGGTCCGCCTCGGTCGTCCACCCCTTCTTCGAGTCCTCCCCGCGGTACGCGGAGGCGACGAGTGCGACGTAGTCGTCGATGTCGGTCTCGGTGAGCACGCTGACGACGTAGCCGGATTCCTGGAGGATGAGCTCGTGGGCGTCGACGAGCGTGGCCGGGGGCTGCGAGGTCATATGGGCGGCTCCTAGGGACGGCGGCAGGATCGGTGCCTGCCGCAGACTTCAACACTCCTTCCAAGATTAGTGGGTAGGCTCGGACTCGAGCACAGCGACCTCACCCTGCGGACAGGAGCAGCCATGGACATCGACATCGACGGTCAGACCTACACCCTCGCCGAGGATCCCGAGCAGAACCGCTTCACCGTCTCCCACGACGGGAGGGTCATCGGGCTCATCGATTACGTCGACACCGCTGACGGCGCCGGCGACGTCCCCACCGCGCGGACCTTCACCCACACCGAGGTCTCCCCCGAGTACGGCGGCCGGGGGATCGCCGCGAAGCTCGTGCGCTTCGCCCTCGAGACCACCACCGAGGCGGGTCTGCGGTTCCGCACGACCTGCTCGTACGTCATGGGATTCCTCGAGAAGAACCACGAATTCGACGAGTACGTCGCCTGAGGTCAGCGTTCTCACCGCCTCACCCGCCGCACCGCCGGCCGGGCGGGCTCACACCTAAGCCCTCTTCGTACGGATACCGTCCGCTCGGACGGTTCGGACGACGATGACCACTCGGAAGGGCGCTCTCACAGTGCGAAATCCGCATCGTCTGCGGCCGCACGGCCCCTTACACTGAACCTGGCGCTAGCTCAGCCGCCTCGACACGACAACCAAGGAGGATCAGCCGTGGACATCACGCCGATCATCGACAAGCTCAACACCGGACTGTTCATCAACGGGCAGTGGCGTGATGCCGAGGGCGGGAAGACCATCGATGTCATCAACCCCGCGACCGGTGACGTCATCACCACCGTCGCCGACGGCTCCGCCGCCGATGCGGAAGCCGCGATCAAGGCCGCCGGCGACGCGCAGGCCGATTGGGCGGCCACCGCCCCGCGCGACCGCGCCGAGATCCTGCGCCGCGCCTTCGAGCTCCTCATCGAACGCTCCGACGACATCGCGGCCGTGATGACCGCTGAGATGGGCAAGCCCTTCGCCGAGTCCAAGGGAGAGGTCGCCTACGGCGCCGAGTTCTTCCGCTGGTTCTCCGAGGAGGCCGTGCGCATCAGCGGCGACTACACCCTGTCCACCGACGGCAAGAACCGCCTGATGATCTCGCGTGAGCCCGTCGGCCCGTGTGTGCTCATCACCCCGTGGAACTTCCCGCTGGCGATGGGCACCCGCAAGATCGGCCCGGCGATCGCCGCCGGCTGCACGATGGTCTTCAAGCCCGCGAAGCTCACCCCGCTCACCTCGCTCATGCTCGTCGACGTCCTCAAGGAGGCCGGTCTGCCCGACGGCGTCCTCAACGTCGTCACCTCGGAGTCGGCGCGTCGGGTCGTCACCCCGTGGATGGAGTCGGGCATCGCCCGCAAGGTCACCTTCACCGGGTCGACCGAGGTCGGCGTCAACCTCCTCAAGCAGGCCGCCGACAACGTCATGAAGTCCTCGATGGAGCTCGGCGGCAACGCCCCGTTCGTCGTCTGCGAGGACGCCGACATCGACAAGGCCGTCGAGGGCGCGGTGCTCGCGAAGATGCGCAACGGCGGCGAGGCGTGCACCGCCGCGAACCGGCTCTTCGTCCACTCTTCGATCGCCGATGAGTTCTCCCAGAAGCTCGCCGAGCGCATCGGCTCGATGAAGGTCGGCAACGGCCTCCACGACGGCACCGAGGTCGGCCCGCTCGTCGACCAGGAGTCGCTCGACAAGGTCGCAGCCCTCGTCGACGATGCCGTGTCGGGTGGTGCCACCGTGCTCACCGGCGGCGGGAAGATCGACGGCCCCGGGTTCTTCTTCGACCCGACCGTCATCACGAACGTCCCCGCCGGATCCGAGATCCGCACCACGGAGATCTTCGGTCCCGTCGCCCCGATCGTCACCTTCGACACCGACGAGGAGGCCATTGCGCTGGCGAACGAGACCGAGTACGGCCTTGCCGGCTACCTCTTCAGCGAGAACATCAACCGGGCGCTCAGCCTCGCCGAGAAGCTCGAAGTCGGGATGATCGGCCTCAACACCGGTCTCGTCTCGAACCCGGCCGCTCCCTTCGGCGGCGTGAAGATGTCGGGTCTCGGCCGTGAGGGCGGACGCGTCGGCATCGACGAGTACCTCGAGCTCAAGTACGTGGCCACGCCCCGCAGCTGAGGCCGTGAGCTCGGTCGACATCAGCCGGTCGCTCCCACCTGATCGATCCGGCTGAGCGAGACCTCGCCGAGGCGGTCGGCACCCGTGAGGGTGTCGGCCGCCTTTCGCGTCCCCGGGGTGCCGTCCTCGGGTGCTGCTGCGCCCGCCGAGGTGGTGGGCCGTTGACCTCCCACGGGGAGCGCCTAGACTCAAGAACTGTGAGCACTGCGAGGACCCGCGACGTCGACCTCTCGATGGACGAGATCCGAGCGGTCACGGCGTTCGCCGCTGCTTCCGCCGACGAGGTGCTGCCCCTGTTCGAGTCCGAGCGCCCGACCGATTCCCGTCCCCGTGACGCCCTGGCTGCAGCACACGAGTTCGCCCGGGGACTCCCCCGCTCGCGGCTCCAGCGCATCAGCGCACCGGCCGCCCACCGCGCGGCGAAGGAGGCCGACAGCGCCGTGGCCTTCCACGCGGCGATGGCCGCGGGCGATGCCGCCGCTTCGGCCTACCTCCATCCGCTGGCCGACGCGGTCCAGGTCAAGCACATCCTCCGCGCGAGCGCCCACACGATCCGTGCGCTCGAACTCTCCGCGTCCGGGCCGGCCGCATCCGGACCCACCGCGAATACGGCGGCGCATGGCCGCCGCGCGCACGACCGGCTCATCGAGGAAATCGCGGCAAGCGCCCCGCCCACCGTGGTCGCCGTGCTCTGCCGCTACCCCCGACTCGAGGCGGGCGGCAATCCGCTGGCCCAAACCCTTGCCGAGGTGGACGCGGTCCTGCGTGACGAAGCAGGCACAGCGCCCGACGCCGCCGAGGGGCGACGATGATCCTCTCGACCGACCGCGATCCCCGGATGATCACGATCCGCCGAGGCGGCACCCTCACCGACGAGCACCACCAGCTTCTCGCGCTGTGGGCCGCCGAGTGCGCCGAACACGTGCTGCCCCTCTTCACCGCCGTCGCACCGGACGACCCGCGACCGGCTGAGGCCGTCGCTGCCGCGCGGGCATGGGCGCGCGGCGAGATGCCGATGATGGCCGCGCGCGCCCTCGGCGGTCATGCGATGGGAGCGGCGCGGCCCCTGACCGGTGCCCCGCGCTTCGCGGCTTACGCAGCGGGACAGGCCGCATGCGTCGGGCACGTCGCCGAACACGACCTCGGTGCCGCAGCCTATGCGATCAAGGCGGCGGCCGCCGCCCGACCCGACGACTCCGACGCCGGGCGCAGGGAACGCGCATGGCAGCGGAAGCTGCTGCCCGATCCGGTGCGTGCCCTCGTCCTCGACGATCAGCGGCGACGCAGCAGCATCTGCTGGAACGTCTTCTCCGACTGAGGCCGCTCAGGCGCGGCGGCGGGCGAGGACGTCGTTGACGGCGTCGAGTGCCGGGGCCCGATCGGCGCGGATCGCCTTGCGGCCGTGCTCGAGCGGGCTGTCGTCGCGGGCGGAGTCGGAGAGTTCGGCCCGGTAGCCGAGCTCCTCGGCGAACTGCGCAGCGATGTCCTCACGGCTGCGGGCCTCGGTCTCGTACGAGCTCGCGTCGGCGGCCTTCGGTGTCGGGACGGCGTGGTCGGCTTCGGCGGCGTCGACGTAGCTCGGGACCGGCAGCGGGGTCGGCGACCAGCCGTCGCGGGTCCGCAGCCGCTGCTGGAAGGGGTCGCTGACGCGGGGGGCACCCGTCGTCGAGGAGTCCTCGGTGCGCGACGCGGCCTGCGGAACGGTGTCGGCGAGGTCGGCGGCGACCGCGTTCGCCGAGGTGTCAGCAGAGGTGGCGGACTCGACGTCCGCATCGGTCGTCGCAGGGGACGTCGACTTCGTCGCCTCGGACGTCGCCGTCTGTGCGGTCGACTGAGCCTCCGCGGTCGCCGGAGCGGTCTCCGCGGTCGTCTTCTCGTCGATGACGGGGATCGGCCCGGTGAGGAGGACCTGCCGGGTCGTGTGGCCGGCGGCCGCCTCGTTGCGGATGCGTACGACGGGGATCTCGCCGGTCACGGCTTCCTCGCGGGCGTACTTCGCCGTCGCGCTGCGCTGCTGGAGAGCCCGCTCCCGAGCCGCCTTTGCGGCTGCAGTCGAGTTCGCTTCAGCCGACCGCCCAGCGTCAGGCTTCTCGGTGGCAGGCCTTGCGGCGTCAGGCCGCGCAGCGGCGGTCGACTTCGCGGCGGTTCTCGTCGCAGTGCGCTGGGCGTGGGAGGCGGCCTTCGACGCCGCAGACTTCGGTGCCGCGGAGCTCCGCTCGGTCGCCGACTCCTGTGTCGTCGCCGTCGGGGCCGACGGACGGGCGAGCGACTTCGCAGCGCCCGCCCCCGAGTCGGAGAGGTCCTGCGACCCTCTCGTGGGAACAGGCTCTGCGGTCACAGCACCGTGGTCCGCGATCCGGCGGAGGCGCTTCTTCAGCTCGCGCTTGCGGAGGTTGAGCGTGCGGACGATGAAGAGGGAGACCACGGCGAGCCCGGCGAAGACGCCGATGAGAGCGGGGTGGACGACGGAGAGGAGCGCGAGCACCCCGGTGACGAGGACGCCGAGCACCGACCCGAGGAACGTGAGCGCGAACCCGCGGACCAGGGTTCCGATCGAACGCAGGGACTCACGCAACGGGGCGGCACTCTCGGTCATCGTCGGATCCTCATCGGGTCGGGAAGTGGGGGCGGTTGTCGGGGAGTGCACCTCGCCGAGGCGGTCGCGGGGCGCGCTCGGATGTGCGGGTCGGCCGGTGGACACCGCCTGCTGCCGACCGGCTCCGAGGCGGCCCGCCGCATCGACCCCGGCAGGGGACGATCCGCGCTGGGCGGAGGGATCACCGGTCTGCGCGAACACGGCGTGCACGGCCGGGTGGAGGGCTCGGACGTTGCCGCCGACCACCTCGGCGGGAGCGTGAACGCCTCCACCGGCGGGATCATGGTCGCCGACGAGGAAAGCCGCGCGGGTCTCTCCCACGGCCACGGGCAGCGGGGCGACGGCGGACTCGGGCTGGGACTCCGCGGTCGCCTCGGCGGTTTCGTCGGCCTCCCCGTCGATGACGGAGAGCTCAGGGCTGACTGCGGAGAGGCGGAGGCTCGGGGCCTGACCGGAGGCGGTCCGGTCGGCGCTCGGCACGGTGGGCTCAGTTCCCTCGGTGCGGAAGACGGTGACCCGCTCGCCGAGGTCACGGCAGGGGTTCTGGGATTCGGACCGGACGACCTCGGCGTCGGCGGGGAGCCGGTCGAGGTCGGCGCGGGAGAGTTCGGTGGCGGACCGGCGGATCATCGAGGGCACGACGACGACGAAGGCCACGACGATGGCGATGACGACGATGATGCTGGTGTCCACACTCCAGAGCCTAGAGGTCACGATTGGACAACAGCGTGAACGGCAGTGGTGTGTCGGTCAATCCGACATGAAGTTCACACGGTGGGGTGACGGTCCCCGTCGAAGCCGCCGATCCCCGGCCGTCCCCCGAGGCTGTGACGGTAGGCGGAGAGGATGCCGTGGGGAACGTCCTCGACGGTGAGCGCGAACGTCCGGTGATCGCTCCACCGGCCGTCGATGTGCATGTAGTTCCTCCGCAGGCCTTCATCGCGGAAGCCGAGCTTCTCGACCACGCGCAGGCTCGCGGTGTTCTCGGGACGGATGTTGATCTCGATCCGGTGGAGTCCGAGGGTGAAGAGGCAGTGGTCGGTCGCCATCGCCACCGCCAGCGGCGTGATGCCGCGCCCGGCCACCCGGGCGTCGATCCAGTACCCGATCTGCCCGCTGAGGATCGACCCCCAGGTGATGCCGGAGACCGTGAGCTGACCACGGAACTCACCGTCGACCTCGATCGCGAAGGGCACTGTCTGTCCGCGTCTGGCCTGTTTGTCGTACATCCGCACCATGGCGCGGAAGCTCGGGGTCGCCTGCTCGGGCATCGGCAGGGTCGCGTCCCACGGTCGCAGCCAGTCCCGGTTGCGACCCCGGACCTCCCGCCACGCGGATTCGTCGCCGCGTCGCAGGGGTCGCAGGGTCACTCCCGCGGTGGCGTCGCGCAGTTCGATCGGCCACATCGGCCCGCTGCCGATCACCGGCACCTCCCCAGGTCAGGAACCCCGGAGGTCAGTCGAGTTCGGACACGTACTCTTTGAGCCATCCCTTGAGATCCTCGCCGAGGTCGTCGCGCGAGCACGCGATCTGCACGACGGCCTTGAGATAGTCGAGCTTGTCGCCCGTGTCGTAGCGGTCGCCGCTGAAGACGACGCCGTAGACGCCGTGGCTGGACTCGTCCTCGGCGAGCGTCTGGAGAGCGTCGGTGAGCTGGATCTCGTTGCCGCGGCCGGGTGCGGTCGTCTCGAGGACGTCGAAGATCTCCGGTGCGAGCACATACCGTCCGATGATCGCGAGGTTCGACGGCGCCTCCTCCTGGGAGGGCTTCTCGACGAGTCCGGTGATCCTCACGACGCCGTCCTCACTCGTCTCCTCGACCGCTGCGCAGCCGTAGAGGTGGATGGACTCGGGCGGGACCTCCATGAGCGCCACGACGCTGCCGCCGGTGGCCTCGGTGACGTCGATCATCTTCGGCAGGATCGGGCTGCGTTCGTCGATGAGGTCATCGCCGAGGAGGACGGCGAAGGGTTCGTCGCCGACGTGCTGGCGGCCCTTGAGCACCGCATGGCCGAGCCCCTTCGGGTCGCCCTGGCGGACGTAGTGGATGTCGGCGAGCTCCGAGGAATGGCGCACTGCAGCGAGCTTCTTGTCGTCGCCCTTCTTCGCCAGCGCCGCCTCGAGGCCGTCGACGCGGTCGAAGTGGTCCTCGAGCGGGCGCTTGTTGCGTCCGGTGATCATGAGGATGTCCTGCAGGCCCGCCGACACGGCCTCTTCGACGACGTACTGGATGGCGGGTTTGTCGACGACCGGAAGCATCTCCTTCGGCGTCGCCTTGGTCGCGGGGAGGAATCGAGTTCCCAGGCCGGCTACGGGGATCACGGCCTTGCGAACTGTGCTGCGAGATTGATCGTTCATGACCTTCATCATAGTCATGACCGTGTCACCGGCTACGCTGAAGGGCGTGGATCGAGAGTCGTCGAAGGCGCAGCTGCGTGCCCGCATCCGGGCACAGCGGTCGGCCCGCTCACGCGTCGGCGCCGTCTCGCCCCCTCCCGCCGAGGCGACCGCGGCCTCCCGCACCCCGGCCCGTGCCGCACTCGCCTGGCTGGCCGAGATCTGGCCGAGCCACGACCTCACCGGGCGCGTCGTCGTCGCCTACGCAGCGCTTCCCGGCGAACCGGACGTCGATGCGGTCGTCGACGGGATCCGGGCCCGCGGAGCCCGTGTCTTCCTCCCCGTCGTCACGCGCGTCGGCCGTGCCCTCGAGTTCGGTGAGGTGACCGGGCCGATGTCCGACCTCACCCCGCACGGCAGGTGGGGCATCCGCGAACCGCAGGCCTCACTGTCCGCGAGCGCACTCATCGCCGAGGCGGCCCCCGACCTCCTCCTCGTCCCCGCCCTCGGGTTCGGTGCCGGTGGGGCCAGGCTGGGCAACGGCGGCGGCTTCTACGACCGCACCTTCGGCCCGTTCGGAGAGGTGCCGCTGGGACGCCGCTGCGACGCCGCGGTCCCGTCTGCGGCGGGCAAACCGGCAACAGGCGGCCGGGACCCGGACGATCAGGGAGCGGGTCCGCGCGTGGTCGGGGTGTGCTTCGCCGAGGAGGTCGACCTGTCCGGGCTCGCTGTCGAACCCTGGGATCTGCGCATCCCCGAGGCGATCACCGAAGACGGTCTGCGTCGGCTCTGAGACCACCCGCACAGGTGACTGTGCCGGCTCCTGCACGTGACCGGCCCGGGCTCCTGCACGGACTTCTGCACGCGGCCCGTGCGGAGAAATAAAGACCCACTCATCCGTGTTCACCTGTGGAAGAACAGTGCAAGACCCTCGGGACCCCGGCAGCACCGCTTGCGCACCGCAGGTCCATCTCGGCGCCGGCAGCACCGCGAGACCGCGGGGCGGTGCGGGCCTGTGCACTATACTCTTCACGTTGAGGAAAGGTTCTCTATGCCCGTCTATTCGTACGCATGCAAGAGCTGCGGCCACAAGTTCGACGTCCACCAGGACTTCAGCGACGACTCGCTGACGGTCTGCCCGGAGTGCCAGGGCCAGCTGAAGAAGGTCTTCGGCACCGTCGGCATCAGCTTCAAGGGGTCGGGCTTCTATGCCACCGACTCCCGCAAGAGCACCTCGAGCTCAGTGGCACCCGCATCGTCGAAGGACTCCTCCTCGTCCGACTCGTCGCAGTCGAAGGATTCTTCGTCGTCGAGCCCCTCGGCGACGAGTTCGTCATCGACGGCCAAAGCCGGAGCGTCGACCGCGAGCTGACTCCCGAGCGCACTCGACTCGTGCGCACCGGCCTGGGGAGGCAAGCCCCACTTGTGCTCGACTCCCCTGTGGACGCGCAGACGCTGTCCACAGGGGATCTCCCATCTCTGGCCGACCGCGGTCTCCCACGCGCATCCTGAGGGCATGAAGCTCATCGACCGTCTTTCGGCCGGAATCGCAGGAAGCCGACTCGCTGCACGCACCTCCCGGGTGAGTCCGTGCCGGATCCTCGCCGCGGTGTGCATCGCCCTCGCCTGCGCGCTCCTGGCATGGCTGCTCACCCCGGACCAGGGGGACACACCGATCGTCGTCGCCGCTGACGATCTCGCCCCCGGAGCCGAGATCACGCGCGGCGACCTCACCGTCGTCGACTATCCCCGACAGTTCGTTCCGGAGAAGACGTTCAGCGCCGTCGACGAGGCCCTCGGCCGGCGCACATCGGCGGGGATCTCGAAGGGCACGCCGGTCACCCGCGCCGCCGTGCTCGACGAGCAGGCCTTGCCGGAGGGAAGCACCGATCTCATCATGCCCGTGCGCCTCGCCGACGACGCGTCGGCGGGCCTGCTCGCTCCCGGACAGAGGATCAGGCTCTTCAGCTCGCTGCCGGAAGGTGGATCCGAGGTCGTCGTCGAGGAGGTGACCATCGCACGAATCATCGAGAAAGGCGACAGCATCACAAATGAATCAGGGCAACTTGTCTCAGTAATGCTCTCCTCCGACGATGCTGGAAGGATAGCGGAATTCGCGGGACTGCCGATCAGCTTCGCGATCCTGCCGCAATGATCGCGCATTCGCCGTGATCACCGCGATCTTTCCAGCCCCCTTGTCGCGAAAGCACGCCCTGCGGATTTCGCATGTCAATGGTGTTGAGATGTGAAGATGGTGTGTACTATGTAACCGTCATTGCACAATCAGAATCGCATTACTGCTCACACCACTAAAAGGGTGCCGCTAATGCTCAAGGGTTTCAGGGACTTCATTCTCCAGGGGAATGTCGTCGAATTGGCGACCGCTGTGATCATCGGCAGCGCGTTCACTGCCATCGTCACGGCGTTCTCGGACAAGATCATCAACCCCCTCATCGCTGCCGTCGGCGGCGCCGAAGGCCCCGCTCTCGCGTTCCGCATCAAGCCGAACGTGCCGGAGACGACCATCGACATCGGTGCGGTCATCACCGCAGCGATCAACTTCCTCATCGTCGCAGCGATCGTCTACTTCATCATCATCGTCCCGATGAACAAGCTCAACGAGCTGCGCAAGCGCGGAGTGCCCGAGTCCGAGGTGCCCCCGACCGCTGAGGACCTCCTCGGCGACATCCGCGAGATCCTGCGCAACCAGGCCGCGGCCAACGCCGGTCCCGCCGGCGGCAACCCGGGCCAGGGCGGCTACATCGACCCGAACGAGCCCCCGCGCCACTGATCAGCCTGTGCCGGGCAGCCACCGCGCTGCTTCGCACTTGAAGGCCCGCTCCCCCGTCAGGGGAAGCGGGCCTTCGTCGTGTGGTCCCCGGTCACCGCGGACTGCACACAGTCACCAGTGGGGAGGCTTCTGCGAGCGGTAGTGCTCGGCGCTGAAGCCCGACGCATCCGACTCGGCCTCATTGCGCAGGGTGGCGCGGTACCGACGCAGCGCCCGTTCGAGGCGCTCCTGCTTCTCACGGTCATCGGCAGCGGTCGCCCGTCGGCGGGTCTCGCTCGGCTCGTTCGTTGCGGCGGACGTCGTCGGGCCGTCAGTGGGCGACGGTGACTCGGCTGCCGGAGACTCGGACGACGGACCCGTCCTCGGCGAATCGTGTGCGGAGGACTCGTCTGAGTCGGGTTCGCCGGCCCCGTCGCTGTGCGACCCTGATCCTCGAGCACTCATCTCAGGACTGTTCGTCGGTGTTCTCCGCCGACTCTGAGCGCTTCCCCTCGGTGCGCTCATCCGTCTGTGCGCGACTCCCGTCGGCGCCCTCTGTCGACCGTGAGCGCGTTTCGTCCGCTGCCGAGCGCGTCTGCCCGGCGTCCGCGCGGCGCTCGGCAGTCTCGGTTCGCGTCTCACGCTCGCTCGAACCCGGCCGTGCACCGGATTCGCCGGTGACCGACTTCGACGCCGACGAGGACTCGGCCTCACCGTTTCCCGGGGAATCGCCCTGACCGCGTCCTTCGGCATCGTCGATGAGGCCGGCGTCGCGCAGCGACTCGGCGCGGATCTGATCGGTGTCGAAGGTCGGGATGACCTCGCCCTCGACGGGACCGCGCGCATCGGCGGCAGGGATGAACACCTCGGCGCCGGTGACCTTCTTCGCCTGCGCATGGCGCTGGCGGTACCGGTCGACGGCGGCCTGGAGCTGAGTCTCCCCTCGCGGGGTGCTGCTCTTCTGCGCGAGCGCGGTGCGCAGGAGCTCCTTGATCTCCCCGTCGCCGCGGACGACGGCATCGGACTGGATCCAGTCGATCATCGCGTCGAGGCCCTCATCGGAGTACTTGTGCATCGGCAGTCCCGGCACCAGCTTGGGACGGCTGCCGGTGCGTCCGACGACGACTGAGGCGGCCCGGGCGGCATTGAGGATGGCCTGCGGGCTCATCGTCTCGACGGTGGACTTCCACGCGTCGAAGATCTTCTCCGTCTCGGCCTGCGGGTCGACGAAGGCGTCGGTCGACCACACGCGCATGAACTTCCACCCTCGGCGTTCGAGCTGCTCGGGAACGACGCGGTCACGCTGGCGCAGGCTGCGGATCGACGCGTAGTCGGGGCCGTCGCCGGAGACGGCGATGATCATCCCGTGCTCGTCCTCGGCGGAGTTCGCCACCGCGAGGTCGATGCCGTTGTAGTGCTCATGGGCGACGACGCCGAGCTGGAGGAGACGGTCGCCGATGTCGTTGAACAGCGGGTCGTAGACCTCACCGTGCGGGCCCGGCTGCCGGACGCCGCCGCCTGCGATCTCCTCGAACAGGCGCGGCAGCAGCTGTGCTCCCCCGCTGAGCTTCGCCCGGTCGAAGTCCTCGGACTCGATGCTCGAGACCACGGTGAGGCGCTTGCGGGCGCGGGTGACGACGGCTGCGAGGATGCGGTCGCCCTCGGGTCCCGACAGCGGCCCGAAGTCGTTGATGACCCGGCCGTGGACGGTGCGGCCGTAGCCGAGGGAGAAGATCACGGCGTCCCGCGACATCCCCTGCACGCGTTCGGCGTCGGTGACGACGAAGGGCTCCTTCGCGGGATCGTTGAAGAACGCCGCGACATAGGGCAGGTCCTTCATCGCCCGCGAGATCGCCGTGGCGATGCGCTGAGCGTGGTGCGGGGTGAGTGCGACGACGGCCAGGGACTCCCGCGACCGGGTCCGCGCGTGCTTGAGCACGAGTTCGACGACCCGCTTGACCTCGGCGTCAGGGCTCTCCACCCGACCGGTGCCGATGTCGGTGGGCCCGCGGCCCTCGGCGACGTAGGAGAACTCGAGTCCCGTCCCCTCGCCGGTGTGCGCGGTCGGCAGCGTCGAGATCGTCGAATCGTAGAAGTGCCGGTTGGCGAGGTCGATGAGTCCGACCGGGGAGAGCCGGTACGAGTTCGACAGGCGCATCCGCGGGAGGAACTCGCCGAGGCGGTCCTGCACCGAGTCCGGATGCTCACCCTCATCGGGCCCCCACCGGTCGACGGCGACCGAGAACGGCCGCGGGCCGAGCAGTCGGGAGTCGCCGAGCGAGATGACCTGACGGGCACGGGTGATGCCGGGCACGACGTCGGCGATCGAGAGCCGCCCGCCGTCGGCGATGACGACGGCGTCGAAGAGCGGAAGCGCGGCGAACAGCTCCGGCACCGTGTACGGACTGGCCATCCACACCGGCGCGAGCGTCGTGAGCAGGTCGGGAGCCTTCGTCGACATCCGCTGGACGGAGGTGTGCGGTGAGAGCAGCTCCTGCTTGATGACGCCGGCGGCGATCGGGTCGGCGTCGATGCCGCGCTTCCACGCCTGCGCATGGTTGTAGCGCAGTCGTCCGGCACCGGCGGCGACGAACGCGCGGTCGTTCTCGCGGAAGCCCTCGGCCACCGCGTGGAGGGCGGCGCCGTCATGGCGGCCGATCTTCGGATCCTCACCGGCCATCGACTGGAGCACCGACGCCCAGTAGGCGAGGTCGAACTCCGGTCCGACGAGGTGGTTCTCGACCTTGCGGCGGCGCAGGTCGGTCATGAGGTCGGAGAGTCCTTCGGCGGCGAGCTCGCGCTGGAGACGGGACCGCTCGGGCAGGTCGGCGAGGTTCTCCGAATCCCCGCCCATCGCCTCGGTCCTCGCCTGGAGCTCCTCGATGAGCATCGCTCCGAGGTCGCCGCCGTCGGGCGTCGACTCGAGGACCGGGGAGAGCTTGGCGACGTCGGCCTCGACGCTCTGGAGGATCTCGTCGGCCTCGAGGACGCCTCGCGGGATCTGGGGACGCCCGTCGTGTCCGGCGAGGTCGCGGAGGATGACGCGCTGGGAACGGACGTCGATGAGCGCGGAGTGGAGGTCGGCGACGTCGGCTCCGGGCCGGAGGAACTCCTGCGCCGACTTCTTCAGCCGCTTGCGCTGGAGCATGCCCATCTCCACGCCGAGCTCGGCCCGGTACTCGGAGCTGCCGGTCGCCGCGATGAGGTCATCGAGGCGGTGGTCGTAGACGTCGGGGGCGAAGCTGTCGAGCGTGGTGCGCACACGCAGGAGCACCTTGATCGCCCGCGACCAGTCGTCGAGGTTGCGCCGGGGGTTGAGCTTCGCCTTCGCGAGCACCGGCTCGACGGCGGTGACGAGGTCGGGCAGGGTGCGGCCGAGGCGTTCGGCGACGGTGCGCGCGGCTTCGGCCTCGTCGACGGATTTGAGGTCGGCGCCGAACCACACGGTGTCCTCGACGTCGAGGGTGAAGGCCCCGAGGGCTGCGAGTTCGCCGAGCTTGCCGCGCAGGGCGCGGCGGCGGTCGTCGCTGGCCTCGAGGATGTCGCCGCCGAAGCGCACTCCGGTCTGTGGGGAGTCATCGCCGGAGGTGAGCTCCGCGAGGTGCTGCATCGTCTCGTAGACGGAGACGTCCCACGGCTGGCGTCGGCGGTGGAGCGAGGAGACGTGGTCGGCCAGCATCGCCCGCTGGTCGTTGAGCTCGCCGAGCAGCCCGGCGAGGTCCGGGCGTTCGGCCCGTTCGGCTGATCCGATGAGATCGATGAGCTGGCGTTTGATGTGCTCGGAACCATCGCGGGTGTCGACGGCGAAGTCGGCCAGCCCCACCTCGGCGAGGCGAGCGGAGAAGTCATCGAGCGCGTCCGAGGTCTGGGCGAGGAAGAGCACGCTCTTGCCGGTGTGCGCAAGCGTCGTCGCGACGGCGACGGCGACCTGGGTGGCGCCGGTCCCCGGTGGGGTGTCGACGACGACCGAGCGTCCGGACACGGCGGCATCGACGACGGCCTGCTGGTCGCCGTCGACGTCGATGACGAGGAACTCCTCCTGCGGCTTGCGGTCCGGAAGCGGCGTCACCGGTTCCTTGAGTGCCGCCGGGACGAAGTCCTCGTCGGCAGCGGCCTCGCGTGCCTGCGTCACCGCTGGATCCTCGGTGCGCTCGGCCCCGGTGCCCGACTTCGCCGAGGCAGTCCCACCGTCAACCGGGTGTGCCGTATCCGCTGTCGTGCCGTCGGCTGTGCGCGCCGTGTCCGCTCTCGTGCCGTCGACCGGGCGAGTCCGGTCTGCCGCAGCCGCGCCTTCAGTCGCCGTGCCGTCAGTCGCCGCGCTGTCGGCCGGTGCATCGTCCGAGACCGGGCCGCTGGCCGCCGCGTCGACGTTCGTCGAGCTGCTGGCCGCCGCGTCGACCTTCGTCGAGCTGCTCGCTGCTGTGCCGTCGGTCGCGGAGGCGGACCCAGTCGCTGAATCGGTCCCCGTCGCTGAATCGGACCCAGTCGCTGAGTCGGTCCCCGTCGCCGGGGCACCGTCGGTTGCCGATGCGTCATCGTCTGCCGAGGTGATCGGCACCGTCGGCTCGCTGAGTTCGTCCTCGTCGGTGGCAGCGCTCGCGCTCTCGGAGCCGGTGGTCCTGCGGGCATCCGGCGGTGCCGTCGTCTCACCGGAGCTGGTCTTCTCACCAGCTTCATCCTTCGCGCCAGCGTCGGACTTGGTGCCCGTCGTGGTCTGAGCGCCGGTCTTCTCACGAGAATCGGCTTTCGTCCCGGAGCCCTCATCCTGGCCGGACTTCTCCGTCGGTTCCACGACGCCAGTGGGCTTCTCCGCGGAAGCGGGCTGCTTCACGCCGTCGCGTGATTCGCGGCGCGTCGCCTCATCCCCGTCGCGGGCACTCTCAGCCTTCTCCCCTGAGGCACGAGGCGTGCGGCAGGGCACGGTCGATCCGCCGCCGAACTGCCGGCCGACACCGTCGTCGCCGGCGAGCGCACGGAGGATCGGATGCTGGGTGGGCAGGTAGTCCCCGGTGAACGAGCTCGCGATGTTCGCGAACGTCGAGACGATGAAACGGTGGTTGATGCGCAGTCCCGGCACGGCCTGCGCGAGGTCGCGGAGACGGTCGAGGGCGGGTCCCGGGTCGAAGCCGTGGGGGCCGCCGGTGGCGTCGACCCATTCGTCGACGGGCACCTCGAGGTCGTACGCCTCGGCGAGGTGCCGGACGAGGGCCGGGTTGATGGTGATCTCGTTGCCGAGGACGATCTCGTAGTCCTCGACGCGCGAACCGCGTGGAACGAGGGTGATGTGGCGCAGGACGACGGGAGCGTTGAACTTGAACTTCGAGTCCTTCTCCGTCCACGACGCGAAGCCGATCGCGAGGTGGGCGGTGCGGATGCCGCGTTCGTTGTCGAGCTGCTCGGCCTTCGACCGGATCGAGCGCGCACGGCGACGCGCGTCGGCGAGGATCTCGTGGTCGCGGATCAGGCTCGACAGGCGCGTGGGGCGACCGGCGAGCAGTTGGGCGAGCCCGGACGGGTGGGCTCCGGAGAGGTCGATGCTGCCATCGCGAGAGTCCCGGAAATGGAGCATGGTGTCGCGACCGCCGAGGTGGGCGGCCTGCTCTTTCCACTCGGCGAACGCGCCCCCGAGCTCTGGGTACTGATCGTCAACAACGGAATCTGGCACAGTTCGACCCTAACGAGAAACTTCCCATAACAGGTGCTGGCACACCGTGGAACGTCGAGGTTTCTTCTACGCTACACTGGGTGATCGTGGTTGACGACAGCCACATCGCCCCCGTAGCTCAGGGGATAGAGCACCGCTCTCCTAAAGCGGGTGTCGCGCGTTCGAATCGCGCCGGGGGCGCCACCATCCGACAGCCGTACGGGACCCCTCCCCGCTCGAGCAGACGCTCACGTCAGCGCAAGGACGATGAGCCCGGCGAGCACCGATCCGATGATCACTGCGATCCCCATCGCCGCGGTCGCCTTCCAGCCCATCGCTTTACCGACCATGACCATCGACGGGATCGACAGCGCGGGCAGGGCGATGAGCAGAGCACCGGTCGTGCCCGCTCCGACACCGGCGGCGAGGAGCGTGACGATGATGGGGATCTCTCCCCCGGTCGGGATGACGAGGAGGGCACCCACGCAGGCTGCGACGACGATCGCCAGCGCCCCGAGCTGCGCGTCGAGGCCGTAGAGGCCGGTCAGCCAAGGACTGACGAGTCCGATGACGAAGACGAGTGCGAGGTGCTCGGGGACGAGGATGAGCGCGAACCGTGGCAGCGACCTAAGGTAGCGCCGAGGCAGATCCCCGAGTCGCACCGGTCCGTCCGGTTCCGGTGCGGGAGCGTCCGTGACGCGCCCTGAGAGCCATGCCCCGATGAGCGCACTCGCCCCGACGGTGATAAGCAGGCCGACGACGATGCGGGTGCCGAGGTACTGCCACGGCAGAACGAGTGCGAGGAAGATGAGCACCGCCGGGTTGAGCAGCGGGTTGCCGACCCAGTACGCCAGAGCCGCGCTGCGGGTGACCCCGCTGCCGCGAAGGCCGGCGGCGACCGGTGCCGCACAGCACGTGCACATCATCGACGGCAGCGACAGGGTCGCCCCGACGAGGGACTGCGTGGTCGGATGTCGCCGGTTCATCACCCGCAGCAGCCAGTCGCGCGGCACGAGCGCGTCGACGGCAGCGGCGACGAGGAGGGCGACGAGAAGCGCCTTCCACACGGCGAGGACGTACGCGAGCGTGAAGTCCCATGCCCCGGACAGCGACATCGTATCCCCGGCGACGGCGAAGAGCGGTGCCCCGTCCCAGATCGACGTCTCCGTCAGCGTCTGCGTCTTGTCCCAGTAGGGCAGCCATTTCGACCAGGTGAGGCCGACGCCGAGGAGGAGGATGAGGATGCCGAGTCCGACCCAGTCGCTCGGGCCCAGGCGTCGTGTCCGCGGAGCCCGAGCCGGCGCCCGCTGTGTCGTCGATGCCACCGATTCAGAGTCCCGGTTCGGGGATCTCTCCGTCCTCACGGCGCTTGTCGGGGTCGCGGGAGACGCGGACGACCATCGTCGGGCACTGCGAGTACGGCAGGACGGACTGCGAGGTCGAGCCGAGGAGGAGTCCGGCGAAGCCGCCGCGGCCCCGGGACCCGATGACGAGGACCTCAGCGGTGTCCGAGGCGCGCACGAGCACCTCGGCGGGCTGGCCGTCGAAGAGCGTCCACGTGACGTCGAGGTCGGGGAACTCGGTCTGTACCCGCTGTTTGGCGACGACGAGCTTGTCCGCGCCCTCGTTGATGAGGCGTTCGAGATCAGCGGTGCTCGGCAGCCATTCGGGGCCGATCACCGTCGTCGTGATGACTGCGACGATGTGCAGCGGCGAGCCGCGGCGCACCGCGAGCCGTGCCGCCTTCCACAGCGCCGGGGACTCGGCGCCGAGGGAGTCGACTCCGACGACGACCTTGCCGTCGAAGCGCAGGCCTTCGATGGCCTCGGCTTCGGGATCGGTCTGCTCGACCTCGAAGCCGTCCTGCCGGATCGGCCGCGAGGACGTGGGGTGGGCGGGTTTCTCCGTCTCCGCCTGCCACGACGCGGGGACGACGACCGTCGGGCAGGCCGAGTGGGCGGGCAGGGCGCTCGAGACGGTGCCGAGGAGGCGTCCGGCGAAGCCGCCGCGACCGCGGGAGCCGACGACGGCGAGGCACGACGTCTTCGACTCCTCGATGAGGACGCCGGCGGCATCGCCGACCTCGATGACGGCCTCGACAGGCACACCGGCGGCTTTGACCTCGGCGGCGGCCTCCTTGAGGATCGTCGTCACCGAGGCACGGATCGCCGAGTCGTCGATGGGGACATAGGAGACGTCGATCGCGGCAGCGGCGACGCTGGGAATGGTGTACGCCCCGACGAGTCGGATCGGCATGCCCAGCGAACGCGCTTCCTGGATGGCCCAGTGGAGCGCATTCCTGCTCGGGGGTGACCCGTCGATGCCGACGACCACCGCTTCGGGCTCACCGGCAGGCGACGACGCGGCATCGTGACTGCGGTCCTGCTCTGACATCGCACGCTCCTCATGTCGCAGCGAATTTCTCTGAGTCCACCCTAGATCACAAAGCCGTGCGAACGACGCCCGATGTCACATCGTTATCCGATTCCGGCCACACTGCGGACAGCATCCTCACCGGTGAGACGCCTACAGGCCCGAGCGCCGCAACCACCATACGGGGTCGCTGCAGGCCTCAGGCGGCGTGGTTCATCTCGAGGAAGGGCCGCCACTGCTCGACGGGCTTGTCGATCCCGCGCATCCAGAACTGTCCCAGCCGAGGCTCCTGAGGTCGGAACCCGAGCTTCCAGCCGATCTCGGACAGGGTGCGGTCGCCCTTGCGGTTGTTGCAGTCACGGCAGCACGCCACGAGGTTCTCCCACGTGTTGCCGCCGCCGCGGGAGCGGGGGACGACGTGGTCGACGGTGCTCGCGGGCCGGGTGCAGTACGCGCAGCGGTGGTTGTCACGGCGCAGGACGCCGCGCCGGGACAGGGACACCCTGCGGTCACGCGGGGGTCTGACGTAGCGGGTGAGGAGGATGACCGAAGGCTGGTCGAGGCTCACGTGCTGCGATCTCACCGGCGCGTCCTCCGCTGCCAGCACTGTGGCCTTGCCCGTGAGCACGAGCACGACCGCTCTCGTGAACGGCACGACCGACAGCGGTTCGTATCCGGCGTTGAGCACGAGAGTCTTCATATCCCGCCCCCTCTTCTGCTCGGCGATGGGAACCCGAGGAGTGTGTCTGACCCGCCCGCTGTGGCCTGTGCCGGGAGGGCACCGCGCCCAGGGAACGCAAAAGGCGTCGTGCACCAGCACAACGCCTTGGAATCGGACACAGACACAGATATGTACTCCGCACCAGAACCTGGAGCGGTCGTCCGGAATATTCGACTATGTCCCATCGGATTTCCCATCGCTTACGGAACTCAATCTTCTCAAGGGTAACCCCGATTGCCGCTGTGACCGAATTCATACCACGCACGACACGAAGACTTCCTCGGCCGTTCACCTCGCGACCCGAGATCAGCGCTCCGTCACAGTCTCTCCCGCTCGCACCGGCCACCGTGAGCGGCGCACCGCCCACCCCGTCCACCGATTACCGCGCCCGGGAATGCAAGAACTCCCCGCCGCACTCGAGGACCGTCGAGTGCAGCGGGGAGTTCTCCTGCAGAGGTGATCAGAGGACGCGGATGAACTTCGCGCCGCCGTCGATCATCCAGTCGATGCTGCGGTAGCTGGTGTCGACGCGGGGGTTGCCGGCGTCGTACATCATGCCGTTGCCGGCGTAGATGCCGATGTGTCCCGGCTTCCAGATGAGGTCGCCCGGCTTGGCCTCGGACTTGGAGACCGTGGTGCCGGCCTGACCCTGCGCACCCGAGGTGCGGGGCAGGTTGACGCCGACCTTGGCGTAGACGAAGGAGGTGTAGCCGGAGCAGTCCCAGCCGCTGGGCGAGGTGCCGCCGGAGACGTAGGGGGTGCCGACGTACTGCTTGGCGATGGCGAGGACCTGCTCGGCCTTCGAGCCGTCGGGGATCTTGACGTCGCTCGAACCGGAGTCCTTCGACTCACCCTTGTCGCTCTTCGACTTCGACTTGGAATCAGACGAGTCCGAGGACGACGCGGAGGAGGAGTTGTCGTTCGAGGGGGCGGCGGAGCGCTCGGGCTTCGGCTCCGGCTTGGGGGCCGGCTTCGCGGTGACGGTCTGGACGTCGACGCTGAACGACGAGTCGTCCTTCTTGTCCTTGGACTGGCCGTCGGCGACGACGGTGGCGGCCTGGTTCTCGAACTCGGCGACCTGGGTCTTCGACTCGGCGGAGACAGCGACGTTGTCGTCTCCTGCCTGACCGGCTGCCGGGAGGACGGCTGCGGTGAGCAGTCCACCGCTGGCGGCGACGACGGCCGCGCGGCGTCCGAAGACGGCGGAGTTCTGGTTGAGGAGTTCGGTCAGTTCGGTCAGCGGAGTCTTGACCTTGGTCTCTGCGGCGCGGCGGCCATGGTGCTTACTTGCCACGTTTTCCTCTCGTCACCTATCGGATCGCTCCGACCGCCACTCTCGGTCCTTGGGTGCCTTTCGCATCGGGCGTGGCGTGCGGTTCCCGCTGCGAAGCCGCCGCTTTCGCGGACGACCTCAACAACTGTAACCAATCGGTGATCAATTGTCACGTTTCTGTCACAACCAGGGTGGGGAAACCCCGCGGTTTTCCATAGACGCCCAGGTGAGAGAGGTGAATGAGATTCATGTCTCCGTAACCTTCGCTGTTACGAAACCGGGTTCGGAGAGTCGGTCAGGACTCTCCGAACCCGGTTCGGTCAAGGTTTCGTTACACAGCTTCCGTCGCCCGGCTGACGGAACCCGTCGCGCTCAGCCGCGGGCCCTGGTCACCGCTTGTGGGCGAAGACGTGCGAGGCCGTCTCGACGGGCAGGTCGAGGACATCCTCGGCGCCGGGGACCTGGACGGTGATGTACTCGCCGTTGCGGGTGATCTCGACGTCGGTGCCGGGCATGACGCCGGCGACCTGGAACTGCTGGAGGAGGTGGATGTCGACCTGCAGGGGTTCGGCCAGCCAGGCGATCGTCAGGCTCGTCGCTCCGTCCCGGGCGACGGCGGTGGCGAGGTCGACGACCTCGGTGCCGGGGTTCGCCTCCGCCCCGATGACGTCGAGGCCGGGGATCGGGTTGCCGTACGGGCCGGAGCTCGTGTCGGGCAGCAGGGCGACGAGCTTGCGCTCGACCTGCTCGCTCATCACGTGCTCCCACCGGCAGGCCTCGTCGTGGACGAGCTCCCATTCGAGGCCGACGACGTCGGCGAGCAGACGCTCGGCCAGGCGGTGCTTGCGCATCACCTCGGTGGCGATGCGGCGGCCCTCGGGGGTGAGTTCGAGGTGGCGGTCGTTGCTCACGTGGAGCAGACCGTCGCGCTCCATCCGGGCCACGGTCTGGGAGACGGTCGGACCGGAGTGGTCCAGGCGCTCAGCGATCCGGGCGCGCAACGGGACGATCGACTGCTCTTCGAGCTCGATGATCGATTTGAGGTACATTTCGGTTGTATCGACGAGGTCGTTCACTTAAGACCAGCCACTCCACTCTTCGTCTTCAGGTCACGTAGGCGTTCTCACACTTCAGAGGTCTTGCGACCCTGCGTCGGCCGCGACAGCCCGCGGCCTCTGCGATCCTGACCGATTCTATCCCGGCAGGCCGCACCGGCGCGTCTCAGCCCGCGTTGACGTACGCCGTCTTCTGCACGGTGTAGAACTCACGCGCCGCCCGCGCCTGTTCCCGGGGTCCGTAACTCGAGCCCTTCCTGCCCCCGAACGAGACGTGGTAGTCGACTCCTGCGGTCGGTGCGTTGACCATCACCATGCCGGCTTGGGCGTAACGCTTGAAGTGCGTCGAATATTTCAGCGAGGTCGTGTAGATGCCTGCGGAGAGGCCGAACGCGGTGTCGTTGGCCACGGCGAGGGCTTCGTCGTAGTCGGCGACCCGGATCACCGAGGCGACCGGACCGAAGACCTCCTCGACGTTGATCGTGTCGGCCGGCTTCGTGCCGGTCACGAGCGCCGGGGCGAGGAAGTAGCCGTCGGTCGCAGCCTCGACGCGGTCGCCGCCGGTGACCTCGCCGCCTTCGTCGCGGGCGATCCCGATGTAGCGCAGGTCCTGCTCGAGCTGCGTCTCGGAGACGACGGGTCCGATGTCGGTGCCCTCGGCGCGGGCGTCGCCGACGGTGAGGGCCGCCATCCGCTCCTTGAGGAGCGCGACGAACTCGTCGTGGACGTCGTCGGTGACGATGAGCCGGGATGAGGCTGTGCAGCGCTGGCCGGTGGAGAAGAACGCACCGTTGATCGCGGCGTCGGCGGCGGCTTCGAGGTCGGCGTCGCCGAGGACGACGAGGGGGTTCTTCCCGCCCATCTCCGCCTGCACGCGGATGCCGTGCTCGGAGGCCGCGGCGATGACTCCGCGCCCGACGGGCACGGATCCGGTGAAGGTGATGGCATCGACGTCCGCCGAGGTGGTGAGGACTTCGCCGACGACGCGGCCGGGTCCCATGACGAGGTTGATCACACCATCGGGCAGTCCCGCCTCGACGAGGATGTCGACGAGGGCCGCGGCGGACCCGGGGACGAGCTCGGCAGGCTTGAAGACGACGGTGTTGCCGTAGGCGAGAGCCGGCGCGATCTTCCACGCGGGGATCGCGATGGGGAAGTTCCACGGCGTGATGATTCCGACGACGCCGATGGGCTCATGGGTCATCTCCGCGGTGAGCCCCGGACGCACCGAGTCGATGATCTCTCCGGTGTTGCGGATCGTCTCTCCGGCGAAGAACTTGAAGATCTGTGAGGCGCGGAGGACCTCACCGCGGGATTCGCCGAGCTGTTTGCCCTCTTCGCGGGCGAGGAGGTCGGCGAGTTCGTCGGCGCGCTCGGCGATGAGGGAACCCGCCCGGTCGAGGATGCCGAAGCGCTGCTGGGCGGGGAAGTCGGCCCATTCGGGGGCCGCGGCGTTCGCTGCGGCTATCGCGTCGCGGACCGTCTGCTCGTCGGCGCGGGCGAAGCTGCCGATGACATCGGCCGGATCGGAGGGGTTGCGGTTGAGCGTGCGGTCGTCCGATCCGCGGCGCTTCCCGCCGATGAGATTGTCGACGAGGCTGTCCTCACCGCTGTCGGCGGCGGTTGCGCTCTGCTGTGGCTGGGTCATCGGGGCTCCTTCGCTGTGATGGGGCGGGTCCCGGGCGGAGCGCTCACGACGGTGCGAGCAGACCCTCGCCACTGCGGATCCTCTCCCTTCGACTCTAACCGGAGGGACCGACCCGAGGACAGGCGGGTCCGCCAGGCGGCTGGTGCCCCCACGCAAGGGCAGCCGGGCCGGTGGTCAGCGGAGGCGACAGTCAGGGGTAGAGGCGGACGAGGTCCCACGCCTCGACGGCAGCGAGGTCGGCAGGGTCGTGGCTGCCGTCGGCGGGTCGGAAGACCCACCGGTCGTGGAAGCGGTTGGGCTGTCCCTGCCAGAACTCGATCTCGAAGGGACGGATGCGGAACCCGCCCCAATGATCGGGCCTCGGGACATCACGGCCGGCCAGCTCCGCCTCGGCGCGGGAGTACTCGTCCTCCATCTGCTCCCGGCCGCTGACCGGCTGGGACTGCTTCGACACGCTCGCGGCGATCTGCGAGCCACGGGGGCGGACGGCGAAGTAGGCATCCGATTCGGCGGGGGCGACCTCCTCGGCGAGGCCCCGGATCCGGATCTGACGGTGCATGTCCTGCCAGGGGAAGCTCGCCGCGATCCGCGGATCGGTCCGCAGCTGTCGGCCCTTCGCGGAGTCGTAGTCGGTGAAGAAGACGAAGCCTCCGGCATCGATGCCTTTGAGGAGGACGATGCGCGCGACCGGACCCCACTCGTCGAGGGTGGACACGGTCATCGCATTGGGTTCGCGGACCTGGCCGGCAGCCTCGTCGTACCAGGTGCGGAACAGCTCGAGCGGGGAGACCTCCGGGCGGTCGAAGGTGGGCGAGAGGTACGAGGCCCTGGTCTGGGCCAGACGATCGACAGGCTCACTCATACCTCCACTCTACGGGGCGCGGCGAGCGGCTCTGCGGGGCACCGCAGGTCGGACATCGGGGCACCGCAGGTCGGACGGCGGGGCACGGCGTCGACGGGTGGAGGACCACCGCCATCGCCCGGCGACGTCGCAGGGCGCTCTCACGCATGGTGAGACGGCCGGCAGCTGCGCGGGGGCCTGCCCATAGAATGGCGAGCGTGACTGCTGCGAACCTGACGATCCCAGACGAACTCCTGCCCGCCGACGGCCGCTTCGGATCGGGCCCTGCCCGCATCCGCGCCGCCCAGATCGAGGCGCTCGACGCGGCCGCGGCGACTGTGCTCGGCACGAGCCACCGGCAGCCGCCGGTCAAGAGCCTCGTGGGACGCATCCGCACCGGGCTCGCCGAGCTCTTCGACCTCCCGGCCGGCTACGAGGTCGTCCTCGGCAACGGCGGGTCGACGACCTTCTGGGACGTCGCCGCCTTCGGTCTCGTGCGTGAGCGCGCGGCCCACGGCACCTTCGGCGAGTTCGGTCAGAAGTTCGCGAAGGCCACCGACACCGCTCCGCACCTGGACCGCTCGCTCATCCTCGCAGCGGAACCGGGCACCTCGGCGATCCCCTCCCCCGCCGCGCTTGAGGCGGCCGGTCTCGGCGACGGCGACGTCAGCGCCGATGTCTACGCCTGGCCGCACAATGAGACGTCGACCGGCGTGGCGACGACGATCGCCCGTCCCGAGGGCATCGACGAGGATGCGCTCGTCGTCATCGACGCGACCTCGGGCGCCGGCGGGATGCCCGTCGACATCGCCGAGACCGACGTCTACTACTTCGCTCCGCAGAAGAACATGGGCTCCGACGGCGGACTGTGGGTGGCGATCCTCTCCCCGAGGGCCGTCGCCCGGGCGCAGGAGATCAAGGACTCCGGCAGGTGGATCCCCGCCTCGCTCGACCTCGTCACCGCGATCGAGAACTCCCGCAAGGACCAGACGTACAACACCCCCGCGGTGGCGACGCTGCTCCTCCTCGCGGAGCAGATCGAGTGGATCAACGGCAACGGCGGCCTGGCGTGGGCGAGCGAACGCACCCGTGAGACCTCGGGATTCGTCTACGACTGGGCCGATGCCGCCGAGGTGGCCCGCCCGTTTGTCGCCGACCCCGCGGATCGCTCGTCCGTCGTCGCCACCGTCGACTTCGACGATTCGGTCGATGCCGCCCGTGTGGCCTCGGTGCTGCGTGCCAACGGCATCGTCGACGTCGAACCCTATCGGAAGCTCGGACGCAACCAGCTGCGGATCGCGACCTTCGTCTCCGTCGACCCGGCCGACGTCAAAGCGCTGCTGCGCTGCCTCGACTTCGTCATCGACGCCCTCGCCTGAGCCGTGGTGCTCTCACGGCGAGCCGGCGAGGCAGCACCGCGTTCGCCCCGCACCCTTACCCGCAGAACCACCCCATGCACCGCTCGGATTCGGCGCTGAGGGTATGACGTGCGGAGCCCGCTGGAGGATTCAGCGCTCAGGGTAGGACGCAGCGCTGGGGGTTCGACGCGACTCTGCGGGTGTGAGATCCGGCGGTCACGCGTGCGCCATTGCTCACCCCTCACCCATACCCACAAAACCTCCACGTGCACCGCTCGGATTCGGCGCTGAGGGTATGACGTGCGAAGCGCACTGGATGATTCAGCGCTAGGGGTATGACGTGATGCTCCGGGTAGGACGTGCTGTCCCGGGTATGACGTGATGCTCCGGGTGGGACGCATCGGTTCCGGTGGGCGTGCCTCAGCGTTTCAGGCGCTCGTGTGGACGGCTGTCAGACGAAGAAGCAGTCGGGCTGTCAGACGAAGAAGTGGAGGAGCACCCCGACGCCGAAGGCGATCGCGGCGAGCAGAGCGAGGATGAACTCGATCGCGGTGCCGATGCCGATCGCCTTGATCGACCCCCAGCTCGACGCCCACGCCGTCTTCGCATCATGGAGACGCCCGAGCTCGGAGAGGAAGAGCCCGAGGACGAAGCCGATCGGCAGCCCGAGCACGGGGATGACGAAGAAGCCGACGATGCCGAGCACCCCGCCGAGGACGACCGACCGATTCGGCACCTCCATCGCCTTGAGCTGACGGCCGGTGAGGACGAACGAGGCGCTCATACCGGCGATCACGAGCAGCGCGACGATCGCGAAGACGATCCACGCCGTCGGAGTGCCGATGACGAACGCCCAGATGAGAACGCCGATGCCGATGAGGATCGAGCCGGGCAGCACGGGCACGACGATGCCGATGCAGCCGACGAGGATGCCGAGGGCGACGAGCACCGAGGTGACGATCTCCGCATTCACCGGATGGTCCTTCCCTTCACGTGGTTCCGCACGATCTCAACTCACTCGAATTGTTGCGACTCGCCGGAGCTGTCTCAACTCAATCGAACCGTCTCAACACACTCGAACGGTCTCAGGGGACCGGTCTCATCTCCGATCCTATGCGACCGCACCCGCTCACCGCCGCGACCCGCATGGCACTCGCTCACTGCCGCGACCGGCATGGCGCCGCTCTCTGCCCCGACGCGCATGGCACCCGCTCGCCCCGCGGGGCCCCGGGCTGCCGTGAGACGACCGGGACCCCGATGCTCACGGATGCCCGTGGTAGCTGACGTGGAGCCGGATGCGGGACGTCGGGTCGAAGCTGAGCCGCAGGTTCTTCGCGACGACCATCCACACCAGCCCCACGGCGAACGCGAGCACCCCTGAGGCCGCACCGACGCCCATCGCCATCCGCGGACCGAAGGTGTCGGCGACCCAGCCGGCCAGCGGCGCTCCGATCGGGGTGCCGCCCATGACGACGGCGGCGTAGATCGCCATCACACGACCGCGGTAGGACGCCGGTGTCGTCGTCTGCACGTACGCGTTCGCCGAGGTCATCATCGTCAGCGAGGAGAAGCCGACGAGGATGAGGGCGAATGCGAAGAGGAAGTAGTCCGTGATCAGTGACGCGAGTCCGACCGAGAGGCCGAACCCGCCGGCGGCCCCGAAGATGAAGCGCAGCCGCGGCTTCTCCCGCTTCGCCGAGGCGAGGGCACCCGCCACCGAGCCGATCGCCATGACGGAGTTGAGGAGTCCGAAGCCGCTCGCATCCTTGTCGAATTCGATCCGCGCCATCGTCGCCGTGTAGATGTTGAAGTTGAAGCCGAAGGTCGCGACGATGAAGAGGACGACGAGGACGATCGTCACATCCGGCCGCGTGCGCAGATAGCGGAACCCGCCGAGGACTCCCCCACCGCCTCGGCGACCTGCCGGGTGCAGCCTGGCGCGGTCGAGGCGGATGAGCACGGTGAGGGTCGCGGCGAAGCCGAGCCCGCTGATGAGGAAGACGGGACCGGCGCCGACGAGGGCGGTGATGACACCGGCGACGGCCGGTCCGATCATCCGGGCACCGTTGAACGACGCCGAGTTGAGGCTCACCGCGTTCGGCAGCAGCCGCTCCCCGACGAGCTCGGAGACGAACGCCTGCCGGGCCGGGGTGTCGAGCGTGGCGAGGAGGCCGAGGACGAGCGCGAGCACGTAGACGTGCCAGAGCTCGATCGTGTCGGTGACGACGAGAACGAAGAGGAGCAGCCCCACGGCACCGAGCGCCGCCTGCGTGACCATGAGGAGCATCCGCTTCGAGAACCGGTCGGCGAGAGCGCCCGCGAACGGGAACATGATGAGCTGCGGGCCCATCTGCAGGGCCATCGTGATGCCGAGGGCGGAGGCGTTGTTGTTCGTGAGATACGTGAGGACGAGCCAGTCCTGCGCTGTCCTCTGCATCCACGTTCCGGTGTTAGAGATGAGCGCGCCGGCGAACCAGTGTCGGTAGTTCGGTTCGGCCAGAGACCGGAACGTGTGCGCCATCGAGTGCTTCAGCCCTCCTGGAGCTCGAGTTCGCCGCGGGCGTAGTCGTCGACGACCGCCTCGGCGGGGCTCGTGTCGGGACGTCTCACGTCCGTCTCCGAATGCGCCCCGCACCCGGAGTCGAGTTGGACCACGCGACCGTCGAAGGGCGACCATGCGTTCGCACAGACCCCGAAGCTCTCCCGCATCGAACCGGCGATCGGCATGAGGTAGCCGCAGCTGCCGCAGTGCGCAGAGGCGCGGGCGGCGAATTCGCCGTCGGCCCCCGCCTCGGAGTCCGCCCACCGCTGCGCAGCGGCGTTGAGTCCCTCGGGTGAGAGGACCCGTTCACGGCCGATGCCGAACTCGTAGTTGGCGATCTGGTCGATGTTCTCCGCCGAGTTGTCCTCGGTCTGCTGGTAGCCGGGCTGCAGGTTGGGGTCGTTGTCGAGCTTCGGCAGGGTGTCCCGGGGCGTGAGGTCCCCGGGTTCGAGCCGCTGATCCCACGGCACCCATTCGGGGGCGACGAGAGCGTCGGGACCCGGCAGCAGCGCCGTCTCGCAGACGGTGACCTTCTTCGACCGCGGAGCCCGGGCGAGGACGGCGACCCAGCGCCAGCCCCGGTAGCTCGGGTCCGTGCACACGAAGTGGTGGGTGACGAGCCTGGTGCCCTCGGCAGTGGCGCCGAGGTGCTCACCGATGACGGCACTGCCGGCCACCTCGGCGATGGCCGAGCGGGCGACGTCGATCGCCGCGGCCAGCTGTGCGTCGAGGACGACCGTGCGCGCAGGCTTCTGCGCAGGAGCGCTCGGCGCTCCGGCCCCAGAGGGTGCCGCGACCTCGGCCTCAGCCGTGCCCGAGCCAGCTGCCTCGGCGACATCCGACGCCGGCGCCGGCTCGGCGGCCGACTGCGACCGCAGATCGGTCAGCCACGTCGTGAAGAGAGAGGACATCATGACTCCAAATCGTCGGCGATCGCCCGCAGCAGCGAGGCGACCTTGTTCCCGTGGTCACGGTCGGGGTAGCGGCCGTGCTGCAGACCGTTGCCCAGGTCATCGAGGACCTTGATGACGTCTTCCACCATAACCGCCATGTCCTCGGTCGAGCGCCGCCGAGCCTTCGGGACCTTCGCCGGTGCCGTGAGCACCCGGGCCTTGAGGACCTGCGCACCGCGGCGGGAGTCGACGACGTCGTACTCGAGGCGGGTGCCCTTGGTGACGTCCGTGCCCTCGGGCAGGACGGAGGAGTGGAGGAAGGCCTGGGAGCCGTCTTCGGCGACGACGAAGCCGTAGCCCTTGTCGGCGTCGAACCATTTCACGCGTCCGGTTGGCATGGTGTCCTTTCGTACTGGTGCAGTCTGTCTGTCGTGCAGTGTGTCTGTCGTGCTCTGTGTCTGTGGTCTCCGGTTCCGGAGTCCTGTTCTCGTGCCGGGCGGACCCGACGATGGTCGTCGTGTGATCGTGTGTCGAGAGGGTTCCCATCTCGCCGAGGCGGTTCCCCGTCTTCCCGCCGATCCGGTCCTCGATCCGCGTCGTCCCCGTGGATCCTCGCCGAGGAGGTGCCGCCTTCTCCCCGCATCCCGGCCGGACGTCCGGCCCGGGATCGGATCCCTCCGACGTTCCGCGGTTCCCAGCGGCCCGCGTGCGGGCCCGGCGCCGGTTCCTGTGGGGCGCACTCAGTCGGCCCCGCGCGGGGGTCCGGCCGGCAGGGCGGGCGTCACCGAGAGTCGGTGCGGCCCCGGTCTCGGCGCGGTCCGCTCAGCTCGGACCCGCCGCGGTCTGCCGGCGTCGCAGCACCGCGCGGATCACAGCCGCGGCGGCGAGGGCGAAGGCGACCGGGAGGAGGATCATCGGCAGGTATGTCAGCAGATGCGAGGGGGTGTACCCCATCCACGCCTGACCCAGAACGCCGAGGAGTGCGGCGGCTCCGATGACGGCTGCTGCGACGGCCACGACGACGATGGCCGTGTCGACACGCTTGGCTGACAATGCTCGTCCCTCCCGAGGGAATGTGCTTTCCTGACCCCACCATCATACCCCTGGGGATACACTGAACGGCGATGTCAACGACCTTCAGCGCCTGGCTCGCCCACAGCTCCGATGCGGACTTCGAGTCCTTCGCCCGGAGCCGCCGGGACCTGCTCCAGCCCGAGTCGCCGACGATCGGGGCGCTGGCCGCGGCCGCGTCCTCGCGCATCGGGGTCTCCCGCGGCATCGAGGCGCTCACCGCGTCCGAGCTCGACCTCCTCATCGACCTCGCCACCGCGGCCCGCACGAGTCCCGACATCGACATCGGCTCCCTGACGCCCACCCCCGCCGAGGCGGAACTCACCCGCCTGCGCGACCTCGGTCTCGCGTGGCCGACGTCGACGCCGGGCACCTGGAGGATCCAGTCCGAGGCGATCACCCTGCTGCCGACGTCGGCGGCCGAAGCCGCCCGGCCCCGCCCGTGGCAGACCTCCACCGAGGCGGCGATCGATGAGTCTGAGACCGTGATCCCGCAGGCGCTCATCCACAACAGCGAACAGGCCGCCGTCGCCGAGGTGATCTCCTCCCTGCGCGGGCTCGTCGACGATCTCGACTCCGCACCGGTGTCCCGGCTGACCAGCGGCGGCATATCGAAGCGCGACGTCGGTCGGCTCGCCCGCAGCCTCGAGCTCGAGAGCACCCACACGATCACCCTGCTGCTCGCGGCGAAGGCGCTCGGACTCATCGGCGTCCTCGACGACCCGCTCGACCCGCAGTGGACGGCGAGCGACACCGCACGCGAGGTCCTCTCCGGCGACCGCGCCGATACGTGGGCGGCACTCGTCACCGCCTGGCTGCGCGAATCCCAGGAGGTCACCCAGCTCGTCGCCGGGGCGAGTGCGAACGAACGCCTCACCGTGCTCGCGACGCCGAAGAGGTCCCTGTTCAAGGGCTTCGCCCAATCCGTGCCGGCGATGCCGCTGCTGCGGTCCACGGTGCTCTCCGTCCTCCACGGCATCGGCCTCGGCTCCTCACGCTCGGCGGCCTGGATCCACCGGGAGGTGCTCCGCACCCATCCCCTCCTGCCCGCCCACGAGGCGGCGATCACCGAGGAGGTCCTGCGGACGACGGTCATGCTCGGTCTCGCGACGACCCCGCTCCAGCAGCCGAACCACTTCGGACCGAGCCGGTTCGGGTCGATGCTCGCCGCCGGCCTCGAGCAGGCGATGGCCGCTGAGGCCCGCCGTGACCCCTCCATCGCTCCCCTGGGTCTGAGCGTGGCCGCACTGGCGGTGCCCGCCGAGGTCACCGCCGAAGTCCGAGACGGTCTCGTCCCCGAGGTCGAGACCGTGCTCATCCAATCCGATCTCACGGCCGTGGCGACGGGACCCATCGACCCGCGAGTCCACCACATCCTCCGCCGCTTCGCCGTCGTCGAGGCCCGCGGTCAGGGCACCGTCTACCGGATCGATGCGGACACGGTCGAGGCGAGCATGCAGACGGGCATCGACTCAGCCGAGGTGCTCGCCCAGCTGCGGGAGATCAGCGCCGAGGAGCTGCCCTCGACGCTCGAGTTCCTTGTCACCAACACGGCGGCGAAGCTGCGCCGGGTCCGCGTCGCAGGCGCCCGCGCCGTCCTCGTCGTCGACGACCCCGTCGACCTCGACGTCATCCTCGCCGACCAGATCATGGTGCCCGCGAACCTCGAACGGCTGGCCCCGACCGTGGCGATCAGCCAGCTCGGTCCCGAACGCACCATGCACCTCCTCGAATCCGGGGACCACCATGCGCTCCTCCACTCCCCCACCGGTCCCGTGCGACGCCGCTCGGTGATCACGCAGACCGAACCCGAGGTGACGACGAGGAGGCGGGCCCGGGTGAGCGACGACCGCCTCGGCGAGTATCTGCGGATCCTCCGCTCTCCGGCGGGTGCCGCGAGCACACGCAGCGCCAGCGACGAACCGCTCGGACACCTCGACCGACTGCGGGAGGCTGCGGAGACGAAATCGCTCGTGACGATCCGGCTCGCCGATTCCCACGGGAACGAACAGGTGGTGCGGATGCAGCCGACGACGGTCAACGGCGGCAGGGTGCGCGGGACCGTGGTCACGACCGGCGCCGAGGCGTCCCTGTCGATCGCGCGCATCGTCAGCGTCGACCCGGTGCCGGACCCGGCAGCGCAGGCATCGGCGGACGGAGCCGACGGCACAGCCGGTACCGACGACACGGGCGGCCCCGACGACGCGGACGGGGCCGGGGAACAATCGGGACCGCGCGGGCGTTGACCACCTCGTTGTCACCTCGGCGAAGGAAGTGAATGAACGGACCCCTCATCGTCCAATCCGACCGGACCGTGCTCCTCGAATCTGGCCATCCCCTGGCCGTCGAGGCGGCCGTGGCGATCGCCCCGTTCGCGCAGCTCGCGCGCACCCCGGAGTACATCCACACGTACACGATCACCCCGCTGGGACTGTGGAACGCGCGCGCGAGCGGGCATGACGCGGAGTCGGTCGTCGACGTCCTCCTCGAGTTCGCGAAGTATCCGGTGCCCCACGAGCTGCTCGTCGACATCGTCGACATCATGGACCGGTTCGGGGTGCTCACGCTCATCGACCATCCCCTCCACGGGCTCACCCTGACGTCGACGGAGACCGAGCTGCTCGACCGGCTCGTCGGCCAGCCCGACCTCGTCGGCAAGTTCGGCAGGCGCCTCGATGCCGAATCCGTCCTCGTCCACCCCTCCGAGCGCGGGGAGCTCAAGCATGCGCTCCTCCAGCTCGGGCACCCGGTCTCCGACCATGCCGGCTACATCGACGGCGAAGCCCACGACATCGCGCTCAGCGACGACGCCCACGGCGGGCAGTGGCATCTGCGCGACTACCAGCGCGAGGCGATCGACCAGTCACTGGCCGGGGAGTCCGGGGTCGTCGTCCTCCCCTGCGGGGCGGGCAAGACCGTCGTCGGGGTCGCGACGATGTCGCGGGTGCAGACGACGACGCTCATCCTCGTGACGAACTCGGTCTCGGCGAAGCAGTGGAAGGATGAGATCCTCGCGCGCACCACCCTGACCGAGGACGAGATCGGCGAGTACTCGGGCTCGGTCAAGGAGATCCGGCCGATCACGATCGCCACCTATCAGGTGCTCACGACGCGGCGGAAGGGCTCGTATCTCCATCTCGAACTCCTAGACGCGAAAGACTGGGGGCTCGTCATCTATGACGAGGTCCACCTCCTGCCGGCCCCCATCTTCCGGCTCACCGCGTCCCTGCAGGCGAGGCGGAGGCTGGGACTGACGGCGACCCTCGTGCGCGAGGACGGCCGGGAGGACGAGGTGTTCTCCCTCATCGGGCCGAAGCAGTACGAGGTGCCGTGGAAGGAGCTCGAACGTCTCGGGTTCATCGCCACCGCCGCCTGCCATGAGGTCCGTGTGCGCCTCGACGGGGGCACCCGGACCGCGTACGCGCGCGCCGACGGGGAGGACCGGTACCGGTTGGCCGCGACCTCGGATGCGAAGCTGCCGATCGTCCGCAGCCTCGTCGCCGAGCACCCGGACGCGCAGATCCTCGTCATCGGCCAGTACCTCGACCAGCTCGAGGAGATCGGTGCGGAGCTCGACGCGCCCGTGCTCACCGGCCAGACCCCGGAGTCGCAGCGTCAGCAGCTCTTCCGCGACTTCCGCTCCGGCGCCATCCGCGTCCTCGTCGTCTCCAAGGTCGCGAACTTCTCCGTCGACCTGCCCGCCGCCTCGGTGGCGATCCAGGTCTCCGGGGCGTTCGGGTCACGGCAGGAGGAGGCGCAGAGGCTCGGCCGCATCCTCCGCCCGAAGGAGGATGCCGGCTCGGCGACGTTCTACACCGTCGTCGCCGCCGACACCGTCGACGAGCACTTCGCCGCCCAACGCCGCCGGTTCCTCACCGAGCAGGGCTACAGCTACGACATCGAAGTCCGCTAGCCCTCGCGCTGCGGTTTCACCCGGTGACGCGGGGATCTCACCCGCGGGCATGGGACCTCACCCGCGGGCGCGGACGACGCAGCCCTCATCCCAGACCGGCTCGCTCGACTCGTAGACCTCGCCGTCGGAGCCGAAGACGAGGAACCGGTCGAAGTCCCGAGCGAACCAGCGGTCGTGGGTGACGGCGAGCACCGTCCCGTCGAAGGCGGCGAGTGCATCCTGGAGCGCCTCGGCGGAGACGAGGTCGAGGTTGTCCGTCGGCTCGTCGAGGAGGAGCAGGGTGGCCCCGGCGAGTTCGAGGAGGAGGATCTGGAACCTCGCCTGCTGCCCGCCGGAGAGCGAGTCGAAGGTCTGCTCGGCCGCCCCGGCGAGCTCGTAGCGGGCGAGCGCCCGCGACGCGGGTTCACGCGGCAGACCGCTGCGGTGCTCATCGCCGCGGTGAAGGATCTCAAGCAGGCTGCGCCCACTCAGGTCGGGCCGGCCGTGCGTCTGCGCGAACCACCCCGGGCGCACCCTCGCACCGAGCCGCACCCGCCCCTCGTGGTCGACGGCGGGGATGTCGATGTCGCTGACCGGCCGGTGCTCGGCCTCGGGGTCGGTGCCGCCGGCGGCGAGAAGGCGGAGGAAGTGGGACTTCCCCGACCCGTTCGACCCGAGCACCGCGACCCGGTCCCCGTAGTGGACCTCGAGGTCGAAGGGCAGCATGAGGCCGGTGAGCTCAAGACCGTCGGCGACGATCGCGATCTTGCCGGTCCGTCCCCCGCCGAGGCGGATGCCGAGGTTCTGCTCGCGCGGGATCGCCTCGGGCGGCCCCGCGGTTTCGAAGCGCTCGAGCCGTGTCTGCGCGGCCCGGTACCGTGAGGTCATGTCCGAGTTGTAGGCGGCTTTCTGCTTGTACATCTGGACGAGGGCGCGCAGCTTCGCGTGCTCTTCGTCCCAGCGTCTGCGCAGCTCCTCGAGCCGTTCGAAGCGGGCGGCGCGCGCCTCGTGGTAGGTGCCGAACCCGCCGGGATGGATCCATGCGGAATTCCCTGCCGCGGAGAGTTCGAGCGTGATGATCTCCGTTGCCGCCTGTGCGAGCAGCTCCCTATCGTGGGAGACGAAGAGGACGCTCTTGTCGGTCTCCCGCAGCTGGGCCTCGAGCCACCGTTTGCCCGGCACGTCGAGGAAGTTGTCGGGCTCATCGAGGATGAGGACCTCGTCGGTTCCGCGCAGCAGCGCCTCGAGGACGAGCTTCTTCTGCTCCCCGCCCGACAGTGTCGAGACGGCGCGGTCGCGGCACTTCTCGAACGGGACCCCGAGCGCCGAGGTGGTGCACGTGTCCCAGAGGACCTCGGCGTCGTAGCCGCCGGCGTCCGCCCATTCGCTCAGGGCGTTCGCGTAGGCCATCTGCACCTCGGTGGTCTCTCCGTCGGGTCCGAGCAGCCGCTGCTCGGCCCGGCGGACGACGGCCGCCGCTGTGCGGATCCGCTTCGGCGCCAACTCCTCGAGCGCCTCGGCGACGGTGTCAGCGGTGATGAACTGGCGCATGAGACCGACGGATCCGGTCCGGGAGACCGACCCGGACTCCGGGACGAGCTCACCGGTGAGGATCCGCAGCAGCGTCGTCTTCCCCGCGCCGTTGGCACCGATGAGAGCGGCCTTCGCCCCGTCGCCGAGGCGGAAGTTCACTCCCGAGAGCAGGGGACGGCCGTCGGCCAGGGTGAACGAGACGTCGCTGACTTCGATGTGGCCCATGCCCTCAAGCTATCAGCTGCGGTCTCAGCCACCTTCCGGGCGCTGAGGTCGACGCGGAATCGCCTCACACCTCGGCGAAGGCCTCCGAGCGGGCGACGACCTCACGGCTGCGGACCCGGCGGGCCAGCCGGGATTCGCCCCATTTGATGAAGACGACGCCGCCGAGGATGAACACGCCGCCGAAGAGCTGGATCGGGGCGGGCATCTCGGCGAGGAGGAGCCACGCGACTGCGACGGAGAACGGGACCTCGATGAGGTTGACGAAGGCCCCGACGGTCGCGCCGATGTAGCGCAGGCCGAGGATGCCGGTGATGTAGGCCCCGGCGGTGAAGAGGACGATGAGCGCCATCGGCAGCACCCACGAGGCCTGGACGCCGCCGAAGTCGACGTCGTGGACCGTCGCACCCCAGGGCATGACGCCGATGAGGACGACGACGCCCATGACGAGGGCACCCACGCCCATACCGAGCCCGGTCAGCGCAACCGGCGGCACGGTGATCGTGTCCTTGGCCGAGACGAGGAAGTACGAGGCGAGGCAGACCGCGGCGGCGAGCGCCATGACGACTCCGAGGATGCTGATCGAGGCGCCGCGGAGGTTGAGGACGAGGAGGAGGCCGATCATCGAGATGACGACTCCGATGAACGTCACGGTCGCCGGGCGGGTGCGGGTGCGCGCCCAGATCCAGAAGACGATGAGCATCGGCGCGGTCATCTCGAGCAGCAGGGCGACGGCGACGGTGAGGTGCTCGACGGCGACGAAGTAGAAGCCCTGCACCCCGGCCATCGAGACGAGTCCGTAAATGAGGACGGTGCGCCAGCTGCTGCGCACCTCCGCCCAGCGTCCGCGCAGCGCGATGAGGCTGGGGACGAGGAGGAGCAGGGCGGCGCCGACGAGGCGGATGAGCACGACGGCTCCGGGCGTCCACCCGACCGCGTACATCGTCTTCGCGATCGGTCCCGAGACCGCGAAGAAGAACGCCGAGGCGAGAGTGAGGACGAACCCCAGAATCACTGTGCGACTCATTCCTGACCTCCTGAAGTGTGTGTTCGCCGAGGCGGCTGACCGTTCCGTCGCAACGGATCGTCAACTGCGACTGACCGTTCCGACGTGCCGGACTGTCCCGCCGTGACGGGCGTCACTGCGGGTCAGGGGCGCATTCAGCGGTGAGTGCGAGCCCCTGTGCTGCCAGTATTCCGCAGCCGAATGAAATGAGTCAAGTGCATTTTGCTCCTTACAGGCTGTGGCACAATGGTCACCATCATGACTTTTGCCTACGACATCCGCTCGAACCTCACGATGCTCGTCGACCTCCTCAACACAGCAGGGACCATCGCCGAGGCGGGCGATGAGCTGACGACGACGGCGAACCTCCACGACTTCGCCTCCCGACACGACTTCTCGGGACCGCTGCGGGCGACGAAGAGCGACGTCGAGGAGACCCGGCGACTGCGCGACCGGTTCGATGCCGCCTTTGCGGCCGGACTCGACCCAGAGGTCGACAGCGACCGCGAGGCGCTCGAAGAGCGCATCGTCGCCGAGGTCAACCTCACCCTGCGCGAGACCGACGCCCTGCCGCAGCTCGTCCGCCACGACGACTGGGACTGGCACCTCCACGCGGTCGGCTCGAGTGCGAGCCTCGCCGATCGGGTCGCCGCCGACGTCGCGCTCGTCCTCATCGACCTCATCCGCTCCGGCGACCTCGACCGGCTCGGCCGCTGCGCGGCCGAAGACTGCCGGGCCTACCTCGCCGACCTCAGCCGCAACCGCTCGAAGCGCTTCTGCGACACCGGCAACTGCGCGAACCGCACCCACGTCGCGGCCTTCCGTGCCAGGCAGAGCGACGCCGAGCACGCGAACGGCTGAGAACCCCGCCCGCCGGGATCTCACAGCAGGACTCGACGCGGGTGCGGAAGCGACGCTCGCGCGCCTCTTTCTGTGTCCGACTTGCGCGGAGGCTGAGATTCCCCGCAATTCAACCTCCCGTTCCTGAGAGCCTGAGAGCCGAATCGGACCCGAATCGACTTTCCTGGGAATTTTTCAGTGATCGAGGTCACATTCGCGTTCAGCTGACGTTCACTCGACTCTCAGGGTGGCTCTCCACACTGGACGCATGAGCACACAGAATGACACCGACATCGAAGCGACCCTCCTCGTTGTCGACGATGAGCCCAACATCCGCGAACTCCTCTCGACGAGCCTGCGCTTCGCCGGCTTCGACGTCGTCTCCGCCGCCAACGGAGCCGAGGCCCTGCGACTGGCCGAGCAGACCAACCCCGACCTCCTCGTCCTCGACGTCATGCTGCCCGACATGGACGGCTTCACCGTCACCCGGCGCCTGCGCCAGATCGGCATGAACGCTCCCGTCGTCTTCCTCACCGCCCGCGACGACACCTCGGACAAGATCACGGGGCTGACCGTCGGCGGTGACGACTACGTGACGAAGCCGTTCAGCCTCGAAGAGGTCGTCGCCCGCATCCGCGCGGTGCTCCGCCGCACCCGCAGCCTCGAGGAGGAGGAGAACGCCGTCATCGTGGCTGGCGATCTCGAACTCGACGACGACACCCATGAGGTGCGCCGTTCGGGAATCCTCATCGACCTCTCCCCCACCGAGTTCAAACTGCTGCGCTACCTCATGCTCAACGCCAACCGCGTGCTCTCGAAGTCGCAGATCCTCGATCACGTCTGGGAGTACGACTTCGGCGGCGACACGGGCATCGTCGAGTCCTACATCTCCTACCTCCGACGCAAGATCGATGTCACCCCGGAGACCGACGCCGCAGGACACCCTGTGGAAATGGAGTGGACGCCGATGATTCAGACCAAGCGCGGTGTCGGTTACATGCTGCGCACACCGGAATCCAAGTAGTCCCCCAAGCGCGGGCGCTAGATTACTCACGTGGCACAACAATCCCGTCCCTCCCGACCGAGCTTCTGGGAGGAGTGGTCTCTGACCACCAAACTCCTCGGCATCATGATGCTCCTCATGCTCCTCGTCCTCTCCGGGACGAGCGCGTGGGTGCTGGAGAACCTCCGCGACAGTCTCATCGAACGCACTGATGAACGTCTCATCAGCGCCTCGGAGACGCTGGCGAAGCAGGCGTACCAGGACGTGTTCCAGCCGGCGCAGCTGCAGTCGACGGAGGACGGCAAGGGCGGGACCTCGGCGCCGACGACGATCGACTCGGATTCGTGGCGCCAGCTCAAGGATCTGCTCCCGGGCGGGTTCTACGTCCAGTTCTTCGACACCAAGGGCAACCCGATCAGCGACCCGGTCGCCCCGTCGCCGAAGAACCACCCGATCCTTCCCAAGGTCACCGAGGCCGACGTCTACGAGAAGGCCGGTGAGCCGTTCACGGTCGCCGGAACGAACTCGCAGTGGCGGGCACGGGCGATGAAGGTGCAGAACACTCAGGTACTCGTGACGATCGCGGTCCCCTTCGATCGCGAGATCGACAACATCAACGAGCGCGCCCGGAACACGATGATCGGCATCGGCCTGCTCGCGCTCGCGATGGTCGCCGGCATCGGGTACTGGGCGATCAACAACACCTTCCGCCCGCTGCGTGACATCGAGAAGACCGCGTCCCGGATCGCCGGCGGCGATCTCAGCCAGCGCGTGCCGACCTTCCCCCGCAACACGGAGCTCGGCCGGCTCTCGGCAGCGCTCAACACCATGCTCGGACGGATCGAGGATTCGTTCGACGGCCAGACCCGCTCGGAGAAGCGGATCCGGCAGTTCGTCTCCGACGCCTCGCACGAGCTGCGCACCCCGCTCGTGACGATCCGCGGGTACGCCGAGCTCTACCGGCAGGGCGCGATCACGAAGCCTGAGGACATCGGCCAGGCCATGGAGCGGATGGAGTCGGAGGCGAAGCGGATGGGCGTGCTCGTCGACGACCTCGTCGTCCTTGCCCGCCTCGACGAGCAGCGACCGGCGGAGATCGGACCGATCGACCTGTTCAAGGTCGTCCGCGACGCCGCCGCCGACGCCGCAGCCCAGGCCCCGGACCGGGACATCAGCTTCATCGGACTCGACGGATCCGATGCGCAGCCGGTGCCGCTTATCCGCGGCTCGGAGTCGAAGATTCGCCAGGTCATCGTCAACCTCGCCGGCAACGCCGTGCGGCACACGCCCGAGCAGGCGGCGATCGAATTCGCCGTCGGCGTCGTCGGTCTGCCGGATGACGCTGAGCGCAGGTCCAACGGCGGCGGGGACGACTCGGGCAAGCCGGGGGCGAAGGAGAAGTCCCGTGAGCGCGGTTTCGTCACCGGTGGAGTCCGCATCTTCCGCCGAGGCGACTCGAGCGGTGCCGATGCGGCCGACGCGCAGGAACCGGCGGGGATCGTCCCCAACGTCACGGCCGCAGGAACCCTGGCCGTCGACGATTCCCTGCGGGGGTTCCCCAACGGTCGGGTCCGCTTCGAGGTCCGCGACCACGGCGAGGGCATCGATCCGGAGATGGTCCCGCGGATCTTCGAGCGGTTCTACCGCCTCGACGTCTCCCGCACCCGGGACACCGGCGGATCGGGGCTCGGTCTCTCGATCGTCAAGGCGATCGTCGAGAACCATCACGGAGTCATCTCCGTCCACGAAACGCCAGGGGGCGGCGCGACCTTCCGCGTCGACCTGCCGATACCAGAGAACGAAGACAGTGCTCCAGACGCGCGAAAGGACGAGCGATGAGCAGCAACGACGGTAACACTCCCCGGAACCGGGGCAGGCACGGAGACGACGACTACCGCACGTTCCCTCGTCGCTCCTCCGAGGTCCCCCGCACCTTCCCCAGCGATTCGGTTGCCGACCGGTCGGACTCGACCTCGCCGAGGCGGGACTCCTATCCGTCGGGACCCGACACGTCCCAGCCGGGCCAGGGCTCAGGCCAGCCGACCCAGGGCCAGTCGGGTCAGGGGTCGGGGTCGTCGAGCTCCGGCTACGGCCAGGGTTCCGGACAGGCGGGCCCTCGATCCGATGAGTCGACCCGCAGCTACCCGGCGACGACCGGTTTCGGCGCCTCGGGTGGAGACGACCGGACCCGCGTCCAGCCGACCTATGTTCAGAACCCTGTGGACGGCAACGGCCGGGGCAGCGGTGCCTCCACCGGTCAGGGCGGCACGTACGGATCGAATCAGGGTGGCACGCACAACCCGTCCAGCGGCTACGGTCAGACCGGCGGCCACGGTCAGTCGGGCAACACCAGCCAGTCGGGCTACGGTCAATCGCGCGGCTACGACTCGAGCGCGCAGGGCAGCGCCACCGGCGGACACCCCTCCCCCGGCACCCCGTCGGACTCCCAGGGCCGGTCGTCGAACGCACCGGGTCAGTCATCGATCGCCCCGGGTCAGTCGTCGAATGTTTCGGGCGGCGCAGCAGCTGCGGGCTTCGGTGCCGCCGCCGGCTACGCGGCCGGACACCAGGGCTCCGGCGCCACCGGTCAGCAGGACTCAGCCGCATACGGAGCGCCTGGTCCCCACGGCTCCCAGCCGGGATCGTCCAGCGGCTACCCCGGTGCCGGAGCCTCCGGTCAGCCGGGCGCCGCAGCCGGTCAGTACGGATCCACCGGCTCAGCCCAGTACGGATCCGCCGGCTCCGGTCAGTACGGATCATCGACCGGGTCCTACGGCTCGGGCGGCCAGTACGACACGAGTGGTCAGGGCCAGTACGGCGCCTCCGGGCAGAGCCAGTATGCCTCGGCGGGCGCCAGCCCCTACGCCACCGACTCCTACGGCTCCGGAGGTCAGGGTCCGTACGGAGGCGGTCAGCAGCCTCGGCGGGAGAAGCGCGGACCGGGGTGGGGCGCGACGATCGCCATCGCCCTCATCGCCGCCCTCCTCGGCGGGGGTGCGGCGTTCGGCGGCAGCTATGCGGTGAGCGCGATGCAGGAAGGCACCGAGTCGAGGAAGGTCGCCGAGCAGACGATCGAGACGCCGGACTGGACCGAGGTCGCGAAGTCCGCATCCGAAAGCGTCGTCTCGATCCAAGCCGCCGCGAACGGTCGCGTCGTCGCCCTCGGATCGGGCTCCCTCTACGACGATCAGGGCCACGTCATCACGAACAACCACGTCGTCGCCCCCTCGGACACTCCGGGCGGCGAGCTCACGGTGACGATGAAGAACGGTGCGACGATGAAGGCCGAGATCGTCGGCCGGGATCCCTCGACCGACATCGCGATCATCAAGCTCGACCAGGTTCCCGAAGGCGTCAAGCCGCTGCCGATCGGCGATTCGAAGGCGCTGAGCGTCGGCGATCCGGTGATGGCGCTCGGCAATCCGCTGGGACTCGCCGACTCGGTGACGACCGGCATCGTCTCGGCCCTCGACCGACCCGTGACCACGGAGAACATCGGCGATGACGCGTCCTCGCAGCAGAAGGAGCTGACGATCACCAACGCGATCCAGACGGACGCGGCGATCAATCCCGGCAACTCGGGCGGCCCGCTCGTCGACGGCAACGGCAACTTCATCGGCGTCAACTCCGCTGCGGCGTCGCTCGGCCAGGGTGAGGAAGGTCAGCAGTCGGGGTCGATCGGCATCGGCTTCGCCATCCCCGCCTCGCAGGCGGTGATGATCGCCGATCAGCTCATCGCCACCGGCAAGGCTCAGCACCCGTTCCTCGGCGTCCGGCTCACCGACGGACAGATCAACACCGGTGGGATCACCCGCGCCAGCGCCAAGGTGCAGGCCGTCGAGCCGGGTTCTCCTGCCGCCAAGGCAGGGTTCCAGGACGGTGACGACGTCATCGCAGTGGGCGACACGAAGGTGACGAGCGCGATCTCGCTCCAGGCCCTCGTCCGCGCACAGCCGGTGAACACCCCGGTCGAGTTCACCATCGTCCGCGGAGGTCAGGAGCAGAAGCTCTCGGTCTCGCTCATCCTCCAGTGAGGGCTCATCCTCCAGGGAGTGCTCATCCTCCCCTGAGGAGAGCGGCCAGGGTGTGAGTCGGGTGCTCGGGTGAGGCCGGGTACCGGGTGAGGCGGACGGGTGCGATCACCTGTGTGCCAGCGCCTGGGGACAGATCCGGCACTCATGTGCTGGAAGGGTGTGGACGGTCAGGGACCGTCCACACCCTTCGTCGTCCGCCTTGCCCGCGGTCGTGGATCAGGCAACGCTGGACCCTGCCCCCACGACCATCGCCTCTCGCGGTGGCGACCATCGCAGGAGAAGGAGAAGCCATGAGTTTCGAAGTCGACGCCGAGCGCGTCTCGTCCGCAGCCACCGCCACCGCCGCCTCGTCGCAGGCCCTCGTAACGGAGTCGAACACGATGCTGCGCAACCTGCTCACGCTGCAGGAGTGCTGGAAGGGCAGCGCGGCACAGAACTTCCAGGCGGTCATCAACCAGTGGGAGGGCGCGCAGAAGCAGCTCTTCGAGTCGCTCAACTCCATCCACGGTGCCCTCGGCACCGCGGCGGCCCAGTACTCGGAGGTGGAGGCGGCGAACTCGCGGCTCTTCGCTCCGTGAGTCAGCCCACCGATCGGTGCCGGCCCCGCCGAGCGACCCCGGCCGGATGCTCCTCGGCGCACCCGGTTGCGGTCGTCCCGGGGCCCGCCCGCCCACGCTTCCTGCGCACTCTCGAGCACCGTGGCCGGGGGCTGCGCCGGGCGCGACACGCGGACCGATCTGTCCCTGTTTCCTCGTCTGCATCTGGGAAACTATCAGCCTTTATGAGTAGGCTGAAGGCGATAAGTTCACGGCGATCGAGGCCGGGAGACTCCTGGATGGGAGGTTTCCGTTCCGCGCTCGCCGGATCAGGACCAGAGCAGGAGTCGACAACGGTGAGCATCTTCCAACGAATCGCGACGATCTTCGGAGCGAAGGCGAACAAGGCCCTCGACAAGGCCGAGAACCCCAACGAAACCCTCGACTACTCGTACCAGAAGCAGCTCGAACTGCTGCAGAAGGTGCGCCGCGGCGTTGCCGACGTCGCGACCAGCCGCAAGCGCCTCGAACTGCAGATCAACCAGCTCGAGCAGCAGCAGAACAAGCTCTCCGGCCAGGCGCAGAAGGCGATGGAGATCGGACGCGAGGACCTTGCGCGCGAAGCGCTCACCCGCAAGTCCGGGCTGAGCCAGCAGATCACCGATCTCCAGACCCAGCATGAGGGTCTCCAGGGCGAGGAGCAGAAGCTCACGCTGGCCTCCCAGCGCCTCCAGGCGAAGGTCGATGCGTTCCGCACGCGCAAGGAGACCATCAAGGCGACGTACACCGCCGCCGAGGCGCAGTCGAAGATCGGCGAGGCGTTCTCCGGCATCTCCGAAGAGCTCGGCGATGTCGGCCTCGCCGTGCAGCGCGCGGAGGACAAGACCGCGGCCCTGCAGGCCCGGGCCGGTGCCGTCGACGAGCTCATCGCCTCCGGCGCCCTCGATGACGTCACCGGGACGCGGAAGGACGACATCAGCGCCCAGCTCGATGCGCTCTCGAGCGAGAACGACGTCGAGATGGAGCTCGCCCGCATGCGCGAGTCTCTTCCGGCCGGCGAGAAGAAGGACCAGAAGTCGCTCGAAGGCGAGGGCCAGTGATGATCATCCGGATCATGGGCGAGGGTCAGTTCGACGTCGCCGACGTCGATCAGGCGCTTCTGCAGAAGTACGACAACCAGGTCGAGCACGCTGTCGAATCCGGTGACACGGAGGAGGCCCGCACCGCACTGCAGGAGCTCCACGACTACGTCGTCAGCCACGGCAAGCCCGTCTCCGACGACTTCCTCGGCACGAGCGACGTCGTCGTCCCCTTCGTCGACGCCACCCTCGAGGAGATCTCCGAGCTGCTCACCGGCGAGGGGTTCATCCCCGACCCTGCCTGAGTCCGGTCCGCCCGACCGCCGAGGCTGCAGTCCGGCTCTCCGCCCCGCAGCCGCCCGGTCCATCCGACCTCGACTCCACGATTTCCGGCCCGTCGCCTGATGCCAGGTGATGGGCCGGATGCGCACAACCCAGAGAGGACCCACGATGTCGAACCGCTTCGTCAAGGACAACGGACTCACCATGCGGATGGGGTGGACGATCTTCCTCAACGGGCTCATCTACGTCGTGCTCATCCTCGCTGTCTGGTGGATGCTCGGCGGAAGCACGACCGGTGTCATCATCGCCGTGCTCGTGAGCATCGGGGCGTTCTTCTTCCAGTGGTACTTCTCCGACTCGATCGCGATGAAGGCGATGGGCGCCAGAGAGGTCTCCCCCGAGGAGGCACCCGAGCTCCACACGATGATCGACCGGCTCACGCAGCTCTCGGATTCGACGAAGCCGCGGGTGGCCGTGTCCAACTCGGCCGTGCCCAACGCCTTCGCCACCGGGCGCTCCCCCAAACGCTCGGTCGTCTGCGTGACCCGAGGCCTGCTCGAGAAGCTCGACCGAGAGGAGGTCGAGGTCGTCCTCGCCCACGAGCTCTCCCACGTCGCCCACCGTGACGTCACCGTGATGACGGTCGCCGGGGTCACCGGCGTCGTCGCCGCCCTGATGATGCGCGCCGGGTACTACATGACCCTCGGCGGACGCCGCGACAACAACGGCGGCATCCCCATCCAGTTGCTCTTCATCCTCGTCGGCGCCGTCGTCTACGGTCTCTCGTTCCTCCTCATCCGCAGCCTCTCCCGCTACCGCGAGCTCGCGGCCGATCGGGCCGCGGCCCTCCTCACGGGTCGACCCTCGGTGCTGGCCTCGGCGCTGACGAAGCTGAGCGGGGACATGAACAGGATCCCGGAAAAGGACCTGCGCGAGACCGCCTCGGCGAACCATCTCGCCCTCATCCCCGCCGCACATGGCAGCTCCGGATTCGGGGAGCTCTTCTCCACCCACCCCTCGCTCGACAAGCGGCTCGCCCAGCTGGCGAAGATCTCCGCGCAGCTCTCGAAGCCGGAATGACCGACCGCGCCCGGCTCGGGCCGCTGTCGGCTCCGGGCACCACCACCGACACCCATTAGGAGACCCATGGGCTTCTTCGACGCCATCCTCGGCCGCTCCAAGCCGAAGCGCGCCAACCTCGACGACCTCTTCGCTCTGCCGCCTGCGGCACTCACCCTGCAGGCGGCCACCGGTTTCGTCCCCACCGGTGTCGGTGCGGTCGTGTTCCGCCAGGTCGAAGGTGCGGCCTTCGATTCCGCCGAGGCAGAGAGCGTCGCGCTCATCAGCTCCGACCCGGCCGCGAGCGTGCGGCAAACGAACGACGGCTTCGGCTACACCTGGCAGGTCGTCACCGATTCCGACGCCGAGGTGGTCAACCTCGTGACGAACCTCCACGCCGTCAACGCGGCGCTGGTCAACCAGGGCTTCGACACGATGCTCCTGTGCTCGACCGTGTACTTCGCGCACTCGGACGGCAGGCGGCTGGCGCTCGTCTACCAGTACAAGCGCGGCACGTTCTACCCCTTCGCGCCGACCGGTCCCCGGCAGCGGGACAACGCGCTCGAGATCCAGGTCAAGGGCATCCTCTCCGGTGAGCTGCCCTTCGAGGACGACATGTCGCGCTGGTCCCCGCTCTGGGACGCGCCCGGACTCGACGAGACTCCCCGCGCCCTCGAGGGCTGAGCATACTCACACGGAGATGATCTCGCCGCTTCGCGGCATTCCCCCGGCGAAGCTCATCGGCACCGGTTGCGCGTTGTCGAAGTCGAGCCGATCGACAGCCTGCACGTGCACATGGGGTTCGGTGCTGTTTCCGGAGTTGCCGACCCTGGCCACCGGCTCACCGGGGGTCACGGACTGCCTGGGCACCACCATGGCGCTGTGCTGCTGCAGGTGGCAGAGGACGACGAAGGCCGAGCCGAGGGCGATGACGATGTGATTGCCTGCCAGTTCCCGCCACCCGCCGGCCAACCTGGTGCGCTGGGAGGCTGCGTAGAGCAGCGAGGGGAATCCGCGATGGGTCCGGTGATCGGCGAGGCTGTCCTCGACGACGATGATCGCCCCGTGCGCCGGTGAGCAGAGCCTGCGACCGAAGCCGGGGAAGTGCTCAGGAACCTCCGTGCGCAACAGCGCGGCGACGGTGAAGGGAGCGGATCGCCCGCCCGCATCGACGGGGACGAAGTCGATCGCATGTGCGCTGCCGAAGAGCGTGGTGCCGTGGCTGGGCACACGGTCGGCAGGGCTGTTCTGGACCAGCCACCGACCCTGGAACGGGTAGACGCAGTCGATCGCCGCACCCGACCGGTCCGACGAGGACTCAGCAGGCACGGCGATCGACTCGCTGTGCTCAGTTCGGTGCGGACGGGACCGACATTCCTCAGTCCGTCTCTGCTCGGACCTCGAAGACCTCGCCGAGCGCCTCGACACGGTCACCGGGACGGATGGTCGCTCCTCGGCGGGTCTCGACCTCGCCGTTGACGAAGACGTCACCGGCGGCGATGAGATCCTTGGCCATCGCGCCGTGTTCGGCGACGCCGTGGAGTTTGAGGAGCTGGCCGAGCCTGATCGACTCGTCACGGATCGGAACGACGTCCATCAGAAGTCGAAGCCTCCGAAGTCGCCGAAGAGTCCTCCGCCGTCACCACCGTCGCCTCCGCCGAAGAATCCGCCGCCGTCACCACCGCCGACATCGCCGCCGCCGGCGTCTTCGCCGTCGGCACCCATGCCGTCCTGGTAGCCCTCGGCGTACGAGCCGTCCCAGCCGCCGCCCATGCCGCCGAAGAGCATGGCGCCCATGAGGACACCTGGCAGCAGGCCGGAGCCGGCGTAGGAGTTGAAGTAGCCGCGGTTGTACTCGGCGTAGGCCGGGCCGGCCTCCCAGTAGGCGCGACGCGTGTGACCGTCACCGGTGACGACCTTGCGGACCGCGGGTTCGGCGCCGACGGCGACGCGCTCGGCATCGGCGGCGCACACGGGGACCGGGCGCAGCTGACCGCCGGCGGGAGCCCAGTCGATGTCCTCGACCGAAGGTCCGTGCTGCGGGTTGAAGAAGCACGGCGGGCGCCTCACGGGAAGCGGCTTGCCCTCGACGCGGGCACGCACGCACTTCGCGGCGTAGCGGCCGTCTTCGAGCGCCTCGGTGACGTGACGGATGTCAGTGGGCTCCTCGACCTTCTCGAGGGTCTCCTTCGCCACATCGTAGGAATCGAGCGCCTGCTTGTAGTCCTGCGATCCGCCGGTGTCGAGTTCGACCCCGGACGTGAGGATGTCGAGTTCGGCGACCTCTTCGCCGAATTCGGTGACGTCCTCTTCCGCAGCTTTCTTCACCTGCGCGAGCTCCGCGGCGTGGAGCTCCTTCTGACGTTTCTTCTCCTTGCGGTGGCCGATGAAGAAGATGGCCCCGAGGACGATGAGTATGAACAGGAAAACTGTTCCCACGATCTCTGCCTCCCAGATGGACGGAACACTGCCCAGTATGCCCGATGAAACTGGCAAGCGACTGAGCCGCGCCCCTATGCGCCCTCAGTCCCAGCCGCCCTTTGCCTGCGCGTGCCCGTTCCGATTCCCCGCCGAGGCGGTTCACCCGAACAACCCCAGCCCCTTGGCCAGAGTCGCCGCTCCCCCACCGAAGGCGAGGACGATCATCGCGATCCTCGCCGTCGTCGGCGGCAGCCTCCGCGCCAGCAGATCCCCGCCGAGGAGGCCGGCGACGAGCACGATTCCGATCCCCACCCAGATCGTCGGGTCGAGCCGCGGCCAGGCCCCTTCGTCGAGGAGGGCCTTCGCGAGGATCGCCGACCCGGTGCCGACGACGAGGAACGGCTGCAGGGTCGCGGCGAACGGCCGCTGCTCCCACCGGGTGAGCACCGCATAGGCGCTCACCGCAGGTCCGCCGGCACCGGCGGCCGCCGACATCGTCCCGGAGACGAACCCCGAGGTGAACTGCGTCCCGAAGTTCGCAGGGATCGTCGCGCCGAAGCGGCCGATGATGAGGGAGACGGCGAGCGAGGTGATGATGAGCGCTCCGATGAGGATCTGCAGCGGCGCCGTCGGCAGTGCGGTCGTCAGGAGCGCTCCGGGCACGGTCCCGGCCACGGTGCCCACGGCCAGCTTCCAGAACACCGGCCACTCGACCTCGCGCCACGTCCGCGCGAAGACCGTGCCGCTGGCGATGATCCCGCAGAGGTTGACGAGGATGACGCCGGAGACCGGGTCGAGAAGGAGGACGAGGAACGGTCCGCTGACCAGCCCGAACCCCATCCCCGTCACCCGCTGTGAGAGTGCTCCGACGAAGACTGCGGCGAGGATGAGCACGACGACGGGTTCCACCAGAGAGAGTCTAGTGGCCGTTCAGGCCCCGTTCAGGGATGTCCGGGAGCGCGTCGGATTCGGCGCGAGATCCCAGGAACCGGGCCGCTCGTGCGGGGTTACAGTAAGAGGCATGGAAAGTCGTCCCCTCTGGTCCCGCTTCAGCGCAGACCCGCGCGCCTACGGCCAGGTCAGGGCTTCCGACGCCGATCGGGCCGTCGTCACCGACGTGCTCTCCGAGGCCTACGCCCTCGGGCAGATCGACGCCGGCGAGTTCGACGAGCGGATGGAGACGGCAGGACGCGTCAAGACTCTCGGCGAGATCCCCGACCTCGTCTCGGACCTCGTCGTCGCCGACGCTGAGGAGATCGACCCCGACCACCTCGACGAGGCTTCCCGCAAGCGAGCTCTCGCACAGCTCGACGACGAGCGGATCCCCATCACTCCGACCCAGATCCAAGCCGCCGCCGAGAAGTACTACCGTGACCGCGTCCGCCGCGCCCTGCTCGGCATGGTCGCCGGTCCTGTCGGTTTCACGCTCCTCATCTGGGCGGTCTCCTCGATCGCGACAGGCGCCTTCATCTTCTTCTGGCCGATCTTCATCATCCTTCCGACGTTCTTCGGCGCGGTCTCCCAGATCACCGGCAAAGACGAGATCATCCGTCGGCGGAAGAAGGAGCTGACGAAACGGGCCAGGGCTCACCTCGGCGATGAGGAGGCCAAACGTCAGCTCGAGGCGCCGCAGCGCGACGTCGAGGACGACGACGTGGCCTTCGGCCACGGACTCCAGCCCCCGCACCCTCCGATGCCGCCGTACGGGCCGGGCCAGATCGATCCCCGCGACGACGAGTTGCGCAGGCGGCGCGAGGAGCGCCGTCACCGCCGCGAGAACCCCTGGGACTGAGTTGCCCGCGGTCGGCACCCCACCGTCCGGCCACCTCGGCGAGAGTTCGTGAGACAGCCTCGGCGGGGGCCAGTGAGACCGCCTCGCGGAGACAGCGTCGCGGTGACAACGAGAAGAGCCGTGCCGGCGTCCCTGCGGACACCGGCACGGCTCGTCGAGCGCTGGGCTGATCAGAAGCCCATGCCGCCCATTCCGTCCATACCGGCAGCGGCTGCGTCAGCACCCGGTGCGGCCTTCTCGGGCTTGTCGGCGACGACCGACTCGGTGGTGAGGAACAGACCGGCGATCGACGCGGCGTTCTGCAGAGCCGAACGGGTCACCTTGACCGGGTCGTTGATGCCTGCGGCGAGCAGGTCCTCGTACTCACCGGTGGCGGCGTTGAGGCCCCAGCCCGGCTCGAGGTTCGCGACCTTGTCGGCGACGACACCGGCTTCGAGACCGGCGTTCGTGGCGATCTGCTTGAGCGGAGCCTCGATGCCGACCTTGACGATGTTGGCACCCGTGGCCTCGTCGCCGGTGAGCGAGAGGTCGTCGAAGGCGGCCTTGCCGGCCTGGATGAGGGCGACGCCGCCGCCGGCGACGATTCCCTCTTCCACAGCGGCCTTGGCGTTGCGCACGGCGTCTTCGATGCGGTGCTTCGTCTCCTTGAGCTCGACCTCGGTCGCGGCTCCGGCCTTGATGACGGCAACACCGCCGGCCAGCTTGGCCAGGCGCTCCTGCAGCTTCTCACGGTCGTAGTCGGAGTCCGAGTTCTCGATCTCGGCGCGGATCTGGGCCACGCGACCGGCGATCTCGTCGGCGTCTCCAGCACCTTCGATGATCGTCGTCTCGTCCTTCGTGACGACGACCTTGCGGGCGGTGCCGAGCAGGTCGAGGGTGACGTTGTCGAGCTTGAGCCCGACTTCCTCGGACACGACCTGGCCACCGGTGAGGATGGCGATGTCGGCGAGCTGGGCCTTGCGACGGTCACCGAAGCCCGGAGCCTTGACGGCCACGGACTTGAAGGTGCCGCGGATCTTGTTGAGCACGAGGACGGCGAGTGCTTCGCCCTCGACGTCTTCGGCGATGATCAGGAGCGGCTTGTTGGTCTGCTGGACCTTCTCGAGGACGGGCAGCAGATCCTTGACGTTCGAGATCTTCGAGTTGACGATGAGGATGTAGGGATCCTCGAGGACGGCTTCCTGGCGGTCGGTGTCGGTGACGAAGTAACCGGAGATGTAGCCCTTGTCGAAGCGCATGCCCTCGGTCAGTTCGAGCTCGAGTCCGAAGGTGTTGGACTCCTCGACGGTGACGACGCCTTCCTTGCCGACCTTGTCGATCGCCTCGGCGATGAGCTCACCGATCGCAGGGTCACCGGCGGAGATTCCGGCGGTGGCAGCGATCTGCTCCTTCGTCTCGATCTCGATGGCGTTGTCGAGCAGGACCTCGGTCACTGCGGCGACAGCCTTCTCGATTCCGCGCTTGAGGCTGAGCGGGTCAGCACCGGCCGCGACGTTGCGCAGACCCTCGCGGACGAGCGCCTGAGCGAGCACGGTGGCGGTGGTGGTGCCGTCGCCGGCGACGTCGTCAGTCTTCTTGGCGACTTCCTTGACGAGTTCGGCACCGATCTTCTCGTAGGGATCCTCGAGCTCGATCTCCTTGGCGATGGACACGCCGTCGTTGGTGATCGTGGGTGCGCCCCACTGCTTTTCGAGCACGACGTTGCGGCCGCGCGGTCCAAGCGTCACCTTGACCGCGTCCGCAAGCTGGTTGAGACCGGCTTCAAGTCCCCGACGAGCTTCTTCGTCGAATGCAATCATCTTTGCCATAGTGGCTTAGATCCTCCCTGATGGAGTGGACTGGGATCCCAGAGCAGTCGTCAGCGCCCGCGACGGCAGAGAGTGTGTCCGCATGTTCCATTCCACACGGGGACCACGCTCTCGAGACGACTGATGCGATCCCGTGGTTTTCACCACCACTAGATTTAGCACTCTCAGGGGGAGAGTGCAAACGAAATCCTCGCGAAACCAGGAATTCCGGGGAGTCTCTGAGGAACGATGACGAGAAGCGACCGACGGCAGGTCGACGCGAACGGTCAGGCCTGGGGCGGCGACCGTAGGCGACGGACGAGTCGCACCACCAGGGGGCGCGGTGAACGTCCGCCAGCAGTGCCCCACCGAACGACAGCGCGCGACCGGAGGACGGCGCCCCACCGACCGGCGTCGCCGCGACACCGCGGGGTGAGCCCCGCGCAAAATGCAGAGGCGCCGAGTCGTCATCGACTCGGCGCCTCGTGGCTCGATGTCCGCAGAGCCGACCGTCAGACGGCCATCGCAGCGGACCGATGACGCCGGCAGCGAAAACCGCGGCCCCGGGATCTGCGGAGATCGCGGGGCACGGTCGCGCACGGCTTCACGCCGGCGACATCAGACTCAGAGGAGGGTGACGGATTCCGCCTGGGGACCCTTCTGACCTTCTCCGACCTCGAACTCAACCTGCTGGCCCTCTTCGAGGGAGCGGTAGCCGTCCATCTGGATCGCGCTCCAGTGGACGAACACGTCCTGGCCGTCGCCTTCGAGGGTGATGAATCCGTAGCCCTTTTCGGCGTTGAACCACTTGACGGTGCCTTGTGCCATTACTTCTCCATAGAATGCAGTGTCATTTGAAATCCGCTTCCGACACAACGCAGTGCCGGAATCCGAACGCTAGTAAACCTCAACAGACCCCGCGATTTCTCTCATTGACCTCTGGAGATTGATCTCGGTGAAGCACGATCAGAACACAAGGTGCAGTGCTTGCCTAGCTGGTAAAACTCTACCCCAGGGCCGGGCGGGCCAGAGGTTCGCTCAACACTGTTATCAATTCGTTACATTTGATTTCAGCCGGCATTCATCCTGTGAATTCGCGTGAACTCTCAGCCCTCACCGAGGCCGGTGCCCTCAGACTGTCCGCCTTCGGATCCAGCACTGCCGGCGCCCGAGCCGGTCCCTTCGGATTCAGCACTTCCCGAACCCGAATCCGTGCCGCTCGACGACGGTCCGCGCTGGGCGATGTCCGAGCACACGACGACGGTGAGGTCGGCGGTGAAGTCGTCCGACTGCTCCGTGGCCTCGATGCCGAGGGCGTCGGCGACGAGCTTCGCCTGCGCGGCCGAACCCTTGTCCTTGTAGTAGACGACCGAGTCGCTGCGGGCAGTCGAGTAGTTGCCGACCTTGCCGATGGTCCAGCCCTTCTCCTCGACCGCGTCGGAGAACCTCTTCGCGACGCCGGAGACTCCCGAGCCATTGAGCACGTCGACCGTGAGCGAGGAGTCGACGACGCTGACTTCGCTCTCCGAGGGGCTCGGCGTCGCCGGCGCCGAGGTCTCCGGGGCGGGTTCGCCGACGGTCGTCTCGGGGTCGCGCATGGAGGAGGTGATGATGTTGATCGCCGCGACGACGAGGAGGACCGCGACGAGCGCGAGGACGATGACCAGCGTGATCGCCCCGAGGTTCGACGAGGCCGCGGAGTCCTGCCGATGGGCTCCACTGCGGCGGCCTGGCTCGATGGAGTCGAATTCGTCAGTCATGGCTACCTCGAGACGCGGGCCTGCGCACGTTCGCTCTGTCGCGTCGTGCGGATCCGGCGCAGCCGCTTGACGAGCATCGGATCGCTCGCGAGGGCCGCCGGATTGTCGAGCAGGGAGTTGAGTATCTGGAAGTAGCTCGTCGCCGACATGTCGAAGCGCTCGCGGATCGCGTGGTCCTTCGCACCGCCGTACTTCCACCAGCGCCGCTCGAATTCCAGAACGGACACCTCGAGCTCACTCAGTTCAGGGGTGCCCTCGTTCTGCGGCATAGACGGTGTGCTCCTTCGGGTGTGTACTCTGAAGCTTATGCTATCGCCAGAATGACACGGCTGTCATTCCCGCCGCGCCAGCTCGCCCCTCCGAGACCCGCAGGGGCGGCGGACTCGGCTCTGCACCGGGGATTCCCCCTCGCCGAGGCGACCGCCGGGTCCCGCCGGGCGTGACTGTCACCGTTGCGGAAGTCACAGTCGGTCCCGGCCTATGGATCCTGCACGGTCCGAGCGGGGCAGAGCACGACCCGCGCATAGCGGGGCTGTGCACGACCGGGGGCAGAGGCCGATGCCCCTGCCCCCAGTCGGGAGACCGTCGACCCGCAGCGGGTGCGCTGCGGCTCCTCCCTCAGCGGATGCGGATGTTGACCTGTTTGATCTGGGTGAAGCCCTCGAGCATGCCCTCGAGTGAGGCCTCACGTCCGAAGCCCGAGTTCTTCATGCCGCCGTAGGCCTGTCCTGCCAGCTGACCGCCGCCCTGGTTGACCTGGATCCACCCGGACTCGATCCGGTCGGCCATCGTCAGCGCCGAGTCGAGATCCTTCGTGAACACGTAGGCGGCGAGTCCGTACTCGTTCGTGTTCGCCATGCCGATGACCTCGTCGACGGTCTTCCAGGGGATGACCGAGAGGACGGGACCGAAGATCTCCTCCTGGCTCGTCTGCCAGTCGTTCTGGGCCTTCGAGAAGATCACCGGAGCATGGTAGAAGCCGGGTTCGCCGACATTGAGCTCACCGTGGCCGTCGTAGGCGATCTCGACGCCGTCCATCGACTTGCCCATCTCGATGTAGTCAGCGACCTGGTCGTACTGCTTCTCGTTGATGATCGCGCCGATGTCCGTCTCCTCGTCACGCGGATCGCCGACCTTCATCTTCTTCACCGCGGCGACGAGCTTGGCGAGGAACGAGTCGTAGATGTCCTCATGGAGGAAGAGGCGCGAGCCCATCGTGCACGACTGCCCCTGGCGGGCGAAGCGCGTCGAGAGGAGGACCTGCTCGACCGTGTCCTCATCGTCGGAGTCGGGGAAGATGATGTTCGGGCTCTTGCCCCCGAGCTCCATCGACGAGTGCGCCAGACGCCTGCCGGCCACCTCGGCGACGTGCCGACCGACGTTCGTCGACCCGGTGAACGAGAGCTTGTCGACATCGGGATGGACGTTGAGGGCCTCGCCGATGACCGAGCCCTTGCCGGTGACGACGTTGAGGACGCCCGGCGGAAGGATCCCGTCGAGGAGCTCGGCCATCTTGAGGATCGTCAGCGGAGCGTCCTCGGCCGACTTGAGGACGATCGTGTTGCCGGCGGCGAGCGCGGCAGGGGTCTTGAACGCCGCGATCATCAGCGGCGAGTTCCACGGGAGGATGCCGGCGACGACGCCCAGCGGCACCCGCTTCGTGTACTGGAGCTGCCTGTCTCCGGCCGGCAGGGTCGTGCCCTTGACCTCACCGGCGACGCCGCCCATGTAGCGGAAGAGATCGGCGAGGATGACGGTCTCGGGCCTCGCCTGCGTGCGGATCGCGTTGCCGGTGTCGAGCGCGGTGAGCTCTGCGAGCTCCTCCGAACCGGCTTCGAGCGCGTCGGCGCACTTGATGAGCAGCTTCTGCCGCTCCTTGAACGGCAGTCCTGCCCATTCGGGGAAGGCGGCGCGAGCGGCCTTGACCGCCCGGTCCGCGTCGGCCTCCTTGCCCTCGGGCACCGTGGCGATGACGACGTTGCGGTCGATCGGGGTGATGACGTCATGAGTCTCTCCGTCGAGGGCGTCGACCCATTCTCCGCCGATGTACATCTTCCAGGGTGTGGCGTCGGGAAATTCCGTCATTGGGGTGCTCTCACCTTCCAGGTTCTCCGATGAACTCGTTCTCCCGAGCATAGCCCCTGGCCCCTGCCGATCTGAACGCCGGAGGGCTGGGCGATCATGCACACCTCGTCTGCGCTCGGAGCACACGGCGGCCGACGCGTGCTCGATAGAATCACCGGCATGACCTCGAATGCGCAGCTGAGCACGATCATGTCCCCCGACTGGGCCGAGGCGCTCGCCGACTCCGAAGCCGACATCCACCTCATGGGCGACTTCCTCCGAGCGGAGAACGCCGCCGGACGCTCCTACCTGCCGGCGGGCGAGGCGGTCTTCCGCGCCTTCGCCGAGCCCCTGTCCGAGGTCAGGGTCCTCATCGTCGGCCAGGACCCCTACCCGACCCCGGGTCATCCGATCGGCCTCTCCTTCGCCGTCGACCCCGAGGTCAGGCCGCTGCCGCGGTCCCTGACGAACATCTACAAGGAGCTCGCCGACGACCTCGGGATCCCTCCCGCCGCCCACGGCGACCTGCGCGCGTGGTCCCGGCAGGGAGTCATGCTCCTCAACCGCGTCCTCACCGTCAGCCCCGGCTCCCCGGCCTCCCACCGCGGCAAGGGCTGGGAGGCGATCACCGAGCGGGCCATCCGGGCGCTGATCAGCCGTGACCGTCCCCTCGTCGCGATCCTCTGGGGTCGGGATGCGCGGAACCTCGCCCCGCTGCTCACCTCCGGCCCCGCCGAGGTGGCCATCATCGAATCCGCGCACCCCTCCCCGCTGTCCGCGTCGCGGGGCTTCTTCGGCTCGCGGCCGTTCTCACGGACGAACGAGCTGCTCGCGCAGAAGGGCATCGCCCCGATCGACTGGCAGCTGCCCGCCCAGGAGTGAACGCAGACCTCAGCCCTGCACGTCCTTCGGCGGTGCCTCCCCTGAGCGCACGGAATCGGCGACGGATTCCGCCTTGCGGCCCTTGAGCGGGCGGGCGAGGTAGCTGCCGAGGACCGCGCCGACGGCGAGTGCGGCATTGGCGAGGATCGCGGTGAAGAGCGCAGAGAGGCCCTCGGCGAAGGTCGTCGTCTCCGTCTCCGCGACGATCCGGTAGACCGCGGTGAAGATCGAGAGTCCCTGGAGCAGGGTGTAGATCGCAGGGATCGTCAGCACGATCGCCGGTGCTCCCAGCCGCAGTGCCAGGGGCCGGGCGAGGAAGCCTGCGACGGTGGCCGAGAGAAGGCTCGCGAGCACGTTGTCCATCCCGAGCAGGGACAGCGACATCATCGTGATGAATGAGGCGAGGCCGACGACCGCGGCGGGGAGGATGAACCGCCTCGAGGCCTGCATGCCCACGGCACCGGCCATCGCGACGACCGCTGCCGCACCGAGCGAGACGATCATCGCAACGACGTGGACACCGGAGCGGGGCACGAGGATCTCGATGGGATCCATGCCGAGCGCCTGCCCGCACGCGACGCCGAATGCCAGTCCGGAGACGATGCCCGCGAAGGAGAGGAACACCCCGACGAGCCGCCCGGCTGCGGTGAGCGGGAAGTTCGTCAGCGCATCCTGGACGGAGGAGTAGAGCGACTGCGTGGGCAGCAGAAGGACGATGGCCGCGGCGACGAGGTACTGCGGGGAGTCGATGAGCCCGAAGTTGCCCGCCGCCATCGCCACGAGAGTGCCGATCGCCGCCTGGAGCGCGGTGATGAAGAACGACGGCAGGCTCGTGCGGCCGATGAGCTTGCCGAGCTGGAAGATGAACACGGCCATCGCGATGCCGAGGACGATCGCGATCGGACCGCCGCCGAGGAGGAGGACGAGGGAGCCGACCATGAGCCCCCACGCACCGGTGACGAACCACTCTTTGAAGGGCCGACGCTGCGAGCGGATCGCATCGAGACGGCTCCGGGCGTCCATGAACCCGATGCGGCCGTCGACGAGGTCGGAGACGAGCTTGTGGACGGAGGCGAGCTTCGCGTAGTGGGTCGACTCCCCGCGGTTGACGCGCATCACCGTCATCAGCCGCCCGTCCGAGGTCGAGTAGTGGACGACGAGCGTGCTCGAGGTGAGGTCGACCTCGGCGGTGGAGAGTCCGCACGCCGTGCACGCGGCGATGACGGAGACCTCGATGTCGTTCGTGCCCGCACCCGCGCGCATCATGATCGCGGCGATATCGGCGGCGAGGTCGAGGATCATCCGCGCCTCGTCCTCGCTCGGTTCGCTCGCCTGCACGGGCGCCTGGTACGGGGTGCCCTTGAGGACGGTGATGATCGGCACCGGCTGGGTGTTCACCGAGGTGCCGGTGACGAGCCTGCCGACGGTGCGGCGGGCCACGCGCTGGGCGACCCGCTGGGAGGCGCCGAGGTGGTCGGTGCGCGGCTTGGCCTGCTTCTGCGTCCGGGCTCTGCCGTTGCCGGTGCGCTGGGGCTGGGACTGGAGTTCGGCCAGGCGCTGCGCTCGGGTGCGTTCGAGCAGTTCGCGCAGGGCCTGCGACCCGGCCTCGGACCTCTCCCGGCCCCGCACGGGACCGGTCTCAGCATCCTGGTCGCGGACCACCTCGGCGGGGGCCCGGTCGACGGGGATGTCAGCGGTCGTCGCATCCTCGGTCACCGCACCGTCGAGGGGGATGTCGGCGGTGGTCGCCTCGTCGGAGTCGATCCCGGCTCCGGTCACGGCGTCGTCTGGGGGCCTCTGGGTCACGGCTCGCTGATGAGAGTCGGACCGTACGGGTCGGCCACCTCGGCGGTGCCGGTCTCCTGGTCGAAGGAGTAGACCAGGCGTCCGTCGACGAAGACCTCCTCGGCGCGGGAGTCGAGGTCGAGCGGATCGCCGGACCAGATCGCGAGGTCGGCGTCCTTGCCGGGGGCGAGCGAGCCGAGCCGGTCGTCGAGGCCGAAGATCGCCGCCGGATTGATCGTCAGCGCCTCGAGCGCGACGACGGGATCGAGGCCCTCCTTGACGGCGAGCGAGGCCTCGTGGATGAGGAAGTTGATGGGGATGACCGGATGGTCGGTGGTCAGCGCGATCCGCACCCCCGCCTCGGCGAGCGCTGCGGCGGTGGCAAGGGTCCGGTCACGGAGTTCGACCTTCGACCGGCTCGTCATCAGGGGGCCGAGGATGACGTCGATGCCCTTCTCGGCGATGAAGTCGGCGATCTTGTGGCCTTCGGTGCCGTGGTTGATGACCAGCCGGTACCCGAACTCCTCGGACAGCCGGATCGCGGTGGCGATGTCGTCGGCCCGGTGGCAGTGCTGGTCCCATGCGAGGGTCCCGTCGAGCACCTCGGCGAGCGTCTCCTTGACGAGGTCGCGTTCGAAGGGGGTGCCCTCAGCCTCGGCGTGGTCGCGCTTGGCCCGGTAGTTCTGTGCCTCGACGAAGGCGTCGCGGATGATCTTCGCGGTGCCCATCCGGGTCGAAGGCGTGACCTTCTTGTCCCCGTAGACCCGCTTCGGGTTCTCCCCGAGCGCGGACTTGACCGAGAGGTCCTGCGTCACGAGCATCTCGTCGACGACCCGGCCCCAGGTCTTGACGAAGGCGGTGCGCCCGCCGATGGGGTTGCCCGATCCGGGTTTGATGAGCGCCGAGGTGACGCCTCCGCGCAGGGCATCCTTGAATCCCAGCTCGGCCGGGTCGATCCCGTCGAGGGCGCGCAGGCCCGCCCCGTTGGGGTCGGTCATCTCGTTCGTGTCGTCGCCCGACCAGCCTTCTCCGTCCTCATGCACGCCGAGGTGGCCGTGGGCTTCGATGAAGCCGGGGACCACCCAGCGGCCCGCGGCGTCGATGACCTCGGTGCCCTCGGGCACCTCGGTCTCCGGTCCGCCGACGGCGGCGATGCGGCCGTCGGCGAGGACGATCGTGCCCGACTCGATGGGTTCGGCACGCTCACCCTGCGCATCGGCGATCGGCAGGATCCTCGCATTGACAATGGCGACGTCGTGGCGTGCGGGGACGGGGACCGATCGATACATCGTGCTCCTTCAGATGCGTGTGCCGGGTGCTCTTCGCTCAAGGTGCGCGGCTGCTGTGCCGCGGTGTCGAGTCTACGCCACGGGGGTGCCCGTTCAAGGCTCTCACCACGCGGTCGAGGCACCTCTGGGGCATCTCCCGCCGACGACTCAGCGGGTGTGGCGCGCATGCACAGATCAGGCGGTCGGGCATGGGAGCGGCATGGGGACTGTGGGTATAGGTTGGAGAGAGCGGACGAACGATCAGAAGGAGCTGAGGATGCTCGAAACCATCACTTCCTACGTCGCGATCGGCGACTCCTTCAGCGAGGGCCTCATGGACCCCGACCCCGACGGCACCCCCGACCGATTCCGGGGGTGGACCGACCGGCTGGCCGAACTCCTTGTCGACTCTCCGGCCGGTGGACCCGAGCTCCTCTACGCGAACTTCGCGATCCGCGGCCGCCTCCTCCAGGGTGTCATCGACGAGCAGGTGCCGAAGGTCCTCGACCTCAAACCGGACCTCGTGAGCTTCTGTGCCGGCGGCAACGACTGCCTGCGCCCGCGCACCGACATCGACGGGCTGGCGAACCAGTTCGAGCGCGCCGTCATCGCGATGCGCGACGAGGGCATCGAGGTCGTCATGGCCAACGGCTTCGACACGGAGACGATGTCGCCGCTGCTGCGCGCGGTGCGTCCGCGCGTCGGCGTCTACAACGCGCACCTGTGGACGATCGCGCAGCGCCACGGTTGCCACATGGTCGACGTCTGGGGTCTGCGCCCCCTCTACGCCGAGGACATGTGGGCCGAGGACAAGATCCACCTCTCCCCTGACGGCCACGACCTCGTCGCCCGGCAGGCGCTCGCGACCCTCGAATCCGGTCATTCGCTGCCGACGACGGGCTTCGGGATGCCGCCGCGCACGACCCGGGCGATCCGCGACGTCGTCGTCGAGGAGTCGAAGTGGGCGCGCGAGCATCTCGCGCCGTGGGTGGGCAGGCGGCTGCGCGGCCAGTCCTCCGGCGACCTGCTCAGCCCCAAGGTCCCCGACCTCTCCCCGGTGCGGAAGATCGCGGTCGACGACGAGGTCGACGTCACCGCCGCCGCTCACGAGCCCGGGTTCTCCGGCGGGGACCCCTCTGACGGCGAGGGCTCCGGGTCCGCCGAGGCCGCCGGCGAACGGACAGGGGTCGACGTCGAGACCGCACAGCTGATCAGCGACGACGGCCGGTTGGCAGTCGACGGCAGGCGAATCGTCAAGGAGGACGAAGATGAGTGAGACACACGGATCGACCGAGGATGCGCGCAGCGAGGCACTCGACGCGCTCGGGCAGCGGCTCGGTGCTGAGCCGAACATCGTCCGCCACCCCTACGGGGACGATCCCGACCAGTTCGTCGAGGTCCACGGGGACCCGGCGACCGCCTCGGCGGTGGTGGTCTTCGTCCACGGCGGATACTTCCGCCCGAGCATCGACTTCGTCCACGCCAGGCCGCTCGCCCAGGCGCTCGCCGAGACCGGGGTGCTCTGCGTCCTCGTCGAGTACGGACGCATCGGCGGGCAGCCGCGCTGCCTCGACGACGTCACCGCGGCGATCAGCTTCGCCCTCGATTCGCTCGAGGCGTGGGGTGTGGCCGCCGAGGCGCGGGACCGGCCCGTCGTCGCGGGGCATTCCGCGGGAGGGTGCCTCGTGCTCGCATGGGCGAGCCACCTCGATGCGGACGGTCCTGACTTCCGGCTGCGTCCGCTCGCTCCGATCTCGGATCTGCTCCGGGAGGTCAATGACGGACTCGCCGACGGTGCCGTGCTCGACTACATGGGCGCGCCTCCGCAGGAGGACCTCGCCGCGTACCTGTGGGAGGACCCGCGGTCGCGGGCGGTGCTCATCCCCGAGCGCGCCGATGCCCACATCATCCACGGCGACGCCGACGGGATCGTCGACGTGTCGTTCTCGCAGAACTTCCCGGCACAGCTGACTGTTCTGCCCGGCGCCGATCACATGGACCTCGTCGAGCCGTCCTCGCCGTACTTCCCGCAGGTCGTCGAGCTCCTCTTCGCCGACCGCTGAGCACACGCCGCCGGACGATCCCAGCAACCCTCCGGGCGCTGAGCAACCCTGCACCGGGTTGCCGAGCGCCCGGACGGGTGCTCAGTGCTTCGGGGCCGTCCGCGTCCCGGGGCCGTTCTCGATGCCGGTGCGGATATCGAAGAGCTCAGGGAAGAACGTGAGGTCGAGGGCCTTCTGGAGGAATCCGACGCCGCTCGAGCCGCCGGTGCCGCGCTTCATGCCGATGATCCGCAGGACCGTGCGCATGTGGCGGTAGCGCCAGAACTGGAAGTTCTCCTCGAGGTCGACGAGCTCCTCACAGCTCTCGTACTCGAGCCAGTACTCCTCGGGGTTCTCGTAGATGATGCGGAAGGTCTCGAGCAGCTCCTCATCAAAGGTGTGCGAGACGGAGACGTCGCGGTCGAGGATGCGCTGCGGGACGGGCAGACCGCGGCGGGAGAGGAACCGGAGGAACTCGTCGTAGACGCTCGGCTCCTCGAGGTAGCGCCGCAGCTGCGCCTGTGCTTCGGGTTCGGCGTCGAAGACGGCGAGCATGCCCTTGTTCTTGTTGCCGAGGAGGAACTCGACGGCCCGATACTGCCAGGACTGGAAGCCGGAGGACTGACCGAGTTCGTCGCGGAAGCCGACGTACTCGCTCGGGGTGAGCGTCGCGAGCACCGACCACTGTTCGGTGAGGGTCTTCTGGATGTGCTTGACGCGGGCGATGCGCTTGAGCGCGAGCTGCAGCTGATCGGCGGCGATGAGGCGGCGGGCGTCGAGGAGTTCGTGGATGACGAGCTTGAACCACAGCTCGGTCGTCTGGTGCTGGATGATGAAGAGCAGCTCGTCATGGTGCTCGGGATCGCTCACCGGATGCTGCGAGGTGAGGAGCCGATCGAGGTCGAGGTACGACCCGTAGGTCATCTGCTCCCGCAGGTCGGTGTGGATCTCGTCTTCGAGGGCGCGCTCGTTCTTCTCGGCTGTCGACGTGTCATGAGTCATGGGACAAGGATGTCATGGCCGGTGCCCACCCCCTCGCCGAGGCGGTCGATCGCCGCCGAGGCGGGCGCTCGGTCTGAGCCTCCACCCCAGCCGGTACGGTCGGCTCAGTCGGCGCCGGGGCGGCGGCGTTCGGGTTCGGCGACGTCGCGGACGTGGTCGACGAGCTCCTTCCACTCCCCCGTGAGCTCCTTCTCCCCGAACCGGGCGTGCCCGAAGCGGCTCTCGATGAGGTAGACGTAGCGATCGGCCGAAGACACCGACCCGCCCGGAGCGGCGCCGGTTGCCGCCGCCTGCCCACCGGCACCCGATGCTCCAGCGTGCCCGTCGCCTCGGCTCGGCCACGGGAGGTCGGCGACGCGTTCGCCGAGCTCCTCACGGTGTTTGCTCGTGTCGATGTCGAGATCCCACACGAGGAGGAATCCGCCGATCCCTCCGCTGCGCTCGACGAGGAGGTGACCGAACTCCCGGTCACCGGATCCTGCGGTGCTCACCAGCTGCTCCCTCGGTTTCCCCGGGCTGCGGGCCCGGTGACGACGCCGACGGTCGTCCATCCTTCGACGACCGCGTCGTGGACGTCAGATCCCTCTCCGAACTGGTCGGCCGCCTCGGCGATGGTGAGATCTGCGAACTGCGCGAAGTCGGTCGTCGTCGTGATCTCGGATCCGGTGAGGACGCCGTACCAGACCTGCCCGACGGTCTCCCACGCGGGACCGCCGACGGTCGTCGCCGCGACCGCGAACGCGCGGTTGGGGATGCCGGAGTTGAGGTGGACGCCGCCGTTGTCGGATTCGGTGCGGACGAAGCCGTCCATGTGGTCCGGCTGCGGGTCCTTGCCGAGGACGTCGTCGTCGTACGCGGTGCCCGGGGCGATCATCGAGCGCAGGGCCTTGCCGGTGACCGCCTCGGTGAAGATTCCGGCGCCGATGAGCCAGGTCGCGTCCTCGGCGTTCTGCCCGGCGGAATGCTGTTCGGTCAGCGCCCCGAAGACGTCGGCGCAGTGCTCGTTGAGGGCGCCGGACTGGTCGAAGTACTCGAGGTCGGCGGTGTGGGTGATGACGCCGTGGCTGAGTTCGTGGCCGATGATCGACAGGGAGCCGGTGAAGCCTGTGAACACCTCACCGTCGCCGTCGCCGAAGACGAGGAGGCGACCGTCCCAGAAGGCGTTGTCGTAGTCCTGACCGTAGTGGACGCTCGCGAGCAGGGGTCCGCCCTGACCGTCGAGGGAGTTCCGGTCGAAGGCCTCGGCGAAGAGGGCATACGAGGCGCCGAGGCCGTCGTAGGCTTCGTTGACCGCGTCGTCGGCGACGGGTCCCTCGCCCTCGCTGCGGACGAGGACGCCGGGCAGGTCCTCCTTGTTCTGCGCGTCGTGGATCTGGCGGTTCGGACCCGTCGCCTCACCGGCCTGGGCGCTGCGGGTCCGGGCAGTCGCCGAGGAGTCGTCGGGTGCTGCGCGCAGGCCTTCGGCGCGCAGCTGACGCACTCGGGCGTCGGCTCTCAGGCCCGTGCGGGCGGCGTCGGCGGCGCGGGGGAACCTCTCGCCGCCGTTGTCGGCGAGGTTGCTGAGCAGGTACGGCGGGACCACTGTGTTCGCTGTTCTCATGTGACCACGCTCTCATCTTCGCCCGAGTGTTCGATGGGAGCGGCGTCACAGCGGTCGGAGAAGACGCCCGCACACCGCCCTGCGGACGCCTCGGTCGGCCCATGGGCACCCTCCATAGACTGGTGATGTGCTCAAACCCATCCTGTGGCCGGTGCTCATCCCCTCGCTGCTCTTCGCGGCGGGACTGGGAGCGATCCTGCCCGTCCTCGTCCTCGGTGCGCTCTCGCTCGGGGCGAGTTCGGCGTTCGCGGCCGCGACCGTCGGCATCATGGGCGCGGTCTCACTGCTCGCGACGGTGCCGGCGGGGATCCTCATCGACCGCCTCGGCGATCTTCGCGCCATGGTCGTCGCGACGGTCACCGCGATCGTCGTCCTCGCAGCGATCGTGGTCGCGTTCCTCTGGGACTCGGCGGGATCGATCGTCGTCTACACGATCGCACTCATGCTCTTCGCGCCGGTGTCCGATGTGTGGAACCTCGCCCGGCAGGCCGTCGTCGCCGAGGTGATGCCCTCTGCCCATCTGGCCAAGGCGATGACGGCGCTCGGCGGGAGCATGCGGGTGGGCAACCTCGTCGGGCCGATCATCGGTGCCGGACTCATGCTCGTCTTCCCGATATGGTCGGTCTTCGTCTTCGCCGGTGTCGCCGGGCTGCTCGCGATCCTCGTCCTCGCCCTGCCGATCGCACGGATCCCCGACTACGGTCAGACCTCGGGAGACGCGGCGACGGGAACGGCGTCGGCGCATTCGGACCACCGTGAGACTGCCCGAGGTCGAGCCGACGCGGCCGACGCCACCACCGTGACGACGGTCCCACGCGATTCCCAAGCCGCCTCCGACTCAGCGCAGCATCCGATCTCAGGTGACACTCACGCTCAGGGGGCGTCTGCAACTGCCGCACCACCTCGGCGAGCCCGCCTCGATGTGCGCTGGAACGCCGTCATCCTCGTCGGGATCTCGATCATCACGCTCACCGTGGCGCGGTCGGCACAGCCGGTCGTCATCCAGCTGTGGGGTGTCTCGATCGGACTGCACGAGTCGCAGATCTCGCTGCTCATCGCCTTCGGGGCGGGGCTCGAACTCGTCTTCATGTTCCTCGGTGCCTACATCAAGGACCATCTGGGCCGGGTCGCCACGCTCGTCGCCTGCCTGACGATCTTCGGGGCCGGGTTCATCGCGATGGTGACGATGCCCACCCTCGTGGGCATGATCGTCGCGGTCGGGATCATGGCCGTGGGCAACGGCCTCGGCGCGGGGGTCAACATGACGATCGGCGCGGACCTCTCGCCTGCCATCGGGCGGGCCCGGTTCCTCGGAATCTGGGCGATCTTCAACAACGGCGGCAAGCTCGCGGGCCCCTCGGTCATCGCCCTCGTCATCGCGATCGCCTCGCTGCAGTTCGGCGTCCTCTTCACCGGCCTCTTCGCGATCGCCGGTGCCGTCTGGGTGCTCGTGTGGGCGAAGAGGATCGGCCTCCCGGGGCGGAACGCGGGACAGGAGCGCCCGCCAGCCGGGGCGGAGCCTCAGGCCGCCGGGCGCGCCGGCCGGTCGAACGAGGCAGGGAGCCGACCCACCGACGAGGATCAGACCGGACAGTCCCCCTCCGAGTGGTCATCGGCCGACCACCCGAGCCGGAGATGACGATCGGGCCCGGCAGCAGACTGCCGGACCCGATTCGGTGGAGCCCCCTGTCAGACTCGAACTGACGACCTTCGCTTTACAAGAGCGGTGCTCTACCAACTGAGCTAAGGAGGCGCGGGCGCGGTTCTCCCGCGCTCAATGCCTACACGATAGTAGTCCATCGGGCACTCGGGCGACAAAAGCCGGAGCTCTGAGAGCGTCGGGCAACTCGGCCGCTTCGGCGGATGATGGCCAGGGCTCATTCGGGGTGATCCTGCGGATTCTCCGGTCACTGCCCCGAGGTCCGGAGGATTGACTGGTCACTCCGCCGAGGCGACCGGGCCGGGATTCACCCGCCGACCACGCCCCAGTGACCACCAAATCGCCCGTTGCGGTCGAAAAACCGAGGGGAATCAGCCAGATCGGCCAATTTCCCTCGGTTTTTCGACCGCAAACGGTGGGAGGGCTCAGAACCTCAGTTCTGAACCTCGCCGGTGGCCTTGAGGATCTCGATGGCCAGCGACTGCGGGTCACCGGTCTGCTCGGTCTGCTTGCCGTTGATGAGGACCCACGGGGTGGCGTCGACACCCGAATCGAGAGCCTCCTGGGTGGAGTTCGTGACGTACTTCTTGAAGGACTGGTCGGTCACGCAGCTCTCGACGGTCTGCTCCGGATCGGAGTTGAGCGCCTTCGACGTGTCGACGCCGGCGTCCGAGGCGACCTTGAGCAGCTCCTCGTCGGTGCGTCCGCTGGTGCCCTCCTCGGGCTGCTGAGCGAAGAGCGCCTCGAAGAGCGCTCCGGCCTTCTCCGGCTGGGAGTCGACGACGCATGCGGCGAGGTTGGCGGCGCGCGTCGAGTACTCGTTGCCGTTGGAGAAGCGGTCAAGGATGGCAATCGGCTTGTATTCGAGGACGATCGTGCCCTCTTCGACGAGCTTATTCAGCGTCGACGCGTTGGTCTCCTCGAACGCCCGGCACGCGGGGCACTGGAAGTCGATGAAGACGGTGACGGTGGCGGCATTCTCCTTGACACCGGCCTCGGCCGGCGTCGGCAGCGACGACTCCTCGCCCTCGGGCATGTTCATCGGCTGGACCACGGTTCCGCCCTTGGCGAGGCTGACGCCCCCGGCGACGTAGTTCGCCGGCGGGTTCGCGGGCCTGGCCGACTGGACGACGAGGAGGGTGACGATGACGGCCACCGCGACGACGACCACGCCGATCCCCGAGTAGAGGATGATCTTGGCGGTCTTCTCCTTCTTCGCCTGAGCTGCTGCGATCTGACGGGCATTCTCGCGTGCCCGATTCCGCTTCTCCGCCGCGGAGTTGTCTTTCGCCATGGTTCCTCACGTTGTCGATCGTCCGACTGGGGGGCGGTCCCGGTCGGCGCGAACCGACATCAGACCCGTCGGGCGGTGCTCCGCCCCGACGCTCCCACTGTACCGAAATCGCCTGTCACGCGACTCCCAGTGAAATTCAAGGTTCAATCATCGCAATCGTCGCCCATGCGCGGGGCTCGACCCCTTCCCCTGCGCGGGGCTCGACCCCCTCCCGTGCGCAGTGCTCAACCGCCTTCCACGGCCGGGTCCTCCGGTGCGATCATCCCCGCCGAGGCCACCCCTCGTTCCGTACGGCCCATGCCCTCCGTCCCGCAAACGCCGGGGAGACTCTCAGACAGGTCCCGGCAGCCACGCAAACGGGCTTTCGGGCAGAGGCCACCAGTTCATCGCGGCACCGGAGGTGATGACCATGATCGCGAGCACAATGAGTACGGCGATGACGCCGAGGGCGATGAGCCTGCCCAGGCCATTGCGGGTCGCCCCGGAGACGATGAGCCGCGAACCGTAGCGCAGGCTCGCAGCCCCCGGACCGACCCAGAGGACGAGGCCGCCGGCAGCCGCTGCCGCCCATACCGACCACTGCTCGGAGAGCTCGCCGGGGACGATGCCTGCGACGTCGAGCCTGGTGAGCACGAGCATCGCTACCCCCGCGATCGCGGGAAGGAGGAACGTCGCCACCGAGGTGAGCACGGATGCCAGCAGCGCTCCCGGCGCCGAGGCGACCGACCGCAGCGTTCCGCCGCCGTCCTCGCCACGCTCATAGCGGTAGCGCTGGACCTTGCGGTCGAGACGGGTGGCCGTGCGCGCGAGCACCGACCAGGCGAAGGAGAACGCGGTGATGACGAGCGGACTGAGCGGCATGATCACCGCCGCGAAGACGACGAGGGCGAAGACGACCCATCCGCCCGTGCGGATGGAGCGGTAGGTCAGCGGCGCCCACTGCTCGCCGGGCTGGATTCCTGGACCGCCGCCCTCATGCCCGACGGGGCCGATGCCGACGGGACCACGACCGGCATGTCCGCCCTGGCCCGACCACCCGCCTGCCGTGACATCGCCTGGCCCGTAGCCGCGGCTGCCGAGGTCGGCACCGGCGAGCGCCGAGCCCGGCGCGGCCTGGATGGCGCCGTTGGGATTGCGCACGGGACCCGCCGTGGCCTGGCGCATCGTCCCGCCGCGGGGGTCGAAGCCCGACTGGCCGGCCCCCGGATGGAGGGAGGTCGGGCGCATCGGCGCCTGCCCGGCGGACGGGCCCTGGGCGAAGCGCTGGCCCTGGGACGACTCCCCCGGGAACGGACGCTGCCCCGGATGCTGCTGTCCCGGCGCCGAGGAACCCGGCTGACCTGCGAAGTTCGTCGTCCCGGGAGACTGCGCCGGAGCGTACCCGCGGCCCGGCATCATGTCCTGACCGCCTCGCGGACCCGCAGCGGCATGGCCAGCAGCGGCCTGACCCGCAGCGGCATTCCCGCCGCCGGACATCCCCGCAGCCATCGCACCGCCGACGGCAGCCCCGCCCATGGCAGCTCCCCCGACCACGGCGCCCCCGTGCGGATCCTGTCCCGGATATCCCCCGCGCAGCACTCCCCGGCCATCGGCCGAGTCTCCGCCGCCGGGCGCCCCGGACCGCGATTCGTCGACGGCCGGCATGACGGCGGTGCGCTGGACCCCGGGGCCCGATCCGGAGCCGAGCTGCGGCATGCGCCCCGATTCGATGTCGACGAGCGCATCGAGGATCATCTGCCCGCTCGGGCGCCTCTCCGGCTTCGGGTCGAGGCAGGCCTTGAGCAGGGGGACGAAGTTGCGTGGGGTATCAGCGAGGTCGAACTTGCCGAGCGCCACTCGGCCGAGCACCGCTTCGAGCGGTCCCGCGCCGTAGGGGTTGCGGCCGGTCGCCGCGAACGCCATCGTCGCAGCCCAGCCCCACCAGTCGGTCTTCTCCGACGACGACTTGCCGTCGGCGATCTCCGGGGAGAGGTAGCCGGGCGTGCCCATGACCAGCCCCGTCGCGGTCACCCGCACCTCGTCGGCGACCTGGGCGATGCCGAAGTCGATGACCATCGGCTCCCCGTCCATGATCATGACGTTCGCCGGTTTGAGGTCGCGGTGGATGACACCGGAGTCATGGACGGCACCGAGAGCGTCGAGGAGGGCATGACCGAAATGGACGAGCTCGTCCTCGGCGAAGGGACCGTTGTCCCGGACGTCGTCGGAGAGCGTCTGACCGTCGACGAACTCGGTGATGATGAAGGGCTGCGCGGAGTCGAGCTCGGCGTCGAGCACCTCGGCGATGCGGGGATGGCGGATCCGCCGCAGCGTCCTCACCTCCCTGGCCAGACGCTTGCGCGCGGTCTCGTCGCTGGCGATGTGCGGGTGGAGGACCTTGACGGCGACAGGATTGTTGCCGCCGTCGACACCGAGGTAGACGACACCCATGCCGCCCGAGCCGAGCTCCTCGATGAGGCGGTAGCCTCCCAGATCCTGAACCATCACGGTCACAAGGGTAGTCGAGCGAGTAGAGTTCGTTCCAAGCAACGAGACTTGAGGAGGCGCAGATGAGCACCGTCGACGCCGCTGGATCCGAGACTGCGGAACCGTTCGGCGAGAGTGATTTCGTCGTCGTCGCGAACCGACTCCCCGTCGATCGCGACGCATCCGATCCCGATCGCGAATGGCGTACCTCACCTGGGGGTTTGGTCACCGCAGTCGCCCCGGTCATGAAAGCGCAGGAGGGGGCGTGGATCGGCTGGACGGGTGTCGCCGACGTCGACCTCGACCCCTTCACCATCGATGGGATGCATCTCATCCCGGTGACCCTGACAAATGAGGATGTCCTCAGGTACTACGAAGGGTTCTCCAACGCCACCCTGTGGCCGCTCTACCACGACGTCATCGCCCCGCCCGAGTACCACCGGACGTGGTGGGACGCGTATGTACGGGTGAATGAGCGCTTCGCGCAGAAGGTCGCCGAGGTGGCCGCCGAGTCCGCGACCGTGTGGGTCCACGACTACCAGCTCCAGCTCGTCCCGCAGCTCGTCCGCCGGATGCGCCCGGATCTGCGGATCGGCTTCTTCAACCACATCCCCTTCCCGCCGTTCGAACTCTTCGCGCAGCTGCCGTGGCGCGACGAGATCCTCCGCGGCCTCCTCGGCGCCGACCTCATCGGCTTCCAGCGCCCCGCGGACGCCGCGAACTTCCGTCGGGCCGTGCGCGGTCGGCTCGGCTTCACGACGAAGGGCTCGACGGTCACCGTCCCCGCCGACGGCGACCTTCCCGGTCACCTCGTGCGCGCCGAGGCGTTCCCCATCTCCATCGACACCCCCTACCTCGAAGAGCTCGCCGCCGACCCGAAGATCATCGAACGGGCCGCGCAGATCCGCGAGGAGGTCGGCAATCCCAAGGTGATCATGCTCGGCGTCGACCGGATGGACTACACGAAGGGCATCCGGCACCGGCTCAAGGCGTTCGGCGAGCTCCTCGCCGAAGGCAGACTCGACGTCGAGGACATCGTCCTCATCCAGATCGCCACCCCGTCCAGGGAGCGGCTCGAGCAGTACAAGCTCATCCGCCACGACGTCGAGCTCGCAGTGGGACGGATCAACGGCGAGCAGGCCGACATCGGCTCGATCGCCGTCCACTACCTCCACCACTCGTACCCGCGCGATGAGATGACGGCGTTCTTCATCGCCGCCGACGTCATGCTCGTCACCGCCCTGCGCGACGGGATGAACCTCGTGGCCAAGGAGTACGTCGCCTGCCGCCTCCACGACGACGGTGCGCTCGTCCTCTCGGAGTTCGCCGGAGCCGCCGAGCAGCTGGCCGGCGCGGTGCTCGTCAACCCGCACGACATCGGCAACCTCAAGGCCGGCATCCTCGAGGCCGTGAACATGGATCCGAAGACGCGCAGCCGGCGGATGCGGCAGATGCGCAAGAAAGTGCGGACCGACACCGTGAGCGCGTGGTCGAAGAAGTTCCTCGCCGAGCTCGATGCGATCCGCGACACCCCCGAGGCCGTCGTCCCCGACCGTCCCGCCCCGCAGGGCCGTCCCGCTGCCCAGCCGGCCGCCCCCGAACAGGCACCGTCGACTCCAGCCCAGGAGACGGCTCCAGCCCAGGACACGACTCCCGGCCAGGAGACGACTCCAGCGCCCGAATCGGCTCCGGTGCCCGAGCGCTCGCCGGTCGCCCCGGTGCCGTCTGCGACGCCCGCGGCCGCACCCTCGTCCTCCACGCCTGCGTCGACCGACGGCGCGCAGTCCACTCCCGACACCCGTTCAGCGACCTAGGAGCCGCCGTGACCTCGGACTCGACCTCGATGCCGCCTGCCGTTTCCGATTCCCTCACTCCTCCGCTCAGCGACCCCGCTGACGTGGATCTGCACCCCCTCGCCGAGGCGGACGACCTCCTCGTCGCCCTCGACTTCGACGGCGTGCTCGCCCCCTTGCAGGACGACCCCTCCCTCAGTCGGGTCCTGCCCGCCTCGGCGGAGGCGATCGCGAGGATCGCGACCCTGCCGAACACGCAGCTCGCGCTCGTCTCCGGACGGGACGTCGCGACCCTGCGCGGGCTCGCCGATCCTCCGGCCTCGGCGATGATCGTCGGCTCCCACGGGGCGGAGATCGACCTCGGCCCGGGGCAGGACGCCTCGGGGACGGAGTCCGCAGCGACCGCCTCGGGGACGGAGTCCGCGGCGACCGCCTCGGCGCCGGACCCGACCGAGGCGAACGCCGTGACGAACGACGAGGAAGAACTGCTCGCGGCGATCGATGACCACCTCGCCGAGCTGACGACGCTCAGCGACCGCGAGGGCTTCGACCTGCGGATCGAACGCAAACCCTACTCCCGCACCGTGCACACGCGAGGAATGGCACCCGGACTCGCCGCGTCCCTGCGCGAGCACGTCGTCTCGGTCCAGGCCGAACACGGCGGCATCCGCGTCATCGAGGGACACGACATCACCGAACTCGCCGTGAGCCAGGCGACGAAGGGCACCGGCATCCGGGCGCTGGTCGCCGAGGTGCACCCGACAGCGGCCCTCTACCTCGGCGACGACATCACCGACGAGGACGCCTTCGCCGAACTCGCGGAGATGCGGCCCGAGGTCACCGGGGTCGGCATCAAGGTCGGATCGGCACCGACGCAGGCCGAGCTGCGCATCGCCGACCCCGACGCCGTCGCGACCCTCCTCACCCGCCTCGCCGACGAGCGCGCGGAGTTCACTGCCTCCTGACGCGGACGCCGCCTGGGCAGGATTTGCTGGTCGCTCCGCCGAGGCCTGCAGGATTTGCTGGTCGCTCCGCCGAGGCCTGCAGGATTTGCTGGTCACTCCGCCGAGGTCGATCAGCTCGATTCGGCCCGCCAGCCTCGGCGCAGTGACCAGCAAATCGCAGGCGCACGGGCGACGACACCATGTGCGGGCAACTCCGCAGGGCATCGAGGTCCAGGCCCCGCGCCCTACCTCCGCTGCGGGGGCACGGCGCTGGCGCGGAGGACGAGGTCGGGAGTGACCGAGTAGTCGACCCGTCTCGCTCGCGTCGGGGCGGCGATCATCGCCTCCACTTCGTCGAGCGCGGAGGCCGCGACCGTCTCCCAGTCGTAGCTGACCTGGGAGAGCGGTGGGGCGATGACATCGGCGTCAGGCATATCGCCGACCGTGAGCAGCGAGAGGTCCCGGGGGACGTCGAGGCGAGCGCGCGCCGCGGCCTCGAGGATGCCGAAGGAGAGCGAGGGGGCGCACGCGATGACCGCGGTGCACCCGAGGTCGAGGAGCTCCTCGGCAGCCGCGACCCCTGCCATCGGTCCGCCCGCGGCCTCGACGACGGGGGCCTGATCGCGGGTCGCGGGAATGTGGAGGACGCTTGCCATCGACCGGCGGAACCCGGCGATCCGGGCGGCCGCGGCCGTGTCTCTGAGCACGGCGAGACCGATGCGCCGGTGCCCCAGGTGGACGAGATGCTGGACGGCGGTGGCGATGCCGTCGGAGGCGTCGAGGACGATGCGGGAGATCCCGTCGTCGTGGCGGGCGTTCGAGACGCGGATGAGCGGCAGCCCGCGCTCGGAGAGTCTGGCCGCGAGCGCCCCGGCCGCTCCCCCGCCGAGGACGATCGCTCCGGCGATCCGCGGACCCGAGGATTCGCCTCCGTGCTCGGCGACCGGGCCGAGCAGGGAATCGGCGATCGCCTCGGTGCGCTCGAGTTCGGCTTCGACGTGGACGACGGCGATGCCCTGGGCGAACATCCGGTTGGTGAGGATCTCGAAGAGGTTCGTGTACGGGTCGACGTTGCCGGCGGGGGCGGACGGGCGGACGAGGGCGATGAGGGGGATGCCGGACGGGTTCACCGCCGGGGTCTCGATGCCGAGGACGGAGAGCGCCTGGCGCACCTTCTCCGCCGAGGCGGCCGAGACCGCTCCCGGGTCCCGCAGCGCACGGGAGACCGTGGCCGTCGAGACCCCGGCGAGGTCGGCGATCTCGGCCAGGCGCACCTGCTTCGAGGAGGCGCCCATCACTGCCTCGCCGCCGCGGTCGAGCCCCTCGCGAAGAGGCGCGGGCGGAAGACCGGCGGGACGGTGGCAGGACCCCCGGGGGTGATCCGCAGGGTGCTCAGCGTGGCCTCGATGAGCGCCTGGGAGAGACCGTTGACGTCGATGCCGAGCACGGTCGCCGGCGGCCCGGTGAAGCGCATCGTCGGCGAGTCGCCGAAGCCGACGAGCGACATGTCCCGCGGCACCTGGAGGCGGCGGTTCCGCAGTCCGTGCAGCGCCCCGTGGAGCTGGAGCGCGGACTGGACGATGACGGCCGTGCACGTCGCGTCCTTGAGTTCGAGGATCGCCCGGGAGCCGCCCGAGAAGGACTTCGGGACCGGGGCGATCCAGTCCTCAAGCGGCAGTCCGTAGGACCGTGCGGGATGCTCGGCGAGGAAGCGCTGGATCAGCTGGGTCGCGAGCTCCCCGGTGTCGTTGCAGATGAGACCGATGCGACGGTGTCCGATCGCGCGCAGATGCTCGAACGCCGTCGTCATCCCCCCGCCGAGGTCGAGGCGGGCGGCGATGATGTCGCCGGTCCCGCCCTCGGCCAGGCTCGCCGACTGCTCGTCGACGCGGATGCACGGGATGGAGGTGTGCAGGGAGGTCAGAGTCGGGGTGACGAGCGCGACGGCACCCGCGGCGATCGCGATGTCGAGCGGCGCGGAGTCGGTCTCGACGGGCGGGCGGGTGATGAGCAGCCCCTGGTCCTGGAGGGCGGTGGCCACGCGGGTGCACACCTGCGTCTGCCAGTACTCGGGATTGCCGGGGGCTCCGACGGCGACGAGGCGGCGCGGAGACTCGGGCAGCAGGGTCGAGCGGGTGTAGCCGAGTTCGTCCATCGCGGTGAGCACGGCGGCCCGCGTCGTCTCGGCGACGGCTCCGCGGCGTCCGATCACCCGGGACACGGTCGCCAGGGACACACCTGCGCGTGCGGCGACCTCCTCGAGCGTGACCCTCATGGTCCCGAGTCTACTGATCGGCTCTGCTGGTCGGCTCTGTCGATCGGCTCCGCTGGTCGGCTCTGCTGGTCGGCCTCACTGGTCGGCCACCGTCGACGGATCCCGTCGACCGCCTCGGCGAGGTTCGACTCAGCCCGCGTTCAGGCCCGTGCACATGCGCTGTCACAGTGCTGAGAATCACTCTACGCTGTGTCGAAGTCCCTATCTCCGGGCGGCGGCGACCGCATAGGATGAAGGGGACTGAGCATCCCTGCAGGTCACCGACGACCTGCTGCTCACGGCCGACGGAGAAGGAGCTGACATGTCAACAGTGTCGTTGAATGGCCTCAGCCACGCGTACGAGAACACGGTGTCCCCTTCGGTCCATCCGTTCAATCTCTTCATCGACGACGGCGAGTTCCTCGTCCTCTACGGCCCCTCAGGATCGGGCAAGTCGACGATCCTGCGCATGCTCCACGGACTTGAGGCTCCGAGGTCGGGGACGATCCTCATCGACGGCGTCGACGTCACCCACGCCGCCGTCAACGACCGCGACGTCACGCTCGCGCTCGAGTCCTACGCCCTCTACCCGCACATGAGCGTGCGCGACAACCTCGGCTTCGCGCTGCGCATCGACGGTCTGCCCGCCGAGGAGATCGCCTCCCGAGTCGAGTCCGTGGCCGAGAAGATCGGACTGAGCTCGATCCTCGACTCCGTGCCCGGGGACCTCTCTCCCCTGCAGCGACAGACGATCGCGCTGGCCCGGGCGATCGTGCGCGAGCCCAAGGTCCTCATCATGGACGAACCCGTCGTCAACCTCGTGCCCGAGCACCAGGCCGACACCGTCCGCCTCATCAAGGACCTCCAGCAGGACTTCGGGCTCACCACCCTCTATGCGACGTCGAACCTCGAGGATGCGAAGATCCTCGCCGACCGCATCGCCTTCCTCGACCACGGCCGGCTCATCGGAGTCGAGGAGCCGGAGGTCGCCGAGGCGCTCGTCGCCTCGATCGCCGACACGGACAGCTGACCAGTGCCCGGCTCCGCAGGGGCCGAGACCACGACCTCGGGCCCCACGATCCACACCGTCGACCCCGCCGACCGGGCGATGTTGGCGCAGCTGCCGTGGGATCTTCCGCTCGCCGACTGGCCGACAGACCTCATGGGCGGACTCCCCCGCGGCATCTCCCGCCACATCGTGCGGTTCATCGAGAACGGCGACGAACTGCTCGCGATCAAGGAGACCGAGGACCGGCAGGCGCTGCGGGAGTTCGACATCCTCGGCGTGCTCGAGAACCTCGATGTCCCCTCCGTCGAACCCCGGGCCTACATCACGGGACGGCGCACCGCCGACGGGCAGGAGCTGCCGGGAGCGCTCGTGACCACGCACCTCGACTTCTCCCTGCCCTACCGAGCGCTCTTCTCGCGGGCACTGGCCGAGGACACGGCCGGCCGCCTCGTCGACGCCCTCGCCGTCCTGCTCGCCCGCCTCCACCTCGTCGGCTTCTACTGGGGGGACGTGTCCCTGTCGAACACGCTCTTCCGCCGTGACGCCGACGCCTATGCCGCCTACGTCGTCGATGCGGAGACCGGGGAGCTCCACGACTCCCTGTCGGACGGGCAGCGGGAGATGGACCTGCGGATCGCACGGACGAACATCGCCGGGGACTTCCTCGACCTCCAGGCCGCCGGCCTCGTCGAACCCGACGTCGACCCGCTCGCCGCCGGGGACCGCCTCTTCGAGGCCTACAACGGGCTGTGGGCCGAGCTCACCCGGGTCGAGGAGTTCTCCGTCAACGAACGCTGGCGCATCGACGAGCGCATCCGCCGGCTCAACGATCTCGGCTTCGACCTCGGCGAACTCACGGTCACGACCGACCTCGACGGGGTCAGCCTCCTCGTCGAGCCGAAGGTCGTCGAACCCAACCACCATTCGAGGCGCCTGCTGCGCCTGACGGGAATCGGGGCGAACGAGAACCAGGCCCGCGCGATGCTCAACGACCTCGACTCCTACCGGACGGCGCCCGGGTTCACCGGCGGCGCGCACGGCTCCGGTGAGATGCCGGTCGAGCTGAGCGAGGAGGAGGCAGCGAGGATCTGGCTCGACGAGGTCTACAAGCCGCTCATCGGCGGGATCCCCGAAAGCCTGATGAACAAGCTCGAACCCGGGCAGATCTTCTACGAGTTCGTCGAGCACCGCCGGGTCATGGCCCAGGCCAGGCAGCGCGACATCCCCCTGCGCGAGGCGATCGCCTACTTCATCATGGACGACCTCGCGAAGCTGCCCGACGAATCCCGGTACGTCCAGCCCCCGCCGAGGTGACGGCCGGGTCGCAGCGGTCCCGCCGGGTCGCGATGGACTGGCGTCCGCCCCTCGCCGAGGAGACGGCCGGGTCGGCGCGGGTGACAGCCGGGTCGCAGCGTCCACGACGTGGACATCGGTGGCCGGGGCCGCCTCGGCGGGCATAGCTTGGGCTCAACGCCCCACTTCCGGTGCTCGGATCTGCAACGATGCAGCGCGCACCCCGTTCTGCCCGGCCGCGTAAGCCGGGAGGAAGGACCTCCGATGACGCAGGACCCGACTGAGCCCACTCCGACGGCTGCCCCTGCGCCGCCCCCACCTCCCGCATCCGCTGCGACGACCGCGCCATCGGCCCCCTCTGCGCAGGCGGTGCCGACGAACGAGGGCAGCCTCTCGATCCCCTCCCTCTTCGATCTCACGGGGCGCACGGCCGTCGTCGTCGGTGCCGGGTCGGGGCTCGGGCAGGCCTCGGCGATCGGGCTCGCCGATGCCGGTGCCCACGTCATCGCAGCCGACCTCAATGCCGCCGGCGCTGAGGAGACCGTGCGCATCATCACCGAGCGCGCGCGGGGCGGAACGGGGTCGCATGCGGAACCGGAAGCGGGGGCCGAGTCGCGCTCGGGACAGGGGCCGGACTCGGACGTCGTCTCGAGCCCGGGCCCGGCGACGGCCGCGGTCGTCGACATCACCGACACGGACTCCGTCACCGCCCTCGTCAGCGCGTTCCCCGACGCGGAGATCCTCGTCGTCACGCCCGGGGCCAACGTCCGCAAGCGCCTGACCACGACGACCGACGACGAGTTCGACCGTGTCATCGACATCAACCTCAAGGGCACGTACCGGCTGATGCGCGGCTTCGGCGCCGAGATGGCCGAGCGCGGACGCGGATCGATCGTCACCTTCGCCTCGTTCCGGGCGATCACCGTCGAACCCGGACAGGGCATCTACGCCGCGGCCAAGGCCGGGGTCGTCCAACTGACGAAGACGCTCGCGAGCGAACTCGGCCCCGACGGGGTGCGCGTCAACGCGATCCTCCCCGGGCCCTTCGACACCCCGCTCACCCAGCAGATCAAGGCCGACGAGCAGTGGTGGGACGCGTACGCGGACAAGACCGCGCTCGGCCGTTGGGGCCGACTCCACGAGATCGCCGGACCGGTGCTCTTCCTCGCCTCCGACGCCTCGTCGTACGTGACGGGGACGTCGCAGCTCGTCGACGGCGGGTGGATGGCCCACGACGGACGGTTCACTCCGCGGGTCTGAGGCGGTACCGGGACCTCCGTGACGGAGGTCTCCCGGGCACATGTGACAATGGCTCAATGAGTTCTCCGCAGAGCACGCCTGCACCACCGTCGGGGCAGCGCCCAGGAATCGTCCGTCAGCTCGGACGCCGCAAGTCGATCACCAGCATGATCAAGGACACCGAGGACGCGAATTCGCAGGAGCTGCGGCGCACATTCGGAGTCTTCCAGCTCACCATGATCAGCGTCGGTGCGACCCTGGGAACGGGAATCCTCGTCATCCTCGGCGAGGCGGTGCCGATCGCCGGTCCCGGTGTGTGGATCGCGTTCATCCTCGCCGGCATCACGGCTCTGCTCTCGGCGGTGAGCTATGCGGAGATGGCGGGCATGGTGCCGGTGTCCGGGTCGAGCTACTCGTACACGTATGCGACCCTCGGTGAGGGTGTGGCCTGGGTCTGCGGCTGGTGCCTTGTCCTCGAGTACGCGGTCTCGGTCGCCGCTGTCGCCGTCGGTGCCGCGGACTACGTCAACGAGACGCTGCGGATCTTCGGCGTCGAACTGCCGCCGGCGCTCGCATCGGGTCCCGAGCAGCCGGGCGGGGTCATCAACCTCTCGGCTCTCATCGTCGTCGCTCTCGCGACGATCCTCCTCATGCGCGGGGCGAAGGAGTCCGGCGTCGTCAACACGATCATCGTCTTCGTCAAGATCGGCATCCTCGTCTTCTTCTCGATCGTCGCGTTCACCGCGTTCAAGGCCGGCAACTTCGAACCGCTCCTGCCGATGGGTGCCGCCGGAGTCACCGCGGCCGCCTCGATCGTCTTCTTCTCCTACATCGGCTTCGATGCCGCCTCGACCGCCGGCGAGGAGGCGAAGAACCCCAAGCGCGATCTGCCGCGGGCGATCATCCTCTCAATGGTCATCGTCACCTCGATGTACGTCCTCGTCGCCGTCACTGCGATCGGCGCTCGGGAGTGGGAGTGGTTCGGCCTCGAGACGACGACAGCCCCGCTCGTGCAGATCGTCCACGAGATCACGCAGTCGAACTTCGCGGTCTTCCTCTTCGCAGCGTCCTCGGTGCTCGCGATCTTCTCCGTCGTCATCACCGTCCTCTACGGCCAGTCGCGCATCCTGCTGACGATGTCGCGCGACGGCATGGTCCCGCGCTTCTTCGGCATCGTCTCCCCGCGCACGGGAACGCCGCTCATCGGCACGCTCGTGACCGGCACGCTCGTGGCGATCACTGCGGCCCTCATCCCCCTCGGCGAGCTCGCGAACGCGACGAGCATCGGCACGCTCTTCGCGTTCTGCCTCGTCAACGTCGCCGTCATCTACCTGCGGGTGACGAAGCCGGAACTCGAACGCTCCTTCAAGGCCCCTCTCGGGTACACGATCCCCGTCCTCGGGGCGCTCGCATGCGCATTCCTCATGCTCAACCTCGGCGGGGTCACCTGGGCGGTCTTCGGGATCTGGATGTTCGTCGGGTTCCTCATCTACTTCGGCTACAGCCGCCGCCACTCACGCGTGGGCACGATGAGTGACGCCGCCTACCGGGAGAGCCTCGACGCCTGAGCGCGCGGGCTCCCCTCCTCAGAGCCACCATCCCAGCCACCCTCCGGGCGCTGGGCAACCCCGCGCCGGGTTGCTCAGCGCCCGGACGGTGGCTGAGACCGCTCAGTCGCGGCGGGCGCGGGCGACCTCGTAGAGGCTGACGGCGGCGGCGATGCCGGCGTTGAGCGACTCGGTGGTCGCGGCGATCGGGATCGAGACGATCTGGTCGCACTTGTCGGCGATGAGGCGGGAGAGCCCTTTGCCCTCGGAGCCGACGACGATGCACAGCGGATCCCGGCTGAACGTGAGCTCGGGCAGGTCGACCTCGCCGTCCATGTCGAGTCCGACGACGAAGACGCCCTGCTTCTTGAGCTCGTCGATCGCGCGGGCGAGGTTGACGACCTGGGCGACCTTGATCCGCGAGGCGGCACCGGCCGAGGTCTTCCATGCGGCAGCCGTCATCGAGGCGGCACGGCGTTCGGGGATGATGACCCCGTGACCGCCGAAGGCCGCGACGGAGCGGACGATCGCGCCGAGGTTGCGCGGATCGGTCACCCCGTCGAGGGCGACGATGAGCGGGGTCTCGGCCCGTTCGGCGGCGAACTCGAGGAGGTCGCGGGGGTCGGCGTACTCGTACGGCGGGATCTGCAGAGCGATGCCCTGGTGGATCGCATCATCGGTGAGCCGGTCGAGATCGGCGCGACTGGCCTCGAGCATCGAGATGCCCCGCCCGGCAGCGAGCGAGATCGCCTCCTTGACCCGGTCGTCGGAGTCGATGCGGCTGGCGACGTAGAGCGCGGTTGCCGGCACGTCCTCGCGCAGGGCCTCGAGCACGGAGTTGCGCCCGGCGACCATGTTCGGCCCGAGCTCCTTCTTCTTCCGCTTCGCCTGCGCCGAGGCGTTCGCAGCCCGCTTGGCCTGCGCGGCCTTGTGCGCCTTGTGGTAGACCCGGTCCTCGGCCTTGGGGGTCGGGCCCTTGCCCTGGAGTCCGCGTCGGTTCTTGCCGCCGGATCCCTTCGGCGGCCCCTTCTTCTTCGACCCGCCGGAGCGTGGGTTCGATGCCATGTCAGTCCTCTTGGTTCGTCGGTGCCGTCCTGCCCGTCCCGGTCCGACCGGGACGAGCGTGATCAGCTGTTCTTGAGATGGTAGCGGTAGCCGTCGGCGGTGTCCTCGATCGCGATGCCCGCAGCGGAGAGTTCGTCGCGGATCGCATCGGCGGTCGCGAAGTCCTTCTCGGCCTTCGCCTCGATCCTCTTCTGCGCGAGTTCGGCCACGAGGGAATCGAGGGCGGCCGCGGCCGGGGCGTTCGCGTTCGCACCGCCCCACACCTCGGCGCTGGGGTTGACGCCGAGGATGTCGAGCATGAGCTCCACCTCGGCGACGATCCGGGCCAGACCCGGCTTGTCCGCACCGGAGTCGAGGAGCTTCGCCCCTTCTGTGACCCGGGCGAAGACGACGGAGAGCGCACGGGGCACGCCGAGGTCGTCGTCGAGGGCGAGCGCGAAATCCTCAGGCACGTCGACGCTCCGGTCGGCGTAGGCGGCCTCGACGTTCGGCAGCGCGGGAGCCTCGTCGCCGAGGGCCTGCCGGGCCCGGTCGAGGAAGTTCGAGAGCCGCTCGAGCGAGGCGGTCTGGCGCTCCATCGCCTCGGGTGAGTACTCGAGGACGGAGCGGTAGCTTGCGCTCGTGAGGAAGTACCGGACGGCGATGGGGCTGAACTGGGCGAAGAGGTCGGAGGCGAAGATCGAGTTGCCTAGTGACTTCGACATCTTGTCGCCGCCCACATTGAGCAGCCCGGAGTGCATCCACACGTTCGTGAACGCATCGCCGGCCGCACGGGACTGGGCGAGTTCGTTCTCGTGATGCGGGAAGCGCAGGTCGAGTCCGCCGCCGTGGATGTCGAAGTGGGGGCCCAAGTATTTCGTCGACATCGCCGAGCACTCGATGTGCCAGCCGGGTCGGCCGCGACCCCACGGGGACGGCCACGAGGCCGTCTCGGGTTCGCCGGGCTTGTGGGCCTTCCACAGCGCGAAGTCCCGGGGATCCTTCTTCCCTCGCATGTCCGAGTCCTCGGCCGGCTCCATGTCCTCGAGACGCTGGTTCGTCAGCTCCCCGTAGTCCGGCCATGAGGTCGTCGAGAAGTAGACGTCACCGCTGTCGTCGAGCGCAGGGTATGCGTGGCCGGCGTCGATGAGGCGCGCGATGAGCTCGTGCATCTCCGTGATGTGGCCGGTCGCGCGCGGCTCGTAGCTCGGCGGCATGATGTCGAGTGCATCGTAGGCGGCGGTGAAGGCCCGTTCATAGAGGAAGGCGTGGGCGAACCACGGCCTGCCCTCCTCAACGGACTTCGAGAGGATCTTGTCGTCGATGTCGGTGACGTTGCGGATGAGCGTGACACTGTAGCCGCGGTAGAGCAGCCAGCGGCGGAGCACGTCGAAGACCGACGCCGAACGCAGGTGCCCGATGTGCGGTTCGCCCTGCACGGTCGCCCCACAGACGTAGATCCCCACGTGGCCGTCGATGACGGGCCGCAGTTCGGAGGTCCGGCGGGTGGCGGTGTTGTACAGAGCGATAGTCACCCGCCCAAGTCTACCGGCCATCTCCGCCGAGGTGATCCTGGTCAGACGCCGGATTCCGCCGAGGTGGTGCCGCCGTCTCCCGCCGTCGTCACCGGGGTCGTCACCCCCGCGTCCGAGAGACATCGTCCTTGTCTCGACGACGGAGTTCGGATCGGTGCCGAATTGTGACCCACGACACGTGATGTGGGGCACTGTTCTCAAGCAACTCCCAGTAAGCTGGTGGGCAATCATCCGCGTGCATGCGGCACCGATGCCCATGAGGCGGCGTGAAAACGAAAGGTCATCATGTCAACCACCACATCCCAGAGGGAGGTCTTCGCCACCCGCGGCGCGTTCATCTTCGCAGCCATCGGTTCGGCAGTCGGCCTCGGCAACATCTGGCGCTTCCCGTATGTCACGTATGAGAACGGCGGCGGCGCCTTCATCATCCCCTACCTCGTCGCGCTGCTGACGGCGGGCATCCCGCTGCTCTTCTTCGACTACGCGATGGGCCATCGTGCGCGCGGATCCGCTCCGCTCTCCTTCCGCATGGCGACGAAGGTGGCCGAACCGATCGGCTGGTTCCAGACCGGTGTCGCCATCGTCATCGGCATCTACTACGCCGCGATCATCGGCTGGGCGGGCGCCTACATGATCTTCTCGCTCAACCAGGCGTGGGGCGACGATGCGGAGACCTACTTCTTCGGCAGCTTCCTCAAGATGGGCGACCCCGGGGTCTCCATGGAGTTCGTGCCGAGCATCCTCATCCTCGTCATCATCGTCTGGGTGATCACGCTCGGAGTGCTCCTCGGCGGCGTCCAGGCCGGCATCGCCCGCTTCTCGAAGATCTTCATCCCGCTGCTCATCATCCTCTTCCTCATCCTCGTCATCCGCGCGCTGTTCCTGCCCGGTGCGGCCGCGGGTCTCGATGCGCTCTTCACCCCGGACTTCGCGGCCCTGGCGGATCCGAAGGTGTGGATCGCGGCCTACGGTCAGATCTTCTTCTCGCTCTCGATCGCGTTCGGCATCATGATCACCTACGCGTCGTACCTCAAGCGGAAGACGAACCTCACCGGTTCGGGCCTCGTCGTCGCCTTCTCGAACTCCGGTTTCGAGATCCTCGCCGGCATCGGCGTCTTCGCCGCTCTCGGCTTCATGGCCTCGGCGTCGGGAGCAGCGGTCTCCGATGTCGCGACCAGCGGCATCGGCCTGGCGTTCGTCGCCTTCCCGACGCTCATCTCCGAGATGCCGGGAGGCAATCTCTTCGGCTTCGCGTTCTTCGCGTGCCTCGTCTTCGCGGGCCTGACCTCGCTCATCTCGATCGTCCAAGTGCCGATCCAGGCGCTTCGCGAGAAGTTCGGGGTCGGCAACAAGGCCTCGATCCTCCTCGTCGGCGGCGGCATGGCGATCATCTCGATCCTGCTCATGTCGACGGTCACCGCGCTCTACGTGCTCGACACGATGGACGCCTTCGCCAACAACATCGGAATCGTCGGTGCGGCCGTCGTCGGCCTCATCGTCGTCGGCTGGTTCGCGCGCAAGCTGCCCGCGCTCCGGGATCACCTCAACGCGATCTCGAGCTTCAAGGTGGGCTGGTTCTGGATGATCATCCTCGGCGGAGTCACCACCCTGGTGCTTCTCTACATGCTCATCACGCAGATCATCACCTATGCGACCGAAGGCTACGGCGAGTACCCGGCGCTGCTCATCGGCGTCTTCGGCTGGGGCATGATCGGACTGCTCATCGTCGCGGCGATCGTGCTCTCGCTCATCAAGTGGCCGAGGCGCACGATCGAGGAAGCCGATGAGGCGATCGCCGATTCCGTGGCCGAGGAGATCAAGCGTCCCGCCGGACGCCACTCGGCCGACGACACCATCCGAGGAGGGAACTGATGGGCACTTCAGCCATCGTCATGATGATCATCGCCATGGTCACCGTGTGGGGCGGGCTGGCAGCTGCGATCGTGCATCTGCGCAAGCACCCGGACACGGACGTCGACTGACCCTCGCGGTCACACGAGTCGAGCGGGGCGTCTCCTTCGGGAGGCGCCCCGCTTCGCTGTTCCCGGTGCCAACCCCGCCGAGGTGGTGGTGCGTCCGGAACCCCACCCCAACCTCGGCGAGGGCATCCAGGAACCCCATCCCCGCCTCGGCGAGGACATACCGGAACCGCGCCCCCGCCTCGGCGGGACGATCCGTGACAGATGCCGGACACGCTGGCTGAGGACTCGTCGCCTGGTTAGGGTGGACGTGTCCGAACTCTCTGTCGGCGCAGCGGAGCGACCCAGCTGACCTGCGCCGATCATCCCTAGGAGGCGCAATGCCACAGACCGTCAAGGGCGTCATCGCCCGGAGCAAGGGTGCGCCGGTCGAGCTCACCGACATCGTCATCCCCGACCCGGGACCGGGCGAGGTCGTCGTCGACGTCAAGTCCTGCGGCGTCTGCCACACGGACTTCCACTACCGCGAGGGCGGGATCTCCGATGACTTCCCGTTCCTCCTCGGCCACGAGTCGGCCGGCGTCGTCGCCGAGGTGGGCGAGGGCGTGACGAACGTCGAGGTCGGCGATTTCGTCATCCTCAACTGGCGCGCGGTCTGCGGCGAATGCCGGGCATGCAAGCGCGGCGAGCCGTGGTACTGCTTCAACACGCACAACGCCGAGCAGAAGATGACGCTCACCGACGGCACCGAGCTCACACCGGCGCTCGGCATCGGATCGTTCGCGGAGAAGACGCTCGTCGCCGCGGGACAGTGCACGAAGGTCGACGAGTCGGATCCGGCTGTCGTCGGACTCCTCGGCTGCGGGATCATGGCCGGCATCGGCTCGGCCATCAACACCGGTGAGGTCACGCGCGGGAAGTCCGTGGCCGTCATCGGCTGCGGCGGTGTGGGCTGTGCGGCCATCGCCGGGTCGCGCCTGGCCGGGGCCGGGACGATCATCGCCCTCGACATCGACGATGCGAAGCTCGAGTGGGCGAAGGACCTCGGCGCCACCGACACGATCAACACCCGCGGCATGAGCGAGGACGAGGTCGTCGCCGCGATCCAGGAGCGAACGAACGGCTTCGGCGCCGACGTCGTCATCGACGCGGTCGGCCGCCCGGAGACGTGGCGGCAGGCCTTCTACGGCCGCGACCTCGCCGGCACCGTCGTCCTCGTCGGCGTGCCGACTCCGGAGATGGAGCTGAGCGTGCCGCTGCTCGACGTCTTCGGTCGCGGTGGGAAGCTCAAGTCGTCGTGGTACGGCGACTGTCTGCCCGAGCGCGACTTCCCGATGCTCGTCGACCTCTACGAGCAGGGTCGCCTGCCGCTGGAGAAGTTCGTCACCGAGCGCATCGGCATCGGCGACGTCGAGGAGGCGTTTGAGAAGATGGGCGAAGGCAAGGTCCTGCGATCGGTGGTGGTGCTCTGATGGCTGCGATCGAGCATGTCGTCACGTCAGGAACGTTCTCCCTCGACGGCGGGACGTGGGACGTCGACAACAACGTGTGGATCGTCGGGGACGGCACCGAGGTCATCGTCATCGACCCCGCCCATGATGTCGATGCCATCGCCGAGGCGGTCGGATCGAGAGAGGTCAAGGCCGTTCTCCTCACCCATGGTCATGACGACCACGTCGGCGTCGTGCGCGAGTTCGCGCAACGGGTTGGCAATCCGCCCGTCTACCTCAATCCCGAGGACTACGTCCTCTGGGACATGACGTACGAGGACTACCGTCCCGAGGGGCAGATCGCCGACGGTGACACGTGGACCGTCGGAGGGGTGACCCTGCGGGCGCTGCACACCCCGGGCCACTCCCCCGGGTCGACGAGCTTCTTCATCGAGACCGGGCTGCCCATCCCCGCCTCGGCGGGCGCGGGCCATGCGGTCGGTCCCGTGCTCTTCTCCGGGGACACGCTCTTCAACGGCGGCCCCGGCGCCACGGGTCGTTCGCACTCGAGCTTCGAGACGATCATCGAATCGATCAGGGACCGACTCTTCACCCTGCCCGATCCCACCGTCGTCCTCACCGGCCACGGCGACTCGACATCGATCGAGGCGGAGAAGCCGTCGCTCGAGGAATGGATCAAGCGCGGGCACTGAGACGCAGCGATCGAGCGCCGAAGCCCGACGAGCGCCGCGATGCCGGAGACCCGGCGTCGCGGCGCTTCGTCGTCGATGCCGTCGACCGGATCGACCGCGCACCCCTGTACACCCGACGCCGATACGCGCACACTGAACCTATGGCCAAGACGAACAGAATCATCAGCGTCTCCGTCCCCGTCAGCGACCTCGACGAGGCAACCCGCTTCTACACCGAGGTCCTCGGGTGCTCGGTCAGCTACGACGGCGAGCCGATGCCCGGCAACCGCATCGTCGAGGTGGCCCCGCCCGGATCGGACGTCGCGATCGTCCTCATCCCCAAGGGCAGTGAGATCCCCGTCGCCGTCCGCCTCGAGACCTCGGACGCCGAGGAGGCGCACGAACGGATCTCGGCCGCCGGCGTGACGATCCACAACGACGAGGTGCTGCGGTGGCCCGGGGTGCCCCCGATGTTCTCATTCACCGACCCCGACGGCAACGGGCTCGTCTACCTCCAGGACGACTGACGGCCCCACCTCCGGTCGACCGTGGACGAACTGCCGCCTCGGAGGGGGTCAAACGGACGAATATCCTCCTCGACGGGGACCGACGGGACGACCATCCCATCCTCATGTTGAACCGACCACCCACTGAGATCGAGGTCACCCCATGGGCGTTAGACTGCTCTGGTGCCTGAACCACGAACATCGCAGTCGCCAGTGACCGCCGACTCCGCGAACGCCAGCCCCCAGCCCACTCCCGACGGCTCCGGCCTCAAGGCCGGGATGAAGCCGCGCCACCTCGTGATGATGAGCCTCGGCTCAGCGATCGGCGCCGGACTCTTCGTCGGATCGGGTGCCGGAGTGCAGGCCGCCGGGCCGGCCGTGCTCATCTCCTATGTCGTCGCCGGTCTCATCGTCATCTTCGTCATGCGGGCGCTCGGCGAACTCGTCGCCGCAGACCCCAACCCCGGCGCGTTCTCCCACTACGCCGGCAAGGCGATGGGACCGGCCGCGGCCTTCGCGGTCGGTGCCCTGTGGTGGGTGCAGCTGTGCCTCGTCGTCGCCGCCGAGGCGACCGCAGCCGCGCAGATCGCCGCGAGCTACATCCCTTCGGTCCCCCAGTGGGTGCTCGCGCTCATCATCATGATCGTCTTCACCGCGATCAACCTCACGACCTCGGGCAGCTTCGGTGAATTCGAGTTCTGGTTCTCGCTCATCAAGGTCGCCTTCGTCGCCCTCTTCGTCATCCTCGGCGTCGCGTACCTCGCCGGCTGGACCCCGGCGACCCCGCCCGCGGAGATCTTCACCGACGGCTTCATGCCGACCGGCATCCCCGGCGTCGCCGCCGGCCTCCTCGTCGTCGCCTTCGCCTTCGGCGGCATCGAGATCGTCGCCGTCGCCGCCGCTGAGACCTCCGACCCCAGCCGCTCGGTGAGCAAGGCGATCAAGACGATCGTCTGGCGCATCCTCTTCCTCTACATCGGCTCGGTGGCGATCATCGTCCTCGTCCTCGACTGGACCGACCCGCGCCTGGCCGAATCGCCGTTCGTCGCCGTCCTCGAAACCGCCGGCCTGCCGTTCATCGCCTCCCTGCTCGCCGGCGTCATCGTCATCGCCCTGCTCTCGTCGATGAACGCGAACATCTACGGCGCCTCCCGCATGGCGTTCTCGATGTCGCGCCGCTCGATGCTCCCTGCCGGCCTCGGCACGACGAACCGACGCGGCGTGCCCGTGGCCGCCGTCCTCGCGACCTCGGTCTTCGGCTTCATCGCCGTGGCACTCAACTACTTCTGGGCCGCCGAGGTGCTCGGAGTCCTCCTCAACATCGTCGGCTCGACGCTCATCGTCACCTGGGTCGTCACCCTGGTCTCTCAGCTCATCCTCCGCCGCCGCGCCGAGGCCGCCGGCACTCCCCTGCCGCTGAAGATGTGGCTGTTCCCGGGCCTGACCTACCTCACGCTCGCCGGCATCGCCGCCATCATCATCCTCGGCCTCACCGTCGAATCCGTGCGCTTCCAGATCATCGGCACCCTGATCTTCTCCGTCGCGCTCTACTTCATCGGCATGGCCGTCACCCGCCGTCAGAAGGCGAAGGGGATCGTCGCCGAGGTGTGACCCGCCGAGGTGGTCCCTGCCGGCCCCTGTCCCGCGCACTCCGCGCGGGGCGGGGGCTTCGCCTTTCTTCTGTTTCCATATCGGAAACTCTGAGGTAGAGTTTCCGATATGGAAACACGGAATGGAAGCGCCGCTCCCGATGCGGCCGAGGCACGGCTCGCACTGCAGGCAGCCGACCGCGAAATGCGCAGCACCCAGAAGCTGCGGATCCCCATGTGGCTGTTCGGAGCAAGCGGTGTCATCAACATCGGACTCGGGACCCTGACCCTGCTCAATCCGCACAACCCCACCGTCGAAATCATCGCCATGAGCGTCCTCACTGCACTCTCTTTGACAGTCTCCGTCCTCCTCCTCCGATACCTCTTCTTCCCGCCGGGGTACCGGAAGGTCACGGTCCGCTGGAAAGCCCTCGGGACTGCGTCAGCCATAGCGATCCTCGCGGTGGCAGTCGTCATCGTCCTGACAGTGACAACGGGCGAGGCAGGATTGCACATCTCTGCTGCTTGGCAGTTCGGAGCCGGCCTCTTCTGCCTTCTCCCCGTGCTCTTGGACGTCGCCGAGAAGCGCTGGCCGAAGCGCAATGGACGCCACGGTGCCTGACGCCGAGTTCAGTCCGCTCATTCATGCGCCGATCCGGCTCCGCATCTGCGCGATGCTGTCGAAAGCCGATGGGATCGAGTTCAGCGAGATCCAGTCGCGCCTAGGAGTCTCGAAGTCTGCGTTGAGCAAACATCTCACGCAGCTGCATGATGCCGGCTTCGTCGACGAGGAGTCCGTCGTCCGTCTCGGCCGCGCCAGACAGTGGCTGTCCCTCACACCCTCGGGCAGACAGGCGTACGAATCTCACCTGGCGGCACTGCAGGACATCATCGGCTCAGAGGGATAGTTCAGTACCTGTCCGCTTTCGTCCGCAGCTGCTCCACGATCTCAGTCAGCGCCGCATGCTCCGTGGCCCGTGCGATCCAGCCGTCGAGCATCGCAAGCGTCTGCCCCCCGTGCCGGGCGAAGTGCCGTCCCGCGTACTCGCGCATCGGAATCGGCGACGCCCGCTCGGCGAGCTCGAGGACGGCCCGCGCCACTGCGGGCAGAATCGGCACCGGCACACCGGTGACCGCGCGGACCGCCTCGGCGGCGGCGTCGCTCGGACGACGGAGATGAGTGAGGAGCTCATCCCATTCCCCGCCGTCGATGCTCAGTTCGGCGACGAAGGGCATGAAGACCGCGGGCGGCACGAGCAGCGCCTCGAGCGGCACAGGGAGGACGAGTGACCCGAGCGCACGGGTGAGACGACGCACGGTCTCGGCTGAGCCGGCGACGAAGAAGGCCGTTGCGCCCAGCGGCGTCCAGTACCGCACGGTGTGCGAGGTCGTGCGTTCGGAGAGGAATGCGGGACCGAAGACGACGACCTCGGCGCCGGGGAAGAGTGACCGGGCGACTTCGAGGTCCCCGTCGACCTGGCTCGTGATCGCCACCCACCGAGGAGCGACCGCACGGATCGCCGCCGCGACATCCTCATCGAGGTCGCCCGGCCGCGTCGTGAGCACGACGAGATCCCACGAGTCCTGGATGCGCCTGTCACGGGCCCTGCGGCTCCTGCCGCGCTGCCAGTGCCGTCGCGCCTCTGTGATGGAGACTCCCGCACCGCGGCGGGCCGTCGCCTCGCTGTCGGGATCGCCATCGTCGATCCTGCTGCCGCCGGGCCCCCGCCCTGCGCCGCCGTTGGCGACCCCATCGTTTCTCCCGGGCTTGAGCCGGAACCCTCCGGCCTCCTCGATGCCGGCCCAATCGGTGATCGTCACCCGTCGCGTCGATGCGGCGTCTAGGGCAGCGTCGACTCCCGACGCGCCATCGTGGGCGAGTTCGTCGAACCATCCGACGCGCAGCGGGTACACCGCCTGCGGTCGTTCCAGCGGCGTGCGCGTGACGACGACGGTCTCATGCCGGTCGCCGAACAGCGCGGCACCGGCGATACCGATCGCCCCGGCGCCCTGGAAGAGGATCCTCATGGCCGGTGAACCAGCGCATTCGCGATCGCCGCGACCCCGTCGCCGCGACCGGTCAGCCCGAGCCCGTCGGTCGTCGTCCCCGACACGGACACCTCCGCACCGACGGCCCGCGACAGCGCCTCCTGCGCCTCGGCCCGGCGGGTGCCGATCTTCGGCCGGTTTCCGATGACCTGGACGGAGATGTTGCCGATCGCGAATCCGGCTTCGCGGACGAGTCGGCCCGCCTCGGTGAGGAGTCTGACCCCGGACGCCCCGGCGAACTCCGGACGGTCGACGCCGAAATGCTCCCCGAGATCCCCGATCCCCGCCGCCGAAAAGAGCGCATCGCAGCACGCGTGCGCGGCGACGTCGGAATCCGAGTGCCCCTCGAGGCCTCGTTCGCCGGGCCAGAGCAGTCCAGCGACCCAGAGCTCGCGTGACGGGTCGTCGGAGAACGCGTGGACATCGACGCCGATCCCCGTGCGCGGAATGGTCATCGCCTCACCCTTCGTCTTCGCTTGGTCTGATTCGACGACGGAGCCCTGTCCGGACAGCTGTCGTCTACTGCCAGGGTAGTGGTTCAGCGGCCGCGTGTGCGGGCGATGTGCTCGGCGAGGACGAGGTCGAGGGGGTAGGTGATCTTCAGGGACTCCTCATCACCGGCGACGGCCACGACATCGACGCCGAGGCGCTCGACGAGCCCCGCATCGTCGGTGGCCTCACGAGCGTCCGCACCCTGAGTGCGCACCTCCTCACGGTAGGCATCGTGGGCCCTGCGGAGGATCTCGGCGGCGAACCCCTGCGGCGTCTGGACCCGCCGCAGACTCCCCCGGTCGAGGTCACCGCGCAGGACCTCGAAGTCGGCGTCTGCGGGGGCACCGTGGACCGCCTCCGCCCGCCGGACGGTGTCGATCATGGGCAGGACGGGGACGACCGCCTCGGCGCCGGAGGACACCGCATCGGCAACCCGACGGAAGACATCAGGCGGGGTGAGCGCCCGGGCGGCGTCGTGGACGAGGACGACGTCGTGCTCACCGGCGGCACGCAGTCCGGCGTCGACGGACTCGACGCGGTCGGCACCGCCGACGACGGCGACGATCTCGACGTCGGCTGCGCTGTCCGCCGCGTCGTCCGCATCAAGCCGCCCGCGGACCTCGTCGATCTCGGCGCGGGCGAGAAGCAGAAACTCCTCGGGAGCCGCGACCACGATGGTGGTGGCGACTCCCGAGGAGATGATGGCCTCAAGACTGTGGGCGAGCAGCGTGCGCCCGTCCACGGAGACGAAAGCCTTCGGTTCGGGATGACCCAAGCGCGTTCCCGACCCTGCGGCCGGGACGATGACGCAGGTGCTCAGGACGCGAGCACTTCGTCGAGGAGGGCTTCGGCTTCGGACTCCTCTTTCTTCTCGGCGAGGGCGAGCTCGGAGACGAGGATCTGCCGCGCCTTGGACAGCATGCGCTTCTCACCGGTGGAGAGTCCGCGGTCCTGCTCACGGCGCCAGAGGTCACGGACGACCTCGGCGACCTTGATGACGTCACCGGACTGGAGCTTCTCGAGGTTCGCCTTGTACCGGCGGGACCAGTTGGTCGGCTCTTCGACGAATTCCGCGCGGAGGACGGTGAAGACCTTCTCGACACCCTCTTCTCCGACGACGTCGCGGACACCCACGAGGTCGCAGTTCTCAGCGGGGACCTCGATCACGAGATCGCCGTGCGCGACCTGGAGCTTGAGATACAGTTTCTCCTCACCCTTGATGGTTCGTTGCCTGATTTCTTGGATTGTCGCTGCACCGTGATGTGGATAGACAACAGTGTCGCCGACCTGGAAACTCATATTCTCTTCAAACCCCTTTCGCGGAATCCCAGTTTACCATGAGGCGCGCCACAGAAATCGCCCAGGCAGCCGATTCTCCGTGCTAAGCTCAGCCTTTTTGCCCACTGTCCGCAGCGTGCTCGTCCGACAAGTGATCCTCCTCTCCGGGATCTCCCAGCCGGTTCTACGGAAGGTCAAAAACCGGGTAGTATACAGACGGATCTTGTATTGCCACTTCAAGGAGCACAATGAAACGGCACAACCGCGCGGCTCTCGCAGTTGCCGCAATCGCGCTCGTCCTCCCGGTCAGCGGGTGCGCCAGCCTGCTGTCGCCTCACCAGACCGCCGAGTACCAGTACAACGGCGGCGACGGAGCCTGGGGAACGGTCGGCGACGTCGAGGTGCGCGGTCTCCTGCTCATCATGGATGAGAGCGGCAAGGGCCCGGCCCAGCTGTTCTTCACGCTCGTCAACAAGGGCGATGCTCCTGCCGAGGTCTCCGTCGAGGTCTCCGGGAAGACCATCACCGAGACCGTCCCGGCCGGCGAGACCTTCGTCCAGGATCCGAAGAGCCCGGCGTCGTCGACGGACGAACCGGTCATCGTCGACAGCCTTCAGGCCAAGCCCGGCGACCTCGTCGACATCACCGTGGCCACCGGCGGCCAGGAGAAGACGATCCAGACCCAGGTCCTCTCCGATGTGCTCCCCTACTACGAGGAGTACGTCCCGACGCCGTCGCCGTCGGACATGCCGACCGACGAGCCCACCGGCAGCAGCGCCGGCGAGGAGACTTCCACGGGAAGCACGAGCACCGAGGGCGCGACCACCGAGAGCACCGCTCCTGCAGAGGGCACCGCGTCCGCCGACGGCTGACGCGCGCACAGCGAAGGGGCCGCTCACCACATGGTGAGCGGCCCCTTCGCTGTCTGCCCTCAGGCCTCGAACTTGTACCCGAGTCCGCGGACGGTCGTGAGCAGCTGCGGCTCCGAGGGGTTCTCCTCGACCTTCGCGCGCAGGCGCTTGACGTGGACGTCGAGGGTCTTCGTGTCCCCGACGTAGTCCTCGCCCCAGATCCGGTCGATGAGCTGACCGCGGGTCATCACGCGCCCGGAGTTGCGGACGAGGATCTCGAGGAGCTCGAACTCCTTGAGCGGCATCGACAGCTCTTCGCCGCGCACGGACACGACGTGGCGTTCGACGTCGATCCGGACCCCGCCGGCTTCGAGGATCGACTCGTCGAAGCTCTCGGCCTCGACGTTGCGGCGCAGCACCGCCCGGACCCGGGCAAGGAGCTCGCGCGAGGAGTACGGCTTCGTCACATAGTCGTCGGCGCCGAGCTCAAGCCCCACAACCTTGTCGATCTCCGAATCCTTGGCGGTGAGCATGATGATCGGCACGTTCGACTTCGCGCGCAGCTCACGGCACACCTCGGTGCCCGAGGCACCGGGGAGCATGAGGTCGAGGAGCACCAGGTCGGCACCATTGCGATCGAACTCCGCGAGAGCCTTGAGTCCGTCATCGGCAACAGTCACCTCGTACCCCTCCTTGCCGAGCAGGTACGACAGCGGATCCGAGAACGAATCCTCGTCCTCAACAAGCAGAATTCGAGTCACGTCGTGAGCTTCCTTTGTTCGCTTCCAGTGGGCAAAACCTGGGCAGTCCCATTCTCCTCCGCGCCCTCGGCGTTGTCATGCGCCGAGGCTGCCGCCGGGTCGGCGGCGACCCGGTCGTCCGCAGTCCCGGAGTCGTCCCCGGCCTGCGCGGAGTGTTCGAGGAGGACTCCCGCCGGCGCGGACGAGGTCGCCTCGGCGACGGTCTGCGTCCCGGCGAGCGGGAGGACGATCGTGAACGTCGAGCCCTTCCCGAGTCGGCTCCACACGCGCACCTCCCCGCCGTGGGTGGCGACGATGTGCTTGACGATGCTCAGGCCCAGGCCGGTGCCACCGGTGATCCGGGAGCGGGCGGGGTCGACGCGGTAGAAGCGCTCGAAGACCCGCTCCGTGTCCTGCCGGGAGAGCCCGATGCCCTGATCGGTCACCGAGATCTCGACGCGCTCGTCGACGAGCTCGACCCCGACGCCCACGCGCGTGCCGTCGGGAGAGTAGTTGATCGCGTTGTCAATGAGGTTGCGCACCGCGTTGACGAGGAGTTCGTAGTTGCCCTCGACGAGGAGGGACGACGGTGGGGCGACCTCGATGTGGATCCGCTTCGCCTCGGCTCGGGTGTGGGCACGGTCGGCGGCGTCCTCGACCACCTCGGCGGCGGAGATCTTCTCCGTCGTCGACGGAGCCGCATGGTCCTGGACCCGGGAGAGGTCGATGATCTCCTGGACGAGCTGGGTCAGGCGCTTCGACTCCCGCTGCATGCGTCCGCCGAAGCGCTCGACGGCGGCCGGGTCGTCGGAGAAGTCGGTGACCGCCTCGGCGAGGAGGGCCATCGCCCCGATCGGGGTCTTGAGCTCATGGGAGACGTTGGCGACGAAGTCCCGGCGCACGGCGTCGACGCGTTTGGACTCGGTCTGGTCGTCGCAGAGGACGAGGATGAACGCGGTGCCCAGCGGAGCGATGCGCGCGTGGAGGTAGCGGAGGACGGAGTCGGAGAGCTCGCGCTTCTGCTCGAGGTCGATCTCCTCGATGAGCCCGCGTGCGCGCACTCGTTCGACGACCTCGAGCATCTCCGGCGACGACAGGGAATGACCTCTGACCAGGCCGAACGTGTAGGCGGCGGGGGAGGCTTTGACGACGTCGTCACCGGCGTCGAGGACGATCGCAGCGGACGGGAGGACGGCGAGCACCTCGGCGATGCCCTCGGGCAGATCGTCTTCGGAATGCAGATCGGCAGCATCGCGGGAGCGTTCGCTGAAACGGAACGCGAGTATGCCCGCTATGCCGAGTCCCAGGCCGACGATGCCGGTCAGGACCGCTACAATCAAGAGATCCACGTGACCAAGCTTAGGCGCAGTCTGCTCGGCGGTCGCACCGGATTCACCCGCTGACAGGCCTTTTGGCGAGGAATTCACCGAACCGACAAGTCTCGTTCACACGGCGCTGGAAAGCTGGGGTCAGTGTGCCTGCCCGGATCCCCGAGCACGCGGCGATTCCGCCCGGGCCGCGGGCACGGCCGATCGACGAGAACTGCGCCACGCACTCTCACCTCGCACGAGATTAAGGAAACGCACTCAATGCGCGAAGTCTTCAGGAATGAGCTCGACGAACTGGCCACCCAGCTCGTCGACATGTCCACCAAGGTCCTCGACTCCATCCGCCTGGCCAACCAGGCCGTGCAGAACAACGATCTCGATCTCGCCGAACGGGTCATCGAGGCCGACGCGGACATCGACGCCATGCAGCACACTCTCGATCAGCAGGCCGCGGAGATCCTCGCCCTGCAGGCCCCCGTCGCCGCCGATCTGCGCGCCGTCATCGGCGCCCTGCGGATGAGCGCCTCGCTCGAGCGGATGGGCGACCTCGCCCGCCACATCGCCCAGCAGGTCCGCATCCGCTACCCCGAGTCCGCGATCCCGCAGCACTTCTCCGGCACCTTCGCACGCATGGGCGATGCGGCGGAGAAGATCGCCGAGGCGACCGTCAACCTCCTGTCGAACCCGGGACTGTCGATGGTGCCGACGATCAACGCGATCGACGAGGAGCTCGACGAGCTCCACCTCTCCGTCTTCGCAAAGCTCGCCGACGCTCCCGCGGAGGACCTCGCGCCGCGCCACATCGCCGACGTCACGCTCCTCTCCCGCTACTACGAGCGCTTCGGCGACCACGCCGTCTCCGTCTCGCAGAAGGTCGAGTACCTGCTCACCGGCAACTGGGAGCCCTACCTCTCCCGCAAGTGAGCGCAGGCTCGCAGTCGTGCACACCGTCCCGGTCAGGGGCGTGAGCGTCGGACTGCACCGCTGACAACGACGATCGCCGAGGTGGTTCATCCACCTCGGCGATCGTCATTCACCTCCCGGACGATCCCGACCGGAGTGACCCATTCCCGGGTGCGGCTGTCCAGGTCCGCCCGAGTCGAGGTCACTCCGGTCAGATTCACCGCGCGATCTCCTGCCCGTTCCGTCCTGAGGCCCCTGCTCCGAGTTCGCTCTCGGCGCCGGCACCTGCGGTCTCAGGGTGCTCGCGGGCCACGACCGTGCGATGCCGCGGCCGCTCGCCTCGGCGCAGGACCATACGCCCGATGCCCCGCGCGACCGTCCGCAGCGCCCCCGTGGTCACGGCGACTCCGAGGATGAGGAGGCCGCCGCCGATGAGCTCGGGCACCGTGGGACGATCCCCGAGGACGAGCCACGCGGCACCGACTCCCACGGGCGGGACGAGGAGCGTGAACGGGGCGACCTGCGAGGCGGGGAAGCGCGCGAGCAGGGAGTTCCAGATGGCATACCCGATGAGCGAGGCGACGCCAGCGGTGTAGACGACGGACGCGAGCACACCCCAGGTCGGGTGCAGGACGGCGCGAGCCACCTCGGCGGGCCCGTCGATGAGGAGGGAGAGCCCGAGCATCGGCACGGGGACGACGAGACCCGACCACACGGTCATCTGCAGTCCGCTGATCCCCGGCTTGACTCCGCGGGCGATGACATTGCCGATCGCCCACGACAGGGCGGCGGCGAGGCAGACGACGAAGGCGGCGACGGGTGTCGAGGCCTCGAGGCTGAGCCCGATGACCGCGAGCCCGGTGAGGCCGATGAGGATGCCGATGACCTGTCGGCGGGTCGGGGTCTCGCGCAGCGCGAGGGCGGCGACGACGACGGTGAAGGCGGCCTGGATCTGGAGGATGATCGAGGACAGGCCCACCGGCAGGCCGAGGAAGAGCGAGGTGTAGAGGAGGCCGAACTGTCCGGCGGACATGAAGACGCCGATGAGGAGGATGCGCCCGAGGCTGCCGCGGGGGAAGCGCACGAAGAGGATCGCCGGGATGACGACCATGGTGAACCGCGCGGCGACGAGGAGCAGGGGCGGCCAATCGCGGAGTCCGAAGTCGATGAAGACGAAGTTGACGCCCCAGAGGACGACGACGAGAAGCGCGAGGAGCTGGTGGACGGGTCGCATGACCTCAGGATCCCAGCGTGCTGATCAAATTTCCATTGAAAGTCCTTACGCGGACTCATTACAGTAATTTGATGATCGACATCGTCGCCCTGCGCACCCTCGTCGCCCTCGACGCGCTCGGCTCCGTCACGGCCACGGCCGACTCCCTCGGCTACACCCCGGCCGCGGTGAGCCATCAGCTCCAGAAGCTCTCGCGCTACCTCGGCGCCCCGGTCACCGAGCGCTCCGGACGCGGCATCTCCCTCACCCCCATGGGCCGTGAGCTCAGCAGCCGGGGTGCGCAGATCCTCCACGACCTCGAGGGCATCGAGGCCGAGGCGCGGGCGCGGTCGGGCGAACCGCGCGGGCGCATCACGGTCGGCGGGTTCTCCACCGGCATCCGCGGTCTCCTCGTGCCGGCGCTGCCGAGACTGCGGGAGGCGGCGCCCGAACTCACGGTGACGAACGTCGAGTCCGATCCCGATGAGCTCGTCGAGATGGTCTCAGCGGGGCGGATCGACGCCGCGCTCATCTTCGACTGGAACAGCTCGGTCCTCCGCCTGCCCTCGACCCTGGCCTCGGAGGTCATCGCCGTCGACCGGGCCGACATCGTCATGCACCGCGGCCACCATCTCGCCTCGCGCGCCGAGGTGACCCGCACCGACCTCGTCGGCGAGGTCTTCGTCTCCGCCCCGCGCGGGGCGGTGTGCCATCGGTGGCTCGTTGCGCTCTTCGAGGATCTCAGCTCGGAGCCGCGCGTCGAGTACTGGGCCGTCGAGTACGACACCCAGGTCGAGTTCTGCCGGTCGATGCGGGCGCTGGCTCTCGTCCCCCGACTCGGGAGGCCGCACCTGCCGACCGACGTCACCGCAGTGCCGCTCGACGATCCGACGATCGCCCGGTCGATCCACGTCGTGTGGCGCCGGTCGATGACGAACTCCCCGGCGATCGCCCTGCTCCGGGAGGAGCTCCAGGCGATCGCCGGGGAGTTCGAGACGGCGTGCGGCTGAAGCTGCCTGGCCTCAGCGGCCCTGGTTGGCGACCTTGCCGATCGCTTCCTTCGCGGCCTCGGGGTCGAGGTAGGTGCCGCCGGGGGTGACAGGCGTGAAGTCCTCGGTGAGCTCGTAGTGGAGCGGGATGCCGGTGGGGATGTTCAGCCCGGTGATGTCGGCGTCGGAGATCCCGTCGAGGTGCTTGACGAGCGCCCGCAGGGAGTTGCCGTGGGCGACGACGAGGACGGTGCGACCGTCGGCGAGCTCGGGCACGAGGACGTCGTACCAGTACGGCAGGAGACGGTCGATGACATCGGCAAGGCATTCGGTGCGCGGCACCGAGTCGCCGAGGTTGGCGTACCGCGGATCGTGGGCCTGCGAGAATTCGGAGGCATCGGAGAGCGCAGGGGGCGGGGTGTCGAAGGACCGACGCCACGTCATGAACTGCTCTTCGCCGAACTCGTCGCGGATCTCCTTCTTGTCCTTGCCCTGCAGCGCTCCGTAGTGGCGCTCGTTGAGGCGCCAGCTGCGGTGGGTGTCGAGCCAGGAGAGGTCGGCGGCCTCGAGTGCGAGGTTCGCCGTGAGGATCGCCCGCTTGAGGCGCGAGGTGTGGACGACGTCGGGGATGAGGTCGGCTTCGCGCAGCAGCTCGCCGGCGCGCTTGCCCTCGGCACGGCCCTTCTCGGTGAGGGTGACATCGACCCAGCCGGTGAAGAGGTTCTTCTGGTTCCATTCGCTTTCGCCGTGGCGCAGCAGGATGAGGTTATGCGTCATGGCCCCTATCTTCGCACGAGACCTCGCGCGGGTGCCCGCCGGTCCGCGGCCGGCTCCGCGCCCTCGACTTCCCGCCGGCGGTGGGACTCGCGACGGCCCGACTTGAGAGCGCTCAGAGTGCGGACATGGGTCTTGCATGACGGAACGCTGGGAGTAGTCTTCGAATATGTCCGATCGCACGCCAGCCCCCGACCCCCGTCCGTCCGCGAAGCCGCAGTCGACGGCCGAGCGCAGTTCGATCATCGCGGTGACCGCGCTGCCCGTCCTCGTCATCCTCGCCGGCATCGCGGGATTCCTCTCCCCGGACACGTTCACTCCGCTGGCCCCGACGATCACGTGGAGCCTCGGCGTGGTGATGTTCTTCATGGGACTCACCCTCACCCTCCCGGACTTCGCGAGGATCGCGAAGCGCCCGTGGGTCGTCGTCCTCGGCGTCGTCACCCAATACGTGGCGATGCCGCTGCTCGGCCTCCTCGTCGTCACCGTCTACAGTCTGCCGCCTGAGATCGCCGTCGGCGTCATCCTCGTCGGCTGCGCCCCCGGCGGCACCGCGTCGAACGTCGTCACGTACCTCGCGAAGGGCGACACCGCGCTGTCGGTGTCGATCACGACGCTCTCGACGCTGCTCGCTCCTGTCCTCACTCCCCTGCTCACGCTGTGGCTGGCCGGGTCGTACATGGACGTGCCGTTCTGGTCGATGTTCGTCTCGATCTGTCAGACGGTGCTCGTTCCGGTCATCGTCGGCGTCCTCGTCCGTCTCGTCGCCTCACGTCTCGTCGATCGGATCGCGCCCGTGCTGCCGTGGCTCGCCTCGATCGCGATCGCCTACATCGTCGCGATCGTCGTCGCCGGGTCGGCCGGATCGATCGCCTCGGCGGGCATCCTCGTCCTCCTCGCCGTGATCACGCACAACCTCCTCGGGCTCGGCGTCGGCTACGGTGTGGCCACGGCCTGCCGCCTCGACACCCCGACCCGCCGAGCGCTCGCGTTCGAGGTCGGACTGCAGAACTCGGGCCTGGCCTCGACGCTGGCGACGACGTACTTCTCCCCGCTGGCGGCGCTGCCCGGCGCGGTCTTCAGCGTGTGGCACAACGTCTCCGGTGCCGTCCTCGCCTCGATCTTCGCCCGCCTGCCCTACGGCAAGCCGCCCGCCGAGGCGACCGAGCAGTCCCGCACGCCCCAGTCGGCGTGAGCCGCCGTCCACGTCGACGCGCGGACTCCGAGCGCGACGAAGCACCCCGGTCGAGATTCGGCGAAATCGCCCCGCACACGATCGATATCGCCGGCCGGCGCTTCACGGTCAGGCGGGCGGTGCGCGCCGACCTCCCGGCGCTCGGTTGGCTCAGCTGACGACGGACAGGTCCCGGGCCGATGCGCACCGCTTCTACGAACGCCTCGGATACACCGCGAGTCATGAGGGACTCAAACTCGACCTCGGACTCACATCCACTTGACGCCGTCGACCTCGAATTCCCGAATGCGGTAGGCGATCATCTCCGCGAGGAGGGAGTCGGGGATCTCCTCGTCGTACGGCAGTCTGATCGACCCTTTGCCGGTGTCGAAGTCGGTGAGCCTGTCGGCGAAGGCGTCCTTCGTGCTCGGCGTGAAGACGACGTTCGCGTGCCGCTGGTACCCGGCGAACGCGAAGAGGATGGTGTCGAGGAAGTACGCCGGATTGCCCCACTTGAGGCCCTCGCCCGCGGTCGGGGCGTGTTCCCGGCTGAGGTCGCGCAGGTGACGGAGGAAGTCCTGCTGCTCGACCGAGTCGAAGGTCGCGATGTATTCGTCGACATTGCCCGGCCTGCTCAGATCCACTCGCTTGATCATCGTCGGTCCCCGTCGGTCGTCGGGTGCCCGGTCGGCGCAGCCTCTCCCCCGGGACCGTCGGGACTCGGCTCAGGCCGCTCGGGCCCGATCGCGCCGAGGAACTCATTGTCCGGGCTGTCGAGGACGTGTTCGAACGCCGCGAGGTTCCGGGTCGACTCACCGCGGCTCACCCGCCACGCCCACTCCTTCTTCATGCCCGTGAGGAATCCGAGAAGGAGGAGTTCGTTGAACGACTCGTCGGCGACGGTGAGGATCTCACCGAGGAGGGCGTCGAGGTCGTCGAGGAGGCGATCGACCGGAACCGTGGCCCGCAGATAGACGTCGCCGAGGTGGTCGATCCCGAACGCCGCCGCTCCGAGCTTCATGTTCTTCCGCAGCAGCCACCGGTTGAAGGCCTCGGCGTTCTCGTCCGGGTGCCGGATGACGAAGGCCGCGAGCTCCGCCGTCCGCGCGGAGACGACGATCGACACGGTCGTCTTGAGCTTCCGCTCTCCCGGCAGGACGACGGCGATCGACGTGTCGTCGAGGCTGTCGACGGCGACGTCGTTGGCCTCGGCCCAGTCCGTGATGCCCTGCATGAGCACGGCCGGCTCGACGCTCATCAGCGCCATCCTCCGCACACGCCCGGGGCCGTGAGGTCGCTCGCGTCGCGGGCGCCGCGGTCTCCGGCCATGCCCCGCGAAGCGGCTCCGATTCCCGAGCGGATCCGGGCAGAGTCCTCGCGTTCCCCGGCGACGGCGTCGAGGACGGCGGCGACGGTCCGGTTCCAGTCGAAACGCTGCGACCGGGCCGCCGCGTGGTCGGCGAGTTCGACCCGCAGCTCCGCGTCGCCGAGGAGCCTCTCCAGGGTGAGCGCCCAGTGCCGCGGGTTGTGGTCGGCGATGAGCAGTCCCGAATATCCGTTCTCGACGATCTCCGGCAGTCCGCCGACGGCCGCGGCGATCGACGGCAGACCGGAAGCGGCCGCCTCGGCGGCGACGAGCCCGAAGGACTCGCTGCGCGAGGGCACTAGGAGGACGTCCGCGGCACGGTAGTAGGTGACGAGTTCGGCCGCAGGCACGGGCGGCCTGACCTCGACGTTCGGTTCCGCGGCGATCGCCGCCGACAGCGTGGCGTGGAAGTCGGAGGGCGTGCTCCACTCGCGATCCGGAGCGGTCCGCCCGCGTCCGTCCGCACCGGCACGACCAGCGCCGCGGGTGCCCGGTCGCGCAGAGGGTTCGACCCATCCGGAGGCCGCGCCGAGGAGGATGCCCCGTGTCCGCGCGGAGAGCTCGGGGTTGTTCTCGTGAAGGCAGGCCAGGGCATCGACGACGACGTCGGTGCCCTTGATGAACTGCATCCGTCCGACGTAGAGGACGAGGTTCTCATCGGCCGCGAGTCCCAGTTCGGCGCGAGCGGCCCGCCGCGATCCGGGTGAGAAGAGGGCATGGTCGACGCCGGGCCGGGCGACGACGACGGAGGCAGGATCAGCACCGAGCTCGCCGATGAGGTCACGGCGCTCAGCCGGGGTGTTCGCAACGAGGAGGTCGACGCCGGCGGCGATGCGCTCCTCGGTGCGGAGTCGGCGCGGGGATTCCTCGGCGGTATCGGAGTCCCGGTTCTTCACGGCACCGATCGTGTGCATGCTCGCGATGATCGTCGGCCGCGGCCCACCCCGGGTGCGCACGGCACGCAGGGCCGCCTCGGCGGAGATCCAGTAGTGGGCCCACACGAGGTCTGCGGCGGTGAAGACGGGGTGGGCTGTGAGCAGGCGGGCGAAGTCGTCGAGCCTGCCCGCGAGCGCGTCCTTGCTGTCGGCGTCGACGTCGAGACGGTGGAGGCGGAGGTTGGGTGCGAGGGTGACCGAGCGCGCCTGCTCGTCGCCGGCGACGCCGAGGCCGTGCGGGTCGGCGGTGAAGACGTCGACCTCGTGTCCTGATGCGGCAAGGGCCCTGACCGTATGGGCGACGTAGACATTCATCCCGCCCGCATCGCCCTGCCCGGGCTGAGCCGCAGGCGAGGTGTGAAGTGAGAGGACGGAGATGCGCACGGAGTCAGTCTAGCCAAAGAAGTCGCCGAGGATCCGGCGGACCTCATGGCGACCCCGCCATAGGATCGATCCGGCCGGCAGCACCTCGAGGCGCGAATCGGGAATCGCGGCGGCGATCTCCTCGGCGATGAAGACGGGGTGGGCGGGGTCGTCCTCGTGGGTGAGGACGAGGACCTCGGCGGCGAAATCGCGCAGCCGCTCCGCCGCGGCGTCGAGGCCGCCGCCGAGGTACTGCCCGTCGACGGCGATCTCGAGCGCGAGCCCGAGCCCGTCGGACATGTCCGTGGTGATGAGGTTCTCGGCCTTCGTCCGGGTCCACGCTCGGGCGGGGAGGAGGTCGGCCACCTCGGCGGGTTCACGGGAGAGCATGAGGTCGGTGATGCCCTCGACGTCACCGGCGGCGACGAGCCCGCGGAGGGACTCGAGGTAGGCGGTGTGGGAACGGACCACCTCGGCGGGGAAACCGGCGAACGAGGCGGGGAGGACGAGGGCGACCTTCTCGAGGCCCTCGATCACGGGATGGCCGTCGCTGAGCAGGCGCAGGAGTCCGCCGGCGGACATCGAGACCCCGAGCGCCCGGGTCGCCGAGGTGGCGGTGAGGGCCTCGGCGAGCGCCTCGGCGATGAGGGCGTAGTCCCAGCCTGGGCCCGGTGAGGGGCGACCGCCGTGGCCGAAGAGGTGGAGGAAGTGCTTGGTGCCGGAGATGCCGGTGCCGAAGGGCCGGGTGTCGCGGATCGCGCCGGCGAAGCCGTGGCTGAAGAGGGTGTGCGGGTCGCCGGAGCCGAACGTCGCGATGTACCCGGTGTCAGCACCGGGGAAGTTGAGATCTTCGCTCATCCCCGGGTCAGCGGTTCCGATTCCTGGGGTCGATGGCCTTGATCTTCGGGCGCACGTCGGTGAGGTAGACGATCGCGCCGACGAGGGCGAGGAGGTTGAGGAAGATCATGCTCATGCCCAGCGGCGGGAGTGCGATGAGAGCGAGGGCGAGGCCGACAGCCAGCAGGATGACCCAGAACTTCTTCGACTGCTTGTCCACCGCGCGGTAGTTCTCATCCTTGTACCGCAGCGAGTCGATGAACGCCCAGAGTTGGACGATGAACGCCGCAACCGTGAGGGCGAGAAAGACCAGGCGCTGAAAGTCAGCAATGAGTTCCATGCCCTTAAGCCTAGCAATCGGGCCTGACACCGGCACCTGGGCAACTCACAGGATGCCCGTCCACCGGATCCCGGCGCACACCGCCATCGCGAGGATGACGCAGACGAGCATCGGCACACGCAGCACCGCGGCGAGAACGCCCGCCCCGACGCCGATGAGGCGCGCCGGATCGGCGAGCGCCTGACCGTCGAAGACCGCCGTCGTCGCGAAGACCGCCCCGATGAGCACGACGGTGGCCCTGTCCATCCAGGCCGAGACCCGCGAGGTCGGTTCGTCGGGATCGCTCGCCGAGGCGGCCGGGGCTTCGGTGCTCACCTCAGATCCCGTCGTCACCTGCGCTCCCCGTCGTCCGCGGACGGCGAGCGCGGCGCCCACCTTCACTCCGGCGAAGCGCATGACGTAGGTGCCGATGCTCAGCGCGGCGAGCGCGATGAGAAAGGTCGTCGGGTTCACTGCGCGTCCTCGCTCTCGTTCGGGGCAGTGCCGGGAGTGCGGGCCTCGCCGGGCACGGTCGCCGCACGGTCGGTCGTCCCCTGGGCGGCCGACACCCTACCCGCAGGTCCGTGGTCCGACACCGTGTTTTCCTGCTCCGACACCGAATGGTCCTGCTCCGACACCGCATGGCCCTGTGTCGAACGACCCGTCGCCGCCGAGCGCGCCCTCCTCTCGCGCACCACTCGCCGGATCAGCCAGCCGAGGGCGACGAAGGCGAAGACGGACAGCGAGGTCACGGCCCCGAGGCCGAGCGGGAGGATCGGCGTGAGGCAGACTGCGACAAGGATGCCGGCGAGTGTAAGGCAGAGCGTCGAACGGTTCCGCAGATCGCCGCGGATAAGGCAGAAGAGGATGATCGGAAACGCCGCGTCGAGACCGAGCATGTCGGCGTCGATGACGCTGCCGAGCCACTGCCCAACGACCGCACCCGAGGGCCACATGATCGCGATCGCCACTCCCATGAGGAGGAACGCGCGCCACCGCTGGCGGTCGTTCTCTCCCGTGCGGGCCACTGCCGTCGATTCGTCATTGATCCAGTGCGCGGCGATGAGGGCCCGCCAGTCCTGCGGGAAGAACGGACCGACGGCCATGCCGAACGCGAAGTTGCGGGAGTTGACGAGCAGCCCGGCGAGAACCGCGAGGATCGGCGCTCCACCGGCGGCGATGACTCCGACGAAGGTGAACTCGGCGGCACCGCCGAGGGCGAAGGCCGCGAGCATGAGCGTCTGCCACCACGCGAAGCCTGACACCTGCGAGATCGCACCGTACGAGAGCGCGACGGCGACGATCGTCACCGTGATGATGGCGACTGCCCGGTAGGTCGACGACGGCAGAATGCGCTCGATCGTGCGGAATGATGAACTCATGTTCACCATAGTGCACACCGCGAGAGAGGTTCGTCAACCGGAACGGCAGTGCGGAATAATGAACGACAGCTAAGATGATCGTATGAGCGGAGCAACGGCATGAGCGCGGCGGCAGACGACTCCCCCAGTCCCGAGACGAGAGACCCATCCGTCAAGGGCAACGTCGAGGACAGCAGCGTCGACCAGGGCAGCGTCGACCATCGCAGCGTCGACCAAGTCAGCGGAGATCACGAGAACCGCGTCCACGACAACAGCACCGCGACCGACTCGTCGACCCCGCGAGCCCAGGTCGCGGCCGCGGTCAAGCGCGAACGGCAGCGGGCCGGACTCTCCCTCTCCGAGGTCGCCCGCCGAGCCGGCATCGGCAAGTCGACGATGTCCGGACTCGAGGCGGGAACGGCCAACCCGAGCCTCGGGACGATGTGGGCCCTCGCCGCTGCTCTCGACATCCCGCTCTCACGGTTGCTCGATCCCCCACAGCTGGAGATCGCCCTCCACCACGTTCGCGACATGCCGAGCCTGCCCTCGACAACGGCGAACTATGTCGCCACCCTGCTCTCGGCGTCCCCGCCCACCGCACGCCGCGACATCTACTTCATCCAGGCCGAACCCGGTGAATCACGCAATTCCCATCCGCATCCGGCGGGCACGATCGAGCACGTCATCGTCGGTCGCGGGGCGGCACGGATCGAAGCGCTCGGCCAGTCGTTCGAGCTGGTCGCCGGTGACTACCTCGTCCACCCGGGCGATCAGCCGCATTCGTTCACAGCCCTCGAGCCCGGTACGAACTGCATCTTCGTCGTCGAGAGCCGCTGACCAGGCCCGCCGCCTGCCGCTGACCGGCCCCGCCGCTCGCCGCTGACCAGGACCGCCGCCTGCCGCTCGGCAGCCGCAGCCCAGCCGCAGCCCTATTCGACCGGCGGACCGTCGGCCTTGTCTTCAGCGAGCGAGGGCAGGCGTTCGTGCGCGGCGTCGTTCGTCAGGCCGGCCGCCTGGAGCAGGTCGGCGGCGACGGGCCGGAGGAGGAGGACGAGGGATTCGTCGTGGATGTCCCAGCTCTTCTCCGCCCTGGGATCGAGTTCGCCGGCGGCTTCGGACAGGGCCACCTCGGCGAGCGATCTGTCGGTTCCCCGGCGCAGCGCGATCTCGAGCTTCTTCGCTCCGTCGGCGAGGGATTCGACGTAGTCGGCGATGATCGGCTTCTCGACGCCGAGCTCGGTGATGCCGACGACGCGGCGGGCGATGACGCGGATCGTGCGCATCGCCCGATCGGAGTAGGTGTGGGCACGGGAGAGCCGGGTCACCTCGGCGGCATGACGGCGACCGCGCGCATTGATCTTCGCCGCCTCCTTCGACACCTGCAGCGACGAGCCCCACGAGTCGATGATGTCCTGGGTCTCGCGGGCTCGGGTGAGGGCGCGCATCGCGAGTTCGGTGTCGGCGTCGCGCAGGGCCTTCGACATCATCGTGAGCACAGCACTGACCTCGTCGAGGAGGTTCGCAGCGAGTGCGCGCGGAACCTTGCGGGCGTCGCGGGGAATGATGAGCGCGAGGACGATCGCGAAGAGCGAGCCGACGAGGGCGTCGAGCGTGCGCGGGAACGGCAGGGTCGTCGCGGTGGCGGGCACGACGACGACGTAGACGGACTGGACGGCGATCTGGGTGATGAAAATGCCGCCGGAGTTGAGCACCGTGCCGATGACGAGGCCGATGATGAGGGTGAGCGCGAGCTGCCAGATGCCGCTGCCATAGATGTTGACGAGCACCTCGCCGACGAGCACCCCGAAGGTCGCACCGATGCCGATCTCAAGCGAGCGGCGCAGGCGGCGATCGGCGACGGGTCCGATGCCGACGGCGGCGGCGACGGCGGCGAGGAACGGGTAGGGGTGGCCGAGGATGTAGACGCAGAACGCGTAGGCGGCGGTGGCCGCGATGGGGATCTGGATGAGCTGTCCGGAGTTCGCCCACACGCGCCTGAAGCCGAGGCGGAGGCGGTGGGCAACGATGTTGAACCCTCGCTTGATCAACCCGCTGACCTGGGTCTTCGCCATCCGATCCGGCCCCCTCTCGCGCTCGTTGTACTCAGATTACCGGAATTGTGACATGCTAAAGTCTGTGCGCCGAGGAGGCTGAAGAATGACGACGAACCTGACCCGAGACGAAGCGCAGAGCCGATCGCATCTGCTCAAGGTCAAGACTTACACCGTCCATATCGATGTGAGCAACGCCGAGTCCGATGCCGACACCTTCACCTCCCGCACCGTCGTCGAGTTCAAGGCTCGCTCCGATTCGCAGACCTTCATCGACATCATCGCCGACTCTGTCTCGCTCGTGCAGATCAACGGGGAGGACCTCTCCCCCGCCGAGGTGTTCGACGGTGCCCGTGTCACGTTCCCCGTCCGTGAGGGGAAGAACGCCCTGACGATCGAAGCCCAGACCCGGTATTCCACCTCGGGTGAGGGACTCCACCGGTTCACCGATCCCGCCGATGGCAAGGTCTACCTCTACTCGCAGTTCGAACCCACCGATGCCCGGCGGGTCTTCGCGAACTTCGACCAGCCCGACCTCAAGGCGAAGTTCGTCTTCAGCGTCACCGCCCCACAGTCGTTCCAGGTGCTGTCGAACCAGGTCGAGACGAGCCGGGAGACGGTGAGCGAGGACGGCAGCGCGGCCGTCACCCACTTCTTCGCACCGACGCTCAAGCAGTCGAGCTACATCACGTGCATCACCGCCGGCCCCTACGAGGGTGCGACGGACACGTGGACGGATCCGGTCACAGGCGAGACGGTCGACCTCGGCGTGTGGACGCGGGCGAGTCTCGTCGACCATCTCGACTCGGCCGACATCCTCGGGATCACGAAGGCGGGCCTCGACTTCTTCAGCGCCGAATTCGACTACCCCTACCCCTGGGGCAAGTACGATCAGATCTTCGTTCCCGAGTACAACCTCGGCGCGATGGAGAATCCGGGACTCGTCACCTTCACCGATTCCCTCATCTTCCGGGACAAGGTCACCGACGCGATGTACGAGTCGCGGGCCAACGTCATTCTTCACGAGATGGCTCACATGTGGTTCGGCGATCTGGTGACGATGAAGTGGTGGGACGATCTCTGGCTCAAGGAGTCCTTCGCCGACTACATGGGCGGCCTCGCGCTCGCCGAGGCGACGCGTTTCACCGACGGATGGGTGACGTTCGCGCTGCGCCGCAAGGCGTGGGCGTACATGCAGGACCTCTACCCGACCACGCACCCGATCGTCGCCGACATCCCTGACGTCGAGGCCGCGAAGCTCAACTTCGACGGCATCACGTACGCGAAGGGCGCCTCGGTGCTCAAGCAGCTCGTCGCGTACGTCGGTCGGGAGGCGTTCTTTGCGGGCTCCCGGCTCTACTTCAAGCGCTTCGCCTTCGGCAACACGGAACTCGCCGATTTCCTCGACTGCCTCGCCGAGGCGGCCCCCGACCGTGACATCGCCGGCTGGGCGGACGCGTGGCTGGGGACCTCGGGCGTCTCCGAGCTCTCGCTCGCGCTGACGACGAGCGCCGAGGACGACACCACCTCGGCGGGGACCGGGTCCCGGAACGAGTCGACTGCGAACACTGCCGGTCGGGCCGGGTCAGGTCCGCAGCACGACCCCCGGGCGAGCATCACCGGTGCGACGATCACCCAGTCGGATTCGGCTGAGGGCGCGCGTCTGCTGCGCCCGCACACTCTGGAGATCGCCACGCTCGGGCGGTCGGGGCGCGACATCGTTCCCATCGACAGCGTGAAGTTCGACTTCGACGGGGAGTCCGCCGAGGTGGAGCAGCTCGTCGGGCGCACGCGTGGTGAGATCGCGCTGCTCAACTACGCCGATCACGACTATGCACGGGTGCGTCTCGATGAGGCTTCGACGGAGGCGGCGATCACCTCGGTCTCGAGGATCGCCGACCCGCTCTCACGGGCCCTCGTGTGGTCGGCGCTCGACAATGCGGTGCGCGACGGGCTGCTGCCCGTGCAGCGGTACCTTACTGCTTATGCCCGCAGCCTCGGCAAGGAGAGCCATGCGGGGATCATGGCCGGCCTGAGCCAGACGGCGCTTCTCTGTCTCGATCAGTGGGTGGCGGAGCGGAACTTCGAGACCGCGATCTCGGGCCTCCTCGGTGCCGCGCTCGATGCGCTCGCGACGGCGAAGTCAGGGTCGGATGCGCAGCTGCATCTGGCCAATCTCGTGCTCTCGCTGACGTCGCGGACGGCGCGATGCATCGAGGACAGTCCGTCGATCGCGATGGGTCGAGCGTTTGCGACTCAGGTCCTCGCCGTGCCGATCGGCGAGGAGATCGAGAGCATGAGCCCCGAGATCGTCGACGAAGCGACTGCGGGCACGGGTGGTCGCAGCGGTCAGAACGACGGATCAGCGGCAGGCAGCGGGGGCGCTCCGGGAGACCGTAGCGCTTCGGGAGACGGGTCGACCGGGTCCGGATCGGGCGGGACTGCGTCCCATCCTGATCGGGACGGTGTCGCCGAGCATGCAGCGGCTTCCCTGCCGTTCCGTGGTCTCATCAATGACCATGCCCTGCGATGGAACGCGATGACCGCGCTCGTGTGCCTCGGGTGGGCGGATCAGACGGACATCGCGCGCGAGACCCACCTCGATCAGAGCTCCTCGGGACGACTGCGTGCCGAGACCGCCAATGCCGCCCTGCCTCTGCCGATCGTCAAGATGCGCGCATGGGAGACCGTCGTCACCGGGTCGCTGAGCAACGATGTGCTCTCGGCGATCATCTCCGGCTTCGTCGCTCCTTCGGCGCTGCCGATCACGGAGATGTACGTCGATGAGTACTTCGAGCGGCTTGCCGGGTTCTGGGCGGACACCTCGATCGAGATCGCCCGCCGTCTGGTGCTCGGCCTCTATCCGCGGTGGTCGGTCGACGAGGAGCGCGTCGTCGAGAAGACCGATGCGTGGCTCGCCGACCATCCTGATGCCCCTGCGGCGCTGCGGCGCCTGCTCATCGAGCGTCGTGACGATCTCGCTCGGGCGATCTACCTCAAGGCCCGCCAGACCTCGCGGCACTGAGTTCGCAGTCGGGCGGCCAGACCGACCCGAGGCGGTGATGCGCACCTCTCCTGCTCCGCGACGGCCGACGAGGGCCGCGACTCCGCCATCGATGGTTCCCCACGATGAAGAGGACTGCCCCTTAAACGGGAATGAGAGAATCGGGGGATGGATTACTCTCGTGCACGTGAATCCTTGGTCCGGTGGGCGCAGGGTCGCACCGACGTTCGGGCACTCGTACTGACGGGATCAGCCGCCGCTCAAGACGCCCACCCTCTCTCCGACCGGGATATCGAGGTGTTCACGACAGACATTGATGCGCTCTTGACAGACGAGTCATGGTGGAGCGACCTCGGCGATGTGCTCGTCGTCGAAAGGCTCAACGACGGTGACGGCAACCCCACACGCCTGATCTACTACGCGGGCGGCAAGATCGACTTCACCGTGCTTCCCGCAGATCGCCTAGCAGGTCGAAGCTACACTCGACCGTTCTGTGTACTCCTCGACAAGGACGACAGCGCTGCAACCGCCTCACTGGATGCGACCTCCACTGCGCCACCCACGCCCGCGGAGTTCGAGGAGTCGATGAACTGGGCGTGGGCGGCGGCTCTGATGCAGGCCAAAGCCATCGTGCGCGACGAGCCGTGGTCAGCGAAACTGCGCGACCAGGACCTGAAAGGCGAACTGCTGCGGATGATCGAATGGGATCACCTCGCCCGGCACGGTCCGGGACTCGACACCCGATACCTGGGCACACGGATGCGGCAGTGGATGGACACCGATGTCCAGCACGCGCTCGAACGCTGCTGGGGCAGTCTTGACGGTGACGACGCGACACGCGCACTTCTTGCGTCCACCGAGCTGTACCGCACCCTCGCCGAACGCACCGCGTCGTCGCTCGACCTCCCACACTTCGATCACGAGCGAGTCGACGATGAATTACACGCTATCCTCGGGCTCCGCACTCTTTGAACTGCGCGAGCTGAACAGCACGAGCACCCTCGTACCCCGCCGCACGTCGGACGACTGAGGGTCGCCGAAACCGACCACTAAGGATGCGACGGGCCGTGCGGTCGTGCGTCTGTGGAAGTGACCGGTCCTCTACCGGGAATGTCAGTGAGCCAGGCCTTCGCGCGGAGCGAAGGCCAGGTCCTTTCTCACTGCCGTAGCACCTCTCCGCGGGGAACCCACCGTGGCGATTTCGGTCAGCGGAGAACGTTCACGGTGGACCACCTCGGCGGCGGACAATCACCCCCCTCGAATGCCGGAAGCCGGCCGCAGGACGACTGCGACCGGCTTCAGCGTGGGAACGAACGGATAAGCATCACAGGATGCGGCGCGCTCCGGAGAACTCGTTGCCCTTGTCCCAGTCCTTCCAGTCGACCACGTAGACCGTCTTCGAGGCGTTCGGCGAGTGGATCATCTTCCCATCGCCGATGTACATACCCACGTGGTGGACGGTGCCCGAACTCGTCGAGAAGAAGAGCAGGTCGCCGGCTTTGAGGTCCTTCGCCGACACCTTCTTGCCGACCTTGGCCTGGTCGCCGGAGTCGCGCGGGATGTCGATGCCGTGCGCCCGGTAGACGGAGTAGGTGAAGCCGGAGCAGTCGAAGCCGTAGGCGGAGACGCCGGCCCACAGGTAGCGGAGGCCGTCGAACTGCTTGGCGGTCTTGACGAGGTCGTCGCCGGAGGGCTTCTTCGGCTTCTCACCGATGTCGAAGACGTTGACGTCGTCGACGTCGATCCACGCGGCTCCGCCGCCGGGCAGTGCGACACGGACGTCCTCGACGTCTTGGGCGATGAGGGGCAGTTCGACGTTGAAGCTCGGATCCGCGCCGACGTCCTTGGTGAACTCGATGCCCTCGAACTTGGCCTTCTCAGCGGTGACGACCGCGCGCGGCTGGTCCTTCTTCAGCTTGCCGAACCGGTCGTTCTCGACGAGCTGCTTGGTCGGCAGCCAGCCCGGGTAGCCCTTCTTGTTCTTCGGTGTGGACTGGTCGGTGACGGCGACCTTGGCCCAGTTGCCCTTGGTCTCGAGGACGGTGACCTCGGAACCGTAGACGGCCTGGGTCTCGGCCTTGCCGGTGAGGCCACGACGCACCTCGGTGCTCTTGAGGTTCTCGTTCCACTTGTCGAGGTCGACGGGCTTGCCCAGAGCGGGCTTGTCGACCTTGCGGGGCGCCTTCGAGTCCTTCCACAGCGTGGCGACGGTGACGTCGACGTAGGCCGTCTCGCCCTTCTCGATCTTTCCGTCTCTGATCGGCTCGAGTTCCTGGCCGGGAACGACCGCCGCAGCCAGGTTGGTCGACGCGTTGGCAGGAGCAGACTGGTTGCTCGACATGGCAGGAGCGCCGGCTCCGAACACAAGTCCGAGCCCGAGCGCCGCCGAAACAGCAATTCTCGTACGCATAGATTCTCTTTCGGTCTGCGAGCGAGACCAAGGGTCGCACCCGCGCGGGGGAAGCCGCCGAATGAGTTTCGCGACCCACGGAACCGACCGATGGCGATCGATCGCGTGAGCATCGAAACGATGTACGCGAACAATCCTACTGTCTGATCCGGACATTGTCTCGGGTCAGCGGGGATCGCCTCGGACGTCAGCGGAGGAACTCGTCGGCCAACAGGTCGATGGTCTGGATCCGCGCGGCATCGTGACGCAGCTCTTCGCCTTCCATCGCACCGGCGACCGGTTGGATCATCACCTCGTCGACTCCGAATCGGTCGGCGAGTTCCTCGAGCTGGCCCTTGGCCTGCTGAGGGTCCCCGATGATCCAGTTCTTCGAGAGCTCTTCGGCGACCATGCGCTCCTGGTCGGTCATGATCGAGCGGACGTCGTCACCGGCCAAGCGCAGCGGGCCCATCTGTCCGCCCGTGCGCAGCCGTGCCATCTGCAGCATGAAGGGCTCGGAGCGCAGTCGCGCCTCCTCCTCGGTGGGAGAGACGACGGCATTGACGGTGACGAAGGTGCGCGGTTCGTCCCCGTAGGCGCCGGGCGTGAAGTTGTCGCGGTAGATCTTCATCCCCGTCGTCGCACCGGCGGCGAAGTGATTGGCGAACACGTAAGGCATGCCGAGCTCAGCTGCCAGCCGAGCCGAATATCCCGACGAACCGAGCAGCCACGGCAGTGGCTGGGTCCCTTCGGTCGGGGCCGGAGTGGCCCGCAGCGTGTGCTCGCGTCCACCCTGAAGAGGAATGCGGACGCCTTCCGGTGCCATCAGGGAGAGGGTGTCGATGACGTGCTGAGGGAACTGTTCGACCGGGTCGATGGTCTGCCCCTGACGGTCGACCATCCGCCCCTCGCCGAGGTGGCCCCGCATGGCCGCCGATGTGATCGGATCCGTGCCCGGCGCGCGTCCGATTCCCAGATCGATCCGATCACCGTAGATCGCGGAGAGGAGGGCGAAGAGCTCGGCGACGGCGAGAGGCGCATGGTTGGGCAGCATCACTCCGCCCGAGCCGAGGCGGATGTTTTCGGTGCCCTGGCCGAGGTACATGAGTTCGGCACCGGGCATCGTCGAGGCGATCGACGGCATGTTGTGATGTTCCGCGACCCAGTAGCGGGTGTAGCCGAGTTCGTCAGCCCGGCGGACAAGTTCGTGAGACGCCGCGAAGGCATCGGACGTGGTCTGGCCGACGCGCACGGGGACCAGGTCGAGAAGAGAAAGCTCCATGCTCAAGGCAACAGGGTTCCGGGAGGGTTCATTCCATGAGCTGCGTCACTGCCGGGCGGATTCGACCTCGGGACGCACCTGTCCCCTCGACGTCCGGATCGGTCTCAACGGAAGAGCGTGTCGGCGATCTCGCCGGCGATGAACCTCGAATGGAGGATCGGTCTGCGTTCGGGATCGATGGTTGCAGGAGGCACCCAGGCCGGTCGCCCGTCTCTGAGCATGATCGTGTGCCAGTCGGATTTGTCGATGAGATGGTGGTGCGCACTGCAGGCCAGAGTGAGGTTGTTGATCTCGGTTCTGCCCTTCTCGGACCAGGGCACGATGTGGTGGGCGTCGCACCAGCCGGGCGGTGTCTCGCATCCGGGGAAGGTGCACCCTTGGTCTCTCGCGGCGAGGATCGTCAGTTGGTTCCGATTGGCGTACCGGTTCTCTGTCTGGACGCTCACCGTCCGACCCTTCTCGCTCATGAGGTGGAAGAACACTGCGCCGTTGAGGCCGTCGCGAACCGCCGCTGAAATAGGGAAGCTCTCAGCCGCTCCGGTCGTCGCCTGCCCGCATCCGGTGGCGATGTCCTCGGCCTTGGCCGTGACGACGAGAGCGAACGGAGCGCCCGCACCGACACGGCCCATTTCGATGCGTCCGATGATCGTCGAGAACCTCTCATAGATCCGGTTGCGCACGCTGGGCTGCTCAGAGGCCATGGGTACCGGCGTACCGTCCTCGCGGACGCCGTATCCGGCAGGAATCTCGTTGCCGTCAGCGTCGGTCGGCGCGGAACCGACCGGCGCAAGTTCGGGCGTCGGGTCGATCGCATCGTAGCGGTCACCGCGGAGCACGTCTTCGAAGAGACGGACGGCTTCGTCCACGACAGCATCGTCCTGCTGCCCCGCACCTGCCGTCAGGACATCATCAGTCTGCCCCGCTGCGCCGTGCACCAAGGCATCATCAGCATGCTTCGCCTGATCACATGCCGATGCGTCATCGCTCTGTGACGCGTCATCGCTCGCCGGCGAGTCTCCTGCCTCTGATGCGTCGTATCCAGTTCGCGATCCATCTTCGGTCTGCATCGCCTCGTCGGTCTGCATCGCTTCATCGGTCTGCATCGCTTCATCGGTCTGCATGCGGGAGGTGAGCAGGCCGTGCATGATGCCACCGGTCACCGAATCCAGGCGTCCCCTGAGGTCCCAAGTCCCATCCTTGCGCGCGCGGAGGTTGACACAGAAGTCCTCTCTCGGCGTCGACTCGTCGGGGAGCTCACCATCGGGGTCAAGCCATTTGAGGATCTCGTTGAAGAGGATTCGGATATCCCTGACGTGGACCAACGGAGCCTTCTCCACGAGGATCCGTTCCGCTTCGAGCTGCTGGTCATCGGTGGCCTTTCGCTTGAGCTCACCGAGGAAGCGGATGATGACCTCTGCCTGCACGGACGAGAGAGTCCCCGTGCGCAGCGCGTCGGCAACGATCGGATGCACGGGTTCGAGTGACTCACCGGCGACCGTGACTCTCCTGCCGAGCTGCTCGGCGAGATCGACCCGTCGAGACGCTTCTCGGGCGGAGACGCCGAGGCGATTCTTCACGAGATCACGGGTCGACTTCGCACCGTAGTCGCGCGGGGTGCCGACGCGTTCGAAGACTGAGAGCGTGACGACGGAGAGCGCCTCGGTGAGGCGGTTGAGCGTTTCGATTCCGTCAAGCATGGTGACAGCCTCGTCCGGGCCCATCGGCCGTTCGAAGGACTCGAGATCATTGACCAGGGTTCGGAGACTCTCGATGCTTCCCGTCATCTCCGGAGCCATTGCTGTCAGGTCTGACCACGCCGTCGCTGGGAGAAGCGGAGAGGCGTCTGCGGCGTCGCAGTCGGAATCGACGGGAATGTCGCTCGCCTCGGCGGTCACGGGCTCGGGACTCCCAGCGTCTCCACCCTCCCCGAGCGAAGCTGGCCCCGATGCCCTCTCAGGCGCCGAGGTCCCCTCGACATCCGAGGTCCCCTCCAGTCCCGCAGCGGCATCGGATGCTTCGTCATCCGTCGAGCGATCATGTCCGTATACGTTGGCTTCGCCGGGCCACCCCGCCTCGACCGGGTCGACGCCGCCCCACCCCTGCGTCCCGTATCCTCTGCTCGCCTGCTCGCGCGGGGTGAACCACGGTGGCTCGCTGGCGAACCCCATGCCCACCTCACCATCCGACGGGCCGGAGCCCAGACCTCCGAGGACACCGCGCTGCCGTTCGATGAGATCGTTCTGCTTGTGAGCGATGAACTCGCTCGACTTCCGGTTCTCCTCGGCAAACCACGCGCGATCCTCGTCGGTGATCCTGTAGTCGGGTTCGGAGGCCGGATCACCATCGTCTGCGACGTCACGCGCGGAGCACTCGTCATCGTCTCGTGTGGTGCACTTGCCGATGCCTCGCGAGGAGCTGTCGTCCGGGTCCGCAGGAGCGGACGGCGTCTCAACCAGGCCCGCCCATTCCGGGTCGGCGGCTGCCGCCGCGGCCCGTTTGGCCTGCTCTGCGCGTTCTCGTTCCTCGCGCTTCTGCCGCATCCATGCTTCCTGTTCGGCGTCGATCTCGGCCGCGCGTCGCCTCAACGCCTCCTGCGCCTCCTCATCGTCGGGCGCAGCCCTCCAGTTGAGCTTGGGTGTCGACACAGGTGCTGAATCGAGAGAAGCCGTCGGAGCCACAGGTGTCGAGCCGTCGGATGCGGAACCGTCTGACATGGGGCCGCTCGACATCGCGGGATCCTTCGCCGAGGCGATCTCCCCCTGACCGTCTCCCGCACCGGCAACCGGATGTTCCGACGGATCGAGACCCGAGTTCTCGAGCGCAGTCGGGCCGAGAGCTGATCCTGCGGGCGCCTCGGACTCGCCACCCGCAGCCTGGGACACGCACGGAGAAGCGGGCCGTGTGCGCCGGTCCTTCCGCTTGTCGCGTCTGCGATCTGGGGTGAGAGTCATGACCTCCGTGTCCGATCCCCGAGTACGTCCTTGTGTGATCCACACTACACCCGCACAGCAAATCTGTACAGATATTTGTTCGACTTTTTTAGAAATCTTTCTCTCGTTTGAATTCATTACATGAGCGATCAACGAAGGTCGACGCGGCAGGAGATATTCGGCTCCACAGACCGGAAGTGGGTTGTCGCTCGACGGCGGCGATACTGCCACCTGTGCACACACCTGTGCGCCGGGCCGAGCGGACCCCCGCCCGGTGGTGGCCCGGACATTCGGACATCGCCTCACGTCCTCTCTGCGCACTCATCGCAGTTGTGGCGACTCATCGTGTTGCCGGCTGGGATGACCCGCAAGCTCCACCGGGACGCAGGCACCGGCGAGCCGAGGGCCTTCGACCTCTCTGGGCGCGCAATGGTATGCGGTTACGTGGACAGCGATCCGCTCGATGGGTCGCGCGAGAGCGGACGCGCACGGAGTTGCGACCAATGACGATTTCATGAACCATGACGGCGCGCCTGGCCGGCCACGATCCCCGCCGAGGCCCCGGACCGTCCCGAACAGCCCGCTACGGCGATCGCTACGCCCCCGACCGTCCCACCGAGACCTCCGCGACATCCCGAAACGACCCACCACCGCAGCCGCGACACCCCGGACCATCCCGCCGAGGCGACAGCACCGCCCGGTCGAATACGGACCTCGAACTCGTTCAGGCCTGCGGCAATGGCCGATCGCCCCAACCGCTCACCGTCGGCGCGGCGCGCCCGCCTCGACGACGAATTGCCGGGACCGACTGGACCCACGGCACCGTCGGCGCGGCGCCAGCCCCGTCGCCGGTCCGCACCGCCGCCGACACACACTGCCTCAGCCGGCGCCCGGTCAGCGCCGCCTCAACCGATGTCAGTGTGCGGCTTTGACGCAGAGCACCGGGCTCTCCGCGTCGAGGATGACCTTCTGGATCGTCGACCCGAGGAGGAACTTGCCCACCGGGGTCCGCTTCCGGGTGCCGAGCACGATGAGGTCGGCCCCCACCTCGGCGGCGGTATCGAGGATCTGCTCAGCGGGATCGAGCTCACTCCCGGGAGTGAGCACCTCCCCCTTGACCCCCGCACGGGACAGCTGTTCGCGCACGGAACGGACCTCAGCCTCGGCGAGGCGGTGGGAATCCCTCCGCGGATGCGAGGCGTTGACGACGACGATGTCGCTGTCGCTCTTCTGCGCCTCCCTGATCCCGGTGTCGAGGGCCGCGTGGCCGGCCGGGGTGTTGACGTAGCCCACGATGATGGTCATCTGTTCACCTTCGCATTCTCATCTCGGTCGCCCGTTTCGTATGGGCGGGACTCTCTCACTCTCTGCACCTGGCTCGTGCGGGTGCGTTCGTCACCGGCCGGCCATACGGTGTCACCGGCCGGCCATACGGTGTCGCCGGCCGGCCATTCAGTGTCACCGGCCGGCCACGCGGTGTCACCGGCCGACCTTGCGGTCACGAGAGTTCCTCGGGGTGGCGGAAGCGGGTGCTCGACCCGCGCACCGACCGGTTCCACAGCCACGTCACGGCCCAGAGCACCACGCCGATGCCGATGAGCGCGATCGCGATCTGGTACTGGATGAGGTCGTCGAGGCGGGCCCACGGACCGACGAGGAACGCACACGTGAACACGCCGATCCACGGCAGCACGGTCGGCGTGCGGAAGTGCTTGTGGTCGACCGTCTGCCGGCGGAGGATGAGCACCGCGACGTTGACGACGGCGAAGACCGCGAGCAGCAGCAGCGAGGTGGTTCCGCCCAGGGACGCCGTGACGGATTCGGGCAGGATCGTCGTCACCGCGATGATGAGCGCGAACGCGATGAGCGTGGTGAAGATGATCGAGACCCAAGGGGAACGCCGGTTCCTCAGCACCTTCGCGAAGACCGGCGGCAGCACGTTCTGCTTCGCCATGCCGTAGAGGAGGCGGCTGGCCATGAGCATGTTGATGAGCGCGGAGTTCGCGACGGCGAACATCGTCATGAACGGGAAGATCGCATCGATCGGGACCCCCGGCGCACCGGCGCGGACGACGTCGAGCAGGGGCGTCTCACTCTCGGCGAGCTGGCCGATCGGCACCGCGGCGACCGCAACGATCGAGACGAGCACATAGATGATGCCGGTGATCGAGAGACCCGTGAGCATGATCTTCGGGAAGATCTGCGGATCCTTGGTCTCCTCGACCATGTTCACCGAGTCCTCGAAGCCGACCATCGAGAAGAAGGCGAGCGCCGTGGCACCCGTGATCGCGAGGAACACGCTCTTGTCATCGGCGGTCTCGAAGATGACGACGCGGGAGAAGTCCGCACTGCCCGAGCCGAGGGCGAAGAACCCGACGAGGATGACGAGGAGGAGACCGGTGAGCTCGACGAGGGTGAGGACGACGTTGAACCACACGCTCTCGGCGACCCCGCGGAGGTTGATCGCCGCGACGATGGCGAGGAATCCCAACGCGATCCACATGACCCCGCTGCCGGGAAGATCCCAGCCGAAGCCGGCGACCATGTTCGCGGCGAAGACGTTTGACGCCGTCGACGCCGAGGTGATGCCCGAGCTGAGCACGGCGAACGCGACGAGGAAGGTGATGAAGTGGATCCCGAACGCCTTGTGCGCGTAGAGCGCGGCCCCAGCCGCCCGCGGATACTTCGTCACGAGCTCCATGTACGAGCACGCGGTGATCATCGCGACCGCGAACGCAAGGATGACCGGTGCCCATCCGGCACCGCCGACCTGACCGGCGACCTTGCCCGTCAGCGCATAGACGCCGGTGCCGAGGATGTCGCCGACGATGAAGAGCAGGAGCAGCTTCGGGCCCATGACCCGTTTGAGGGTCTCCGGCTGCCCCTGACCTGTGGATCCCTCCACTGTCGTGTTCTCACTCTGACTCACGATTCCTCCGTACTCGATTCGACGACATTGTCCCAACCGCGGCCGTCCGCTCGGCGAACGGCTGCGCGATCGATCGCGCGGCCAGCATCATATCCCACCGTTCGACTCCTCGTCGGGCCATCGGTCGGCGCCTCCCGCCGAGGTGGTCCTCCGTCGGCGTGTGCGTCTCCCGCAGGGGCATGTCCCCATTCAACCCCAGATCAGTAAGGTTGTCGGCGTTCGGGGGCGATATATTCTCCGCCGTCTCGGCTAGGTTCGCCGACGCCACCTCGGGGAGGGCGGGGTCCGATGAGGGACTGCGACGGCCGGAGCCTCTGCGGTCAGTGGTCGGTCGTCGGTTCGGCGTGGTCTGAGGCCCGTCCTCGACGGGCAGGCCCAAGGGGTCAGCCCTCGCCGAGGAAGTCCACGTACGCGTCCTCGTGCGCCTCGAGCACCCGCATGACGTTGTCGAAACCGAGCTTGCGCAGATCGGACTCCGACCAGCCTCGGCGGGAGAGCTCGGCGAAGAGGTTCGGGTACTGGCCGGCGTCGCCGAGCCCGATCGGCAGCTCGTCGACGCCGCAGATGTCACCGCCGAGGCCGACGTGGTCGATGCCGATCCGCTCGCGCACGTAGTCGCAGTGGTCGGCGACGTCAGTCACGGTCACCTCGGGGGCGGTGCCCTTCTCCCCCGACTCCGACCAGTCCCAGCGGTCGCGGGAGAGGAACGAGGGCACGAACGTCATCATCGCCACTCCGCCGTTCGCGGGCAGCCGGTCGAGGACGTCGTCGGGGATGTTGCGCGGGTGCGGGTTGAGGGCATGGGCGCACGAATGGCTGAAGATCACGGGCAGGGTGGTCAGCTCGAGGGACTGGTGCATGACGCTCGGCGCGACGTGGGAGAGGTCGACGATCATGCCGATCCGGTTCATCTCGGCCACGACCTCACGCCCGAACGCACTCAGTCCGTCGTGCTGGGGCGCGTCGGTCGCCGAGTCCGCCCACGAATGCGTCGTCGACCAGGTCAGCGTCATATACCGGGCTCCGGCGCGGGCGTACGAGCGCAGCATGGCGAGGGACTCGTCGATCTGTTGGCCGCCCTCGACTCCCATGAGCGAGGCGACGCGTCCGGCGTCCCGGGCCGCGACCACCTCGGCGGCGGTGCGGGTGAACATCAGGCGTTCCGGGTAGGCGGCGACGAAGCGGCGGACCGCGTCGATCTGCTCCCAGGTCGCGACGACCGCCTCGGCGCCGGTGATGGACGAGTGGACGTACACCGACCAGAACTGAGCGGCGACATGTCCGTCGCGGAGCTGGTCCATCGTCGTGAACGGCGAGACCTGCGGGTCGTTGAGCCCCTCGACGCTGTAGTCGCGCTCCTCGCGCAGCCACCACGCGAGGTCGTTGTGGCCGTCGAAGACGTCGATGGCTGGTGGGGTTGTGTCGGGGGAGGTCGTGTCGGTCATGGGAGTCCTTTCGTGGGGTAGGAGTGTGTGGAAGTGTGTCGGGGCGGTCAACGGTCGATTCGGCGCTCGATCCACGCGGAGCCGGATTTCCGCGTCGCCCCGGACGCGGAAATCTTGCTGCGCGTGGATCGGCGCTGCGTGGAGGCCCGACGACTCCGGCGTCGCGTGGAGCGGGAGTCACAGGAATCGGTGGATCGCCTCCCCGGCCTCGCGCATGAGCGGCACGACCTCGACGACGCGGTCCGTGCCCTGCTCCCAGTTCGCGAACACCGCATAGGCGACCCGGCGCCGAGGTGTCATGACGATCCCCGCATCCGCGCGGATCGAGCTGTCCGTCCCTGTCTTGTTCCACACCCAGACGTCACGCTGATAGTTGTAGTGGGCGAGCGGATCGAGGTCGAACGCCGAGGCGACCATCGACGTGTCCGCGCCGGCTCCCAGCCAGCGGCGGAAGATCTCGTTCGTCGACTCGTCCCAGAACTCGTCACGCGCGTGTCGGGCCATGAAGTCACTGAGCTCGGAGGCCGTGCCCGTCGACAGCGTCCGCGGCGCCTTCGCCGGACGCGGCCAGCGGAGGAAATCGTGCAGCCCGGAACTCCGGTAGCCGAGCTTCTCGACCTGCGCAGCGACTCTGTCGAGACCGACCCTGCGGATGAGGACGTTCGTCGCGAAGTTATCGCTGAACGCGCCGATGAGGACGGCGACGTCGTAGACGCTCAGGCTGTCCTGCTCCATGAGGTACCAGATCCCGGATTCGTCGACGCGTTCCGAGGGACGACGCTGCAGCTGCTCACCGAGGTCGAGGGTCCCGTCGACCATCATCTGCAGGGTCGTGTGGAGGAGGAAGACCTTGCCCATGCTTGCGGTGTCGAACTCGTCGTCGGCGTTGTGCTCGAAGACCCGTTCGCCGGTGTCGACATCGAAGGCGAGGGCGCTGAAGCGCACCCCGGCCAGGCGGGTGAAGTCGATGGGTTCGGCAGTCGACCGGTCTGAGAGAACCGCGGTCTCGGAAGTGCTGCGTTCGATCGGAGCACCGCCGACAGGGGTGGTGCTTGCGTCATCGGCCTGTGCCCGGCGGTCGTTCGTCATCGTCGGCTCCTCGCTCTGTCTGTCTCCGCGGTCGTGTTCTCTTCCCTTCGCGTCCATGCCTGCTCTTCCCAGTGTGTCTGGGTGCTCACTGCCCTCGACCGGCACGGGTTCGTACTCCTCACCCGCACACCCACAGCCGGGGTCGCTCTCCGGCAGGCGCCTCAAGGCGCACGTCGACGCCGAGAGGAGTGCTCGGGGCATCGGGATCGTGCCCGAAGCCCAGTTCCGAGACGATCGGGATCCCGGCACCTCGGAGGAAGTCGAGCACGAGGTCCTCCAGCTCGGCGACCGGGGCACAGTCAATCCACGATCCGAGGACGACGGCATCCGCCGCGGCGAACCATCCCGCGCGCACGAGTTGGAGGAGGAGGTTGTCGAGCCGGTACAGCTCCTCGTCGACATCCTCGAGCATCGCGATCTGCGGCCCGCGCTCTGCGCGCCGCTCCCGCAGCTCTGAGAACTCGGGACTGCCGAGGCCCGCGGCGACGAGGCTGAGGTTGCCGCCGACGAGTCGCCCGATCGCGGTGCCCGGCACGAGCGTTCGCGCCCGGCTCACCGGGGGCGCAGGGTCCCGGGGCTCCGAGCGGCGTTCCTTCGTGTGGCGTCGGCGCTTTGAGGACGCGGAGTGTCGATCTCTGGGCTCCGAATCGACACTCAGCGTCCTGGATCTCCAACGTGAGTCGTCACTGGAGCGATCACCGTCCGGGAACCCGAGTTCGCGACCGCCCCAGGGCTCGAAGAGCCACGAGGCCACCTCGTCGGCGACGACGGCGGAGTCGCGGAACGGACTGTTCCCGGGCATGGGGCAGAAGAGGGTCGCGAGGCCGAGGTGGTGATCCCACGCCTGGTGGAGCGCGGTGACGTCGGAGGACCCGGCGAGCAGCTTCGGACGCCCGTCTGCGCGGAGCCTGTGCCTGCGCAGAAGATCGAAGTCGAGCCCGTCGATGAGCCGCATCGCTCCGTACCCGCCGCGCAGGGCGATGACCGCATCCGTGTTCGGGTCGCACCACGCGTCGACGAGGTCGGCACGGCGCTGAGCGTCGGTTCCGGCGAGGTAGCTCACCCGCGGGTGGCGGGCTCGGACATGCTCACCGGGGACGACGTTGAGACCCCAGGCTTCGAGTCGGGAGATCGCGCGCTGCAGCGAGTCCTCGTCCGCTGGTCCCGACGGTGCGATGAGACGCACGTTGTCGCCCGGGACCAGCGGCGCAGTGTCGAGGTACGGACTCCTCATGCGGCCTCGGCTCCCGCATGATCGGAAGGGCGCTGCCTAGCGACCTCAGGAGCGGCGACTCTCTGTACTGCGACGTGCGGCGCGGCGACCTCCGGCGCGGCGAGGAGCTCGCACATCCAGGCGGGGACTTCACGGGCGTAGACGAGGACTCCGTCCGCGGAGGCGGGGAGCTCTCGCGCAAAGACGACGAGTTTTCGCTCGGACGCATGCTGAGGGCCGGAGCGGACCAAATCGACGGGTCCGCGTTCGACGTTCTCTCCCTGCTCCATCACCGCCACCGTATCAGCGATGCTCCTAGCCAGCCCCGCGTCGTGGGCGAGAATGCACGCTCAACCGGAGCTTCCTATCGAGCGGCAGACAGCGAAGTGGCACCCCAGCGAAGACGGGCACCCCAGCGAAGACGGGCATCCAGCGAAGACACGCTCCTAGAGGAGGATGCGCTCCTAGAGTCTGATCCCCGTTTCCGCATCGAAGAGGTGGATCCTCTCGGGGTCCGGATGGGCACGGACGGTCTCGCCTTTACTGGGAGCACTCTCCGTGGGCACGCGGACGACGACCAACTCCGCCTCCGGCGCATCGACGAGCCGACCGTGGACGAACGTGTCCGCACCGAGCACCTCCACGAGTTCCACCCGCAGCCGCACGCCGTGCTCGCCCAGCCGAAGGTCCTCCGGCCGGATCCCCACCGTGATCGTGTTCCCGGAAGACGCTCTGAGCGCTGTCCTGGGAACCGGGATGATCGCATCACCGAAGACGGCCCCGGACTCCATCTTCTCCGCTTCCACGAGATTCATCGCAGGTGAGCCGATGAACCCTGCGACGAAGACATTCGCCGGTCGCGAGTACATCACGGACGGCGAGTCGACCTGCTGCAGGTGACCGTCCTTGAGGACCGCGATCCTGTCGCCCATCGTCAGCGCCTCCGTCTGGTCATGGGTGACGTAGACAGTGGTGACGCCGAGGCGCGACTGCAGCGACGCGATCTGCGAGCGCATCTGCACGCGCAGTTTCGCATCGAGGTTCGACAGCGGCTCATCCATGAGGAACACCCGCGGCTCTCGCACGATAGCCCGTCCCATCGCCACCCTCTGCCGCTGTCCGCCCGAGAGCGCCTTGGGCTTCCGGTCGAGGTACTCGCCGAGGTCGAGCAGCTCCGCGGCATCGCGGACGCGGGCTCGGCGCTGGGCCGCGGGGACACCGGCGATCTTCAGCGCGAAGCCCATGTTGTCGCCGACGCTCATGTGGGGATAGAGCGCGTAGTTCTGGAACACCATGGCGATGTCCCTCTCGTTGGGCGGGACGTCGGTGATGTCCCGGTCGCCGATGAGGATCCGCCCGTCGCTGACCTCTTCGAGGCCCGCGAGCATCCGCAGACTCGTCGACTTCCCACAGCCGGAGGGACCGACCAGGACGACGAACTCGCCGTCCTCGACGTGGAGGTCGAGTCCGTCGACCGCCGGCTTCCTGCCGGGCTGATAGACCCGGCTCGCACTGTCATAGGTCACTGTCGCCATGGTGATCGCCCTTCAAGCTCTCGTGTTCTTGCCGGTGTCCGAGGTCCGCAGCTCCTCGCCGGTTTCCGGTGTCCGCAGCCACACGGTGACAGCTCCGGGGAGCGTGCCGTCGCCGGGCAGCGCTTCGCTCGAGAGCAGAACCTCGCCGTCCGGGAGCGGCACCGGCTGCGCTCCGAAGTTCGTCACGCTGACCCAGCCGCCCGGCCGACGGAATCCGACGACCTGGTCACCGAGTTCGAGCCAGTCGAGCTGCTCGCTGCCCGTCAGCTCCCTGCGCAGTCGCAGCGCATGGCGGTAGAGCCACAGAGTCGAGGACGGATCGCTCTCCTCGCGTTCGACGGAATGATCGGCGAACCACCCCGGCTGGGGCAGATGCGGCGAGACGGATCCAAAGCCGAAGGCGGGGCCCTCGGACGTCCACGGCAGCGGCACTCTGCACCCGTCGCGACCGAGCTCGACTCCGCGGCTGCGGAAGAAGGTCGGGTCCTGTCGTGCGTCGTCGGCGATATCGGGCACCTCGTGCAGTCCCAGCTCCTCGCCCTGATAGAGGTAGGCCGAACCCGGAAGGGCGAGCTGCAGCAGCGTGGCCGCACGTGCCCTGCGCAGACCCAGAACGGCGTCGAGCTCGGGGGCGGTTCCTCCGGAGAGCAACCACTCCTTCCCCATGCGCTCGCTGTCCCCGGAGACCGGCAGACCGTAGCGAGTGGCATGGCGGACGACGTCGTGGTTGGAAAACACCCAGGTGGTCGACGATCCCGAAGCGGCCGCCAGTTCGAGGTTCGACGTGATCACGCTCCGGAACACCTGCGGGTCGAAATCCGCGCGCAGCAGATCGAAGCTGAACGCCTGACCCAGGCCGTCCTCACCGGCATAGCGAGCCCTCCTGCCGGGGTCCACCCACGCCTCGGCGACTCCGATCAGAGGCGGATCGTAGCTGCGGAAGAGCCGCCGCCATTCCGCATAGATGTCGTGGACGTCGTCTCGGTCCCAGAGCGGATGCTGTCCGTCGTGGGGCAGGGCGTCGAGTTCGGCCTGAGTCGGCAGAGGCGTCCCTTCCGGCGGGAGGTCCTTGGCCAGACCATGGGCGACGTCCACGCGGAAGCCGTCGACTCCGCGGTCCGCCCAGAATCGCAGGGTGTCGAGGAAGTCCGCGCGCACGTCCGGACTGTTCCAGTCGAGGTCGGGCTGCTCGGGGGCGAAGTTGTGAAGATACCACTGGCCGTCGCCCACAGGCTCCCACGCGGATCCCCCGAAGATCGACGTCCAGTCGGACGGGGGCAGCTCACCGTTCTCTCCGCGCCCGTCCCTGAAGAGGTAGCGGTCGCGCTCCGGGGAGCCTTTGCCTGCGGCGAGCGCCGCCCTGAACCATTCGTGCCTGTCGGAGGTGTGGTTGGGCACGATGTCGACGATGATGCGGATTCCTGCCTCATGCAGGGCCGCGGTGAGGGCATCGAAGTCGGCGAGCGTGCCGAGTCGCGGGTCGACATCGCGATAGTCATCGACGTCGTATCCGCCGTCTGCGAGCGCAGAGGGGTAGAACGGGCTGAGCCAGACCGCGTCGATGCCCAGGGCGCTGAGGTAGGGCACCTTCTCGATGATCCCGACGAGATCGCCGATGCCGTTCGCGTCGGAGTCGGCGAAGCTGCGCGGGTAGATCTGGTAGACGGCGGCCTGCCGCCACCAGTCGTTATCGGCGAGGAGCGCGGTCGGTCGCGCGTGCGATTCTGATGTCTGGAGCATGGTGGGATTCGTGTCCTTTTCGTACCGGAGACGGGGTCTGGGGTCAGGCTGCGATCGTGGAGGGCTCCTCGCTGGAGCATCCGGACGGGCCGCGCTCGGCAGGCGGCGGCCGGGGGCGACGAGTTCTGATCACTTCACAGCTCCCTGCGTCACCCCGGACATCACCCAGCGCTGGGTGAAGAGGTAGACGATGACCGCCGGTGCCATCGCCATGAGGTAGGAGGAGAAGGCGACGTGGTAGTTGTTGCTGAACTGGGTCTGGAAGATCGACTGCACGACCGGAAGGGTCTGCAGACTCGGGTCGGCGATGATGAGGGAGGGCATCATGAAGTCGTTCCACGATGCGAGGAACGAGAAGATGCCGACGGTCGCGCTCATCGGCGCCAGGAGCGGGAAGACGATCCGCCAGAAGACCTGAGCCGTCGACGCCCCGTCGAGGCGGGCACTCTCCTCGAGCTCCTCCGGCAGACCCCGCAGGAACGCCGTGTAGAGCATGACGGAGAACGACAGCTGGAACAGGATGTGGAGGATGGCCACTCCGAAGGGGTTCGCGAGGCCGACCATGCCGCTCAGCTTCACCTGGGACAGCGCGAGGACCGGGAAGGGCAGGAACATCGCGGCCAGCAGGTAGAAGAACGACCAGCGGAAGACTCGGCGGTGCCAGTTCCGCGAGATCGCATACGCCGCCATGGAACTCAGAAGGATGGTTCCCACCACGGTGACTGTCGTGACGAACACGGAGATGGCGAAGGCCCGCGGGAAGTTCGTCAGCGACCAGGCCTCGATGATGCCTTCGAGACTCGGCGGAGCCGGCAGCGCGAAGGCCTCTCCGTCGACCGCCTGGGATCCCGACTTCAGCGCCATGGAGACGGTGACATAGAGGGGCACCAGCACCGTCAGCGAACACGCAGCGAGCAGCAGGGTGAGACCGAACCCCCGACGACGCCGGCGTCGCGTTCCCGCCTTGGTGCGGTTCACGTCGAGGCTGAGCGGTCGGGTCGGAGCGCTGGACCCGGGGATCACAGTGGGGGTTGCGGACATCAGGAGCCGGCCTTTCCGCGGGTGAGCCGCAGTTGGATGAGGGCGATGCCGACGGCGATGAGGAAGAAGACCACCGAGTTCGCCATCTGGTAGGCGTAGTCGCCGTTGTCGAAGCCGCGGAAGATCATCATCGCCACAGACCGGGTGGAGGTGCCCGGCCCACCGTCGGTGAGGCCGACGATGACGTCGTAGGAGTTGAGGAAGTTCTTGAACCCGATGACCACGTTGATGGCGATGTATCCGGCCATCAGCGGAAGCGTGATCGAGCGCAGTCGCGACCACGATGTCGCGCCGTCCAGCGCCGCCGCCTCGTAGATCTCCGCGGGGATGGAGACGAGCCCGGCGATGTAGATGAGCATGGCTGAGGGCACCGCCTGCCAGGCCGTGACGATGACGATCGAGACCCATGCGAGGTCCGGGTCGGTGAGGATGCTCTCCTCGAGGAACCCGATCCCCCAGGCCGACGCTGCGGCCGGAACGGTGCGGGAGAAGAGGAAGTTGAACACGAATGCGATGATGATCCCCGACAGCACCATCGGCAGGACGAACACCGCCCGCAGCGCATTCTTGGCACGGATCCGCGAGGTCAGGCCGATCGCCAGGAGCAGGGCGATGACGTTGACGAGGACCACGCTGACCACTGCGATGCCGATCGTGAAGCCGTACGCACCGAGGATGGCGGGATCGCTGAAGAGCACGGCGTAGTTGGTGAAGCCGACGAAGTTCCACTCCCCGAAGCCGATCGAGTCGGTGAAGCTGAAGAAGATGCCCATCACCGCGGGAACGGTGAGCGCCAGGCTGAAGGCGACCACCGCGGGCAGCAGGAAGAGGAGGTGGACGGCATCGGGGCCGCGTCTGCGACGGCGCGCTGGGCGTCGGTCTTCGGTCCGGGTGTCTGTGGTCATCGTGGTCCTCATCGTTGGGATCGGTTCATGACCGGCGGGCCAGTCTGGCCCAGTCGTTGTCGAGGGTCGTGAGAACTCCTTCGAGATCAGCGCCGAGCACGAGGCCCTGCATGTAGTTCTCGAACGGGATCGTGCGGGGAATGGCTGTGGACACCCCCTGGTAGAAGTCACCGCGGTCGACGAACGGCTGCATCTCCACTAGCCGCTCATCGGTGACCGGCGGTGCATCGTCGCGCACGCCGAAGCCGAGGTTCTCCGCGTTGTACGCGTCCTGAACCGCGGGGTCGAGCAGGTAGGAGGCGAGCTCCCGTGCCCCGACCGGGTTCTGTGCGGCTTCGGGGATCCAGAGCGCGAGGTCGATGTTGACGCGCACCCTGAGGTCGTCCCTGTCTTCGGTCATCGGCAGCGGGAAGGTCCCGATGTCGAGGTCGGGATCGGTCTTGGCGATCTCGCCGAGCGCCCACGGACCGTGCAGATACATGGCACCCTCCCCTCGGGCGAAGGCGAGGTTGCCGTCGCCGTATCCCAGACTCGCCGCGTTCGGATTCGAGTAGGAAGCGAGCTCGAGCATCTTCGACAGCGGTTCGTAGAAGTCCTTGCTGAAGGACACCGGGGCGGTCGGGCCGAGGTCGTCGCCCTGTTCCCGCAGCTGTGCGAAGAACTCGGCGACGTTGAGCCCGCCGCCGAGGCTGTAGTCGGCGAGTCCCTGCGACACGGTCCACGCATCGGCGTAGGTGCTGATGAGCGGCGTTACGCCGGCGTCCTGGAACGTTCCGCACGCGTCGAGCAGCTCGCTCCACGTGCCAGGGACCTCGACGTCATGCCGGTCGAACAGTTCACGGTTGTAGAGGACTGAGGCCGCCATGAGGGAATAGGGGATGACGCTGGTTCGCCCGGGGTAGACGGGGTACTGATCGACGAGGTCCTGGACTCTCGGCGCCACGGCTGCCGCCTCGGGAAGGTCGGAGAGGTCCGAGAGCGCTCCGCGCTCCTGGAAGCGCGCCATCTCGAAGTTGTAGTTAAGACATCCGAGGTCGGGCGGCGCCCCGCGGGCGAAGCCCCCAGAGAGGTTGGACGCGGTGTCGTGGACGGCACGGGGACCGGTGCCATCGGCGTTGAAGACGCGGACGAGTTCGCGGAAATAGGGGATGGCCTCGGGCTTCGACTGGTAGAGCGTGACGTCCGACCGGATGGTCGAACCGTCGGAGCATCCACTCAGCGACAGCAGGGTGCCTGCTGCGGCGGTGGCGAGAAAGCCGCGTCGCGTTGCGCTCACACGCTGAGGATCGGCCGGTGATCGGGACACGTCGTTGTCTCCTGATGGTCAGATGCTTAGTGCTGTTTCTATAGCGCTTAAATATACCGCCTCAATTAATTAAATCAAGGGGTCTCACTTAACAATCAGGAGAACTCGGAACACGCAGCGGACGCTGAAAAGCAGGAGGTTCCCGAAGCAAGGGCCGTCCGGCACTCAGTCGGCGAGTCGTGCGCGCAGGGTCTCGCGGACGGCTTCGAGCGCGACGACGATGGCTCCCTCCACCACGGCGTCGGTGCCCAGCGCTGAGGGGATGATCCGCACCGGCATCGGCGCGTAGTCCCCCACCCGCTCCTCTGCCCGCCGCAGCAGGACCTCGTCTTCGAGCGCCGTGGCCCCACTGATGACCACCACCTGCGGGTTGAGCAGGCTCGACAGTGTCGCGACGACCCGTGCCAGTCGGTCGGACAGATCATCGACGAGGCGCAGCGCCGCCGGTCGGCCTTCCGCGGCCTGCGCGATGAGTTCGTGGGGGTCCAGGGGCAGCGGTGCGTCGTCGGACAGTTCGACATTCGCCTGCTCGGCCCATGTCCGGGCGAGCCGACCCAGCCCTTCGGTCGAGCGCACGCCCTCGACGTGCTCGAGGTAGACCATCTCGCCGGCTCCGCCGCGGGCGCCGGTGAGCAGGTGCCCTCCGTCGACGATGCCTGCGCCGAACCGCTCTCCGGCCAGGAGCACGACGAAGTCGCCGGCGGGATGGACAGTGCCGGCGTCGCGTTCGGCGATCGCCGCGAGGTTGGCGTCGTTGTGGACCGCGACCGCCCAATCGAGGTCGCGCAGCACTTCCTTGAGGTCGACTTCGACTTCACGCCAGAACGGGTCCTCCATCGCCATCGACCCCTCGGCGGCGATCGGCGCGGCGAATCCGAAGCAGACAGTCCGCACCTGCTCGTGGTCCGCCTCCGCCGCGGCAAGCGCCTCATCGATAGCGGCGCGCACCTGCACCGCGCGACTCCGGGACAAGTCGTCGGCGAAGCGGATGCGGGCTCCGCCCAGGCGGCGGCCGGTCACATCGGCCACGGCCACAGTCGCCGAATTCAGACCCGCGTCGACCCCGACGCAGAGGGCGTCGCGCGACCGCGGGAAGAATCGCTTGCCGGGACGGCCGGCGCCGCTTTGCCTGTCGGGCGGTCCCTGAACGATGAGGCCGCGCCGCTGCAGGTCGTCGCACTGGGCGAGCACCGTGGCTCGCGTGAGTCCGGTCTGGGAGATGAGCTCGTTCGTCGACAGTCCTTCGAGCGGGTCGCCGGCCCAGAGTCGGTCGAGCACGAGGCGTTCGTTCCACTCGCGCACGGTGTGCCGCGGCCCTTCTTCCGCCGCGGCGAACCGATGTCCGAGCGGCTGCCCTCTCTCCGTCGTCACCATCACCTCAGAGTAACCGGTCGCGAGACGATGGACGGCCGGGCGCCCGCCGATGTCGACCTCCGCCCGGCTGGGATCGCGCGGTGAAGGGGTGCCGAGCGGATCAGAGCGGCTCGATCTTCGGTTCTCCCGCCTCGGCGAGGATCTCCGCAATCGTCTGTCCGCGCCGGATGAGGAAGAAGTCGACCCTCTCGCCGAGGTTGTCCGACCCGAGGCCGCTCGCATCGGTCTCGGACGACGTCCGATACCCGTACACGGGCACCCGCGGAAGGAGGTTGTAGGAGAACGGATTCGAGAAGTAGTACGCCCCGGTGTCGGGGACGACGATGAGGTCGCCGGCGTCGAGCCGCGGCAGGAGGCGATCCTCGGCGAGGAGGTCGCCGGCGAAGCACGCCGGTCCGGCGACATCGGTGTGGACGAGTTCGGGCCCTTCGGCGTGACCGACGGACGTGGGCTTCGGCGTGCCGTCGGGCGCGAACGGGAGGATGCGCACGGGCCAGTCGGCGGGGGCATACGCGGTGCGGGTGGCCACCTGGACGCCCGCATGCGTGATGGCGATGCGCCGACCACCGGTCGTCTTCGCGTACTCGACGCGGGTGAGGATGCTGCCGGCCTTCGCCAGCAGCGAGCGACCGAACTCGGTGACGATGTCGAAGTCGAAGAGCTCGGGCACTCTCGCCTCGATCGCCGCACGGTAGTCCGCGAAGGTCGGGGTCACCTCGTCGCCGAAGAAATTCACCGGCAGACCGCCGCCGATGTCGATGCGCGTGACCTGTCGGGGGTCGGTGTCTCCGTGACGATCGCCCTCCCCGACGCTCTCGCCGGCATCCGCCGCGCGGGCATCCGCCGTGCCCGCGTTGATCTCGCGGGCGAGGTCGACGACCGCGGCGATCCCCTCAGCGGCCTGGTCGAGACCGATGCCCTGCGATCCCGAGTGGACATGGATCTGCGTCAGCCATGGACGGGCACGGTAGGCGTCGACGATCGCCTGACGTGCGCCGGGATCGGCGAGACCGATGCCGAACTTCGACGTCGATGTCGCCGTGCTCATCGCGCCGATCTCACCGATCCCCGACTGCGGATTGATGCGGATGCCGATGACCGACTCGGTGTCCGCGTCGACGAGACGGTCGAGGCGCTCGAGCTCCTCCCAGCTGTCGACGTTGATGGACACGCCCAGGCTGAGTGCGCGTCGAAGCTCGCTCTCCGTCTTCGCCGGCGAATCGAAGACGATCCGGTTCGGCGCGAACCCGGCGGTGAGCGCCGATTCGAGTTCTCCGGGGCTCGCCACCTCGCAGCCGGCACCGCTCTCGCCGTAGTACCGGAGCAGGGGGAGCAGGGGCACCGCCTTGCACGCCACCGCGTGGAGAACCTCCGTGTCGGTGTCGTACGCGGCCCTGAGCTCAGCGAACGCCTCGGCGACGTGGTCGAGGTCGATGAGTCCGAGCACCGGCTCACTGTCGGTGAGTGCGGGTACGGCGGCGGACTCGTGTGCGGCTGCGATGGCGGCGACTGCTCGTTCCCGACTCGCGGTGAGCTTCGTGCCTCTGCCTCGTCTCTCGTGCATTCCGTCCTTCGCGCTCGTACTGTCGTCGTTCGAGGAACCCGGTCCCGACAGGGTGCCGCTCCCCTCTCATCATGGCAGTTCCCTCACACATTGCGCAGTTGGACGGGCACGGACTTCCACCACCAGCCCGATCCGCGATGCCAGGTGCCGGTCTTCTGCAGGAAGCCCTCGACCTCGGTCCGCACGGCGTGACTCGGGTACTGGATCTCGAGGACGGCGCCCTGACAGCGTTCGACAACGAGGACCTCCGCGTCAGCGATCTCGGGAAACTCCGCGCGGACCTGCTCGACCGTCCGGACAGACGGCACGTCGGCGCAGCGGACCTTCGAGGGGACATTGTCGTAGACGACGTCCTGGAACTCGAACGACGACAGCACCCGACCGCACGCGAACGTGCCGATGACGACCGTGGCAGCCGCACCGGCGACGACGATGCCGATCCGCCTCAACACGGTCCTACGCGTGATGGTCACCCGCCTTCATCGATCGTTCCGCGGACATGCCGCTGTCAGTGCCGGGCGAAGCAGCAGGGTCCGTGACCGGCGGTTCGCCGGCGACCGGCACAGCTGTCGTCTCCCTCAGCCGGACGGTGAGCAGACGATTGACCTTGACGAGGACAATGAGTCCGACCACAAGGATCCCCAGCCCGAGCACCGTGACAGCGACATAGACCAGGGAGATGAGCAGACCCACGATTCCCATCGACACATCCAGGTTCATTCTCGCGACTCCTCGCCTCGGGCGGCCGTGCCGCTCGCTTCCGGGCACGCTCGGATCGCGGCCCGAGCATCCACTCTGCCGTGCACATGGGGTCCGTGTCATCGCACGAAAGGATGAGATCGCCGAGGTTTCCCCGCGCTTCCGTCTTCGGCTCGGACTCCCGCAGGGTCCTCCCGGTCACGATCCGGTGTGACCCCGGCTCAGGCCAGGAAGCAGGAACTCCGGCTCATTCCGGGGAGTGGAACTTGAACTGCACAGCGCGGATGACGACCTGCGCGAGGTTCTTCGCCCCGAGTTTGATCCGCAGGTTCCGGGCATGACTCTTGACCGTGTGGACGGTGACGAACTGTCGCGCCGCGATCTCCGAGTAGTCGAGTCCTTCGCAGATCTGGCGCAGGAGGGTGAGCTCCGCCTCGGTGAGTGCCGGAGCGTTGGCCGGGACGTCGGGAACGCTGTCGCCGCTGACGAGGATGTCCTCGGCGAGCGTTCGGAGCAGCTCGGGCGAGTCCCCCTCGAGGGCCGCCTCGGCGACGCGGATGAGCTCCGCATCGGAGGCGGACTTGCTCACGGCCGCGAGCGCACCGGCCTCGAGCGCTCGGGCGAGGCCGGGCCCGGGCGCCACCGTGGTGAGGAGGACGATCGTTGCCGAGGGGTCGAGCCCGATGATCTCCTGCGTCGCATCCACCCCGCTCATCCCCGGAGGCATGTTGACGTCCATGAGCACGAGGTCGGGCCGGTGCGCAGTGTAGGCCGCGACCGCCGCCTCACCGGAATGCTGCGGGTCGAGGACGTCGAACGACCCGGAGTCCCGGAGCGCAGCCGCAACCGCCCGCGTCGTCCATTTGTCGTCATCGACGATGAGCACCGAGGCGGCCGGTCGTTCCGTGGACGCCGCAGTCTGTGCGGCTCCGTTCCCGGCGGAGGCGTTCACGCCCTGCGGCCTTCGAGGCGACGGTGGGAGTGCCCGGCGTGCACCGTGGTTCCGGAGCCCGCCGGCCCGGCGGCACCGACCGGCCCCGCGTCACCGACCGTCACGGCATCGGCGGCAGTGCCTGCATGGCCGGCAGTCCCGGGAAGCGCCGCACCGGCCACAGAGGCGCTGTCGCCCTGCGCGGTCGGACTCAGCTCGCCGGGGGTCGCCTGCGACGCCGCGGCGAAGTCGTCCCTGACCGGCACCGCCTCGGTCGCGATCTCGGAGTCGATCTCCGTGGCGACGAGTTCGAGCGGGTGGGTGACGGTGACGACGACCCGGCCCTGCGGGTCCGCGCTCACGGTGCAGGATCCACCGACCGCCTCGGCGCGGGTGCTCAGGGACCGCGGCACCTCGGTGAGCGGGGCGTCGGCGGAGTTGACGCTCGTGTAGCGGACCACGACCCGTGTCGGCGTCGCCTGTTCGGCGGCGACGGCGATCGTCGAGGCTGTTCCCGGGGTCGCGTAGCGGATGACATTGGTGGCGAGTTCGAGGATGAAGCCGGTGAAGTGCGTGCCAACCGCGGGAGAGGCATGTTCGGGCAGGGCACCGACGGTCGTCGACAGCCGCACTCCCCCGGCGGCCGTGCCGTCCTCGATCGCGGAGACGAGCAGTCGGGCCTCGGCGCGGAGCCCAACGTGAGCGCTCTCGGGAGCGTCCGCGCGCAGGCGTGCGACGAGCTGCCGCAGGCGCTTCGTCGCCTCGGCGTTGACCAGAGCGAGTTCGGTGATCATCCGATCCGCGCCCGGCGCGTGGGGTGCCCGACCGAGGGTCCTGATGATCGCCGCCTCGGTGCACAGGGAGTGGGAGATCGTGTCGTGGGTGTCGCTCGTGAAGCGCATCCGCATCGTCTCGAGCGCTCGCGCGTTCTCGCGGGCCGCCTGCTCGCGGCGGGTGATCTCGCGCTGGATCCGGCGCTCGACGAACCCTGCGGCGACGCCGACGAGGCAGGTCGTCAGCCATCCGTAGCCGAGGTCGATGAGGCCGGGCACACCACCGTCGAGACCGTTCTGCGCCGTCGCCGCGACCTGGTACGCGAGGAGCGCGAGCGTCCCTGCACCGGCCGCCCACCAGCGCATATAGCTGAAGAGCACGGCCGTGGCGAGGATGAGCGCCTCGGTGGACATGTTCTCGAAGTCAGGGTACTGCCAGAGGAAGACCCCGCTGAGGGCCGCCGAGGCGACGACGACGCTCAAGGGAAGGAACGGCGCGACGACGATGAGCACGTAGGCGGCCGCGGTGAGAGCGACGTAGAGCGGTTCGTCGAGCTCGAAGGCGCCCGGCACGAAGGCCGTCAGCCCCATGACGAGAGCGAATGCGCGCAGCGGCAGGTCGACGAAGCGCGGACCGCGGAGGAACCGCCACACGGCGGAGCCTCGGCCCTCGGGTCTGTCCACGGTGGTCGCACGCATGACTACCGTTGTCCTCCATCCGCGCCGATTTCGCGCAGGGTTCAGCGATTCCGGGCCCCTGGTCCCGCCGACGGCCGTCCGGATCCGACGTCCCTGACCTTCCGGAATGCAGTGAGGAGGACTCCCGTCGCCGCGTCGGACCCGCCCGATCGCCGCCTTCGCGGGCAGCGCCCGTTCGTCGCCGCGTCGCATCCGCCCGACCGCCACCTTCGCGGGCAGCGCCCGTTCGTCGCCGCGTCGGACCCGCCCGATCGCCGCCTCCGCGGCCTCCGCGGGCAACTCCCGCCGAGGCAGATGACCCCACATGCGAACGCGAACGACCCTGCCCGCCCCGACCCGGAATCCGGGTGCGGTGGCGAACAGGGTCGTCGGTGGTGCGGGGTACGGCTGTGCCGGAGACCTCAGCCGAGGATCTCGGCGAGTCCCGCCTCGATGACGTCGAAGGCGTCGCCCAGCAGCTCATCGGAGATCGTCAGCGGCGGGAGGAAGCGGAGCACATTGCCGAAGGTGCCCGTCGTGAGGACGAGGACGCCGTTCTTCGCGCAGTACGCCGCGAGCTCCTTGACGAGCTCGGGGTTGGGCTCGATCGAGTCGCGCTTGACGAATTCAGCGGCCACCATGGCACCGCGGCCGCGGATGTCCCCGATCTCCGGGTAGGTGCTCTGGAGCTTGACGAGGCGATCGGTGATGAGCTCGCCGATCTCGGTCGCCCGCTCGAGCAGTCCGTCGTTCTCGTACGCTTCGATCGCGCCGAGGGCCGCCGCACACGCGGTCGGGTTGCCGCCGTAGGTGCCGCCGAGGCGACCCGGGCCGACCGAATCCATGATCTCCGCGCGACCGGTGACAGCCGAGAGGGGCAGACCGCCGGCGATGCCCTTCGCGGTGGTGATGAGATCGGGGACGATCTCCTCCCACTCCGAGGCGAACATCTTGCCGGTGCGGGCGAAGCCGGCCTGGACCTCGTCGGCGACGAAGACGATGCCGTTCTCGCGGGCGAAGTCGACAAGCGTGGGCAGGAAGCCCTCGGCGGGGACGATGAAGCCGCCCTCACCCTGGATCGGCTCGATGACGATCGCGGCGACGTTCTCGGCCCCGATCTGCTTCTCGATCATCGTGATGACGCGCGTGGCAGCGTCCTCACCGCTGACCTTCGTGCCCGCCGCGTCGTTGTCGCGGAAGGGGTAGGACATCGGTGCACGGTAGACCTCGCCGGCGAAGGGGCCGAAGCCCGCCTTGTACGGGTGGGCCTTCGCCGTCATCGCCATCGTCAGGTTCGTCCGGCCGTGGTACGCGTGGTCGAAGACGACGACGGCGTCCCGGCCGGTGTGGGCACGGGCGATCTTCACGGCGTTCTCGACCGCCTCGGCGCCCGAGTTGAGCAGGACGGTCCGCTTCTCGTGGTCACCGGGGGTGAGCCGGTTGAGCGCCTCGGCGACCTCGACGTAGCTCTCGTACGGATTGACCATGAAGCACGTGTGGGTGAAGGCCTCGAGCTGCTCGGTCGCGGCCTTGACGACGCGGGGGTTCGAGTTGCCTGCGGTGGTCACGGCGATGCCGGAGCCGAGGTCGACGAGCTGGTTGCCATCGACATCCTTGACGATGCCCCCGCCTGCGGCCACGATGTAGGCCGGCAGGCTCGATCCGACGCCGGTCGCGACGGCACTTGAGCGTCGCGCCTCGATCTCACGGGACTTCGGTCCCGGGATCTCGGTGACGATCTTGCGTTCCTGCGGCAGAGCTTCGCCGCCAATCTCCAAAGCTGTCATAACGGGAAGAATAGAGTGTGACGACGGTTCTTGTCATTCTCAGTCCGTCAGGTGGGCAGAACGCGCATTCAGGGCCGCCCAGAAGTACTGATTCCGTCGTCACTACGACGTCATTCTCAGCGTCATCCGGGAGTCCCGCCAGGTCCCCTGAGCACGCAGGACTCCCTTCGCCGAGGTGGCCGACCGTCCGATCGGGACGTTTCCCGCCGCGGACGCCCGGTCAGGCGGGTCTCAGCGGTGCTGATTCCGCATGTCGACGTCCCGGTTCCGTCCGGGCAGGGTCCGGTCGTGTCCGCGCTCGGGGGCGACGATGATCTCCTGCGCCCCCGCCACGGTTCCGCCCTCGCCGAGGTCGACGCTCAGCGGAGCGTCGGCGGCGACGGTGCGCTTGATGACGGCGAGCCCGATCGGGCCGAGTTCGAAGTGCTGAGCGACCGAGGTGAGGACGCCGACGGGACGGTCGGATCCGCGGACCGTGGAGAGCACCTCGGCGCCGGGATCGGGATGGATGTGCCCGGACCCGTCGAGGTGGACGAAGACGAGGCGCCGAGGCGGCTGACCGAGGTTGTGGACGCGGGCGACCGCCTCCTGACCGCGGTAGCAGCCCTTCGCGAGGTGGACCGAAGTGCGCAGCAGGTCGAGCTCGCCGACGAGGGACTTGTGGTCGATCTCATTGCGCCCCGGCCTCCACGCCGCGACCCGCAGGGCCTCCCACGCGTCGAAGCCGGCCATCCGGAAGTCGTTCGCCGAGGCTGCCCTCAGGTCCTCGCGGGAGACGATGCCGATGACGAACGGGGTCTCGAGGCCGGGGTGGTCGGTGCCGGCGACGCCCTGACCGAGGTCGACCTCGGCGTACGAGGCGGAGCCTGAGCCGATGTGCGGCCACGGATCGGACCAGAGCTGGGTGACGGGCAGGGATTCGGGCAGGACGCGGATCGCACCGATGGCCTGGAAGTCCTCGCTGACGTCGGCGATCTCGACGCGCATCATGAAGACCATACGGCGGAGGAAATCGAGGGTCTCGTCGGTGCGGAGGTCGCTGAGCGCCCAGAGCGCCTCACCGTCGTCGATGAGGCGCAGCCAGCCCTCGATGCGTCCGTTGGGGTCGAGGACGAGCGTCTCCGTCGAGACGCCGGGGGCCAGGGTGTCGATCTTCTGCGTCGTGATCGAGTTCAGCCACGTCAGCCGGTCCGCCCCGGTGAGGCGGAGCACGCGGACGTGGGGCAGGTCGACGATCGCCCCGCGTTCAGCGAGCGCGCGCTGCTCGCGCAGCGGTTCGCCATAGTGCATCGGGGTCTGCGCGAGGTCACCCGTCCCGAAGACCGCGGACGAACTCAGCGGTCGGGACAGGGACGACGGTCGCGGCGGGGCCGCCTCGGCGGGCGAGGATCCAGGGGTCCCCGGCGCACCCGCGGGAGAGCCCGGGGTCGCCTCGGCGCCGGTCGGGGCATCGGGGTCCGGTGCGGTGGTCCCGGTCATCTCAGCTGAGCTTCTTCAGCCTCGCCGAGGAGTGGGTGGCGAGTTCGTGGCCGAGGGCGGCCATGTCCCAAGCCCACATCAGCTCGCCGCCGACGAGCCCGTACATGCGGGTCGACGCCGTGTACTCCTTGGCGGTCTTCGTGCGGGCGACGACGTCGGTCGAGAGGTCGATGCGCGGTCCCTTGACGTAGCCGGCGTAGAGCTCCATGACGCCGTGGGGGTGGACGATCTCGGCTTCGATCTCGAAGGCGTCGTCGTTCGTCCGCAGGGTCTCGACCGCGGCGGCCGACCGGAAGCTGGGCTCCTCGGTGGGGATGAGCATGCCGGGGCCGACGTCACCGTCGTCTCGCTGGCGCACGAGCTGCCAGATGCCGGTCTCGAGGGTGAGCGTCTCGTCGAGTTCGCCGTCCTCGGTGAGCAGCCACGCGTGCGCGGTGTACTGGAGGTACGGGGTCCCGGGATGCGCGACGAAGTCGATGCGCTGGCCGAACTGCTTCTCCGGGGTGTCGGCGTACCCGACGACGCCCACACCCTCCCATGACCCGATGAGCCAGGAGAGGGGGACGAGTTCGGGATTGACCGATGCGTCGATCTCGATCATGGGAATCAGCGATTGACCACGATGAGGGACTTGACGACCTTGTACGCCACACCCAGGGCACCGAGTGCGGCCACGCCGACGAGGCCGGAGAAGACGATTTCGAGCAGAACGAGGTTTTCTTCCATGCCGTTCAGTCTACAGTCCGCGTCCGGACCTGCGGCAACCGCGCGGGAGGGTTGCTGAGAGAGACGGGTTGCTCAGAGAGCAGGTGCGCGCCCGCGCGGCTGCCGAGCGCCCGGAGGGTTGCTCAGAGGGCGATGCGCTCGAGGGCGTAGACGACGACGCCGCCGAGGGCGATGGGGGTTGCGCCGAGGGCGAGCTGGACCGCGAAGCTGCGGGCCTTCTCGACATTGCGCTTGAGTTCGATGTTCTGGGAGAGCTCGAGGTTCGCCGCCTGGTACTGGGCGTAGGCGATGAGACCGAGCATCCGGTCGACTCCGGCGACGAGGAGTCCCATGACCGCGCCGAGGATGAGCGCGATCGGCCACGTGAACCGCGAGTCGAGGATGAGCACCGACATGATGCCCGCGACGGCCGTCGCCATCGCGACCGCGAGCGGGGAGGTGTAGATCGCCGGCCACGGCAGTGCCGTCATGCACTGGGCGGCGATGATCGCGGCGAGGCCGACGACGATCGCCTCCTTGTCCCCGGGCACCGTCGCCGCCGCCACCCACGTGCTCGCCGAGAGCACGATGACGACACCGGCGACCTGCGCGGAGACGTTGGCCACGGCGTCCGAGGCACCGATGCCGCGGGTGAGGTTCTGGACGAAGGTCCACAGCAGGCCGAGCCCCGCGAGCACGGGCAGCCAGTCGAGGTAGGGTGCCGAATCGTCACGCCATGCGGCGAAGAGGCCGGCCAGGCCGAAGAGGGCGAGCATGATCGAGGTCGCCCGCGGCTGCGGGGAGTCGGTGAGGCGCGGCCACCCGTATGAGACGCCCAGGACGATGAGTCCGGTCGCGATCACGAAGAGCGTGTAGCCCCAGTACACCGACCCGCTCAGGGCGACGGCGAGGGCCAGCGCGACTGCTACTCGTATCCATCTGATCACCCATCTATCGTGCCTCATCGCCCCTGCCGGCGACGATTCGCGAAACGCCGCCCGGACATCCGCGATGCGCCCGGCCGTCGATTCGCCGAACACCGCCGATCCTGAGTCCCCGGCCTCGATATACTTTCCCTCAGGCCGCACACACGTCGATGAGGGGGCATGCAGAGCATGAGGATCCTGCACATCTGCCCCGCCGCCGCTCGGACCGCCCCGCTCGCCCCGCAGTCCCTCGAATACCTCGGCCACCAGGTCGAACGCATCACCGCCGAGGAGATTCCCGGTGCCGACGGGTCCGCCGACGTCGCCGTCGTCGACGCGTGCCTCGACCTCTCGCTCGCCCCGAGGGTCGGCACCGTCATCGCCGCCGCCGGCCTCAGCCTGCCGATCATCGTCGTGCTCAGCGAAGGCGGCCTGGCGACCGCCTCGGCGAAGTGGGACGTCACCGACATCATCCTCAGCTCAGCCGGCCCCGCCGAGGTGGAGGCGAGGCTCCGCGTCGCCCGTGACCGCTTCCGCGCCGCCGGCGACCCCGCCGGTGCTGCGCGCAGTCGAGGCGCGGCCCCGGCCACCCCTGGGCTGCTCCCGAGCGGTCGGAACGAGCACGGCGAGCCGATGGTCGTCGTCACCGGCGCCCTGCGCATCGACGAGACCTCGTTCACCGCCGACCTCGGCGGGCGTCCCCTCGACCTCACCTACCGCGAGTTCTCGCTGCTCAAGTTCTTCGCGATGCACCCGGAGCGGGTCTTCACCCGCGACGAGATCCTCCTCGGCGTGTGGGGCGATGACTACTACGGAGGCACCCGAACCGTCGACGTCCACGTCAGGCGCCTGCGGGCGAAGCTCGGCAAGGACCTCGAGAACGCGATCCACACGGTCCGCAACGTCGGCTACCGGTTCAGCCCCGACACCGCCGGTGAGGACGACGACGAGGAGAGCGACCCCGGCTCCTCCGCCGGCTCGAGCGACGCCGGCTCCCCCGCCGCCGGGTCGAGCGATGCCGCCCCGACCACAGGCACCCCATCCCGCCATCCCGACAGCGAGGAGATCAGCGCATGAGAATCGCCGCGTCCGGGGCCGTGACCGGCACCCCGATCGACACCCTCACCGAGGCGGAGCTGGACTTCCTCGACCGAGTGGCCGATGTCGACGGGGCGCCCGAGATCTCGGGAGGACTGCTCGCGATCGCCCGCGGTGAGGATGAGAGCCACGACGCCCAGACGGCTTCGAGCGTGTGGCGCGTCTACGCCGACGACGACTCGACTGACAGCCCGACCCTCATCGGCTTCGGCATCCGCGCCCTCCAGGGCGAGAGGCACGCCGCCGAGTTCCTCATCGACCCCGACCACCGCGGACACGGCTTCGGCGAGACGCTGCTGAAGACGATCCTCACCGAGCAGCCCGAGGCATGGTGCTGGTCGCACGGCGACTCCCCCGCCGCCCGCCGTCTCGCGCAGAAGCACGGCCTGGGCCGCGACCGCGTCCTCTATCAGATGCGCACCGACTCAGGCCTCACCCTCGCCGACCTCCCCGAGGCGACCGCGCCCAAGGGCGTGTCCCTGCGCTCGTTCGCCCCCGGTGACGAAGCGGGGTGGCTGCGGGTGAACAATGCCGCCTTCGACTGGCACCCCGAGCAGGGCAGCCAGACCCTGGACGACATCGACGCCATCGTCGGCGCCGACGGCTTCGACCCGGACAGCGTCATCCTCGCCGTCCGCGACGGCGAGACCCAGCAGCCGAACAGTGACGGCGAGAGCCTACAGCCGAACGGCGCCGGCGAGATCATCGGCTTCCACGAGACGAAGCTCACGGACCAGGGTGCCGGCGGCCGCCTCGGCGAGGTCTACGTCGTCGGAGTCGATCCCAGCGCCCACGCAGGGGGCGTGGGCAGGGCACTGACCGTCGAGGGGATGCGGCGGATGGTCGCGGCGGGCGCGACGGCGATCGAACTCTACGTCGAGTCGGACAACGCCGCGGCGCTAGGCTTGTACGAGCGACTGGGCTTCCACGTCGCGGTGGCGCACGTGTCCTACGCGCCGGCTTCCCCGACCCACAGCACTCAGGAGTGATCGATGTACGACGTCATCGCAGTCGGGCGTGAGCTCGACCTGCCCGATCCCGCCGACCGATTCCTCGACCGCGAGCTCAGCTGGCTCGCGTTCAACGAGCGCGTCCTCGACCTCGCCTCCGACCCGGAGATGCCGCTGCTCGAGCGGGTCCGCTTCCTCTCGATCTTCGCCTCCAACCTCGACGAGTTCTTCATGGTCCGCGTCGCCGGCCTCAAGCGCCGCATCAACACCGGTCTCGCCGTGCCGACCGTGACCGGCCGGATGCCGCTGCAGGTCATGCACGCCATCAGCGTCCGCGCGCACGAGCTCATGTCCCGCCACGCGGAGCTGCTCAAGACCGTCATCGGTCCCCAGCTCGACGCCGAGGCGATCACGAAGGTCTCGATGGACGACCTCACGAGCGGGGAGCGCGCCCGCGTCGACGAGTTCTTCACCGACCACGTCTTCCCCGTGCTCACCCCGCTCGCCGTCGACCCGGCCCACCCGTTCCCCTACATCTCCGGGCTCTCGCTCAACCTCGGCGTGCTCCTGCGCTACCCCGACTCGGGCAAGGAGCTCTTCGCCCGGGTCAAGGTGCCCCCGCGCCTGCCCCGGTTCTTCAACGTCGCCGAGGCGACCGACCGTCCCGCCGGTCGCGACGTCCCCGCCCGCTTCGTCGCACTCGAGGACATCATCGCCGCCCACCTCGACGCCCTCTTCGACGGCATGGAGGTCATCCACCACTCGACGTTCCGCGTCACCCGCAACGAAGACCTCGAAGTCGAGGAGGACGACGCGGAGAACCTCCTCAAAGCGCTCGAGAAGGAGCTGCTGCGCCGGCGCTTCGGCCCGGCCGTGCGCGTCGAGATCACCGAGGACATCCACCCCCGGGTCCGCGAGATGCTCAAGGACGAACTCGGCATCGACGAGTCCGAGATCTACCAGCTGCCGACGCCGCTCGACCTCTCCGGCATGGCCGACATCGCCGACGTGCCCCGCGACGACCTCCATTTCCCGAAGATGGTCCCGCAGATGAACAAGGACCTCTCGCTGCGGGAGTCGAGCGACCAGGTCGACGTGTTCGCCGCCGTCTCCAGCCGCGACATCCTCCTCCACCACCCCTACGACTCGTTCTCCACGAGCGTCCAGGCCTTCCTCGAGCAGGCGGCGAACGACAAGAACGTGCTCGCGATCAAGCAGACGCTCTACCGCACATCCGGGGACTCCCCGATCATCGACGCCCTCGTCGACGCCGCGCAGTCGGGCATCCAGGTCCTCGCCGTCGTCGAGATCAAGGCCCGCTTCGACGAGGAGGCCAACATCACGTGGGCGCGCAAGCTCGAACGCGCCGGCGTCCACGTCGTCTACGGCATCGTCGGGCTGAAAACCCATGCCAAACTCTCCCTCGTCGTTCGTCAGGAGGCCGAGGGACTCGCCCGCTACTGCCACGTCGGCACCGGCAACTACCACCCGAAGACCGCTCGCCTCTACGAGGACTTCGGGCTGCTGACGAAGGACAAGGCCGTCGCCGACGACCTCACGAAGCTGTTCAACCAGCTCTCCGGCTATGCCCCACGCGCCGAGTACTCGCGCCTTCTCGTCGCCCCCACCCGGGTGCGCGCGGGCCTCATCGAACTCATCGACAAGGAGATCGCGATCGCCGAGGCGGGCGGTGAGGGCTGCGTGCGGATCAAGGTCAACTCGATCGTCGACGAGGGCATCATCGACGCCCTCTACCGGGCCTCGCGCGCCGGGGTGAAGGTCGAGGTCTTCGTCCGCGGCATCTGCGCCCTGCGGCCGGGCATCCCCGGGCTGAGCGAGAACATCAAGGTCCGCTCGGTGCTCGGGCGCTTCCTCGAGCACTCGCGCGCGTTCGTCTTCGGCAACGCCGGCGACCCGATCGTCTACATCGGCTCGGCCGATATGATGCACCGCAACCTCGACCGCCGCGTCGAGACCCTCATCGAGCTCTCAGCGCCCAACCACAAGGCCGAGATCATCGAACTCTTCGACCTCGCGTTCGCCGACACCACCTCGGCGTTCGAGCTCTCCGGGGACGGAACGTGGACGCGGATGCTCCACGGACCCGACGGCGAGGATCTCACCGACTACCAGTCCGAGCTCATCCGCCGGCATCGGAAGCGGCGTCTGATCGGAGAGGACGCGTGAGTCCCTCGACGGTCGCATCCGCACAGGCGTCATCGCGGGTCACCGCCGACATCCTCGCCGCCGGCGCCGTGTGCTGGCGCAACGGGGCCGAGGGCATCGAAGTCGCCCTCATCCACCGTCCCCGCTACAACGACTGGTCGTGGCCCAAGGGCAAGGTCGAACCCGGGGAGACGCTGCCGGAGGCGGCGATCCGCGAGGTCAGGGAGGAGACGGGGTTCGACGTCCACCTCGGCGTGCCCCTGCCGACGGCCGAGTACATGGTCGGCGGCAAGAACCTCAAGAAGGTCTTCTACTGGTCCGCCGAGGTCAGGGGCGAGGCGACGTTCGCCCCGCACAACCCGCGGGAGGTCGACGAAGCCGTGTGGCTGCCGATCGCCGAGGCGCGGACGAAGCTGACCTCCTACGCCGACCGGGACCAGCTCGACGCGCTCGAGAAGTACGACGAGACCGATGCCCTGCGGGCGTGGCCGCTCATCCTCGTCCGCCACGGCAAGGCGTTCCCGCGGGCGAAGTGGTACGAGACGGAGCATGTGCGCCCGCTGCTGGCGCTGGGCACACGGCAGGCGATGGCACTCACCGGTCTGCTCGCGGCGTGGGAGGTCAAGAAGCTCGTCTCGAGCCCGTGGAAGCGGTGCGTGGCGACGCTGGCCCCGTTCTCCGCGGCCACCGGCAAGTCGATCAAGAAGGTCGCGGCACTGAGTGAGAAGGCGACGGCGGCAAACCCCGACAAGACCGCCCGCTGCATCGAGAAGCTCCTCGACAAGGGCAAGCCCACAGCGTTCTGCACGCACCGACCGGTCGTGCCGACCGTGCTCAAGGTCTTCGCCGCCCACGCCCCGAAGCGCATCGCCGAGAAGCTGCCGACCGAGGACCCCTACCTCAAACCCGGGGAGATCCTCGTCGCCTACGTGCGTCCGGGAACGATCGCCCGCATCGTCGAGGTCGAACGGTTCCGCCCCATCGACGCGTAGGCACACCCGCCTCGGCGTCGATCGTCTCACGGAACCCCCACCCCCTGTGATGGAGCACTCAGCGGTCTCCCAATCCTTCAGCATCCATTCACCTTCCATTCACTGAGCGAGACCCCAGCCTTTACACATCCTCCTTAGCGTGGAGGACGAACGATCGAGATCGCTCGAAAACGTGTGCTCAATCAGAAAGGCAACTTCGTGAAGCTGAAGCATCTTGCCCCCTCCGCTGCTCTCCTCGCAGTCGGCGCGCTCACCCTGTCGGCCTGCGGCGGAGCCTCCGCCACCGGCGAGGACGTCAGCGGCGGCGGTGAAAGCGACCTGCAGGGCACCCTCACCGGCATCGGCGCCTCCTCGCAGAAGGCCGCCATGGACGCCTGGACCGCGGACTTCACCTCGGCGAACTCCGGCGTGACCGTCAACTACTCGCCTGACGGTTCGGGTGCGGGACGCGAGCAGTTCCTCGCCGGCAACGCGCAGTTCGCCGGCTCGGACGCCTACCTCGACGACGAAGAGGCTGCGAAGGCCAAGGAGGTCTGCGGACCCGACGGCGCCTACGAGTTCCCCGTCTACATCTCCCCGATCGCCGTCGCGTTCAACGTCGAAGGCGTCGACTCGCTCAACCTCTCCCCGCAGACGATCGCCGGGATCTTCAAGGGCGAGATCACGAACTGGAACGACGAGAAGATCGCGGCCGACAACCCCGACGCCAAGCTTCCCGATCTCAAGATCACCGCCGTCCACCGCGCCGACGACTCGGGCACGACCGAGAACTTCACCGAGTACCTCAAGGCGACCGCTGGCGACGTCTGGGACGAGGAGCCGGACGGCAACTTCCCGAAGAACTACGGCGGCGAGGCCGCACAGGGCACCGACGGCGTCGTCCAGACCGTGACCGACACCAACGGTGCGATCGGCTACGCCGACGCCTCGGCCGTCGGCTCGCTCGGCACCGCCAAGGTCAAGGTCGGCGACGAGTTCGTCGAGCTCTCGCCTGAGGCCGCGACGAAGGTCCTCGACGCCTCGACCACGGTCGAGGGACGCGGCGAAGGCGACCTCGCCTTCGACCTCGCCCGCGACACCACCGAGTCGGGCGCCTACCCGATCGTCCTCGTCTCCTACCACATCGTGTGCTCGTCGTACTCCGACCAGAACACGGTCGACATGGTCAAGGCCTGGGAGAAGTACGTCGTCTCGGAGGAGGGCCAGGCCTCGGCTGCCGAATCGGCCGGTTCCGCCCCGATCTCCGAGGACCTGCGCTCGCAGATCAACACCGTCATCGATTCCATCAAGGTCTCCGGCTGAAGCTGACGCTTTGATCTGGAACACTGTACAGTCGAAGAGCGGCGTAGCTCGCGCTACGCCGCTCTTCGGTGCCCAGGATCCCCGCACCACGATCCCCACTCGTCACTTGAGGAGCACCAGTGCCGACCAGCACGCAAACCACTGAGACCGGCCCCGCCGGCGCACCTCAGCCGAGCGCTGAGGCCGCCCCGAGTCGGGCGCCGAAGGCGGTCGTCCGGCCCGGCGACCGGATCTTCTCCACCGCGACCCTTCTCGCAGGGATCCTCATCCTGCTCACGCTGGCCGGTGTCGCCCTCTTCCTCCTCGCCCAGTCGAGCGACACCATCGAGGCGCAGATCTCCGATCCGAGCTCGATCACCGGCGGCCGCGGCTTCTTCGCCTACGTCTGGCCGCTCATCATCGGCACGCTCGTCTCCTCGGCGATCGCCCTCGTCGTCGCCACCCCGTTCGCCCTCGGCATCGCCCTGTTCACGACGCACATGGCGCCGCGCAGGCTCGCCCCTGCGCTCGGATACGTCATCGACCTCCTCGCCGCGATCCCCTCCGTCGTCTACGGCCTCTGGGGCCTGACGCTGGCCGGCAACCTCACCGGCTTCTACCTGTGGCTCTCGAAGTGGTTCGGGTGGATCCCCATCTTCGCCCCGGACCCCGACGGCGGTGTCTCGAACACCGGCCGCACGCTGCTCACCGCTTCCCTCGTCCTCTCGATCATGATCCTGCCGATCATCACCTCGCTCACCCGCGAGGTCTTCCTCCAGACCCCGCGTCTGCAGGAAGAAGCGGCGCTCGCGCTCGGCGCGACCCGCTGGGAGATGATCCGCACCGCCGTCCTTCCCTTCGGCAAGTCGGGCATCGCCTCGGCGACCATGCTCGGCCTCGGCCGCGCCCTCGGTGAGACGATGGCGGTGGCCATGATCCTCTCCCCCGGTCTGCTCACCGCGTCCCTCGTCGTCAGCGGCAACCAGACCATCGCCTCTGAGATCGCGCAGAACTTCCCAGAGGCGGCCGGACTCCGGCTCTCCGAGCTCATCTCGATCGGCCTCGTCCTCTTCGTCATCACCCTGCTGGTGAACATGGCGGCGCGCGCAATTGTTGCCAAGACCTCGGTGAAGGGCAGTTGATGATGTTGACGACCTCTGACAATGCGACCACCAAGACCCGTACGCTGACCTCGAAGCAGCTGCCCAAGGCGACTCCGTGGATCATCGCCGTGGCCTCGATCCTCGTCGCCTTCGGCCTCACCTTCGTCTTCACCGGCGGCTTCTCGCTGGCGATCACCGCGATCCTCGCGGGCATCATCAACCTCGTCGCGGTGCTCGTCATCTCCGGCGCCTACGAGGGCCGACGCAAGGCCGTCGACCGGATCGCGACGACGATCGTCACCTCGACCTTCGTCCTCGCCTGCGTCCCGCTCATCTCGCTGCTGTGGCTGACCGTGTCCAAGGGCGGTGCGGCGATCAACATCGATCTCCTCACCCGCACGATGCTCGGCATGAAGGGCGTCCTCGACCAGCAGTACGTCGCGGGTGAGGCCTCCCTGGCCGGCGGCTTCTACCACGCGATCGTCGGCACCGTGCTCATCACGTTCGCCGCGTGTGCCATCTCGATCCCGATCGGCGTGCTCGCAGCGATCTACCTCGTCGAGTACGCCGGCAACAACAAGCTCGGCAAGGCGATCACCTTCCTCGTCGACGTCATGACGGGCATCCCGTCGATCGTCGCCGGTCTCTTCGCCTTCGCCCTGTTCTCGACGATCCTCGGGCTCGTCATGCCCGACGCGGTCGGCAGCGCGAAGACCGGCTTCACCGCGGCGGTCGCGCTCTCGGTGCTCATGATCCCCATCGTCGTGCGCAACACCGAGGAGATCCTCCGCCTCGTCCCGATGGATCTGCGCGAAGCCTCCTACGCCCTCGGCGTGCCGAAGTGGAAGACGATCGTCAAGATCGTCCTCCCGACCGCGATCTCCGGCATCCTCTCGGGTGTGACGATCGCGATCGCCCGCGTCATCGGCGAGACGGCGCCGATCATGGTCACCGCCGGCTTCGCGAAGACGCTCAACTGGAACCTCTTCTCCGGCTGGATGTCGACCCTGCCGACCTACATCTACGATTCGCAGCTGCGGCCGGTCTCTCCCGGTGAGGCAGCGCTGGCGAGCTCCGAGCGTGCGTGGGCCGCGGCCCTCGTCCTCGTCATCCTCGTCATGCTGCTCAACCTCCTGGCCCGCATCATCGCGAAGGTCCTCGCACCCAAGGCCGGACGATGATCCCCGCCTCCACCGCCTCGGCGGGGATCGCAGCCCCCTCCCAGCTACCGCACCTCTGACTCCGAAGGACAAGGACACACCATGTCAAAGCAGATCGACATCAAGGATCTCGACATCTTCTACGGCGACTTCCAGGCCGTCGACGGCGTCAACATGCACATCAAGCCGCGGTCGGTCACCGCGTTCATCGGTCCCTCCGGCTGCGGCAAGTCGACCGTGCTGCGCACGCTCAACCGCATGCACGAGGTCATCCCGGGCGCGAGCGTCCAGGGTGAGGTCCTCATGGACGGAGACAACATCTACGGCGCGGGCGTCGACCCGGTCAACGTCCGCCGCGACGTGGGCATGGTCTTCCAGCGGGCAAACCCGTTCCCGACCATGAGCATCAAGGAGAACGTGCTCGCCGGCGTGCGTCTGAACAACCGCCGCCTCCCGAAGTCCGAGGCCGACGACCTCGCCGAGCGCGCGCTCAAGGGCGCGAACCTCTGGAACGAGGTCAAGGACCGTCTCAACCTGCCCGGTTCGGGGCTCTCCGGCGGTCAGCAGCAGCGTCTGTGCATCGCCCGCGCGATCGCTGTCGAGCCCGAGGTCATCCTTATGGACGAGCCGTGTTCGGCACTCGACCCGATCTCGACGCTGGCGATCGAGGACCTCATCAACGACCTCAAGGACAAGTACACGGTCGTCATCGTCACGCACAACATGCAGCAGGCCGCCCGTGTGTCCGACAAGACCGCGTTCTTCAACATCGCCGGCACCGGCAAGCCGGGCAAGCTCATCGAGTTCGACGACACCTCGACGATCTTCTCCAACCCGACGAAGGAAGAGACCGAGAACTACATCTCCGGTCGCTTCGGGTGATCACCGGGCACACAGCGTAGGGGCGGTCCGCCGTCCCGAGCTGCGGCTCCACGTCTCGCGCAACGCCGGATCGGGCTTCGTGCCCGGTCCGGCGTTGCGCTTGCCTGCGTTCCTGCGAGCGCGCACCACGCACCCAGCGCTGCCCGTGCGCGCACCTGCGCCTCGAACTCCGTGCGCCTCGGGTCCCGGAGGAGGATCCGGTCCGAAATCCGGCCCAGGATCGAACCCGATCTTCCTCGGAAAGGCGACCGGCACCACCGGCGTGCACACTTCATCGGAAGTCCGACCCATCCGAACGGAGCCCGGCTCCGAATCCCCTCTGACAGACGAACCACGACAGACGAACCACGCCGAAGCAGAAAGGGATCGTCATGACCGCCTCCCACGCACACGCGACTGCACGCTCGACCCGCAGCGCCGTCCAGATCGTCGCCGGGATCTTCGGGGCCGTCTTCCTCCTCGTCGGGATCCTCGGGTTCGTTCCGGGAATCACGCAGAACTACGACACGCTGATGTTCGCCGGACACCACTCCGAGGCCGCTCTGCTCGGAATCTTCCAGGTCTCGGTGCTCCACAACATCGTCCACCTGCTCTTCGGCATCGTCGGACTCCTCGCCCTGCGCTCCCGTGCCCTCGCGAAGGGGTACCTCATCGTCGGCGGCATCGTCTACGCCGTGCTGTGGATCTACGGGCTCGTCATCCCCATGGACTCGATGGGCAACTTCGTCCCCCTCAACACCGCGGACAACTGGCTCCACTTCGTCCTGTCCGTGGCCATGATCGGTGCCGGCGTCGTCCTCGGCCGCAGAGCCAAGGTCGACTGACAGTCCCCTTCCCCGGCATCCCCAGCCTCGCCGAGGCGGCTCCCGGTTCCCCACAGAACGCCGGGTTCAGCCTCGGCGAGGTGGTGCTCGCAGAGAGCGCCGCTGCGCCGAGGGGACTCCTCCGGGGCGAGCGGACCAGCTAGAAATCGTCCCCTCGCCGCGCAGTGGTCCCCTCGAGGTTGAGGGGGCTCGCAGCTGCCTCAGGCCGCGACGGCGCGGACGACGAGGCCGATGCCCACGGCGAGCAGCGCCGCGGCGGGGATCGTCAGCAGCCAGCCGGCGACCATCGGGACGATGTACCGGGCCCGCGGGTAGCCCTTCCGGCCCGCGTACTGCGTGCCGAGGATCGCCGACCCGAGGACGAAGGTGAGCGACACGGGCACCCGCATGACGAGGGCGGCTGCGTACATGAGCACCGAGGCGGTGGCGTCGGCGATCGCGGTCTTGACCGGGTCGAGGCGTGCCATCCGCACCGACAGCGTGCGCACGACCCGCCATCCGCTCAGCCCGGTCCCGGCGGCCAGCGCCAGGGCGATGAGGATGCGCACCGGCCAGGAGATCTCGACGACGGCGAGTTCGCTGTGCTTGACCGTATCGACGGCGAGGATGGCGACCATGACGAGCGCCGCGGTCTTCTGCGCATCCTGGATGCCGTGGACGAGGGAGAGCGAGGCGGTGAGGACCGCGTCGACCATCCGCGCCCCGCGGAAGAGCGGCTTCGGCGGGGTCGAGGCGAAGAGCTTCGAGAAGAGGAGCGTCAGACCCCAGGCCAGGAGGAATCCGAGCACCGGCGAGATGAGCAGCGGCAGGATGACGGAGTCGAAGAACTCGGCGCTGTCGAGGGTGAACCCGAGGGTGAGGCCCGCCCCGAGGAGGCCGCCGATGAGGCAGTGCGTCGACGACACCGGCAGCGCGAGCCAGTACGTGAACAGGCTCCATGCCGTCGCGGAGACGAAGGCGATGATGATGCATGTGAGGATGACGTCTGTCGGCATGCCTGCGAACCTGATGATCTGGTTGGCCACGACGATCGCGATGCCCTCGCCGAGCAGGGCACCGATGAAGTTGAAGACGACGGCGAGTCCGAGCGCCCACTTCGGGCTGAGCGCGCGCCCGACCACGGCGTTGCCGATGGTCAGCGCCGCGTCATGGAACCCGTTCGATCCGGCGAAGAGCACCGCGGCGACGATGACTCCCGCCATGAGCAGCTCCACGGATCAGGATTCCTTGATCGCGATCGAGGCAACGACCTTGCCGAGTTCGGTGAAGCTGTGGGCGGCACGGACGAAGGCCTGGCCGAGCTGGGAGACCGCGGCCATGTACGTCAGTCCGCGCTTCGAGTTGGGCACCGCGTCGGACATCCGCCACTGGAGGGTCTCGACCTGGTGGGTGAGCCGGTTGATCGTGTCGACGTAGTCCCACTGGTCGACCTTGCCCGGCAGCTTCGAGACCATCCGCGCCGTGTGGTCGGTCTGGTTGGACAGGACCGCGAGCGTCTCGAGGACGCCGGAGGGCAGGGGGTCGAAGGCTTCGGAGGCGAGGACGTAGCCGACGCCGTGGAGGCGATGGCAGATGTCGCGCATGTGATGGCAGAGGAGGTAGAGGTCGTAGCGGTCGAAGGGGGTGATGTAGTTCTCCCGCAGGGCCCGCAGCACGGCTCCCATGTCCGCATCGGCGTGGTCGCCGATCTCACGCAGCCGGTCGGCGACCTGCCGGCGTTCGGTGAGTTCGATGCCCGAGAGTTCGGCGAGCACGAGATTGCACTGCCGCATCTGTCCGACGAGATCGGACATCCGCTCGTAGAACACGGTGTCCTGCGGTACCCGTCTGAGCCGCATGCGTTTCCTCCTGCCCGGGGCCCGGACACCGCCGGACGCATGTGCAATTCGCGCCGATATTCCTCTGTCGAGTGTGTGAACCGGACGCTGAACCGAGAGCGCCTCTCGGCGATAGGCCGCTCGAAGCGGCTGAGGTTGGAGCCCGGGGCTTCAGCGATCCAACGTCCGGTGGCCACGAGGGCCGTCTTCCACGATACCGCTTCCACACTGTGCGTCTACCCCGGTACGGCGAACTCCGGCTTGAAAAATCTCACAGCCGACGATCGTCCGCCCCGTGCGTCCACCCAACCCGGATCGGGGCCGGTGCCTTCGCCGAGGCGGGCGTGCGGTTCCTTGTCCTCCCTCGCCGAGGCGGGGTTCAGTGCCCGTGTTCCGCAGCGGTCGCGCGGGTCAGCTCAGACCTTCGTTGCGGTGGACCATCGCGGCGTCGCCGAGGTCCTTCGAGAGCTGCTGCAGGCGGGTGCGCGTGTCCTCGCTGTCGGCCCCGGCAGCGCAGATGCCGACGAAGGCGGCAGCCCGGAGCAGGGCGATGATGACGTCGCCGCGGAAGGCGCCGGCGAGGATCTCGTCGATCGCACGGGCCACCTCGTCGGGTCCGACCGGATTCTCGACCCCGGCCAGGATCTCGGTCACGCCGATGCCCTCGGTCGTGCGCCGTCGTCCGAGGTCGAAGAGGTCAGCGACCTCACGGGGTGAGGTGACGATCCACTCGCGCAGGGCGTAGAGGCGCCAGAGCGCGCCGGGCGCGGAGACGGCAGGGGCAGCCGACCACATCTCGGCGATGACCTCGAGGCCGATGTCGTCGGCGAGTTCGACGAAGCGCCTGGTCGCGGCTTCGTCACGGTTGCCGCGGGCGTCGCCGAGGAGGAGGGCCGCCGTGGCGTGCGAGGTCTCCGACCGGGTGACGGGGTCGGTCAGGCTGCTCACCGATTCGAGGTCGGCGAGCGGGACGGGGCGGTGGAACGGGCGCTCATTCATCGTGTGTGCAGTGTAGTCCTCGTGTCTGAACGCCGGTCAAGGGGTGCGCACTCCTCTCACCGAGTTTCACGCCCGGAGGCTCACTGCGGCCGAGGAAGCCCGAGGTCGTCGGCCACCCTCAGCAGCGCCTCGGCGGTCGAATCCTCGAGGTCGAGCGCGTCGGCGCTGCGCTCCTCGTTCGCGTACTCGATCTCCCCGGGCAGCCGCACCCCGTCCCCGGAGGCACCGATCGCGGTTCCCAGGGCGCTCACCTTCGCCTCGGCGGTGGTGCGGCCGTTGAAGGCGGCGGAGTCGAGGGCGATGAGCAGGTGCCCGTTGTTCATCTCCGAGGCGGGGTTGTCCCAGATGTCCTGGGTCTCGTACGCGAAGGTCGCCGAGCTCAGGCCCCCGGCGAAGGCTTCGAGGAGGACCGCGAGCCCGGAGCCCTTGTGCCCGCCGAAGGCGAGCAGCGACCCGGCGGCCGCGGCGTCCGCGTCGGTCGTCTCCCTGCCCTCGGCGTCGACGGCCCAGCCCGCAGGGATCGGCCTGCCGGCGTTGCGGGCGGCGATGACCTTGCCGAATGCCCCCGCCGAGGTGGCCATATCGAGGGTCATCGGGTCCTCACCGGCGCTCGGGGCGGTCATCGTCAGCGGGTTCGTGCCGATGACCTTCGCGCTGCCGCCGTGGACGGCGACGGTCGGACCCGTCGTCGAGGTGAGGACGGCGAAGAGTCCGGCGGCTGCGAGTTGATCGGTCCAGAACGCACCCGCCCCGTAATGACTCGAGTTCTCCACCGCGATCGCACTCACGCCGTGCATCCGTGTGCGGTCGAGTGACCAGTCGACGGCGGTCTGCATGACGACCTGCCCGAGTCCGCTGCCGCCGTCGAGCACCGCGGTCGCCCCGGTGTCCCGGACGAAGGCGAGCTCCGGTCTCGGGGCGATGCCGCCGGATTCGAGGGCACGGACGTAGAGCGGCAGGCGCAGCAGGCCGTGCGAGGCGATGCCGCGCTGGTCGGCTTGGACGAGGGAGCGGGCCGTGAGCGAGGCATCGGTGTCCGGGACACCGCACGAGGCCAGGGCGTCTGCGGCGAAGGTGCGGAGCGAGTCGACGGAGAGGCGCATGATCAGCTCGCCTCCTCGGAGTCGGTGCCCCGCGAGCGCCCGAGCACCGATGCGAAGGCGTCGGTGAAACCCCGGCCGGCGTCGCTCGGCCCTCCGTCGGACCCCGCCTCCCCGTCGGACCCCGCACCGCCCTCCGTGCTCGCGGAGAACCGGGTGAGTGCGTGGAGGATGTGCTCGCGCATCGCGGCCTCGGCGGCATCGGGATCGCACTCCGCGATCGCGCGGGCGATCTCGCCGTGCTCGTGCGAGGTGTCGATGCCGTGCGGATCGCCGGGGTAGAGGCGGAAGAGATGGAGGTGCGGTCGCATCTGCCGATACGCGTCGAGGAGGAACGTGTTGCCGGTCGCCTCGAGGATGCGGAGGTGGAAGCGCGAGTCGTGCTGGAACAGCTCCTGCTTCCAGTCGCTCCCGTCCGGGTCGGCGGCGAACGACTCGACTTCGGTGAGCAGCTCCCGCCCCGGGTTGGACGCCCGGTCGACGGCGACCATCCGCGCCGCCCACGGTTCGATGAGGAGGCGGACCTCGATCATCATCTCGAGGTCGCGTCGGGTGAGCAGCGGGGTCGTCGCATAGCCACGCGGCTGCCTGGTCCGGACGAGCTTGTCACCCTCGAGACGCTGCATCGCCTCCCGCACCGGGGTCTGGGACACCCCGAGCTCCCGGGCCATCCGGTCGATCGTGATCCTCTCCCCCGGCGGCACTGTGCCGTCGAGGATCATCGCCTTGATCCGCGCGTAGACGCTCGAGTCCGCGTCGGTGTCGCGTCCGGGCATTCCGTCTCCTCTCCGCCGGTCGGCCGCAGAACGGGTGCGGCCCCCGTCGATGCTCTCCACTGTGCCCACGAGACTACCGCTGTCCTGCCGCGAGGTCGCGGAAGAGCGCGCGGATGCCGTAGTCCCAGGTGGGCAGGTCCTCCGCCCGTCCGACCGTGTTCGCCAGCACGCCGAGGCTGTCGCTGGCGATCGTCACCCGGTCGCCGAGGTGGTGGGTGAACCCGAGGCCGGCCGTCCCCCGGTCCTCGGTCGGGGCGAAGAGGGTGCCCGTGAAGAGGACGAACCCGTCCGGATACTGGTGGTGGCGTCCGTGGGCGGCGGCGACGAGGTCCTCGAAGGGTCGGCTGAGCGCCCGCACCGAGTTGACCCCGCGCAGCTCATAGCCCGAATCCCCCGTGACCGTGAGCGCGAGGTCGAGCTCCCGGGCGGCGTCGAGGTCGAAGGTGTCGTCGAAGAGCCGGATGAGCGGGCCGATCGCCGTCGAGCGGTTGTTGTCCTTGGCCATGCCGAGCAACAGGGCGCTGCGGCCTTCGACGTCGCGGAGGTTGACGTCGTTGCCCATCGTCACCCCGCGGATCTCACCGTGGGAGTCGACGACGAGGACGAGTTCGGGTTCGGGGTTGCTCCATGCGGAGAACGCGGGGATCCCGACGGCGTCGCCGGTGCCCACGGCCGAGAGCACGGGTCCCTTCGTGAAGACCTCGGGGTCGGGGCCGATGCCGACCTCGAGGTACTGCGACCACCAGCCCTTGGCCAGCAGCGCCTCCTTGAGCCGGGCTGCCTGCTCGGAACCGGGGACGATGGCGGCGAGATCGGCGGTGACGGCGGAGGCGAGTTCGTCGCGCACGGCCTGGGCCCGTCCCGGGTCGCCGTCGCAGCGTTCCTCGATGAGGCGTTCGACCATCGAGCCGGCGAACGTCACCCCGCACGCTTTGATGACCTGGAGGTCGATCGGGGCCAGCAGCACCGGGGCGTCCTCCCCCGCATCGTCCTCGGGCAGGCGGATGTCCTCGACGCTCCACTCGGCGGGACGGGCGGCGGATTCGGCGAGCCGCCGAGGCAGGTCCGGGGTCTCGAGGATGCCTGAGATCGTGGGGTCGACAGCGGAGACGTCGCGGACCTCGTCACCAGTGATGAGGACGGGGATCGGGGCGGGTCTGCCCGGGACGGAGAGGCGACCGAGGAAGGTGCCGGTCGCCTCGGCGGGGAGGATTGCGCGGATGCTCATGCCGATGCTCCTTCCGTCGAGCCGGCAGGCTGTCGGTCCTCTGCACCGACGGCGGCACGCTCTCCGACGCGCTGCCATCCGGGTCCGTCGGGATAGGTCCATTCGGTCACGGACCCCTCGACCATGCGGGCGCTCGTGCCGGGTGCCGTGGGCGCGCGGTAGCGGCCGTCGACGACGACGGCAGGGTCGACGAAGTGCTCGTGGAGGTGGTCGACGTATTCGACGACGCGGTCGTCCGGCTGCCCGGCGACGCGGGCGGCGTCGAAGAGCGCGAGGTGCTGGACGAGTTCGCACAGTCCGACTCCGCCGGCGTGCGGGCAGACGGGGATGCCGAACTTCTTCGCGAGCAGGAGGATCGCGAGGTTCTCGTTGACCCCGGCCACGCGGGTCGAATCGAGTTGGAGGATGTCGATGGCCTCGGCCTGGAGGAGCTGTTTGACCATGATCCGGTTGTGCACGGCCTCGCCGGTGGCGACCTTGATCGGGGCGACGCCGCGGCGGATCTCCGCGTGGCCGAGGATCTCGTCGGTGCTCGTCGGCTCCTCGATCCAGTACGGGTCGAATTCGGCGAGTGCGTTGACCCAGTCGATGGCCTCGCCGGTCTCCCACTTCTGGTTGGCGTCGATGGCGATGCGGATGTCGGGGCCCACGGCCTCGCGGGCGAGCGCGAGGCGCCGCCGGTCGTCCTCGAGGCTGCCGCCGACCTTGAGCTTGATCTGCGTGAACCCTTCGGCGACGGCTTCCTTCGCCAGGCGCACGAGCTTCTCGTCGCTGTAGCCGAGCCACCCCGGTGAGGTCGTGTACGCGGGGACGCCGCTCGCCTCGATCTCGGCGATGCGCTCGGCGAGGCCGTCCTCTCCCGCGCGGAGCATCTCGAGTGCTTCCTCCTCGGTGAGGGCGTTGCGCAGGTGGGTGAAGTCGATGGCGGAGACGAGATCCTCGGCGGGCAGTTCCGCGAGGTGCCTCCACAGCGGCTTGCCCGCGCGCCGGGCGGCGAGATCCCACAGGGCGCCGAGGAGGCCGCCCGCGGCCATCTGCGTCACCCCCTTCTCGGGGCCGAGCCAGCGCAGCTGGGAGTCGTGGACGAGCAGCGCCGAGGCGGCGCCGAGGTCGGCGAGGAGATCGTCGAGCTCTCGGCCGATGAGCAGAGGAGCGTACGACTCCATCGCGGCGACGATGAGTTCATTGCCGCGTCCGGCGGTGAAGACGAGACCATGCCCCACCTCGGCGGCATCACCGTCCCCGGCATGGATGGCCACGTACGCGGCCGAGTAGTCGGGGTCGACGTTGACGGCGTCGGAGCCGTCGAGTTCGAGGGAGGTGGGGAAGCGGACGTCGGTGACGGTGATGTCGGTGATGAGGGGCACGAGCTTCTGCCTTTCCGGTGGGTGGATCGGGGACTCAGACCGCGTAGCCGAGGAGGGAGGGCAGCCACAGGCTGAGGAAGGGGACGACGGAGATGAGGAGGAGGGTGGCGAGCATCGGGACGAAGAACGGCAGGGTTCCCTTGATCACCGTCGTCACCGGATACTTCGTCACCGAGGAGAGGACGAAGAGGACGAGGCCCACGGGTGGGGTGAGCAGGCCGATGAGGAGGTTGAAGATGATCATGATGCCGAAGTGGACGGGGCTGAGTCCGAACACCTCGGCGACGGGGAGGAGGACGGGGACGAGGATGAGGATCGCCGAGGTGGGCTCGAGGACGCATCCGATGATGAGCAGGAGGAGGTTGACGAGGATGAGGAAGACGATGGGGCGGTCGGTGATGGACAGGAGCACCTCGGCGGCGAGCTGGGGTGCCTGTTCGCGGGCGAGGACCCAGCCGAAGAGGGCGGCGCCGGCGACGATGATGAGGATCCCGCCGGTCGTCTCGACGGCGGTGACGAGGGCGTGTTTGACCTTCGGCCACGTGAAGTTGCCGTAGACGATCGCGAGGATGCCGATGTAGGCCACGCCCACGGCGCTCGCCTCGGTGGGGGTGAAGATGCCGGAGAGGATGCCGCCGAGGATGACCACGGCGGCCCCGACCGGGGGCAGGGCGCGCAGACCGGACTTGAGGCGGGTGGCGCGGGAGGCCTTGGGCAGGCGGAGGTCCTCGCGGCCGCGGGTGAGGAACCAGCACATGATGCTGAGGAGGACGACGAGGAGGACTGCGGGGACGATGCCGGCGACGAAGAGCGCGCCGACGGAGACCCCCGCGGTCACGGCGTAGATGATCGCGGGAATCGAGGGCGGCATCATCGGCGCGATGAGGGAGGAGGCGCCGGTGACGCCGAGGGAGAAGCCGACGGGGTAGCCGCGGCGGATCATCGCGGGCACCTGGATGCGGCCCATCGCCGCGGCATCGGAGATCGCGGCGCCGGAGACCCAGGAGAAGCCGAAGCTCGTGAGGATGTTGACGTAGCCGAGCGAACCGCGGACGTGGCCGATCGCTGCGACGGCGGCGTCGTAGAGGCGGTCGGTGGCGCCGGAGATGTTCGCGAGGTTGCCGAGCAGGATGAACATCGGCACGGCGAGGATCGCGAAGTCGAAGACGCCGGAGGTCGCCTGCTGGACGGCGAGCGCGGGACTTGAGGACGGGTCGATGGCGATGTAGATGATCGAGGGGACGAGGAGGGCGATGCCGACGGGCACGCGCAGGGCGAGGAGGACGAGGAGGGCGGCCAGCATGAGGATGAGGGTCATGTCAGAGGCCTTCCATGTGGGCTGCGGTGTCAACGGTGTCGGGGTTCTCGTCCGGGTGCTTGGCGACCATGACGAATTCGATGATCGTGTGGATGAAGATGAGGATGAAGCCGATCGTCGCGGCGAGGTAGAGCAGGGCGGTCGGCAGTCCGGAGGCGGGCATGGCGATCGCTGCGACGATGTCGACCATCATGATCCCGGCGACGGCCATGAACGCCGAGACCGCGAGGACGACGAGGCGGGCGAAGGTGCCGATGGCCCGGGCGACTCTCCGGGGGACGACCGTGGCGATGAGGTCGACGGTGATGTGGGAGCGCCGAGAGGTGACGTAGGCGGCGGCGAGGAACGTCAGCCACACGAGGGTGAGGCGGGCGACCTCCTCGGTCCACGACAGGGGGCTGTCGAAGACGTAGCGGGTGATGACTTGGAGGAGGACGAGGGCGAAGACGCCGACCATGAGGAGGATGCCGATCGCGCGCTCGAGGCTGATCGCCCAACGATAGAGGGCGCTTCGCCGTTCGAAGGAGTCCTTGTCGAAGGCGAGCATCGCCTCGGCGTCGGCGATGGTGTCGCTGCCGGGAGTGTCGGGGTTCATCAGTTCTCCTCCCCCGCGTCAGAGCGAGCGTCTTCGAGGGACTTCTTCACCGCCAGGTACGTGTCACCCCAGGTGACGCGCTTGGGCAGCTCCTCGGCGACGAGGTCGCGGAAGGCCTGGATGTCGACGTCCTCGACGACGTTGATCTCCTCGGTCTCCTTCCAGTCGGCGAGAATCTCCTTCTCCTGCTTGAGGGTGCACTCCTCGACGCGAACGCGGGCGTCGTCGATCGCGGCGAGGAGGGTGTCGCGCTTGCTCGGGTCCATCGATTCGAGGAGGCGTTCGTTGCCGACGAGGTAGACGCCCTGGACGATGTGCTCGGTGATGCTGATGTAGTCCTGGACCTCGTAGAACTTCGCCGAGGCGATCGTCGGGATGGGGTTCTCCTGGGCGTCGATCGTGTTCTGCTGGAGGCCTAAGTAGACCTCGCTCAGAGCCATCGGGGTGGCCGTGGCCCCCATGATGGAAAGCGTCGTGAGGTAGAGGGGCGCGTCGGGGGTGCGGATCTTCAGGCCCCGGAGGTCATCCGGGGTGCGGACCGGCTTGTTCGCGGTGACCTGGCGGGCACCGTAGTAGAAGTTGCTCACGACCCGGAGGTCGGTCTCGGCGGCCATGTCGTCGAAGACTCCGGACATGATCTCGCCGGTCGTCGCGCCTTGGAGTTCGGCGGCGTCCTCGGCGAGGTAGGCTCCGTCGAGGACGGCGGCCTCGGGATGCCAGGCCCCGAGGAAGGACGGGCCGCTGTTGACGAAGTCGAGGGCGCCGGTGGCGACCTGTTCGACCATCTCGGCTTCGCTGCCGATCTGCGCTGCCGGGTAGACGAGGACGTTGAAGCCCTTGCCGGCGAGCTCCTCCTTCATCGGTTCGAGGCCGCACGAGTTGACGGGGTGGCTGGCTTCGTAGACGTTGCCGATCCGGATCGTCGTCGCGTCGGGATCGACCTCCTCGACGGCGGCACGATTGACGTCGACGGGCTGGAACATCGCGCAGCCGGTGAGCACGAGCGCGGAAGCCCCGGCGGTGATCATCGTGATCAAGCGCTTCTTCATGGATTCTCCTCAAGCCGTCCCACCTCGGTGTGGGACGTCACGACGGTGTGACAAGCTGATGGGTGGAGCACCCAGGTGCATGAATGTATAGCTTTTGGAGAAATCGTATAGGTTGAATGTGACCTGCACAACTCGCAGGTCTCGAGAATCGGTCAGCGAATGCTCGGCTGCTCCTACGAAAATCACAGCGTGCCCTACTAAAATGAACCCGGATCTGGGCCGACGATCGGCCCTGTGAAGACAGTGAACGAGGAGGAATTCCCGTGGCGAAGCAAACCATGGTGCAGAAGGGTCTCGACAGAGCGGCGAAGCTCGCCGTCAATGAGGACGGAACCCTCAATCCGCGTACCGAGTCCGTGCTCTCAAAGCTGCTGTCGGTGCAGCGGCCAGTGGCTCTCGCGTACGTGCGCTCGCTGCGCAGGCGGAATCCGGATGCGACGCCCGAGGAGCTCGTGGAAATCATCCGCAAGCACTACCGTGCCCTCACCACGACCGGCGGCGCGGCGGTCGGTGCGACCGCGGCAGTGCCCGGGCTCGGCACCATGGCAGCGCTCGGCTTCGCAACGGCGGAGACCGCGGGATTCCTCGAGGTGACGGCGCTCTTCGCCCAGTCGATCTCGGAGATCCACGGTCTGCCGGTCAACGATCCGGCTCGCGCGAATGCGCTGGTCCTCGGGCTCATGCTCGGCAAGGACGGGAAGAACCTCGTCCAGCGCTTCGGCAAGCAGCAGGTGGGAGCAGACGCCCTCCTCGGCGATTGGGGTGCGACGCTGACAAAGCAGCTGCCGGCACCGGTCGTCGACATGCTTCTGCGGAAGCTGCGGAAGACCTTCATCCGCAAGTTCGCCGCGCGGGCCGGCGGTTCCCTCTTCGGTCGTCTGCTGCCGTTCGGCATCGGCGCGGTCATCGGCGGTGTCGTCAACGCGAAGATGGCGAAGAAGGTCGCCGACGAGTCGAAGACCGCGTTCGGCGCCGCGCCGACGGTGTTCCCACTCGAGACCGATCCTCAGTTCGTCGCTGAGAAGAGCGACAACAAGCTGCTCGGAACGCTCAAGAGCCTCACCGGGCTGGGCAACAAGGGCAAGGACTCCGTCGACAGCGAAGTCGTCGACGGGGGAGTCGAGAAGGACGCCACGAAGTACGACGCGGACTCGGCCGTGACGGACTCGTCGAAGCGGTCGCGGGAGATCGGCCGCTGAGATGACGACGGCGACACATCGTCGCCGATGACGCGTCGAGAGGGCGCCCCGCGGATGTCGCGGGGCGCCCTCTCGGATTTGGTCGCAGGGCACCCCCTCGGGTTTGAGTGAAGGCCCGTTCTGGCCCTAGTATTGGGGAGTCTCCGACAGCCTCTTCTGGGCGCTTGCCCATGCCGATCTGTCGAGACCGGGCCTCTAGCTCAGTTGGTAGAGCAGCGGACTTTTAATCCGCGGGTCGTGGGTTCGATCCCCACGGGGCCCACCATTGAAGCAAGCGCCTTATTCACACCCGACGCCATCGCCGTCACGGTCGAGGTGGCGACCATAGCCGGGATCCCCGACTCGGACCGGCGCAGCGCCGGCAGCTCGCGCCGCCGTGCAGTTCTTGTAATACACCGATCCACCGGACGATTCGCGCTTCGGTTCCGGTTCGTCTGCTGGCTTCTCCGGAGCGGGTGCCGGCTTCTCGACAGGCTTCTTCGTCGGGGTCGATTCGACCTTGACGTTGTCACCGTCGCCTGCCGCCGGCCACGACACGTCCTCGGTGAACGCCGGCTCGTCCTCGCATGACTCGAGCACCCTCGTCATCGCGTCCCGTTCAGCCCTGACCACCCACAGACCGTACTTGTGCTTGACTGCAATCTGTCGTGAGACGTACTCACAGCGAAAGCTCTTCTGCGGAGGCAGCCACGTCGCCGCATCTCCGTCCCCCTTCTGACGATTGAGCGTCGAGCTCACCGCAAGGAGATTGAGCGGATCGTTGCCGAACTCCTCAAGCTCAGTCTCATCGAACCCCTGCGCTCCCGTCTGCCACGCATTCGACCGAGCGACGACATGATCGATGTCGATGTTGTTCGGGTCCCGATCGAAGGCATAGGTCTCACCGAGATACGGGTCGTCGAGCCGCCCCGCGATCACTGCGCACCCGTTCGACCCCTGCTTGAGTGTGATGTCCGTGAGGTCGCGCCTGAGCACATCATTCCTCGTGTCGCACCCGTTGTGGTCGACATCCGCTCTCCACCGGAACAGATCCGCGTCGTACCCGGTCTTCGGTGCCCGGCCTTTCGTCTCAAGGTCGGCCAGCATCGCCAGCGCAGTCCCTGGATCCGCCGCCGTCGTCGGCGCCGGCACCGCGGTCGTCGGCGTTGACTCCGGGCTTGCAGGTGCCGTCGTCGCCTGCCCTCCAGAGACGGTCTCTGCTGCAGTCTCCTCCGGAGTGCCGCCGACGACGACTGAGATGAACGCGGCGATGATGATGACGGCGATCGTGAGGCAGCCGCCTCCGCCGCAGCCGAGACCGACCTTCGCGCCGGTGGAGCGCTTTTCGGGCATGCAGATTTCCGTTCGAGAGAGGGGCCTCAGGAATGGTATCTGATCGTCACCACCGCTACGTCGCCCGGGTCCGGGCCGCTACCCCAGCCCGCCGGCGAAGAACTGGTCCAAGGCCGGCTCCTCGATCTCGCCCAGACGCTCGTTGAGCTCTCGGAAGAGCTGCCACTGGGCGAAACCCGGCCAATCGTCGGGCAAGAGATCCGGGGGCAGCTGCGGATCAGTGCGGGTGAGCGTCAGCCAGTCGAAGTGGAGCTCCACCCTGCGCACGAGCGCCTCAGTCGGTGACAGCCCTGAGACCGTGCACGCCCGCCACTTCTTCCCGAACACCTCATACTGGGTCGCCACCTCGTCGAGGTCGAACGCGTCGACGAGCATCGCATCTGTCGTCGGCGGCTGCAGCTCCCCATAGACGACGACCGGCGCGACCTCACACGCCTCCTCGCCGAGGATGTCCTCGACATCGACCTTGGCCGGAGCCACCCAGGTGCCGCCGTCGATGCGACCGAACCCCGCCCACGACAGCCGGGAGGAGAGCCTGTGCCGCAGGGCCCGCTTCGACTCAGGCACCTGAATGCGCACGAGCGTCCACCGCCCGTCCCAGTCCCGCGGCCGCTCACCGACGAACATCTTCCGCCCTCCGCCGAGGAGGATCTCCCGAGCCTGCTCACTCACGGTGTAGAACGTCTTCCGCCCGTCCTTGCGCCGAACGATGAATCCCTTCGCCGCATTGCGCTGGAGCACCGACCGTGCGGCCGCTTCGCCGACGCCCAGCTCCCCCATGACGAAGACGATCGACGTCCCGCTCAGGGGCGTTGGATCATCGGTCATGTGCAGACCGGCGAGCGCGAGGAAGAGCGACTGCGGATGAACGGACATGCCGCCACACTATCGCCTCGGCGGACCCCTTCCTCCCTTGGCACGAAACTATATTCTGCAAACTGTTGCAGTGTCGCCAGCCAGATGCATAGTATTCACAAGAGGCCGGCGACGTCATAGGATTGCCGCCTTTTCAGCCACAGAATCAGCGAGGATCCCATGGCTTCAAGAAAATCGCCCACCATGCTCAAGAGGGCCGCAGCGTCCGCGTACCTCGGCAGCGTCATCGAGTACTACGACTTCTTCCTCTACTCCGTCTGCGCCGCCCTCGTCTTCAAAGACGTCTTCTTCTCCAACCTCCCGCCGCTCGTCGGCACGCTCGCGAGCCTCGCGACGTTCGCCACCGGCTACCTGGCGCGCCCGCTCGGCGGCATCGTCTTCGGCCACTTCGGCGACAAGCTCGGCCGCAAACGCATGCTCGTCATCAGCATGTTCACCATCGGCATCGCCTCGACCCTGATCGGCGTCCTGCCCACCTACGACCAGGCCGGCATCGTCGCCCCGCTCCTGCTCATCCTCATCCGCGTCGTCCAGGGCATCGCCATCGGCGGCGAGTGGGGCGGGGCGACCCTCATGTCCGCCGAGCACTCGACGACCAACCGCGGCTTCTGGGCCAGCTTCACCAGCGCCGGTGCCCCCAGCGGACAACTCGTCTCCGCCGCCGTCGTCGCCGGCACCCTCTCGGTCATGGGCGTCGAGCAGTTCGTCGCCTGGGGCTGGCGCCTGCCGTTCCTCGCCTCGATCATCCTTCTCGTCGTCGGCGTCGTCGTCCGCGCCGCCGTCGACGAATCCCCTGAATTCCTCCGCGCCAAGGAACGCACACGCCCCACATCGATCCCGATCCTCGCCACCCTGCGCAAGCAGCCGGTCACCCTCCTCCTCTCGATCGGCGTCGGCCTCTCCGCGTTCATGTTCCAGGGTCTGCTCACCACGTACTCCGTGGCTTACGGCGTCCAGATCGGCGTCGACCAGCAGACCATCCTCAACGCCCTCACCTTCTCCTCCTTCTTCGCCATCTTCGGCATCATCCTCTGGTCGAGGCTCTCCGACGCCGTAGGCCGCCGCCCGCTCGTCATCTCCGGCGCCATCCTCATCGCAGCGTGGAGCTTCGCGCTCTTCCCGCTCATCGACACGAAGAACGGCGTCCTCATCACCATCGGCATGATCATCGGCCAAGGCGTCATCCACCCGATGATCTACGGCCCGCTCGCCGGCTTCTACACCGAGCTCTTCGACACCGAGCACCGCTACACCGGTGCCTCGCTCGGCTACCAGTTCGCCGGCCTCGGCGCAGGCATCTCCCCCGTCCTCTTCGCGGCGATCATGAACGCCAACGGCGGATCGACGACCCTGCCGCTCTCCTTCGTCATCGCCGCCGTGGCCGTCGTCAGCATCCTCTGTATCCTCCGCCTCGGCGAGACGAAGTCCCGGGTCCTCTCCGAGCAGGTCGCCGCCGACGCCGTCGTCGCAGACACCGCCCCGGCGAATCCCGCTGATCCGACGGTGTCCACCGCGCCGTCTGCACCGACCGCGTCCGCCGCACCGACAGTCCCACCTCAGTCGACGCCCGCCGACCCGTCCGCGCGCACCCCGGAAGGACAGAAGCCGTGACCGTCGTCCACCCCAGCCTCGCGAAACTCTCCGAACGCCAGGCCACCGACTACGGCGAGGCGACCGCGATTCGCTTCGCCGGCATCGACCACTCCTACGCGGACATGCATGAGCGCGCGCTCATTGCCGCCACCGACCTCCACGCGGCGGGCATCCGCCGAGGCGACCGGGTCGCCTACCTCGGACCCAACCACCCCGCCGCGGTCGTCACCCTGCTCGCGTGCTTCCGCCTCGGCGCGATCTTCATCCCCCTCAACTGGCGTCTGGCCCCGGCCGAACTCGACTTTCAGCTCGCCAACGCCGATGTCTCCCTCCTCCTCGTCGCCCCCGAACTCACCGACACCGCGGCAGCGCTCACGGTCGACGTCCCCACCGAGGCGGTGCGCTGGGACCCGGCCCCCGCCTCGGCGAAGGGACCGATCATCCCCGCCGCCGAGGTCGACGGCAGCGACCCCGCCCTCCTCCTCTTCACCTCCGGGACGACCGGGCGGCCGAAGGGCGCGGTGCTCACGCATGCGAATCTGCTGTGGAACTCCTTCAACCTCCTCCTCAACACCGACCTCACCGCCTCAGACGCCACACTCGTCGCCGCACCGCTCTTCCACGTCATCGGCCTCAACCAGCAGGTGCTCACAAGCTACCTGCGCGGGGCTCGGATCCTCCTCGAGGCGAAGTGGGATCCTGACCGGGCCTTCGACGCGATCGACGATGAGGGCCTGACGTGGATGGCAGGCGTGACGACGATGTTCGCCGACCTGCTCCACTCGCCGAGGTGGGAGACAACCGACCTGACATCGCTGCGGTTCGTCAACTCCGGCGGCGCCCCCATCCCCGTCGCCCTCATCCACGCCTTCCAGGACAGGGACATCCTCTTCTGCCAGGGCTACGGACTCACCGAGACCTCACCGGGGGCGACGTTTCTCCCGGGAGCCTTCGCCCTGGCCAAACCCGGGTCGGCCGGGCGTGCGGTCCCCTTCACCGAGGTGGCCATCCGCGACCTGTCGGGCAATCCTTGCGAGGCCGGGCAGACCGGGGAGATCGTCGTCCGAGGCCCCAACGTCATGACCGGCTACTGGGACAACCCCGCCGCCACCGAGGCCGCGTTCTCCCCCGGCGGCTGGTTCCACACCGGCGACATCGGCTACCTCGATACGGATGGGTTCCTCTTCATCGTCGACCGGCTCAAGGACATGTTCATCTCCGGAGGTGAGAACGTCTATCCCGCCGAGGTGGAGTCCGTCCTCTTCGAACACCCCGCCGTCGCCGAGACGGCGATCGTCGCCGCCGACGACGACCGCTGGGGCGAAGTCGGGCACGCCTTCGTCGTCGCTGCCGAGGCGCAGACCCCGGATCCGGAGGAGCTGCGCGAATTCCTGCTCGCCCGCCTCGCGAAGTACAAGGTCCCGAAATACTTCGACATCGTCGACTCCCTCCCGCGCACCGGTTCGGGCAAGGTTCACAAGGGGACCCTGCGCCGCACCGGGCCGCTCGGCGCCCACTCGAGCGCCACCGCCGAAACCACCACATGCCGAACCGCCCCTGCACCGACCAAGGACGCACCATGACCTCTGAGACCGCCCTTCCCACCCCCGCCTCGCCCCTCGACCTCGGCGAGACACTGACCTTCGAACGCGACGGTGCGATCGGCATCCTCACCCTCGACCGCGCAGCGAAGCGCAACGCCCTCGACGATGCGACGATCACCCGCCTCGGCGAGTTCTTCGCCGCTGTCCCCGAGGGCATCCGTGCGGTCGTCCTCACCACCGCCGGCGAGCACTTCTGCGCGGGACTCGACCTGTCTGAGATGACCGACCGCGACGCGGTCTCCGGCCTCCACCACTCCCGCCGCTGGCATGCGACGATGAACGCGATCGCCGAATCCGCGATCCCCGTCATCGCCGTCCTCCAGGGCGCTGTCATCGGCGGCGGCCTCGAACTCGCCAGCGCCGCGCACCTGCGGGTCGCCGAGGACTCCGCGTACTTCGCCCTGCCCGAGGGCAAACGGGGACTCTTCGTCGGCGGCGGCGCCTCGGTGCGGGTCCCCCGCCTCATCGGGCTCACCCGGGTCCAGGACATGATGCTCACCGGCCGGTCCTTCGACGCCGTCGACGCCGAGACGATCGGCCTCGTCAACTACCGGGTTCCCGCAGGCGCCGGAACGGCGAAGGCCCGTGAGCTCGCCGCCGCGATCGCCTCGAACTCCGAGGTGACGAACTACGCGATCACCCAGGCCCTGCCGCGCATCGTCGAATCCGGCCGCGACGAGGGCTACATGATGGAGTCGCTCATGGCCGCCGTCGCCCAGTCGAGCACCGAGGCGAAGGCCCTCATGCGCGACTTCCTCGATGGCACCGGCCCCAAAGTGAGAAAGTGAGAGGGCAGACGATGACGCGAATCATCCGCGAGGTCCCCGCCGACGCGACCGAGACCAGCCGGATCGGCGATTTCCTCCGCTTCGCCGGGCAGCGGCGCGGCACCGCGTTCACCGGATGGGACGATCTCCACGCATGGTCGACCACCGACATCGAGGACTTCTGGGAGACCGTCTGGGACTACTTCGGGGTGATCTCCCACAGCCCGTACGACACGGTGCTTCGCGAGCGGATCATGCCGCACGCGCAGTGGTTCCCCGGCGCCGCCCTCAACTATGCCGAGCACTCCCTCGGCACCCCTGAGCAGGCAGACGACATCGCCGTGACCGCGGTGTCCCAGACCCGGGAGGAGGTCACGCTCACCTTCGCACAGCTGCGCGCCGAAGTGGCCCGAGTCCGCTCCGGCCTCCTTGAGATGGGTGTGGGTCCCGGCGACCGGGTCGTCGGGTACCTGCCGAACCAGCCCGAAGCCCTCGTCGCCTTCCTCGCGACCGCGAGCATCGGGGCGATCTGGGCGAGCTGCGCCCCGGAGTTCGGCACCCAGTCCGTCATCGACCGCTTCGCCCAGATCGAACCCACCGTGCTCTTCGCGGTCCCCGGGTATCGATTCGGGGCGAAGCCGATCGACCGGAGAGCCGAGGTGGCCGAGATCGTCGCGGCACTGCCCACCCTCACTCACGTCGTCACCGTCGACTACGGCGACTTCGCCGTCGACGATGCGGCCCGCGAGCTCATCGCCGCCGACCGTGCAGCCGCGGCCCCCGACCGGCCGGTCGAGGCCGTCGACTACCGCGGGCTCGGTTCCGCCGCGGCGGAGCTCGAGTTCGGCCCGGTTCCCTTCGACCACCCGCTCGTCATCCTCTTCTCCTCGGGCACGACGGGCAAGCCGAAGGCGATCGTCCACTCCCACGGCGGGATCCTTCTCGAAACCCTGAAGAACCACGGTCTTCACTTCGACCTCGGCCCCGGCAGCACGTTCAGCTGGTTCTCGACGACGGCGTGGATGATGTGGAATGCGCTCGTGGGCGGGCTCGTCGTCGGGTCCGCGATCGTCATGATCGACGGCAACCCGAACTACCCGGATTCGAAGGAGCTGTGGCGGATCGCGGCACGGACGAAGGCCACACTCATGGGGATGGCACCCGGAGCGATCATGGCCGCCCGGAGGGAGGGCTTCACCCCGACCGAGGAGTTCGACCTCTCCGCCGTCGAACAGTTCGGGGCCGCCGGTGCCCCGCTGCCGGCCGAAGGCTACGAGTGGATCCAGGAGCTGTTCGGGCCGGATGTCCTCCTCAACGTCGGGTCCGGGGGCACCGATGTGTGCACGGGCATCCTCCAGGCGTCCCCGCTCACCCCCGTCTACTCCGGGCAGATGTCGGACACCTCGCTCGGCTTCGCCGCCACCGCCTTCGACGCCGACGGCAACGAGGTCCGCGATGAGCTCGGCGAACTCGTCATCACGCAGCCGGTCCCGTCGATGCCCGTGACCTTCTGGGGAGAGGACGGCGACGAACGCTGCCGTCAGGCGTACTTCGACACGTACCCCGGGGTGTGGCGACACGGCGACTGGGTGCTGTTCTCGAGCGGGGGCGGCGTCGTCGTCACAGGCCGTTCCGACGCCACCCTCAACCGCGGCGGGGTGCGGTTGGGCACCGCGGACTTCTACTCCGTCCTCGACACCACCCCCGGCGTCCGCGACTCACTCGTCATCCACCTCGAGGACCCCGACGGCGGAATGGGCGAACTCGTCCTCTTCGTCCAGACGGAGGACGGTGTCGACCTCACCGCCGAGGCGGCCGCCCGGATCCGCACGGAGCTGAAGTCCCGGCTCTCTCCGCGGCACATCCCCGACGAGATCGTCGCGGTCAGCCGCATCCCGTTGGGCAGGACGGGCAAGAAGCTCGAGGTCCCGGTCAAGCGCATCGTCCAGGGCGCGGCAGCGGAGTCCGTGGCGAGCGCAGGCTCCCTCCAGGACCCGCGCTCCCTCGAGGAGTACGTCGAGTACGCCCGCCGCCGCACGGAAGGAGTCTCGGCATGAGAGTCGCGATCATCGGCACCGGAGTCATCGGGGCGGCCTGGGCGGCAGGGTTCCTCACCGCCGGACACGAAGTCACCGCGTTCGATCCGGCGCCCGACGCCGAGGCGCGGCTGCGGGACCGGGTGACAGCGGCCCGGTCCGCTGGGGCGGCGACCGCCGGTGGGCCGCCTGCCGACGGCTCAGTCCCCGACGACACCGCAGCCCCACCGGACGGAGACACTCTCGCTGAGGCACTCGAGCGGCTCCGATTCGCCTCCTCGCTCGCCGAGGCGGTGGCCGAAGCCGACTTCGTCCAGGAGAACGGGCCCGAGCGCCTCGAGATCAAACGGGACCTGCTCGCCCAGATCGATGCTGCGACTCCCGCCTCGGCGCTCATCGCCTCCTCGACCTCCGGGTTCGCCCCCACGGAGATCGCAGCACAGGCGACGACCGCACCCGAGCGGATCGTCGTCGGTCACCCGTTCAACCCGGCCCACCTCATCCCCTTGGTCGAGGTCGTCGCACACCCGGAAGCCCCTGCAGAGATAGGGCAGCGAGCACTCGAGGTCTACCGGTCGATCGGGAAGAAGCCGATCCTCGTGCGCGCCGAACTGCCCGGTCACGTCGTCAACCGCCTCCAGGCAGCCCTGTGGCAGGAGGCGTACTCGCTCGTCGAACGCGGCGTCGTGTCCGTGTCCGACATCGACACGGCGATCTCGTACGGCCCCGGACTGCGCTGGGCGATCCTCGGCCCGCTTGCGATCCAGCACCTCTCGGGCGGGCCCGGCGGGATGCGCCACCTGCTCGACCATCTCGGGCCGCCGCAGGAGGTGTGGATGCACGATCTGCGGCAGGTCCACCTCGGCGAGGAGCTCAAGGACAAGCTCATCGCCGGAGTCGATGAGGAACTGGCCGGGCGCGACACCGAGGCGATGGCCCGAGACCGCGATGCGATGATCGGGGAGATCCTTGCTCTCCGCCAGCGCTACGAATCGCTGCCGTGACCGCCCCCGCCCCGGCAGCCATGACGACAGCAGCCCCCACATCTCCCGAGAGACCCCATACGACAGCTGAGAGACGAGGACAGCGATGAGATACGAACCCGCGATCGACACGGCCGCGATCACCGCGCTCGACGTGCACACCCACGTCGAAGCTGACGACCACGAGCACACGACGCTCGACGCCGAACTCCTCGACGCCTCGGCGGAGTACTTCCGGGCCCCGGTCCCCCGCACCCCCACCGTCGCCGATCTCGCCGCCTACTACCGGGAGCACAACATGGCAGCGGTGGTCTTCACCGTCGACGCGACGACGGCGCTCGGCGGGCATCCCCCGGTCTCGAGTCAGATGATCGCCGAGGAGGCTGCCAGGAACAACGATGTCCTCATCCCCTTCGGATCGGTCGATCCCCTCCGCCCCGCCGAGGCGCTCGCCCGCATCCGCGAGCTCGCCGTCGACTACGGGGTGCGTGGGATGAAGTTCCACCCGAGCCTGCAGGGCTTCAATCCCAGCGCTCGGGAGCACTATCCGCTGTGGGAGGCCTGCGCCGAACACGGACTCGTCACGCTCTTCCACACCGGACAGACCGGGATCGGAGCGGGCCTGCCCGGGGGGCGGGGCATCAGGCTGCGGTACTCGGACCCGATGCTCCTCGACGACGTCGCCGCCGACTTCCCCGAGCTGACGATGATCCTCGCCCACCCCTCGGTGCCGTGGGTCGACGCGTCGATCTCGATCGCCACGCACAAGGCGAACGTCTTCATCGACCTCTCCGGGTGGTCGCCGAAGTACTTCCCGCCGCAGCTGGTCCGCGCGATCGGGTCGATCCTCAAGGACAAGACCCTCTTCGGCTCCGACTTCCCGCTCATCACCCCCGAGCGGTGGATGAGCGACTTCGCCGCCCTCGACGTCAAGCCCGACGCCGTTCCGCTCATCCTCAAGGACAACGCGATCAGGGTGCTCGGCCTCAGGTAATCGGGGTCTGCGCCTCGTCGTCGGTGTCGGTGATTCCCAGCCGTTTGGCCAGAGCGAGGCCTTCCCTGGCCCAGCGGATCTCCCCGCGGGCGCGCGCGGCGAGCCCCTCGTACGAGTAGCGTTTGAAGGCGATCGTCGCCTCCCGCTTCTCGTCGGCCGTGACCTCGAGACGACGGTTGAGCATCGGGGAGGTGAGGGAGTCGATCTTCGCGATCTCGCCCTCCCAGGTGTCGAGCTCCTTCTGCCAGTGCTCGATGTGGCTGGTGAGGAACTCCTCGACCGCCTCGGCGTCGGCGGACTCCAGGTATGCGGCCCGCAGGTGGGCCGCATCCCGGATCCGCTGGTACTTCAGCGGGCTGTTCATCCAGTCGACGAATTCCTCATCACCGGAGTCGGTGACGTGGTAGACCTTGCGGGTGCCCGCAGTCCCGCGGGTCTGCTCCTCGGCGACGATGAGCCCCCGGTCGGCCATCTTCCGCAGCTCAGGGTAGATCTGGGAGTCGGGGGCGTGCCAGACGTAGCCGACGGACTGGGAGAAGAGCTTCTGCAGTTCGTAGCCCGAGGTCGGACCGATGCGCAGCACGGCGAGGATCGCGCTTCGCAGGCTCATGGGTGGTTCCTGTTCTGTGGTTCGGCTTCCGCTGACTGCCGATGACCGGGCGAGCATGACGGAAGGGCCCGGGCGGTGTGCCCGAGCCCTTCCAGACTATAGCTGCGACCGGCTACGACGGTGCCGGTGCGCCGGGGTCTCAGCTCTTCTGTCCGGTGCGCCATCCGCCGCGGTAGGTCTCGCGGGCGACCGTCGAGTACGGCACGGGGCTGACGACGGCCCGGACCTCGGTCTGCTCGTGCGGTTCGACCGAGGCCTTCTTCGTGCCTCCGTCGGGTTCGCCCCAGACGACGGTGAGCTCGGCGCCTTCGGGCACATCAGGGTTGACGGTGGCCAGGGAGAGGCCGCGACTCTCGTTCGCCGAGTACCCGGTGAACATCGAGAATCCGACGACGTTGCCGTCGGCGTCGACGACGGAGTCGTAGTTCGCCGAACCGTAATTCGCCAGCGGCAGGTCGAAGAACTTGTAGTGCGGCCCATCGACGTTGAGCAGCGAGGTCCACACCTTGCCGAGGTCCTCCGCGTTCCAGGCGAGGGTGACCTTGCGCCTCTGAGCGGCCGGGTCCATCTTCTCCAGGGCGTCTCGGCCGATGAAGTCGTGATCGAACTTGACGAAGCTGCCGTAGCCGAGCTCCCACGGGGTGAGGTAGTAGTCCTCGATGTTCTCCGAGACGAACGATCCCGCGAGCGTCCCGGTCGCTTCGTAGGAGTCGGCTCCGAGCCATTCGCGGAAGCCCCGCTCGGCCTCGCCGGTGTAGATCGCCGGCAGCGGGGAGGGGATCCATCCGGATTCGAGGGTGTTCGAGGGGTAGGCCCGAGACCCGACGGGCAGGAGTCCGAACTCGGCGCCCGCCTCGACGATGGCGTCGCGGATCTGGTCGTGGTCCTCATACGGGCCCCAGATCTCCAGGCCCGGTGCCCCGGCCATACCGTGGCGGAGGGTGCGCACCTGCTTGCCGGCGATCGTCATCGTCGACATGTTGAAGAACCCGAGCTTCTCGAGCGGTCCGCCGCCCAGCTTCTCGATGATCGACCACGCGTTCGGGCCTTGGATCTGGAACCGGTAGTAGCGGCGGGAGACCGCGTGACCGTAGGGCCGCGACGGGGAACGGCGATCGACCTCGATGTCGAGGTTGGGGTAGTCGCCGGACTCGGCGTGGTAGAGCAGCCAGTTCGACGCCGGGGCGCGACCGACGTAGACGTACTCCTCGTCGGCCTCGCGGAAGAGGATGCCGTCGCCGATGACGTGCCCCGAGGCGGTCGTCGGCACGTACTGCTTCGCCTTGTTCACCGCGAAGTTCGCGACCGAGTTGATTGCTGTGTCCGAGATCAGCCTGATGGCGTCGGACCCGCTCAAGAACACGTTGTCCATGTGGTGCGACTGGTCGTAGAGCACGGCGGTGTCCCGCCATGCCTGCTGCTCCTTGATCCAGTTCGTGAAGTCGGCGGGGACGACAGGGTAGATGTAGGAGCCGATCTGGGAGTTGCGCAGGAGCTCGACGGGATTGGTCCGGTCGATGATCTGCTGCAGGTTCTCGGTCATGGTGGTCAAACCTCTCTGTTCTCTTCCGGTGGGTGGTTTCGCTGTCTCCGGCGGGAACCGGATGCGGGGTCAGACTGGGGATGGTCGGGTTCTGCGAGGGATGATCAGGTGAAGACGATCGTCTGATTGCCGTGGCGGATGACGCGGTCCTCGGTGTGGAGGCGCACGGCCCGGGAGAGGACCTCGCGTTCGACGTAGGCGCCTTTGGCCTGCATGTCGGCGGCGGTCATCGTGTGGGTGACGCGGGTGACGTCCTGTTCGATGATCGGTCCTTCGTCGAGGTCCTTCGTCACGTAGTGAGCGGTCGCGCCGATGAGTTTGACTCCCCTCTCCTTGGCCTTGCGGTAGGGACCGGCGCCGATGAACGCCGGCAGGAACGAATGGTGGATGTTGATGATCGGCACCCCGACGTCCTCGATGAAGTCCTCGGAGAGAATCTGCATGTACCGGGCGAGGACGACGAGGTCGACGTTGCCGTCGAGGAGCTCGCGGATCCGCGCCTCGGCGGCGGACTTGTCCGGTCCCTGTGAGGGAACGTGGAAGTAGGGGATCCCGAACCGGCGGACATCCTCGGCGAGGTCGGTGTGGTTGGAGATGACGAGTGGGATCGTCACCGGCAGCTCCCCGCGCTGGTGCCGCCACAGGAGGTCGAGAAGGCAGTGGTCGGACTTCGAGGCGAGGATCGCCATGCGTTTGAGCTCGGAGCCCTCGACGAGGCGCCAGCTGATACCGTGCGGGCCGAGGGTTGCAGCGAGGTCCTCCTCGATCGCCGGGCGAGCGGCGGAGAGTCCCTCCCGGTGGAAGACGACGCGCTGGAAGAAGTCGCCGCCCTCAGGGTCGGTCGTGTACTGATCGAGGGAGACGATGTTGCCGCCGTTGCGGGCGATGAGCGCGGTGATGAGCGAGACGAGTCCCGGCTGATCGGGGCAGGTGACGATGAGCGTCGCGAAGTCGCGGCGGCTCTCGGCCAGAGCGTTCATCCTCACGCTCCCCGGGAGAAGTCGCGGATCCACTCGGCGGTCGCGCTCAGCCCGCCGAAGGTGTAGAAGTGGGTCTTCACGCCCCTTCCGTCTCCTGCGACCTGCGTGTCCGCGGCGAGTTCGGTGATGAAGCGGTCGGGTCCGGCGGTGCCGACGAGGTTGGCCAAGGAGAAGCCGTACTTCTTGATGATGCCGGCGCTCGTGCCGACGCCGAAGCGCTTCGCGTAGCCGATGAGCCGTTTGACGCCGGCCGGTCCCGGGGTGCCCACACGGATGTCGCCGGTGACACCGGCATCGCGGACCTCGGCGACCCATTCGCTGACGCGTTCGGCATCGAAGGCGAACTGGCTGATGACGACCTGGCTGAGGCCCTGCTCGGCCAGCGAGGCGGTCTTCGCTCGCAGATGCTCCCACAGGGTCGCGGTGTCGATGTCGGGGTGGCCTTCGGGGTAGCCGGCGACGCTGACCTCGCGGACCCCGTACTCCTGGAGGATGCCGGTGCGGATGATCGAGAGCGAGTCCGGGTAGGGCCCTTCGGGTGTCGCGGGATCGCCGCCGACGACGAAGACGCGTTCGGTGGCATTCACCTCGGCGAGGGCGGCGAGGAAGTCGCGCAGCGCCTGTTCCGAGGTGACGCGGCGGGCGGAGATGTGGGGAACCGGGGTGAAGCCGAGCTCGCCGACGGCCTTCGCCGCGGCCACCCGCATCGGCAGGTCCTCGTTGCCGAGGTAGGTGACGTTGATCCGCGTGCCCGGAGCGATCGCCGAGGCTGCCTCCTGAAGATTCCCGACGTCCTTGCCCGTCATCTCGAGAGAGAAGTCCTCGAGGAGGCGGACTGCCGTTGACTCGACCATCTGCGGTTCCTTCCATGAACACTGCTGTGGGCTCACCTCCAACGAAAGCAGAGATTTTTGCCTATGTCCATAGGTATTTGAGAATGTGCGATCTTTGCAGATCTATTGCCCAAGAATGACGCGCTTGGTAATGTTCACCCCACTGCAATTTGCCTATCTGTATAGCTATTTCGCAACGACGCGAGAGCACTTGCTCGCAGAATTCGGAGACCACCGTGGATCTACGTGAACGCATCGACACGTCCCGCATGTCGCCCTACCAGTGGCTGATCGTCGCCATCTGCACGTTCCTCAACGCCCTCGACGGCTATGACGTCCTCGCGATCGCCTTCTCCTCGAACCAGGTGAGTGAGGAATTCGGGCTCTCCGGCACGGCGCTGGGGCTGGTCATGAGTGCGGCTCTGCTCGGTATGGCCATCGGCGCGCTCATTCTCGGTCCGGTGGCCGACCGCATCGGGCGACGGAACATGACGCTCATCGCCCTCGTCGTCAACTGCGCAGGGCTCTTCCTCTCAGCCACTGCCAACTCGGCGACGGAGCTCGGCATCTGGAGAGTCGTCACGGGGCTCGGCATCGGCGGGATCCTCGTGGGGACGAACGTCATCTGCGCCGAATACGCCTCGCTCAAGCGGCGTGGCCTCGTCATCAGCATCTATACCGCAGGCTACGGGGTGGGTGCGGCCTTCGGCGGAATGATCATGGTCTCGCTCATCAGCAGCTTCGGCTGGCGCTCGGTCTTCGTCTTCGGCGGTGCGCTGACGATCGTCGCCATCATCCTCGTCCTCGCGCTCGTCCCCGAATCGGCGTCGTATCTCTACAATCGACAGCCGGCGAATGCGCAGCGTCGCCTCGACGCCATCGCCCGGCGTCTCGGCCACCCGGGGCCAGTCGTCATTGCGCCGGTGCCCGCGTCCGCGAAGGCCGACACCGGGATCCCCGCGCTGTTCAGCAGGCGCAACCGACGGGTGACGGTCGTCGTGTGGGCGACATTCTTCATCATCATGTTCGGCTTCTACTTCGTGAACTCGTGGACGCCGAGGCTGATGAACGAAACCGGCCTCGACGACACGATGTCGCTCATCGTCACCGTCGCGCTCACGCTCGGTGGGGCGATCGGGTCGGTGACCTTCGGGCTCTTCACCGGCCGCTGGTCGACTCGGGAAGTGCTCACCGCGTTCTCCGTGGTCGCCGCGATCCTCATGGCGATCTTCATCTTCACCGCTCAGTGGATCGCGCTCGTGCTCGTCGTCGGTGTGCTCGTCGGCATGTTCATCAACGGCTGCATCGCGGGCCTCTATGTGCTCACTCCGCAGTCGTACTCCTCGACGCTGCGCTCGACCGGATCGGGCTGGGGCATCGGCATCGGGCGGTTCGGGGCAATCATCGCGCCCACGGCGACCGGTGCGCTCCTCGACAATGGGTGGAGTCCGCAGGCGATCTACGTCCTCGTCGGGGCGATCATCCTCCTCGCCGCCGTCGTGCTCCTCGGCATGCGCGGGGTCGATGTCGAGGCGAACCGCCGACCGGTGCGCGCCGGAGTCGGCGTGTAGGGGGCGACGCCTGGTCGACCATCGCCCCCGACGGTCAGAGGAGATCGGCGAGCGCGGGCGCGACCGCTGCTCGCACAGCCTCGCGGGCGGCCTCGGGCGACTCGGCCTCAAGAGCTGCGTCGGCAAGAGCACGGCAATCAGCCTGAGAATGGGTGCGCAGAGCCAGTCGCACCGCACCGACCTTGCTCGGCGCCATCGAGAGGCTCGTGACCCCGAGCCCGACGAGGACGAGCGCGAGCAGCGGGTCACCGGCCGATTCGCCGCAGACGCCCAGCGGCCGGCCGGCCTGGCTGGCACCGGCAGCCGCCGCTGCGATCACGTCGAGGACCGCCGGCTGCCATGGGTCGAGCAGCTCGGAGAGCTCACCCTCCATCCGGTCCGCCGCCATCGTGTACTGGGCAAGGTCGTTGGTGCCGAGGCTGCCGAAGTCGACGGCCTCAAGCACCTGACGTGCCCGCAGCGCTGCGGCGGGGACCTCGATCATCACGCCGGCCGTCGCGAGCCCCGCGGCTCGGACCTGCTCGGCGAACCAGCGCGCCTCGGCAGCCGTGGACACCATCGGCGCCATCACCCGCACATCGGCTCCCGTCTCCGCCGAAGCCGCGCCGAGTGCCTGCAGCTGCGCATCGAGCACATCCGGCCTGGCCTGCGAGAGCCGCAGCCCGCGGCGACCGAGCGCCGGATTCTCCTCGGGCCCGAGATCCGCGAAGGCGAGCGGCTTGTCCGCCCCCGCGTCGAGAGTGCGCACGACGACGCGGCGACCGGAGAACGGAGCGAAGACCTTCCGGTAGATCTCCGTCTGCTCCTCCACCGTCGGGGCCGCGACGGCGGAGAGGAAGACGAACTCGGTGCGGAAGAGACCGACGCCCTCAACGTCCTCGGCACCGGCCAACTCTGCGTCCTCGACACCCCCGATGTTGGCGAGCAGGGCGACACGGTGACCGTCGGCGGTCTCCCCCGGTCCGGTCACCTCGGCGAGGGCTGCCGCGAGTCGTTCCCGACGCTCCCGCGCAGCCTCGACGGCCGCCGGGTCCGGTCGGACGACGACCTCCCCGCTGCCACCGTCGATCGAGACCGGGGTGCCCGCGGGGATCGTCGTCGCATCATGGACCTGCACGACGGCAGGGATGCCCATCTGCGCCGCAAGGATCGCGGTGTGACTGGTCAGCCCACCGTGCCGGGTGACGATCCCGAGCACGAGCGAGCGATCGAGCGTCGCCGTCTCGGCCGGTGCGAGGTCGTCGGCGGCGACGATGCTCGGTTCGATGAGGGTGGGCAGTCCGGGTGCCGGCTCACCGAGCACCTCGGCGATGGCCCGAGCACCGACGTCGCGCAGATCGGTGACGCGTTCGGCGAAGTACCCGCCGAGAGCCTCGAACCGGGCGGCGAACTCCTCGATCGCCTCGGCGATGGCCCGGGTCGGCCCGCTTCCCGCGTTGAGGCGCTTCGTCACCTCACGGTGGAGCGACCGATCCCGGGCGATCATCGCCGTCGCCTTGAGGATGTCGCGGGCCGTGGTCTCCGCGCTCAGCGCCTTCGCATCGAGCGTGTCGGCGACGTGCATGAAGCTCGCGATCGCCGTCTCCGAGGCGGCCGCGGGATCCTCCGCCGCCGGTTCGTCGGCGGGCGGTTCGACGGGAGCGGCCGCCTGGACGATCGGCCCGTACGCCGACCCGGGACTCACCCCGAGCCCGTGGAGGACCACAGCATCCGGATGTTCGGCACGAGCCTCGCCGAGGTGGCTGCCGGAGCTCATTGCGCGTCCATGTCCGTGGACAGGAGTTCGACGAGACGGTCGAGCACGACCTCGGCGTCGGCGCCCTCGGCGGTGAGGACGACCTCTTCGCCGTGCTTGGCACCGAGCGCCATGACACCGAGGATGCTCCCGGCGTCGACGGGCTCGTCGCCCGGACGGCTGATCTCGACGTCGACTCCGGATTCGGAGACGGCTTCGACGAAGAGCGAGGCCGGACGGGCGTGGAGGCCGACTGTTGAGGCGATGGTGACGGAACGGGTTGCCATGATCTCTCCTTGTGGATGGGGTCGGCGCGCTTCGCAGCGGACCGGTGGATGGGTGATGCGATGTCCTGTTATGCGGCGACCGGGGCCGGTGCCGGGGTGGTGTCCTCGGTCTTCGCCGTCCGCCTGCGCACTGCCAGGCCTTTGAGGAGGACGACGAGTGCGGCCGTGATGGCGACGCCGACGGCGAGCGCGAGGACGAAGAGCAGCGGCTGGCCGATGAGCGGAAGCACCCAGATGCCGCCGTGCGGGGCGAGCAGCGTCGAGCCGAAGAGCATGACGAGTCCGCCGGTCACCGACGACCCGATGGTCGAGGCGATGATGATCCGGATCGGGTCGGCGGCGGCGAACGGAATGGCGCCTTCGGAGATGAACGAGGCTCCGAGCAGCCAGGCCGCTTTGCCGTTCTCCCTCTCCGGCACCGAGAAGAGCTTCGGAGCGACCGTCGTCGCCAGGGCGAGCGCGAGCGGTGCGACCATGCCGGCCGCCATGACCGCGGCCATGATCTTCAGCTGCGGGGCATCCATGGCGGTGCCCGCCGCCGAGAGCCCGGCGGTGGCGAAGCCGTAGGCGACCTTGTTGACGGGACCGCCGAGGTCGAAGCCCATCATGGCGCCGAGGATGAGCCCGAGGATGAGCACACCGCCGCCGGTGAGGCTGCCGAGTCCCGCGTTGAGGCTGTCCATGAGCGCGACGATCGGGCGACCGAGCACGGTGATGAAGAGGCCCGCGGTGACGAGCGTCGAGAGGAGCGGGATGACGACGACCGGCATGACGCCGCGGACCCCCTTGTGAACCTTCCAGCTCGAGATCCATTTGGCGACGAACCCGGCGAGCAGACCGGTGACGATGCCGCCGAGGAACCCGGCATTCATCGTCACGGCGACGGAGCCGGCGACGATGCCCGGGACGAGGCCCGGCCGGTCGGCGATCGCGAAGGCGATGTATCCGGAGAGGATCGGCACGAGGAACCCGAAGGACGCAGCACCGATGACGTAGGCGAGCGCCGCCCATGAGGTGAGGCTGGTGAGGTCGAAGTTCTGGGCGATGTTGTACTGGTCGTCGCCGACGAGGCCGTACTTGACGATCTCGATCGCTCCGCTCTCACCGAGGGCGATCTGCGCGAGCATGAAGGACACGGCGATGAGGATGCCGCCGGCGGCGACGAACGGGATCATGTAGGACACACCGGTCATCAGCCACTGGCGCAGCCGGGTGCCGAAGCCGAGGTTCTGGGCAGATTCGTCCTCGGCGTGAGTCTCCGCGGCCGCCGCGGCGGTACGGTCGGATTCCTGCGGTCCGGCCACGGCGAGTTCTCTCGCCCGTTCGATGAGCTGGGGTGCCTCCGAGATCGCCTTCTTCACGCCGACGTCGACGGTCGGCTTCCCGGCGAACCGGGCCCGTTCCTTCACCTCGACGTCGTGGGCGAAGATGACGGCGTCCGCCGCGGCGATCTGCGCCGCGGTGAGCGGGGTCGATCCGGCTGAGCCCTGCGTCTCGACGATGATCTCGTGACCGGCGGCGCGGGCGGCGTTCTCGAGGGATTCGGCGGCCATGTACGTGTGGGCGATGCCGGTCGGGCACGAGGTCACACCGACGAACCGGAAGGCGCGGTCGGCCGACTCGGCGGACCTCGCTTCCGCGGACGGCGGATCCGTGGGCGACGGCTCCGTGGACGGCGATGAGGTGGGAACCGGGGCGGTCGCCTCGGCGGGGGTGTCGGCACCGTCCGTCGTCGGAGGTCCGGCAGCCGTCGCAGGTCCGGCAGCCGTCGTGGGTGCGGCCGACGCCGGGGCTGTCGGCGACGTGGCAGCCGTCGCGGACGCGTCATCGTCGAGGTGGACCTGCTCCTCGACGATGGCGACGACCTCCGCCGGGGTCGCGGCGTTGAGCAGCGCCTGTCGGAAGTCCTCCTTCATCAGAGCGCGGGCGAGCTGCGGGAGGACCTTCATGTGGGCGTCCCCGCCGTCGGCGGGGGCCGCGATGAGGAAGACGAGGCGGGCGGGACCGTCCTTGGCACCCCACGGGATGCCGTCGGTGGTCCGACCGAAGACGAGCGAGGGCTCGGTGATCGCGGCGCTGCGGGCGTGCGGGATCGCGATGCCTCCGGGCAGGCCGGTCGCGGTCTTCGCCTCGCGCTCCTCGACGTCGGCGACGAAGAGATCGAGGTCGGTGCAGCGGCCGGTGGCCACGAGGCATTCGGCGAGCCTCCGCGTCGCCGCGGGCCGGTCGGCGTCGCCGAGGTCGAGCAGCACCTGTTCGTCATTGATCAGTGGCATGGCGGTTCCTTTCGTGACCCGGTGCGCGAGTCAGTCGTCCAGTGGCAGGGCGAGCTCGGGCTCGCGGGTGATCGACAGCGGGATGTCGACGAGGTGGGCAGGGGTGGGCACGGCGGTGCCTTCGAGCCGCACGGCGGCCGCACCCCACACCACTCCCTGGCTGAGAGCGCTCGCGGCACCGGCACCCTGGTCGAGTCCGAGCAGCAGGCCGGCGAGCATACAGTCACCGGCTCCGACGGTGGAGACAGGGTCGGTGATGACCGCTGTCGCGTGGAGGGCCTCCTCGGCGGTGACGAGGACCGCACCGTCGCGGCCGAGGCTGACGGCGACGTTCTCGACGCCCGCTGCCACGAGCTCCCGTGCTGTGTCGATGACGGATCCGAGGGTGTCGAGACTGCGGCCGCAGAGTTCGGCGAGCTCGATGCGGTTGGGTTTGATGAGCGTCGGTGCGGCAGCGACGGCGGCCGCGAAGGGCGCCCCGGAGGTGTCGACGGCCACCCTGGCGCCGCGGGCCTGGGCCTCACGCACGAGTGAGGCGTAGAGGTCGGCGGGTGCTCCGGGCGGGAGGCTGCCGCAGCCGGCGATCCAGACACCGGGAGCGGCGTGCTCGAGTGTCGTCTCGAGCAGACTGTCGACGTCGGCGGCGGTGAGTGCGGGGCCGGCTTCGTTGAGCTTCGTCGTCGTCCCGCCGGGTTCGAGGACGCTGATGTTCATCCGCATGCTCTCAGCGATGGGGACGACCCTCGTGGGGGTGCCGTCCTCGGCGAGCAGCGTCTCGAACAGTGCGCCTTCGGGACCGCCCGAGGGCACGATGACGAGAGGGTCAGCACCCATCGCGGACAGCGCCCGACCGACGTTGACGCCTTTGCCGCCCGGGTCGACACGAGAGGCGCGCGCCCGCAGGACATGGCCGCGGCGCAGCGCGTCGACGGTGACGGCACGGTCGACACTGGGGTTCGGCGTGAGGGTGACGATCATACGGTCACGACCTCCGGTCCCGCGGCGCGCAGCTCTTCAGCACTCTGGTCGCCGAGGTCGGTGTCCGTGATGATGAGGTCGACTGCGTCGATGCCTGCGAAGCGATGGAGGTGGACCTGCGCGGCTTTGCTCGAGTCCGCGACGAGGATCGACGAACGGCATGCGTCGACCATGGCCCGCTTCGTTGCGGCCTCGGACTCGTCAGGCGTGGTGAGACCGCGGTCGACGTCGAACCCGTTGGTGCCGATGAACCCGACATCGATGGTGAGCTCGGACAGCGCCTCGGTGGTCCACCGTCCGACTGCGGCGCCGGTGAGCTCGCGCACCCGACCGCCGAGCTGGAGGAGTGTGATGCCCGGTTTCGCCGCGAGGGCCGCGCAGATCATCGGGCTGTTGGCGACGACGGTGAGGGCCAGTTCGTCGGGAAGGGCCTGGGCGATCGCAAGAGTGCTCGTGCCCGCGTCGAGGAGGACGCTGCCGCCGTCGGGGATCTCCTCGAGGGCGCGCAGTGCGAGGCGCCGCTTCTCCGCGGCGCGGTGGCCGATGCGCTCCTCGAGCGCCGGTTCGAGAGAGAGGGCCTCGGCCGGGATCGCTCCCCCGTGCATGCGCTTGAGCAGTCCGCGCCGCTCGAGAACCGTGAGGTCCCGCCGGATCGTCTCGGCTGTCACATTGAGCTGATCAGCGAGGGCGGTGACCTCGACTCGGCCGGCCGACCGGGCGGCGGCGAGGATGGTCTGTTGGCGTTCGGCGGCGTACACGGATTCATAATCTCACACATTCGGGCATAAACACAGCAAAACCAACATCTGTTTTTGGGAATGTGTCACGCAGATGTGCTGAGCAGGGGCAATGCCGACGAAGTGCGCCGCTCGGGCGCGGACGTCAGGAGGCCCCGCGTTCCCTCCCTGACAAGGGAGCGCGGAGCCTCGTCGCATGACCGGAACTGCCGGTCGCGGTCACGCGAGTTGTGGGGTCGTCAGGGGCAGGTGCCTACCGTTCGAGGCGGCCGCCGCCGAGGGCACGTTGGAGCGGGATGCTCCCGTCCTGCCATGGGGTGATCGCCCAGACGACGGCGTAGGCGCCGAGTCCGACGACGGGAAGGAGGAAGGAGAGGAGGACGAGGATCCTCACGAGCCAGACGTTGAGCCCCGTGACCTTCGCCAGTCCCCCGGCGATGCCGCCGACGATCCGGTCGGGTCCGCGGCGGAAGCCGATCTTGCGGATGGAGTCGAATATCGCGTTCATGTCTTCGACACTACGCCGCGCTCACGCCGCCCCACAGGGGTGAAGACCTGAGACTCGACTGAGGAAACCCATAATCTGCGAAGCACCGGGAGCGTGACGGCGGGGGCCGGCACCGGGATGTCGGCATCGGGATGCCGGCTTCGGGATATCGGCATCGGGACCCGGCCCCCGCCTCGGCGGGGGATCCCCGGCACCCGGACTACGCGGTCCGGCGCAGCTCCGCTCCGGAGACCTTCTCGGTGACGTCGAAGCGCTCCCGGTACCGGCCGGTGAGCAGGCACCACTGCGAATAGAGCGCGGTGCCGGAGTTGAAGACGAGCAAGGTGAGCGGGTAGAGCAGCCACTGCAGCCACATCGTCACGCTCCGCAGCGGCGGCACGTGGACCGGGCGCGGGGGCAGCAGGGCACGGAAGACGACGACGGAGACGATGAGCCCGATCATTCCCAGCTGTTGGACGAGACCGACGGTCATCGGCATCCGCTCGATGAACTCGGTCGCCTGACCGGTCTGCGTGGCGACGACGAAGGGGATCCACCCTCCGACGGCGATGATCACCGAGATCGTCGCGAGGCTGACGTGGCCTTCGAGCAGGGAGAGGAAGCGGAGGAATCCCGGCCAGAACGGGGATCTGGCATCCCCGGCGAACACCCGGACGCCGACGTAGGGGACGTCGCTCGCGCCGTACGACCAGCGGCTGAGCTGCTTGAACTGCGCGACCATCGTCTGCGCGAAGCTGCCGGCGAGCACGGCGTCCTGGTAGATCGGGACGTGGACGGGCACGACCCGATAGTCGCCGTCGAAGTGGAACCAGCTGCGCCAGTACTGGTGGCCGTCCTCGACGATCGTCCGCGTCGACCAGAACCCCATGTTGATGAGCGCCGGCAGCGGCTGGGAGTGCGAAGCGAAGTTGCGCAGCGCGAAGAGCCGCACCGTCGTCGTGAGGTTCCAGAAGCAGTTCGCGCTCGCGACCACCCGCGACGGCGCGGGCGCATCCCAGATGTTCGTGATGTAGAGGCTGATCGGCTGGAACGAGACCCTGGCCCGGTCCGGCGCGATCGCATACTCGTAGGCGACGCAGTCGAAGTACGACTCGTGCGGGATGTTGTCGCAGTCGAGGGTGGTGACGATGACCCGCTCCGGGTCGATGGCCTCCTCCCGCACCCAGGCGGCGAGCGCCCGCCCCGCGTGCGTGATGTTCGCGCCCTTGCCGGCGATCTCACCGGGGACGCCCGCGGGATGGGGGACGAGTTCGAACGCCCGGAACCGGTCACCGTAGACCGCGGCGAGGCGGCGGGCGGTCTCCGCCATCGCCGGGCCCCCGCGCTCCTCGTAGGCGAAGAAGACGACGATCTGTCCTGGCGAGGTCGAGGTGTGCAGAAGCGCCCGGATCGTTCCCGCGATGACCTCGAAGGGTTCGTTGTAGGCGGCCACGACGACGGCATGGATGAGCGTGGAGGGGCGCATCACCGAGGCGGGATCCGCACGCACCCGAGCGACCTCGGCGAGGTGGTCGGCGGCGCGGAACCCGCCGAGTGGGACCGGGAGCGGCGCACGCCCATCCATCGCCCGCTCGAGGTCGACGAGCCGGGCCCTCCAATCGACGCGGGCGGCCCGCCGGTAGCGGGCGAACCCGCGGGCGACGTCGACGGCCCCGCGCATCGCCCGGACGAAGGTGAGGCCGACGATGGTGAGGACGTAGACCGCGCCGAGCATCGCGTCGAGGAACGGGAGGACGAAGACGAGTGCGATCGCCGTATAGCTGATGAGCGCCGGCAGCGCCTCGAAGAAGCGGTACGCCCGGGTGCGCTCACCGGTCGGCAGTTCGATGTCCGCCGAGGCGGAGGTCCGGGTCCGAGGGGTCCGGACGAGAGCGGAGGGAAGACTGGGCCTGACGGGGAGATCGGTGCCGCGCATGAGGCGGTCGATCCCGGAGGTCGGTTCACCACTGATTCTCACAGTGTTGATCCTGCGGGGGGATTCTGACCTGGGGTTGATCCGCAGGTGCAGGCCAGGTGAACACTTGGAGACGGCAAGCCCGGTTGTCAGGGCATGCGACCTCGGCTCCTCCCCGCCGGTTCCGGAACCACCTCGGGGGTCCTCACACCCAGAGCACTTCGGCCTGGGCTCGCACCCGGCCGGCGGCGACATGGTCGGCGAGGACGAGCGCACCGTCGAGGGGACTGCCCGCCGCTTCGACGACGGCGGCGTCCGGGCACCGACGCTGCGCTTCGGCGCGGAAGGCCTCGAGCAGCGCCTCCCCCGCCTGGGTGAGCCCACCGGTCACCGCGACCCGCTGCGCCCCGGCGGCGGTCGCCGCGGCGACGGCGCTGCGGGCGGCCTCGCGTCCCGCCTCGGCGAGGAGATCGACCGCGACGGGATCGTCGAGGCGGGCCAACGTCGCGACGTCGGCGGCGAACTCGGCGAGCAGTCCCGCCCGGTCGCTGCGCGTGTAGAACGTCGCCGGCCACGAGCTCGGCTGCCCGAACCGCCCGGTGGCCGCCGCGAGCAGGGCGGCCCCGCGGACATCGACCTTGTCGTGGGCACGCAGAGCCGCCTCGAGGGCGAGCCGTCCCAGCCACGCCCCGCCCCCGCGGTCGCCGAAGAGGTGCCCCCAGCCGTCGACCCGCGACCACTGGGCAGTGAGCACGCCGTGGTCGTCGGCGCCGGGGTGGGCGATGGCGATCGCGCCCGTACCGAGCACCGCGATCGCCCCGCCCTGTCCCCGCAGCGCGCCGAGGTGGGCGGTGACGGCATCGATCGTCACCGCGGTCGGGGCGTCCGCTTCGGCGGCGATGACCTGCGCGAGCACCGCGGGATCATCGGTGAGGGAGGCGATCCCGGTCGCCCCGATCCCGATGCCGACGACGCGTGGGAACTGCTCCGGCCACGCCTGCCGCGCCGCCGCGACGAGGCGACGGATGACGACGGGAGCGCTGCTGCCCTCGGGTCCGATCTCGACGCGGGGCCCGGTGAGGGTGCCCAGGACAGTGTGTTCGCCGAGGCGGTCGGAGCGTGTCGTGTCCGCGTCCGCCGGGTGCGCCGCCGGATCGTCGGCGCTCTCCGGGGATGCGGCGGGGTCCGCGTCCCGGTCTGCGGCCGCGGCCAGCGCGACGCGGGAGCCGGTGCCGCCGACGTCGATGCCGAGGACGAGTTCGGCGGCCTGACAGTCGCGCATCAGTCGCTGCCTCCGGCCGCGGGGCCGTCGGCGGTCGGGGCCGAACCGCCGGTCTGACTCGGGCCGCCGGGCGGAGCCGATCCGCCGGTCGGGCCGGCCGCGGCGATCGCCGCCCGCACCGAACCGTCCTGGGTGCCCAGCAGCTCGGCGGCCACGGCGGGAGTCACCTCGGCGAAGGAGACGACCAACGCCGTCTTGAGGTCATCGCCGCATCGGGCGAGGAGGTCGCGGGCCGCTGCCTCGTCGAGGTCGGCGGCGTCGGTGAGGATGCGCACGGTGCGGTCGCGCAGCTTCGCGTTCGTCGCGACGACGGAGACCATGAGGTTCTCCCACGTGCGGCCGAGGGCGACCATGAGGGCGGTGGAGAAGCCGTTGAGAGCGAGCTTCTGCGCGGTGCCGGCCTTGAGCCGGGTCGACCCGGTGACGACCTCGGGGCCGGTGTCGAGGACGATGTGGGCGGCGGCCGCCTCGGCGACAGGGGCGTGCGGGTTGTTCGAGATGAGCACGGTGTGCGCGCCGTTCGCCCGGGCGGCCTCGAGGGCGCCGCGGACATAGGGAGTCGACCCGCTCGCAGCGATGCCGATCGCGACGTCCCGCTCCCCCAGCGCGGCACCCGCGGTGCGTCCGTCGGGCAGTGAGTCCTCGGCGTTCTCGACGGCGTTGACGAGGGCGGGCTCTCCTCCGGCGATGTGTCCGACGACGCGGCCGGGTTCGAGGTTGAACGTCGGCATGAGCTCGCTCGCGTCGAGCACCCCGAGCCGACCCGAGGTCCCCGCCCCGAAGTAGTGGACGGTCCCACCCGCGCGCATCCGCTCGGCGGCGGTGTCGACAAGGGCCGCGAGCTGCGGCAGGGCGGCTGCGACGGCGTCGATGACGACCTGGTCCTCGGTGTTGAGGAGGCGGAGGACGCCGAGGGCATCGAGGTCGTCGAGGCCCGCACTGCGGGGGTTGCGCTGTTCTGTCGGGGACAGCCGCGGCCGGGCGTCGGCTGACGGTGCGGGCTGGGACTGATCGGTCATGGACGGAGGCTTCCTTCCACCTCGGCGGGGGTGCGGGCAGGGACGGACGGGTGGCGCAGGGAGAGCAGCCCGCCGACGACGACCATGACGATGACGCCGAGGAGCGGGTACCACTGCCAGGCCACCCAGACCTCACCGGTGACGTACTTCTCCATGATGAAGAAGTACGCGTTGACGGCGATGGCGAGGACGAAGGCGATGTTCGCATCGACGGCGGTCGCGCGCTTGTTGACCATTCCGAAGACGAACGCGCCGAGGAGGCCGCCGTAGGTGATGCCGGCGATGCCGAGGGCGAGGATGACGATGTTGCCGGAGTCGGATTCGAAGACCGTGGCCGGGAGGATGAACGCGATCCCCCATGCGATCGTCGCCCAGCGACCGACCCTGAGGCCCTCTGCGTCGGTGAGCGGGGTCCGCCTGAACCGGGCCCAGACGTCGGTGACGGTCGAGGACGACAGGGCCGAGAGCGAGGACGACAGGGTCGACATCGCGGCGGCGAGGATGCCGGCGAGCAGCAGGCCGGAGATCCCCGGCGGCAGGCCCTCGATGATGAAGAGGGGGAAGATCTCGTCGTCGCGGGTGAGCCCGAGGTCGGCGGGCAGGGCCTGGTCGTAGTAGGCCCACAGGGCGAGTCCGACGGCGAGGAAGATCGCGAACTGGACGAAGACGACGAAGCCGGAGACGATGAGCGCCTTCTGCGCGTCGGCCTTCGTCCGGCACGACAGGAGCCGCTGGACGATGATCTGGTCGGAACCGTGGGAGGCCATCGCGAACACGGCGCCGCCGACGAACGAGGGGATGAACGATCCGGCCGCGTTGATCGGGTTGCCCTCGAAGACGAACATCTGCAGCTTTCCGGCGGCGGCCGCCTCGGCGAGCCATCCTCCGCCGACGCTCGCGGTGATGACGACGATCGCGAGGACACCGCCGAGGACGTAGAGGACCATCTGGGCGACGTCGACCCAGACGACGGCCTTGATCCCGCCGATGAACGTGTAGACGATCGTCACGAGCGCGAGGACGACGATGATGACGAAGTAGGACGTGTGGACGCCGAGGCCGTCGAGGATGACCTTGAGCGGGATCGCTGCGGCGAGGACGCGGATGCCGTCGGCGAGCAGGCGGGTGAAGAGGAACGTGATGCCCGCCGTGGTCTGCGTCGACTGGCCGAAGCGTTTGCCGAGGTAGGCATAGGCGGTGATCATCTCGCCGTCGTAGTAGCGGGGAAGCATGAGGAAGGCGACGATGATGCGCCCGACGATGTAGCCGAGCGCGAGCTGAAGGTAGGAGATGTCGCCGAGGTAGCTCATCACGGGGATGCCGATGACGGTGAGTGCGCTCGTCTCGGTCGCGACGACGGAGAGGCACACCGCCCACCAGGGCAGATCCCGTCCGCCGAGGAAGTAGTCCCTCAGTCCGCTCTGCTTCCCGCTCAGCTTGAGGCCGAGCCAGGCGGTGGCGACGAGGTAGGCGACGATCACCAGGAGGTCGATGATCTGCATGGTCGGTGCTCCTTCGGTGGGATTCGCGTCGGTGGGGGTCGGCTCAGGTGGGGTTCGCGTCGGGCGAGGGCGGGTCGTGCGGCGGCCCGCCGAGGATTCGCAGCCGGCGGGGCCGGCGCTCCAGGGGCGCGGGCAGCCGCAGGGGCCTCCACCCCGGGCTCAGCCGTCCGGCGATGGTCGGGCGGGCGGCGCCCGTGAGGCTCGGCTCGGTCGAGGGCAGGCCGTGCCAGCTCAGCCAGCCGATGAGCGCCATGAGCACGGCCTCCTTCGACCCCTCGGGCAGGCCGAGGGCCGCGTCCGTCGTCTCGAGGGTGACCGTCTCTCCGAGCTCGGCGCGCAGGGCACGCATGAGCGTCGGGTTCCGGGTCCCACCCCCGGAGGCGATGACCGCGGTGACGCCGTGGGGACGGACCGCCTCGGCGATGGTGCGGGCGGTGAGCGCGGTGACCGTGGCGATCGCGTCGACTTCGCTCAGCCGAGGATGGTCGACGAGGTATCGGTCGAGGTAAGCGGCATGGAAGTGCTCCTTGCCCGTCGACTTCGGGGCGGGCAGCCGGTAATAGGGTTCGCCGAGGAGGTCGCTCAGCAGTGCCGCGTCGACCCTTCCGCGGGCGGCGAGCTCCCCGTCGACGTCGCAGGACTGCGCACCGTCGGTGATCCGGCGGGCGAGGACGTCGATGAAGGCGTTCGCGGGACCCGTGTCGAAGGCGAACGGGTCTTGGTCCGGGGCGATGACGGTGACGTTGGCGATCCCGCCGAGGTTGAGCAGCGCGGTCGGAGTTTCCGCCTCGGTGAGCAGCATGGCGTCGAGGATCCCGACGAGCGGGGCTCCCTGCCCGCCGGCGGCGATGTCGCGGGAGCGGACGTCGGAGAGGACGGGGACGCCCAGGGTCTCGGCGATCCACGCGGGCTGGCCGAGTTGGAGAGTCGAGGTCACGCGGGCCTCGGCGATGTCGTGGCGCACGGTCTGGCCGTGGGAGACGACGAGGTCGGGGACGGCCCCGACGTTCGCGCACACCTGGGCGAGCGCCTCGGCGCTGAAGCGGCCGAGGCGACCGTCGACGTCGCTGACGAGGGAGAGCGGCAGCTCGACGGGTTCGAGGAGGCGGAGGATGTCGGTGCGCAGGGCAGGGTCGAAGGGCATCTCCTCGCCGGCGAGGAGGCGTACCCCGAGCTCGTCCGCGGACGGGTCGTGGACGAACTCGGCGAGGGCGACGTCGAGGGCGTCGGCCGAGGTTCCCGTCATCAGCCCGGCGATGATCATGCCCGGTCACCGCTTGCAGGGGTGGGGGTTGCGGGGCGGGCTGCGGCGCGGGCCTCGGCGGGCGTTGCGGGGCGGGCTGCGGGGCGACCTTCGGGGCTGGCCGGTCGGACGGGGACGGTGAGCTCGGTGCGGACCTTGTAGCGGTCACCGCGGTAGACCGAGCGGACGAACTCGAAAGGAACGTCGTCGGCGCTGCGCGAGATCCGCTCGAAGAGGAGCGCCGGAGCCTGCGGTGGAGCCGCGAGGTGGGCGGACTCGTCGGCGTCGAGGAGGGTCGGTTCGATCGTCTGCACGCTGTGGGCGAGCTCGATGCCGAAGCGGGTGCCCAGCAGCTCGTAGAACGAGCTGTCCTCGAGGTCATCGGCGGTGAGGCCGGGGACGCGGGCGGCGGGGATGTGGAGCTCCTCGAGGGCGATCGGCTCCGCGTCGGCGAGGCGGAGGCGGAGGATCGTCACGACCTCGTCGTCCTCGCCGAGGTGGAGCTTCCGGGCGATGTGCGCCCCGGCCGGGCCGCGGTCGAAGCCGAGGACGTGCGAGCCGGGAGCGAGTCCGCGGGCGAGCATGTCCTCGGTGAACGAGCTCGCGGCCAGCGGCTGGTCGAACTTCGGGCCGAGGGCGAAGACCCCCGCGCCGTGGCGCCGGCGCACGACGCCCTGGGCGACGAGTTCGTCGATCGCGCGGCGCAGAGTCATCCGGGAGATCCCGAGCTGCTCGGCGAGCTGGCGCTCCGGCGGGAACTGCTCCCCGGCGGCCATGCCCTCGAGGCGATCGAGGAGCTGGTCGCGGATCGAATGGAATTTCGTCACCTCCCCATTGAGGCACAGCTCACATCCGATTTCAAGACCACTGGTCTAATTCTTGCAGGTGGGGTTGCGGTCGGGTCGGCAACCGCTCGGCTTCGATCCGCAGGGCATGGATCGATCCGCAGCGTGTGGATCGCAACCGCGCGGATGGCCGACATGCGGATGCGACCCGCGCGGTCACCCGACCGAGCGCGAGAGGGCGGTCGGGACGCGGGCATCCTCGCCGAGGTGGTCGACCCGCCGGCGACCGCAGCGTGCACACCGGACGTAGGCGACCGTCCCCGTCGAGACCCGATGGCATGACTCCGTCAGCCAGCCGTGTTCGCAAGCGTCGGCGTCTCCGTTCGGGGACGGGTTCCGTGTGGTCGTCTGCTCTGTCCTGGCGTCCATGACTCCAGCCTGGTGTAATGGTCCTATGCAACTCAACCCTTACGGTGAGTACGCCGTTCTCCTCGCAGCCTCGCTGGCCAACGACTGGCCAGGCGACCGCGACGGAATCGAAGCACGGACTCGGGAATTCGGGATGACGATGGGATTCACGCCGACACCGACCGACCTCGGCGACACTCGCGCCGTCATCGACGAATGGCTGAGCGTCGTCGATGCCGAGAGCCCGGAAGCCCGCGCAGAGCTGCTCAACGCGATCATGGCGAGCGCGGCGGCATTCCCGCGGCTCGTCGACCATGACGACGAGGGCTGGCACCTGCACTACCGTGATGCCGATCAGTCGCTGGCCCACGTGCTGCGGGCCGTCATCTGCGTCGGCACCGCCCTCCACCTCACGACGCGCGGCATGCACCGTCTCGGCAGGTGTGCGGCGGGGCTGTCTCCGGGCGACCCGTGTGCGAACGTCGTCGTCGACGTCACGCGCGGCGGCCGTCAACGGTACTGCTCGGTCCGGTGCGCCAATCGCGATGCCGTGCGCCGCCACCGCGAGAGGAACGCCCGCCCGTCAGACTGAGGGCGGGGTTGCGACCGGGTCGGCAACCGCTCGGTTCCGATCCGCATGGCATGGATCGATCCGCAGCATATGGATCGCAACCGCGCGGATGGCCGGGATGCGGATGCGAACCGCGCGGCTGAGCGCACGCATTCGTCGCGAGGGGTTCCCGTGGGAGACGCCAGTTCCTAGCATGGTGACATGACTGAATACACGGGACAGACACTCACCGACGCCCTCGAGGCCGCGGGGCTGAGCGACTGGCACGGCGCCGACGAGTCCATCGTCGCCACCTACGCCACCGGAGACTTCGCCACCGGACTCGAGTTCGTCAACCGGGTCGGTGCCGCCGCCGAGGCGGCCAACCACCATCCGGACATCACGCTCACCTACCCGAGCGTCGAGATCACCCTGACGAGCCACGACACCGGTGCCGTGACCGACCGCGACCTCAAGCTCGCCGCACGGATCAGCAACTTCGCCGCGGAGGCAGGCATCACGGCTGATCAGCCGCAGTGACCTAAGCTGAACGAAGCCACCGTTCGCCTGCTGAGGGGAGACTCCGTGTACGCCGCTGCCGAGAACCGCTACGACTCGATGACCTACCGCAGGGTGGGCCGATCCGGTCTCGTCCTGCCGGCACTGTCGCTGGGCATGTGGCACAACTTCGGCGACGATGTCGCCTTCCAGACCCAGCGCGACTTGGTCCGCCGCGCCTTCGACCTCGGCATCACCCACTTCGACCTCGCGAACAACTACGGCCCGCCTGCCGGATCGGCCGAGATCAACTTCGGCCGGCAGCTGCGCGAGGACCTCGGCCCCTACCGCGATGAGCTCATCATCTCGACGAAGGCCGGCTGGGCCATGCACCCCGGCCCCTACGGCGGACCCGGCGGCAGCCGGAAGTACCTGCTCTCGAGCCTCGACGCGTCGCTCGCTCGCCTCGGCCTCGACTACGTCGACATCTTCTACTCCCACCGCCCGGACGCCTCGACTCCGCTCGAGGAGACCATCGGGGCCCTCGACACGGCCGTGCGCTCGGGCCGCGCCCTCTACGCCGGCATCTCCTCGTATTCGGCGGCCGACACCGCCCGCGCCGCCCAGATCGCCGACGACCTCGGCACCCCGCTGCTCATCCACCAGCCCTCGTACTCGATGCTCAACCGCTGGATCGAGGACGACGGTCTCCTCGACACCACCACCGAGCACGGGCTCGGCGTCATCGCGTTCTCTCCCCTCGCCCAGGGCCTGCTCACCGACAGATACCTCGGCGGAGTGCCCGAGGACTCACGGGCCGGCAAGGACACTCCGTCGTTCAAGGACGGGTTCCTCTCCGAGGACAACCTCGCCCGGATCCGCGGACTCGGTGAGATCGCCGCCGCCCGCGGTCAGTCGCTCGCCCAGATGGCGCTCGCCTGGGCGCTGCGCGATCCCAGGGTCTCCTCGCTCGTCATCGGCGCGAGCCGCGTCGACCAGCTCGAGAACAACGTCGCCGCCCTCAACTCTGCGCCGTTCACCGACGGCGAGCTCTCCGCGATCGACGACTTCGCCGTCGATTCGGGTGTCGACATCTGGGGAGACGCCCGTCGGAGCACGCAGAGCTGAGCCAGGCCCGTCCCCGCCCGATCAGTCCGCCGCGTCGAGGAGCGCTCCCGTCCGGCCCGACCACTGCGGTCGGAACGCGTAGACGCAGACGAGTCGGAGCAGCGCTGACCGTTCATAGAGCCGCACCCGTGCCAGGTCGCAACCGCTCGCCGAGGCGGCGTCCGCGATCGCCGTGAGCACGACGTCGGTCTGGTGCTGAGTCCAGATCCCCTGCTCGCGCCGCCAGCGGGCGTGCGCGCGGAGATTGCCGAGGTCGAGTTCCCGCTCCCCCGCGCACGCCGTGTCGACGTCGAGCAGTCCCGGCCCCGCCTCGGCGTCCCACATCAGCTGCTTGTCGTGGAGGTCGCGGTGGAGGGGACCCCAGGTCCCGGGCCCGCGAGCGTCGGAAACGGAGGAGACGTGGTCACCCGCTGAGGAGGAAACGGTCCCGGCGTTCGCGCGCAGCTCGCCGGTGACCGCGGCGAGGAGCGGATCGAGTCCGGCCGTGAGCGCGCCGAGGTGGTCGTCGGCCCGGTCGCGCCAGTCCTCGAGCACGCGGGCTTCGTCCGCCGCGGTGTGCTCCGGAGCATCCGGGGCGAAGGAGCCGTCGTCGGGCGCACTGCCGGCCCGAACCCACGCGTCGAGGCAGGCCGTCCAGGCGCGCGCCCAGTCCTCCCCGAGCCCGGCGGGATCATGGAGGTCGACCCCCGGCACTCGGGACAGGCGCACGGTCGAGTCGTCGGAGTCGAGGACCGTGGGGAGGGTGAACCCTGCGGCGAAGGCAGCTGCGCGGTCCTGACCGGCGAGGATGGCCGCAGCTCTGCCCTCGCGCACGCACTTGGCGAAGGTGCCGTCGGCGAGAGCGACGACGGCGCGGCGGCCGGGCCGATGCGAGACGAGCCGGGCCGCCCCTTCACGGAGGAGACGTGCGAGTCCCGGAAGCTCCGGATCGTGCCCTGCAGGGAGCATGGTCACCTGGTGCACCCCTGGGGGTGAGACCCCATCGAGGTATCCCGCGCGCAGCTCACCGTGAGCGTTCGCCTCGAAGGCGATCCGCCCCTTCTTCGCCGGCCACGCCCGCCGCACCCGTGCCTCTGCACCGTCGATGCGCACTGTCGACGGGATCTGACCGCCCGCGCCAGTGCCAGAGCTGGTATCGGAGCTGGAGTCGGCGTCGGTGCCCGCGCTAGTGCCGGAGTCGGCGTCGGCGGCATCGTCGGCGTCGGTGCCCGCGCTGGTGCCGGAGTCGGTGCCGGCGTCGGCGGCACCGTCGGCCTCGGCGTCAGCGTCAGCGAAAGTGGACCGGTGACTGCCGCGATCGGCTCCCGAATCGAGTGCCTTCTCTGCGAGCACGAGGTGCCGGTCGGTGTGCTCCCGCCAGTCGGCGCGGCACGATCGCCACGGTTCGATCGCGGTGACGAGCAGTGCCCAGGCCGTCCATGCCTCGAGTGCCCCGGCAGCGGTCGGACCCGCGACCCCGACCGAATCGGCGCGCACTGTGAAGCCGCCCGCGCGGTCGTACCCGCGGAGGAAGCCCGCTTCGAGGCCCGGGCCGTGTCCGTCCTCGCGGAGCCGGCACGCGGCGGTCCACCGGCCGAGGTCCATACCGGTCGGTCCGACCCCGGCCCGGTCGAGATCGATGATCCGCGGGTCGCCGTCGCCGACGAGCACCTGGTCAGGGCTGAGATCGCCGTGGATCGCCTGATTGTCGCGGAGTCCTCCCGCGGACTCGAGCCGCTCGCCGATCCGACGCGTGAGCTCGGCGACTCGTCCGTCCTCGCCGAGGAGACGCGACAATGCGCGCTCGGCGTCGGCGAGCATCGCGAGCGCCTCGGCACCGATCTCGGCATGGGTTACCTCCCCGGCACCGTGCGCATGGAGGCGGGCGATCGACTCTCCGACCGCCTCGGCGAGGGTGGGATCCGGATTCCCGTTGAGGTCCCCGGTGCCCCACCAGGGCGTGCGCACGGCGCTCTCCTGCTCGCCGAGGCGGTGGACGGGAAGGGTCGGCAGGCCCCATCTCAGCCACTGCTCGGATGCGGCGACCATGGCAGAGAGGGAACCGGTGCCGATCCGAACGAACTCGGCACCGCGGCCGGGAGCGCGCAGCAGCACCCGGCGGCCGGGGTTGCAGCCGACGACGGTGCACGCGTCGAGGTCGAGGGTCGTCGCAGCCTCGACGAGGGGCCGGGCGAGCTTCGGATCGGCGCGCACTCCCCCGCTGAGCAGGACGAACCCGGTGTCGCTCACCGCGTGGTCGAGCACGGTCTCCCCCACCCGCGCCGCACGCCGACGGAGGTTGGCGAGTTTGTCGGGATCGGTCATCACCGCGGTCCACCCCCACCCTCCGAGGTGGTCGACCCCGGGCCGCCGCCAGGCGACGATCGCGCTGCGGCCGGGTTTGATCCGGATCCGCACGGGTTCGACGGGGAAGCCGAGGTGCGCGCTCAGGACGTCGGGCGATCGGAGGTCCGCGAGGAAGGGCACGCCGAAGTCGGGGGTCGTTCCGGCGGCAGAACCGTTCGCCGTCGGAGCTGTCGCAATGGTCACGGTCGACTCGACTGCCGTCATCGGGCGGCTCCCATTCCCACGGCGGTGCGGGACGCGCCGTCTGCAGCCGCGCCGTCGGCAGCCGCGTCGACGGGGGCCGCCTCAGCGACGGGCTCCTGCGAGACCCCGCCGCTCTCGGTATCCTCGGCCTGATCGCGCATCCACTGGGCGACGCGGCTCGTCGGGTCGGCTGCGAGATCCTGGGGAGAGCCGTCTTCGACGATTCGCCCGTCCTCGAGCCACACGACCCGGTCAAGGCCTCTGACCATGGCGACGTCGTGGGTGATGACGATCCCGGTGCGGCCTTCGGTGAGCGCCCACAGGGACTCGGTGACCTGCGCTCGGGTGCGCGGGTCGAGCCCGGTGCTCGCCTCGTCGAAGACGACGACCGGGGCGGAGCGGACGAGGGCCCTGGCGATCGCCAGACGCTGCCTCTGCCCGCCGGAGAGCGTATCCCCGCGGTTGCCGAGCACGGTGTCGTAGCCCTCGGGAAGGGCACGGATGAACTCGTCGGCACGGGCGGCGCGGGCGGCGGCCTCCACCTCGGCGTCGGTGGCGTCGAGGCGGCCGTACCGGATGTTCTCCCGCACGGTCGCGGCGAAGAGGACGGACTCCTGGAGGAGGACGGAGACGCTGCCGCGCAGGGAGGCGCGGGTGACGTTGCCGGTGTCGTAGCCGTCGAGGTAGATGCGTCCCTCCTCGGGTTGGGCGAGGCGGAGCAGGTAGCTCGTCAGGGTCGATTTGCCTGCCCCCGAGGCACCGAGGATCCCGATCCTCTGACCCGCTGGGATGAGGAGGTCGAGACCGTCGAAGAGCGGTCGGCCGTGCCCGTCGCGGGAGCGGATGCCGTCGAAGACGACGTCGCCGCGCACCGGTCCCATCGCCACCGCCCCGGGACGGTCGGCGATCTCGATCGGCTCATCGAGGAGGTCGGCGATCCGCTCCCCCGACGCGGTGGCGCGGGCGATGCGTCCGGTGTACTTCGCCATGTCCCGCAGCGGCTTCATCGCGATCTTGAGGTAGAGGAGGAAGAGGACGAGGTCGCCGGGGGTCATCGCCCCGCGGAGCACCTGGTAGCTGCCGAAGGCGAGGACGAGGGCCTGGGAGATGCCGACGAGGACATCGGTCGAGCGTTCGAGGCCGGCGGCGAGGCGGCGGGCACGCACCCCGGCCCGCAGGGCCCGTTCGTTGCCGTCGGCGAAGTCGGCGGCGACGGTGCGTTCGAGTCCGTAGGCCTGGACGACGCGGATCGCCCCGAGCGCCTCGGCGGCGGACCCGACGAGGCGGCCCTCCCCCTTGCGGGTCGAGCGGGAGGCGGTCGTGATCTTCGGGGTCGAGACCCGGGAGAGCACACCGTAGACGACGGCGGTGGCGAGGACGATCGCGCTGAGCACGGGGTCGAGGACGACCATGACGACGAGGAGCACGGCGAGCGTGATGATGTTGCCGAGCAGCGGCAGTCCCGCGGTGACGGCGACCTCCTGGAGGCGGCCGATGTCACCGACGAGCCGCTGCGAGGTGTCGCCGATCGAGGCGCGCGAATGGTACTTCAGCGACAGCGCTTGGATGTGGTCGAAGACCCGGGTGCGCAGCTGGGTGGCGACCCGCGCGCCGACGAGGGCGAAGCAGATCGTCGAGGCGTAGTTGGTCACTGCCCGTCCGGCGACGATGACGGCGAGGCCGATCGCCGCGGCTGCGAGCGTCGTCGCGACCCCCGTCCCGAGGTCGAAGCTCGCGTCGATGTTCGCCCCGAGGGCCGCGGTGACGGCGTCGACGGCGATCTTGATCGGCCACGGTTCGAGGATGCGGAAGACGACGTCGGCGAGCAGGGCGAGGAGGCCGGCGATGATCAGCCACGTGTGGCGCCCGAGGTGCGGGGTGATGATCCGCAGCGTCCGTCGCAGGGCGCTCGGGGCGGGGCGGGTCGGGCTCGTCGTCATGCTGTCTCCAGGAGGACGGGGTCGAGGATGTCGCGGCACCGGCTCGTCCACGAGTGCCGGGCCAGCGCCCCGGCGCGGGCGGCCTCACCCATGCGGGTGCGCAGGGCGGGGTCGTCGATGAGCGATTGGAGCGCCTCGGTGAGGGCGGCGAGGTCGTCGGGTGGGACGAGGAGCCCGGTCCCGGTGCCGGTGATGAGGTCGGGCAGGGCCCCGACCGCCGAGGCGACGGTGGGCAGGCCCGCGGCCATGTACTCATAGACCTTGAGCGGGGAGAAGTAGTTCGGCCCGCCCGGGTAGGGGGCGGATGCGATGTCGAATCCGCGCAGGTGGGCGGGGACGTCGGCGGGGGCGACGGCCCCGTGGAAGGTCACCCGCTCCCCCAGGTCGAGGTCGTCGGCGAGGCGGACCAGCGCCTCGGCTTCGGGACCGTCGCCGACGATGTCGAGGTGGAAGGCCCCGCGCAGTCCGGCGGCCGCACGCAGCAGCCGGTCGGTGCCGTGCCACGGTTTGAGGGTGCCGACGAAGCCGATGTGCACAGGAGCATCGGGTGCCTGGTCGCCTGGGCCGCGCGTGCCGGGGACGATGCGGTCGGTGTTGACGCCGTTGGGTACGACGGCGACATCGTCGAGCCCCGGGTAGTCGCGGTGGACCCACTCGGCGACGGCCTCGCTCACGCACACGAGCCGTGCCGCCTGCCCGAAGCTCACGGCCGTGGCCCTGACGGCATGATCGTCGTGGACGAGTCCGCGGTGCGTGCGCTGCTCGTCGATGAGCGGGGCGTTGACTTCGAGGAGCAGCGGCACGCCGAGGCGCTCGCTGATCCTCGCTCCGGCCGTCGAGAAGAGGGAGTACCGCTCGTAGACGACGTCGATGCCTGCGTGCTCGCCGGCCACGAGGTCGGCGAGGAGGTCGGAGACCCGCAGGAGCGCGATCTCCCGGCTGCCGCGCTCGAGCCCTGCGGGCAGCTCGAGGCGGACGACGTCGAGGTCGGCGAGGTCGGCGGGCACGGCGTCATCGGTGCGGGTGCAGAACACGGTGACCTCGTGGCCGAGCGCGCGGAAGCTGCGGATGACCTCTTGGGCGTGGACGCTGGCACCCTTGGTGCCGAAGATCCCGATGCCGGGGTCGAGGAGGACGTAGGCGATTCTCATGAGGCGACCTCGAGTTCCTCGACCGGCTGGTCGACATCGTCAGCGGGCCGGTCGATGAGATCCGCGAGCGCCCGGGCCTGCCTCCGGGAGTCGTGAAGGTCGGCGACGCGGTCGCGCGCGGCATCGGTGATCCGGCGCAGGGTCTGCGGATCATGGGCGGTCAGGTCGATCACCTCGGCGACGGCGGAGGCGATGGCATTCGGGTCGGTGCCGTCGACGAGCCAGCCGGTCCGCCCGTCGATGACGATCTCGGGCACGGCGGTGACGCTGCCGGCCACGCAGGGGATGCCCGCGGCCATGCCCTCGAGGAGGACGGTGGGCAGACCGTCGACGTTGCCGTCGGAGCCGGGGACGAACGGCGCGACGAGGGCGGTGTGGTCATCGATCATCGCTGTGACCTCCCGCTGGGTCAGTGCCCCGTGCATCGTCACGGTGTCGGCGAGGCCGAGCTCGGTGATCTGCTCGTGCAGCTCCGCCTCGAGCGGGCCGGTGCCGACGAGGTCGAGTCGAACGTCCCGCCCGGACTCCAGGAGGAGTGCGAGGGCGGGGAGGAGGTGGGTGAAGCCCTTCTTCTCGACGAGGCGGCCGACGGCGAGCAGTCGCGCGACCCAGCCTGCGGGGCGGCCCGGTCGGTAGGGGAAGCGGTCGAGTTCGAGTCCGTTGCGCACGACGTGGATCCGCTCGGCGAGGACCGGTCCGAGGCGCCGGCGCAGATAGTCCCGGTTGAAGTCGCTGATCGCGACGACGTGGTCGGCGTCGGCGGTCTTCCGGGCGAGGTCGGCGGTGACGACGCTGTCGTGGAAGATGTCCTTCGCGTGCGTGGTGAACGAGTACGGGATCCCCGTGAGCAGGGATGCGGCGCGGGCCACGGTCGTCGCCACCGACGCGAAGTGCGCGTGGAGGTGGGTGACACCGTGCTCGCGGGCGAGCCGGGCGACGGCCAGCGACTGCGCGGCGTCGTCGTGGTCGAGTCCGACGAGGTCGCCGAGGTTCTCGGCCGTCCCGTCAGCGAGCACAGGGTCCGCTGTCGCCTCCTGCCACAGCTGCCAGAATCCGTGGGCGCTCGAGGGGCGGGGGACGTGGATGACCGGGGCCTGGACCCGGGCGAGCTCCGGGTGGAACCGAGCGTCGGTGCACGGGCGCAGGGAGAAGATGACGATGTCCTCCCCCGCCGCCTCGCGGGCGAGGATCTCGGAGACGATGAAGGTCTCGGAGAACCGGGGATACATCTTGAGGACATAGGCCCGCCGAGGCGGGACCTGGCTGGGGACGATCTCAGACGGCACAGCGGGCCTCCTCGGTGAGGGTGGTCGGGTGGGCGGGAGCGAACGGGAGGGTGCCTGCGGCCGAGAGGAGCTCGGCGGCGAGGACAGGGACCCGGCGCAGGCCGTCGCGGTCGATGTGATCGCGGGAGACCTCGGACCCAGCGTGGGAGCCGAACCAGTCGCGGAGGAACTCCGGGGTCGCCTCGGTCAGGGGTGCGGAGTCAAGGGCACCGGCGGCGGTCAGGGCTGCGGCGCGCCGCGGCTGCTCCTGGCGGTGGCCGACGCGGGGGATAACGAGGACAGGGGTCCGGGTCGCCATGACCTCGGCCATCGTGTTGTATCCGCCCATGCACACCAGAGCCTCGGCGCGGGCGATGAGGCCGGGCATGTCCGGGCTGTGCCGGACCACGGAGGTGCCGGCGGGGGCGAGGGCGGTGAGGCGGTCGACCTCGGCGGTCGCCATCTGCGGGCCGACGACGACGAGGTGGCGGTGGCCTGCGGGTGGGGCGGCGAGGATCGCACGCTCGGCGAGGGCGGCACCGTCGGAGCCCCCGCCGAGGCAGGTGAGAACGAAGGGTGCGGCATCCGTGAGTGCGGGATCGGCCGCGGGGACGGGCGTCGAGGGTTCGCGGCGGGCCAGCGAGAGATATCCGGTCATCCGGGTGAGGCGGGCCAGTTCGGCCGGCACTTCGCCGGTGGCGCGGGGGTCGTAGACCTCGGGATCGCCGTAGACCCACACCTCGTCGAACGCTCGGGCCACGGCGTCGGGGCCGCCCACACGGTCCCACTCGCCGGCGATGACCGACGGGTCGTCGAGGACCTCCCGGAGCCCGAGGACCGTGCGGGTCCCGTGGACGCGGCAGCGGTCGAGCGCCTCGGCGAGTTCGCCGTCGATGCCGAAGGGATGCCGGTCGACGATGAAGAGGTCGGGCTGCTGCTGGTCGAGGACGGCGGTGATCGCTGCGGATCGCAGGCTGCGCAGTCCCTCCATCGTCGAGGCGAGCGCGCGGGGAGCATATCCGCCGTTCGCGGGGGTGACTCCCGGCAGGATCATCCAATCCCATCCGGTCGGCAGGTCGAAGCGGGCGGCTTCGGGGCTGCCGGCGATGAGGAGGCCGCTCACCGGTCGACCGGTGAGTTCAGGCAGCTGCGCGGCGAGAGCGAAGGCGAGCGCCCGGTTGCGGCGGATGTGGCCCAGCCCCAGGGAGTCGTGGGAGAAGAGCGCGATACTCAGATTCTCTGTCATACCACTCAGCTTGGCCGCGAAGATTAAGCCCCAGGTAAGACGGGGATGAGAGAACTCTCATGTGCGCCCGACCCGACAGGATCGCTTGTTCGTGTTCGACCCCGGCTGCGCGCGGGTTGCCGTCGGCGGCGGGCGGTCGGCTGTCGGGGCCCGCACAGTCGGCGCGCCAGGTCGTGCTCAGTCGACGCGGTAGCCGAATCCGCGGACGGTCGTGACGAAGTCGCTGCCGAGTTTGCGGCGGAGGTAGCCGACATAGACGTCGACGACGTTGGATCCGGGGTCGAAGTCGAAACCCCAGACATGGGAGAGCAGCTGTTCGCGGGAGAGCACACTGCCGCGGTTCTTGAGCAGGATCTCGGCGAGGGAGAGCTCGCGCGCCGAGAGGTCGACGATGCGCTCATTGACCCAGACCTGACGTCCGAGCAGGTCGATGCGCACGTCGCCGCGGGTCAGCTCCGTCGTCGGAGACTCCTGGACGGTCTCCTTGAGCCGCAGCCGGATCCGCGCGAGCAGCTCACCGAAGCGGAAGGGCTTGATCATGTAGTCCACGGCGCCGGACTCGAGGGCGTAGATCGTGTCCTCGGCATTGTCGCGAGCGGTGAGGACGAGCACCGGCAGGGAGGGCCGCTGTTCGCGCAGCTGTTCGAGGACGCTGAAGCCGTCGAGGCCGGGCAGGCCGATGTCGAGGACGAGGAGGTCGAAGTCACCGGTGATCGCGAGATCGCGGCCGGTGATGCCGTCAGCGGCGATCTCCGTGGTGAACCCGGCGGCCCCGAGGCCCTTGGCGATGAAGGACGAGATCCGGTCCTCGTCCTCGACTACGAGAATGCTCTTCACTGGTGTCCTTTCGGCAGGATCATGCGGAACTGGGCGCCGACCTCGGTCGGGTCGAGGACGATGGTGCCGCCGTGGGCTTCGGCGATGGCACCGACGATCGAGAGTCCGAGTCCGAAGCCGCTGCCCTCGGTGGATCCGCGGGTGAAGCGGTCGAAGATGTCGGTCGCGATCTCCGGCGGGACTCCTGGGCCGTCGTCGCGCACCCACAGGTGGACGTGGGTCGCGTCCTCGGTGGCACCGAAGGTGATCGTCCCGCCCTCCTCGGTGTGGTTGACGGCGTTCGCGGCGAGCTGGAGCAGCGCCTGGGTGAGGCGTTGGCGGTCGGCACGGAGGACGAACGACTCGGGGACGTCGACCTGCCAGTCCCGCGACGCCAGCCCCGTCGCCTTCGCGAGGACATGGTGGAGCAGGGCCGGGATGTCGACGCTGCCGGGGCACACGAAGTCGGGGCGACGGGAGCGGGCGAGGACGAGGAGCTCTTCGACGAGGCGGGTCATCCGGTCTGTCTCGTCGAGGAGGAGCGCTCGGGTCTCGTCGACGTCGTCGATGTCGGCGGCGTTCATCGTCTCGAGGTGGCCGCTGAGGATGGTCAGCGGCGTGCGCAGCTCATGGCCGACGTCGTCGAGGAACTGCCGCTGCGTCGCGAACGAGGATTCGAGTCGGTCGAGCATCGCGTTGAAGGTGCGGCCGAGTTCGGCGATGTCGTCGCTGCCGCGGGTCTCGATCCGGCTGCTGAGATCACCGGCGGAGATCGACTGGGCGGTCTGTCGCAGTTCGGTGACCGGGGAGAGCAGACGACGGGCGAGCACGGAGGAGATACCGGAGATGATGAGGGTCGCGAGCAGGGCGACGACGACGTAGAGCTGCATGACCTGGGTGAGGTCGGCCCGGCTGTCCGATGCGTTGGTGACGACGACGAAGGCACCGCGCGCGTCCTCCTCTCCCGCCTCCCCGCCTTGGTCACTGCCTCGGTCCGCCTGCTGCTCCAGCGGGGTCGGCGACGCTGAGGTGGCGTCTCCAGGCGCCGAGGTGATGGCGGAGACGGGAAGCACGTAGCCGATGTACTCGTTGCCGTCGATCCGCAGCGAGAACTCACCTCCCTGGTCGGATTCGGCTTCGACGGCGTCTTCGAGCGAGCGCGAGCCGCGGATGAGGGTGTTCGGTTCTCCCTGGTAGAGGACGCGCCCGTCGCTGAGGAACGCGAAGAGCGCTTCGTGGGCGTCAGGCTGGTTCTGGGCGAGGAACTGCCCGAGCATCTGGTCGACCGAGGTGAAGGGCTGGCCGGTCTCCGGGTCGACGCCGGTCTGCGCGAAGGCGCGCATCTCGGCGATCTCCTGTGACATCGACGCGGACAGGCGGTTGGAGACGTTGTTCGACTCCACCGAGTAGAGGACGAGGCCGACGATCGTCAGAGCGAGCACGGAGAGGAGGGTGACCGCGATTGTCAGACGGTTCTCGACGGTGAGCCGGATGCGACGATCAGTCGTCGTCATCGTCACCGCCGTCATCGTCGTCATCATCGTCGCCGTCGTCGCCGGCGCCGTCGTCGTCATCGTCGCCGTCGGAGGGCACCTCCCGGGGCGGGTTCGGTGCCGGTTCGTAGGAGTGCTGGAGTTCGCCCCGTCCCTTCGCCGAGGCGTCACCCCCCGATCCGCTGCCGTCAGGTGTCTGCCCCCCGTCCCGAGAACCGCTGGAATCACCAGCGCTGCCGTCGGGGGCGCCGGAACCCTGCGCGGACCCCGTTCCGTTCGGATCGCCGGTTCCGTCCGTGACCGTGGCAGTGGGGGTGACCTTGACCGGGCTGAGGTCCGGGCGTTCGGGGTGGGACGTTCCGCGGACGAGGACGAAGGCCAGCACCGCGAGAATGACGACCAGCCCGGTCACCACCGCGCTGATCACTTTCGACTGTCGTCCCACACCTTCCACCCTGCCCAAGGCCGCGGTCGATGTCGAGCGATCGGCGATGAGAGTCTTCTTAAGCGGCGTCCACGCAGGCATGCGATACTGTGAACGCCCACCGCCGACGCAGCCGCAGGAGATCCCATCAGCGTGGAACGCCGCCCCGACGACGAACACGACCGCCGCGACGACTCCCTCCCCGACGACGATGCCCCCGCCGCGAACGGCGAGTCGACCGCCGCGGCAGCGAAGGAGAACCCCTGGGCGGCGCTCAAACCCTGGCAGGGGAAGGCGGCACCGCTCGACAAGCTGCTCCTCTTCGTCATCATCGGCGTCCCGATCATCTACCTCGCGCTTCTGCCGCTGCGCCCGTGGATGCTCGTCAACGCCCCGGTGCTCCAGGAATTCATCAACGGGGCGAAGACCGCCATCGTCGCCGCCGGCGCCTACGCCCGGGTCGGGGAGATCCCACTGTGGCTCGTCATCGTCGCCGGCTTCGTCGGCATGGTCAAACTCGACTGGGCGTTCTGGCTCGCCGGTCGGCGCTGGGCCGACGGTGTGCTCCGGCTCTTCGCCCAGGACGAACGGCAGCTCAAACGCATCGAGCGGCTCAAGGGCATTCCCAGCTGGGCGCTCTTCCTCATGACCGTCATCGCCCGCTGCCCCGGAATCCCGCAGACGCTCGTCTTCATCGTCGCCGGGTGGACGGGCATGCGCCTGCGCACCTTCCTCATCGCCGACTTCATCGGCAGCCTCATCTTCACGCTCATCTGGACGATGCTCGGCTATCAGCTCGGCCAAGCGGCCGTCGACGTCCTTGCAGTCATCGACAAATACGCCCTGTGGATCACCTTCGCCTTCATCATCGGCATCTTCGTCTACGCCTTCGTCAAGGAGAACCGCAAGGCGAAGGCCCAGGGGTAGCAGCGGCGGCCATCAGCCGGCTCGTGCGCTGAGCACCGGCTCCTCGTCGTCCTGACGGCCGATCCCGCCCGGCATGATCCTGCGATGGGCGGCCTGCCAGACGAGCCTGGCGAGATCCGCGGCATCGAGGCGGAGGACGGGTGCCGCCATGTCGATGAGGCCCCGGGCGACGTCCGGGGTCAGCGTCTCCGTGTCGCCTCTGCCCTCCCTCTCACCTCCAGCCTCGCCGCCGCCATGGTCACCGATCGGCTCGGCCACCACCTCGGCGTCGGCAACGGCTTCCACCGTGCGCGACCCATCGGCACCGTCGGCGCCGGCGCGGACGGTCTCACCGAGATACCGGAGGACGACCCGATCGGGCTCGAAATGATCGGAGCCGGCGAGGGAGAGGAGGTGGAAGTAGGTCACCGCCGAGTGCTGACTCGGCAGCGCCGTCCATCCCTCGGCGACCGGGTTCTCGCGGACGTCGGGCCCGATCGCCGAGAGCAGATCGGGCACGGTGTCGATGTCGAGATCGGCCATGAGCCGGGTCGCCCGGTCGACGACCTCGGCCTTGAGTGGGGCGCCGGGATGGGTGTTGGCGGGTTTGCGGTTGCAGGCGACGGTCTCCGCCCACGTCTTCGCGCCTCCGGCGGCCGCGATCGAATACCGCAGCGCTTTCGCCCCGTCCCGGTACCCGTGCCTCGACACGTATCGGTCGAGGACATTGGCGACGGCTGTGGGGTGGGAGCCGGTCGCGTAGATCGCATCGATGATGCACAGCGCGAGACTCTCGGGGTGGCTGATCGGGTGCGGGCGCTCCTCGTCCGCGACGAGGGCTCGGCAGCGGCGCACCAGCCGGTCGACTCCGTCGGTCGTGATCTCCATCGGTCTGACCTTTCGTCGTGCATCGCCTTCGCGATGCGGGTTCCCCGGCCTGGTGGCCGGGAGGGTGACGACGAGCGTAATCCTCGGCACTGACACGAGATGATCGGAGTGGATTCGAACGGCGATCGGCGAAAAACGCCGATGGCGTTCCGCAATCGTCGCCGAGAGGGAACTGACAGCGCGTCTTGGCACGTGCAACATCGGTCTGGCAGTGTTGAGCCATGAACAGCGAAGCGATGATCATCGACGGGCCCCTGGCCCGCGCGGCACGGATCCTCTGCCAGGTCTCGGCGGCCGATGTCGCCGCGCAGGCGGAGATCGACAAGGCCGACCTCAAGGACTACGAGAAGTGCCGCGACGACCTCACCTCGGAACAGGAGCGTCGACTCGTCCACGCTCTCGAGCACTACGGCGCCCACTTCATCCCCGACGGCGATGACGGCGGATACGGCGTGCGCCTGCGATTCAATCGGCTCAAGGTCCGCGCCGTCGAGCGCTGGGAGAACGAAGGCGGGACGACCGGCGCCGACGACGTCTGATTCCACGCAGGCGGCGTGTTCGGCACACCCCGAACACGCCGCCTGCGACCGGTGAATGCACTGCGGGGCGCCCCTCTCGATGAGGGACGCCCCGCAGTGCGATTCGAGCTCAGGCGCCGCTGAACTCAGAGGCTGAGCTCAGCCGCTGAACTCAGCCGCCGGCCTCAGCTGCGGCCGATGAGTTCGAGGTTGTCGACGACGCGGTTGGAGAAGCCCCACTCGTTGTCGTACCAGGCGACGACCTTGACGTTGCGGCCGTCGACGCGGGTGAGTTCGGCGTCGAAGATCGACGACGCGGGCTGCCCGACGATGTCGGAGGAGACCACGGGCTCCTCCTCGTAGTCGAGGATGCCGTTGAGCGGTCCGTCGGCGGCCTCGCGGTAGGCGGCGAGCACCTCGTCGCGGGTGACGTCGCGGGAGACCGTCGTGTTGAGCTCGACGATCGAGCCGACCGGAACCGGCACGCGCATCGCGTCGCCGCTGAGCTTGCCGTCGAGGCCCGGAAGCACGAGTCCGATGGCCTTCGCCGCGCCGGTCGAGGTCGGGATGATGTTCGCCGCCGCGGCGCGCGCCCGACGCGGATCCTTGTGCGGGCCGTCCTGGAGGTTCTGGTCGCCGGTGTAGGCGTGGACGGTGGTCATGAAGCCGTGCTCGATTCCGGCGAGGTCGTCGAGGACCTTCGCGAGCGGGGCGAGCGCGTTCGTCGTGCACGAGGCATTGGAGATGATCGTCGCCTCGGGGGTGTAGGCATCGGTGTTGACACCGTAGGCCAGGGTGACGTCCGCACCCTTCGAGGGGGCGCTGACGAGGACCTTCTTCGCTCCGGCGTCGATGTGTGCGCGGGCCTTGTCCGCCTTGGTGAAGCGGCCGGTGGACTCGAGGACGACGTCGATGTCGAGGTCGCCCCACGGCAGCTGGGCCGGGTCCTTCTCGGCGAAGACGCGGATCGAGTGGCCGTTGACGACGATGCTGTCGCCGGTGGCCTCGACGGTTCCGGGGAAGCGTCCGAGGGTGGTGTCGAACTTGAGGAGACGAGCGAGCTCCTCGACGTCACCGAGGTCGTTGATCGCGACGACGTCGATCTCGCTGTTGCGCTCGCTGAGCGCGCGCAGGGTGGCGCGACCGATGCGACCGAATCCGTTGATGGCGATGCGGGTCAATGTCTCTCCTTGGGAGGTCTGATAACCGGTACATCACCATGATCCCCAGCGCGACGACCCGACAACAGTGGCCAGCACGACAACCTGCGAAAGGTTCTCGCCAGTCTTATTGCCACAAAGCGAAAGTTTCCGGCCACACCTGCTCTCACCAGGAGAAGCTGTGTCTCAGCCCGAGAACGTGTGCCGGTACTCGTTCGGGGAGATTGAGAGGATGCGCTGGAAGTGCATCCGCAGGTTCGCCCCGGTGCCGAGCCCCACCTGGTCGGCGATCTGCTCGATCCCCAGGTCGGTGTTCTCCAGCAGCTCCCGGGCGAGGTCGACGCGGGCGCGGAGCACCCACTGCATCGGGGTGTACCCGGTGTCCTCGACGAAGCGCCGGGAGAATGTGCGCACCGAGACTCCGGCGTTCGCGGCGAGCTGGCCGAGGGTGAGCTCCTCCCCGATGTGCTGCAGCGCCCACTGCCGGGTGTCGGCGAAGACGTCGCCGAGGGGCTCGGGAACGCTGCGGGGCACATACTGTGCCTGCCCGGCACTCCGATAGGCGGCGGCGACGAGGCGGCGGGCGACCTGGTTGGACAGGCCCACGCCGTGGTCGCGCCGGATGAGATGGAGACAGAGGTCGATCGCCGAGGCGGCCCCCGCCGAGGTGAGCAGCTGACCTTCGTCGATGAAGAGGACGTTCTCGTCGACGTCGATCGTCGGATAGCGGCGGGCGAGCGCCTGCGCCGTCGACCAGTGGGTCGTCGCCCGACGGCCGTCGAGGAGACCCGTGCGCGCAAGGACGAAGGTGCCCGTCGACAATGCTGCGATCCGCGCGCCCCGCTCGAAGGCGGTGAGGAGTCCGCCGATGACAGCGGCCGGGGCCTCCCCTGCGACCGCCGAGGAGGCCCCGGGGATGAGAATCGTGTCGGCCTCGGCGAGCGCCTCGAGCCCGTGGTCGACGGCGAAGGAGAGTCCGTCGGCTCCGGTGACCGTTCCGGGTTCGACCCCGCACACGGTCACCGAGTAGGGCCAGCCACCGGCGGTCGTCGCCGTCCCGGGCACCTGGCCGACGCTGTTCGACTCGGCGCCGAAGACCTGCACCGGGACGCCGAGGTCGATCGCCGAGACCCCCGCGAGCGCGAGCACGGCCATGCGGTGAGGTTTCGGGCGCGGGGTGCGCCGTGCTGAGGGCAGCAGTGCGTCGGCAGTCATCGTGCCCTCCAGTCTAGGCACTCACCTGGGCCTGTCGGCGTAACCCCGGCAGGCGTCGGACCGGGAACCCCGGCGGGGGTCGGGCTGGGGGCCACGGCTCGCGCCGGGGCGAACTCGGTCTCCGTCGTCGCCGTGCGTTCGGCCGCGGTCGCCTTCGCCCGTGCGCGCAGTCAGTACGCGTAGCTGCCGGGGACGATTCCCGGCAGGGTTGCCACGCCGATTCCCCCGCCTGCGACGAGACCGCTGCCTACGGTCCCGGCGTGGAGTCCGACGGGTGCGGCGGCTCCCGACCCGGCCCCTGCCGGAGGGGTCGCCGCAGCCCCGGCGATGCCGGGAACACCGGCCGCCACGGTCCGCGCCTCGGCGGCACCGGTGAGCGGCCCGGGGGTCACCGCCTTCTCGGGCAGCGCCGATGGGGTCGGGGGGACCACCTCGGCGGGGACAGCCTCGGTGATGGCTTCGAACATCGCCAGGGTGCCGTGCTGGGCGGCCAGGGACACGGGTTCCGGATCGGAGGAGAGCTTGACGCCCACGGTCTGCGTGGCACGGTCGACGTAGAGCATCTGCCCGTGGATGCCGATGCCGATGACGACGTCCCGACTGGCCGAGGGCACCCAGAACTGGCTCCGGTACATCCCGCCGGGATACGACTGGCCGGAGGCGGATTCGGCGAAGACCTGCGCCGAGTCAGGACCGCCTGCGAAGATGTCGTCGACCCAGGCCTCGGAGACGACGCGGGTGCCGTCGGCGTTGACCCCGCCGCGGGCGATCATCTCGCCGAAGCGACCGAGGTCGCGCAGGGTTGTGCTGATGGCGCCGTCGGCGATCGAGCCGCCCCATCGGTCCTGACAGACCTGCGCCGCGTGGGCGGCACCGATGCGCGACCACACGAATTCGCTGGCGACGACAGCGAACGGGCGTCCGACGACGTTCTCGCACACCCAGGCGAGCACGTCGGTCTCACAGCTGCGGTAGACGAAGGAGGACCCGTGGTCGCGTTCGCTCGTCAGCCCGGTGAGGAAGTCCTTGATCCCGTGCGCCGAGGTGGGCGTCCGGGGTGCGAAGTCGACGGCTTCGAAGAGCCTGCGGATCTCCGAGCCGTCCTCGAGGTACTCCTCGGAGAACTTCACGCCCGAGCGCATATCGAGGAGGTCGCGGATCGTGGCCCCGGCATAGCCGCTCTTGCCGAGCGCGGGAACGTGGGTGGTGACGAGGTCGTCGACGCGGAGCAGTCCCGCATCGGCGAGCGCGCCGACGACGATCGAGACGATGGACTTGCTCACGGAGAAGAGCATGTGGCGGCGGGCCGGCTTCATCGGCCACGCGTACTCCTCGGCGATCGCGACCCCGCCGCGGGTGACGAGCCAGGCGTCGGTGAAGGTGTTGGCGAGGACGTCGCCGACGGTCGTCCAGCCTTCGTCGTCTGCCGCGGTCCACTTCTTCGCATCGATCGTCAGCGACCGGAAGTCGTTGTCCTGCGAGATGTACTCGCACACGGAGCCGATGCCGCGTGGGATTCCGGCGCTGGGGAAGATCTCCTCCATCCGGGTGAGCGCGAAGGCGAAGTACTCCGGCCACTTCCAGGAGTCGAGGTCGATGCTCTCGAGGATCGCCTCGGACGGGTCGACGATCGCCTCTTCGCTCGCCGAGGTGAGTTCGCCGACGTGGGGCAGCGGCCGCTTCCCGGGTCCGCCGGGTCCCGCCGCACCGGAACCGGAACCGGCCGCGTCATCGCCGGTGGGATCCTCGCCGAGGCGGTCCGTACCGTGCGAACGGTCCGGGCCGTCCGAGCCCTGCTCGCCGCGATCGCCGCTGCCTCCGCGGTCCGTGCCTTCGCCCGCCGAGGAGTCGGTGGCCTGCGTGCGCTCGGCATCGGACTTCTCGTCGCCGTCGATGCCCTTGGTGTTGCCCGACAGCGCCCCGATGCGTCGGGTGGCGGGGTTATGAGTCAGGCTGTGGAGCACCTTCTTCATATCCGCCATCTCTGCCTCCGTCTGTGGTCTCATGCACCGCCGAGCCTACCTCCCGGACATGGACGGCAACAGCCTCCGGAGCCTCAGATCGTGAATCCCACGGCCTCACCGACTGAGACGGAACGCTGTCACCAGGAAGGACGCGCGCGACAGTTACCTATCAGTTATTTAACTTACAACTATCCGACACGAGAAGTTCAGACCCGCGTCGCGGACGGTTCGCCGCAGCGCTCACGCGCCCTCACCCGTGTCTCCCCGTTCACCGCGTCTCGTCGAGGCTCGTCTCCGACGGCGCCCTGGTGGACCGGAGGACCGCGGCGAGAGCCGGGAAGACGAGGACGGTGCACGCGCCGGCGAGGACGAGGAGGGACCCGATGTCGGCGGTCAGCAGACCGGAGCTCTCAGCCAGGGAGGTCACGGCGACGATGATCGGCAGTCCCGTGGCCCCGTAGAGGCCCACCTGCGCCTGCTCTCGGAGGCCGCTGACGCCGGGGGTGATGCGGAGGAAGCGCTCGCCGAGCATGAGCGGCAGACCTCTGAGCAGCAGGATCGCTGTGAAGAACCAGAGGAGGGTGAGGGGCTGTTCGGCGACGGCGGCCAGGGCGATGCCCATCCCCGAGAAGACGAAGAAGACGGGGATGAAGAAGGAGAACCCCAGGGTCTGGAGGCCGACCTCGAGACGTTCGACCGCCTCGGCGGGGGCGATCCGCTTGACGAGCATGCCGGCCATGAACGCACCGAGGACGACGTCGAGGTCGAGGAGGGCGGAGAGGAACATCAGGGCGATGAGGACGAGCATGATCGTGCGCAGCACGAGTTGGGAGGTGCCGCTGGCGCCGTCGATCATCGCCCGATGCAGGGAGGGGATGCGGCTGCCGAGGTGGAGGGGGATGACGACGGTGAGAGCCATGATGACGACGAAGGCGACGAGGATGAGGGCGCTGAGGGAGAAGCTGCGTCCCGAGAGGAGGAGGGCCATGGCGAGCACGGGGCCGAGCTCGCCGACGGCGCCGTGGACCATCGTGCCCGCTCCCACGGGGGTGCGCAGGACCCCTGCGCTGGTGAGGATCGGCAGGAGCGTGCCCAGGGCAGTCGAGGTGAGGGCCAGGCCGATGGCCGCCCAGCCGAAGAATCCGAGATCACCGGCGAAGAGTGCGGAGAAGCCGACGGCGAGGGCGAAGCTCACAGCCCAGACCAGCCACGAGAGCCTGCCCTGCCGCGACTTCATCGCCTGCGGGTCGATCTCGAAGCCCGCGAGGAGGAAGAGGAGGCCGAGTCCGATCTCTGAGAGGAGGCCGAGGCTCTCTGACGGGTGGGCGAGTCCGAGCACGGAGGGACCGATGAGGAGACCGCCGAGGAGGAGCCACACCGTGTCGGGCACCCATCCGCGGGTGAGCCTGGCCAGCAGCGGCGAGACGCAGACGACGGCGACCATGAGGACCAGCGGTGCGAACTCTTCTGCGGTGTCCATAGCGCTCAGGGTACAAGCCGGATCGGGCTGCGGACCGTTCGCCGCGGAACGGTGACGCGAATGTGATCGGGTCGCCGTCCACCCCGTCAGGCTCTGCCGGCCGCCCCGGAAGGTCGGCTAGTCTCGTGGGCACAGGGTCCCGTGGCACGGGGACCCCTCCACCCGATGCGAGGAGTGACACACGATGCCCGTGATCCAGATCGACCCCGACCGCTCGGCCGACTGCCTCACGATCGGCTGGCGACTGCCGGCCGGCGCCGACGCTGTGTGGGCGCATCTGCAGGACGTCGACGCTCTCAGCGAGTGGCTCGGGCGACCGCTGACCTTCGACAGCCGCCTCGGCGGTGAGATCATCGTCGACCATGCCGACAGCTACCTGTGCCGGTCGGAGGTCCTCGCGATCGACGGCCACTCCGCAGAGCTGACGTGGTCGTTCCCGGACGAGCCGACGAGTCGAATCGCCGTCGCGGTCACCGCCGGCGATCTCGGTGGGGATCTCGGTGGGGAGGGCCCGTCGGCCGACGGCACGTCCGCCTCCGGAACGTCAGCCGACGGCACGTCCACCTCCGGGCGGTCAGCCGACGGCGGCGACGAAAAGGCCCCGAGCGTGCTCACTCTGCGTCACCTGGGCCTCGGCGACCTCATCGACTCCTACGCGACGGGCTGGCTCACCCACCTGAGCTTCTTCGAAGCGTCGCTGGCGGGCACGCCGCTGCCGTGGGAGCAGTTCTGGCCGCTGTGCGAGACCTTCGATCGGCTCCTCGACCGCACGGGTCGCTGAGCGACGAGGGCATTCGTCGGCGGATCCTGCGGGCCAGGGCACGCGACGTTGACGATCTCGTGTCACCACCGGGCTCTACGATGAGCCCATGAGTCCGTCACCGCGCACCGTGGGCATCGTCCTCTTCGAGGGCTTCGAACTCCTCGACGTCTTCGGTCCCGTCGAACTGCTCAGCGTCGTCCCCGACGGCTTCGCCATCACCTACCTCGCGGCGAGCCCGGGACCGGTCCGGAGCAGTCAGGGCGCCGAGGTGGTCGCCACCGACTCCCTGTCCGACTCCCTGGCATCGGGGTCGGTTCCCGACATCGTTCTCGTGCCCGGCGGAGGCGGAACGCGAGAACTCGTCGACGACCACGACTTCCTCGACCTCATCGCCGCGTGGGCGTCGCGGGCCCCCGTTGTCACCTCGGTGTGCACCGGTTCGGCGGTGCTCGCAGCGGCCGGGCTGCTCGAGGGGTACCGGGCGACGTCGAACAAGCGGGCCTTCGCTTGGGCATCGGCGCAGGGGACGGACGTCGAATGGGTGCCGCACGCCCGCTGGGTCGAGGACCGGGACCGGTGGACGTCGTCGGGCGTGGCGGCGGGCATGGACATGACTGCCGCGCTCATCGCCCGCCTGGTCGGTGAGGAGGCGGCGACCACTGCTGCCCGCACCGTCGAACTCGAGGTCCACAGCGATCCGGACTGGGATCCCTTCGCCGAGCACTACGGGCTCGGGATGTAGGCCATGGGGCGCGGCGGCATGACAGACCGTAGTTGGGACGAGGTGCGTGCCACCTGCGGGCGCAGCTTCGGCCGGGATGCCGCCACGGGCCGAACGCCCGAGCAACCTGCCCCCACGGACTGCGTCACACGAGACCGAGGTCCTCCGCGACCCGGATCGCCCGCGCTCGCGAATCGACGCCGAGCTTGGCGAAGACGTTGACAAGGTGACTCTTGACGGTCGCTTCGGTGACGAAGAGCTCCTGCGCGATCTGCGCATTCGAGGCCCCGGTGGCGAGCAGGGCGACGACCTCACGTTCCCGGCGGGTGAGCTGCGGACCGGGATTGCGCATCTGCGCGATCGCCTTCGCGCTGATCTCCGGCGGAAGGTAGGTCTCGCCCCGGGCCGCGCGCTCGATCGCCACGGAGATCTCCGCCGGTTCGATGTCCTTGAGGAGGTAGCCCGCCGCGCCGGCGCTCAAGGCTGCGACGATCTCCGCATCATGGTCGAAGGTCGTGAGGATGAGCACCGCGGGTGGCTTCGGCATGTTCCGCAGAGCCGTGGTCGTCGCGATCCCGTCCATGCCCTCACCCAGACGCAGGTCGCACACGACGACGTCAGGGCTCAGCCGCGCGGAGAGGGTGAGCGCCTCTTCCCCGCTGCCGGCTTCTCCGACGACCTCGATGTGCTCGGGAGCGTCGATGACCGCGCGAAGCCCGGCCCTGACCACAGGATGGTCGTCGACGAGGATGACCCTGATCGTCATCTGCGCCCTCCTCGCGGAAGCGTCGCCGAGATCGCGAAGCCCGCTCCCGGGGCGGTCTCGATGTCGAGCTCGCCCCCGAGTTCACGCATCCGCGAGGCGATGAAGTCGAGTCCGAACCCCGAGTCGGTCTTCCGCGTCCGAGTCTGTGGGTCGGCCAAGCCGACGCCGTCGTCGACGATGTCCATTCTGATCGAATCGCCGAGATCGCTCAGGCTCACACGCACGCGTGTGGCCTGCGCATGCTGACGGACGTTGGCGAGCGCCGACTGCGCGGTCCGCAGGAGGGCGACCTCCGCCTCGGCGGGCAGGGCCGGCCACGACTCATCGACGGTGAGGTCCGCCAGGATCGTCGTATCGGACTCGAGCCTGCTGAGCAGGCGGCCGATGGCCGCGGGCAGGGCGGCATCCTCGAGTTCGGCCGGGGCGAGTGCGGCGATGATCCGACGGACATCTCGCGAACCCTGGGCGGCGAGATCCTCGACCTGTCGCAGCACCTGCGCGGCATGGGCGTCTGTCGTGCGATCCGCCTCGGCGTGGGCGATGAGGCGGATCGAGGAGATCTCCTGGGCGACGGTGTCGTGGATGTCCCGAGACACCCGGGTCCGCTCCTCGATCTCTCCCGCATGACGCTGGGTGAGGGCGAGTTCGTCCTGGACGTCGAGGAGGCTGCGGTGGGCGGCCTCCAGCGACTGGAGCAGCTCCTCGCGTCGGCGTCCCTCCCGGAGGAGTTCGATGTATCCGCGGGAGAGCCCGAGGGCGAAGACCGCGCCGATGAGGGAGCCGATGACCGCGGGAGTGCTCACTCTTCCGTGGTGGATGAGCGGTGCCGCGACGGTCGCGAGGTAGGTCACGGCGGTGAAGACGACGGCGATGCGCAGGGAGAAGAGGTGACCGGCGAGCAGCCAGAGGAGGAACGCGACCCAGATGAATTCGGCGGAGACGACGAGCATGAGCAGCCAGATCGCGGCGAGGACGAGCAGCCACCATCGGGCGAGGTCGACCGAGCCGCTTCGGGCGGCCCGCACCGCGCCGAACCCGTACCAGGCGAGGAGGACGAGACTGACCGCAACCACTACGAGAACCGGGGCTCCCGCAGTGATCGCCCGGAGGCTCGAGATCACGGTGAGGACGACAGCGATCGCGTGCTGACCGATCTCCATCGTCCGCGCCGTCCACCTGTGTGAGCCCACTGCTCCTCCTTCTCCCCCACCGTCAGGATAGTCGTCGGGGCGGCCCGCCGCGGCGGCCGAACCTGCATCCGCAGGCGTCCGCGCGTCTTCTGCTGCGGCCGCGAACCGCCCCGGTTGGATCCCGACTGTCACCGGGCGTACCCGATCGGACCACCTGTGCGGGCGGAACCTTCCTCGGCTGCGGCGTCGGCACCGACCGCGAGGCCGACGTTCGCGCGCGATACCGGCTGGGCGGTGGTGCTGTCCTCGGCGCGGGTTCCCGTCCCCGCATCCGGCGCGAACTCGGTGATCGCCCGGTCCGGCCACCAGATCCGGGGACCGGCGAGCGCGATGATCGCGGGCACGATGACGGTGCGGACGAGGACCGTGTCGACGAGGACGCCGACACCGACGATGAGCCCGAGCTGGCCGAGCACCATGAGCGGGAGCATACCGAGGGCGGCGAAGACCCCGGCAAGGACGATGCCCGCACTCGTGATCACCCCGCCGGTGTGGGCGAGGGCTTCGATGATGCCCTGCCTCGACCCGTGGAGCGCCGACTCCTTCTTCGCCCGGTGGGAGAGGAAGATCGAATAGTCGATGCCGAGGGCGACGAGGAAGAGGAACGCGAGGATCGGCACCTGCGCGTCGATCGCCGCCTGCCCGAAGAGGACCCTGCTCAGCGCCGACCCGAGGCCGATCGCCGCCGCCGTCGAGGCGACATTGACGACGAGGAGGGTGAGGGCGACCAGCGGTGCCCGGAGGATCGCGAGGAGGACGAGGAAGCTGATGGCGAGGATGAGCGGAGCGATCGTCGCGAAGTCCCGGGCGTTGCCATCCCGAGCATCGAGCTCGGTCGCCGCGGCCCCTCCGACCTCGGCGTGCGCGCCGTCGACCGCGTGGACCTGAGAGCGGATCGTCTCGACGAGGGCGAGCCCCTCCGGGCTGTCGGGTTCGTACTCGCCGGTGACCATGATCTTCGCGATCCGGTTTCCCTCGACCGTCGCCTCGTCGACGGTCCCGGCACGGACGACCCCGTCGATGCCCGAGACCGCGTCGACGACCTCGTCGGCCTCGCCCGCGTCGGCGACGATCCAGATCGGCTGGGATTCCCCGGGCGGGAAGTGCTCGCCGAGGACGTCGAGTCCCTGGGCGGACTCCGACTGCACCCTGAACTTCTCCGACTGGTCGAGACCGACGGTCGTGCCGATGAAGCCGGCAGCCATGACCGCGAGGAGGGCGATGCCGACACTGAGGTGGATCCCCGGGCGGGCGACTACCCGGGTGGCGATGGCCCGCCAGAACGTCGGCGTGGTCGCACCCTGGACCGAGCCTCGGGAAGCGGCGGCACCGCGGTCGGCAGCGGCACCGTCGGCCGCCTCGGCGGGGTCGGCATCGTCGACGGGACGCGGGACGAAGGGCCAGAACACGCGCCTGCCGCAGATCGCGAGGACGGGTGGGAGGGCGAGGAGGACCGCGCCGGCGGCGATGACGAGGCCGGCGGCAGCGGTGATGCCGAGACCGCGGGTGCCGGGGATGACGGCGAGGACGAGGCTGAGCAGTGCGAGGACGACGGTGAGGTTCGAGGCGAGGATCGTCGTCACCGTGTGCCGCCATGCCGTGGCGAGTGCGAACCGATGATCCGGGTGCCGGGTGAGCTCCTCGCGGTAGCGGGAGATGAGGAGGAGGGCGTAGTTCGCGCCGGCCCCGAAGACGAGCACGCTGATGATGCCGGCGTCGAACTGCAGATCGAGGCCGTCGCCGATCGCCGCGGTCACGCGCCCGGCGAGTCCGTCGGCGGTGCCGATGACGATGAGCGGCAGCAGCCAGAGGATGGGCGAGCGGTAGGTGACGATGAGGAGGAGCGCGACGATGGCGATCGTGACGATGAGCAGGGTGAAGTCCGCGCCGTCGAAGGCTGAGGCGATGTCCGCGCCGATCGCCGGCCCACCGGTGACGAGCAGCTCCAGTCCCGTGTCCTCGAGCGCCTGCGCACCGGGATCCGCGGCGATCGTCCTCCGCAGCTCGCCGACCGTCTCGGCCGTCTCCGTGTTCGTCTGCCCGACGGTGATCGGCACCATGAGCAGGGCCGCCTCACCGTCGTCGCTGACGATCGGACCGCTGACCGCTTCACCGTCCTCGCCGAGGCGGGACCCCAGCTCGCCGAGCGCGTCCCGGTCCGCGGCGCTGAGCGTCGCGCCGCCGGGGCGGGAGGCGACGACCATGACCGACTGCTCGTTCGCGCCGGGGAACTGATCGAGGACCGCCTCGGCGCGCGCGGATTCCGAGTCCGGTGGGGCGGACTGCGTGGGACGGTCCTCACCGGCTCCGGAGAGGAGGCCGAAGAGGACGGTGACGAGGAGGACGAGGGCGGCGAGGACGAGCCAGGCGCCGCGTTTCGACACGAGGACCGTGCCGGTGCGAGTGAGCAGATTCTTCATGCCTCCAGCTCATCAGGGCAGGGGCACCGGGCACATCGCCTGTCGGTTGAGACTTCGTCTGCAACTTTCGATGGGGATATTCGCCGGGGAGACGAGGTGCTTCAGCCTGCTGAGATGCGTCCGAGGTGATGCCGGCCGCGGGGCGCCGACCGAGCCGAGGTCAGTCGATGACGGCGCCGGCGGACTTCATCTCGGTGAGCGCCTGAGCACTCGAATCGGCGCCGACGCCGGCGATGAGGTCGGTGAGGACGCGCACGCGAAGGCCCTCGCTGAGACCGTCGAGGACGGTGGCGCGCACGCAGTGGTCGGTGGCGATGCCGACGACGTCCACCTCGGCGACGTCGAGCCTCTGCAGGAGATCGCCGAGGCGGTCCCCCGTCTCCGTCGCCCCTTCGAACGCGGAGTAGGCGGGCACCCCCTGACCCTTGCGCACCGTGTGGGTGATCGGGCTCGTCGTCAGCAGCGGGTCGAAGGCCGCACCGTCGGTGTCGGCGACGCAGTGGACCGGCCACGAGTCGACGAAGTCGGGGTCCGCTGCGAAGTGCCCGCCATTGTCGTTCTCCCCGTCATGCCAGTCGGCGGACGCGATGATCGCGTCGTAGTCCCCGGCATGCTCGCCGAGGTAGTCGGAGATCCCGGTCGCGACGGCATCGCCGCCGGTCACCGCGAGCGCTCCGCCCTCGGTGAAGTCGTTCTGGACGTCCACGATGAGAAGTGCCTTCGCCATCCAACGAGCATAGTCGCTCCGGACCGACGATGGCAGGGGTCGTGGTCGGCAGCCTCGGCGGGGCGGGTCAGGGTCGGCAGCCTCGACAGAAACAGTCAGTGTTTGCAGCCTCGGCGGGGCGGGTCAGGGTCGGGCGACTCCTCGGCGTTCCGCGCTGCGACGCGGGCGCCCCGATCGGGACGGGGCAGCCTCAGATCCACCCGGCGGCGGCGAAGGCTCGCCGATAGATCTCGTGGATGACGGCCTGTTTGCGGACGTTGTATTCCATCACCGATTCCGCGTTCGCGTTCGACGCCGCTGCGGCGAGGCGTTTGGCTTCGGCGTAGCGTTCCCGATCCTCCGGGTTCGCCGTCAGCCAGTCGCGGAAGACTCGGTGTCGGGCGACCTCCGGGCAGTGGGCGCCGAAGACGTGGAGGTTGCTCAGGGGCAGTTGCTGGGTGCCGTCGGGGTCCTGGTGGCGGAAGGCCCGGTGCTCGTACCAGCCGGGTTCGCGGATGACGAGGTCGTAGCCCGCCTCGGCGAGCGCCGGCCGGTAGGCGTCCTCGTCACGGGGGTCGGCGACGACGAGGTCGATGTCGATGACGGGTTTCGCGACCAGACCCGGCACCGAGGTCGACCCGATGTGCTGGAGCGCGAGGACTCCCTTCCCGAGCGCACCTCTGATCGCGACGGCCAGCGCCTCGTACTGGGCGGCCCATGCCGGGTCGTGGTCGACGACGGCGATCTCGGCCCGGGGGCTGGGCTTGACCCACAGGTCGGGGTCGTCGATGTCGTTGAAGACGACGATGTCAGCGGGGTCGACGTTGGTCGGATCGGCGGCTGTCATTCCGTCGACTCACCGGACGGGACGTGAGCTGACCGTCTGTCTGACCAGTAGGCCTGGGAGAAGTGCCGCCGCCTGTCGAGCGGCAGCTCGCGGCGCAGGCCGTGGCGGACCGCAGAGACGAGCCCCCGCTCCCCCGCGACCCAGACGTAGAGACCTGCGGGGCCGAGTCCGAGGTCGCGCACATGGTCGATGAGCGCCTGACCGCGGGATCCGGTGCTGCGCACCCACGTCCAGGTCGCGTTCGCCCGCTGCCGCTGCGGGATGCCGTCCGTGTCACCGTCGTCCTCGATGATCGCCGTGGCCTCGACCTCATCGGGAATCCATGACAGCCATGAGTTCACCGCCGGCACGGTGCTGAGGTCGCCGAGGAGGATGAGGCGCTTCGTATCCCTCGGCAGATCGAGGCGGTCCGGGGTGACGCAGGCGTCGATCACCGTTCCCGGCTGCGCTGCCAGTGCCCACCGCGTCGCCGCGCCGAAGGCGGCCTCGCCCGCAGTGCGGTGGTGCGGGAGTACGAGGTCGAGGGCGAACGACCCGGATCGGATGTCGACGTCGACGAACGTGTAGTCGCGGCGGCTGACACGGCCGGATCCGCGTGCGGGACCCGGGTGGTCGGTGGTCGCAGCATCGCCGTTACCTGCCTTCGCGGACCCATCGCCGGCCCTGTCGTCGACACCGGCCGGAGACTCGGGAACCCACAGTCGCACCCACGCCGTGGGATAGACGTCGGTGAGATCGTGCAGGAGGTCGTCACCGGTGAAGTGGATGCGCCGGTAGCGATCGCTGAAGTCCTCGACTCGAGTGACGACGACCTCACGGTCGGTGCGGTGCCTCAGGCGCCTGATGCCGCTCGGCCAGGTGACCATGGTCAGCTCCTGTCGGCTCGGTTCGATCCGTTACAGACAAGGCTACTCCGCCCACCCTGTGCCGCGGGAGGCTTCGGGGGCTGATCACGGACGTTCGTCCGCCTCGGCGAGGTGACGCCTCGGCGAGGGGGAACGGGTCGGCGAGAGGGCAGGACCCGCGATCGCGACGGTACAGCGGTACCGGGACGACCCCGGCCCGATCAGCTGCGCTGGGCCTCGCGGACAGCGTCCTTGCCTTCGCGGAACCCGCGCTTCTCCGCCTTCCGGGCCGCCTTGTCCGCGGCCTTCGCAATGGCGTGGCGCGTGTCCTCGGTGCCGACGATGACGAGGAGTCCGCCGAGGGCGGCGAGGTTCTTCGCGAACTGCATCTTCTGCGCCGAGGCCTCCGGCTCCTCGTCCTCCCAGAACGCGTGGCCGGCAAGGGTCGTCGGGATGAGCGAACCGGCGAGGGCGAGCGCAGAGAGTCGCGGTTTGATGCCGAGCAGCAGGGTGGTTCCCGCGGCGAGCTGGATGCCGCCGTTGATCCGGACGAGGAGTTCGTCATCGTCGGGGAGCACCGGCACGTACTCCCGGATCTTCTCCAGCGTCGGCGCGGCCATCTGCACGCGCCCGCCGGGCTTGGTCAGCGCGCCGTAGCCGCCGATGATGAAGATCGGTGCGGTCGCCATGCGTCCCACGGTGCGCAGCAGCGATGATCCCAGTGCCATGAGCGTCTCCTTCGTCGGGTGGTTCGAGGTGTCCGCCGAGGTGGTGCCGACCGCCTCGGCGACGAGGTCGTTCGGGGCTTGAGCCTATAGGAAGGAATGACTGAGCTCAATGCTCTCGTGGGGAAATCTCGTAGGCGCGCCGACCTGCGGATTCATTCCTCGGCGGGTGCCGAGTTCCGACGAGGCGGCTTGACGTCGACCTCCGGCTGCCGCCGGAACTGCCCGGTGAGGACGAGGACGAGGACGACGACAGCGGAGACGAGCCACCCGGAGACGCCGAGGACGGTGACGAGAGCCATGTCCGGAGTCGGGGAGTCGGCGCTGAGGACGAGAGCGAGCAGCATCCCCGACGAGGCGTTGAGAGCGGCGTGGGCGAAGACGGCCGGCCACAGGGACCCGGTGCGCAGGCGCAGCCACCCGAAGAGGACGCTCAGGGCTATGCAGCCGCCGACCATGAAGGCGAGGCCCGTGAGGTCGGGACGGCCGAAGTTGTAGCCGAGGAGGATGAGCGGCGCGTGCCACAGCCCCCACACGAGACCGATGAGGAGCAACGCCGGCCATGTGCCCAGCGGCCGCAGCGAGGTGAGCAGCCATCCGCGCCAGCCGACCTCCTCTCCGAAGGCGAAGAGCGCGGTCGCCCCGGTGTTGACGACGACGATGACGAGGAAGACGGCCACCGCTGCGCCCAGGGGAAGCTCCTCGAGTCCCGGCAGTGCCTGCTGCTGGGCGGAGAATCCGGAGAGTCCGACGAGGTCGAGTCGCATCCAGCCGAACGCGCCGGCGAGGAGATAGGTCGCAAGGACGAGGAGGTAGGTGGCGAGTACCGCCAGGCCGGTCCCTCCGAGCACCCGTCCGACCGGATAGAGGGGCCAGAGGCCGAGGCGGCGGGGAACGCTCGCGAGCGGTTCGCGGGCCCGCCTTCGTTGGACGATGAGCGCTGCGATGGTGCCGAGAAGCGGAGTGAACATGAGCGCTTGGCCGGTGAGCTGGACGAACGTGAGGTCGCTCAGTCCCTTGCCCGAGAGCCACAGCGGCAGGCAGACGAGCCAGCCGAGACCGACGGTGACGACGAGGAACACGCCGACCTCGACCCACGGGACGCGGGTGGGCACGATCGGGGGCGCAGACTCCGCGGACGGGAGCGAGCCGGGCACCGCCTCGGCGGGGGTGGATTCCCCCGTGGGGACGGGACGCTCAGCGGCAGGGTCGGGGGCGCTCATCGGATCCTCCTCGCATCGTGACGTCTCGCTGACCTCTGCCTCCAATGTACGGCGGAGCGTCGGCGACGTCCTCCTCCGCGCGGATGACCGAGGCCTCCGACGCGCAGGCGAAGCCGCGCCCCTGGTCAGCTCCCCGGTCGGCTACGATGAGCGGGTCCCACAGTGATTCGCGCAAAGGTGCCGAAATGACAGAACAGTCCCCGCAGACCCCTCGCCCGCCGCAGTCCCCACGGTCGGGAGCCCACCTCTCCGACGGGGATCACCTCTCCGTCCTCGGCTACAGCGACTCCTTCGAGCGGTCGATGAGCGTGTGGGCGAACTTCGCGCTCGGGTTCACCTACCTCTCCCCGCTCGTCGGCGTCTACTCGCTGCTCGCGGTCGCCCTCGCGGCCGGCGGCCCACCGTCGATCTGGTGGATCGTCATCGTCGCCGCAGGTCAGATGCTCGTCGCCCTCGTCTTCGGCGAGGTCGTCTCCCAGTTCCCCATCGCCGGCGGGATCTACCCGTGGGCGAGGCGGCTGTGGGGCAAGCGGTACGCGTGGATGGCAGCGTGGGTCTACATCTGCGCGATGATCGTCACCATCACCTCGGTGGCGGAGTTCGGGGCGGGCTTCGTCGCGAGCCTCTTCGACTTCGAACTCACCCGCAACGTCACCCTCGTCCTCGCGCTCGCACTCCTCTTCCTCGCTCTGGCGATCAACTTCAGCGGCACGAAGTGGCTGGCCAGGATCGCGCGCATCGGCCTCTTCGCCGAGCTCATCGGCGTCATCGGGCTCGGCCTCTTCCTCCTCATCTTCGAGCGCAAGCATCCGTTCTCCGTGTTCTTCGATGCGATGGGCGTGGCCGGAGACGGCAGCTACCTCGCCGCGTTCATGGGCGCTGCCGTGGCCGGGCTCTTCCTCTTCTACGGGTTCGAGGCCTGCGGCGACGTCGCCGAGGAGGTCTCCAACCCCGCCCGGGGCATTCCCAAAGCGATGATCATGACGATCGTCGTCGGTGCGGTCTCCGCCCTCTTCTCCTTCGGCGGGTACGTCCTCGCGGCCCCCAACCTCGATGAGATCGTTGCAGGTGAGGTCGTCGACCCGATCCCCTCGATCCTCGAAGGCAGCCTCGGACCGGTCGGTGCGAAGCTCTTCCTCCTCATCGCGATCCTCGCGTTCATCTCGTGCGTGCTCAGCCTCCAGGCCGCCGCCTCGCGCCTGATCTTCAGCTTCGCCCGTGACGGCATGATGCCCGGCCATCGGTGGCTGTCCAAGGTCGCCGAGGGTACGAAGGTCCCCCGCAACGCGCTCATCGTCGCGTGCACCGCGCCCGCGCTCATCTGCGTGCTCATCTGGTTCAACGACGGCATCCTCGTCGCGGTCACCTCGTTCGCGATCCTCGGCATCTACTTAAGCTTCCAGATGGTCGTCCTCGCCTCCCTGCGCCAGCGCGTCAAGGGGTGGAAGCCGGCGGGTCCGTGGTCGCTGGGAGCGTGGGGAATCGTCGTCAACGTCCTCGCGCTCGCGTACGGGATCTTCGCGATGATCCTGCTCGCCCGGCCCGGCGAGTCCGGGGCGTTCTTCGCCGACTACGTCGTCCTCATCGGACTCGTCGTCGTCCTCGCCGTCGGCTTCCTCTACCTCTTCATCGCGCGCCCCGACCGGAAGTCGGATGCGCCGGAGGGTGATGCGATCGCCGTCGCCGAGGCGATCCGCGCCCACCGCCGCGACTGACGTTCCAGCCGGGCGGGGTGGCGGTGCGGGTTCGCGGGGCGGCGTTCGCGGCGCGGGTACGCGGCGTTCGCGGCGGGCGGCGCTTCGGCGGCGGGTGGCGCTTCGGCGGCGCAACCGCTCGGTTCTGATCCACACGGTACGGATCGATCCATGCCATGCGGATCGAAACCGAGCGGTTGTGCCGCCGTCGCAGGACCGGCCGGACACGGCACGGCGGGCCACCTCGGCGAACCACCCAGGCGGACCACCTCGGCGAACCACCCAGGCGGACCACCTCGGCGCCTCCACATAAAAATTCATTCCCCTGCATAACAATTCGACACAGGCGCCCCGGGACGGCTACAGTGAGGGGCATGTCGAAAGTTCTCTCCTCCCTGCCCATCGGTGAGCACGTCGGGATCGCCTTCTCCGGCGGTCTCGACACGTCCTGCGCGGTCGCGTGGATGCGTCACAAGGGCGCGATTCCGTGCACGTACACCGCGGACATCGGCCAGTACGACGAACCCGACCTCGAGGGCGTGACCGCTCGGGCCAAGGAGTACGGCGCCGAGATCGCGCGCTTCGTCGACGCCAAGCGCCTCCTCGTCGAAGAGGGCTTCGTCGCCCTCCAGTGCGGGGCGTTCAACGTCCGTTCGGGCGGGAAGACCTACTTCAACACGACCCCGCTGGGCCGGGCGGTGACGGGCACGATGCTCGTGCGCGCGATGAAGGAGGACGGCGTCGACATCTGGGGCGACGGATCGACCTACAAGGGCAACGACATCGAGCGCTTCTACCGCTACGGGCTCATGGCCAACCCGAAGCTGCGGATCTACAAGCCGTGGCTCGACTCGGCGTTCGTCGAGGAGCTCGGCGGTCGACAGGAGATGAGCGAATGGCTTGTCGCCCACGGCTACCCGTACCGCGATTCCGCGGAGAAGGCGTATTCCACGGATGCGAACATCTGGGGTGCGACGCATGAGGCGAAGAGCCTCGAGTTCCTCGACGCCGGTCTCGACATCGTCGAACCGATCATGGGCGTGCCCGCGTGGCGCGACGACGTCGAGGTCGAGACCGAGGAGGTCACCGTCCGCTTCGAGGCCGGCCGCCCGGTCGCGATCAACGGCGAGGTCTTCGACGATCCGGTGGCACTCGTCTACAAGGCCAACGAGATCGGCGGCCGGCACGGGCTCGGCGTCTCCGACCAGATCGAGAACCGGATCATCGAGGCGAAGTCCCGCGGCATCTACGAGGCCCCGGGCATGGCTCTGCTCCACATCACGTACGAGCGCCTCCTCAACGCCATCCACAACGAGGACACGATCGCCCTCTACCACGAAGAGGGACGCCGGCTGGGGCGGCGGATGTACGAGGGACGGTGGCTCGACCCGCAGTCGCTCATGCTCCGCGAATCCATGCAGCGGTGGGTCGCCTCGGCGATCACGGGCGAGGTGACGCTGCGCCTGCGCCGCGGTGACGACTACACGATCGTCAACACCGAGGGCCCCAACCTCTCCTACCACCCGGAGAAGCTGTCGATGGAGCGCGTCGGCGACGCCGCCTTCGGCCCGGAGGATCGGATCGGCCAGATGACGATGCGCAACCTCGACATCGCCGACTCCCGTGCCCGCCTCGAGCAGTATGCGGCGATGGGCATCGTCTCGGGCCCGACCTCGGAGCTCGTCGGATCGCTCGAGGCCGGTGGCGCCGAGGAGATCGCGAGCACCGACGTCGACGTCGACGCCGCGACCGACCGGTCGGGCCTCTCGGCCGCGTTCGACACCGGCACCGACTGAGGGCGCCGGCACAGAATCTGCGGTCCGCCGACCGTGGGCACGGACTGCGCCTGTGGTGGGAGGACCGTCGGCGTCGCCTGGCACCGGTGTTGCTGCCGGACGACGCTCACACGGAGGACCCCCTCGAATGGGTATCGGATTTCGAGGCGGGTCCTCCGCCTATCTGCTTGCCTGCGCCGATCGGTCGGGTGCGGGTGATCCCCTCCCGTGACCGCGCCGACTGTCCGGGCTCCCATCACGGGCGCTGTGCCCGCGAGGAAGATCGGAGTCGAAATCTCGGCGATCGTCGAACCCGGTCCTCCTCGCACGCACTGCCTTCAGCGCGCTCCGGAGGAGCGCAAAGCCGCAGCCAGCGCCGGCAGGTAGGTTTCGACGACGTCACGCACGACGTGGGCATCAATCCCGAAATACTGATGGACGAGTATGTTACTGAACCCGCGGATCGCCGGCCAGCCGATTTTCGGATGCGCCCCAGTGACCTCCGGCGGGAGGTGATTGGCAGCCTCACCGATGATCTGGAGATTGCGCTCGATGGCGTCCTCAGCCATCTCGGCCAGGGTGGCATCCTCGTCGTCGAGCGCTTCGACGTAACGTTGGCAACGGTCGACTGCGTCCAGTATGTCGGAGATCAGCTGATCAGGGCTGCGACTCACAGCGGTACAGCGTCCGCAAGGACCGAAGCCGACATGCCGCGCTTGAGCAGCTGCATGGGGAACACGTCAATATCGTCGCGGCCGAACAGTTCACGTGTCTCTTCCAGGAGTCCGGAAGCTCGCATGAGGAGATTCCCGTCAGCTGGGTCCATCTCGACAAGGATGTCAATGTCGCTTCCCGACCCTGCCGTCCCGCGTGCGACTGAGCCGAACAGACTCGGGTTGGTTGCCTTGTACTTCTCCAGGAGCGCAAAGAAGTCGTCGCGGCGCGCCTCCACGAGCTCGCGCAAGGCGAGCGTCTCGGGCGTCACTGCGGTCTCACTCACCCTTCCAGAGTAGCCGGGCCGCACTAGCCGTGGGAACGCCACTCGCTGCGACAATGTTCGCGCGCGGCACTCGCCGCGGCGCGTGGCACTCGCCGCGGTTGAGGGTACCCGCAACAGTGCTCCGCACCCGTGGCAGTTGCCCATACACTCAGCAGCGCCCCGCACCTTCGACGGCAAATCGCCCTGAGAGCAAAGCCCCGGAGGCGGATTCGGTTCGATATCGCATCGCGTTTCGAACCGGATCCGCCTCCGGGGCGCCGGGTAGATGGCCGCGCATGCATGGCCGCGCATGCACGGGCGCTGGGCGGACGACCGCCGGGTAGTCGGCCGCGCGGGTGGTCAGCCGCGCGTGGACCGGCGCCGGACGAACCGCCAGCCGCGCAGAGCGCCGCGTTGCGTCAGGCGGTGACGGCGGCTGCGGCCTCGTCGATGAGGTCGGCGACGGCCTTCGGCTGGGAGGCGAGGGAGGCGTGGCTCGCGTCGAGCTCGATCGTCTTCTGCGGCTGCATCCGTTCGGCCATCCGGCGCTCGTTGTCGGGTGCGATCATCCGGTCCTGCGTCGAGACCTGGTACCAGGTCGGCTTCGCCTTCCACGCCGGATCGGTGACCGGGTCCTCGAAGGTCGAGCCGAGCGGGGCCTTCTGCGTGACCGCCATGACGAGGGCCTGCTCGTCACCGAGGTCCTGGCAGAAGCTCTCGTGGAACTTGTCCTGCTTGACCCACAGGTAGCCGTCCGAGTCGGGCTCAAGGTTCGGAGCCGCCTCGGGAGGCATCTCCTGCGTGATCCCGCCCGGGCTCTCACCGGCGTCGGGCGCGAAGGCGGCGATGTAGACGAGGCCGAGGACATTGGGCTGATCGCCCATCTCGGTGATGACGGCTCCACCGTACGAGTGGCCGACGAGGATGACGGGGCCGTCGATCTGGGCGACCATCTTGCGGGTGCGCTCAGCATCGTCGGCGAGGGAGGTGAGGGGATTCTCCACAGCGTGGAGGTCGGTGTAGCCGCGCTTGCTCAGCTCGACGATGACGTCGGCCCAGTGGGCTGCACCTCCCCAGAATCCGTGGACCAGGACAACACTCGGCTTGTCTGACATCTGTACTCCTCGAATCAGCGGACGCCTCCCGTTCGGGGCGGCGTCCCATTCTCAGCGTGGGTGCAGGGCGGGTGCCCACCGTGAGCCTACAACGCCCCTTGAGCCTCCCACCGGGGAATTCCCTGTGAACGCACCGTCCGTCCGCGTCTCAATGCCCCCATTTTTCATGTCCGGACAAATTAAACTCGCAAACCTCTTTTGACCGGACAAATATCTCGCTAGTGTGGTGTATGCTCACCCCGTCTTCGAAGGAGAAGTCATGACCGAACGACTCGGCGTCGCCGTCATCGGAGCCGGCATGGCCGGTCGCGCCCATGCCGCCGCCTGGCGGGCCGCCCCGACCGTCGGCACCGGAACTCTGCCGACCATCGACCTCGTCTCGATCTGCGACGTCGTGCCGGACGCCGCTCGAACCACGGCCGAACGCTTCGGCTACTCCCGCTTCGACACCGATTGGCAGGACATCGCCGCCGCCGATGACATCGACATCGTCAGCGTCGTCGTCGCCAACTCGCTCCACAAGCCGATCGTCGAGGCGCTCCTCGGCGCCGGCAAGCACGTGCTGTGCGAGAAGCCGCTCACCGATACGATCCCCGAGGCGGACGCCATGATCGCCGCCGCTGAGAACGCGGATTCGATCGCCCGCCTCGGTTTCACCTTCCGCCGCACCCCGGGTCTTGCGGCGATCGCCGACCTCGTCGCGAACGGCACCCTCGGTCCCGTCCAGCACGTCGACGCCCACTACTGGACCGACTACGCGTGCTCGCCGACCGCGCCGATGAGCTGGCGGTACCAGGGAGGTGCCGGCACCGGGGCACTCGCCGACGTCGGCAGCCACCTCACCGACTCCGTCGAGTTCATCGCCGGTCCGATCACCGCGGTCTCGGGAGGGCGGTTCCACACCTCGATCGCCGAACGCCCGCTGCCGCTGGGCCACGTCACCGGCCATGACCATGTCGAGGTCAGCGACGAGTACGAGCCCGTGACCAACGACGACTACGCAGGCTTCGGCGTCGAGTTCGGCACCGGCTCGGGCACCCTCCAGGTCTCGCGCATCGCCGCCGGGCACCCGAACACCTTCGCCATCGAGGTCTTCTGCGAGAACGGCTCCGCCGGCTTCGACTTCCGCCGCCCCGGGGAGATCACGCTCGGTCGCACAAGCGGCGATCCCACCCGCGACGGGCTGACGACCGTCCAGCTCGGGCCGGCCCACCCGTACTTCGGCACCGGCGTGCCGATGGCCGCACCGGGCGTGGGCATCGGTCAGAACGACGGCTTCACCTTCCAGGCCCGGGCCTTCCTCGACGAGGTCGTCGGCCGCCCCGAATCCGAGTCCTATCCGCGGTGCGCGACCTTCGCCGACGGTCTCCACGCCCTGGCCGTGCGCGACGCCGTCATCGCTTCGGCCGCGAACGGCGGTGCCGCCGCGGAGGTCATCCGATGAAGCTCGGCGTCTACACAGCCATCCTCCACGACCGCGGACTGCCCGAGGCGCTCGCCGCGATCCGGGACCTCGGACTCGACGCGGCGGAGATCAACGTCGGCGGGTTCCTCCCTCCCGTGCACATGCCGAGGATCGATGACATCCTCACCTCCGATGCCGCCCGCGACGACTACCTCGAGACCTTCGCCGAAGCGGGGGTCGCCCTCGCGGGCCTCAACGCCAACGGCAATCCGCTCGACCCGAACCCGGAGATCGGTCCGCCCACGCTCGCCGACATCGAACGCGCCATCGACGTCGCCGCTCGCCTAGGCCAGACCCGGGTGGTGACGATGTCGGGACTGCCCGGCGCTCGCGCGGACTCCGTGACCCCGACGTGGATCGTCAACCCGTGGGAGTCCTCGCACCTCGACACGCTCGATGACCAGTGGGCCCGGGCCGTGCCCGTGTGGCGCGAACTCGACCGCCGGGCTGCCGACCGCGGCGTGATGATCGCGATCGAGATGCACCCGCACAACCTCGTCTTCAACCCCGCCACCCTCGAGCGCCTCATCGACGCCACCGGGGGTGAGAACATCGGCGCGGAGATGGACCCCTCCCACCTGTTCTGGCAGGGGATCGATCCGATCGCCGCGATCGACCACCTCGGCGATCGGGTCGTCCACGCCGCAGCCAAGGACGTGCGGATCAATCCGGCGGCGGCCGTCCACGGCATCCTCGACGACCGGCACACGCGCTTCACCGGGGACCGGATCACGCGGATCCGCGGGGGCGCGGCGATCAACCGATGGCCGGAGGGCTCGGCGTGGGACTTCGTCGCGCTCGGACGCGGACACGACCAGGACTTCTGGGATCGGTTCGTCGCGGCCCTCGCCGCCGTCGACCCCGACATGGCCGTCCACATCGAACACGAGGACGAGGCGCTGGGGCGGATCGAAGGACTCGAAACCGCCGCCGAGGTGCTGCTCACCGCCCGCGATCACGCCGGGTAAGCTCGAGGGCAGACCGAGACCGGAACGAAGCAGGGACCCCATGGCACGCGCACCCGAGACCGAGCTGAGCGAGGAGTTCTTCGGCACCCTCGACCGCTCCGCCGGGGCCGCGCCGCTCTACGTCCAGATCGCCCGCCGCCTCGAGGCCGCGATCACCGCCGGAGACATCGCCGCGGGCACCCGTCTGGAGAATGAGGTCTCGATGGCCGAGCGGCTCGGTCTCTCCCGACCGACGATCCGGCAGGCGATCCAGGACCTCGTCGACAAGGGGCTGCTCGTGCGTCGGCGCGGGGTCGGAACGCAGGTCCTCCAACGCCCCGTCGCCCGGGCCGTCGATCTCACGAGCCTCCACGAGGACCTGCAGAAGTCGGGCAACGCACCGGCGACGACCGTGCTCAGCCACCGCGTCGAGGCGGCGGACGCGGAATTCGCCGAGCGCCTCGGTGTGGCGGTGGGGTCCCCGACCCTCCACCTGCGCCGACTCCGGCTCATCGGCTCGACGCCGCTCGCGATCCTCCACAACGTCCTGCCCGAGCCGTTCGCCGATATCACCGCCGCCGAGCTCGTCACCGCCGGTCTCTATGAGACCCTGCGCGAGCGCGGGGTCGTCTTCTCCGTCGCCCATCAGACGATCGGCGCCCGCGCTGCCGCCGACGACGAGGCCGACCTCCTCGACATCACCCCAGGCGCCCCGCTGCTGACGATGCACCGGACCGCGCTCGACCATTCGGGCCAGATCATCGAATGGGGCGACCACTGCTACCGACCCGACCTCTACTCGTTCGAGACGACGCTCGTCTCCCGGTGAGGGGCGCCCCCGGTTGGTGGCGCGGCGCAGATCGTCTCGGGGCCGGCTGCGGGACGGGAGCGCTGAGCGGCAGGAGCGCTCGTGCTCGTTGCGAGCCGCTGCAACCGCGCGGTGTGGATCCGCACGCGGTGGTTCGATCCGTACCAGGTGGATCGTAACCGAGCGGCTGCCTCAAGACCGCTCCCGGGATGCGAGCACTCCCCAGAACCGCCCCCAAAAAAGGGGGTGACGCAGAGCACGATGAGTGATATTGTCATGACAAATAGTTTGTCCTGACAAATCGACCACACGGCACTGCAGCCGTACGGAGGGAACCGACGTCCATGACTCAGACACCTTCGCCGTCACCGCAGGCTCACCCGCGGAACGAGCAGGCTGACGCGCAGCCGGTTCACCCGCGGACCGGTACGGCTCACCCGCGAATCGAGCAGGCCGACGCGCAGACCGACCGGACTCCCGCTCCGACGACCCCGCGCACCACCCCGTTCGACCTTGTGAGCATCGGGCGCATCGGCGTCGACATCTATCCGCTCCAGGACGGCGTCGGCCTCGAGGACGTCGAGACCTTCGGCAAGTACCTCGGCGGTTCGGCCTCGAACGTCGCCGTCGCCGCTGCCCGCTACGGACTCGACTCCGCGATCGTCACCGCCGTCGGCGACGACCCCTTCGGCCGGTACCTCAGGGACGAGCTCACCCGCCTCGGCGTCGACAACCGCTTCGTCGCCACCGACCCCGAGCACAACACCCCGGTGACGTTCTGCGAGATCTTCCCGCCTGACGACTTCCCCCTCTACTTCTACCGCGACCCCATCGCCCCCGACCTCACGCTCACCGAGGCCGATCTCGATCTCAACGCGATCCGGTCCGCCCGGATCTTCTGGGCCACCGTCACGGGTCTGAGCGTCGAACCCAGCCGCTCGACCCACCATGCAGCCTGGGCGGCCCGCAGCCGCGCCGAGCACACGGTCCTCGACCTCGACTACCGTCCGATGTTCTGGACCGATCCCGCCACGGCCACCGCCGAGGTGTCCCGCGCCCTCGAGCACGTCTCCGTCGCCGTCGGCAACCGGGAGGAGTGCGAGATCGCCGTCGGCGAGACCGACCCCGACCGCGCCGCCGACGCCCTGCTCGAGCGCGGCATCGAACTCGCCATCGTCAAGCAGGGGCCCAAGGGGGTGCTGGCGAAGACCGCGGACGAACGCGTCGAGGTCCCGCCGTATCCCGTCGACGTCGTCAACGGCCTCGGCGCCGGCGACGGCTTCGGCGGCGCGCTGTGCTTCGGACTCCTCGAAGGCTGGGATCTCGAGTACCTGCTGCGCTTCGCCAACGTCGCCGGCGCCATCGTCGCCACCCGCCGGGAGTGCTCGACGGCGATGCCGACGACCGCCGAGGTGACCGCCGTCGTCGGCGCCCCCTCCCCCGCCGAGCCCCTGTCCTCGCCCACCCCCTCACTCGCACCCAAGGACGCCTGATGCCCGACTCCCCGCTCTCCCCCGCGGCGTTCGCCCGCCTCCGCGACGCGCGCTTCGACGACCCGGCAGCGATCTCCGCCGCGTGGTCCGCCCGCGCCCGCCGCCCGATCGGCGGTGCCGATTCGAAGCTCTTCATCGTCGCCGCCGACCACCCCGCCCGCGGAGCGAACGCCGTCGGCGACGACCGGTTGGCCATGGCCGACCGCGAGGACCTCCTCAACCGGCTCGCCACGGCGCTCTCCCGTCCCGGCGTCGACGGCGTCCTCGGCACTCCCGACGTCCTCGACGACCTCGCGTTCCTCGGCTGCCTCGAAGGCAAGCTCGCCGTCGGGTCGATGAACCGCGGCGGCCTCGCCGGCTCGGCTTTCGAGATCGACGACCGCTTCACCTGTCACACCGCCGCCGGCATGGCCCGCGACGGCATCGACCTCGCGAAGACCCTGCTGAGGATCAACCTCGGTGACCCGGCGACCGCCTCGGCGCTCGAAGCCAACGCCCGCGCCGTCAACGACTGTGCAGCCGAGGACATCCCGGTGATGATCGAACCCTTCCTCAACGAATGGGCCGACGACCGGGTCCGCAACATCCTCACCCCCGAAGCCGTCATCACCTCGATCGGAATCGCCCAGGGCCTCGGCACCTCCTCGGCGCACACGTGGCTGAAGATCCCCGTCGTCGACGATATGGACCGGGTGCTCGCGGCGACGACCCTGCCCACCCTCCTCCTCGGCGGCGAGCGCTCGGACGATCCCGAGGCGACGTTCCGCAGCTGGGAGGCCGCGCTCGCGCTGCCCGGGGTCCGCGGCCTCGTCATCGGCCGCTCCATCGTCTACCCCGCCGACGGCGACGTCGGCGCCGCCGTCGACCGGGCGGCCGCACTCGTCCACGGATCGGAGAGGACCTCGGCATGATCAACGACTGGCTCCACCGCCGGGGCACCCTGAGTTCGGGCGCCTGCGAATCCCTCGTCGATGCCTCCCTGCCCGGGTGGGCGCACACCGGCCTGCGGATCCTCGAGCTCGCCGAGGCGACCGTCGATCTCCCCGCCGAGGCGGTCGAACGGGTGCTCGTGCCCCTGTCCGGGCCGACATTCACCGTGAAGTACTCCGCGCCCGAGGGCATCGTCGGGGAGCAGAACCTCGCCGGTCGCCGCTCGGTCTTCCACGGTCCTGCCGACTGCCTCTACCTGCCCAGCGGCACCGCCACGACGGTCAGGGGCTCGGGACGCATCGCCGTGTGCGAAGCCCCGACCGAGGAGACCCGACCCGTCCAGTACCTGCCTGCGGCCGAGGTCCCTGTCGAACTGCGCGGGGCCGGGCGCTCGAGCCGGCAGGTCCACAACTTCGCGACCCCGGCGGGGCTCGACTGCGTGAAGATCATCGCGTGCGAGGTCATCACCCCGGCCGAGAACTGGTCGTCGTATCCGCCGCACAAGCACGACGAGGCGGTCGCGGGGACCGAGACCCGGCTCGAGGAGATCTACTACTTCGAATCCGCGGTCTCCCGCGGTCTGACCGCCCCGGCTGCGGCCGATCCGTTCGCGCTCTTCGCGACGTACTCCTCGGCGGCCGGTGAGATCGAGACCTCGGCGATCGTGCGCACCGGCGACATCGCCCTCGTCCCCTACGGGTACCACGGGCCGGTCGCCGCCGCCCCCGGCTACGACAACTACTACCTCAACGTCATGGCCGGCCCCGACACCGATCGGGCATGGCTCATCACCGATGATCCCGCCCACGGCTGGGTGCGCGAACAATGGGAGGGTGAGGAGTTCGACGCGCGGCTGCCCTACACCGCGGAGGACACGCGCGCGACAACGGAGCACACGCCCGGCGCCGCAGACGACGCACCCCGCACCACCGAGGATGGAGGAGAACGGCGATGACGACGATGACGGTCGCGCAGGCGCTGATGACGTTCCTGACCCGCCAGTACACGGTCGACGGCGACACCCGGGTACGCACGATCGCCGGGACCTTCGGGATCTTCGGCCACGGCAATGTCGCCGGCATCGGTCAGGCGCTGCGTCAGCTCCACCATGACGAGCCCGGGGCGATGCCCTACCACCAGGCGCGGAACGAACAGGCGATGGTCCACCAGTCCGTCGGCTACGCCCGGATGAACCGGAGACTTTCGACGTTCGCCTCGGCGGCCTCGGTCGGTCCGGGAGCGGCGAACATGCTCACCGGGGCGGCCTTGGCGACATCGAACCGGATGCCCGCGCTGCTTCTGCCCTCCGACACGTTCGCCACTCGCGTCGCCGACCCCGTCCTCCAGCAGCTCGAACACCCGCACGACACATCCCTGCAGGTCACCGACGCGTTCCGGCCGCTCTCCCGGTTCTTCGACCGCGTCGACCGCCCCGAGCAGCTGTTCTCGATCGCTCTGGCGGCGATGCGCGTGCTCACCGACCCCGCCGAGACCGGGGCGGTGACGATCGCCCTGCCCGAGGACGTCCAGGCCGAGACCATCGAAGTCCCCGGCGAGTTCCTCACCGAACGCGACTGGCACCTGCGCCGGCCCCTGCCGGAGACCGGTCCGCTCGAGCGGGCGGTCGCGGCGATCCGCGAGTCCCGGACCCCGCTCATCGTCGCCGGCGGCGGCGTCCTCTACTCCCACGCCGAGGACGAGCTGAGGGCCTTCGCCGAGGCGACCGGGATCCCCGTGGCCACGACCCAGGCCGGCGGCGGCGTCCTCGACTGGGACCACCCCCTCAATCTCGGCGGGATCGGAGCGACAGGGTCGACCGCGGCGAACCGGATCGCCGCCGACACCGACCTCGTCATCGGCATCGGCACCCGCTACAGCGACTTCACCACGGCAAGCCGGACCGTGTTCCAGAACCCGGAGGTCCGCTTCGTCAACCTCAACGTCGCCGCCTTCGATGCGTTCAAGCACGGCAGCCGCCTCCCTCTCGTCGCCGACGCGAGAGAGGGGATCCGGGGACTGCACGAGCACCTCGGCGAGTTCCGGGTGAGTGAGGACCTGAGCGCACGGGTCGACCGTGAGCGCACGGACTGGATCGCCGTCGTCGATGAGGCCACGGCCCCCACCGATGCCGCGCTGCCCGGTCAGGCCGAGGTCATCGGGGCGGTCAACACCGCCGCCGGTCCCCGCGACGTCGTCATCCAGGCTGCCGGTTCCCTGCCCGGCGACCTGCAGAAGCTCTGGCGCACAAACGATCCGCTCGGCTACCACGTCGAGTACGCGTTCTCGTGCATGGGCTACGAGATCGCCGGCGGGCTCGGCGTCCGCCGCGCGATCGACGCCGCCGGTGAGGATCGGGAGGCGATCGTCATGGTCGGCGACGGGTCCTACCTCATGCTCCACACGGAACTCGTCACCGCGGTCGCCGAAGGGCTCAAGCTCATCGTCGTCCTCATCCAGAACCACGGCTTCGCCTCGATCGGCCACCTCTCCGAGACCGTGGGCGCACCCCGGTTCGGCACGTGGTATCGGAAGTACGACGCCGAGGCGAGCGACTTCCGCACCGACGAGGTCCTCCCCGTCGATCTCGCCGCCAACGCCCGGTCGTACGGCATCGACGTCGTCGAGATCGACCCGGGACCGGATGCGAGCACGCGGCTGGCCGAGGCGGTCGCCGGAGCCAAGGAGCCGGAGACCTCGACGCTCATCCACATCCATTCCGATCCTCTCGTCTACGCCCCCGACGGCGAAGGCTGGTGGGATGTCCCCGTCGCCGAGGTCTCGACCATGGGCGACACCCAGGCCGCCCGCGACGAGTACGAGATCGCCGTCAAGAAGCAGAGGCCGCTGTTGTGAGCACTGCACTCGACACCAGCCCACAGGCCACCGCACCCGACCGCTCACGAAGGACACCCACCATGACCACCTCGACGGCGGCAACGCAGCCGCTGCGCATCGGCACCGCCCCCGACTCGTGGGGCGTGTGGTTCCCCGACCATCCCGGCCAGGTGCCCTGGCAGCGGTTCCTCGACGAGGTCGCCGAGGCCGGGTACACGTGGATCGAACTCGGACCCTACGGCTACCTTCCCACCGATCCCGCACAGCTTGGCGAGGAGCTCGGCAGCCGCGGCCTCAAACTCTCCGGCGGAACGGTCTTCACCGGCTTCCACAAGTCGGGCGACCAGTTCGCCCGGGCCTGGGAGCAGGTCGAACGCGTTGCGAAGCTCACTGCGGCCCTCGGCGGCGAGCACATCGTCGTCATCCCCGACCTGTGGCGCTCGGACGCCACCAGCGAAGTCCTCGAAGCCCGCACCCTCGACGCGGAGGGCTGGCAGCGTCTCGCCGCCGGCCACGACGCCCTCGGCAAGGCGCTCGAGGAGGAGTACGGCCTCCACCAGCAGTTCCATTCGCACGCCGACTCCCACGTCGGCACCCACTCCGAGGTCGAACGGTTCCTCGAACTCACCGACGAGCGCTTCACCAACCTCTGCCTCGACACCGGCCACTTCTCCTACTACGGCGGGGACAACCTGCGGCTCATCGAGGACCATCCCTCGCGGATCGGCTACCTCCATCTCAAGCAGGTCGATCCGGTGAGGATCTGGGACGTCCTCAAGTCCGATCAGCCCTTCGCCGAGGCGGTCGCCGAGGGAATCATGGTCGAACCGAACCAGGGGATCCCGCCGCTCGATCCGATCATCGAGGCCGTCGCCGCCCTCGACCCGAACACCTTCGCCATCGTCGAGCAGGACATGTTCGGCTGCAGCGTCGACGCCCCCTACCCCATCGCCGAGCGGACGCTGCAGACGATCCTCGCCTCGACCCCGTCCGCCGCCACCGACCACTGAGGACACGATCATGTCGACACCGACAGCCACCTCGGCGAGAGCACAATCGCAAGGAGCGAGCATGAACGCACAGGACTTCCGCATCGGCGTCGTCGGCGCCGGGATGATGGGCGCCGACCACATCCGGCGCATCACCCGCTCGATCAGCGGAGCGAACGTCTCGGCCGTCATCGAACCCGACACGGGCCGGGCCCAGGCGGCGCTCGGCGATGCTCCGGCCGCGCAGGCCTTCACCCAGGTCGAGGACGCTCTCTATGCGGGCGCCGTCGACGGTCTGCTCATCGCCACCCCCGGCTTCCTCCATGAGCCCGTGCTTCTGCCGGCGATCGAGGCCGGCATTCCGACGCTGTGCGAGAAGCCGCTCACCCCCGACCCCGAGTCCTCGATGCGCGTCCTCGAGGCCGAACAGGCAGGCGGGCGCAGGCTCATCCAGGTCGGGTTCATGCGCCGCTTCGACCCCGAATACCGGCAGCTGCGCGGTCTCGTCGAATCGGGTGAGACCGGGGATCTGCTCATGCTCCGGTGCGCCCACCGCAACGCGGTCGTCCCCGACTCCTACCAGCAGGAATCGCTCATCACCGACTCTGTCGTCCACGAGTTCGACATCGTCCCGTGGCTCGCCGGGTCCCCGATCAGATCCGTCGAGGTCAAGTTCGCCCGCCGCAATCCGCTCACGCCTCAGCGCCTGCGTGAACCGATCCTCGTGCTCATGGAACTCGAGAACGGGGTCCTCGTCGACCTCGAGATGAACGTCAGCGTCCAGTTCGGCTACCAGGTGTCCACCGAGGCGGTGTTCTCCTCCGGCATCGCCCGCATCGGCGAGCCCACCGGACTCCAGACCTGGCACGCGGGCCGCTTCTCGATGGGCGAGCACGCCGACTTCACCACCCGGTTCGCCACCGCCTACGATGCACAGGTCCAAGCCTGGGTCGACGCCTCCCGGGCGGGCACGACGACCGGTCCGTCAGCGTGGGACGGATACCGGGTCGCCGTCGCCTGCCAGGAGGGAGTCGCCTCGCTGGGCGGCGGCGGTCAGCGCACGATCGACGTTCCGCCGACCCCGGCGTTCTACGCGTGAGGAGCAGACGTTGAAGATCGCCTACGACCCGACCCCGCTCCACCACACGCACAGGCTGCTCGACTTCGCCGCAGCCACCGCCGACCTCGGGTTCGAGCACATGCAGCTCACCCCGCATCCGGACTTCGCGACGCACTTCCGGTACCCGAAGATGGACCGCGACCTCATCAAGCGCTTCGCCCGCAGCGTCGACGCCGCCGGCATCACCGTACCGGCGCTCCTGCCCGTGCAACGGATCGCGTGGCCCGATGAGGCGAAACGGCAGGCTGCGGTGAAGAACTTCGACCGCGTCATCGACATCGCCGTCGACCTCGGCGTGGGCACGATCAACACCGAGTTCAGCGGCCGCCCCGAATCCTTTGAGGACTCCGAGGAATCGTTCTACCGGTCGATGGACGAGCTGCTGCCCCGCGTCGAACGCGAGGGCCTCAGGCTCAACTTCGACCCCCACCCCGACGACTTCGTCGAGGACGGCCACGAGGCGTGGCGGGTGCTGCGCGGGCTCGATTCGGACGCCATCGGCTTCGTCTACGTCGCCCCGCACACCTTCCACTACGGCGACTGCCTTGACACGCTCGTCCCCGAACTCGGCGACCGCCTCCGCGCGGTCTACATCTCCGACGCCTACGACCACCGGGCCTCACACGGGCTGCGGTACATCGCGAACCCGCCGACCACCTCGGCGCGAGTGCACCAGCACCTCAAGGTGGGCGACGGGGACGTCGACTTCGACGCCCTCTTCGCGACCCTGGGGACGGCAGGGTTCCTCGACCGGGAGGATGCGCTCATCGTCTCGAACGTCTTCGGGGAGAACGAGAACAACGACTCCGTCAGCCGGTATCAGAAGCAGGCGATCGACGACCTCGTCGCCGGACATCGAGGTGACGCCGACTGACCACAACCGACAGGGTCGCCTGACACGTCGGCCACCGATCCGAACGAGCACAGGCTCACCCATCGCCTGAGGCTGGCGGACATCGCCCTACCCGACGTGCGCCCGCGCACATCCGAACCGCACCATTCACCGAGTCATTCAGCACCATTCACCGAGTCATTCAAAGGAGAGTGAACGCCATGAGCGGTCAACAGAAGTCACTCGTGGACCTGCCCCCTGACACCAAAGGTCCACACACCTCCCGGTTGGGGATCATCGCCGTCGTCGCCACCTTCGGCGGTCTGCTCTTCGGCTACGACACCGGCGTCGTCAACGGAGCCCTCGAGCCGCTCACCCAGGACTTCGGGCTCACCCCTCGCACCGAGGGGATCGTCGTCAGCTTCCTCACGATCGGGGCCGCTTTCGGCGCCGTCATCGGCGGGCGGCTCTCCGATGCCTTCGGCAGGCGGTCGAACATCCTCCTGCTCGCGACGTTCTTCATCGTCGGCACGCTTGCGTGCGCGCTCGCACCGAACTGGCAGTTCCTCGCCGGTGCCCGGTTCTTCCTCGGTCTCGCCGTCGGCGCTGCGTCGACGACAGTACCGGTCTACCTCGCCGAGCTCGCCCCGTTCGAACGGCGAGGCTCGCTGGTGACCCGCAACGAGGTGATGATCGTCGTCGGTCAGTTCGCGGCCTTCGTCATCAACGCGATCATCTTCAACATCTGGGGAGAGCACGAGGGCGTGTGGCGGTACATGCTCGCCGTCGCCGTGCTGCCGGCGATCGCTCTGCTCATCGGCATGCTCTTCCTCCCCGAGAGCCCGCGCTGGCTGATCTCGAAGCACCGTGACGACCAGGCGTTCGAGGTGCTCAAACAGGTCCGATCGACCGAACGCGCCGAGGCGGAGATGAAGGAGGTCGAGCTCCTCGCCGAGGAGGAGGAGAAGTCGAAGACGGGCGGACTGTCCGACCTCGCCTCGAAGTGGGTGCTGCGCCTCGTCATCATCGGCGTCGGCCTCGGCATCGCCCAGCAGCTCACCGGCATCAACTCGGTGATGTACTACGGCACTCAGCTGCTCACCGACGCCGGTTTCTCCGCCGACGCCGCAATCATCGCGAACACCTTCAACGGACTCTTCTCCGTCCTCGGCGTCACCGTCGGCATCATGCTCATCAACAAGCTGCCGCGGCGGGTCATGCTGCTCGGCGGGTTCACACTCACGAGCACGTTCCACCTCCTCATCGGCCTCTCCGCGGTGTTCCTCCCGGACGGGCAGTTCAAGGCGTACGCGATCCTCGTCTTCGTCGTCCTCTTCGTCTTCTCGATGCAGGGCACGCTCGGACCCCTCGTATGGCTCATGCTCGCCGAGATCTTCCCGCTGAAGATCCGCTCGTTCGCCATGGGCATCTGCGTCTTCGCCCTGTGGATGGCCAATGCCGCCGTGGCCCAGTTCTTCCCCAGCGTCGTCGCCGGCATGGGGATCGCGAACACCTTCTTCATGTTCGCCGGCCTCGGAGTCCTCGCCCTCATCTTCATCTACTTCATGGTCCCCGAAACCAGGAACAAGACCCTCGAGGACCTCGAGGAGGAGTTCCGCACGAAGTACGGTCGCTGAGGGTCCCGAGTATCCTCGATGACACATCCCAGCCCACCGAGCATCCAAGGAGTGACCATGGCCATCATGGTGGCAGTCCCCGACAACGCCTCAGCCGACGCAGCCGTCACGGCCGCGATCGGCGAAGCCCGGCATTTCGACACGAATCTCGTCGTCGTCCCGCTGGGCATCCAGTCCGATTTCGACACGACCGTGCTCGACGCCTCCGAAGTGCCGTACGAGCTCGTCGGCCGGCAGGGGCGCGGTGATCGCGATCCCGCCGAGGCCGTCCTCGACGAACTCGAGGAACGCGACGACATCGCGCGCCTCGTCATCGGCATGAAGCGCCGATCCCGGGTCGGCAAGGCCCTCATGGGCTCGGTGAGCCAGCGGCTGCTCCTCGACTCGCCGGTGCCGGTGCTCGCGGTCAAGGCCTGATCACTCGGCGTTCGGCCAGTGATGCGCCGGCCTCATCAGCGTCGGAGTCCGTGGCGAAGTCCTCGGGGCGGACGACGCGGACATGACGAAGGCCCCTCACCGGAATCTCTCCTGATGAGGGGCCTTTCGTAGTGCGCCACGAGGGATTCGAACCCCCAACCTTCTGATCCGTAGTCAGATGCTCTATCCGTTGAGCTAGTGGCGCATCGTCACCGGGCTCCCGCCCTGCAACTCGATCAACTATACACACGATGCCGATCCGACCTCAAATCTCCGACCAGTGCCCTTCGCCACAGTTTCTGGCGACTTCCGCCGCAGCACTCAGCGCTGACCGCAGGAATCCGCTCCGCCGGACGGCTGCCAAAGGGGACGCACGGGACGGTCGACCGCCTCGGCGAGGGAATCGATGATCCAGTTTTCAAGCAGATCATCGATCTGAAACTTCACGTCATACTTCTGCAAAAACACGGCACGTGATTGCCGAGAATAAGTCACAAGTGCCCTGGTTGTGTTCCAATGCACATCTTCGAGCGGCGATATTCGGTGATCTTCACCATTGCGCCCACCCTACCGTGGAGATGTACCGCCCTCCGACATCCGTCGCGAAACCCCCGATACACCAGGAGACCACTCATGACAGTCCTCGACCATGACGTCGTCGCTGACCAGCTGAAGAACGCCCCCACGAAGAACGAGAAGGTGCTTTCGTTCGTCAGCCGGATCGCCACCCTCACCACCCCCGACGAGATCGTGTGGATCGACGGCTCCGAGGGTCAGCGGGACCTCATCACGCAGCAGCTCGTCGATGCCGGGACGCTCGTGCGCCTCACCGGCACGAAGGACTCCTACTACGCCGCCTCGGATCCCGAGGACGTCGCCCGCGTCGAGGACCGCACCTACATCTGCTCGGTCGATGAGAAGGACGCCGGCGCGCTCAACAACTGGGTCGCCCCCGCGGAGATGAAGGAGACCCTCAACGGTCTCTTCGACGGCTCGATGCGCGGACGCACGATGTACGTCATCCCCTTCGTCATGGGCCTCGCCGAGGCGGATCAGCCGATGTTCGGCATCGAGGTCACCGACTCGCCCTACGTCGTGCTCTCGATGCTCATCATGGCTCGCTCGGGCAAGTACGCCCTCGACGCGATCGATGCGCAGGACGCGGACTTCGTCGAGTGCGTCCACTCGGTGGGCGCCCCGCTCGCTGAGGGCGAGGCCGATGTCGCCTGGCCGAACAACTCGACGAAGTACATCACCCACTTCCCCGAGGAGCGCTCGATCTGGTCGTTCGGCTCCGGCTACGGCGGCAACGCGCTGCTCGGCAAGAAGTGCTACGCACTGCGCATCGCCTCGGCGATCGCCCACGACGAGGGCTGGCTGGCCGAGCACATGCTCATCCTCAAGCTGACGAACCCGGAGGGCGAGGTCAAGTACATCGCCGCCGCGTTCCCCTCGGCCTGCGGCAAGACCAACCTCGCCATGATCGAGCCGACGATCCCCGGCTGGAAGGCCGAGACCCTCGGTGACGACATCGCGTGGATGCGCTTCGGCGAGGACGGCCAGCTCTACGCCGTCAACCCCGAGTTCGGTCTCTTCGGCGTCGCGCCGGGTACCGGCTACTCGACCAACCCGACCGCGATGCACGCGATCGAGGCCGGCGGCAACATCTTCACGAACGTCGCGCTCACCGACGACGGCGACGTGTGGTGGGAGGGCAAGACCGACGAGAAGCCCGCGCACCTCACCGACTGGCGGGGCAACGACTGGACTCCGGAGTCGGAGACCCCGGCCGCGCACCCGAACTCGCGCTTCTGCACCCCGATCGCCAACGTCCCGACGCTCGCCTCTGAATGGCAGAACCCCAACGGTGTGCCGATCTCGGCGATCCTCTTCGGCGGTCGCCGCAAGACGACGATGCCGCTGGTCACCGAGACCCGCGACTGGAACCACGGTGTGTTCATGGGCTCGGTGCTCTCCTCGGAGACCACTGCGGCAGCCACCGGCGCCGTCGGCGTTGTCCGTCGTGACCCGATGGCGATGCGTCCGTTCATCGGTTACAACGTCGGCGACTACCTCCAGCACTGGCTCAACATCGGCCAGACCGAGGGTGCGAAGCTGCCGAAGATCTTCTACGTCAACTGGTTCCGTCGCGATGACGACAACTCGTTCCTGTGGCCCGGCTTCTCCGAGAACTCGCGTGTCCTCAAGTGGGTCTTCGAGCGCGTCGCCGGCACCGCCGACGCTGTCGAGTCCCCGCTCGGCTTCACCCCGGCCGAAGGCGCACTCGACACCGAGGGCCTCGACTTCACCGCCGAGCAGCTGCGCAAGGCGCTCGCGATCAAGCCCGAGGAGTGGGAGACCGAGCTCGCCTCGATCGAAGAGTGGTACGCCGAGCTCGGCGATTCGGTTCCGGCCGAACTCCGCGCCGAGGTCGACAGCCTCCGCGAGCGCCTCAGCCTCGCCTGAAGTGCTGAGCTGCGTGAGTCGCTGAGCTCCGCGGCCGCCGGGAGCGGCGTGAACCGCTGAGCCTCACGGTGCCGCACTGACACCGACGATCCCCCGATCACCGCCGAGGTGGTCGGGGGATCGTCGTGTTCGACGTCGGTCGGGGGTGCCGGGCGGCCTCCCGCTGACCCTCCCCGGAGCGACAATTCATCCCGGTGCAAGGGGAGGAATCAGCGCTCCAGCGAGGGGGTGGCGCGCTCGAGGTTGTTGGTTCAGCTGCGGGTGCGAAGCGTCGCTTGGGGTGTGAATAGATGCCGGTGGTGGGATGAGGACGGCGCGGCGGCGCGGCGGCGCGGCGGCGCGGCACGGCGACACTGCACCATGCGTGCACCACTCCACGGAGCTGCAAATCCTACGCTTGAAAACGTAGGACATGGCGCTGCGGCGAAGGGGTGGCGCGCTCGAGGTTGTTCGTGCGACTGCCGGTGCGAAGCAGCGCCACGGGTGCGACGCCGCGCAACGGGTGCGGAGTGACGCTAAGGGTGCGGCGTGCGACTGCGGGTACGGGGCGTTCGAGCTGTGTCTCGGGAGGAGCTCAGGCCGAGCGCCCGCATGTCAGCGCCGACACGGCGACCCGGCGAAGTCCGCGGCGGGAGCGCTCAGGCGCCGTGGAGGACGGGGACGATGAGGTAGACCCCGAAGAGGACAAGCGCACCGCAGAGTGCGAAGACGGCCCAGTATCCGGCCTTGAGCAGCGGGTTGCCGTGGCCCTCGGCGACCTGATCGATGTGGACCGCGCGCATGCGCACCGCGGTCGAGAACAGTCCGATGACGACGAGCGACGAGAACCACGTCGCAATCGCCACGATGGCGAACGAGCTCCACTCGATCATTTGGCGCCTCCCTTGTCAGCATCGGAGTCTTGCCTCGATGCGTCGGCAGCCGACGTGCCTGTCGCCCGGACGTCCGTTGCGGAGCCAGCGCTCCTCGCCGTGCCGGCGACAGCCCCCTTCGAGACGGCATCGGTCGTCACAGCGCCGTTCACAGCGCCGTTCCCGTTGGCCGCCGCAGTGCGACGCGCCTGGGACTTCCGGCTCTTCTTCTCCGCATCCTTCTTCGTCTGCGCCTCGGTGCGGGCCTCACGACGCGCCTCGGCGCGCTTGCGGTTGCGATCCTGGCGCAGCTTGCGCTTGCGGCCGCGGATGTTGACGGCCTCGCCGACGGTGTCGAAGTTCGAGATCTCGGCAGTCTTGTCCTGGCGGGAGCTCAGGTAGATCCAGAGGACGGCGACGACGGCGACGGCGGTGTCGATAAGAACGCCGAACAGCCCCAGGTGGGCGACACCGGCCGCGGCCGCACCGACGATGCCCGCGGCCGGGATCGTCAGCAGCCAGCCCGAGGCGATGCGTCCGGCCGTCGACCACCGGACGTCGGCACCCTTGCGGCCGAGACCCGACCCGAGCACCGAACCGGAGGCGACCTGCGTCGTCGACAGGGCGAAGCCGAGGTGCGAGGAGGCGAGGATCGCCGCAGCGGTCGAGGTCTCGGCGGAGAGTCCCTGGGCGGGCTTGACGGTGGTGAGCTTCGTGCCGAGCGTGTCGATGATCCGCCATCCGCCGACGTAGGTGCCGAAGGCGATCGCGAAGGCACACGTGGCGATGACCCAGAACTGCGGGCCGGTGCCCTGCGCCTGGAGGTTCGCGGAGATGAGGACGAGGGTGATCACGCCCATCGTCTTCTGCGCATCGTTCGTGCCGTGGGCGAGCGCGACGAGCGAGGAGCTGAAGATCTGCCCGTACTTGAACGGCGCCCGGTGCGCGGTCTGTCCGTCGCCGTTGCGGCGGGTGATGTAGTACGCGAGACGCGTGCACAGGTAGGCGCTGATGCCGGCGATGAGCGGAGCGGCGATCGCCGGGATGACGACCTTGGAGAGGAAGACCCCGAAGTCGACCGAGTTCAGGCCCGCACCGACGATGGCCGCACCGATGAGGCCGCCGAAGAGCGCGTGCGAGGACGACGACGGCAGACCGAACCGCCACGTCGCCATGTTCCAGATGATCGCGCCGATGAGGCCGGCGAGGATGAAGTCCGGAGTGATCTGGACCCCGCCCTCGCCTTCGCGGATGATGCCCCCGGAGATCGTCTTCGCCACCTCGGTGGAGAGGAAGGCGCCGACGAGGTTGAGGATCGCGGCGAGGGTGACGGCGGCCTTCGGCTTGATCGCGCCCGTGGCGATCGGCGTGGCCATCGCGTTGGCCGTATCGTGAAAGCCGTTGGTGAAGTCGAAGAAGAGTGCCAGTGCGACGACGAGCACGACGACGAAGATGATTTCCACTCAGCGACCTTGGATGTAGACACAGCGGGGGACCGGGGATTGAACGCACTGCCAGGCAGCGGCCTCAAACACGTGTGAGTCTACAACGTGAGACGCCGAAGCTTCACACAGCCTTCAGACTGCAGTCACCCCATTCATCTTCCGTTCATCTCCGAACTGGGTCAATACCTGCAGCCGCAGGGACGATGTATCAGCTCTCACATCCCGCCGAGGCGGCCGCCGGGTCCCAGCGTCCGATTCAGTGCACGTATCCGTCGGCGACGGCCAGCGCCCGATCGAGGGCCTCGAGGCCGCGGCGGACATCGGCGTCGGGGGTGTTGAGCGGGGGCACGATGTGGATGCGGTTGAAGTTCGCGAACGGGAGCACACCACCCGCCTTGAGGGCGGCGATGACCGCGTTCATCTCCTCAGACGATCCGCCGTAGGCGGCGAGCGGCTCCTTCGTCTCCCGGTTCCGGACAAGCTCGACGGCCCAGAAGCAGCCCATCCCCCGGACGTCGCCGACGGAAGGGTGGCGCTCGGCGAGCTCGCGCAGGGCGGGACCGATCACCTCGGCGCCGAGGCGGTCGGCGTTCTCGACCATCCCCTCCTCACGCATCGCCCCGATCGTCGCCACCGCCGCCGCGCACGCGAGCGGGTGCCCGGAGTACGTCAGCCCGCCGGGGTAGGCACGGTCGCGGAAGGTCTCGTAGATCGCCTCCGAGATCGCGACCCCGCCGAGCGGGACGTAGCCGGAGTTCACGCCCTTGGCGAAGGTGAGGAGGTCGGGGGTGACGTCCCAACGATCGACGGCGAACCAGCGTCCCGTCCGGCCGAACCCGGCCATGACCTCGTCGGTGATGTAGACGATGCCGTAGCGCCGGGTCAGCTCCCGGACGCCCGCGAGGTAGCCGGCGGGCGGACCGTAGATGCCGGCGGTGCCGGGCACGGTCTCGAGGACGAGGGCAGCGATGTTCGCCGGGCCTTCGAGGACGATGAGGTCCTCGAGGTGGCGCAGCGCGCGCTCGGTCTCCTCCGCCTCGGTGGTCGAGCCGAAGTAGGAACGGTACTGGTAGGCGGGCATGAAGTGGACGACGCCCTCAGCCGAGTAGTCGTTGGGGAAGCGGCGCGGATCCCCGGTGACGTTGACGGCGAGCTGGGTGCCGCCGTGGTAGCTGCGGTAGGCGGAGAGGACCTTTGTCCGGCCCGTGTGCAGGCGCGCCATGCGGATCGCGTGCTCGTTCGCGTCCGCTCCCCCGTTGGTGAAGAACACGTGGTCGAGATCGCCGGGGGCGAGCTCGGCGATGAGGCGTGCGGCTTCCGAGCGGGCGTCATTGACGTGCTGGGGTGCGATCGTGCACAGCCGCCCGGCCTGCTCCTGGATGGCGGCGACGACGACGGGGTGCTGGTGGCCGATGTTCGTGTTCACCAGCTGCGAGGAGAAGTCGAGGAGCTTCCGACCCTCGCCGTCCCAGACATACGAGCCCTCGGCCGCGACGACGGTCATCGGGTCGAACGGCCCCTGCGCCTGCCACGAATGGAAGACGTGGGCTCGGTCGAGGTCGTGGGCGCGCCGTCCGGCCGCAAGCTGCTCGGCGGTGATTCGGTCGTCGGCGCGCCCGAGCCCGTCGGCGTCGGGGCGGTCCAGTGACGCCTCAGAAGTCGCGGGGTCCGTTGTGCGGGCAGCTGTGCCGATGGTCGTTGTCATCATTGTCCTTCGCCGAGGCGGTCCGGTCGTGACCGGACCGCCGATCGTTCGTGAGGTGGTCAGTAATTCGTGGACTGGTCAGTCGTGGGTCGGGAAGCCGAGGTTGAGGCCGCCGTGGCTGGGGTCGAGCCAGCGGGAGGTGACGACCTTGCCGCGGGTGAAGAAGTGCACGCCCTCCTCGCCGTACGCGTGGGTGTCGCCGAAGAGCGAGTTCTTCCACCCGCCGAACGAGTACCAGCCGACGGGGACGGGGATGGGCACGTTGACCCCGACCATGCCGACCTCGACCTCGCGTTCGAAGCGACGGGCGGCACCGCCGTCATTGGTGAAGATCGCAGTGCCGTTGCCGTACGGGTTGGCGTTGATGAGTTCGAGGCCCTCGTCGTAGCCGGGCACTCGGACGACAGAGAGGACTGGCCCGAAGATCTCGTCGGTGTAGATCGACATGTCCGGGCTGACGTGGTCGAAGAGCGTCGGATTGAGGAAGAACCCGTCAGCGGGGACATCGTCACGGCCGTCGAGGACGACGGTGGCCCCCGCCTCGGCGCCGGCATCGATATAGCCTGCGACCTTGTCACGGTGGGCGGCGGTGATGAGCGGCCCCATATCGGGTTCGGTTGCGCCGTCGCCGACGCGCAGGGTGCGGGTGCGTTCGGCGATCTTCGCCACGAGCTCATCGGCGATCTGCTCGACGGCGACGACGACGGAGATCGCCATGCACCGCTCCCCCGCGGCACCGTAGCCGGCGTTGACGGCGGCGTCCGCGGCGAGGTCGAGATCGGAGTCGGGGAGGACGAGCATGTGGTTCTTCGCCCCGCCGAGGGCCTGGACCCGCTTGCCGGTAGCGGTCCCGGTCTCGTAGACGTACTTCGCGATCGGGGTGGAGCCGACGAAGGACACCGAGGCGACGTCAGGGCTGGTGAGGATCGTGTCGACTGATTCCTTGTCGCCGTGGACGACGTTGAAGACACCGTCGGGCAGTCCGGCCTCCTGCCAGAGGGCGGCGAGCCAGTTCGCCGCGTTCGGGTCCTTCTCACTGGGCTTGAGGACGACGGTGTTGCCGGCGGCGATCGCGGCAGGGAAGAACCACATCGGGACCATCGCGGGGAAGTTGAAGGGCGAGATGATCGCTGAGACGCCGAGCGGCTGGCGCAGCGAGTGGACGTCGACGGTCGTCGAGACGTTCTCGGAGAAGCCGCCCTTGAGCAGGCCGGCGATGCCGCACGCGAACTCGACGACCTCCTGACCGCGGGCGATCTCGCCGAGAGCGTCGGAGAGGACCTTTCCGTGTTCGGCGGTGATGATCTCGGCGAGCTCCTGCTTGCGGGCGTTGAGCAGTTCGCGGAAGGCGAAGAGGATCGCCGTGCGCTTGGCCAGGGACGTGTCGCGCCAGCCGGGGAACGCCTCGGCGGCGGCCCGGATCGCGGCTTCCGTGGTGGCGGCATCGGCGAGCGCGACCTCCCCCGTGACCTCTCCGGTGGCGGGGTTCGTCACCTCGCCGAGGCGGGTGTCGGGTCCGGCGGGAACGGTCCGTCCGTTGATCCAGTGGGAGATGGCGGCCATGGGGTTTCCTTCTGCGTCGGTGACAGGGATGGTCTGCTCCCATCGTCGTCGCCCACCTGGCCGCGCGACAGTGTCAGAGTGTCAGTTAATACGGTCAGAGATTTACACTGTGTCTATGAACAATGAGAGGTCGGAGGCCACAGCGAGCCTGACCGTCGCCGGGGTACTCGACCTCGAGGAGATCCGCGGCGGTGCGCCCGAGATCGTCGCCGGGGAGGCCGGCCTCGACCGCGCGATCCGGTGGGTGCACATCGCCGATTCCGAACACGTCGAGCAGTTCCTCGAAGGCGGCGAACTCGTCCTCACGACCGCGCAGACCTTTCGCCGCTCCCCTGCCGCAATGGCGGTCTTCTTCGATCAGCTCGAGGCCGCCGGTGCCGTCGGCGTCGTCGTCGAGCTCGTCGACGACGCCGGGGCCCCGGATGAGCAGGCCGCCGAGGTGGTCCGCCGGGCAGCCGTCGGGCGCGACCTTCCCGTCGTCGTCCTCGCGCATCGGATCAAGTTCGTCCGCATCACCGAGGTCGCTCACCGCTCGCTGCTGGCCGAGCAGCTCGGGCGTCTCGAACGGGCACGGGAGATCCATGAGACCTACACGCAGCTCAGCCTCGAGCGGGCCGAGGTCGGTGTGATCGTCTCGCGCACCGCCGAGCTGCTCGGAGCCCCGGTCGTCCTCGAGGATGTCGCCCATCGGGTGCTTGCCCAGGCCGGTCCGGGAGCAGAGGCGCTCGTCGCCGACTGGGTCGCGCTCATCTCCGGGGCCGATGCGTATGTGCGGCGGGCGTGGCCGCAGATCCCGGTCGGCCTGCAGTCGAGGCGGTGGGGTCGTCTCGTCGTGCCGGGTCTGCCGGCCGGCACGGCCGATGTCGAGCAGATCATCGAACGGGCGGCACAGGCGCTCACGCTCACCCGCATGGCAGAGACCGACGAACGGGATCTGGTGCTCCAGGCCCAGGCGGGTTTCGTCCGCGAGCTCATGGATGTCGGCGCCGCAGATGAGGCGCAGGCGAGAACCCGGGCGCGCTCGCTCGGGTTCGATCCGCCTGGTGCTTCGCGGCTTGTGCCCGCAGTCATCCGCCTCGACCGGGATCCGAGCACGGATCCGACCCGGATCCAGCTGTGGGAGCGCGCCCTCGTCCAAGAGACGACTGCTGCTGCCGCCCGAGCCGGTGTCGCGACGCTGTCGACGGGACTGCAGTCGGGGTCGTTCGGACTCGTCCTCGCGCTGCCTGGGCGCGGTGATGAGTCGAAGATGCTGCGCCGCGTCTTCGACGGGATCGCCGATCTCGGGACGACGTGGGCGGTCGGGGTGGGGCGGAGCAGCTCGTCCCTGCTCACGGCGGTGTCGCGTCTCGAGTCAGCCGCCCAGGTCGCCGAGGTGGCCTCGACCCTCGATGTCCGCGAGCAGGTCTTCTACCGCGCCGGCGACGTGCGGCTGCGCGGACTGCTCGCGCTCCTCGGCGACGATCCCCGACTGCGCGGCTTCGCCGAAGGGGAGCTCGGACCGCTGCTCGAGTCGGCGGATGAGGAGATGCTCGACTTCCTCGAACTCGTCCTCACCCACGGCGGCAACAAGTCAGCGGTGGCTCGGGCCGGGTTCCTCTCCCGGCCCGCCCTCTACGCGAGGCTCGCGAAGCTTCAGGACCGACTCGGCGTCTCCCTCGACGACGCCGAGTCGAGGACCGCGCTCCACGTCGCCCTCCTGTGGTGGCGGATGAATCGGTGAGGAGCCGCACCGGATGAATCGGTGAGGCGTTCTGGCAGGGCTCAGACGGTCAGGGTGCGGCCGGTGACGTTGCCCTCAACGGCGCGCACGAACGCCGCGGCCACCTCCTCATCGGTCACGGGGATCATCCCGGCGAAGGCGTTGTGGAAGTGCGGCGAGTTCGCGAGCACATTGGGGCTGACGGCATTGATCCGGATCCCCCTCGGCAGCTCCGGGGCGGCGGCCATGACGAAGGACTCGAGTGCGCCGTTGGCCAGCGCGGCCGCTGCCGCGGTCGGCACCGATTCGCGACTGAGGACTCCGCTGGTCAGGGTGATCGACCCGCCGTCCCGAACACGGTCGAGTCCTTGGGTGACGAACTCGACCTGGCCGAGCACCTTCGAGGTCAGGGCCGAGAGGTAATCGTCGCGGGTGAGCTCGGTGACGGGCTTGAAGGGAACGGAGCCGGCGGCGACGACGATGGCATCGACCTCGCCGACCGTGTCGAGCAGTGCCTGGATCGACGCCGGATCGCTCGTGTCGACTTCTGGGTCCGTCGACCGTGAGGCGGAGATGACCTTGTGTCCGCGCGCTTCGAACTCGGCCACGGCCACCCGCCCGACATGACCGCCTGCTCCGACGACAAGAATTCTCATAGTGGGCACTCCTTCGCACCTTTGCTTCTCGTGCGGATCGCCGAGGACTCGGCGGTTCGCCCGGTCATCGCCTGCAAGGTCCGACCGGCACACACCACACTAGACTCCGGTACTGACATTCAGGGGATCCGCCGACTCCTCGGCTGTTTGTGGTCGAAGAACCGAGGATTCTGAGCCGTTTGAGCGTTTTTCCCTCGGTTATTCGACCACAACGGGGAGGCCAACAGACCTCGTGCACAGTCGACTCTCCGGCCGCAGCCGGGCACGCAGAAGCCCCTGCGATCCGCTCAGACAAACGGATCGCAGGGGCTTCTCACAACGCGGAGCCGGTGGGATTTGAACCCACGGTCCCCAGTTCAAGGGACTTCACCTTAGCAGGGTGACGCTTTCGGCCGCTCAGCCACGACTCCAGATTCTCGCCTCGGGGCGACACGCTCGGCGCATGCCCCGAAACCACAGTTGACACTGCGAAGACCAGCCTATGCGAAAGGAACCTCCCAGAGCAAAGTTCACTGCGGCAGAGTGGGCTTGATCATAGTCGCTGGTACGAGGATCGTCGCATTTGCTGATGTTAGGGCGGTTTCGCAGGCGCATATCCGCGCGAATTCCAGCATTCGTCAATGTAGGGGCGTAAAATCGACCTGATGTGACCCGTGGTTCGCGCTCCGATACGCCCCCAACGACGGACATTGCGGGAGACATCTGCGCCGAAGACGAGGCGTCAACGGCCCGACACGCGGCGCACGAGATGAGCAACGAGGAGTTAAGAACTTGCCAGAGTTTCCCCCTGACAAGAGAGGACCTCAGGGGAGCGACCCCGATTCTCCATCTGCAGGCCGCCGCCTCCGCGCGTCATCCCGCCCCCGCTTCCGCGGCGAGGCCGCCGCCAGCTCGACCGAGAACCACACCGATGCACCGCCGCAGTCCCCGCGCGGCGCCGACTCGACCCGCCGGGCCTCCGAACCGGCCCCACCGTCTGCCGCCCACCAGCCTCCGCGTCCGTCCGGCTCCGATTCCCGCGGGGACTACTCCCTCAACAGCTCTCGCCGAGGCGGCTCCACCTCCGATTCGTCCGATGAGCAGGCGCCCCGGTCCAAAGCCCCGACCCCGCGTCCCGTCGCCCCCCGGACCCGCCGTGAGGCGAGGATGCTCCGCGCGGCTGCCGCCGGCGGGGCGAGCGCTGCCGGCGTCGCCGCAGCCGCCGGCAACGTTGACCGCGGGCGCTCCTCCGCACCTGAGTCCCGAACCGCCTCGGCGCGGGCCGACGATTCCCGCGCAGATCAGGATCAGCGCTCCTCCCGGGACTCCGACTCCGGCCGTCGCCGCTCGCAGCGCGCTGCCGCGGCGGCGGCTCCGACAGCCGCAGCGGCAGCACCGGCAACCGCCGTCAGCGCCGGCTCCCCCGCCCCGGGCAACAGCTCCGGCTCCGGCAACAACGGCAACGGTGACGGTGACAAGCCCGCCTCCGGCGGTCCCGAGCGCGCCCGCCGTCATTCCTCCCGCCTCGGCGAGGCCTTCCCCAGCCTTGTCGGATGGACGTCGCTGAGCACCCTGCTTCCGGGCATCGGACTCCTGCGAACACGGTTCCGTCCGCTCGGCCTCATCGTCTTCGGCGGGTTCGTCCTCACGATCCTCTTCGTCATCGGCTACCTCCTCATCAAGGGACCCGTCCACGCGATCGGCACGATCATCGCGAGCCCCTCCCTGCTCAACTTCATCGCGTTCGCCGCCGTCGCCGTCGGTCTCATCTGGATCATCGTCGTCGTCCTCTCCTATCTCGGACTCCGGCGCGGCCATCGCTATCTGCCGTGGCAGAACCGCCTCTCCGGGGTGCTCATCGTCTCCCTCGTCCTCATCATCGGGATTCCGTTCGGCATCGGCTCCGTCTACGCCCGCGTCCAGAGCGACACGATTGCCAGCCTCTTCGGCGAGAGCACCGGAAAGACCGTCGACGCGCAGGAGCTGTGGAAGGACAAGCCCTACATCAACGTCTTCCTCATCGGCCGCGACAACGGTGACGACCGTCAGGGCACCCGCCCGGACACGATGCTCGTCGCCTCGATCGACACGAAGACCGGCAACGCTGCCCTCATCTCCGTGCCGCGCAACCTCGCGTTCCCGATCTTCCCCGAAGGCAGCCCCGAGGCTGAGGTCTGGCCCAACGGTTTCCGCCCCACCGGGGACTCCTCGGAGGACCTCATCAACGCCGTGTGGCAGTGGGGCGAGCAGAACCCCGACGCCGTCGGCGAAACGAACGGGCTCGAACCCGGCATGACGGCGACGATGGCCGCGGTCGAGGGCTCGCTCGGCCTCAATCTCGACTACTGGGCCTCGGTCGACATGGCCGGCTTCGAAGACGTCGTCGACGCCATCGGTGGGGTGAACATCGACGTCGAACGCCCCATCCCGATGGGCGGCGGCAAGTCGATGTCCGGCGTGCCGAACCGGGTCTTCGGCTGGATCGACCCGGGCCAGCAGAACCTCAAGGGCAAGAAGGCCCTCTGGTACGTCCGCTCCCGTGAGGGCAGCGACAACTACGACCGCATGTGCCGTCAGCAGCGGATGCTCAAGACGACGCTCGAGCAGATCGACCCGCAGGAGCTCGCCGCGGCCTACCCGAAGCTCGCCGGATCGGCGACGAAGAACATCGCGACCTCGATCCCCCAGAACGAGATCCCGGCCTTCATCGAACTCGCCGTGGCCATGCAGAAGGGCGACGTGACGACGGTCCAGATCAACAACGACGTCACGCCCACCTACAACCCCGACTTCGATGTCCTCCACAAGTGGATCCAGGGTGAGATCAAGGGTGCCTCCGACGGCGCCGAATCGCCGCGCCCGACGAACGACCCGTCGAAGACTGACGGAGCCACCGACTCCGGTGACTCTTCAGAGTCCTCGGAGTCCTCGGAGGACCAGGGCCAGCAGGACCACAGCCAGGACGTCGAGACCGGCACCGATGCCCCGAGCGGCGACGGCGCGGGAGCCTCGACCGATGACTCGGGTGTGCCCGGCGAACCCAACGCCGAGGGCAAGTGCTACCCGAAGGACTACCAGCCCGGTGACCCCTGGCCCGGCTACCCCGGCCCGGGCGCCGGAGACCAGGAGTGAGCGCCGACCACTCCGTCGCGATCATCGGGGTCGGCCCACGCGGGCTGAGCGTCCTCGAGCGACTCGTCGCCCTCGGTGCCCGCCGCTGGGATCCCGCGCGCGGACCGATCGTCATCCACCTCGTCGACCCGTACCCACCGGGTGCGGGCATCGTCTGGCGCACCGACCAGCCGACGAGCCTGCTCATGAACACGACGATCGGCGAGCAGACGATCTTCCCCGACGGCAGCTGCTCCTTCCTCGCCGAGGCGATCGATGCCGGTGATGCGGCCCGCCCCGACGACCGCACCCCCGGGTCCACCGACAGCTCCTCCGAAGAGTCCGCCCCCTCCACCGGGGCGGCGGTCCCCTCCCCCGAGGCGGCCGGCCGCTCTCCGTTCGGTCCGTCGATGGCCGAGTGGTACCGCGCATCCGGCGGCACCGAGCCCGTCGATTCGACGTTCCCCAGCCGCACCCTCTACGGGGAGTACCTCAGCGACGCCTACGCCCGGATCCGCGACTCCGCCCCCGATTTCATCGAGATCGTCGAACACCGCACCCGCGCCGAATCGGTCATCGACCTTCCCGCCGTCGACCTTCCCGGTGACCCCGCCGAGGCGGTTCCCCCTCAGCTCATCCGGTGCGAGGACGGAACGACGATCATCGCCGCAGCCGTCGTCCTCGCCGTCGGCCACATCCCCAGCACTCCGACCGAGGAGCGTGCCCGGCTCGCCGCCTTCGCCCAGCGCTCCGGCGGGATCTACATCCCCCAGAGCCTCCCGGCCGAGGCCCCGCTCGACGAGATCCCCGCCCACGCGCGCGTCCTCGTCCGGGGCATGGGGCTCAACTATTTCGACGTCCAGACGCTGCTGACGATCGAGCGCGGCGGCAGCTTCGTCGACGCCGGCACGTCGGACGGCGCCGGCACGTCGGACGCCGCCTCCTCCGCCGCCTCATCCGCCGCGGAGCCTGCCGCATGGTCCGATAACTCCGCGACCTCGACCGCCTCCGGGACCGTCCGCTACCTCCCGAGCGGGAAGGAACCCGCCCTCTTCCTCGGCTCCCGGCGCGGCATCCCCTACCGGAGCAAGCCGATCAGCCCTGAGCATCCGCGCTCGGCTTGGCCGCTGCGGTACTTCACGAAGGAGAATGTCGCCCTCCTCGCCGGCATCGACGATCTCGACGGCGAACGCCGGGCCGGGGCCCGCTTCAACGACCAGCTGTGGCCGCTCATCCTCGCCGACCTCCGCTTCGCCTACTACCGCACGCTCGCGCGCACGGATCCCGACGCGTTCGCCGACGATCCCGGGCGCCTGCGCGAAGCCATCGCCGAGGCGGTCTCCCGCCACCTCACCCGCCGCACCTGGCAGGAGACCCACCCGGAGGCCGAGTCGGCGAGCGACTCCTCCCGCCAGGGCCGTGTCACACGTGAGGCCTTCGCCTGGGCGGAGATCGAAGAGGAGCTCGTCCCCGATCCGGCTCACCGGATGTCGCTCCACGATCTCCTCGACCCGCTCGACGGGCTCGAGTTCTCAAGCCGCGAACCCGGCGAACCGGACTCCCTCCACGACTGGATGCTCGACTTCCTCCGCACCGACCTGCGCGACTCGCTCGCCGGCCCCGAGGGCAGCCCGGTCAAAGCGCTGTTCATGGTCCTCTGGCAGTCGAGGCTCCTCCTCAAAGAGCTCATCGCCGCCGGTCACATCGATCCGGTGAGCGTCGACATGGAGATCCGCGGCTGGTTCGAGGGCTTCGTGTCCGGGATCTGCGACGGTCCCCCGCCGAGGCGGATCGCCGAACTCATCGCCCTCGCCGAGGTGGGCGTCGTCCGCTTCATCGGCCCCGATATGCGCATCGGCGAGAACCCCGAGTACTCGGTGGAGACGGACCCGCAGAGTTCGACCGCACAGGATCCCGCGACATCGGAGGACCCAACGACATCGGTGGAGTCCGCAGCATCGGTGGGCTCCGGTGCTGACGACGATCCTCTCCCGCAGATCTTCGCGGTCACCTCGGCGAGGGTGGGAGGAACGATCACGGGAAGCGTCGTCATCGATGCCGCCTCCCCGACGAACTCCCTCGCTCTCGCCGCCGACGTCCTCATCCACGGGATGGTCGACCGCGGTCAGCTCACCCCGGCCCGCCTGACCTTGGACGACGGTCGCGAGAAGCGGCTGAGCGGTCTCGCGGTCACGGAGCGCCCCTACCGCACGATCGACGAGGAGGGTTCGGCCCATCCGCGTCGCTTCGCGCTGTCGATCCAGCTCTCCTCGGTCCAGTGGGGTCTTGCGATCGCGGCGAACCCCGACTCCGACGCGACGACTCTCGCGGACTCGCACGCCGCCGCCGAGGCGATCCTCGACCTCATCTGAGGCCCGCGCCGAGCACCGGCGCCCCCACCTCCGCTCGATCCACGCGCAGCCCGAAATCCGCGCCGCGGGCGACTCGGAATTCGCGCCAACTGTGGATCGAGCGGGTGCGGTGCCGGAGTGAGCAAGCAGGTGGCAACAGGCTCCGGCCTACGCCATGGCGAGGGCGGCCTCCGGCTTCGTCGTGCGCGCCCGCACGATCGCGAGCAGCGAGGCCACGAGGCCGATGACCGCCCACGCGAGCAGCCCACCGTACGCCGCGGCCAGTCCCGGGGTGCCCGCGGCGATCGCTGCGAACCCGTTCATCGCCGGGGTCAGCGGCAGCAACGGGGCGATGAACGTGAAGAACTCGGGCACCGCGCCGATCGTGCGACCGGCGACGGCGAGGACGACCGCGATCACCGAGAGGAATCTGCCCACTCCCCCAAGCCACGCGACGAGCGCGAAGTTGAGGATCATGAACACGATCGCGGAGACGAACGTGAGGACCGCGATGTCGAAGCCCTGGATGGCGTCGATGTCCATGACGGTGACCGCGAGGATCGCGAGCACGAGCGCCTGGACGAGCCCGACGGCGACGCCCGGCACCAGCCCGCGCAGCCACACGAGGATCGAGGACTGCGTCGACAGCAGCGTCGAGGACGGGATGGGCTTGAGCACGGTGTAGGTGACGAGTCCGCCGACCCAGAGGGCGAGCATGATGAGCAGGGCGATCGTCGATCCGGTGAGCAGGTTCGTCACCGAATCCGTGTCCGGTGCCTCGATGTTCGCCGAGGCGACCGTTGAGAGCGTGTCCCGTTCCGGGGCCGTGTACGAGGGCACCTCGTCGGCACCGTCCTGGACGCCGTCGGAGAACTCCCCGACGCCGTCGGAGTACTTCTCCGATCCGTCGGCGAGCTGGTCGAGTCCGCCCGCAAGGTCCTGCGATCCTGTCGCCGCCTGGGACACACCCGTCGTGTACTTCCCGACACCGCCGGCGAGCTGATCGGCACCCTCGGCGAGCTTCCCGGCACCGTCATCGAGCTTCCCGGCACCGTCAGCGGCCTCGGCGATGCCGTCGGTGAGCTTGGGCATCCCGTCGGCGAGCTGCTGGCTGCCGTCACTGAGGTCGGAGGCTCCGTCGGCGAGCTTGGCATTGCCGTCGGCGACCCCGGACGCCCCCTCGCGCAACCCCTTCGAGGCCTCGAGGAGCTTCGGCGCGTTGTCGGAGATGTCCTTCATCCCCTTCGCGAGGTCGCCGAGGCCCTTCTCGAGCCCCTCCGCGAACTCGCTCATCCCCGAGCTGAGTTCGGCGCTGCCGTCCTTGAGGGACGCCGCCCCGCCGAGGAGGGACTGCTTGTCGTCGGTCGAGCCGAGGCCGTCGACGGCTGAGCCCAGCCCACCCGAGGTGCCGTTGAGCAGCCCCTGTGCGTAGGCCTTCTCCATCCCGGCGCAGACCTCGTCGGGGGTGCCCGCCGGGCACAGCTGTGCCCGGATCTGGTCGGACTCGCCGCTCGAGATCATTCCCGCGCTGACAAGACCGTCGAGGCCCGGGTTCGACTGCGCCAGCTGGTCGGCACCGTCGGCGCGCTTCTGCAGCTCGTCTCGGTACGACCCCAGGCCGTCGGAGAGCCCGCCGGCTCCTTCCGCGACACCCTGGGCGCCCTTGTCGAGGTCCTTCGCCCCGTCGATGAGGTCGTCGAGGCCGCCCTCACCGGAGCCCGAGCCGCCGGCCCCCGACCCGGAGAGTCCCTTGATGATCTCGTCGATCGAGGTCGTGTACTCGTCGACGCCGTCGGAGAGGTCCCCCGCTCCCTTCGAGAGGTCGTCGGCCCCGGTCGAGAGCTCGTCGGCGCCGTCGGCGAGCTTCTGCGTGTTCTCCGGCAGGTCCTTCGTCTGCGTCTTCATCGTGTCGAGGCCGGTTGCGAGCCCCGAGGTGCCTTCGGCAAGATCGCCCGCGCCCTTCGCGAGGTCCCCGGCACCCTTGTTCAGCTCACCGCCCGATTCGTCGAGCTGGCCCATTCCGTCGGCAAGCTCTCCGGCGCCGTCGGCGGACTGCCGGGTGCCCGATGAGAGCTGCTGGGCTCCGTCGTCGAGTTCGCCCGCGGCATCGCCGAGCTTGCGCATCTGCGTGCCGATGTCGTTGAAGCCGAGGTAGATGTTGTCGAGGTAGTTCTCGGTCATCGTCGTGTTGAACGTCGTCCGAGCCACCTCGGCGACCGAACGGGAGATGAGCTGGTCGCTGGCAGGGGCGACCCCGGAGACGTCGACGTCGAGCTGGGTCTGCGTCGCCGACTTCGCATCCGAGACCGAGGTGACCGCCCGGGAGAACCCCTCGGGGATCGTCAGCCGCGCCGCGTACGTGCCATCGGCGAGACCCTTCTCCGCGCCCGCCTCGTCGGTGATGACCCAGTGGATGTTGTTCTCCTTCTCGCCGACGAGTCCGCTGGTCAGTTCACGGCCGATGGGCACGGTCTTCCCGTCGACCTCCGCGCCGTCGTCGTTGTTGACGATGGCCGCGTCGATCGTCTCGAGGCGGTCGCTGCTCTTCCACGTGGCAAGGATGAATCCGGCGGCCACGATGATGGGGATGAGCACGAGGCCTGCGAAGGACACCCACGTCACGGGCCTCTTCGAGTTCGCTCGCTCAAGTCTCATGACTGTACGCCTTCCCTGTTGAAGTCATCGGCGCGCACGCCGGGTCCATCGCCTCTCTCGCCGAGGCGGTCCTCGCCTGCCGTGGGGCTCCCGCCGAGGCGGTCGTGAGCATCGCCGTCGGCGGTCGCACCGACAGCGGTCGCCTCGCCGTCGGCCGTCGCACCGACAGCCGCGTCGTCGAGATCGAGGTGGAGGTAGTCCGCGTTCGGCGCGAGGATGCCCCGCACGTCCCCGTCGGGGAGGGCGAGGACGAGAGCCGTGCCGTCGGCGGTGAGCTCGGGCAGGGCGTCGGCGAGGTACCGTCCCTGACTGTGGGCGAGCGCCTCGGCGCCGTCGATGACGAGAAGATCCGGTGGATTCGCCCGCAGTCGGGCGATCTCCCCGGCTCCCGGTGCCGGTGTTCCCACCCCGCCGAGGTCGAAGAACGGCACCGTGCGCCTGACCTTGCCCGCGTGTTCGGGGAGGACAAGGGATCCGATCTTCAGTTCGCCTGCGCTCAGGGGCACCCGCCCGGTGAGCGCGAGGAGCAGCGCGGTCCGGTCGGTGCCGCTGACGACGAGCGTCTGCCCGGGCAGGAGTGCGAGGTCGACGTGGGAGAAGCCCCTGCCGCCGGCGCTCACCCCGAGACCGCGCCCGTAGATCCGGTAGGGCGAGTTCGGTTCGGGCCAGTCGCGCAGCGCCACCTCGTGGGCGAGCCCCTCCCCTTCGACGTCGAGGCGGGGAAGGATCCGGTCGAGCCATGACGGCAGCCACCACGCCTTGTCGCCGAGGAGCTGCATGATCGCGGGCACGAGCGACATCCGCACGAGGAACGCGTCGACGAAGATGCCTGCGGCGAGCGCCAGCGCGATCGATTTGATGATCGGCTCACCGGCGGGGACGAAGGCGGCGAAGACGGAGAACATGATGACGGCGGCGGCGGAGACGACGCGGGCCGAGGACATGAAGCCCGCCCGGATCGCCGCGGTCGCACTCGCCCCGTGGACGTAGGCCTCGCGCATCCCGGAGACGAGGAAGACCTCGTAGTCCATCGCGAGGCCGAAGAGGATGCCCATGAGGATGATCGGCAGGAAGCTGATGACCGGCCCGGTCTGGTCGATCCCGAGGGGGCCGGCGAGGAACCCCTCGTGGAAGACGAGGACGACCGAACCGAAGGAGGCGAAGACCGAGAGGAGGAACCCGCCTGTGGCCTTGAGCGGTACGGCGATCGAGCGGAAGACGATCGTGAGGAGGATGATCGAGAGGCCGACGACGAAGATGCCGAAGGGCACGAGCGCCTTGCCGAGCTGATCGGAGACGTCGATCTGGATGGCCGTGGCCCCGGTGACGGCGGTCTCGAAGCCGTAGTCGTCCTCGATCTGGGTGCTCAGGTCCCGGAGTCGGTTGACGGTGTCGAGGGTCGCCGGGTCGTCCGAGGCGGTCGTCGGGATGATCTGGAAGAGCGCGGAGGTCGCATCCCGGTTCGGGGTGGCGAGCACGACCTCGTCGACGCCGGGGACCGCGGCGATGCGCTCCTCGATGTCCTCGACGTCGCCGAGCGGGTCGTCGGAGGTGACGATCTGGCTCGTCATCACCAGCGGTCCGTTGAAGCCGGGGCCGAAGTGCTCCTCGATGAGGTCGTACGTCGTCCGCGCCGGGCTGCCCTCCTCCTGGCTGCCGGCGGTGGGCAGGGAGAGCTGGAGCTGGGAGGCGGGGATCGCGAAGAGGCTGAGGCCTCCGACGATGATGACGATCGTCACGATCGGCGCCTTCGTCACCAGGGACAGCCAGCCGGCGAAGAACCGGTCGGTGCGGGTGGCCGGATAGGGCTCGCCTGTCTCGGCGAGGACGGCGGGATCGGTGCGGGGATCGGGTCCCCCGGAGGCGGCGGCCGCCTCGGCGCGGGCCATGGCCTTCCGGTACCGGCGGGAGGGCTTCGGGGTGATCTTCCCCTTCGCGATGCCCAGCAGTGCGGGGACCATCGTCAGGGAGATCATCACGGCGATCGCCACGGCCCCCGAGGCCCCGATGCCCATGACGGTGAGGAACGGGATACCGGCCAGGGAGAGGCCGAGAAGGGCGATCATCACGGTGAGCCCGGCGAAGACGACGGCGGATCCGGCGGTCGCGGTCGCCCGTCCCGCTGCTTCCCGGGGTTCGAGACCCTCGGCGAGGAGCGAGCGGGCGCGGGAGACGATGAAGAGCGCGTAGTCGATGCCGACGGCGAGGCCGAGCATGAGGGCGAGCATGATCGACGAGGAGTTCACCGGTCCGAACGCCGTCGAGCCGACGACGAGGAGGACGGAGATGCCGACGCCGATGAGCGCGGTGATGAGGGGCATACCCGCGGCTCGGAACGAGCCGAGGGTGAGGAGGAGGACGATGAAGGCGATGACGACGCCGACGCCTTCGACCCAGGACACGTGCACCCCGGTGATCTGGAAGAGCTCACCGCCGGCCTCGACCTGGGCGCCGGGCAGGTCCGCGCGGATGGGGTCGAGGGCGGCCGTCAGGGCAGTCGAGGCGGTCTCCCCGCCGACCTCCTGGAGGGTCCCGTCGTATTGGACGGAGATCATCGCCGCTGACTTGTCCCCGCTGATCGCGCCCGTGACCATGTCGTCGAACGGTGAGGTCACAGCGTCGACGTGGGGCAGCTCGCCGAGGTCGTCGACGGCCTTCTCGATCGCGTCGCGGTAGGGCTGGTCCTCGACCGACTCCCCGTCGGCGGCGACGACGATGACCGACGCCGAGGTGCCGGCCGCTTCGGGGAAGGTCGCGCGCATCGCGTCGAGCGCGGTCTGCGCTTCGGAGCCGGGCAGGGTGAAGTCGTCGTCGAAGTCCTTGGCGAAGGCGGCGACTCCCGCGGCGACGAGTCCGAGGATGACGAGCCAGAGTGCGACGAAGCGCAGCGGCTGACGGAACGCTCTGTGGCCGAGAGCGTAGAGGAATGTCGACACGGGAACCTCGATACAAAAGTGTATTGGATACAGTCATGTATTCTTGTTGACACCTCCCGCTCAGCGCAAATCACTGTGAGAGAATCGTGTGATTTCCCATGGGATGCCCAGTTTCACGCGGCGTCCCCGACGGGAGGCATCCCCACCCAGAGAGACGAAGACAGACAGGCGATGAACACAGAGAACCTCAGCGACCGCAGGCGCCGCACCCGTTCCACCCTCGTCGAAGCGGGGGTCTCCGTGTTCGCGGTCAAGGGCATCGAGGGCGCATCGATCGAGGAGATCTGCGAAGCCGGCGGGCTCACCCGCGGTGCGTTCTACTCGAACTTCTCCAGTCGAGACGACCTCGTCCTCGCAACGATCGAGATCCGCACCGCCGAGACCCTCGACCGCCTCGATGCGACGATCCAGCGGTGGAAGGAGCAGCTCGACGACACCGACGCCGGAGAGATCAGGCCCCTGCTCACCCAGTTCATCGAGGAGATCTTCACCGAGAAGCTCCTCACCGCCGCCGATGCGATCGCCGAGCAGGAGATCACCCTCTACTGCCTGCGGGTGCCTGAGCTCTACGCGCGCTACCAGGAGCTCGACGCCCGTCGCCTCGAGAGGTTGGCCCGTCTCGTCCAGACGGCGATCGACAATGTCCACGCTGTGCCGACGGTGCCGCTCGACAGTCTGCTCACCATCCTCATCTCGCTCTTCACCCACCTCTCCCTCGAATCCGCGGCCGGTCGCGAACTCCACGAGACCGTCGACATCGACCCGAGCCTCATCGTCGAGGTGCTCCTCCGCTTCCTCGACTTCGACGGCCGGGAGTGCCCCCGCGCCTGAGACCCAGCGGCTAAGGTGGAGGGCGTGACTGAACTTCAGCGTGAATACACGGCCTTCATCAACAACATGGACGTCCGCCTCGGCGCGTTCGTCCTCGCGGACCTCCCCGAGTCCGTCGAGCAGGAGGACGGCACCCAGGCCCCGTTCCGCAAGGATCTCAGCCCCGAGTCCCTGCCCCTCATCGAGCACTTCGTGCTCTCCCGCTTCGCCACCCCCGACGAGGTGGTCTCCCCCGACAACCACCGGTTCGTCGAGGGACTCATCCGCTACCTCGGCGAGACGTACCTGCGCGCCGTGGGCGGGGCCTGGGACCACGACGAGACGACGGGCAACGGGATGCCGTTCATCCGCCCCGACAACGCGCAGGGCCAGCTCGAAGGCGAGCCGATCCCCCTCGTCGCCGTCGTCCTCACCGCCGTCGACCAGCGCACCGGCGGAATCTTCACCGCCGTCCTCGACCGCGCCCAGCAGGAGCTCGGGGACGCCAAGCGCCGCACGAGCACGGGCCTGTCGATCGGGATGCTCACGCGACAGAACTCCACCGAGGAGGAGGTCGAGTTCCTCTCCCGCTTCATCGGGACCATCGAGCCCGGCATCGCCGCGTGGACGAAGGAGCAGGCCGACCCGGAGTCGTGGGCGCTCGACCGCGACAGCCTTGTGCGCCTCGGCAAGCAGCTCGCCGTCCGCTACGACACCCGAGACGAGATGATGGCCGACGACGAAGTCGCCTTCGTCGCCGGAGCGATGCGCTTCATCGGCGAGACGATCCGGCGCATCGGGCTCGGCCAGTGGCGCTACGGCGCCGACCTCGAAGCCGACGATCCGCGCAGCAAGCAGCCCTACATCCGCTTCGTCATCGGCGACCAGAACCTCGACCTCGTTCCGTGGAAGCTCGCGCAGGCCGCCCTCGAGGACTCCGAGGCGATCGCGAAGGGCCTCGACACGGTCATCGAGATGCGCGAGGAGGAAGCCGCGGGGGCAAGTTCGTCGTCGGACGGCACGGACGCGCCTGCCGACAAGGACGCGCGAGCCGGCAAGGACGCGGCCTCGGAGCGCTAGAGCTGAAAGCGGCGGTTGCCGCGCAGTCCTTCGGCCGGTGACCCGGGTGCGAGATCGATCGTCTTCGCACCCGGGTCGATCTGCACCGTCGCCAGGGTCGCGGGTCGGTCGCCGTAGGGTGCGCCGGGCTCCGCGAGGCACGAGACAGGCGGCTCTCCTGGTCCCGTCGTGAGCAGGGCGACGAGGTCGGCGGTCGTCTCCGGGGCTGTGGTGTCCTCGATCTTCGCGGCGAGGTGGTCATACCGGGGCCGTGAGCTCGAATCCGCGCGCAGCTCAAGAGCTCCGGTCTGGAGCTCGGGGTGGAGGAAGTGGTTCGTGTGGATGAGCACGCCCTCGTCCGCGATGTCGCCCGCCGAGGCCGGGGCGTCGGCCGGCAGGGGATCGCCGGGTCGGAGTTCGCGCTTGGTCTCCCCTGCGATCTCGACTTGGACGGCCGCCTCGGCGGTGACGACGGTGATGACCGACGACGAGGAGGTCGGGGCCGAGCGGATCGTCTCGAGCGCCTCGGCGAGATCATGCGCCGTCGACAGCACCTGGGCGAGGACGGCGTGGACGGGCACTCCCCCGGGCCGGTCGCCTGCGTGCTTGAGGATGTTGAGGTGGACGCCGACGCCTACCTCGTTGAGGCCGATCTTGCCGAGCATCCCGTACTCGGCCATGCCGATATGGCGCAGCTGGCCGGGCACCGCCCCGACATCAGCAAGATGCCACAGGGTCGAGAAGTCGGCGAGCCAGTCCCATGTCTGAGCCGAGATCGTCGCCCCCGGGCGGGTCCGGCTCAGCGTCGAGCATTCGGTGGGCGCCGCCTTGGCCAGCGTCATGATCTCCGTGCGCGCGATGACCTGCATGATCTCGTTCGTCGTCCGCCCCGACCCTTCGGCGACGGCGGAGATCTCGGCCGCCTGGTCAGGGGCCCAGTCACCGAGGCGGGCGAAACTGTCGCCGGCAGCGGCCCGGACGTCCGCCTCGGCGATGCCGAGGAAGGAGAAGTAGCGCTGGTAGCCGGTGATCGCCGACCCGATGCCGGTGCGCAGGTCCCTGCCGCGCTGGAGTCCGCGCTGGACGTGGTCGCGGGCCCGGGTGACGAAGAGTTCGGGGCGGACGTTCGCGGCGGGGACGACCTCGGTGCTCATGGGCGCCCCTGTGGGACGAGGGTGTCGATGCCGACATCGAGGTCGAGGTAGTGCATGTGGGCGGCGGTCTCGGCGAGGGCGGCGAAGAGGTTGAAGTGGTGGAGTTCGTCGAAGCCGCGCGCCCAGTGCAGGCCCTGGGCGATCGAGTAGACGGAGTGGTCGTCGGTCTCGGTCATCCGGGCTTCGATCTCGGCGAGGCGCTGCCGGTGGTGGTCGACGAGTTCGCGGCTGCGCTCCTGCAGGCCTTGGAACCGGAATCCGTGGGCCGGGAGGACGGCGATGTCCGCGGGCAGGTCGCCGAGCTTCTCGAGCGAACCGAGGTAGTCGCCGAGGCTGTGGGTGATCGCCGCGGAGTCGAGGCCGATGTTCGGAGTGATCGTCGGCAGGACGTGGTCGCCGGAGAGGAGGAGCGCGTCCTCGCGGACGAAGGCCGTGTGACCGAAGGTGTGCCCGGGTGTCCACATCGCCGTGAGCCGCCCGGTCTCGAGCGGCAGGGTCGCACCGTCCTCGAGGGTGAGGATCGAGTCGGGCAGGTGCGCCATCTGCAGGGCGAAGGGGTCCCGTCGGGGCTTCTCGCCATCGCCGGCCGGGCGGTCGCTGTCGCTGGCCGGGCGGTCGCCGCCCTTGGCCGGCCTGCTCACCTGGAGGCTCTCGACCTCGTGCCACCGCTCTTCGGGCACCCCGTAGGCGCGGGCGATGTTGAGGTTGGGATCCGTGCCGGTGCCGAGGTCGACCGCCCGGGAGGCGAAGCGCTTGACCGCACGGAGGTCCTCGCTGTGGATGGCGAGCCACATCTCAGGGTTGGCCTTGAGGAGGGCGGGGACGAGTCCGATGTGGTCCCGGTGGTAGTGGGTGACGGCGATGCCGTGGATGTCGCTGACGGCGAAGCCGATCCCCGCCAGCGCCGAGGTGAGGGCTGCGAACTGGTCCCGTCCGTCCCAGCCCGGATCGATGAGGGCGACGCCGGCGCCGTCGGCGATCGCGTAGCAGTAGGTGAAGACGAGCGGATTGTTCGGGATGGGGACCGGAATCGCCCAGACCCCCTCGGCGACCTCTTCGACGGCGGGGAGGACGCGGTCCTTCCACGCGCGCGACTGCTGGGGGCTGAGCGTTTCGATCGGCATACGGCGGTGTCCCTCTCTCCTCATCGAGCCTCGGCGAGGTTCTCCATCCAACCTACTCCCCTGGCACGAAAACTGAAAGATCGTTCGACAATGAAAATTGATCTCTGCGCATACAAGCCCTCTGACAACGGATTTCGTTGATTTCCGGATCTCGACATCGAGGTTGCCGTCTCATTCCGCGTCAGAAGTTTCGCTTTCAGTTGCCGTGCTCTACCATCACCTATGGCGCAGGTCACTCCTGCGCACTGTCGGGCGACGCTTCGACGCAAGACTCATTGGGGAGGATTGATATGGCTGGTTCGGGATCGCTCAAACGGAACCTGGGGCTGTGGTCCATCGTCGGGCTCGGGCTCGGGTACATGACGCCGACGGTCGTCTTCGACACCTTCGGCATCGTCTCGGAGGGGACGAACGGAGCGGTGCCGGCGGCCTACCTCGTCGCTCTCGTCGTCATGGTCTTCACGGCCATCAGCTACGGGAAGATGGTGCGGATCTTCCCCACCGCCGGGTCGGCGTACACGTACACGCGGGAGACGATGACACCGGGGCTCGGCTTCCTCGTCGGCTGGACCTCGCTCATGGACTACCTGCTCCTGCCGATGGTCAACTGCCTCATCATCCGGCTCTACATGGAGTCGATGGTGCCCGATGCGCCGCCGTGGGTGTGGGTGGTCGCGTACACGGTCATCATGACCGGCATCGTCCTGTCCTCGATGCGGGGCACCGCGAACATCAACGCGATCCTGCTCGTCTTCTCCCTCGTCCTCATGGTCACGTACTGCGTGCTTGCGATCGCCCAGCTCAATGCCGGTGAGGGTGCGGGGACCGTGTTCAGCCCGGAGCCCTTCGTCCATGACGGCGTCGAGTTCAGCGCGGTGCTCACCGGAGCCACGGTCGTGTGCTTCTCCTTCATCGGCTTCGATGCGGTGACGATGTACACGAACGAGGCGAAGCACGTGAACATCATGCCCAAGGCGATCATGATCACCGTCATCGCCGGCGGGATGATCTTCCTCATCGCCTCGTACTTCACGCAGCTGCTCTACCCGGACAACTCGCAGTTCACGATCGTCGACGACCCGCTGCCGGAGATCGGCCTGCTCACGGGCGGCCCGTTCTTCCAGCTCTTCTTCGTTGCCGCCGCGTTCGCCGCGACCGTCGCCTCGGGCCTGGCCTCGCATGCCTCGGTCTCGCGCATGCTCCTCGTCATGGGCCGCAACGGCGTCCTGCCGCGGAAGGCCTTCGGCTACATCAACCCGCGCACCCACACGCCGGTGTTCAACATCGTCCTCGTCGGCGCGGTGTGCCTCTTCGCCATGTCGTTCAGCCTCGAGCTCATCTCGGCGTTCATCAACTTCGGTGCGCTCATCGCGTTCACGTTCGTCAACCTCACGGTCATCGCCCACTATGCGTTCCGCACTCGGCAGGTCGTCGATGTCCGGACGGCGTTCAAGTACGTCGTCATGCCCGGACTCGGTGCGATCCTCACCGGGGTGCTCTGGGTGAGCCTCCACGCGACCGCGCTCATCGGCGGTCTCGTCTGGCTGGCGATCGGCGTCATCTACCTCGCCGTGCTCACCCGCGGGTTCACGCGCACGGTGCGCAGCTTCGACGACCCGGAGGCCGACGCCGACATGTCGGAGCCGGAGGATGCGTCGTCGGCCGCTGTGGCAGCGGAGAAGGCAGCGGATTGAAGGCGCGGCTCACGTGATTCTCTGGTCGCTGCGCCGAGGCATGCGGTGCGATTTCGGCCCGTGCGCCTCGGCGCAGCGACCAGCAAAAGGCGCGACCTCGGTGGAGTGACCAGGAAATTCCTGGCACGAACGGTGTGGGACGCGTCGCGGAGGCGCAAGGCATCGTTGCCCTGCCTCGCGGGGTGGGGATACTGCGCCGGGTCGGCGCGGGGGTGCTGCCGAGTCGTTCTGCGGGGACAGAACGACGTGACCCCAGCACGGTATCAGCGCATCACCTCGGAGCGCCTCGCACGTAAGTATGAGATCGGGAAGGTTTCCCAGCACGTCGAGTGCGCTGCCTCTCATCGTCTCCGGAAGGGCGCCAGGTCAGGGCGCCTCTCATCGTCTCCGGAAGGGCGCCAGGTCAGGGCGCCTCTCATCGCCTGCGCAGTGGCATCTGGTCAGGGCGCCAGGTCAGGGCACCGGGTCAGGGCGCCGGGTCAGGAAACGGAAATGTGCTGCGGCATCGGTCGATGTCGCAGCACATTTCATCGGCGGAAGCGGTGGGATTCGAACCCACGGTACGGGGTTACCGCACAACGGTTTTCAAGACCGTCTCCTTCGGCCGCTCGGACACGCTTCCCTCGGTTCGACGCCCGTCGAACCCGGCCTGCCCAGCGCGAGCTGAGCCAGAACAGTTTCTCACAGTCCCGCGAGCAACTGCCAATCGCTCGGGCGGGCTGACCTCAGTGCTTGTTCCTGCCCTTCTTGTCCCTCTTCTCACCGGGAACCTCGCGTGCGGGCCCGCCGTCGTGCTTGTGCTGCTCGTGCGGACTGCGCCCGGTCGAATCCGCATCCGCCGAGGTGGCTCCCCGTGCCGCGAAGGTCGCCGGGACGCGGGAGGGGACGAAGTCCGCTTCCTCCTCGTCCTCGAATTCCTCGTCGTCAGCGACTGCCCGGGCACCCCGATCGGCGACCTTCGGGGCTCGCGCGTCGGCGACCTCCGGTGCCGGAGGTGCCGAGTCCGCGGGCACTTCGTCACCGGGCTCCTTGCCACCGGGGTCCGCTGCGTCGTCGCCGGGGACTGCCGGAGCGTCCGGCAGCGGCGCCGCGGCGACCTCGGGCGGCTCGGACGGCATCGGCGGCGCGTCGGGCATCGGCGTCGCGACGGGCCCCGGATCCTCCGCACGGAGCGGGGGCGCCTCGTCGGCGACCGACTCCGCCGAGCGGTCCGTGCCGCTGTCCGCAAGATCAGCGTCCCTCTCCGGGGAGAGCGCAGGGTCCGCCGCCTCGGTTGCATCATCAGGATCGTAGCCGTCTGCAGTGTCGTGATCGGAGAGTCCGTTCCCGGAGTCCTCACCGACCGCCGTCTCATCGCGGGCTTCGACATCGACTTCGGCGAGGTCGTGAACGCCGAGATCGACCTCGGGCACCCCGTCGTTGACCGCCTCGACCGTCTCTGTCGTCACCGCGTCGACGTAGGTGTCCTCGACGACCGCGCCGCCCGTGATCCTCACGTCACCGCGCGGCGAGTCGGCACCGCCGGTGCTCGTCGCCTCGCCGACGAAGAGGGTGCGCGTGACCGTCGTTCCCCTCGCCGAGGTGGTCGTGCCGTCCCGTCCGGACTCCCCCGAAACCGCGGCCGAGTCTGCGGCGGTCGGTCCGGTGGCCTTCGGTGCGGTCTCGGTGACGTCGTTCGGTGCTTCGACACTCGGTTCGACGAAGCCGCCGGCGTCGGGCACCATCTCGGCGATCTCGGCCTGGCGAGGTTCGACCGACTCGGTCGACACGGCATCGACCATGACGACCTGCGTGTCCCCGTCGGCGGTGACGTCTCCGGGTTCGTCACGGTCCGTGGTCTCGTAACCGTCACCGGGCTGCGCAACGGCGTCGCCGTCGGCAACCGCTGCGGCGGAGTCCTCAGCGCGGTTCTCCGTCTGCGCGGGTGCCGCACCGGCAGAGTCAGTTCCATCGGAGGAGTTCGCGTCTCTCTTTCGCGATCCATCGGTGGCATCGTCGACGGTGGCGGCGGACGAATCGGCACCGTCATCGCGCGGACGCTCGTCGTCGGCCGAGGACGCAACTGCCGCACCGGCGACTCCGGCCGCACCGACGACCCCGGCGGCGCCGGCGACGAATGCCGCACCGCCTGTCCTCGAATCGTCGACACCATCGGTCGGCCCAGCCGGGTCGTCTGCGGCATCGCTACGAGCACCATCATCGCTCTCCGGCGCTGAACCCAAACCGACCGAGTCCACGTCCGCCGGCTCAGCGCCGTCCGTCGACGCCGACTTCACAGTGTCAGAGCCAGACTTCGCGGTGCCCGCGTCCGACGTCGCAGAGTCCGAGTCCGTCGTCGCGGCACCCGAGCCCGACGAATCCGACTCGACGGTGCTCAACACTGACGGAGACCCACCAGCTTTGTCGGACGGCGCCGGCTCGTCGACGTCGGCGGCCTCTCGCTCCTCGGCGGAACCGCCGGTGGCATCGACCTCGCGCGATTCGTCGGAAGCCACGTCGGCGTCACCGTCGGCGCTCGGTTCTGAGGACGAACCAGCGTCCGCACCGGCATCGGTCGCGGGCACACTGAGCTCCGCCTCGGTGGGGTCATCGGTCGAGCGCGCCGGCCTGCCCTTGAGGATGAGGGTGAGCGTCGCAAGCGGCACGGACAGCCAGTTCGGGCGGTTGCGCAGCTCGGTGACGACCTCGACGAGGAGCCGGTCGATGAGCGCTGCCCGCAACACGGGATCGTTCAGCCCGATGCTCTCACCGCGTGCCCGCGAGTACCCGCTGAGCAGGGAGTTCTGCACCTGGGAGGCCCAGAGGTACTCGGGCGAATCATAGATGGCCCGCAGCGCGGCCGGGTCGTTGCCGAAGCCGTTGACGACGAGCCCGCCGTCCTCCGCATTGAGTGCCTCGGTGCGCTGGAGCCGCGCGAATCCGGCGGCGTAGTCGACGCTGCGCAGCAGGGCCACGAGGTCGATGGCGATCGGCTTCGGATCGGAGTTCGACGAGTCGGTGAACTTGACGACCTGGTAGCCCTCGCTCGGCGAGCTGACGACGTGGTCGAGGGTGAGCTCGCCGTGGATCTTCTGCAGCCGCCCGATCGAATCGAGCGAGCGCAGCCGGTTCCGGTGCTGCTTGAGCTCGGGAACGAGGGAGTCGAGGGCGAGCGGGGCCCGACCGAGCGCCCAGTCGATGCGCTCGATCCACTTGTCGACGAACTGCTTCGTCGGCTCACCGGCGCCCTCGACGATGCCGAACTCAGCGGCCATGTCGGAATGGAGTTCGCCGATCCGGCGCCCCATCTCCGCGGCATGCGCGTTGTACCCGCCGATCGACCCGGAATCGACGCCGACGACGATGTCGACGGCCTCCCGCCACGCCGGCTCAGCCTCGACGTCGGCCTGGGAGAGGAGCGCCATCGGCGCCTCCATCTCCGTGACCTCGAACATGTCGTACCAGCGGCCCGAGCTCCACCCGATGACTTCGGGAACGCTGCGCGATCCCGCCTCGGTGAGGAGGACGGGGATCGTCAGCGACGACGGCATCCCGTTCTCGAGCACTCGGAAGAAGCTCAGTTCCACCGGTTCGTACTCGTCGTGGATGATCACCGTCGACTTGTTCGCCCCGGAGTCGGCGACCTCGATCGGGCGGATCGGCACGTCGATCTCGTCCTTGACCTCCGACGACGACGGTGCGGTCGTCGGCTTCGGTGGCACCGCCTCGGCGCCGGATCCCTGAGGTTCAGACCCCACCGTCGCCGAGGCGGGGGCAGGGACCGTCTCCCGGGTCCGACCTCGGGTCGGCAGTTCGGAACGGTCACGGCTGTGGCGCAGTGACTCCGTGCTCAGCTGGCCGCCGTCGAAGACCTTGCGCTTGGTGATCGCGTCGGCGAGGAGGTTGACGAAGACGGGATCGGCGGCACCGTCGTAGACGAAGACACGGCCGAGCGCGAGGTCATCGACGGTGCCGATGAGCGCGTGGCGGAGGTGGAGGTCCTCGGCGCCGCGGAAGGACAGGGGGATGTTGAGGCGGCGCAGGGTCGGCCCGTCGCCGACGGAGATGACCGTGACGAGTCCCGAGAACCCACCGAGCTCCTCGGCGGTGAAGGTGAAGGCGCGGGCCACCGACATCGGGGTGATGTCGGGGTCGACTCCGAAGTCAGCAGCCAGCTTCGGGAACCACGACTGCCGGGGAATCCAGCGGGCTAGGAGCTGCTCGAGCTCACTGCTGATGGCCATGTCGCCTCCTTGAAGGGATTACGGGCATCTTCCATCCAATCATGATATTGCCGTCTCACCTCTGAGGGCGCACCCGAAACCGCCCAAGTCCCCATGTGCCCGGCGGGACTGCGTGGGCTTCAGCCGACCGGCCGGCGAGGGGTCGGCCGCCTCGGCGGGGCCGGTCGCAACACGTCGGCGGGGAAGGGCGCACCACCTCGGCGAGAAGGGGTCGCAGAGTGACCCGCGGGTCTGCGATGCGGGACAGTTTGCCGAATGGCAAGACGGAGGGCGCACAATGGTGATGTGTTGAGAACAGACGAATCACCCCAGCAGCAGACACTCGCGCACGAGGTCGAAGCGGCCGCTGCGCGAATCGCCGACTCCGTGATCACGTCTCCGCTCCAGATTTCGGAGCGGCTCTCCGCCGCGACCGGGGCCACGGTCTACCTCAAGCGCGAAGACCTCCAGCCGGTGCGCTCGTACAAGATCCGCGGCGCCTTCAACTTCATGCTCCAGCTCGACGAGGACGAACGAGCCCGCGGCGTCGTCTGCGCCTCGGCGGGCAACCATGCACAGGGCTTCGCGCTCGCGTGCAGGCAGCTCGAGATCCGGGGGACGATCTTCGTCCCCAAGACGACGCCGAAGCAGAAGGTCGAGCGCATCCGCCACTTCGGCGGGGAATGGGCGACGATCGAGATCTCCGGGTCGACCTATGACGACGCCTCGGCGCTCGCGCACAGGTTCGCCGACCGCAATGACGCCCTCCTCGTCTCCGCGTTCGACGACCGCCGCACGATCGCCGGGCAGGGCACCGTGGCCGTCGACATCGCAGGTCAGCTCGAGACGCACCCCGACGCCATCATCGTGCCCGTCGGGGGAGGCGGCGTCATCGCCGGGATCGCCGCCTACGCGGCCGAGCACATGCCGAACACGAAGATCATCGGCGCCGAACCCGCCGGTGCCGCCTCGATGATCGCCGCACTCAAGGCCGGGCACCCCGTCACCTTGGACAACATCGACCGGTTCGCCGACGGCACCGCCGTGAGACGCGCCGGCAACATCACCTACGAGATCGTCTCCGACCTCGGCGTCGACGTCCGGCCCGTGGCCGAAGGGGCCGTGGCCTCCGAGATGCTCCAGATGTATCAGGTCGACGGCATCATCGCCGAACCCTCCGGGGCGCTGGCCTCGGCCGCTGTCGGTGCTGCGGGGTCAGGCAGGCCGATCGTCGTCGAACCCGGGGCGACGGTCGTGTGCCTCGTCTCGGGCGGGAACAACGATTTCTCCCGCTACCCGGAGATCCTCGAGCGCTCGCTCGTCCACGAAGGCCTCAAGCACTACTTCATCGTCGACTTCCCGCAGGAGCCGGGAGCGCTGCGCCGTTTCCTCAATGAGATCCTCGGACCCGACGACGACATCGCGCTCTTCGAGTACGTCAAGCGCTCCGACCGGGAGACAGGACCGGCGTTCGTCGGCATCCAGCTCGGCGCCGCCGAGGATCTGCCCGGCCTCCTCGAGCGGATGGAGTCCTCGCAGATCGAGATCGAGCGCGTCCACCAGAACTCCCCGCTGTTCCGGCTCTTCGCGTAGGCAGGATCCGACTCGCGGCCGAGGGGCGAGGCGACCGCATCGTCAGCGCCCGGCAGCCCAGGCCCGCGACGTCAGCGCTCGGCCGCCAGCACCGCCGCGAGCCCTGCCCGGAGGTCGTCGACGAAGCGCTCCGGCATCTCGAGCGACGGGAAGTGACCGCCCCTGACCGGCTCGCGCCATCGCACGATCTGGCGGTACCGCTGTTCGGCCCACGGGCGCGGGCACTTCGAGGAGACGTCGACCGGGTACATCGTCATCGCCGCGGGCACGTCGACGCGCAGCTGCGGATCGAGCGAATCGTGGCTCTCGGCGTAGATCCGCGCCGCCGAGGCACCCGTCCGCGTCAGCCAGTAGAGAGTGACATTGTCGAGGACCCGGTCGCGCGGGATCGTCTCGAACGGACTGTCGTCGGTGTCCGACCACTCGGCGAACTTGTCGAGGATCCACGCGAGCAGGCCGACCGGTGAGTCGACGAGCCCGTAGCCGACCGTCTGCGGGCTTGTCGCCTGCGCCTTCGCATACCCCGCACGGGCGAGCCAGAAGTCGCGGTGGTCCTCGACCCAGCTCCGCTCGGCGTCGGTGAGGCCTTCGATGCTGAGCCCGGGCGGCGCCTCGGCGAACGTCGAGTGGATCCCGATGACGTGCTCGGGGAACCGGCCGCCGAGGATCGTTGTGACCACTCCGCCCCAGTCCCCGCCGTGGGCGAGGAAGCGATCGTAACCGAGGCGGGACATGAGCTCGACCCACGCCGAGGCGATCGCCTCCGTTCCCCACCCCGTCGCGGTCGGGCGATCGCTGAAGCCGAACCCCGGCAGCGAGGGCGCGACGACGTGGAAGGCCGGAGCGCCGCGGTCGCTGGGATCGGCGAGCGCGTCGATGATGTCGACGAACTCGGCGACGCTGCCCGGCCAGCCGTGGGTGATGACGAGCGGCACGGCATCGGACCGGGGAGAGCGACGGTGGAGGAAGTGGATGCCGAGCCCGTCGATGTCCGTGCGGAACTGGCCGATCTCGTCAAGGCGCGACTCGAAGCTGCGCCAGTCGTAGCCGTCCTGCCAGTACGCGACCAGCTCCGTGAAATCGGCGAGGGGAACGCCCTGCGCCCACCGGTCGGCGCCGGTGGCCGCCGGGTCGGTCGGCTCCCGTTCGGGCAGTCGGGTCGCCGCGAGTCGCGCGCGAAGGTCGTCTAGGTCGGCATCGGAGGCGTGCGCGGAGAAAGGGCGCACGTCGGCCGTACTCGGAGCAGTGGTGCAGTAGAGGGACATGAGACCTCCCGAACGTCACGGTCTGCCGCCGGATTCATCGGTGAACCAGCTAAGACGGTTCTATCATGGTGGCGGCGTCGGCACAACCGTCGACAATCATCTGCCGTCGCCGCGCCGACGGCCTCTCCCCAGTTAGGGTGTTCGCATGAGTGAGGGACGACTGGACTTCCGGCTCGGCGCCATTCTGGCGACGAGCTTCACCGGCACACTCTCGGAACGCCAGGGCGATTGGATCGAGCGCATCCCCACTCCCGACCGCCTGCTCGCGTGGCTCTCGATCTCCGGTCTCGACGTCGAGACGTGCACGGACGACGAACTCGACCTCGCCCGCGAGCTGCGGGAGGCCATCCACCTCGCCGCCACTGCCGCAGCACTCGGGGACCCGCTTCCCGCCTCGGCGCTGACGACGATCAACGACCGGAGCAGGGCCGGTCACGCTGCACCCGTGCTCCTGGGCAGCGGTGAGCGCGAGTGGGTGCTCGGACCCCCGGCCACGGTGGCCGACGCCTTGAGCGTCATCGCCGCCGATGCGATCTCCATCCTCTCCGGGGAGCGGGGCGGCAGGCTCGCACTCTGCGCGTCCCCCACGTGTCGGGCCGCCTTCTTCGACACGAGCCGCAGCCGCAGCCGCCGCTGGTGCGATATGAACACGTGCGGCAATCGGGAGAAGAAGGCACGGTTCAAGGCTCGTCATCGTCCCTCATCAGGCGCCGGCACCGCAGCATCAGGTGCCGACACCGCAGCCGGTCCGAGGTGAGGCGCCCACCCACGATTCGCTCATCGGATTCACTGCAGGTGCCCCTGTCGCTGTCCGCTCCACGGACTAGAGTGGTCTCATGCGCGCCATCACGATTCCCGCCCCGGGTGATCCCGAGGCCCTGAAGCTGACCGAAGTGCCCACTCCCGAGATCGCGCCCGACGAAGTCCTCGTCGCCGTCCACGCCGCCGGGGTGAATCGTGCCGACCTCCTCCAGCGCCAGGGCTTCTACAACCCGCCTCCCGGCGCCACCGACATCCCCGGGCTCGAGATCTCCGGGACGATCACCGCCCTCGGCGCCGAGGTGACCGGGTGGAACGTCGGCGACCGGGTGGCAGCCCTCCTCTCCGGCGGCGGTTACGCCGAGGAGGTCGCCGTCCCCGCGGCCCAGCTCCTGCCGGTGCCCGACACCTACGACCTCACCGCCGCGGCCGCCCTGCCCGAGGTGCTCGCCACCGTCTACTCGAACGTCGTCGGCCGCGGCCGCATCCGCATCGGCGAGTGGCTCCTCGTCCACGGCGGCGGATCCGGGATCGGCACCGCCGCGATCCAGGTCGCGAACCTCCTCGGCGTGAAGATCGTCGTCACCGTCGGTTCCGAGGAGAAGGCGGCGTTCTGCCGCGACCTCGGCGCCGACGCCGTCATCAACTACCGCACCGAGGACTTCGCCGAACGCGTCCACGAGATCTGCGTCCATCCCGACGGCACGACGGGGGCCGACGTCATCCTCGACATCATCGGAGCGAAGTACCTCGAGCGCAACATCCGCGCGCTGCGGACCGACGGCCGTCTCGTCATCATCGGTCTCCAGGGCGGGACGACCGCCGACCTCGACCTCAGCACCCTGCTCACGGGCCGGAAGACGATCACCGCGACGACCCTGCGCGCCCGCCCTGCCGAGCAGAAGGCCACGATCATCGCCGAGGTGGGCGACCAGCTCTGGCCGGCCGTGATCTCCGGGGACATCCGCCCGATCATCTTCGACACCGTCCCCCTCGCCGAGGCGGCCCGCGCCCACCGCATCCTCGAGGACGGTGCGAACATCGGCAAGGTCCTCCTCACGGTCGACGGCACCGCCGCCGGGGGCGCAGGGACCGCCGCAGCCACGGGCGGCCACGGGACCCAGCTACGAGGGGAAGAAGGAGTGCGACCATGACCGAGCGTCCGACGTCCGCTGAGAACGACCGGCCCGCCGAGGCGGTGCCACCGACCGAATCCCCCGCCGAGGCGGTGCAGCCGTCCCCGTCCCCTGCCGACCCTGCCGGCCCCGACGACGGGCAGTCGACAACGGCCACCCGACCGGCGGCCGACGCACCGGCAACCGCGGCCGAGGCGGGCGAAACGGCCCCGGTCGACCTCACCACAGCCCAGCCGGCATCGGGCGACGCGGTCCAGCCGCCGTCGCCCCAGCCCCCTGCCCCGGAGAGCGCCGAGGCGGGCGACCGTGCCGGAGCCGACGAGGACGATGAGGAACCCGACATCTCCTCGCCCGCGAAGGTCATGCGCATCGGCACGATGGTCAAGCAGCTCCTCGAAGAGGTCCGCGGCACCGAGCTCGACGAGAAGGGCCGCGAACGCCTCGCACAGATCCACCGTCAGGCGATCGACGACCTCGAGGACGGGATCTCCGCGGAGCTCGTCGCCGAGCTCGACCGCTTCGCCCGCCCCTTCGACTCGACCGACGGCCCGCCCTCGGCCTCCGAGCTGCGCGTCGCCCAGGCTCAGCTCGTCGGCTGGCTCGAAGGCCTCTTCCACGGCATCCAGACCGCGATCATGGCGCAGCAGGCCATGGCCCAGCAGGACGGCGGCGGACGCGGTCGGATTCCGGGGATCGTTCCTCCCGGCGCGGGCGGTCCCGGCACGGCTGCCGGACCCGAGTCCGAGGAGGACAGACGCAGAACCGGCAACTATCTGTGAAGAGGCTCCTCTCCTTCCACTCCCGCGGACCCGACAAGCGCTTCGGCACCGGGCTGTGGCGGCACAACCACGACCGCTTCCTCCGCGCCGTCGACCGCTACTACGCCACTGCCGTCGCGATCCACGAGGCCGCCCCCGGTGTGACCAGCGCAGACCAGGCCGACCCCTCTGCCACCGGCACCGACGAACCCGACCCCGCCGGGATCGGCACGGTCGATGCCGACCAGGCGGCCGCCTCGGCGAGGGAGCTCATCATGACCGGCACCCATCGGCTCAACGACCTGGCCACCCGGATCGATGAGCTCACCGAGCGACTCCACGCCCGCTGGCCGATTGAGGACCAGGTCGTGCCCGGGCACGTCCGGGTGGAGGTCGGGGACACCCCTGAGGTCCTCACGCGGGCGTCGGCGAAGGTCGCCGAGGCGGTGCTCGCCGCCTCGATGGTCCGCGCGGAGACCGCCCAGGGACCCGCTCTGTCCTCGGCCGCCGCCGCGACCGACCGCTACATCTCCGACGCCGCCGACCTCCTCGACCGCGCCCAGCGGACCATCGCCGAGGCGGAGAGCCGATGAGCGGGCACCGCCGACTGCCCGCCGACTTCGACCTCGGGCTCGTCGCCAGCGACATCGACGGGACGCTGCTGCTCGACTGGCAGCCGATCTCCGAGGCGACGATCGACGCGATCCACCGCTGCCAGCGCGAGGGCATCCCCTTCGTCCTCGTCACCGGCCGACCGATCCGCTGGCTTGCCCCGATCGCCGAACAGATCCCCGACCTCGGCCGGGTCGTGTGCCTCAACGGCGCCGTCGTCTACGACATCGCCTCCGAATCCGTCGTCGACGCCCACACCCTCGGCCACGCCGAGGTGGTCGAGATCGTCTCTGCGATCTCCGGCGAGCACCCCGAAGCGCACTTCGCCTTCGAGACCCTCACCGGGCTCTTCATCGACGACGGCTTCGCAACACGCTCTCCGCGGGACGCCACCGTCATCGGAGACATCGGTGAGATCGCCGACCGCGACGTCGTCAAGATCCTCGTCAGCCTCGGCACCGAGGACTCCGCCGCCCTCCACGATCTCCTCGGCCCGCTCGTCACCCGCTCATGCCACGCGACGTTCTCCGACCCCGTCAACGGCCTCGTCGAACTCGCACCCCGCGGAATCACCAAGGCGAAGACGCTCGAGTCGGTGTGCGACCACCTCGGCGTGGGGCAGGAGCAGGTGATGGCCTTCGGGGACATGCCCAACGACATCGAGATGCTCTCCTGGGCCGGGCACGGAGTGGCGATGGGCAACGCCCTCGACATCGTCAAGGAGTCCGCGGACGCCGTGACCGATGCGGTCGAGGACGACGGCGTCGCCCATTACCTCACGGCGATGCTCGACGCCCTCCCTGCCCGCTGACCTCTTCTCTCGGCAGCCCTACGGGCGGGTCTGGGTCGACCCCTCGGTGTCGAGCACAGCCGGATCGAGATCGAAGTGGTCGACGAGGGCGACCGCGAGGCCGTCGTCCTCGACGGGGTCGGTGACGACGCTCGCGAGGACCTTGAGCTCGTCCTTCGCTTGCCCCATGACGATCGCGTGGGCGGCCCACTCGATCATCTCGATGTCATTGAGTCCGTCGCCGGCAGCGACGGTGAGCGCATGGTCGATGCCGAGCTCGTCCTCGACGAGGGCGAGGCCGCTGGCCTTCGACACTCCGTCCGGGGCGATGTCGAGCCAGTTGCTCCATCCCACCGAGTAGCTCACCTCGTGGAGTCCGAGACGGTCGACCGCGGCGGCGAACTCCTCCGCAGTGCCGTTGACGTCGCGCATGACGATGCGGGTCGCCCGCTTCGTCAGCAGCTCGTCGAAGGGCACGATGTCGAGGGTGTCGGACTCGGCGAGCTCACCGGGCGGGAACGCCCCGGAGGCCCAGCGGTGGAGGTCAGGATCCTCGACGAGGAAGAGGGCACCCGGCAGGACCTCGCGCATCCGTTCGAGAGCCGCGCGGGGATCGAACGAGACGACGTTGTGCATCTCCCAGCCCAACGGCAGCGAGGGATCGAGCCTGACGACGACCGAGCCGTTCGAGCACACGACGTAGCCTTCGGTCAGGCCGAGGGCGTGGACGAGCTCGAGCGCACCCGGCAGGGCACGGCCGGTCGAGATGACCAGGTGGTGACCCGCCTCGGCGAGGTCGAGGAGCACCCGTCGCACCGTCTCCGACAGGGTGCCGTCGTAGTCGATGATCGTGCCGTCGACGTCGAGCGCGATGAGGTGTGCGGGCAATGGTTCTCCTTGACCGGCAGGTGCTGCGCTGCTCAGAATCGCGGACCCTCCGGTCCCTGAGCAGTCATTCCGCCGAGGTAGGGGCGCAGGGCTTCGGGGACCGTGACCGATCCGTCCGCCTGCTGATGGTTCTCGAGGATCGCCACGAGCCACCGGGTGTTCGCCATCGTGCCGTTGAGCGTGGCGACCGGACGCGTGGCACCGTCGTGGCGTTCGCGGATCTGCAGGCGCCGGGCCTGGAACGTCGTGCAGTTCGACGTCGAGGTGAGCTCGCGGTAGGTCTCCTGCGTCGGCACCCAGGCTTCGCAGTCGTACTTCCGTGCCGCGGAATCGCCGAGGTCGCCGGCGGCGACGTCGATGACCCGGTACGGCAGCTCGCACAGCTGGAGCATCTTCTCCTGCAGGGAGAGCATGCGCTCGTGCTCGGCCTCGGCGTCCTCGACCTCGACGTAGGAGAACATCTCGACCTTCTGGAACTGGTGGACGCGGATGATGCCGCGGGTGTCCTTGCCGTACGAGCCGGCCTCCCGGCGGTAGCACGAGGAGATGCCGGCGAAGCGCAGCGGACCGTCGGAGAGGTCGATGATCTCGTCCATGTAGTACCCGGCCAGCGGCACCTCGGAGGTGCCGACGAGGAAGAGGTCGTCGGCTTCGAGGCGGTAGACCTCATCGGCGTGCTCGCCAAGGAACCCGGTGCCGCGCATGACCTCGGGCTTGACGAGCGTCGGGGTGATCGTCGGGCTGAAGCCCGCCTCTTCGGCGACGTCGCGAGCGAGGTTGAGCAGCGCCATCTCGAGCTTCGCGCCGAAGCCGGTGAGGTAGTGGAACCGCGCGCCGGAGACCTTCGTGCCCCGGGCCGTGTCGATGGCCTTCAGCTCCTCGCCGAGGGCGAGGTGGTCGAGGGGTGCGAAGCCCTCCGCTGCGAAGTCCCGCGGCTGACCGACGGTCTTGAGCGTGACGAAGTTCTCCTCACCGCCGGAGGGGATGCCGTCGATGATGAGGTTGGGCAGCTTCGCCGCGAGGCTCTCGAAGGCGAACGAGGCCTCCTCCGACTCCGCCTGCAGGGCCTTGACCTTCGCCGACTTCTCCTTGCCCTCGGCGATGAGGGCAGGCTTCTCGTCCTTCGACGCCTTCGCGATCTGAGAGGAGAAGGCCTTCTGGTCGGCGCGAGCGTCCTCGAACGCCGTGATGGCCGCGCGCCTCGCGGAGTCCGCGGCGAGGACCTCGTCGACGAGCTCGACGGAGGCCCCGCGGGCCTTCTGCGACGCCTTGAACAGGTCCGGGTCTTCTCTGAGCAGCACTAGATCGATCACCGTCTCAGCTTAACGGGCGCGCAGTCATTTCGACATTTCGACCGTTCGGCCTCCACTCAGGTGCACCGGAGTAAATTTGTGCCATGACCCTTGACCTGGACCCCGCCATCCTGTGGCTGCTCATCCCAGGGTTCCTCGTCACCGTCGTCGCCGCCTATCTCCTCGGCGCCCGCAACGGCGGACGCCGGGTCCTGCGCCGCCTTCATCGCTTCTCGAACAACCATGCCCCTGCCGGCATGGAGGAAGTGCCGGCAGACCGCTACCGGGCAGCCCTCGTCATCAATCCGACGAAGGCCAATGCGAAGAACATCGCGGCGACGGCGAAGGCGATCTGCCGGTTCGAGGGGTGGGCTCCCCCGCTCATCTTCGAGACCACCCTCGAGGACGCCGGAGAAGGGGCCGCCAACGAGGCCCTCGAAGCCGGGGTCGACGTCGTCATCGCCGCCGGCGGGGACGGCACGATCCGCGCGGTCGCCTCGGCGCTCACCGGAACGGCGACACCCATGGGGATCATCCCGATGGGCACGGGGAATCTCCTCGCCCGCAACCTCGACCTCGTGCTCGACAAACCCGAATGGGCGATCCGGATCGCCCTGTGGGGCCGCAACCGCGACGTCGACGTCGGGGTGGCGCAGATCAGCAGGGGCGGGGACCGTCACGTGTTCATGGTCATGACCGGGCTCGGCTTCGACGCCGAGGTGATGGCCAAGACCACCGCGAACGCGAAGAGCAGGCTCGGCTGGCTTGCGTACCTCGAAGCCGGTTCGCGCACGCTGGTGGGGCGCCCGAGCCATGTCAAGATCACCTATGACGACGACTATCGGGTCTCGGCACGGGTGCGGTCCGTCATCGGCGGCAACTGCGGCAAGCTCCAGGGCGGGATCCAGCTGCTGCCCGAGGCGGTCATCGACGACGGCCTCCTCGACGTCCTCGTCGTCAGCCCGAAGAACCTCGGCCAATGGGTGGGTGTCGCCGCCTCGATCATCGGCCGCAAGACCCGCAACGGCCTGCACACCGACATCCGCAAGTGCCACAACGTCGTCATCGAATCCCGTGACGAACTCGAGGTCCAGCTCGACGGGGACCCCGCGGGCACGACGAAGTACCTCGCGATGGGGATCCTGCCGTCGGCGATCACCGTCAAGGTGCCGACGACCGATCAGCGCAAGGAGATCAGGGCCGAAGTCTGGCCCGTGTGAGGCGGGCCGACCGAGAAGTGAGGCGGGTCGGCGGGCGTTGCCGGCGGCGCGTCACCTGTGGGTCGACACTACCCGCCGGTAGGTCACGGGATGGTCGCGAACATGTGACGGCATTCACCAAAGTGTTACCGGAATGCCACTCGAACAAAAGTTACAAAAATAGTTCTGATAATTCCCTGTACCTAGGATGACTTCCAGATGTGCACCCCCTCACATATAGATAGAAGGCACTCCAATGAAGAAGATCATCCTCGCGCCGGCTGTCGCCCTCGCGTTCACCGGACTCGTCGCCGCACCGGTCGCCGCCGCCGAAACCCCTTCGACTCAGTCGGCTGAAGCCAAGGCCGCTGAGCAGGAGAAGGCGGAGAAGGAGAAGGCCGAGAAGGAAGCCGCCGCCAAGAAGGCCGCGGAGAAGAAGGAAGCCGAAGAGAAGGCCGAGGCCAAGAAGAAGGCCGACGCCAAGGCGGCTGCCAAGAAGAAGGCGGACGAGAAGGCTGCCGAGGAGAAGAAGGCCAAGGAGGCCGCGGAGGAGAAGGACGACGCGAAGAAGTCGGCTCCTGAACCGGCGAAGAAGGAGACCACTCCTCCGCCTGCGCCGACGCCGTCTTCCTCACCGTCGCCCTCGACCGAGCCCTCGGAGGAACCCACTGACGATCCCACCGAAGAGGCGCCCGAACAGCAGGCCGATCCTGTGCTCGTCGTCCCCCAGGGCGAGATCGCAGCCGAGGATCTTGCTGACCCCTCCAAGGGCGTCACCGTCACGGTCACAGGCCTCGAGACCGGTGATCTCCTCACCCCGCTCAACGGGCTCGCCGGTGACTCCGTCGAAGCCGCAGGCTCGACCGCGACGCTGAATCTCTTCTACGACGGCAACGCCGAAGACCTCGAGGACGGCCCGCTTCCATTCACGATCGACTACCAGGGCGCCGCCGGGATTGAGACGCTTTCGGGCACGGTCAACGTCAAGGCCGTCGATGACCAACCAGTCGAGCCGATCGAAGCAACCCTCACGGTCGACCCCAAGGAGATCACCGCCGAGGACCTCGCGAACGAGGAGAAGGGCGTCAAGGTCACCGTCTCCGGGGTCAAGGAAGGCGACACGATCACCGACGACCTGACCGAAAAGCCGAAGACCGCGACCAAGGACGGCGACTACACCTTCACGATCTACTACAAGGGCAACCCGGACAATCTCGATCCGGGCACAGTCCCGTTCACCGTGACGATCGAGCGCGAAGGCACCGAGTCGAAGGAACTCAAGGGCGAGATCACCGTGGTCGATGACGACGCCGTCGACCCGATCGACGCGTCCCTCACGGTCGACCCCAAGGAGATCACGGCCGAGGACCTCGCAAACAGGGACAAGGGCGTCAAGGTCACCGTCTCCGGCGTCAAGGAAGGCGACCAGATCACCGACTCCCTCACCGGCGAGACGAAGACCGCGACCGAGGACGGCGACTACACCTTCACGCTCTACTACAAGGGCAACCCCGACAATCTCGAGCCGGGCAAGGTTCCCTTCACCGTGACGATCGACCGCGAAGGCACCGAGTCGCAGGAGCTCAAGGGCGAGATCACCGTCATCGACGACAAGACCGAAGCTCCCGCCGAGGCGTCCCTGACGATCACTCCGAAGTCGATCGAGGCCGCTGACTTCATCAACGAGAAGAAGGGCGTCAAGCTCTCGGTCAAGGACTGCAAGCCCGGCTCGGATGTCCGGTTCATGGTCACCGCCGATGGCAACTCGCGAGTGACCGCCTACGACCGAACGGTCAAAGCCGACAAGGACGGCAAGGCCTGGGTCCGGGTCTTCGGAACCTCATCGAACGCCTCGGCGTATGTCGGCTCCTACTCGGTCACGGCGACCTGCGGCGATGACTCGCTCAAGGGATCGTTCAAGGTCACGGCCGGGTCCAACGCCGGCGGAGGCGACGGCGGCGGTGACAACGGCAGCGGTGCCGGGGGCAACGACGGCGGCAGCGGCAGCGGAAGCTACCTGCCCCGCACGGGTGTCGAACTCGACGGCCTCGCCGCAGGCGCACTCCTCCTGCTCGTCGGCGGTGCCGCGGTGACGATCACGATGCGCCGGAAGAAGGGCGACTTCTCTCCGTCGTACATCTGAAGCACTGATCCACCGGACGGGACAGGCAGAGCCTGAGGGAAGCCAGCCTGCACCGGAACGGCGGACGCGACACAAGGGCCGGGAGTTCGATCGAACTCCCGGCCCTCTCGCATGTCCGGAAAACGTGATCAGTCCGTGACAGAAACGGCTTATCCGCCCGGATATGCTTCTGTAGTTGTCTGACAATCCCCTGAGAGGACCGCCTCCTTCCATGCCCAAGAAACTTGCGCTCATCCCCGCGCTCGCCCTGGCGATCGCCGGACTCGGCGCGACGCCTGCTCTCGCCGACACCGCCGCCGCAGACAGCGCCTACTCCGCTCCCGCCGCAGCGGGCGTGGCCGCTGAGAACCCTGAGACCGCCGAGGCGACTGACGACGCCGCGGCAGCTGACGATGCAGCGTCCACCGATGACCCCGCTCCGGCCGAACCCGCTCCGGCAGAGGACCCGACTCCCTCGGAGGGATCGAGCTCGGGCGATGACGCCCCGGCAACCGAGACCCCGGACGCACCGTCACCGGCAGAGGACGAGACCCCTGCCGCCGATGCAACGACGGACGAGGCCGAAGAGGAGACCGCTCCCGCCTCGGCGCCGATCGAGGCCACCGTCACGGTCGACCCGAGCACCGTCGACATCTTCGACTTCTGGGAGGACGGAGTCACCATCACCGTCTCCGGGCTCGAGAAGGACGACGTCGTGACGAATTCGCTCACCGGCGAGACGAAGACGGCCAAGGGCTCCACGGTCGAATTCGAGTACTTCGATGATGCCGAGGAGATCGTTGAAGCACAGGTCGTCGACTTCGCCGTCACCGTCGAGCGTGCGGATCAGGAGCCGCAGGAGTTCCCGGGACGCTTCACGATCACCGAGGAGGACTACGAGGAATTCCAGGAAGGCGAGCTCTCGCTGGCCACCGATTCGATGAGCGTCTCGGAGTTCAAGAGGAAGGGCATCGCCTACTCGGGTAAGGGGTTCATCCCGGGCGAGACGGTGTTTGCCGTCGCCGCGAAGAACGGGACCGACGAGATCATCTACATCGATGACAGCGTCGAGGTCTCGCAGGACGGCGTCGTCTCCGGCGTCATCCGGGCGACCGAAACGAATGACATCGCACCTGGCGAGTACTTCCTCTTCGCCGACGGTGAACTGCAGTTCTCCATGGCTGAGTTCACGCTCACCGCCGATCAGGCTCAGGCCTCCCTGACCGTGTCCCCGAAGACGATCGACGCGAGCGACTTCGCGAACAAGGACAAAGGCGTGACCCTGACCGTCAGCGACTGCACACCGGGATCCGACGTCCGCTTCGTCGTCACCCCCAAGGGCAATTCGGACGTCACCGCGTTCGACCAGACACTCACCGCCGATGAGACCGGCACCGCCTCGGTGAACGTCTTCGGCACCTCCTCGCGGACCCAGGCCTACGTGGGCGACTACTCGGTGACGGCGACCTGCGGCGATGACACGCTCACGGGTGAGTTCTCCGTGACCTCCGGCGCGAACGCCGGCGGGACCACGGGAACCGGGAACGACAGCGGAAGCCAGCTGCCGCGCACGGGCGCCGACTTCGGTGGGCTCACCGGCGGACTCGCGCTCCTCCTCGTCGGCGGCGTCGCCGTGGCGATGACCATGCGTCGGGCGAAGGCCGGACAGGCTCCGACCGAGCTCTGATCGCTCCACTCCGACACACGACTGTGGCCCCGACTTCTGTCGGGGCCACAGTCACATCCGGGATCGGAGCCACCGCCTCGGCGAGGCCGGGACCGGCTCAAGGGACGATCGCCTCGGCGGGGGTGCGGTTGCTCAGCGCACCCGCAGGGCGGACGGGGCGATGCTCACCTCGATCCTCTCCGTCTCGCCGAGCTCGTCGCCGTCGACCTCGACGACCCGGGGCTTCTCAAGTTCGATGGTCAGCGAGGTCACGCGCTGATGGATCGCGGTGTCGCTGCTCTGGGCGGAGTCGTCCTTCGACATCATCCGGCGCAGACCGTTGTCCCAGACCATGTTCTTCATCGTGTCGAGCCAGCCGGTGACCCCGTCGGCCTTGAGGACGAGGACGTCGAGCTCGCCGTCGGCGGGATCCGCGTCGGGCAGCAGGGTGATGCCTCCCTGGAGGGTGCCGCAGTTGCCGACGATGAGGGTGTGTGCCGACTCGTCGTCGATCTGCTCGCCCGGGCGGGAGAGCTTGATCTCCATGACGTCGCTGGCAGAGACGGCGCGGCCGAGCGACTCGACGTAGGCGAGCCAGCCCGCCTTGTCCTTGAGGTCGTCGTTGGTCTCGGTGATCATGTGGGCGTCAATGCCGAAGCCGGCCATGACGACGAAGGGCTGGTGCTCGTTGCCGTCGGGGAGGGTGATCTCGACCCAGCCCATGTCGATGCTCTGCGGGGTGCCCGTGATCGCCCGGTCCATCGCGGCTTCCAGATCGTTGAGCGGCACCTCGAGATTGCGGGCGAGCAGGTTGCCGGTGCCCAGCGGCACGATGCCGAGGTCGACGTTCGCCCCGGTCTCGGCGAGGTGGCCGGCCACTGCACGGACGGTGCCGTCGCCGCCGGCGGCGATGACCACCTCGGCGCCATCGGCGATGGCCTGCTCCGCCGCTGACTTGCCGGGGTCGTCCTCCTCAGTCTCGTACCAGGAGACCGAGAGGTCTGGATCGTCCGGCAACGCCGCCACCAGGTCGTCCTTCTCAGTCTTCGCGGGATTCCAAACGATGCCGATCCGTCTTCCAGCCATTCCAGAACCTTCCCTCTCAGCGGTGCGTTGCAGGTCGTATCGTGCGGGCGTGCGGTGACCGAGGGCAGGACATGGTCAGTCCCGCTCTCGGAATCGCCGACGGCTCAATCCATCTTGTCATATCGCGCGCGAAGGAAGAGGAAGACGCCGTAGAGGACGAGCCCGACGCCCACACACAGCAGCAGGATGCTGCCGAAGGGCTGATCGCGCATCGCCTTGAGAGCCCCGTCGACACCGGTCGACTTCTCCGGGTCTCCGGCCACGCCGGAGACGATGACGAGGATGCCGACCGCGAGCAGGGTCGCGCCCTTGCCGAGGTAGCCGACCACGCCGGTCACCGTCAGCAGCTTGCCGACGCCGCGCGACCTCGGCGGGCGGACGTCGTCCTTCCACTTCCGACGGATGCCGTTGACGCAGAAGACGATGCCGATGATGGCGATGACGGCACCGATGAGGATGAGCAGGAGGATGCCGCCCGGCGCCTGCGCAAGCGTCGAGCTCGCCTGCGACGAGGACTGCCCGGAGTCCGAACCCTGTCCGAAGGCGAACTTTCCGAACAGCACGGCCACTGCCGCGTACGCGATGCCCTGGGCGATCGCGAGGACGAACTCCTTCCAGTTGCTCCGGCCGTCCTTGTCCCGCGGGTCGCTCGAGCCATGGCCGCGCAGCGACGCGGTGCCGAAGAAGGCGTTGATGAGGTTCCACAGTGCCAACAGCGCACAGCCGAGCATGCACAGCCACAGCAGAACCATGCCGAACGGCTGGGCGGCCATCTGCTGCATCGCGCCGGACTGCTCGGCCTCTCCCCCGCGCCCCAGCGCCAGTCCCACCGAGGTGGCTCCGAGGATGATGTGGACGAGTCCGTTGGCGACGAAGCCGACTCGGGCCGCGCGTTCGAACCACTTGCTGTCCGCGGCGCTGGTCGCCGCATCATCGGCCTTGTCAGCGGCCTTCTTGATCGTTGAGTCTCCAGTCATAGCACTCAGTTAAACACCGACGGCCTCGGAGTCAAGGGCTGTTGTCTCATAAGGCGTGTTGCAGTCTCAGAAGACGGGTCGCGGTAGACGGGTCGCGGAAGACGGGTCGCGCCGGGGTCGGGCTCCTTGCCGAAGCGGGATTGCTCGAAAAGGGCTGACCAAAACGTTCTAAACTATGTGCGTCGTGAATGTTTCATTACTGTTACTTTCGGAATCGCTCCACCCCCTCGTCCCCGAAGGAACACAATGAAGAAGCTCGCGCTCGCGCCTGTGGTGGCCCTCGCCATCACCGGCCTCGCCGCATCCCCGGTCATCGCCGCTCCGAGTGGAGGCGACGCGTTCGCTCGCACCGGAGTTTAGGCCCCCTCTGACGGCGGACAGCCTGCCGACAGCGGCGCCGACGCCCAGAAGCTTGCGGCGCAGGTGTCCGTGTCACCGCAGGAGATCTCGCAGACCGACCTCAACAACGAGGACAAGGGCGTTGTCGTCACGGTGACCGGCCTCGAAGCCGGTGACAAGGTCTCGGATTCGCTCACGGGAGACGCGGGCGAGGCCAAGGGCGACACCATGTCGTACAACATCTTCAGCGCGGCAAAGGACGCCTCCAAGATTCCGACCGGTACTGTCGACTTCACCGTCACGGTCAAGCGCGGCGAAGAGACCCAGGACATCGCCGCCTCGTTCACCGTCGTCGAGGATGAGACCGAAGAGCCGACCGCACCGGTCGTCGATCCCAAGGTCACGCTCGCGACCGACACGATCTCGGTCGCCGAGATCAGCACCGACGGTCTCAAGTTCTCCGGCGAGGGCTTCACCCCCGGCGGAACCGTGACGATCTCCGGCGGTCAGCTGCCAAACCAGGCGAAGGCCCAGTCCGGCACGCAGGCCGACGAGCCGCTCAAGGCTGACGAGAACGGCAAGATCACGGGCACCCTCGTCGCGCCCGAATCGGTGAAGCCCGGCAAGTACGCCGTCGTATTCACCGACGATGAGACCGGCGAGGCGACCGATCCCCACCAGTTCACCGTCACCGAGGACGCCACCGACGATCCGACCGAGGATCCGACGACGCCGGTGGCCGAGGCCAAGCTCATCGTCTCCCCGGAGTCGGTCACTCCGCAGGACTTCGTCAACGAGAAGAAGGGCGTCAAGCTCGCCGTCGAGAACTGCGAGCCCGGTGAGGACGTCCGCTTCCTCGTCAACCCCGAGGGCAACACGAACGTCACTGCGTTCGACCGGACCGTTAAGGCCGACGACGAGGGCAAGGCCGACGTCACCGTCTACGGCACCTCGAAGTCGAACCCGAACGCCTACACCGGCGACTACAGCGTCACCGTCACGTGCGGCGACGACAAGCTCACCGGCAAGTTCTCCGTCGAGGCCGACCCCAACGCCGGTGGCGGCGCCGGCGGCAACGACGATGGCGGCAATGGCAACGGCACCGGAGGTGGAGACCTCCCCCGCACCGGTATGGAGCTCGGCGGCCTCGCAGCCGGCGCTGCCCTCCTCCTCGTCGGTGGCGCAGTCGTCACCATGACGAAGCGTCGCCGGTCGGCCGCCCTCTCCCCCTCGGACATCTGAGCCGAGCAGAGATCGTCAGCTCAGCCGATCTCAGACGGACCGGCCACCCTTAGCCAGGCCGATCCGGTGATCGAACGGTTGAGCTGCTGACACAGACAGAGGCGTTCAGTCCGATTCCCTCAGGGTCTCGGACGGAACGCCTCTTGTCGTCTGCGAGGACGACGTGAGAAAGCCGCTCAAGCCCGCCGGAGGCGCAAATGAGTCGGTTCTCGCCCGATCGGTCGGTTCAGGAACAGACTCCTCGGGCGAAAACCGACTCAATCAGGTGGGCAGCGCGCGGACTCGGCTTGAAGCGACGCCACTGGACGCCCGGCGGCGCGGAGGACACCTGCGCTCACACGCTCCGGGCTCGGAAGTCGTCGCAGAGCACCTCGGTTCCGGTCCCGGTCCGCTCCGGTCACCCGTCTGTGCGCCTGCGGGCGACGACGAGCGCGACGACGGCGATGAGGGCGAAGACTCCGGTGGCGACGAACCCGAGGTACTCGGTGTTGAGCGTTGGCAAGGCGAACGTTGCCGTTTCCGCCCCCACCTCGGCGATGCCGGCGATGACGACGACCCCGGCGATGAGCACCGAGAGTCCGGTGACGATGAGGTTGTACCTCCGGAACCGCCCGCCGTCCCCGGCCGCCCACCGGTAGAGGCGCGCCATCATCACGCTGTCGCCGGTGTCGCAGGCGGCCATGCCCGCGGCGAAGAGCAGGGGCAGGGACAGCGCGAGCAGGGGTGAGGTGCTCGCCGCCGTGGTCCCTGCCGCGATCATCAGCCCGATCGTCGCCGCCGTGTCGAATCCGAGGCCGAAGAGCAACCCGACCGGATACATGCGCGTCGGACGGTCGACGGTGTCGATGAGGCGGGAGAAGATCATGGAGATCGGACCCCGACTCGCCGAGGCGGCTGCCCCTTCCGCTGCCGCGTCCCCTGGGCGGCGGCGCAGGAGACGGACGAACGCGATGAGGTTGACGATCCCGAAGATGCCGACGACGCAGGTCGCGAATGTCAGTCCCCACATGCCGAGGACCTCCCGCACCCCCGAATCCTCGCTCTCGACGAGGCTGCGGACGGCAGCGGCCCCGGCGGTGACGAAGGCGGCGGTGACGATGACGACGCTCGAGTGGCCGAGAGCGAACCAGAATCCGATTGCACCGCCGCGGAGTCTCGTGTGGTCGGCGACCGCAAGCCGGCGGGTGACGTTGTCGATGATGGCGATATGGTCGGCGTCGAAGGCGTGCCTGGCACCGAGGAGCACGGCAGTCGCCGCCAGACCCCACGCCGCCGCAGGACCGATCTCGCTCGTCGAGGCGAGCACGAGCCCGATTCCCGTGACCGCGAGCGCCGCGACGACAAGGGCGGGGACTCGGGCTCGGCGCGATCCTCTGTCGGCTGCTGCCTCATCCGTCCTGCTCGCCGAGGTGCTCTTCTCTGCTGTCGTGCTCATCGCTCCGTCCCTCTTTCCCTTGTCTTCACTGGACTGGTGTCGTCTGTCATCGCTGGGTCGGTGTGCTGGGCTGGTGTCATCTGTGGAACTCTGCGCCTGGAGACGGTCGAGTCGTCACCGTTCGTGGTCGCTTTCGTCCACGCCTTCCACACGGCGTCGACGTGCGCGTCGTGGGTGTGCGTCCCGCTTGCTCGCGCGATCGCTCCAGGACGCGCGAGGTGGAGGATTCGACCGTGCCCGTCCGTGTTGCCGCGTGCCTCCGTGTCGCTGCGCCGGCCGAAGAGCATCGCGGTGTCGAGCACCGAGGCAGTTCCCATCACTCCCGGTTCCGGCGAGCTCCCGTCGATGGCGAGCTCCTCGACGAAGTACGGTGCACCGGTCGTGTCTCGGACATCGGTGGTGCTGGTGATCGCCCCGCCGTCCTCACCCGATCGCCCGAGCACGAGCGTCTCGCGCAGGCACACCGTGGCGGCGGCCCCGAAGCGCACCTGGGTCGAGCGTCGCACGCGCGCTCCCGAGGCGACGACGAACGGAAACGTCTCCCAGACGAGGCTGGCACCCTCGGCGACGTCGATGTCGACGTCCCACCGGGAGTCGGCATCACGGCAGGGGTAGGCGACGGTGCCGCCGACGTCCTCGACGAGGAGGCTGCAGCCAGGACCGACCCGGATCCCGATGGACACGGCGTCTCCGCCGAGCAGGGCCGCTCCCCCGGCGACGATCGCGACATGCGCGCGCCCACCTGCCGCGCGGGAGACGAGCCGCGGCTGCATGAGACCCGGCGTGAGACGCAGCTGAGGCAGGTCGCGGCCGGCGACCTGCTCGACTGCGATGAGGGTCATCCCCGGGCGTCCGCGACCGCAGGCTCGGGCTGCTCCGACCGGGACTCCGGTGAGGCCGTCCCCGTCCCGGATGCCTCGGCGTGACTGTGTGCATGCTCGTGCTCGTCGTCCGCGTATGCGTGGTTGTGCTCCGCTTCAGCGTCGTCGTGGGAGTGGATGTATCCGCCGTCCTCATCGGCGTGGAAGTGCGGGGCCATCGGGCCCGGATCCTGCGGTTCATGGGCACCGGCCCGATGCTTCTCGAGCAGGTCGAGCAGCCACGTGCGCAGGCGTGCCACGGATTCCTCGTCGAGACGCGAGAGCCCGAGGACCGGCGCTCCCTCCCGTGCCGCCTCGGCGTCGGAGACCATCTGCTCGACATCGACACCGACGTAGGGGGCGAGGTCGGTCTTGTTGACGACGAGGAGGTCGGCGCGACCGATGCCCGGTCCTCCCTTCCGGGCGACGTCACCGCCCCCGGCGACGTCGAGGACGAAGATCTGGGCGTCGATGAGCGCCGGGGAGAACGTCGCGGTGAGGTTGTCGCCGCCGGATTCGACGAGGACGAGGTCGAGAGGATCGAAGTCGGCTTCCAACTCCTCGACACCGGCGAGGTTGGCGGTGACGTCATCGCGGATCGCGGTGTGCGGGCACGCGCCGGTCTCGATCGCGCGGATCCGCTCGGGTTCGAGAACCCCGGCGGCCCGGAGCAGGCGGGCGTCCTCGTCGGTGTAGATGTCGTTGGTGATGACGCCGATGCGGATCTCGGCGGCGAGCGCGCGGCAGATCATCGCGATGAGCGAACTCTTGCCGGTGCCGACGGGCCCGGCGACGCCCAGGCGCAGGGACCGGTGTGGGGTGGGGAACTCAGGCACGGAACAGCCTCCTCGGAAGTGCGGACTGGACCTCTGCCCAGTCCTCGATGAGCGGTGCCCCGGCAGCGGGGATCGCTGCCGGGACGGTGAGCGTCGCCAGGTCGGCGACGAAGCACTCGATGGCGGTGCACGCCCCGAGCACCCAACCGGTGGCCCGGATCGGGTCCATCGGTTCGAGTTTGAGAGTCGCAGCGGCGACGGTCTGCGCGTCGTCGTAGGCGACGATACGCACGAGGTCGGCCGCCGACACCTCGGCGACGGCGGCGATGGCACCGAGCACAAGGGGACGCGGACACCCTCGGCGGGGCAGCACGCCAGCCAGCTGCGGCCACAGGACGACGGCGACGCGGCGCAGCCCGGCCCCGAGCACCTCGGCGATCTCCCGCAGTGCGGGACTGGGGGTGCGGGCCGCCCATTCCTCGGTGATGGACTCGAGTGCCTGGGCGAGGTCGGGGTGCTCGTCGGAGAGGCCCGGCCGACCGTCGGTGGCGGCGCTGCGGACTGCGTGGCGGGTGACGACGGCGGTGCCGGCTTCGACGCGGACGACCGTGCGCATTCGGGCGCGCATGTACGCCGGCACCTCGGCGGGGGTGAGGTCCTGCCGCAGCCCGGCTTCGACGCTGTTCGAACTCACGTGGGCACCGGCCGGCAGGCGGGCGTCGGCGAGAAGCATCATGAGGGTCGCCGAGGCGGCACCAGGCACCGCAGTCCCGCCGCAACCACCGTTCATCGATCCCTCCATCAGAACATCTGGTAGAGCTGGGTGAGCGGAAGGGCGGTCGCCGGTGCCGCGGTGACGAGTTCGCCGTCGATGGCGATCGCGAACGTGTCCGGGTCGATGTCGATGGCCGGGCGGACGTCGTTGTTGCGCATGTCCTTCTTCCCGATCTCCCGTGTCGGCCGGACGGCGACGAGCCGACGCCGGAGCCCGAGCCGCTCGCGCAATCCGTCCTCGACCGCCGCGGGAGCGACGAACGACACCGAGGTCTGCGCCCCGATCGCATCGCCGAAGGCCGGGCGCATGAGCACCGGCTGTGGGGTCGGGATCGAGGCGTTCGGATCGCCGAGGCCCGCCCACGCGATCGTCCCACCCTTGATGACGAGGTCGGGTCGCACGCCGAAGAACCGCGGATCCCACAGGGTGAGGTCGGCCATCTTCCCCGCTTCGATCGACCCGATGTACTCATCGACGCCGTGGGCGATGGCCGGATTGATCGTGTACTTCGCGACATAGCGGCGGGCGCGTTCGTTGTCGGCCGGCAGGGATTCGCCGAGGCGGCCCCGACGGTGCTTCATCGTGTGGGCGACCTGCCACGTGCGGGTGATGACCTCCCCGATCCGGCCCATCGCCTGCGCGTCCGAGGACGTGATCGACAGGGCGCCCATGTCGTGGAGGATGTCCTCGGCGGCGATCGTCGTCGCGCGGATCCGGGATTCGGCGAACGCGAGGTCCTCGGGCACGCTCGGGTTGAGGTGGTGGCAGACCATGAGCATGTCGAGATGCTCGGCGACGGTGTTGACGGTGTGCGGCAGCGTCGGGTTGGTCGATCCGGGGATGATGTTCTCGAGTGCCGCGATGGAGAGGATGTCCGGGGCGTGTCCGCCGCCGGCGCCTTCGACGTGGAAGGCGTGGATGCTGCGCCCGGCGATCGCGGAGATCGTCGATTCGACGAATCCGGATTCGTTGAGCGAATCCGAGTGGAGGGCCACCTGGAGTCCGTGGGTGTCGGCGGCGCGCAGGGCCGCGTCGATCGCCGCCGGGGTGGCACCCCAGTCCTCGTGGATCTTGTAGCCGGCCGCCCCGCCGAGTGCCTGTTCGGCGAGCGCTTCCGCCGAGATCGTGTTCCCCTTGCCGAGCAGCAGCACGTTGACCGGCAGGGCGTCGAGGGCCTGCAGCATCCTGCCCAGGTGCCACGCCCCGGGGGTGACCGTCGTCGCCTTGCTCCCCTCGGACGGTCCTGTACCGCCCCCGACGACGGTGGTGATGCCGGTCGCGAGCGCCTCGTGGATCTGCGAGGGCGAGAGGAGGTGAACGTGGGAGTCGATGCCCCCGGCGGTGAGGATGCGGCCCTCGCCGGAGATGACGTCGGTCGAGGCGCCGATCTCCAATTCGGGGTCGACGCCGTCGGCGATGTCGCTGTTGCCGGCCCGACCGAGTGCCGTGATCCTGCCGTCGCGGATCCCGACGTCGGCGCGGATGACACCCCACCAGTCGAGGACGATGACGTTCGTGATGACGGTGTCCGGCGCGCCCTCGGCCCGGCTCGTCGTGCCCTGGAGCATCGATTCGCGGATCGACTTCCCGCCGCCGAAGACCGCTTCGTCCCCGCCGAAGGTCCGGTCCTCCTCGATCTCGATCCACAGGTCGGTGTCGCCGAGGCGGACCTGATCCCCGGTCGTGGGACCGAAGAGCGCGGCGTAGCGCTGGGCTGAGATCTCGACCATCAGCCCTCCCCCGCCTCGGCGCCGGATTCCCCCGCGTCGGGGGACGAACCCTCGTCACTTCGCGCCGCCTCGGCGGCGGCTGCCTCCTCTCGGATCTGCAGGCCGGGGACACGCTTGCGCCCGCCGAGGCGGACGATCGCCACGGTCCGCGAGGCCCCCGGTTCGAACCTCACCGACGTCCCCGCGGGGACGTCGAGACGGAACCCGGTCGCGCCTCGGCGATCGAAGGACAGGGCGTCGTTGACGTCGGGCAGGTGGATGTGCGATCCGATCTGCACGGGCCGGTCGCCGGTGTTCTCGATGGTCACGGTGCCGGTGTCGGGGGCGCTGCGCCGGTTGAGCACGCGGATGCCCTCGCGCACCCGTACGGCCCCGGGCCCGTGGTCTCTCGTCCCTGTCATGGGTGGTCCTGTCAGTCGATGGGGTTGTGGATGGTGACGAGCTTGCGCCCGTCGGGGAAGGTTGCCTCGACCTGGACGTCGTGGAGCATGGGCGGCACATCGTCCATGACGTCGCCCCTGGTGAGCACCTCGCGCCCGGTGACCATGAGCTCCTCGACGTTCGCCCCCTCGCGGGCGCGCTCGATGACCCACGTGCTCAGCAGCGCGATGGCCTCGGGGTGGTTGAGGGGCACTCCCCGTGCAAGCCGGTCACGGGCGATCATCCCGGCCACCGACAGCAGCAGCTTCTCCGTGTCGCCCGGAGTGAAGTGCATCAGCGCTCCCGCACGGGGTCGGCCGGCAGGACGTGTTCGCCGAGGCGATCGGTCGACAGTGCCAGGGAGCTGAGGTAGAGGGTTTCGCCGTTGGGTCCGCGCTTCGCCGAGGCGATCATGTCCGGACGCTCGAACTCCATCTCCGTGACGTGGCACCACAGGGTGGCGTCGGTGGGGTTGCCGTGCTCGTCGAGCAAGGGCACGTCGATGCCGTCGTCGCGGCGGCGCAGATAGTACCGGCCACGGGTGAGGATCGCCATGAGCGGGGTCGCGACGATCGCGATGCCGACGGCGAAGAGCGGCGAGAACGGCTGGACGGCGGACCCGAAGGCCCCGAAATAGATCGCGATCGACACTCCTCCGGAGAGGAGCAGCGAGACGACTCCGACGGGATTCCAGTCGTAGAGCATCCCACGACGGAACTCCGGTGTCTTCGGGGAGAGTCCGAGGACGTACTTGTTGATCGCGATGTCGGCGGCGACGACGCAGATCCACGACATCGCGAGGTTGGCGTAGAAGCTGAGGATCGCGTTGAGGAAGTCGAACATGTTCAGCTCCATGAGCGCGAGCGCGAAGAGGAGGTTGACGACGAGGAACGTGATCCGCCCCGGGTAGCGCTTGGTGATCCGCGTGTACGCGTTCGTCCACGCCAGCGAGCCGGAGTAGGCGTTGGTGACGTTGATCTTCACCTGCGAGATGACGACGAGGACGACGGCGAGCAGGAGCGCGAGCCACTGCGGCATCATCTGCTCGTAGGTGGCGAGCAGCTGCTGGACGGGTTCGGTCGCGAAGCTCGTCGCTCCGGGGACGTTGACGATGAGGTAGACGGCGAGGAACATGCCGATGATCTGCTTCGTCGCCCCGAAGATCACCCAGCCGGGACCGGCGAGGATGACCGCGGTCCACCAGCTGCGACGGTTGGCCGGGGTGCGGGGCGGCATGAAGCGCAGGTAGTCGATCTGCTCGGCGATCTGGGCGATGAGGGAGAGGCAGACGCCGGCGGCGAGCATCGCCGAGGCGAAGTTCGCGCTCTCCCCGCTCTCTCCCTGGTAGGCGAAGAACGAGCTCACGGAGTCGGGCTGGAAGGCGATGAGGTAGCCGACGGGCACGACCATGAGGACGAGCCACAGCGGCGTCGTCGAGACCTGGAGCCGGGCGAGGGCCTTCATGCCGAAGATGACGAGCGGGAAGATGATGACCGTGGAGAGGAGGTAGCCGATCGGGCGCGGTATCCCGAGGCCGAGGTAGAGTCCCTGCGCCATGATCGAGCCCTCGAGGGCGAAGAAGATGAAGGTGAAGGTCGCGAAGATGATGTTCGTGATGACCGAGCCGTAGTAGCCGAATCCGGCCCCGCGAGTGATGAGGTCGAGGTCGAGGTTGTAGCGGGCGGCGTAGAACGCGAGCGGCCACCCGGTGAGGAAGATGATGATCGCCGCGGTGAGGATGCCGAGGATCCCATTGGCCGTGCCGTGGGCGAGCCCGATGCTCGCGCCGATCGAGAAGTCCGCGAGGTAGGCGATCCCGCCGAGCGCACTCGTCGCGACGACGGCCGGCGCCCAAGTCCGGTAGGAGCGCGGGGCGAAGCGCAGCGTGTAGTCCTCGAGGCTCTCCCGCGCCGCGGTCTTCGCCTCGCTGCTGCCCGGCGGCGGTGTCGCCGATGTCTCTTTCATGGTGGCCCTCTCAGTCGCGCCCGATCCCAACATCGCCCATCCTGGCAGGCGATTGTTTCGGTGCGTGTCGACTGAGTTTCGTCCATGTTTCGAGACCAAAGTTTCATCTCGCGGACAGGTCCGCGCAGTGACCAGTGGTGGCTGTGAGAGCAGCCGCGGACATCGGCTGCGCTCAGGGGCTTCCTGCGGGCGGAGCCACAGGAACCGAGCGCCACTCCGACCCGCGCACACGCAAATGAGTCGGTTCTCGCTCGATCGGTCGGTTCAGGAACAGACTCATCGGGCGAAAACCGACTCAAACCAGCCGGCAGCGCGCGGATGCGGCTCGAAGCGACGCCACTGGTCGCCCGACGCCGCGGAGGAACACCCCGGGTATAAGAAAAGGGGCGGCCTCAGCCACCCCTGTTCGCTCACGCTCGGCGCCGCGCTGTCACGTCGGCGCTCACGCCGTGCTACCAGGCGCCGCGTCGCCGCCGGGCGCTCACACCCTCCGGGCGCGGAAGTCGTCGTAGAGCACCACGGCTCCGGTCCCGGACTCCGGCGACACCTTCGGCCGCCGGCCACGGGCGATCGAGACGACGTCGCCCCTCGACCCGGCGGCGAACACGCGGGCATCCCGCTCGCGTGCCTCCGCCTGGGCGAGGGCCTCCTCCTCGAGCTCCTGGTTCCGGCTCCGGAGGGCGTCGATCTGGTTCTGCATCTCCATGATCTTCTTGATCCCCACGAGGTTGACGCCCTCGTCCTGGGAGAGATGCTGGATCAGGCGCAGCTTGGCGATGTCCCGCCCCGAGTAGCGGCGGCCCTTGCCGGCCGTCCGCTGCGGGGTGACGAGGCCCATCCGGTCATACTGCCGCAGGGTCTGCGGGTGCATGCCCGCGAGTTCCGCTGCCACGGAGATGACATAGAGCGCCGCACTCTGAGAGAACTGCATTGTGCCCCGCCGCCTCAGCTCGCCTTGGCCCGATCGAGCAGGCCGGCTCGCGGATCCTCGGACTCGGTCGCCGCCTTGTAGGCCTCGACCGCTTCCTTGGCCTCCTTCGAGAGGTTCTTCGGGGCGACGATCTCAACGGTTACGAGCAGGTCGCCCGTGCCCTTCTTCGTCTGCACGCCCTTGCCACGCACGCGCAGGGTCCGACCCGAGGGCGTGCCCGCGGGGATCTTCACCTTGACGGGCTGACCGCCGAGCGTGGGCACCTTGACCTCCGCACCGAGGGCCGCTTCGTCGAAGCTCACCGGCAGGTCCATCCGCAAGTTGTCGCCGTCGCGGGTGAACACCGGGTGCGGCTTGACGTGGACCGTGAGGATGACGTCGCCGGGCTCTCCGCCGTTCGGGCTCGCCTTGCCCTTGCCGGCCAGACGGATCTTCTGCCCGTCCTTGACCCCGATCGGGGTGCGCACGGTCAGCGGCTTCCCGTTCGGCATCTTCAGCTTGACCGAGGCACCGTTGGCAGCCTCGGTGAAGCTGAGATTGGTCGAGGACTTGATGTCACCGCCCTTGACCGGGGGCGAGTAGCCGCCGCCGAAGCCGCTGTCACCGTAGCCGCCGTAGGAGGCACCGCCGCCGAAGCCGTTGAGCAGATCGGCGAGATCGGGCGGAACGTCGCCGTATCCGCCGCCGAACCCTCCGCCGCCGGGCGAGTAGGTCGTGCGTGTGCGCGTGCGCCCGCCGCCTCCGAAGAGGTCGGAGAAGACATCGTCGAACCCGCCTCCGCCGCCGGCACCACCGGCACCGGCGCTGAACCTGGCGCCGCTGCCCATCGCGCGGACCTGGTCGTACTGTTCGCGCGACTCCTTGTTCGACAGCACCTGGTGGGCCTGTCCGATCTCCTTGAACTTCGCCTCCGCCTCGGCGTCCCCCGGATTCGCGTCCGGATGGTACTTCCGCGCGAGCTTGCGGTAGGCCTTCTTGATCTCGGAGTCCGTCGCGTCCTTGGAGACGCCGAGGGTCTTGTAGAAGTCCTTCTCGAACCAGTCATTCTGCGGTCCGGTACTCATCTGGCACCTCCCTTCTTCCTTGTCCTGTTCGTCGTGCCGCTGCCACCTGGCCTCGGCTCTGTCATCGTTTCCCTCATCTGTCCGCTCACAATCCGCAGCCCCCGGACAACGTCTGCGTCCCGGAGACTCCGGACCGTCGCCGAGGCGGTTCCTTCGTCCCAGCGTCCGCTCACGGACGCTGGGAGGCGGTCCCACCTCGGCGGGGTCGGGATCCTCAGTCCTCCGGCTGCTGCACGCCGACGCGGGCCGCGCGGATGATGCGATCACCCATGCGGTACCCCGGCTGCATGACCATGAAGACCGTCGGCACCTCGACGTCGTCCGACGGCTGCTGCATGAGGGCCTCATGCAGCCGCGGATCGAACTCGTCGCCGACGGCGCCGTACTGTTCGACGCCGACCTTGGCCAGCGCGTCGAGCAGCTTGTTCACGTGGGCCTCGAAGGGCCCGGAGACGTCGCCGTTCTCCTGCGCCAGCCGCACCTCGTCGAGGACGGGGACCAAGGCCTCGACGACCTTGATCGTCCCGCCCGCTGCCGCCCGCTCGCGTTCGCGGTCGGCACGCATCCGGTAGGCGGCGTACTCCGCGTTGATCCGCTTGAGATCGGCGAGGTGGGCGGCGGCCTCGGACCCGGGAGCGGGCTCGGCCCCACCCGGCTCGGCGGCCGCCTCGGTGTCGTTCAGGCTCGAGGCATCGGCGGGGATATCGACCCCGAGGTCGCTGGCATCGGCCAACACTTCCTCGGTGTCCTGTCCCTCCCCGGCCCCCGAGGCCGACTCGGCGTCGGCCTCGGGACGGAGTTCACCGGTGTCCGGATCGACCCGGCGCTTGTCATGGAAGGTGAAGCGTGGCTCCTCGGACGACGGATCGTTGCCCTCGGTGGTCATTACTTCTTCTCCTCGTCCTCATCATCCACGACCTCGGCGTCGACGACATCGTCGTCAGCGCCCGTTCCGGCATCGGAGCCGCCCTGGTCGGAGGCTCCGCCGGCAGCACCGGCGCCGGCTTCCTGCTGTGCGTAGATCGCCTCACCGATCTTCTGCTGCTTCTCGGTGAGCGTGTCGAACGCCTTCTTCACCGCGTCGTCGTCTTCGCCCTTGAGAGCTTCCTTGACGGCGTCGACGTCGGACTGGATCTCCGACTTGACGTCCTCAGGCAGCTTGTCGGCGTTGTCGTCGAGCAGCTTCTGGGTCTGGTAGGCGAGGTTCTCCGCGTTGTTGCGGACGTCAGCGGCCTCACGGCGCTTCTTGTCCTCTTCCGCGTGCTCCTCGGCCTCACGGACCATGCGCTCGATGTCCTCCTTGGGAAGGGCCGAGCCGCCGGTGATCGTCATCGACTGCTCCTTGCCGGTTCCCTTGTCGGTGGCCGAGACGTGGACGATGCCGTTGGCGTCGATGTCGAACGCGACCTCGATCTGCGGGACTCCGCGCGGCGCCGGCGCGATGCCGGTGAGCTCGAAGGTGCCGAGGTTCTTGTTGTCGCGAGTGAACTCGCGCTCACCCTGGAACACCTGGATCGACACCGAGGGCTGGTTGTCCTCAGCCGTGGTGAACGTCTCCGAGCGCTTGGTCGGGATCGGGGTGTTGCGTTCGATGAGCTTCGTCATCACGCCGCCCTTGGTCTCGAGACCGAGCGAGAGCGGGGTGACGTCGATGAGGAGGACGTCCTTGCGTTCGCCCATGAGCACACCGGCCTGGACGGCGGCGCCGATCGCGACGACCTCATCGGGGTTGACGCCCTTGTTGGGCTCCTTGCCTCCGGTGAGCTCGGTGACGACCTGGGTGACACCGGGCATACGGGTCGAACCACCGACGAGGACGACGTGGTCGATGTCCTTGACGGACACGCCGGCGTCCTTCATCACCGCGTGGAACGGGGCCTTCGTGCGCTCGAGGAGGTCCTTGGTGAGGTCCTCGAACTTCGCCCGGGTGAGGGTCTCGTCGAGGTGGATCGGACCGTTCTCGCTCATCGAGAGGTACTGGAGGGAGATGTTGGTGCTCGTCGCGGACGAGAGCTCCTTCTTCGCCTGCTCAGCGGCCTCCTTGAGACGCTGCATCGCCGTCGAGTCCTTGGTCAGGTCGACGCCGTAGTTGTTCTTGACCTGCTCGACCAGCCAATCGACGATCCGCTGATCCCAGTCGTCACCGCCGAGGCGGTTGTCGCCGGAGGTCGCACGGACCTGAATGGTCGAGAAGCCGTCATCGTCCTTGCCGACTTCGAGCAGCGAGACGTCGAACGTACCGCCGCCGAGGTCGAAGACGAGGATTAGCTCGTCTTCCTTGCCGCGCTCGAGGCCGTAGGCCAGAGCGGCGGCGGTGGGCTCGTTGATGATGCGCAGGACGTTGAGGCCGGCGATCTCACCGGCGTCCTTCGTGGCCTGACGCTCAGCGTCGTTGAAGTAGGCCGGGACGGTGATGACCGCGTCGGTGACCTTCTCCTGGAGGTATTCCTCAGCGTCGCGCTTGAGCTTCTGCAGGATGCGCGCGGAGACCTCGGGAGCGGTGAGCTTCTTGCCGCCGATCTCGGTGTCCCAGTCGGTGCCCATGTGGCGCTTGACGGACGCCACGGTGTTCTTCACGTTGGTGACGGCCTGGCGCTTGGCGATCTCGCCGACCAGGGAGTCTCCGTTCTTGTTGACTGCGACGACGGACGGGGTCGTGCGACCGCCTTCCATGTTCGCGATGACCTTGGGGTCACCGCCCTCGAGGACGGCGACGACGGAGTTCGTGGTTCCGAGGTCGATTCCAACTGCACGTGCCATATCGTTTCTCCTTAACTCTCAGAGTCGGCTCGGGCTGAATGCGTGCGGTCGTCCTCGGAAGCCGTTCCGGGAGCTGCCTCCCGGTGTCGCCTCGTCGGACCGCCGTCCGCATTGAGTCTGATGGACTCAAGTATTCTCTTCGCGGCTGAGATCGTCAATCCCCGCCTGTAAAAGTTGCGTACACTAGACTCAACTTTCTAGAGCGACGGGTTATTCCGCATCTGGAGAATTTTTTTCGAGGAGTTCTTCCGAGGCACCGTTGCGGCACAAAGACGCTCGAGCTATGCCTTCGAGCGCGAACGCACCTAGTAGGATACGAACCTGCGCCCACTCAGAGGTGATTTCCCAACTGTCGGCGTCGCCCCCAAGTCACAGTTCGCCGACTTCCGAACCTGCACTCGCTCAAGGGAAGCCACCGGAAATCGAAGATGCTCGTCTGCAAGAGCTGCCTTAGGAATCGCCTGCGGCCACCCGCGAATTCATTAGCAAGCAGTGCCACTCCAGCATTGCAACGAACGAGCACGGTGCCGCTTGGCGGCTGACCGCTTTGAAGATCGGGTCGACTCATACACCCACTCTCTTGGCCAAGTTCGCCAGCTCCTCTCGACCGTCACGACGCAAGTCGGTTCAACAGCGAGTCATTGCGCGCTCGGCCCAAATCGCAGACTGAGAGCAAGCCGTCTTCGGAGAACTCAGCACTCTGCTCAGTTCATACCTACGCGTCAGGGGTAATGACTACACTTCTAATGTGAACGGGCAGCGCAAACGTTGACGAGTCGACAACGATTCCTGAGCAGCCCCTCGACCAAGCCGCAAAGGAGCTCGTCTAGTTATGCCAGTCATCATTGTTCTTGTCGCACTGATCGTGGCGGTTTTCCTTGTGGTCCAGTTCTGGCCACTTGCGCTTGCTATTGCGATCATCTGGGCAGGCGCGGTTATCATCCCCAAGGTCGTGCGCAACATTCGCAAGAATAGGTACTTTGCCAGCGAGGAGTTTCAAGCCCACAAGCAGGCGTTGTCATCATTCGTAGCAGAGCACAACGCGGTCTCGAACTATACGTCCGAGATCCGTCAGCAAGGGTCGTTCGATCTAGGCGTGTCTGGCACAGGCCGCCACGCACATTTGGCAACATTTGAGAACACAAGTCACCATAACTACCGTCGCGACAGAAACATCGCCGACTATCAATCGGGTCACGTCCACAACTGTTCGCTGCAGGTTGTGCGCAATGCCAGCGGGGACCCGATCAAGTATCTGATGAAGTACTTCGAAGTGTCTGTCGACGAAGAGAGCCTGGAGGACGCAGAACGGCTCGGGAACGATATATCTCGCCTGGAGTCGGCTATTGAGAATCTGCGCATGCGCGAGGCGAGCATTCGCAGGTCGATCAATCCGCCAGATTTCATCCTCAAGTACTTCGCAGATGAATTCAATGCGCAGATGGGAGTCGAGGTCTCACCCGTGACCGTCCCGTACCCGGTCTATGCGTTTGAGTACGTCAGCGCTGGTGGAAACAGTTCACAGCGCACTACGATCACGCTCAATTCGGAAACAGTTGACGCCCTGATTGAACGCATCGACGAAAAGCTCAAGTTCAAGAAGAGCGCTGCCGGTCAGAGAGCGCTGATGACGGCAAGTCTCCGAAGCTTCATCAAGCGTCGAGACAACCATACATGTCGCTATTGTTCAGTCTCGCTCGCAGCAGAGCCCCACCTTTTGCTCGAAGTAGACCATATCAAGCCGATCTCCAAAGGTGGGCTCTCGGAGATTGAGAACCTGCAAACTCTGTGCTGGCGGTGCAACCGGTCGAAATCAAACAAATACTAGTTCTGGCCCAGCACGGTTGTACTCATTGCGCAGACGCTCGCTAAGCGTCTCGAAACAACCAAGCTCGCTAACATCCAACTCCCTCGTTTGTCAGTTACTGAGCACAAGGAAGACTTTAGAATTCAGAGTTTGGGAGCCAACCGCTCCCCTACTTGACGACGACCACCGGGCAGCTCGCCTCGAGGATGACGCGCTGGACGCTCGAGCCGAGCAGCAGCTTCATCACCGCCGAGCGCCGCCGGGTGGAGATGACGATGAGCTCGGCCGTCCACCCCTCGGCGAGGTCGATGACCTGGGAGGCGACGTCCGCCTCGGCGCGCAGGACCTCGAACTCGACGCCCGCGGAGCTGAGGGCGTCGACGAGCTCGGTGATCTGGGCGGGATCATTGTCGAGCGGGCCCGCGGGACTGTCGGAGGAGAAGACGACGACCCGCAGCGCCGCCTTCTCGAACCGGGCCATGCGCAGCGCGGTGTCGAGAACGGTCTCCGGCGCATCGAGACGCAGCGCGAGGACGACGGTGCGCTCCGCCTCGGCGATGCCGGCCGAGGCCGCCACCTGCAGGGACGGGACAGGACGACGGTCACGGGGAGTCGAGTAGAGATCGGTCATGACGGCCCCTTATCCGATGGCGATGACGCCGATGAGCACACCGACGGCGAGCATGACGAGCGAGACGAGCAGCGCCCGCCACAGCACCTTCTTGTGATGGTCGCCCAAGTCGACGCCGGCGAGAGAGACGAGGAGGAGGATCGCGGGCACCAGCGGCGACTGCATGTGCACGGGCTGACCGGTGATCGACGCCCGGGCCATGTCGGCGGCCGAGATCCCGTAGTGCGCGGCGGTCTCGGCGAGGACCGGGAGGATCCCGAAGTAGAACGCGTCGTTGCTCATGAAGAACGTCATCGGGATCGAGAGCAGACCGGTGATGACAGCCATGTACGGTCCCATCGAGGACGGGATGACGTCGACGAGCCATGCGGCCATCGCATCGACCATCCCGGTGCCGCTCATGATGCCCGTGAGCACGCCGGCGGCCATGACCATGGCGACGACGGCGATGATCGCCGAGGCGTGGGAGGCGAGCTCGGCCTGCTGGTCCTTGATCTTCGGGAAGTTGACCATGAGCGCGATGACCATGGCGATCATGAACAGGTACGGCAGCGGCAGGACGTCGAGGACGAGCATGACCATGACGGCGAGCGTGAGCGAGAGGTTGAACCAGAACAGCTTCGGCCGCAGCGTCGGACGGTTGGGGGTCGAGTGCGGTGTCCGTGAGGGAGCTCGCCGAGGCGGCTTCCGTGTCCTCGTCGGCACCGTCGTCGGGTCCGCCGACGGAGGTCTTCGCTCCGGTGCCGGTGGTGCCCGAGCCGGTGCCAGTGCCGCCCGTGGCGCCGGTGCCGGTCGGACCTGCCACGGCACCCGCCCCGGAGGATGAGCGCGCCACGGCGCCGACGAGTTCGCGCTTGCGGCCGAAGCCCTTCGTGCGGTCCTCGACCCAGGTCACGCCGTTCTTCGCCAGCCGGCGACGCTCGGAGAGTCCGAGGAAGTACGCGAAGACGAAGCAGACGAGCAGCCCGGCGGCGAGCGCAGGAACCATGGGGGCGAAGATCTCGTTCGCATCGATCTGCAGCGCCGAGGAGGCCCTGGCCGTCGGCCCGCCCCACGGGACGATGTTGAGGGTGCCGTTGATGAGGCCGGCCACACAGGTGAGGACGACCGGGGACATCTCGAGGCGCTGGTAGATCGGCAGCATCGCGGCGGTGACGACGATGAACGTCGTCGACCCGTCGCCGTCGAGGGAGACGGCACCGGTGAGCAGCGCGGTGCCGAGGACGACCTTGACCGGGTCGTTGCCGGCGATGCGGAGGATGAACTCGACGAGCCTGTCGAAGAGTCCGACGTCGATCATGATGCCGAAGTAGATGATGGCGAAGAGCAGCAGGGCAGCCGTCGACGACATCGAGGCGATGGCGTCCATGACCATCTCGCCGATGCCGAGGCCGGCACCGGCGAAGAGACCGAAGATGGTCGGGACGATGATGAGTGCCAGGATCGGCGAGAGTCGCTTGGTCATGATCAGCGTCATGAAGACGACGATCATCGCGAATCCGAGGATGACGAGCACGGACTTCTCCTTCGAAGGCGTTTGTGATGCGGGATACACGCTAGACCCGAGGCGATCATCGCCGCGCGCTTAAGTGCACTGATCGCGTTCTGCCTGTTCTGCCACTTTTGCTCATTCTGCTCAGTGGTGGCTAATGTGGAGAGGTGTCCCGCTCATCTCGAGCCTTCTCCCGCCGTGTCCTGGTCAGCCAGCTCGCGGTCATCGTGGCGACCTTGGCCCTGGTCACAGGCGTGTTCGCGTGGATGGCGGCGCGCGCGGTGACCGATGTCAGCGAGACCGAGGCGCTCGCGACCGCCCGGGCACTCGCCTCGGCGCCGGAGGTGCGGGAGGGATCGACCCGGGCCTCGGAGGCCCGCGACCCGATGCCGGCGAAGGAGATCACCGATTCGCTGCGCGCGATCACCCGGGAGCTGCGCGACCGCTCGGGCATCCAGTTCGCCGTCATCACCGACGACCGCGGGATCCGGCTCACCCACCCAAACCCCGACCTCATCGGCAAGCCGGTCTCGACCTCGCCCGACGAGGCGCTCGCGGGCCGTGAATCCGTCACCCAGGAGGTCGGCACGCTCGGGAGCACGGTCCGGGCGAAGGTCCCCATCTACTCGTCCACCGGCGACGGCACGGTCGTCGGCGAGGTGTCGGTCGGCATCCACACCTCGGTGCTCAACGCCGACCTCCGCCGCGAATTCGCAGCCCTCGGCTCCGTCTCCGTCCTCGCCCTCGGCATCGGGGTCCTCGCGTCGATCACCCTCGGGCGGCGCCTGCGCCGGGAGACCCTCGGCGTCGGTCCCGAGGAGCTCGCCGAGATGGCCCGCGACCAGGGGGCGGTGCTGCGCGGACTCGACGACGGCGTCCTCGGCTTCGACTCCGACGGGGAGCTCACCCTGAGCAACGCCGCCGCCCGGGACCTCCTCGCCGAGGCGGCCGACGACACCGGCACGGACAGCTCGGACACGGACTCCCCAGGCGACGCAGCCGCTCCCCCACAGGACGGTGCCGATGTCCGCGAGGACATCGTCGACTCCCGCGAGGGCGTCGTCGACGACCTGCCGGTGTCGATCCGGACGATGATGGCCGATGCCCCCGAGCACGGTGCCCTGCGCCGGCGGATCACTGTCGGAGACAAGATCCTGCTCGCCACAGCGGTGCGCGTGCGCCGGGACGGCGTCTCCGTCGGCGGCGTCGTCACGCTGCGCGACGAGACGACGATGCTCACCATGGCCCGACAGCTCGAATCCGTCACTGCGATGGCCGATGCCCTGCGCGCCCAGCGCCATGAGTTCGCCAACCGTCTCCACACCGTGCTCGGCCTCGTCGACACCGGCGCGACCGATGAGGCGAGCAGCTACCTCGAGTCGATCCTCGGCACCGGCCCCCTGGCCGCCCCCGTCGAAGGCCTCGACCCGATCACCGACCCGTACCTCCGTGCGGTCCTCGAGGCGAAGGGCACCACCGCCGCCGAGGCGGGTGTGACCCTGCGGGTCGCCCCCGACTCCCTCGTGATCGGCAGGGTCACCGACCCCGAGGACGTCACGCTCGTCCTCGGCAACCTCATCGACAATGCCGTGCGCGCCGTCGTCCGCCGCCGCACCTCGGGCGAGGAGGCCGCCGCACGCCCGCCCGTCTCCGACCTCGTCGAGGTCGAACTCCTCGGTGCCGACGGGGAGCTCCACGGGCTCGTCACCGACACCGGATCGGGCATCGATCCGGCCGACGCCGAGAGGATCTTCGACGAGGGCGTGAGCGGCGATGCGCAGACCACAGGTGCCGGCGAACGCGCAGATGGCGGGGACCGGTCAGACGACGGCGCCGGACCGATCCACGGGCTCGGTCTCGGACTCGCCCTGTGCCGCCGGGTCGCGAACCGTCACGACGGTCGGGTGTGGCTCGTCGACGGACACGACCCTCACCTCGGCGGGGCGAGCTTCGGCATGCGCCTGCCCGGGGTGCTCATCGAGGACGACGAGAAACCGCCGCGCACAGACGACACGACCGTGCCGCGCGCCGACGAGACAGAGAAGGAGTGAGCTGATGATCGATGTGCTCGTGCTCGACGACGACTTCTACGTGGGCAGGATCCACGCGCAGTATGTCAATGACGTTCCCGGCTTCCGGGCGCTCGATCCGGTCCAGGATCTGCGCACCGCGCGGACCGTGCTCGCCGAGCAGGACGTCGACCTGCTGCTGGCCGACTACGTCCTGCCCGAGGGCACGGGCGTCGAGCTCATTCGCGAGACCGAGGTCGATGCCGCCGTGCTCTCCGCCGTCGCCGATCCGCAGACCGTCCGCTCGGCGCTGCGCGCGGGCGCCCTGACCTACATCGTCAAACCCTTCTCCGCCGAGCACCTCCAGTCCTTCCTACGCCGCTACGCCCGGTATCGCCGCTACTGGGAGCGCGACCGGGTGCAGCAGGCCGATCTCGACCGCCTCCTGCGGACCCTCCACGACGCCTCGTCCTCCGGCACGGGGTCGGCGTCGGGCACACGGTCGTCGACGACGAGCAGGATCCTCGATGCGCTCGAGGCCGCGAAGCAGCCGATGACGGCGGTGGAGATCGCCGAGGCGGTCGGGGCCTCCCGCGCGACCGCACAGCGGCATCTCGCGAAGCTCGCCGAGTCCCGGGCGGTCACTGTCACCCTCCAGTACGGGAGCACGGGCCGCCCCGAACATCTCTACCAGACGGGGTGACCGCCTCGGCGAGGCCGGGGTCAGCGCCCGTGCCCGACACGGCGCCCCGGTCGGACGACGTCGGCGAGGAGGATCCGGTGCGACATCGACGCCGATCTCGCACCGGATCCTCCTCGCTGGGTCGCTGAGCGGGGACAGCGCCCCGGCCTCAGCCGAGTTCGCGCTGCACGTCGTCGACGGCGGCCCGGTCCGCGCGGGAGAAGCGCGAGAGCTGGGTGACGTGGCTCGGTTCGAGTTCGGCGACCGTCGAGACCTGGAGGAGCTTCATCGTCCGTTCGATCTGCTCGCGGAGGATCGCGATCGTCCGGTCGACGCCGGCGCGGCCGCCGGCCATGAGTCCGTAGAGGTAGGCGCGGCCGATGAGCGTGAAGTCCGCGCCGAGGGCGAGGGAGGCGACGATGTCGGCACCGTTGCGGATGCCGGTGTCGATGATGATCTCGACGTCGTCACCGACCTCACGGGCCACCTCTGGGAGGAGTTCGAAGGGCACGGGTGCCCGGTCGAGCTGTCGACCGCCGTGGTTGGACAGGACGATGGCGTCGACGCCGAGGTCGGCCAGCCGCTTCGCATCGGCGACGGTCTGGACGCCCTTGACGGCGAACTTCCCGGGCCACATCCCGCGGATCGTCGCGAGGTCGTCGAAGTCGATCGTCGGATCCATCGCCGAGTCGATGAGCTCGCCGACGGTGCCCCCGGTCTCGGACAGAGAGGCGAACTCGAGCTTCTCGGTCGTGAGGAAGTCCCACCACCACCAGGGCCGCGGGAGTGCGTTGAGGACGGTCTTCGGGGTGAGCTGCGGGGGGATCGAGAAGCCGTTGCGGACGTCGCGCAGCCGGGCCCCGCCGACCGGTGTGTCGACGGTGAAGAAGAGGGAGTCGAATCCGGCCTGCGCGGCGCGTTCGACGAGTCCGTAGGAGATCTCGCGCTGGCGCATGACGTAGAGCTGGAACCAGTTGCGTCCATACGGGTTGGCTGCCCGCACGTCCTCGATCGAGGTCGTGCCGAGCGTCGAGAGCGTGAAGGGGATGCCCGCCTCGCCGGCGGCCGAGGCGCCGGCGATCTCCCCCTCGGTCTGCATGAGCCGGGTGAAGCCGGTGGGGGCGATGCCGAACGGCATGGCCGAGCTGCCGCCGAGGATCTGCGTCGTCGTGTCGACGTGGGAGACGTCGCCCAGGATCGAGGGGTGGAATTCGATGTCCTCGAACGCCTGCACCGAGCGGTCCATCGAGATCTCGCCCTCGGCCGCGCCGTCGGTGTAGTCGAAGGCCGCGGCGGGCGTGCGCCGCTTCGCGATCCTGCGCAGGTCCTCGATCGTCAGCGCCGCGTCGAGGCGGCGCTTCTTCGGGTCGAGTTCGAGCTTCTTGAACTTCATCAGCTCGAAGATCTCCGCGGGCTTGGGGATCTGCCGTTTGACCATGGATGGGACTCCTTCGTTCTGCGAGGTGCCGTGCTCGGGGATGCGCCGGGCGCTGAGAGGGCCGCCGGTCTGACGTATGACATTCATGAGGTCAGACCATTAATCTGAGCATAGGACCGAATGCGGAAGACCGTCAAGGGTGCACGGGTTGCTGTGGTACTGCCGTCGCGAGATGTCGGGCGACGGCGAGCAGGCAGCGAGCGACAAGCGACCGGCGGACAGGCGGCGAGCGCCGAGGAGGGAACGGGATGAGCGAGAAGGCAGCCGGCGGCACGGCAGGTGCGGCGGCCGAGGCCGCGGCGGCGACCCAGAGCCCGGAGTGGAGGCCGGTGACGAGGCCGAGCACCCACGAGCTCGTCATCGACGCGATCGAGGAGCAGATCATGGCCGGTTCGCTCGCCGTCGGCGATCCCCTGCCCGCCGAACGCGAACTCGCCGCCAGCCTCAAGGTCAGCCGGGCGAGCGTGCGCGAGGCGCTGCGGGTGCTCGAGAGCCTCGGCGTCATCCGCTCGAGCGGCGGTTCGGGACGGGGAGCCGGGACATTCATCGCCTCCCTGCCGCGCGAGGCACTCACCCGCTTCCTCCGCCTCCACGTCGCGCTGACGAACTTCAGCGTCGACGAGGTCATCGAGACGCGCATCCAGCTCGAGCGCTCGAGCGCGGCGCTGGCCTCGGCGCAGGCGAGCGATGACGACCTCGCTCGCCTTCACGCGACCCTGGCGATCATGGACACCCCCGGCATCAGTCTCGAGGTGTTCAACGACGCCGACACCGACTTCCACGTCGCCATCGCCCAGGCGACGGGCAACCAGCTCTTCTCCGACCTCACCGGGGCGATCCGCAGCTCACTGCGCCGCCCGATCCTCGCAGCCTTCCGCGCCGTCGACGACCCGGCCGAGCTCATGGCCACCCTGCAGGCCCAGCACCACGCGATCCGCGATGCGATCGCCGCCGGGGACGCCGGCCGCGCCGCGCAGCTGACGGAGGAGCACATCCTCACCGCCGCGCAGGCGCTGCCGACACTCACCGACGGCTGACAGGACGGGACCGCCCAGGACCGCCTCGGCGGGAGCCCGAGCCGGGCTGGTCTGTCACTCCCCCGCGTGCCGGCCGACCACCTCGGCGGTCTCCTCCTCGATCCGCGCCTGTTCGGCCTCCTGCTTCCGGGCGGCCTTCTCGGTTCGACGCGCGGCACCCCGCTCCTTGCGCCGTTCGACGAGGAGGTAGAGCGCGGGGACGAGGATGAGGGTGAGCACCGTCGACGAGGTGAGCCCGCCGATGACGACGACGGCCAGCGGCTGCGAGATGAAGACCCCGCCCCCGGTGAGCCCGAGCGACATCGGGATGAGCGCGAACACGGTCGCCGCCGCCGTCATGAGGATCGGGCGCAGGCGCAGTCGGGTGCCGTGGACGATCGCGTCCTCGAGGCCCATGCCGTGGTCGCGCAGCTTGTTGATGAGGTCGATGAGGACGATCGCGTTCGTCACCACGATGCCGATGAGCATGAGCAGGCCGATGAGCGAGGGGATGCCCAACGGAATGCCCGTGGCGAGGAGAAGGAGCACGGCACCGGTCGCGGCGAAGGGGATCGACACGAGCAGGATGAGCGGTTGGACGAAGCTGCGGAACGTCGCGATCATGACGAGGAAGACGAGGACGATCGCCACGAGCATCGCCCATCCGAGCTGGGCGAAGGACTCGGCCTGTTCGGCGCTGGCACCGCCGACGTCGAAACTCACCCCGGCCGGCAGATCCATCGTCGTCGTCAGCTGCTGGGCGGCCGCGTTGACCGCGTCGAGCTGACCCTCGGCCGGAGTCGCGAAGACCGTGACCTGACGGTTGCCGTCGGCGCGGGTGATCGTCGCCGGCGTCGTCGTCTCCCTGACCTCGGCGACCTCGTCGACGGTGATGGGATCGCCCTTGATGTCGGTGATCGCCTCCTGCTCGTCGGCCAGCCGCTCGTCCTCGGCCTGGGACTGACGCTGCTCGGCCTGACCGTCGATGAGGTCGTCGATGGCCTGATTGGCCTCGCGCAGACCCTTCTCCGCCGCCTCGACGCCCTCACGGGCCTGGTCGATCTGGTCCTGGCGCATCTCACCCGGGCTCTTCGGCGCGGGCGGGTTCTCGACGTCGCGCAGCGCCTGCCTGGCCTCCTCGAGCTGGTCGGCGGCGGTGTCGCGGGCCTCGCGGGCGGCGTCGAGCTGTTCGGCCGCATCGTCCTCGGCCCTGCGCTGGGCGCGCTCGGCCCGAGCGTCGGTCTCCTCCTTGATCCGGTCGGTTGCGTCCTCCTGCGCGTTCTTCGTCTGCACCTCGGTCACGGGCAGTTCGAGCGCACGGATCTCATCGGGTGAGGCGTCGGGGTTCGTCGGCGCGATGAAGATGTCGCGCTCCTCCCCCTCGAGGGTGATTGTGCCCGCCTCGGTGCCGTGGAGAGCGGCGGCGATCGCCTGACCGAGTTCGGCCTGGCTGTAGCCGTAGTCCGCGGCCTTCTGCCGGTCGACGTCGACCTGGATGATCGGCTGGTCGGAGGCGAGGTCGTTGCGGGCGGTCGCCACCCCCGTCGACTCGGCCATCGACGCCGTCACGGCATCCGCGGCCTTGCGCAGGGCGCCGAGGTCGGAGCCCGAGAGCGTGATCTCGACGTCCTCGTTCGCGCCGCCGCCGGCGCCTTGGACCTCGATTTCGCCGGCGTCGTCACCGAGGCCCTCGAGCTGACTGCGGATCCGGGTGATCGCGGCCTGGCCGTCGGAGTCCTCGGCGAGGGTGACGTTGAAGCTGTTCTCGGCCCCCGATTCGGGTCCGTTGACCGTCGACGAGTACGTCTCGACGTCGCCGTCGGCACCGAGGACCTCTTCGACCCGCTTCGCTGCCGCATCGCTGGCCTCGAGGGAGGCACCGGCTGGCAGGGTCTGGGTGACGAAGAGCGAGTTCTGTCCCGCGGAGCCGAGCAGGTCGGTCTTGAGGAAGCTCGCGAGCATCATCGTGACGATGAAGACGACGACGGAGAAGGCGATGGTGCGCCACGGGTGGCGGAGGGCGGCGAGGATCGCGGGCAGTCCGCGCTGCTGGAGACGGTCGATGCGGTCCGAGGCCTCCCCTTCGCCGGGCACGGGACGCGGGGCGGGCACGACCGTGGCGGCGGGGAGGAGCTCCTTGCCCTTCTCGGCGCGCTTGGCGTTCTTCCTCTCGATCTTCGCCTGCCGGCGCTCGGCCCGGCGCTGCGACTTCGCCTCCTGGCGTGCGACCCACGCCTCGTAGCGCTCGTCGGCGGCGGCCTGCCGCTTCGGCGACAGCGGCTTGGGGCTGCGCCGCAGCACCCAGTAGCTGAACACGGGCACGATCGTCAGGGCGACGAGCAGCGAGGCGAGGAGGGCAAGGGTGACGGTGACGGAGAACGGGCGGAAGAGCTGCCCGGCGATGCCGTCGACGAAGGCGATGGGGAGGAAGACGGCGACCGTCGTCAGCGTCGAGGCGGTGATCGCTCCGGCGACCTGCCGGACGGAGGCGACGATGTCCGGGATCGTCAGCTCCGTGGTGCCCTGACGGCGGCGGATGTTCTCGATGACGACGATGGAGTCGTCGACGACGCGGCCGACGGCGATCGTCAGCGCGCCGAGGGTGAGGATGTTAAGGGTGTAGTCGCCGACCATGAGGCCGATCATCGCGATGAGCAGCGACATCGGGATCGAGATCGCGGCGACGACGGTCGAGCGGAACGAGCCGAGGAACGCGAGGATGACGAGGACGGCGAAGAGGAGGCCGAGGCCGCCTTCGACGGAGAGGTCCTTGATCGACTTCTCGATCTCCGGTGCCTGGTCGAAGATCGTCGTGAACTCGACGTCGTCGCCGAGCGTCGACTGCGAGGCGGCGAGGACCTCGGCCACCCGGTTCGAGACCTCGACGACGTTGTCGTCCTGGCCCTTGACGACGGACACGGTCACCGAGTCCTTGCCTCCGGCGCGCGAGAGCGAGGTCTTCTCGACCGCGTCGAGGGAGACGTCGGCGACGTCCTTCAACAGGACAGTGCCGTCGGCGGTGCGGATCGGGGTGTTCTCGATCTGCTCGACAGCGTCGACGGGCGTGCCCACCTCGACGGCCATCGCGGTCTCCCCCTGCGCGCTCTGCCCGGCGGGCACGACGGTGCCCGCCCCCTTGAGCTCGTCGGGCACGGAGGCGGTGACGACGCCCTTGTCGTTGACGTCGTCGGGGCGGAAGGCGATGTTCACCCGCTGCTCGGTCTGTCCGGAGACGTCGACGCTCGCCACGCCCTCAATGGCCTGGAGTTCGGGGACGAGGTCGGTCTCGAGGCGGTCGCCGAGGGTGGCGGGGTCCCCGCCGGAGACGGCGAACATGACGACGGGGAAGTCGTCGATCTGCTGGGAGAGGACCTCCACCTCGGCGTCGGCCGGCAGATTCGCCTTCGCCCCGTCGACGGCGGACCGGACGGAGTCGGCCATCTTCTCCGAGTCCTTGCCGAACGGCCACGTCACGGAGGCCGACATCATCCCCGCCGAGGTGGTCGTCTGCACCGATTCGAGATCGCCGACGGAATCGAGGGCCGTCTCCAGCGGCTTCGTCACTGTCTCCTCGACGACCTCGGGTGAGGCGCCGGGGATCGTCGCCTGCACCGTCGTGCCCGGGAGGTCGACCGACGGCATCGTCTCCTGGTTGAGCGAGGTCGTCGCCACGACGCCGAAGACGGCGATGACGAGGGTGAGCAGTCCGACGATGAGACGGTTCTTCAGACTCATCCTGGTCAGCTGGGACACGGGTTCCTCCGGTTTTCGGGCGCAGGGTGGCGCCGATGGGCTGCGGTGCGGGCGATCGGGGACGACGCGGTCGGGTGCGAGGCGACCGGACGAGGCGACCGGTGCGCAGGTCGAGGGCGGCGTTCGTCGGACGAACGAGTTCAGTCTCTCAGGCTCGGCAGGCGTGGCGCGTCCCCCGAAAGTTGTCATTCGCCTCCCCCTCATGGGGGATGCTCCTCCGGGGAGAGATCCCTTCATGGGAGATGTCGGCGTAGTCTCAGGTGGTGCTCACGGTTCGATCCTAGGGGCGCGCGGTCGGGACCACAGGGGTGTTTTCCCCCGTCTTCGACCTGCGGAAATGCTCCTCCGGCGAGGGGCGACCGGATGGCCGGCCGCCGGGTGGGGGCCGATCAGTCTCCGTCGAATCGAGACCGGACCCGGGCGAGCTCGTCGGCGGTGTCGAAGTCGAGCACGACGCCCGGGTCGACGTCGATGACGATCGGTTCACCCTCGGCGAAGAGGAGCTTCACCGCCTTGTCCGTCGGATCGCCGATCTCCTTGAGGCGCGAGCGCAGCAATCGGCTCGGCCATGCCGCGCAGAGGAACTGAGCCTTGCCGCGGTCGTCGGTGCCGGTCACGGGACGTCCGGTCCGGGCGCACTCCTCGATGAGGTCGGCGATGTGGTTCGCGGTGACCATCGGCATATCGCCGGCGATGACGAGGGTGATGTCGGCGCGCTCGGCTGCCGAGGAAGCATCGGCGACGGCGATCCCCGCCAGCGGCCCGGCGAACTCCGGCCGTTCCCGCACGATCGCAACGGTCTCCGCCTCCTCGGCGTCGAGTCCATCGGCACGTCCGGCCACAACCACCTCGGCGAGGGGATCCGCGTCGCGGACGGTCGCCAGGATGCGGGAGATGACAGTCCGGCCGGCGAGCTCGACCCCGGGTTTGTGCACTCCGGCGAAGCGGCTCGAGCGACCTCCGGTGAGGATGATGGCGCGCAGAGACATAGTGCGATCCTACGTCCCGGCCCGTTCGGGGGTCCTGATCCGTTCGGCGGTCCCGATCCGCCCGACGTCGTTCTGACAGGTTCTCTTGCAGCCTCGGGATCAGTGGCGACGGAAATCGTAGGCCCGCCTCGGCGTGCGTGGGCGATACTGGTGGGGCACCCATCGCCCGCACGTGTGGCGGCCGCTGCCCGCACCTTAGGCGGCCGCTGCCCACCCATTCGGGCGGTCACCGTCCCACCCACCGGGCGGTCACCGTCCCACCCACCGAAGGAGCACGAGAATGACGAAGTTCGACGTGGTCGAGGCCTCCATCGCGACCCTGCGCGAGGCGCTCGAGTCCGGGGAGACCACCTCGGCGGACCTGGTCGACGCCTACCTCGAGCGGATCGCCGCGTACGACGGACCCGACACCGAGACCAAGCTCAACTCCGTCATCGTCGCCAACCCCGAGGCCCGCGCCGAGGCGGTCGCCTCCGACGAGCGGCGCGCCCGCGGGGAGACGCTCGGCCCCCTCGACGGGATCCCGTACACGGCCAAGGACAGCTACATGGTCACCGGGCTCACGGTCGCCTCGGGCTCCCCGGCCTTCGCCGATCTCATCGCCCAGAAGGATGCGTTCACGATCGAGCGGCTGCGCGCGGGCGGGGCGATCTGCCTCGGCCTGACGAACATGCCGCCCATGGCCAACGGCGGCATGCAGCGCGGACTCTACGGCCGCGCCGAGAGCCCCTACAACGCCGACTGGCTGACCAGCGCCTTCGCCTCGGGGTCGTCGAACGGGTCGGGGACGGCGACGACGGCGAGCTTCGGGGCGTTCGGCCTCGGGGAGGAGACCTGGTCCTCGGGTCGGGCGCCGGCCTCGCACAACGCGCTCATCGCCTACACGCCGTCGCGCGGGGTGATCTCGGTGCGCGGGAACTGGCCGCTCGTGCCGACGATGGACGTCGTCGTCCCCCACACCCGCACGATGGCCGACCTCGCCGAAGTCCTCGACGTCATCGTCGCCGACGACGAGCAGACCCGCGGGGACTTCTGGCGGGTGCAGCCGTGGGTGGAGATCCCCGCGGCCTCCGCGGTCCGCCCCGACTCGTATGCCTCGCTGCTGCCCACCGACCGCGCAGCCGCGGAGTCGACGCTTCACGGCAAGCGCCTCGGCGTGCCGACAATGTACATCAACGCCGACCCTGAGGCCGGGACGAACCCGGACGGCGGCATCGGCGGACCCACGGGTGAGCGCGTCGTCACCCGCGATTCGGTCATCGCCCTGTGGGAGGCGGCACGGCGTGACCTCGAGGCCGCCGGCGCCGAGGTCGTCGAGACCGACTTCCCCGTCGTGAGCAACTACGAGGGCGACCGCCCCGGGGCCCCGACGATCGCAACCCGCGGCCTGGTGAGCCCCGAGTACCTGCAGCGGGAGATCGTCGACCTCTCCGCATGGGCGTGGGACGACTTCCTCGGAGCCAACGGGGACCCGAACCTCAGCTCGCTCGCCGAGGTGGACGGGGCCCTCATCTTCCCCCACCCCGAGGGTGCGCTGCCCGACCGCTACACCGGCTTCGACGACGACATCGCCGAATACCCGGCACAGGTGCGGGAGCACCCGTATGCCGCGATGACGGACATCCCGCACCTCGAGGAGGGTGTCCACGGCCTCGAACTCAGCCGGCGGGTCGACCTCGAGGCGTGGATGGATGAGAACGGCCTCGACGCAGTGATCTTCCCCGCGATGGCCGACGTCGGACCCGCCGACATGGACGTCGACGAGGACTCCGCCGACCTCGGCTGGCGCAACGGCACGTGGGTGGCCAACGGCAACCTCGTGCCCAGGCATCTCGGGATCCCGTCGGTGACGGTGCCGATGGGCACGATGGCCGACACCGGCATCCCCGTCGGGCTGACGATCGCGGGCCGCGGCTGGGACGACTCGGCGCTCATCGCCCTCGCCGCCGCCTTCGAGGCCACCGGCGACCGCCGCGAGGTCCCCCCGCGCACCCCGCGTCTCTGACCACCCACGGGCACTGGTCACTTCAGGCAGATCTTCGGGCCGGAACCCTGTCCAGAGTGACCAGCACCCGCCGCGAGGAGGCGGGCGCCCTGCTGCCCCCGTTGCCCTCGACTTGAGGACCCGGAGTGTCGATTATGCGCGCGAAGATCGACACTGCGGGTCCTCAAGTCGCGGGGTCTTCCCTCCCACCTCGGGTGATTCTGAATTCTTCGGGTGAATGGGTGATAGTGCTGGCGCGTTCAGGGCAAGTGGTGCAACAGTGGGGACCATGACAGACCTCTCTGTGCTCGCGGACCGCGCCGCCGCCCTTCTCGACGCCCACCACCAGGCGAAACCCGTCGTCCTGCCCACCGTGTGGGACGCCTGGTCGGCGAACGCCATGGTCGACGCCGGGTTCACCGCCCTGACCGTCGGCTCCCACCCACTCGCCGACTCCCTCGGCTTGGCGGACGGGGAGAACATGCGCCTCGAGGACGCGCTCGCAGGGATCGCCCGGATCACCGCCTCCGTCGACGTCCCCGTCAGCGCCGACCTCGAATCCGGCTATGACACGCCTGCACCCGATCTCATCGCCGGTCTCCTCGAGGCCGGTGCCGTCGGCGTCAACATCGAGGACACCGTCCACAGCGCCGGTCGTCTCCGCACCGCCGAGGAGCATGCCGAGTACATCGGCGACCTCCGCCGGGCCGCCGACGCCCAGCGCGTCCACGTCGTCATCAACGCCCGCACCGACGTCTTCAAGTCCCCAGAGGGATTCGACGACCCCACCGCCGAGGTGATCCGTCGCCTCCAGCTGTGCGCCGAGGCGGGTGCGGACTCCGTCTACCCCGTCGCGATGCCCGACACCGAGACCCTCAAGCGCGTCGTCGCCGAGGTGCCCCTACCGCTCAACGTCACCGCGAAGCCGGTCGACGGGGCGATTCCCGACGGACTCGGTCTCGCCCAGCTCACCGAGATCGGCGTCAAGCGCGTGTCCTTCGGCCCGCTGCTCCAGGCGGCCCTGCGCCCGCAGTTCGCCGAGGTCACGCGGGCCTGGCACTGATCCCCCACCTCGGCGACGGTGATCCGTCGCCACCCCAGAACGCACCGCCCCTTCAACCACCCGCAGCACCACAACGAGGAGATGCTATGCCTGAGAATGCACGCGAAGGTCAGCCCTGTTGGATCGACTACGTCTGTCAGGACTTCGACGGGATGAAGCGCTTCTATGAGGAGCTCTTCGGCTGGGAGATCGTCGACCAGGGTCCTGACTTCGGTCACTACCATATTGCCCGCAAGGACGGAGTCGACGTCGCCGGGTTCATGCGCGCGATGAACATGGACGGCACCCCGGAGCCGTCGATGCCGACCGCATGGTCGACGTATCTCAACACGAAGAACATTGACCACACCTTCAAGAAGGCCGTCAACGACGGCGCACACGAGGTCGTCGGGCCGATGGCGGTCGGACCGCTCGGGCAGATGGCCGTCGTCGTCGACCCCACGGGGGCACCGATCGGCATGTGGCAGGCGGATGAGTTCACCGGCTTCGAGACTCCGCTCGTTCCTGGTACGCCCGTGTGGTTCGAACTCATGACGACGAACTACGACGCCGCCTGCGAGTTCTACGTCGACGCCTTCGACTTCGAACTCATCGAGATGGAGGGCCAGGACATCAAGTACGCGACGAACGGCGGCAACGAGAAGGCAGTCGCCGGCATCTGCGACGCCAGCCAGTGGGTCTCGAACTCGTACTGGCGCACGTACTTCAACGTCGCCGACGTCGATGCCGCGACGGCGAAGATCGTCGAACTCGGCGGCAAGGTGCTCGACGGGCCCGAGGATTCGGAGTTCGGCCGCATCGCGACCGTCGCCGATCCCGAGGGCGCGACGTTCCAGCTGCACCAGGACCTCTGAGCGAGAAGCCCACAGCACTGGGCTCAGCGCACGCCACAGAGGGCTCAGTGCGCGGTGCTCCCGTTCACCCTCGCATCGCCAGGGCGAACGGGAGCACCGCGGCAGCACCGGCCAGTCGCAGCTGACGGGCGGCGATCGCCATCGTCCACCGGGAGACGATCTCGTCGTCGACGAGGAGGACCGCCTTGCCGGCGACCGCCTCGGCGACCTCAGGGGGAACGACGAACGCGTCATGGAGGTCTTTGACGCGGAAGGCACTGTTGACGTCGGGAGTGCCGTGGTCGTGGACCTGGAGCAGCTCACCGCCGTCGATCAGCCGTCCCGCCGAGGCGAGGTTCGCCGCGAGTGAGCGCACCGTGACCGGGCGCCGCGCGCTCGGGATCGACACGACGACCTCGGGGCGGACCGCCCAGTCCCATTCGCCGAGCACCTGCAGGCACCACTTCCCGATCTGCGACGGAACCTCGGCATCGGGAGCATCGGGGGCGAGGAACTCCCGCAGCACCTGCCCCTGGCCGAGATCGCTCAGGCGCGCGATGACGCGTCCCTCCTCGGCGAGCTCGTCGGCGGGAATCCGGCCCTTGAGGGAGACCCCGATGTTCGCCATCCCCGACGGCCACGTGCTCCGCGCTTCGATCGGCAGCCCGATCCGGTGGAGCGTCCCGGCCGCGTCCTGGCGGCTGGCTTCCGTGATCTCCGTCGACCACCACACCCCGGCGCAGTTGTCGCAGCGTCCGCACGGGCGCGGATCCGGGTCGTCGAGCTGGCGGATGAGGAACTCCATCCGACAGGCACCGGTCGACTCGTAGTCGAGCATCGCCTGCGCCTCGGCGCCGCGCACCTCGGCGACCTTCTCGTAGCGCTCCTGGTCATAGGTCCAGCCTCGGCCGGTGGAGACGTACCCGCCGCGGACCTTCTCGACGGCGTCCTCGACCTCGAGGGTCTTGAGCAGCAGCTGCAGTCGGGTCCGCTTCGTCCCCACGAGCGTCTCCAAGCGGGCGACGGACAGGGGGCCGTCCGCCTCGGCGAGGGCGGTGAGGACGGCGTTCGCATCGGACTGGCTCGGCATCGACGCGGTCGCGAAGTACTCCCAGATCTCCGTGTCCTCGGCCCCGGGCAGGAGGAGGACGTCGGCGGATTCGGTGGCGCGACCGGCGCGACCGACCTGCTGGTAGTAGGCGACGGCCGAGGAGGGCGCGCCGACATGGACGACGAATCCGAGGTCGGGTTTGTCGAATCCCATCCCCAGCGCCGAGGTGGCGATGAGCGCCTTGAGCCGGTTGTCCTTGAGCATCTGCTCGAGTTCGGCCCGCTCCTCTGCGTCCGTCCGCCCCGTGTAGGCGCGCACTTCGTGGCCTTGGTCGCGCAGGATCCGGGTGATGTCCTCGGCCGCGGAGACCGTGAGCGTGTAGACGATGCCCGATCCGGTGAAGTCGCCGAGGTGGGAGGCCAGCCACGCGATCCGCGCGCTGGGGTCGAGGCCGGGTTGGACGCCGAGGCGCAGGGAGTCGCGGGCGAGCTCCCCGCGGACGACGGTCGTGTCGTCACCGAGCTGTTCGGCGACGTCGGTGACGACGCGGGAGTTCGCCGTCGCCGTCGTCGCGAGCACAGGGGTGTCCCCGGGGAGCTCTGAGAGGATGTGGCCGATCCGTCGATAGTCGGGGCGGAAGTCGTGCCCCCAGTCGGAGATGCAGTGGGCTTCGTCGACGACGATGAGGCCGAGGAAGCGCATGAGCTGGGGCAGCACCTCGTCGCGGAACTGCGGGTTGTTCAGCCGTTCCGGGGAGATGAGGAGGACGTCGAGGCTGCCGGCGCGCAGTTCGTCGAGGACGTCGTCCCATTCGGTGACGTTCGAGGAATTCAGCGTCGCCGCCCGGACCCCGGCCCGCTCGGCGGCGGCGATCTGGTCGCGCATGAGGGCGAGCAGCGGGGAGATGATGAGACTCGGACCCCCGCCGGCGGCACGGAGGAGGCGGGTGGCGACGAAGTAGACGGCGGACTTGCCCCAGCCGGTGCGTTGGACGACGAGGACGCGCCTGCGGCCGACGACGAGGTCGCGGATCGCCTCGAGCTGACCGTCGCGGAACTCGGCGTTCGGGTTGCCCGTGAGTTCGGCGAGCACGGTCCGTGCGTCGGCGTCGAAGTCGGTGAGCAGGCTGTTCTCCGTCATGCGCCCAGTCTAGGCGGGGGCACTGACACGGCCCCCGCCTCGGCGCTTCCGGGCCGGGAACGCCGGACTTCGGGCGACGGGGGGACTCTCACCGGAGGGCGACGTTGACTCCGAGGGTGGCGAGGACTCCGAAGAGCACGCCCCAGAGGATGATCGAGATGATCTGCCAGACGGCGACGGTGTTGCGATTCGCTCCGAAGCTCACCATCGCCATCGACGTGATCTGCGAGGGCAGGACCGTCTGTCCGAGGAGGGAGACCCCGGGGACGCCGAACCTGTCGAACATCCGCTTGAGGCGCTGTCGCCTCGGCGAGGTCTCCTTCTCCCTGTTCTTCGTCGCCTTGTCGCGAAGGGCTCCGGCACCGTAGACGAACGCGAGCATCGAGATGACGTTGCCGATGACGGCGACGAGGATCGCGACGACCGGACCCAGTCCGATCGCGACCCCGATGACGGAACCGAAGTACGACTCGACGAACGGGATCGCCGAGACGATCATCACCCCCAGCCACTGCAGCCAGTCGGGGAACGAGTCGGCGAAGCTCTGGATGTTCTCGATCATGGTGAAGCTCCCATCTGTGCGGTTCCGCATCTGCGGCGCGGTCGGTCGAATCGTCCGTAGTACGCTGTACTAGTACACTGTACTATACATAGGATGAGCGGAGCGACGACGCCGTGGAGAGGAGAGCCGATGTCCCGACGCGATGAGATCATCGAGGCGGCGATCCGCCTCGCGGAGTCCGCTCCGCCCGGCGAGGCGAAACTGAGCGTGCGCGCGATCGCCAAGGAGGCGGGCATCGGAGCCTCGACCCTGCGGCACTACTTCCCCACCCAGAACGCCCTCTACCAGGAGGTCGCACGGCGCTCGATGCAGACGGTCGTCCAGGACTTCGCGATCGCCGACTCGAGCATCGATCCCGCCGAGCGCCTCTACGAGGTCTGCGCGCAGTTCCTCATCAACGACGAACTCAGGGACATCCAGCTCGAGACGTGGTTCAAGATGCACCTCAACGCGCTCGGGCCCGATCCCCGCGAGGGGTCGCACGGCCTGCTCGAGCATGCCCACGAGATCACCTACGACAGCCTTCACCGCTGGCTGGGCATCCTCGCCGACGAAGGGCACATCGACCCCGCCGAGGTGGCCCCGAGTGCGACGCTACTCTTCACCGCCATCGACGGCATGGCCCTGCACTCGATCATCACGCCCGAACGCATGACCGTCGAGACCGTCCATGACACCGTCAGGTGGACGATCGCCAAGATCCTCGACTGACGCTGTCCCCCGCCGAGGCGGGGCGGCCGTCGGCCGGTCATGCGTGGTCCACGATTGGTCGGATGCGGTTCCCCGCCGAGGCGACCGACCCCGCAACACATGTGGGGCGGCCCTCCCTCACCGCATGTGCGCGGCGGCCCTCGTGAGCGCCTCGGTGAGGCGGGAGAGCTTGTCCGAGGCGAGCTTCCAGTGGTGCCAGTAGAGGGGGACGTCGACGCTCGGATCCGCAGTGATCGGGACGAGTTCGGCGTCGATGTCGGCAAGCTGGAGGACGGGGATCATCCCCCAGCCGACGCCGGCGACGACGGCGGTCGCGAATTCGGTCGAGCTCGGCACGACCGACATCGGCGGCACCTGCCTGATGCCGTTGCGTTTGAGGAAGGCGAGCTGGAGGTCGTCGTCCCTGCCGAAGTTGACCATGGGCAGGGACGCGAGGTCCACCTCGGCGAAGGGACCTGACGACCCCTCGCGCTGCGTCCAGCCGTGCCTGTCGAGGAGTGCGGGAGCGGCGACGGCGACGTAGCGCATCGCGCCGAGTCGCTGGACGCGCGTGCCGTACGTGCGCGCCCCGGTCGAGGCGATCGCGCCGAGCACCTCACCGGAGGTGAGCAGCGGCATGACCTTGTCCTGGTCGGCGACATCGAGGCGGATGACGACATCGTCCCAGGCGGCCACCTCGGCGAAGACAGGACGGAACCACGTCGCCAGGGAATCGGCGTTGAGCCCGATCCGCAGCACTGTCGGCTCGCGCAGGACGCCGGGCGCCCGCGGGTCGGCGTCGGCGGCGATCCCGTGGAGGCGGTCCATGGCCTCGGATTCGAGGAGCTCGACCTGGCGGGCGTACCGGAGGACCGCGGTGCCCGCCTCGGTGACGGTGATGGGATTCGTCCGCCGGATGAGGACCTGGCCGAGGCGGGACTCGAGGGCCCGGATGCGCTGACTCGCCGCCGAGGGAGTGATCCGAAGGACGAATGCGGCCCCTTCGACGGTGCCTTCGTCGACGGCGGCGGCGAGGGCGCGGACATGCTCGATGTTCATGAAGCTATTCTGCATCAAGTGCAGATAAACTTGCTTTTCTTCACATGGAGAGCGTCCTAGTCTGGCATCATGCTCACCCATCTCCTCACCGGTCTCCTCGCGGGCTGGTCGCTCATCATCGCAGTCGGGCCGCAGAATGCGCTCGTGCTCCGACAGGGGATCCGGCGCGAGCACCTCGGCGCCGTGCTCACGATCTGCATCGTCGCCGACATCCTCCTCATCGGCGCCGGCGCGGTGGGGATCGGGGCGATCGTCCTCCTCGCCCCCTGGGCGCTCGAGGTCCTCCGGTGGCTCGGGGTCGCGTACCTGCTGTGGTTCGCGTTCACGAGCCTGCGCTCGGCGCGGAAGGCCGGTGGGCTCAAGGCCGATGCCGAGGCGCGGAGTCTGCGCGGAGTCATCGCCACGACGCTCGCGCTGACGTTCCTCAACCCCGGCGTCTACCTCGACACCGTCGTCATGCTCGGCAATCTCGCCAACCAGCAGGGTCCCGGCGGGGTGCTGCCGTTCACTCTGGGCGCGATGCTCGGGTCGGTGACGTGGTTCCTCGGCATCGGGCTCGGCGCTCGGTCGGCCTCGACCCACCTCGCCCGTCCCCGGGTGTGGCAGGTCCTCGACGTCGTCATCGCCGTCGTCCTCGTCATCCTCGCCGTGCGGCTCGCACTCGGGTAGGGGCGGGACCCCCGCCGAGGTGGGATGGGCGGCGCGGGGTCGCTCCCGAGGTGGATCCGGTGCGAATCGGCGTCGCTTTTCGAACCGGATCCGCCTCCGGAAGACACCTGCCGCTTTGCCAGCCGGGTGCCGAGGCGCCGAGGCGGGGGCCGTGTCAGTCCTCGACGCTAACCTCGGTGTCATGGATCCCCGAGTCGGTCTCCCCCTGCGGTCGGTCGCCGCCCATGCCCACTCCCCGCCGGATCTGCCGGCCTGGTTGTCAGCCATTCCCGCGGTGCGCGATCTGCTTGGCGGCTTCGAGTTCGAGGCGACGACGATCCTCGTCGGCGAGAACGGTTCGGGGAAGTCGACGATCATCGAGGCGATCGCGACGGCACTCGACCTCCCGCACGGCGGCGGCACCGCATGGGAGGTGCGGGAGCACGCCGAAGAGGCTCCAGAGCTCACCGAGCACCTGCAGATCGTCAAGGGCGCGACGACCAATCGCACCGGGTTCTTCCTCCGGGCTGAGACGATGCACGAGAGCATGGCCCACCTCATGGAAATCGGCGCGACGCGCGGATACGCGATGGCGCGTCGGTCTCACGGAGAGATGTTCGTCGACCTGCTCACAGGCAGATTCACTGAATTCGGCCTGTGGATCCTCGACGAGCCCGAGAGCGCACTCTCCTTCACAGCGTCGCTCACCCTCCTGCAGCTCATCCGCGAGCGCGAACGCGCCGGGTTGCAAACGGTCATGGCGACGCACTCCCCCGTGCTCGCGAGCGCCGAGGGGGCCCGCGTCGTCGAGCTCGGCGAGTGGGGAATCCGGGACTCGACGTGGGACGACCTCGACGTGGTCGACCATTGGCGGCGATTCCTCGACGACCCGCGGCGCTACACCCGATACTTCGACGAGGAGTGAGGTGTCACGGAACCGGGTGAGGCTGAGCCTGGCGACGGTTCCGCGCCGCCATGCGCCTAGAGCGAGAGGCTCGGGTGGAGCTGCGTGAGCGTCACCATGCGCTTGCGGCTGCACACGAGCACGGTCGCGAGCAGACAGATCACCGTCATGAGCAGCAGCACTCCAGCCGCCTGCACGGCGATGAACAGGTCGCCGCCGGCGATGAGCGTGCGCAGACCGGTCACCGCGTACGTCATCGGCAGGAACGGCGAGATGATCTGGAAGATCTCCGGCGCGGTCTGCACCGGATAGGTGCCTCCTGCCGAGGCGATCTGGATCATCAGCAGGACAAGCGCGATGAGCCTGCCGACGCCTCCGAGTGCGGCCACGCACAGCTGATGGACCGAGTGGAAGCATGCGGCGACGAGGATGGAGAAGACCAGGGTCCCCAGCCACGCGCCGGCGGAGAAGTCGAGGGCGAACCAGAGCACACCGTAGAGCACCGCGACCTGGGCGATGCCGAAGAGCAGTCCCGGCACGTATCCCGCCCACGCGATCCGGTTCGACTTCGCCGTCGAGGCGAGCGCACGGTAAGGGATGGCGTTGAGCACCATATAGGTGATCATGCCGCCGATCCACAGTGCCAGCGAGATGAAGAAGGCGGCAAGTCCTTCCCCGTAGGTGCTCACGGCGTTGTTCTTCACCTTCTCCGCGTCGACGGGGACGGCGACGACGTCGGAGCGCTTCTCCCGATCGTCCTTGTCATACGTCGGGATCTGCTTGACGCCCTCGGCGAGTTTGTCGGAGAGCTCACCCGAGCCCTCGTCGAGCTTGCCCGCGCCCTCATCGAGGTCAGTGGCCCCCTTGGCCAGCTGCGATGAGCCGTCCTTGAGCTGGCCGACGCCGTCCTTCGCCTTCGCCGTGCCGTCCTTGAGGGCGACGGCACCGTCATGGAGGTCGCCTGCGCCCTTCGCGAGGTCGTTCGCGCCCTTGTCGAGCTTGACCAGTCCTGAGTGGAGGTCGTTCGCCCCGTCGGCGACCTGCTGGGCGCCGTCGTCGAGCTGACCGATCTTCTTGTCGGCCTCGCGGATCTTGTCCATGACATCGTCGACGGCGTTCTTGACCGGCTTCTCGAGTCCCCGCGCTTCGTCGGCGGCCTTCGAGGCCCGCTCATGCGCCGAGTCGAGGTCGTCACCGAGGGCACCGACCTCCTCGGCGAGCTTCTCGACGTTCGGGTCGTCCGGGTAGTCCCTCTGCAGCTGTTCGATCCGATCGTCGACGCTGCCGCTGACCTTCGAGTGCGCGGAGTCGAGGTCCTCTTCGGCCTGGTCGAGCTTCGGCCGTGCGCTCTCGGTGAGGTCATCGGCCTTCTTCTTCAGGCTCTCGGCCTTGTCGGTCGCGCCATCGGCGACGTCGCGCAGCTGCCCGGTGCCCTCGGCGACCTGACCGGCTCCCTTCGCGAGCTTCTTCGCACCGGATTCGGCATCGCCGGTGCCCTTCGCGAGCGTGTCCGCGCCGGTCGCGAGGTCACCGCTGCCCTTGGCGAGCTTCCCTGCCCCGTCGTCGAGGTCGCCGATGCCCTTCTGCAGATCCCCGACGCCCTTGTCGAGGTCGTGGGCGCCCTTTGCGAGCTTGCCCGATCCGTCATGGAGTTCGACGGCACCGTCGTGGAGGTCGGAGGCGCCGTCGGCTGCCTTCTGAATCGACGAGTGGATGTCATTGAAGCCGACGTAGACCTGGGAGACGTACTCCGAGGTCGTCGTCTCGTTGAGACCCGCCTTGATCTCGGCGAGCACGGTGCCGGAGAGCTGACCGACGATGAAGCTGTGCGCATCGTCGGTGCGCAGCTCGAGCCCCGCCTGCTCCGGATCGTCGCCGCCGGTGGAGACGAGGCGCTTGGAGAAGTTCGAGGGGATCTCGAGGATCGCGAAGTACTTGCCCTCGGCGAGGCCGTCCTTGGCCTCCTGCGCGGACGTCTCCTGCCAGTCGAAGCCGCCCTCGCCTTTCGGGGTGATCTTGTCGACGAGTTCGTCGCCGGCATTGAGCCGCTCGCCATCGGAGTTCGGCTTCTCGGCGCCGGTGTCCTCGTTGACCACGGCCGCCTGCAGGCGGTCGAGGTGGTTGGTGGGGTCCCAGTTCGAGGCGAGGTAGAGGCCGCCGTAGATCGCGGGGATGACGGCGACGACGATCATCGCCAGGCGCGTGATCGTGTGTCGTTTGAACCGTGTGAGCTCGAGCCATGGAAGAGAGAACATCGAAGAATCACCTTCAAGAGAATCCGTGTGCCGTCGGTGCTTCGCGGATCCGAGTCCGCGACGGCGGAGGTGCTAAGGGGTCAGGTTGAGTTCGGTCACCGAGGTGGGGTGCACCTCGGTCGAGAGCTGGTCGAAGGCGAGGTCGATCTCCGCGGAGTCCTCGCAGGTGACGATGAGCGTGAGCGGCTTCTCGGGGTCGCGTTTGCGGCGCAGCTCCTGGTAGATGAGGAGAGCCGCCCACGCCCGGGCACGATCCTCGCGCTCGCGCAGGAAGTCGATGTTGTCAACGACGATCACCGGGGCCTGCGCCAGGGAGGCGAGTCCGAACTCGAGGAGGAACTTCTGGAGCTCGCTGAGCTCGGAGACGAACGTGTCGCCGTCGTCGTCGACGAGGAAGTCCGCGCTCTTGGCGTCGCTGGAGGTGAACGTGTCGGCGGGGAGGCGGCCGATCACCTCGGTGGCGGAGTCGAAGGTCTCCTTGATGAGGTCGATGACCTCTCGCAGGGACTTCTTCGACACCCACGGCTTGTACCAGGGCTGGAGCATGATGAGGCGCTCGGCGATGTGCTGGGCGACGGTGAAGTCGTTCTCGAGATCGGTCAGGCCGGCGACGTGGCCGATCGAGACCTTCCCGCGCACGGCTCTCGCCTGCTTGCGGATGTCGAGGTCGAAGACGAAGCCCTCGCCCTCGTCGACGCGCATCCGTCCGGCGATCGAAAGGAGCAGCGAGGTCTTGCCCGAGCCGGCCGCACCGCGGATGATCGCGAGCGACCCGGGTGGGACGACGAGGTCGATGTCGGAGAAGACGGGTCCGCGCTTGCCCGACATCCCCCAGTCGTGCAGGCGCACGGCCGCAGTGCCGGTGTCCGTCTCCTCGGCGAGCGTGTGCGAATCGCTCTGCATGTCTGTGCTCCCTCACCTCTCCGCGGGCGCTGGTCCGACTCCCCTGCCGCACCGCCGGTCCATGGTGCGGCTCTGCCGTCGTGGTCGGTCTCTTCTGCGGTCGGCCGCTGCTGTTGCGGCCTGGCTCCGTTGTGGCTGGTCACTTGCTCGCGGCCACCCGGACGGGCGGCCGACTGTCGCGAACGCTCGGATCCGCGTCCCGCCGTTCCGGCCTCCGCCCCCAGTGCTCCGCGGATGCCGTTCCGGTCATCTGCACATTACGGCAAACATGGGGCCTTGACGCGGCTGCGGCTCGAAATCGTCAAGTTACTCATAGGTAACTATACGACGCGAGTCTGAGAATCGACCCGGAATCGACGCAGATGTCTCCAATCCCACATTGCCGCCTCGACACTCGCACCGCCGCCTCCGCACAGACGCCGCACGCAGCCAGTGAGGCGGCCTCTCCGTCGGCGCGGAAACGCATCCCACACCCGCAGCGCTTCGTCGCACCGGTGCCAGCGGAGGACGTGACGCTGCGGGGGTGGCGTGCGAAGCGGCAAGGATGATTCGGCGCTACCGGTGCGTCGTGACGCGAAGGGTGCGGCGTGCCGCGAACGGCGCACGATGACGCGAGGGGCGTGGCGCGGCTCGAACGGCTTGCCGTGGTCCAAAGGTCGTGACGCGAGGGGTCCGATGGCAGGCCGCCGGTGCTTCGTGAGACGAGCCGCCACCGCACCCGGGGCAGACGACAGACGACCGGCCTCCGCGGAAGTCTCCGCGGAGGCCGGTCGTCGCCGCGCAGTCAGCGACGGATCGCGACTGCGTCAGCCGGTGGCTCAGACGTCGAAGCGACGACCCTCCGGCTTCGAGGGCATAAGCATGAGGGCGAGCACGATGAGGCCGCCGACGCCGGGGATGAAGCTGAGGAACCAGAACGGTCCGGCGAGGTTCGCATCGTGGAGTCGGCGCCAGCTGATGGCCAGCGTCGGCACGATGAGGGCGAGCATGACGATGATCATGAGGATGCCGCCGATGAGTGCGAGCGTCGCGCCACCGGCCGAGGGCTCCGCGGTCGGCGTGCCGTAGGGCGAGTACGACGACGATGCCGCCGTGGCCGTCACCATCGAGATGCCGATGACGTAGAGGACGGTCGGCACGAGCATGAGGAGCGCCGTGAAGAGGTAGGCGAACCAGTACTCGCTGCGGGACGCGCGTCCGGAGAAGACGGAGAACTTCTTGAAGAAGCGGCGCACGGCCTGGCCGAAGGTCGCACCGTAGAGGGGACGGGAGAGGTCATCGGGGCTCTTGGCGCCGTCGAGGTCCGAGCTCAGAGGGCTTCCGGAACCGTATGCGCTGTTCGCGTCGTAAGTCATGATGGCTTCCTGGTTGAGGGGTGGGCCGCACGGTTCGGGATCGATCCGCGCGGTCTCTGCGAACACCATTCTTGCACCTGACACTCAGGATGAGCACAAGGAAGTGTTCCGAATCTGCCACAGCAGACCACCGCCGTCGTCGGCCGCAGACGGATTCGGCCCCCGAGAGTCTCCTCTCGAGAGCCGAAGTCCCAGGTCAGACCGTGAACGCGGGAGCGCGCCCCGTCCGCCGACGCAGGTTCAGGCATCGCCTCCGGTGAGAGCGTAAGCCTCGTCGACCGGTGATTCCTCGAGGTGTCCGTCGATGCGCCTCAGCGCCTTCCATCCGAAGGCGATGACGAGGATCGCCAGCACCACGGAGGCGGCACCGAAGAGGTAAGGCGCTCCGGCCCCGATGCTCTCCGAGACCGTGCCTGCCACGATCGGCGCCATCGCTCCGCCGATGAATCGCACGCCCGAATACGCACCTGATGCGACCGGTCGCGGCAGCTCGCTGACCTCCATCGCCGATTCCGTGAACACGGTGTTGAGGAGGCCGAGCACGAGGCCGGCGGCGACGACGCAGATGATGAGCCCGACGAACGAGGTCACGAGGAAGCACATGGCGACCAGTAGCGCCGCCATGACGACGAGCACCATGATGAGAGTCGCGCGCCGCTTGAAGTGCCGGGTGAGCACCGGTGCGCCGAACACCGAGGTGATCGCGAGGCAGATTCCCCAGCCGAAGAAGACGTAGCCGAGTCCCATCGCTCCGAAGTTCTCGACGCCCATCCGCTCAGCCGCCGCCTCGACCGGGAAGGGGCTGTAGGCGAGGAGGATGAAGAACGCGAAGTTGTAGAGCAGAGACGAGATCGCGATGACGAGGATCCCGGGATGGGCAAGGGCGCGGAACGTGGCGCTGAGATGAACCGGTGCCGCATCGTCCTTGATCGCCGACCCCTCCGACTTCGGGTTCGGCAGGAGCACGATGATCGCGATGAGTCCGATGGCCATGAGCGCCGTGGTGCCGAAGAACGGGCCGCGCCATGAGATGCCGCCGAGCAGGCCGCCGATGAGCGGACCGGTCGCGATCCCCAGTCCGAGAGCCGCCTCGTAGAGGATGATCGCCTTGTCCGCGCCGCCGGCGGCTGCGCCGACGACAGCCGCCAGAGCCGTCGACAGGAACAGGGCGTTGCCGAGTCCCCATCCGGCCCGGAAGCCGATGATCTGGTCGACGCTGCCGGAGAGGCCGGCGAGTGCCGAGAACGCGATGATGAGCACGAGCCCGATGATGAGAGTGGTCTTCGTCCCGATGCGGGAGGAGGCGAAGCTCGTGAAGAACATGACCCCGCCGGTGATGAGCAGGTAGCTCGTGAACAGCAGCATCGACTGCGCCGGCGTCGCGTTGAGCTCACGGGAGATCGCGGGGAGGATCGGGTCGACGAGCCCGATGCCCATGAAGGCGATGACGCAGGCGAAGATCACCGCCCACACCGCCTTCGGCTGCCGCAGTATCGACGCCGTCTCGCTGTCCTGCTTGGTTTCGTTCGTCGCGCTCATCGTTTCGCCCGTTCGTCCTTTCGTTCGGTGTTCGCTGTCTGGTCGATGGAGGATCGGGGAGCCGTCCGCCCGTCCGCCTGCACGTGCGTGCGGCGTCATTCGTGGGACTCCCCCGCCGAGGCGGCTCTGGAGTCCGGGTCCCCCGCCGAGGCGGTTCCCGGGTCCGGATTCCCCGCCGAGGCGCTACCCGGGTCCGGTCCGACAGGGTCGTCGGCCTCACCCCCGCCGTCGGCCTCGGCGGAGTCGTCGGTGCCCACGGGGTGCTCGTTGCGGAGGTAGTCGCCGACGAGTTCGAGGGCCCGATAGACGCTCATGCGCTCCTCGGCGGTGAGCGACTCGAAGTAGGGGACCATCTGATCGGTCATGATCTGACGGTTCGTCGCCAGGCGTGTCCGTCCCGCCTCGGTGAGCGAGAACTGAGACGCCCGCCTGTCCGTGTCACTCGCCTCACGCACGACGAGCCCTTCGCTCTCCAACCGTCCGAGGAGCTTCGTCGCGGCCGGCTGCGAGGACAGGTAGCCCTGCGCGAAGTGACCGACCCGCACGGGCTGATACTGCTCGACGACGGCGAGGGCTCGCAGGGTGACGAGCTCGCTCTCGTTGCCGATGAGCCGTCGGAACGCCCTGGTCAGCCGCGAGGAGACGACGACCAGTCCGCGGACGATCTTCTCCGGATCCACATCTTCCATAACTCGTTTATATACCTTGGTTATGTAACTATGCAACCGCGTACCACGCACGGTCCCGGCTCGCCCCCTCTCCCCGCACCCACCTCACCGCGCCTGCCACCTCACCCCGCACCCACCTCGGCGGGGGCGTCGGCCACATGACGGACATCACAGACGTCGCGAGCCCCGGCGTGCTAGCCTGATCGCAACATGTTCCGGGGACGGTGAAATTCCGTGCCGGCGGTGACAGTCCGCGACCCGAGCGCAGCAGTGCGATCGGCCGACTCGGTGGAATTCCGAGACCGACAGTAAAAGTCTGGATGGGAGGAACAGGACGACCGCGGTCGTCGTGTCCGTGCGTGAGAGCGCTCGAGACCGACACCCGTGATCGGCGACCACGCTCCTCCCTCCCGGCCAAGGCTCGGGAGGTTTTCTTATGGGCGCACCGCCCACCGATGACGCGGCGATGGCCGCTGCGCTCACGGCCGCACGCGACGGCCGCCGTGGAGCCAATCCCCTCGTGGGAGCGACCATCCGCGCAGCCGACGGACGAACGGTGACCGGTCGCCACCTCGGCGCGGGGACCGCTCACGCCGAGGTCGACGCGATCGCCGCCGCCCGGGGCGCGGGCCTCGATCTCACGACGTCGACGCTCTTCGTCACCCTCGAACCCTGCTCGCACACGGGCCGGACCGGACCGTGCACGGAGGCGATCCGCGACGCCGGGATCCCCGAGGTCGTCTTCGCCCTCCCCGACACGACGGAGGTCGGTGGCGGCGGGCAGATCCTCGCCGAGGCGGGGGTCCGGGTCCGCTCGGGACTGCGAGCCGAGGAATCGGCTGAGCTCAACGCCCGCTGGCACCGCGCCACCGCCGAGCGCCGTCCCTTCGTCACGGCGAAGATCGCGCAGAGCCTCGACGGGAAGGTCGCGGCCGCGGACCGGACGAGTCAGTGGATCACCTCGGCGGCCTCGCGCATCCATGCCCACAGTCTGCGCGGCGAGGTCGACGCGATCCTCATTGGCACCGGCACGGTCAGCGATGACGATCCGCGCCTGAGCGCGCGCGGTGAGGACGGGGAGCTCCTCGACTCCCAACCCGTGCCCGTCGTCCTCGGCTTCAGCGACCTGCCCGCAGGCTCGACGCTGGCAGCCAATCCCGCGACCGTGCACCTGCGCACCCACGACGTCGCCGCTGCCCTGCGCGAGCTCCACGACCGCGGTGTCCGCCACCTCCTCGTCGAGGGCGGGCCGCGTGTGCTCGGAGCCTTCTTCGCCGCCGACGCCGTCGACGAGGTGCTCTGCTATCAGGCTCCCGTCCTCCTCGGTCCCGGCCTGCCGAGCATCGCCGGCCTCGACATCGCGACCCTCGCCGAGGCGGTCGGCCTCGTCCCCGACGACACCGACATCCCCGCGGTCGCCCGGCTCGGCCCCGACGTCCTCCTCCACTTCACGACGGGAGGCCGATGAGCCTCCTCGCCCCCATCACCATCGACCCACCTCACGCACAGGAGGCATCAGTGTTCACCGGAATCATCGAAGGACTCGGCACCGTCGTTGACGTGGCGCGCCACGAGGACTCGGCCGTCCTCACGATCGACGCCGGCGACGTCGTCGCCGACCTCGGCCCCGGCGGATCGCTCGCCGTCGACGGCGTCTGCCTCACCTCGATCGTCGAGGACGAGAACGGCACGGCCGCCGAGACCGGCCGCTTCGTCGCCGAGGTCATGGGTGAGACCCTGCGGCTGACCGGCCTCGGCGCCCTGACCCCCGGTGACCCCGTCAACCTCGAACGGTGCACCGTCGCCGGCGGTCGCCTCGACGGCCATGTCGTCCAAGGCCACGTCGACGGCCTCGGTGAGGTCATCGCGCGCACCGACCACGCGGAGTGGACGACCCTGCGGATCGGGATCCCCGCCCGGCTCGCCCCGTTCACCGCGGTCAAGGGCTCGATCGCCCTCAACGGCGTCTCCCTCACCCTCACCGCCGTCTCGGAGCCCAGCCTCGCCGAGGCGTGGGTCGAGGTCGGCCTCATCCCCGCGACGCTCACACACACGACCTTCGGCGGCATCCGCACTGGCGACCCCGTCAACGTCGAGGTCGACGTCATCGCCAAGTACACCGCCCGGCTGCTTTCGTTCGCCCCGGCGACAGCACCCACCACCGACCGAGGAGTCGATCATGACTGAGACCTCACCGACCACCGCTGCGGCTCAGGCCGCAGGGCCATCGCCGCGCACCGGGAGCGTGCGAAACACCGGGGGCGCTCCGGGCGCAGGCGGCGCTCCGGGCGCCGGACTCCTCGACACGATCCCCGAGGCGGTCGCCGCGATCGCAGCGGGCCGTCCGATCGTCGTCGTCGACGATGAGGACAGGGAGAACGAAGGCGACCTCATCATCGCCGCCGAGTTCGCCGACTCAGCGACGATGGGCTTCATCGTCCGCCACAGCTCGGGCGTCGTCTGCGCACCGATGACCGCTGCCCGCGCCGAGGCGCTGCGCCTGCCGCCCATGGTCACCGACAACGAGGATCCCAAGGGCACGGCCTACACGATCAGCTGCGACGCCGTCGGCGTGACCACCGGCATCAGCGCCGAGGAGCGGGCGCTCACCGGGCGAGTGCTCGCCGCCGCCGACCCGGACCCGGAGACGATCTCCCGCCCCGGTCACGTGTTCCCTCTCATCGCGAAGGACGGCGGTGTGCGCGAACGTCCCGGCCACACCGAGGCCGGAGTCGAGTTCGCGCGTCTCGCCGGCGCCCGCCCGGTGTCGATGATCGCCGAGGTCGTCCACGACGACGGGGCGATGATGCGCTTCGACGCCCTGCGGAAGTTCGCGACCGAGAACGGGCTCGTCATGGTCTCGATCGAACAGCTCATCGACCACCTCGGCGAGGTCGAGGCGAAGGAGAGCGATGGCGCGGCGGACGATCTTCCGCTCGCGGACGCCGCCCTCACCGGGGCCCCGGCCATGCTGCGGCCCGCGGAGATGCTCGCCGCAGACGCGTCCGACGAGGTGCCGCTGCCGACGAGGTACGGCAGCTTCACGGCCCGCGCGTTCACCGTCGACGGTCAGGACCACCTCGGCGTGTACACGGAGCTGGGCGACGATCAGGCTCCCCTTGTGCGGGTCCATTCGGAGTGCATGACCGGGGACGTCTTCGGTTCGCACCGCTGCGACTGCGGGGAGCAGCTCGATCTGGCGATGCGCACGATCGCTGAAGAGGGCGGCGCCGTCGTCTATCTCACCGGACACGAGGGGCGCGGGATCGGGCTGAGCAACAAGATCCGCGCGTACGCGCTCCAGGACTCCGGCCTCGACACCGTCGATGCGAACCTGCGCCTGGGCCTCAGCGACGACGCCCGCGACTACCGGGCGGCGGCAGCGATCCTCACCGCGATGGGCCTGACACGGATCCGCCTGCTCACGAACAATCCGACGAAGACCCAGGCGCTCGAGGCGCTCGGGATCACCGTCGAGGAGGTTGTGCCGCTCGAGATCCCAGCACGGCCAGAGAACGCGAAGTACCTCGCGACGAAGCAGACGCGGATGCACCACACCCTGCATCTGGCCGGCTGAACGCGACCGCCCGGGCTGCCCCGCACCGCGCGGGGCAGGCGGGCGGACGCGACCGGCAGGCGGACGCTTCCGGCTGAACCTCCCGACCATCACACGCACACCCACACTCACACTCACACTCACAGAGGAGACTCACCCATGGCGCACTCCGGCGCACCCGACATCACCGTGACCGCAGGTGACTTCACCGTCGCGATCATCGCCGCCTCCTGGCACACCGAGGTCATGGACGGCCTCATCGCAGGTGCCGAGCGCGCTGCTGCCGACGCCGGCGCGCAGACGACGCTCATCCGCGTGCCCGGCAGCTTCGAACTCGCGGTCGCCGCGGCCCGGGTCGCGAAGCACTTCGATGCCGTCGTCGCGCTCGGCGTCGTCATCCGCGGGGGCACACCCCACTTCGACTATGTGTGCTCGGCCGCCACCGACGGCCTCAACCGCGTCGCCCTCGACTCCGGCAAGCCTGTCGGGTTCGGCGTGCTCACCTGCGACAACGATGAGCAGGCCCGCGACCGCGCAGGACTCCCGGGCTCACGCGAAGACAAGGGCCACGAGGCGATGACCGCGGCCCTGGCGACCGCCTCGGCGCTGAAGGACTATCCGGTGAGCTGAGGGCCCGCGCGGCGAGGGGCCGTCCGCGCCGCGGCGAGGCGGCGAGGGGCGGCGAGGCGGCGAGGGGAACAGACAGAGTCGAGGACGCTCAGTGTCGATTCGTGCCGCAGAAATCGACACTCAGCGTCCTCGACTCGCGGGCTCGCGGGCGCTCCGCACCTGGAGCGCCACCCGCACACAGGTGACTCTCCTCCGCGACGGCAACGCCCCCACGAACGTGCTGCCCGACCGAGTTATGGACGCCCGGTGTCGATTTGTGCCGCAGAAATCGACACTCAGCGTCCTCGACTCGCGGGCTCGCGGGCGCTCCGCACCCAGGCCACGCTCGCCCCTGCTCAGAACAGCTGGCGGACGTTGGTCCTCGCGAGGTCGATGAGCTCGTCGCCCTTGCCCGAGAGCACGGTGCGGATCGCGTAGAGCGCGAAGCCCTTGGCCTGCTCGACGGTGATCGACGGCGGCATCGAGAGCTCCTGGCGCTCGGTGGTGACGTCGAGGACCGCGGGCCCGTCGTGGTTGAGGAACTCGGTGACGACCGCTGGCAGGTCCTTCGACTTCTCGACGCGGTAGCCCTTGATGCCGACCGCCTCGGCGATCGTCGCGAAGTTCGGGTTCTCGAGGTCGGTGCCGAAGGTGACGAACCCGGCGGCCTTCATCTCGAGTTCGACGAAGTTGAGCGAGGAGTTGTTGTAGACGACGACCTTGACGGGCAGGTCGTTCTGGGTGAGTGTGATGAGTTCGCCGAGCAGCATCGCGAGCCCACCGTCGCCGGCGAGCGCGATGACCTGACGGCCCGGATAGGCGGCCTGCGCTCCGACGCTCTGGGACAGGGCGTTGGCCATCGACCCGTGGCTGAAGGAGCCGATGAGGCGGCGCCTGCCGTTCATCGTCAGGTACCGCGCCGCCCATACGACTGGTGAGCCGACATCGGGGATGAAGACCGCGTCGTCGGTGGCCGCCTCATCGATGAGCTTCGTCAGGTACTGCGGGTGGATGGTCCGCTTCGACGGGGTCGCGAGCTCATCGAGCTCCTTGCGGGTCTTCGCGTAGTGCTTCGTCGCGGTCTTGAGGAACGAGCTGCTGCGTCCGGTCCGGATGAGCGGGAGCAGGGCGTTGACCGTATCGGCGACGGTGCCGGTCAGCGCGATGTCGACCTTCGTCCGCTTGCCGATCTGGGATCCGCGCACATCGACCTGGATGACGGTCGCCTCGTCGGGATAGAACTGCTGATAGGGCAGGTCGGTGCCGAGCATGAGGAGGGTGTCGCACGATTTCAGCGCATGGTAGCCCGAGGAGAACCCGAGCAGGCCGGTCATGCCGACGTCGAAGGGGTTGTCGTACTCGACGAACTCCTTGCCCCGCATCGAATGGACGATCGGAGCCTGAAGGGCGTCGGCGATAGCGATGAGTTCGGGATGGGCGCCCTCGGTGCCGGCACCGGCGAGGATCGTCACCTTCCTGCTGCTGTTCAGCGCTGCCGCGGCGTCCTCGATGAGGGTCTCAGCCGGGATGACGCGGGAGGGATAGAAGGAGATCTCCTCCGCCTCGGCGTCGATGTCGGCGAGACCGACGTCGCCGGGGATGACGAGCACGGCCACGCCGCGCTTCTCGATCGCCTCGCGCATCGCGATGCGCAGGAGGCGGGGCATCTGCGAGGGGTGGGCGACGTGCTCGGCGTAGACGCTGCACTCCCGGAAGATCTCCGTCGGGTGGGTCTCCTGGAAGTAGTTCGACCCGATCTCCTCGCTGGGGATGTGCGCGGCGATCGCGAGCACTGGCACCCGGGAGCGCTGGGCGTCGTAGAGGCCGTTGATGAGGTGGAGGTTGCCGGGTCCGCAGCTGCCGGCGCACACGGCGAGCTCGCCGGTCAGCGCCGCTTCACCGCTGGCAGCGAATGCCGCGCCCTCTTCGTGGCGGACGTGGACCCATTCGAGTTCGGGGTTGACCCGCAGGGCGTCGGTGAATCCGTTGAGCGAGTCCCCGGGGATCCCATAGACTCGCTTGACCCCGCTCGCGACGAGCGTGTCGACGATGTTCCTGGCGACGGTGGGCATGGTGCTCCTTCGGTTGGGACACGGCCACCGGAGCCCTGGTCTGCGCCCCGGTGTGAGGCATGGACTGCTGGTGCCAGTCTAGACCTCGCTCTGCGGCAGGGAGAGTTCCGTCGGTCACACCGCGCCAGCGGCAAGGTTTATTGCCACCGCTGTGCTGGGTTCGAGGTGTGAGAGAGGGGCCGCCGCGGCGAGGTGGGAATGCGTGCCCGCCGAGGTGGGGCTGACTCCCCCGTTCCGCCGAGGCCGTCAGGGGCGTTATCCCGCCGAGGCTGTCAGGCGCTCATCGTGTGCGCCTCGCGCTCGGCGATCGACTGCTTCTCGTCCCGGTTGATGATCGCGAGGAACACGACCGCGATGAGGCAGAGCGCGATGAGGAGCGCGAAGGTGAGGTTCCATCCGAAGTGATGGACGACGAGTCCCACCCCGCTCGAGGCCATCGTCGCCCCGAGGACGTACCCGAAGAGTCCGGTGAACCCGGCCGCCGTTCCGGCGACGTGCCGCGGGGAGAGGTCGAGGGCCTGGAGTCCGATGAGCATGACCGGGCCGTAGATGAGGCCGCCGATGACCGTCACCGTCGCCAATGGGATCCACAGGGGTGCATCGGCAGGGGCCAGCCAGTACACTGCGGTCGCGGCGGCGACTGCGAGCATGAACACGATGCCCGTGATCGAGCGGTTGCCGCGGAAGACCCTGTCGGAGAGCCACCCGCAGAGGATCGTGCCGACGATGCCCGCGAGTTCGAACAGCGAGAAGCCGGCGATGCCTCCGGTGAGGCTGGCATTGCGAACTTCGGAGAGATAGACCGGCGTCCAGGTGAGGATGCCGTAGCGCAGCGCGTAGACACAGACGTTGGCCAGGGCGAGGAGGACCATCGTCCGGTTGCGCAGCACGTACTTCTCGATCGTCTGCCACGTGCTCAGGGATTCGCGCTCCTCGGCGTCGGCCTCGACCTTCGCCGGGTCGTCCCGGTACTCCTCGATCGGCGGCAGGCCCTGCGATTCCGGGGTGTCGCGGATCATGAGGAAGGCGAAGAGCGCGACGACGAGGGCGACGAGCGCCGGCAGCCAGAACACAGAACGCCAGTCGTCGCCGGTGAGCTGGAGCCCGAGAGCGGCGAGGACGCCGACGAAGAATCCGCCGACGTTGTGGGCGACATTCCAGATCGAGGTCTTGATGCCGCGCTCGCTCGTGGAGAACCAGTGCACGAGGACGCGCCCGCTGGGAGGCCACCCCATGCCCTGCACCCAGCCGTTGACGAACATGACGATCGCGAACACCGCGATCGATGACGACAGCCAGGGCACCCAGGCGATGAGGAGGTTCGCCACCGCCGAGAGAGCGAGGCCGATCGGGAGGAAGAGGCGGGCATTGGAGCGGTCGGAGACGATCGCGGAGAAGAACTTCGAGAACCCGTAGGCGATGAGCGCGGCATTGGCGATGATCCCCAGCCCGACGGAGTTCATCCGGCCCTCGTCGATGAGCAGGCTGCCCACCAGCGGCACGTTGTTGCGGATGAGGTAGAAGCCCGCATAGCCGACGAAGATCCCCATGAACACCTGCGCCCGGAGGCGAGGATAGCGGCGGGCGACCTCGTTCTCAGAAAGCCGCGGTGCCGGGCTCGGCGCCGCCAGCCACCCCAGACCAGATCCCAGTCGCGCGCCCACGGATTCCCCTTCTATTCATGAACAAGACACCTCATGTTCACAGGAAGTTCAGAGGAATTCAAACGCGGCTCGACGGGCCCTCGCCGAGGCGGTGCTCAGACCTGCCCGCGCGCGAAGTAGTCGGCGACCTCGGGGTCGAGAGGCGGAACGGGCAGCGCCGATCCGCCCTTTCGCAGGGAAGCGGTCGCCTGACAGCCGACGGCGACGGCTTCCCGGGCCGCCACGGGTGAGGTCTCCGTGGGTCCGCCCTCGCGGGCGAAGCGGAGGAACTCGGCGATGAGGAGCGGGTCCGCGCCCCCGTGCCCGCCGTCGCCGCCGGAGACGACGACCGTCTCGTCCGGGGGTGCCGAGCCGTAGTGCCGACGGTCCCAGATGCCGATTTCGTCGCCGTCACCGTCGCCGAAGTTCTCGATCCGGCCGCGGGTGCCGATGACCGTGTAGTTGCGCCAGTAGTCGGGAGTGAAGTGACACTGTTCGTAGCTCGCCAGCGCCCCGCTGCGCAGGGTCATGTTCACCTGCGAGATGTCCTCGACGTCGATGGTCTCGTTGAGCCCTGTCTGCTCCTGCGGGGGCCAGGTGCCGAGGTCGAACCAGTCCCCCATCCGCTTGTCGGAGTTGTCGGCGCGATCGCCGACGTCCCCGTAGACCGTGAGCGCGCCCATCGCCGCCGTGACACGGGTGTACGAACCGGCCAGCCAGTGGATGACGTCGATGTCGTGGGCGCCCTTCTGCAGGAGCAGTCCCGTCGACTTCCGCCTGTCCGCGTGCCAGTCCTTGAAGTAGTAGTCGCCGCCGTGGCCGACGAAATGGCGGCACCACACCGCTTTGACCTCGCCGATCCGTCCGGAGTCGATGATGTCCTTCATCGTCCGCATCGCCGGCATGTGCCGCATGTTGTGGCCGACGTAGAGGCGCGCGCGGTTCCTCGCGGCGGCGGTGAGGATCGCGTCGGCGTCCTCGATCGTCGTCGCCAGCGGCTTCTCGCAGAAGGTCGGGATCCCCGCCTCGAGGCAGGCGATCGCGACCGGAGCGTGCGCGTGATCGGGGGTGAGGACGAGGACGGCGTCGAGTCCGGCGGAGAGGACGTCGCCGAGGTCGTCGGTGATCGCAGCCGTGGGGATCCGGTCTGCGGCGTCTCTGCGACCGCGTTCGCTGATGTCACAGATGATCGTCACCTCGTGTCCGTCCGCGGGCGAGTGCGCGTAGCGCCACAGTCCCGCTCGCAGCCCGAATCCGACGATGCCGATCTTCATGGTGGAGCTCATTCTGGGGTGTCCTTCTTCGTGGTCGGGGAGAGCGCTGCGGGCACCTCGGAGGCGAAGTGGCACATCGCCGTGTGAGAGGCGGGGCGGTCGCCGTCCGCGGCGTGCGGGCGGTCACTGTCCGCAGCGGCGGCGCTGTCTGCGGCGTGCGGGCGCGCACTGTCCGCCGCGTCTGTGGGGGCAGCGGCTGGTTCCCCTGCGGGTCGGGCATCGCCCCCGTGCAAAGAAGCGATGGTCACCGGCTCCGGGACGGATGTCGCACAGATCTCGGCGGCCATCCAGCACCGGGTGCGGAACCGGCAGCCGGTCGGCGGGTCGATCGGCGAGGGCGGATCGCCGCTGAGGACGATGTGCTCGCGCTCGATGCCGGTGGGCGTCCGCAGCTCCGGGGCCGCTGAGAGCAGCGCCCCGGTGTAGGGGTGCGCGGTGCGCGTGTAGACCTCTTCTGTGGGACCGCTTTCGGCGATCCGGCCGAGGTACATGGTGATGACCCGATCGGACATGTGCTCGACGATCTGCAGGTCGTGGGCGATGAAGAGGTAGCTCATCCCGAACTCCTCCTGGAGATCGGCGAGAAGGTTGACGATCTGGGCCCGCACGGAGACATCGAGCGCGGACACCGCTTCGTCGCAGACGAGCAGGCGGGGTTCGAGTGCGATCCCCCGAGCGATGCCGATGCGCTGCTGCTGCCCGCCCGAGAACTGGTGCGGCAGCCGGTCGGCGTGGTCGGGGTTGAGGCCGACGAGTTCGAGCAGCTCCCCGACCTTGGCCCGTCGCTTCCCCGGCGGCAGCAGGTCGCGGTGGATCTCGAAGGGTTCGCCGACGATCTTCGCGACGCTCTTGCGCGGGTCGAGCGAGCTCGAGGGGTCCTGGAAGATGAGCTGGATGTTGCGACGCATCTCCTTCCACGCCGACTTGGACAGCCCTGTGACGTCCTCACCCGAGAAGAGCACCTGACCCTCGCTCGGCGACTCGAGACCGGAGACGATGCGGGCGAGCGTCGACTTGCCGCAGCCGGATTCGCCGATGACGCCGAGGGTCTCCGCGTCTCCGATGGTCAGGCTGACATCGTCGAGGGCGCTGACGATCCGGTGCCGCCCGATCGGCAGAGGGCGTTTGAGCTTGTACGTCCGGGAGACGTGGCGCAGCTCGATCAGCGGCGTGGACCCGGCCGGCTCGGCCACCGAGCCGCCCAGCACCTCCCGAGTGCGCGCCGACGGGCCCAGCGCAGGGGAGGTCAGTGAAGTCGTCGTCACAGGGAAGCCACCCTCTCGCTCAGCCAGCATGCGCTGGTTCTGTCAGGTCCGGTCGGCAGGCGCTGGGGAAGCTGTGCGCACTTCTCCGTCGCGAACTCGCATCGCGGGGCGAAGGCGCACCCGCCGGGCAGGTTGAGCAGGTCCGGCGGCGCACCCGGGATCGCAGGGATCCTCTCCCCCTTGACCACCTCGGCGCCCATCGACCGGGCGAGACCCCTGGTGTACGGATGCGCCGGGGAGGCGAGCACCTCGGCGGTGGGACCCGATTCGACGACCCGCCCACCGTACATGACGATGAGATCGTCGGTGACCTCGCGCACGACGTTGATGTCGTGGGTGATGAGGACGAGGCTCATGCTCCGCGCCTCCTGCTGCTCGCGGAGCAGGTCGAGGATCTGCGCCTGGACGGTGACGTCGAGCGCCGTCGTCGGCTCGTCGGCGATGAGGACGTCGGGGTCGAGGGCGAGCGCCATGGCGATGACGATGCGCTGGCGCATCCCGCCGGAGAACTGGTGGGGGAAGTCCCTTGCCCTGGCCTCGGGGTCGGGGATGCGCACACGGCGCATCATCTCAACCGCCGCGGCCTTCGCCGCCGACCGGCCCATGCCGCGGTGGACGCGGTAGAGCTCCGCGATCTGCCGACCGACCGGATGGACCGGGTTGAGCGCGGAGAGCGCATCCTGGAAGACCATGCTCAGCGACGAGCCGATGATCCGGCGTCGGCGCCGCTCCGGCATCCCGATGAGCTCCTCCTCGCCGAGGCGGACGGACCCGGAGCGGATCCGCGCGGGTGGAGTGGGCAACAGTCCCATGACCGCCGAGGCGGTCACCGACTTCCCCGACCCTGACTCGCCGAGGATGCCGAGCGCTCTGCCCGAGGGGACGCGGAAATCGACGGAGTCGACCGCACGCACGGTGCCGCGGGGAGTCGCGAACTCGACGACGAGGTCGGTGACGGTGAGGTCGGGAGACGGTGTGCCGGTCATCGGTTCGCTCCGTTCGGGTCGAGCTCGTCGCGCAGAGCCTCGCCGAAGAGGACGAAGGCGAGCACGGTCACGGACAGGAACACGGCGGGGAAGATGAGGAGATGGGGCACCGTGGAGACGTACTCGCGGGCGACGGAGAGCTGAAGGCCCCACGACACCGACGGCGGGGTGAGTCCGATGCCGATGAACGTCAGCCCCGCCTCGGCGCCGATGGCCCCGCCGATCCCCAGCGTCTGGAGGACGAGGAGCGGGGTGAGCGAGTTGGGGACGATGTGGGAGAAGATCAGCCGCGAGTCGCTGCTGCCGAGGACCCGGGTGGCCTGGACGAACTCACGGTCCCTGATCGCAAGGACCGAGGAGCGCATGAACCGCACTCCGCCGGGCCACGCGAAGAGAGCGAGGGCGAAGGCGACGGTGAGGATGGATCGTTCGGGGAAGAGCTGGAGGATGACGATCGCGGCGAGGATGAAGGGCAGGCCGAAGGCGATGTCGCAGACGCGGGAGATGATCGCGTCGACCCAGCCGCCATAGAATCCGGCGATCGCGCCGAGGATCGCTGAGATGACGAACGAGGCGATCGAGACGAGGAGGCCGACGACGATCGAGGCCCGCGCGCCGTAGATGACGTTGGTGTAGTAGTCGCACCCCTGCGGGTCGTAGCCGAACCAGTGATCGCTGCTCGGCGGCAGGTTGCTGTTGAGGATGTCGCAGCCCTCGAGCGGTCCGGGTCCGAAGCCGGTGAAGAGCTGCGGGACGGCGGCCATGACGATCATGACGAGCACGAGGCTCGCGGAGAGGATGAGGCGCGGGCGTCGGAGCAGGGAACGGAGGCGGTGGCGCTTGGGCGGGGTCTGGGTCGAGACCGGGGCGGACTCGGTCAGCTGCTGGGTCATACTCTCACCCTCGGATCGATGATGCCGTACATGAGGTCGACGAGGAGGTTGAAGACGAGGTAGGCGATGACGAGGAATGTCGCGATGCCGACGACGACCGTGCCCTCCTTGTTGTTGATGGCGTCGACCATGAGCTGGCCGATGCCGGGGATGTTGAAGATCGCTTCGATGATCACCGTGCCCCCGAGCATTCCGGCGAGGCTGAGACCGAGATACGTCGAGACGGGGATCATCGTGTTGCGCAGGGCGTGGCCCCAGATCTGGCGCTGCGGGCTCAGCCCCTTCGCCATGGCCGTGCGCATGTAGCCGGCGCGCAGGACCTCGACGAGGCTGGTGCGGGTGAGCCGGGCGAGGCCCGCGGAGGCTTCGACGGCCATGACGAGGGCCGGGAGGATGAACGCCATCGGCCAGCCGGCTCCGATGCCCGCTGGGTCGACCCAGTTGAGCTTGACCCCGAAGAGGGTCTGCGCGCCGAGGGCGACGACGAAGCCGGGAACGCCGATGAAGAAGACCGTGAAGAAGAGCGCGAAGTGGTCAGCGGGACGGTTGTATTTGAGCCCCGAGTAGATCCCGATGAGCAGTCCGATCACGAGCTTGAGCGCCCACGCTGTGAGGCCGAGCTGCAGAGTCACCGGCAGGCGCTCGGCGATGAGACCGGCGACGGGACGACCGAAGAGATCGATGCCGAGGTCGCCGCGCAGCAGACCGAGCATGTACTGCCCGTACTGGACGAGGAACGGGTCGTTGAGGTGGTAGGCCTCGCGGATCTGCTGGACCGTCGCCGCGGGCAGTGGGCGCGACCCGGTGACGGCGGCGATCGGGTCGCCGGGCATCGCGAAGGTGAGAGCGTAGATGATGAAGGTCGCGCCGATGACCACGGGGATCATCTGGAGCACGCGACGGATCGTGTAGGCGACCATCATGCCCCCAGACGCGCGTCACCGCTCACGTGGGCGAGCGGATCCTCGAGGACCTTTGCCACCATCGAACTCGCCGCGTAGTGCGTAAGACTCATGAGGTGGCCATTGGAGACGACGACCCGCTCGGAGGCGGCCTCCCCGAGGACGGACTCCCGACCGACTCCGGTGCGGATCTCCTCGAAGTGGTCGGCCACCTCGGCGGGGGAACCGGCGATGACGAGCCGACCGGGGTCGTCGAGGTCGAAGAGCGCGGCCGCCGTGCAGCTGATGGCGCGGTTGCGTTCGCTCAGCAGCGCCGAGGCGGTGGCATCCCCGGTGTCCGCGAGCCTGACGAGGAGGTCGAGGTAGGAGATGTCGGTCAGTCCTGCCGTGTGTGCCTGCCGGACGAGGGCATCGTCGCTGGCGGCGGCCGCGAAGCAGCCGGTGCGACCGCACTCGCAGACCACGGTGGATCCGGGCACCGTGAGGTGGGAGATGATTCCGGCCCGTCGGCTCGCGCCGTGGCGGATGGCTCCCTGCCGCACGCTGATGCAGCCGACGTCCGAGGCGACGACGAGGAGGAGGAAGTCGTCGGTGACCCGACCGACACCGTAGAGCAGCTCCCACTGGGCGGCGGCGCGGACATTGTGATCGAAGACGATCGGCCCGCTGAGCGCGGCACGGAACGGTGAGATCGCATCGAGATCGCGCCACCCGGCGCTCGGGTGGTCGAGGACGACGCCTTCTCCCACGTCGACCTGCCCGCCGGTCGCGATCCCGGTGCCGAGCAGTTCACCCGGTTCCCTGTCGGCGGTGAGTCGCTCGGCCGCCGTGACGACCTTCGCGATCGCTTCAGGACCGGGAAGGTCTCCGTGCGGCACGAGTTCGGAGACCTTCTCCGTGCCGTCGAGACCCATGATCGTCAGACCCGTGACCTGCGGGCCGAGATGGATGCCGAGCACCGCACGGCGGTCCGGATCGACTGCCAAGGGCACCCGCGGACGCCCCATGCTGCCGGACTTCGACACCAGTCCTCGGAGGAATCCGTGGTCGATGAGTTCACCGGTGAGATTCGTGACCGTTGGAGCGGAGAGTCCGACGCTCTTCGCCACTTCCGATCGGGAGAGCCCGGGATTGTGGAGGAGGTGGCGCAGGATGAGTCCTGTGTTGCGCTGTTTGAGGCCGATGAGCGGCTACCTCGTCTCGTGATCAGCAGGCATAGCCGGCCCGGTAGAACTGGATGTCGCCCTGGACTTCGTTCGTCGCCGCGCCCGGCGAGCGCAGCCCGTAGTCCTTGGGGATGAAGAGGGGCACGGCCGGCATGTCCTCGAGGATGAGCGCCTCCGCCTGTGTGAACAGCTCGTTGCGCTTGGCCTCGTCCTGCTCGCCCCTGGCCTGTTCGAGGAGCTCATCGACCTTCGGATTCCTGTACTGGGTCGCCTGGTTGCCGTCACCGCCGGTCTGGTACTGGCTGAGGAACTGGTCGGGGCTCTTGTACGTCCACCCCCACAGACCGTAGACGGCACCTTCGAGCTTGCCGGTGTTGCGCTTCTCCGAGAGCTCAGTGGGCAGAACCGGGTCGAGCTTGACCTCGATGCCGAGGTTGTCCTGGATCTGACGGGCGATCGCCTGGATGAGCTGGTCGCTTCCACCGCTGGCATAGGAGATCTGCAGGGTGCCGGTGAATCCTGACTTCTCGAGCAGCTGCTTGGCCTTCGCAGGGTCGAAGGTGCACGATTCGCAGGCACCCTCCTGATAGGCCTCGAGGCTCGGCGACAGCAGCGAATCCGAGGGCATCCCCTGCCCTTTGAGCAGTGCGTCGACGGTCTTCTTGCGGTCGATCGACAGAGACACGGCCTTGCGGAAGTCGGGGTTCCTCAGCTCCTCGATGTATTCGGGGAACTGCAGGGAATCCTGTTTGCTTCCGGTCTGCACCTCGTAGATCGCGTCCTCGCCGACGTCGGTCTTCGCCTTCTCGACGATCTGCGGGGTGGAGTTGCGCATCATGTCGAGGTTGCCCGCCGTGAAGTCCGTGTAGGCGGCGTCGATGCCGGTGTAGATCTTCGCGACGAGGGACTCCGCTCCTCCGGAGAAGGCCTCTCCACCGGGGAACTCCTTCCACTTCTCAAGGTCGACCTGGACCCCGTGATCCCATGACGTGAACTTGTAGGGACCGTTGCCGATCGGGTTCTTCTCGTACTCTTCAGGGTTGTCGAACGCGGCCTGCGGCAGCGGACAGAGCGGGTTGGTCGACAGAAGCATCGGGAAGTCGGCGTTGGGGGCGTTGAGCGTGACTTCGATCGTCTTGTCGTCGGGAGCTCTCACTCCTGAGAGCTCCTTCGTCTTCGGTTCTCCCTCGGCGGGATTGAGATCGGAGTAGCCCTCGAAGGTGGTGAAGGAGCCGTTGCCCTGCCAGGCGTTCGGGCCGTAGGCGGTCTTGTTCCACGCATCGACGAACGAAGCGGACGTCACCGGGGTGCCGTCCTGGAAGGTCCACCCGTCCTTGAGCTTGATCGTCCAGTTCTTCGCATCCTTGGATTCGACGGACTCGGCGACGAGCGGTTCGTACTCCTGGTTCTCGACATTCATCTCCATGAGGTTCGCGCACAATGCCATGCCGATCTGCGAGCCCGGTTCCTTCTGGGGCAGAATCGATTTCGGCTCGGAGGTGTTGAACGACAGGCTTCCATCGCCCTCCGGGGTCGAGGATGAGGAGCCCGAGGAGCAGCCGGAGGCGAGGAGGACCGCCGAGGCGGCCAGGGCGGAAAGGGTGAGCAGGTGACGCTTCGTCTTCATTGACGTGTCCTTCGTTCCGTTCGTCGGTGAACTGCGGAGGTCGGACCGGGCGGTTCCGGTCAGCGTGATGGTGAGTACGGGGAATTCCAGGTATCCCGACTCCCCTGTGGCGGCTGTCACAGCCGCATGGTTAGTTAGTTTATCTATTGAAAAAACAAAGTCAACAGGCGCGGCGGGGAAAGATCGGTTCGCTGGCGGTGACGGTGAGCGGGCCGGTCAGGTCACCGGCGTCTCGGCTCGCGCACCTTCACCGTGGCTGCCGTCGCCGGTCTCCCACACCATCGTCGAGGCCAGGGTCTTCTGCCGGCTCGGGTTCTCGATCGAGGTCGCAGCACCGACGTAGGGTTCGATCGTCTGGAGCAGCTTCTGCGGGGTCGCGAGCACCATGTGGAAGCCGAATTCGAGGAAGACGTCGAGCGCCATCCGCGTGTACCGGGCATCGGCCTTGTCGAAGGCCTCGTCGAGGATGATCGTGCCGTACTTCGAGATCGCCTCGTCGGGGTCGGCGAGCTGGTAGCGCAGGGCGGCGGCGAGGCAGAAGATGACGAGCTTCTGCTGCTGTCCGCCGGACATCGCCGCTCCCGAGTCGTAAGTCGCGTGCGCGCGGCCGTGGTCGTCGATCTCCTCGGCGAGGAAGCTCACGTGCAGTCGGGTGTCGAGGCACTGGGTCCGCCATACCCGATCGACGTGCTCGCTCGAGGCGAAGCGGCGCATCACCTCGGCGAGGGTCGCGTACCTCTCTTCCGCAGTCTCGCTGTCGTCTTCGTTCCAGCCGCCGCCGACGATCCGGCGGAGGTCGGCGATGAAGGCGTTGACGGTCTCGCTGCGGCGGGTCTTGACCTTGAGCCGGAGGTAGCGGCCTTCGTCGAATCGGGAGCGCAGGAGGGAGGAGTTGATCGGGGCGACCCGGTCCTCGATCTCGTGCGAGGCGGCGTAGATCTCGTTGAGGAGCTCCCCGATGAGGTCGCGGGAGCGCTCGCGCAGGAGGTCGCGAAACCGGTTCTCGTGGTCGGGCAGACCGTGGGCTTCGATCTCGTCGAGCATGACGAGGTAGTCGTGGCGGTCAGCGACCTCGGCCGTGAGCTGGACGGCCACCGACGGCCAGGCCGCCTTGAACTCCGCGGCCAACCGGGTCACGGCCTGACCGGCCTCGCTCGCCGCCGCCTGCGCGCGGTCCTTCTCTGCCTGCAGGGTCTGGGACACCTGCTGGCCCGCCTCGGCGAGGGTCTCCCGGCCGATGCTGCCCTCGACCTTCCCGAAGCGGGCATCGAGGGCGTCGGCGAGGGCGGGGTCGACCTCGAGGATGCGGCCGGCGTCGATGTCCTCGGTGAGGCGGTCGATGTCGGCACGCAGGTCGCTGATCTGCTCGTTCGCCCGCCGCAGCGCATAGTCGGCGTCACGGGTCTGCGCCTCGGCGGACTCTTTGGCCGCACGGGCCCGACGTTCGGCGCCGATCGCCTGCTGGAGGTCGCCGTCGGCGGCCTCGAGGTCGCTCAGCTGCTTCTCGAGCGCCGTGATCGCCGCCTCGGCGCCGGCAGTGTCGATGTCACGCCACGACTGTTCGCGGATGCCGGCGAGGATGCCCTTGCGGCGGTTGGCCAGGGCGGTCTCCGCGGTCGCGGCGCGGACGATCTCCTCGGCTGCAGCCAGCTCCGTCTGCGCGTCGCGGAGGGAGTCGATGAGCGCGTCGAGCTTGGCGTCCCGGTTGCCGAGCACCCAGTTGCTGCGGTCGTCGATGCGGCGCCGGTCGTCCTTCTCGTATCGGGTGCGTGAGGACTTGATCTGACCGGCCAGGGTGACGGCGCGGGCGTAGTCGTCGAGGTCGTCCGGACGGTCGACGCAGGCGACGTCGAAGCGTTCGGACAGGGCCGAGCGGACCCATTCGCCGAATCCCGATTCGGCGACGTCGATCTTGTTGACCAGGGACTTCTCGCTGCTCGCGGGTCGCGGCTTGGGAGCCTTGGCCGGGATCTCCTCGAAGACGAGACGTCCCCTGACCCGGTGGGCGTCGACCCAGGAGCGGACGGCGCCGAGGTTCTCCTGCCGGACGAGGACGGTGAGCGCGAAGGGTCGGAGCACGCGTTCGATCGCTCCCGTCCACTGCGCGTGGGCGGGGTCGACTTCGATGAGCTCGGCGGCGAACGGCAGCGCCTTCTCGCTCAGGCCGGTGCCCTCGGCGAGTTCGCGGCGGATCTCGAGGAGGCTGCCGGGCACGGTCGACCCGGACTTCCGCAGCGAGTCGATCTCGGCCTCGAGGTCCCTGACCCGACGGCGTGCCGTCGAGAAGCGGTCGTGATCGGCGTGGCTGGGTCCGCTCTCGGAGTCGTCGTCGAGGGCGGCGGCGATCTGCTCCTGGAGTGCGGCGAACTCGGCCGCCGAGGTGGGTGCGTGGTCGATGCCCGCCTGTTCGAGTCGGCGTTCGAGGCCGGCCCAGCGGTCGGCGACGGCGCGCCGTTCGGTCTCGGCGGTGGCGATGCGCTGCTGGAGGTGCTCGGCTTCGGCGCCGCCGAGTTCGAGGGTGGCCCGGCGGGCGAGGTCGTAGTCGTCGACGGCGGTGTCGTAGTCGCGTTTGGCGCGATCGGCGGCAACCTCGAGTTCGACGAGGTCGCGGCTGCGGGCGCTCAGCTCGGTGCGCAGGACGTCGAGCTCGCGGCGCTTCTGGAACGGCAGGAGGGCGTCGTTGAGGGCGACGGCCTGGGCTTCGGCCTCGTGGGCCGAGTCGTAGCGTGTCGCGGCGTCGCGCAGCTGGAGGAGGTGGTCGCGTTGGCGACGGAGTTCGACGACGTGGTCGTGGGCGTCCTTGAGGTCACCGAATTCGCTCACCGCCGTGTCGGCGAGGGCGAAGGTGTTGGGGACCTCGAGCATGTGGTCGCGGAAGAGTCGGTCGAGGCTGTCGAGGCTCTTCGCCGACTGCGTCTTGTGGAGCAGCTGGAGGGCGGCATCGCTGGCCATGCCGAAGACCTTGCGCATCCGGGCGTAGAACTTCGCGTGCATGCCGTTCGAGGTGATGACCGCCTCGGGGTGATCGGCCTTGAGTCTGCGGGTCTCGAGTCCGGTGCGCGCGTACTGCTGGAGGTCGGCGAGGTCGAGGCCGGCGCGTTCGAGCAGGCACACGTCGGCGAGGTCGGCCGCGGTCGTGCTCGATCCCTTGAGGAAGAAGAGCCGGGCCAGGGTGAGCGGACGGTCGGAGCCGTTGTCGTAGCGCAGCACGATGCCGCTCCACGTGGCACGGGGCCGCAGGTACTTGCTCACCACTCGGTCCTCGTCGGAGTCCGCGGTCCGCGTCCAGGCCCCGCGGACGTAGCTGACGAGGCTGCGCTGGTCGACGCGGCTGCCGGCGGTCTGGGCGGCGACGTTGAAGCGCAGCCACTTGTCGGGGGTGAGGACGGCGGCGATGCCGTCGAGGAGGGAGGACTTCCCGGAGCCGGAGGGTCCAGTGATGAGATGGCCGCGGTGGGAGACGGGGATCCGGTGGATGTCGGAGTCGAAGGTGCCCCAGTTCGCGATCTGGATCTCCGAGAGCCGCCACTGGCTGCCGACGTCGGGCCGGTGCGCCCCGCGGGCGCGGGCCTGGTCGGCGATGAGGGCGGCGTCGAGCGGGAAGAGGGCCTCGGTCATGCGTCGACCTTTCCGTGGGCGACATTCGTGGCGGGGTCGCCGGTGCCTGCGTTCCGGGTGTCAGCGACCGCCTCGGCGGGGTCATCGGTATCTGTGTCGGCGGTGCCGGCCTCCCCGGTGCCGGCGATGCGTTCGTAGACGTCGATGAGCTCGCGGACGCGGTCCTCGTCGATGAGGAACCTCACCATCGGCGAGATCTCGAAGCGGTCGTCGCCGACCTTGTGGAGGACGCGCAGGCGGTTGCTCATCCGTCCCCACGCGCCGTTGAGGTTGCGCTGGAAGGTCGACTCGTCGCCGGTGCGGTAGATCGCGAGGCGCTCGTAGACCTCGTCGCGGTCGACGATGACCCGGCGTTCTCCGGGGGCGGCGAGGAGGAGCTGGCGCAGGACGAGGAGCATCGCGGTGTCGAGGAAGGTCAGGCGTTCGCTGCGCACGGCGGCCGGGACGTCGAGTTCGTCGGTGACGACCTTGCGGGTGAAGGCGAACTCGTCGACCTTGTCGATGACAAGGTCGAGGAAGAGCTCGTGGAGGCGGGAACGGACGAGGGCCTCGTCGGTGACGAGGGCGGACCACAGCTGCGGGCTCTGCGTGCCCGAGACGTAGGGGCCCTTGAGGAGTTCGAGGAGGACTCGGCGGGTGTTCTCACCGAGCGTTCCCGTGTCCCCGGTCCACAGTCCGTCGGGGCTGTCGGTCGCCTGCCGGTCGGCGTCGAGGCGGGTGTCGGGGGTGTCTGTCATAGTCGGATGCCTTCGGTGAAACGGTGGCGGCGGATGATGGCGTGGCGGTCGACGCCGTCGACGCCGGACCAGGTGATCCTCTCCCTGGCCTCGGGATCGACGGTGCCGTAGGTGCTCGCGAGCGAGAGAAGGCCGACGACGCTGGCCAGGCCCTGCGTGGCCGGGTAGGTCTCGAGCACCTCGGCGACGGTGACCGAGTCGGTCCCGGCGATGGCGCGGTTGATGTTGTCGGTGAGCTCGGCGAAGTCGATCTCGGACTCGCGGGCGATGGCGATGAGCTCGGCGAAGTCGACGTCGGCCTCCCCCGCCTCGGCGAGTTCGTCTCCGGCGTCGAACTCGGCGGGATCGTGGAGGATGACCTCGCCGAGGCTGCCGAGGGGAACGCTCGAGAGCTCGAGTTCGACGCCGACGTCGTCGTAGGGCCGCCGCACGGCGGCGACCGGGGCGGCGGTGGCGAGCGCGTCCTGGAGGAGGGAGCGCATGACGCGGTCGCGTTGGAATTCGTGGGAGTGGACGTAGCGACGCAGGCCGCGGGCGAATTCGGTGAGGATGTCGGAGACCTCGCGGGAGCCGTCCTTCATCTGCCGCATCAGGGTGCGCAGGGACCGGCGGGTCTCGGGGGTGAGGGCTGCGGAGAAGTCGCGGTCGAGGATCGCTGCGATGTCCTCGTCGAAGGCCGCTGCCTGCTCGGGGTCGCGGACGAGGGCGGAGAATGCGGCGAACGTCCGACCTTCGTCGGAGGATTCGATGAGGTCGACGCCGCGGAAGACCTCGTCGAGGACCTTCGACTGGGAGTCCTCGGCGGAGAGGATCGAGAGCCGCAGGTCCTGGTTGAGCTCTTCGAACCGGGCGCGCACGCGCGCGAAGTCGGCGGGCATGCCCTGGGCCTGCTGGAGGATGTCGGCGACGCGCTCGTTGGCGCGGCGCCGGTCGAGCACGATCGAGCGGGGGTCGCCGCGGCGGACGCGGGCGATCTCGGCGTCGATGCGGTCGCGTTCGGCGTGGAGCGCGGCGAGTCGGCGGGCGCTGTCGGGGTCGGTGTCGATCGCGAGCTGCCGCACCGCCTGGGCGAGGCTGACCAGCCGGGATTCGGTCGCCGTCTGCGGTGGGGTGCGCAGCTGTTCGAGCATCCGGATCGCATCGAAGCCCGCGGCGGAGAGCTCGTAGGTCTCCCCGCGCGCCGAGGTGGCCGGCCGCCGCACGAGGATGCCCGCGCGCCGCCAGTCGTCGCAGTAGGCCTTCGCGGTGCGGGTGCCGAGCGGGAAGTGGTCGCGCAGATCCTCGAGGTCGGAGTCGATGCTCTCATGGAGGTCCTCGGTGATCATACGCGTGCCCGGCCGGCCGAGGTGGGCATCGAGGGTCACTGCCATCACGGGAAGGTGGTCGGCCCGGAGCATGCGCAGAGTCTCATCGGACTCGAGCAGTCGCTTGTAGGCGAGTGCGGAACTCAGGGCAGACATGACCTCCATTGTCCGGGCCGCCGCGAATGCACGCCAATCCGGGGTCCCAGATCACAGGTCCCACATCTCAGTCCTGGTTTCGCCCTCCGAAGGTCATCGGATCGACCGGGCGGTCCCTGACCGGCAGCTTCGCCACCACCAGGCAATAGGACTCGAGGACGAGGTCGTGGAGAAGGTCGGCGTCGAAGTTCGACTCCGTCTCGCCCTGTTCGCTGGTCTCGCCCTGTTCGCCGGGATCGCCTCGTCCGGCGACGGTGATCCAATGCTTCTTGCTCATGTGGTATCCGGGTGCGATCTCCGCATAGGCGTCACGGAGGACCTCACCGTCGAGAGGGTCGATCTTGAGATTGATGCTCGGCACGCCCCGCAGCTCGTACTGCATCATGAACATCTTCCCCCGCACCTTGTATACGGCGTACTCGGGTCCGAACGGGTGGTCGACGACGACGGACGGGTACTGCATCGCCTGCTCGTGGGCGAGCCTGAGCACGGTGTCCGGATCCATGTGTGGATGCTAACAGCGGGGACTGACACAGCATCCCGATCTCCTCCGTCACCTCGCTAGACTCGGGGTCATGCCTGATACGCCACTCCATCTGCTCGTCGCCGCGCTCGGCGGAACCATCGCCTCGACCGCCGACGGCAGCGGTGGGGTCGCTCCGGCGCTCAGCGGAGCCGAGATCGCCGCAGCCGCTGGTCTCGACCGGATCTGGCCTGACCTCCAGGCCGACTTCACCCAGGTCGCCCAGGTCTCGAGTGCGAACGTCACCCTCGACATGCTCCACGATGTCGTCGACCTCGCGCGGCGGACCGACGCGGACGGCATCGTGCTCACCCAGGGCACGGACACCCTCGAGGAGTCGGCCTTCGCGCTCTCACTGCTCAATGACTCGGGCACGCCGATCGCCGTGACCGGAGCGATGCGCAATCCGACGCTGCCCGGCGCCGACGGCCCCGCCAACGTCCGCGCCGCCGCGCTCACCGCGCTCTCGCCGTCGGCTCGGCACCTGCCGGCCACCCTCGTCTTCAACGACGAGATCCACGATCCGCATCATGTCCGCAAGGCGCACGTGTCCTCGACGGCGGCCTTCTCCTCGGGTCCGGTGCTCGGCGCCATCGGGTGGATCAGTGAGGACGTCGTCCGTCTCCCCCACGCGCCGCACCCTCGCACGGCGGCCTCGCCGTTCGCAGGACTCCCCCGACCCGACGCGTTCGCGGCGGTCGCCCTCGCCGAGGTGGGACTGGGGGAACCGGCGGAGACGTTCGACCGCCTCGGTGAGGCAGGCTTCGCCGGCCTCGTCCTCGCCGGAGTCGGCGGCGGACACGTCCCCGAGGATCTTGTGCCCGCGGTCCTCCGCCTCGGCGAGCAGATGCCGGTCATCCTCGCCTCCCGACCTGGGTCGGGAGCGAGCCTGACCCGCACGTACGGTTACGTCGGCGGGGAGATCGGCCTGCTCGAGGGCGGGCTCATCCCGGCCGGGATCCTCGATGCGAGGAAGGCGCGGATCGCGCTGACCCTCGCGCTGAGTTACGGCCTCGACCCCGCCGAGGTGTTCGCCCGCTTCCGGTGAGACGGTTCAGTCGGAGAGCAGAGCCGCAATCGTCGACCTGAGCTGCGGAACGCGATCGTTGACGGCTGACCAAACGATCGCATAGTCGATCTCACCGTACTGATGAGCGATGACGTTTCTCATAGCGATGATCCGGTGGATGTCTGCGATCAATGCAGCCGTTTCGGGATCTGCACTGCGCACCCGATTGAGCGCCTCACCCAGCACTTCGAGCTGCCGCTCGACCGCAGACCGGATGAGCAGACTGTGCGTGAACTCGCTTTCATCGACGCCATCGACAAAACTGCCGATGGCATCGATCGCTTCGCGGGCATCCCACAGCCAGGCAGAGGTTTCACGCCGCATAGAGTTCCTGCGCGCCGCTCAGGGCTGATTCGCGGAAGTAGGGATTCTTCAGTGCTCGGCCGACCACCAGCTCCACCTCCCGGTCGAAGAGAGCTGAGAGATCTTCGAGCAGACCGAAATAATCATCGAACATGCTGTCACGCCCAGGAACGAAATCCACGATGAAGTCGAGGTCGCTCGACTCTGGATCGAACCGGTCGGAGACTGCGGAGCCGAAGACGCGCAATCGCTCGACTCCGCGAGCTGCGCAGATCCGCGCAATCGCGGCTTCGTCGAATCTGATTGCCGGTTCCATAGTCTCAGTCTCCCATTCGCGGCCGAACGAGTACACACCTCGATATCTCCGGCCGAATCCGGGCTCCCAACACAATGTCCACGCCGTTCGTCGAGATCGCAGCAGACAACCCGCCCCGTGTCCGGGACGGCTCCATAGCCGTCCCGGACCCCGTGACTAACGCTGGCTCTGCTCGCCGACGGCGACGACCATCTTCCCGAAGTTCCCGCCGGTGAGGAGTTCGTTGAAGTACTCCGGTGCACGATCGAGACCTGTGCGGATGTCCTCGCGGTAGCGAATCTTTCCTTCCTGGATCCACGAGCGCATGTCGGACAGGAACTGCTCGCCCAGGCGGTCGACGAACTCGCTCTGGATGAAGCCGCGCACCGTGAGCGACTGCCGCAGGATCGTCGACATGAGCAGTCCCGTGCGGTCGGGTCCGGGCGGCAGTTCGGTGAGGTTGTAGCTCGAGACGAGACCACACACGGGCACACGGGCGAACGTGTTGAGCAGCGGCAGGACCGCTTCGAAGACCTTACCGCCGACGTTCTCGAAGTAGACGTCGATGCCTTCGGGAACCGCCTCGGCGAGCTCCTGCCTGAAGTTCGGGGAGCGGTGGTCGAGGGCGACGTCGAACCCGAGCTCCTTGAGGTGGGCGACCTTGTCCGGCCCACCGGCGATGCCGACGGCCCGCGCCCCGACGATCTTCGCGATCTGCCCGACGACCGAGCCGACCGGACCGGTCGCCGCGGCGACGACGACGGTCTCACCCGGCTTGGGCATGCCGATCTCGAGCAGCCCTGCGTACGCGGTGAACCCCGGCATCCCGAGCACACCGAGCGCCGTGCTCACGGGCGCGATCTCCGGGTCGAGGCGGCGCAGCTGCGAGGCGTCCTCGATCGAGTACTCCTGCCACCCGCCGTAGCCGAGGACGATGTCACCGGGAGAGAACTCCGGAGATCGCGACTCGACGACCTCGGACACCGTCGCTCCGACCATCACCTCGCCGATCTCCGTCGGCCGCGCGTAGGACTTCGCGTCCGACATCCTCCCCCGCATGTACGGATCGAGGGAGAGGTAGAGGGTGCGCAGGAGAACCTGCCCCTCACCCGGGGATTCGACGGGGACCTCGTCGTGGAGGAAGTTCTCAGCCGTCGGCATCCCCACGGGACGCGAGTTGAGGCGGATACGGTGATTCGTGGCCATAGCGATGTCCTCTCAGCGGTGGTCCGGTCTTACGTAACAACCCGCGGGAATGCGTCGATGTTCCCGCTGACCTGGAGAAATTGTGTCCGCCGAGGTGGTCGGGCCGAGCCGCGGCTTCTCCCCCGTTCCGGACCGCGGCTTCTCCCCCGGTTCGAACCCGGCGAGGTCGCGGGCGACGCCGGCCCACCGGGGATCGAACGCCCATCGGTGGTCCTCGAGCCGGTCAAGGACGAGGCTGCCGTTGCCGCGGACGATGTCCGACCATTCGGGCGGCCAGTAGCCGTACTGCGCGGCCGCGGCGATCTCGTGGACGTCCTTGAAGACGGCTCCGCGCGCATTGAGACGGCCACCGGGGAGGTGCAGCGGCTCCTCGGCGACGGGGAAGGTGATGTCGAGGATGAGATCGCTGGTGAACACCGCCTCGGCGGTGCGCAGGTGGGTGCTCTCGAGGTTGATGTACCACTCGATCCGGACGGGATCGGCGGACGGGTCGGCCGCCTCGGCGGGTTTGACGAGCACCCACACGGAGAACGGGACGTTCGGCGGGGCGAGCTTGAGGACCCCGTGCCCCTGCCAGCGGGTGGGCACCATGGTCCGGCGGGGTGCCTCGGCGGGTGGGCGGAAGCGGACGTCGAGGGGGACGTCGTGGGCGTTGAAGCCCTCCCATCCGACGATCCGGGTGTCGGTGACCTCGGTGCCCCCGGGCATCCACAGAGCCGCGCCGTCGGGTCCGTCCTCGATGACCCGCATCGGCCGGAGCACCTCGATATGGTCGCGATCGAAGTCGAAGCGCCTGTACGTCCAGGTCACGGCCTGACCCGGCGTCCAGAACGGGGGCTGACCGAGAGACCGCGCCTGCGACGGGACGGCGAGCGCGAACGGGTCGGTGTACTCCATTCCCGCAGTCTAAGGCGGGTGTTTGGACGCAGCCTGTGGGACGGATCCGCGTCGCTGCCCGGCTGTGTCCGTACCGGGACGTAGGGTGGGACCATGATCGCTCCTCCCCGCACCGATGCGGAGATCCCGGGGTATGTCGAGGCGCTCGATCTGCCGGGGCTGGCCGACATCCATGTCCATTTCCTCCCGCAGAATGTGCTCGACAAGGTCTGGTCCTACTTCGACGACGCCGAGGCGCATTACGGTCGACCGTGGCCGATCCACTACCGTCACGACACCGACACCCGGCTGCGGATCCTCCGCGACTGGGGCCTCCACCGGATCCCGGCACTCACCTACCCCCACCGACCGGGTATGGCCGCGTGGCTCAACGACTGGAACAGGGAGTTCGCCGCAGCCCACCCGGACGTCGTCCACTGCGGAACGCTCTACGCCGAACCGGAGTCCGCCGAGTACGTGCCCGCAGCCCTCGAGGCCGGGGCACGGCTGTTCAAGGTCCACGTGCAGGTCGGCGGCTTCGCTCCTGATGACCGTGTCCTCGATCCCGCGTGGGCGGCGCTGTCGGAGGCGCAGGTGCCGATCGTCATCCACGCCGGTTCGAAGCCGCTGCCCGGCGAGTTCACCGGCCCCGAGGCGGTGGCACGGGTGCTCGAACGCTTTCCCGCCCTCAACTTCGTCATCGCCCACATGGGCATGCCCGAGTACGACGCGTTCGCCGATCTCGCCGAGGCCCACAGCGGGGTCCACCTCGATACGACGATGTACGTCTCCGGGTTCTTCAACCACCCCGCCGAGGTGGCCCCCGCCTTCCGTGAGCGACTCCTGGCGCTCCAGGACAAGGTCGTCCTCGGCTCGGACTTCCCGAACATCCCCTACCCGTACGCCGATCAGCTCTCGGGGCTCGCCGGCCTCGACCTCGGCGACGACTGGATGCGCGCGGTGCTCTGGGAGAACGGGGCCAGGCTGCTCGGGCTCGAGGAGGACGAGGAGGTGGTCGCTGGCGACGACGCGAGAACTGAAGAGTGAGCCTGGTCAGACGGGCTGGTGTCGTCGTCTCAGCCGATGTCCGATCGGGGGATGCGCTCCGCCCCGACGACACCATCGAGCAGCGCCGGGTCGATCGGCCTGCCGCGCTTGATCACACTGATCTGGCCGGTGGGTTCGAGGATGACGCACGCGACCTCGGAGAGCTCTCGGATGCCTGCCATCCGCAGCTTCGAGACCACTTCGACGCGATCGACATGGGCGCGGGCCATGTTGTCGGTGAGAAACTCCTCTCCCGCCATGAGGACGATCGCGGGACTGTTGACGATGCCCTCGATGCGGGCGCTCCGCCGCGCCTGCCCGGTCACCGCCTGGAGGATGAGCAGCGTCCCGACGGCGAGGACACCGGCGACGAGAGTGGGGGTGTCGCCGAGGATCGCCCGTCCCACGACGGCTCCGAGGGCGATGATCGCGGCCAGGTCGAAGCTCGAGAGACTCGCCAGGGCGCGTTGCCCGAAGAGACGGACGACGATGATGATGCCGAAGTAGAAGACGACGCAGGAGACGACGACGCGCAGGGCGTCGACACCGTCGAGTCCGTATTCGTGCCATTCCATGCAGGCCACCTCCCGACCGCATCCTACTCGGCGGGAGGCGGAGATCCCGCGCCCCTCACCCGCCGATTCCGGCTGGAGACGCCTCTCCTGCTCTAGGGTGAGAAGAGAGCAGACCGGACAACAGCCCTTGTCGGCCACGGTCGATGTGCGGAAGCAGGATGGTATGAGACTGACGAAGGACCCGACGCCCGAGAAGGTGCTGGCGGGGCTGCAGGCGCAGATCGAGCGCTCCTCGCAGTTCGCCTCGACGATCGATCCGGTGGCGGCTCTGCAGACCTACGAGCGCCTCATCCGACTGCTCCAGCCGCGCCTGCCAGAACTGCGCCGCAGTGTCGGACTGCCCGCCGACCCGCCGATCTTCGCAGCCGCCCGCGCTCGCACCTCCGCACGGCGTCGGTACCGCGGAATGCCGGTGCCCTCCGACCGTGTGTTCACCTACTGGAACACTCCGATCGACACGGCCCCACCGCTCGTCCAGGCGTGCCTGGCGAACATCAGGGAATCGTATCCCGCGCTGCGTGTGCTCGACGGAGAATCGGTCCGTGAACTCATCGACGTTCCCGACCGGATCGCTGCGGTCCTCGAGGACTCGCGCCCGGCCCACTTCTCCGACTACGTCCGCACCCGCATTCTCGAAGAGCATGGAGGCGTCTGGTTCGACGCCACGGCATGGGTCGGACACAACTTCGACGATGACCTGCAGCGCCGCTATCTCCGTGCGGGAACGATCTTCCCCCGGTGGACGAAGCTGTCCATCGCGAACTGGTTCATCGCCTCGCAGAAGGAGTCGGTTCTGCTGGGCCTGCAGAGGCGCGCTCTCGATGAGTGGTGGACCCACTTCGACGACCTGCCCGACTACTTCCTCTACCACCGGATCTTCGAAGTCCTCCAGGTGCTCGTGCCCGAAGCCCGCGGCCAGTGGAACGCAGCACCGGTGCTCTCGGCCACCTCGGCGCATCTGCTCCAGCTGGCGATGATGCAGCCCTGGCGACCGGGTACGCTCACCGACATCGCCGCCGTCGCACCTCTGCAGAAGCTCAGCTACAAGTACGGCACTGTTCCCGACGGCTCTGTCCTCGGGCACCTCATCGGTCCGTACGTCTGAATCACCTCACCGGGTGCGAAGCCATTCGTCGACTGTGACGGTCGAGAGCCTCGGCGACTCGGGGATGAGGCCGTCGTCCGCCGTCGGTCCGGGAATCGGCACGGGCACGACCTTGCGGGCCCGCGTCCGTCCCCGACGCCTCACGCCGGAGCCCTGGGTCCGTTCTCCGGTGCGGCCCGCCTCCGCTTCGGCGACGACTCGGGCGATCGCGGCGAGGTCGCTGATCTCGGGGCCGGCGACCTCGACGGTGCCGCGCTCTCCGGCTTCGATCGCCTCTGCCATCATCCGGGCTGCTTCGTCGGCGGCGAGGGCGCGCACCCGCATCTTCGGGGCGAAGACGACCGGGCCGACGGACACCGATGCCGTCGCGGCGAGTTCGTACCATTGGGTCGAGCGGAACATGAGGAGCTGGTCGGCGGGCACGAGCCTGCGGTAGACCCGCTCCTGCATGTTCTTGCCCTGGTAGTAGCCGAAGAGTGCGGATCCGGCGACCGCGGGTTTGAAGGCGATCGACAGGCATACCATCGCCGCACCGGGATTCTCCGCCGCGGCCAACGCGATCGAGCGCGCACTGCGGGAGAAGAAGTCGAGCGCCCGGTGCCGGTTGTTCGTCAGGAGGTTGACGCAGTCGACGAGGACATCGCTGCCGACCGCCGCCTCTGTGACCCCGTCGCCGGTGTACGTGTCGACGCCGATCCCGCGGTGGGCGGCGATCACGGAATGCCCCATCGCCCGCAGCCGGGTGACGAGTCGGCTGCCGAAGGTTCCCGTAGCTCCGTAGACCGTGACCTGCATTGTCTTCCCTTCGGTGGCCCGGCGAGCAGGGCGCGGCGGATGTCGCACCGTGCGCTGCGGTCGTCGAGCCGAAAACGGTGGCCCGCCGCGCCGCTCAGTCAGTTCTGGTCGATCGTGATCGCGCCCGTGTCCGCGGTGACGGAGACAGGGATGACCGCTTTGCCTTCGGCGTCCTTCGGATCCTTCGACGCGTCGTACTTCTCGAGGTCCTTCGCGAGGTCGACGCTGCCCTGGTTCGATGTCGCGTTGATCCGGTAGAAGAGGTCCTTGACCTCGGCACCGTCATCGGCGGAACCGTCACGCCCGTCGTCGGGGCCGGCCGCCTCGGCGCTCATATGCTCTTTGACGAGGTCGAGGCGGGGCAGACGGAGATCGATCTTGCCTTCGTCGGCCTTGACCGTGATTCCCGAGGTCGGGACCATCTCATTGGAGAAGTCGAGGTCGATCGACCCCGTCGAGGTCGTCGCGTCGACGCGGTCGCGGACCTTGAGGTCGGTGCCTTCGAGGGTGCCGACGTCGGACTTCGCCTCGATCGATCCGAAGCTGCCCTTGAACCGGGTCTGACCCCAGTCGGTCGTCGTCTGCACCTTCTCGAAGTCGCCCTCGAGCGAGACCGACCCGGCGTCGGTGTCGGCCTTGACGTCATTGAACTCCCCCCGGACGTCGACTTCGCCGAGGCCGCCGGCGAACGTGAGGTTGGTGTCCTTCGACGTCGCCTTGGGGATGGCGACGTCGATGCGGGCGTTCTCGAAGACCTTCCTGTCGTCGACGGTGACCACCGATTCGCCGTTGGTCTCCTCGACACGCAGTTTCGGGACGTCATCGCGCGGACCCACCCCGGTCATCGTCACCGTCGCCGTGTCCGCATCGGTCGTCCTCACCGTGATCGAGGCTCCCGTGTCGAGGGAGAAGCGGACGTCTCTCGCCGAGGCGGCCAGCTGCTCACTCGACTCGACCTTCGTGTAGTCGAGCCGGGAGGCACCGTGGGCGACGCTGATCGCGATCGGAATGAGCAGGACGATCGCTGCGGCGATGACGAGGACGGCGCGCAGTCCGGTGCGGGCCGACTGGTTGACGAGGACGGTGGCAGGCATTCTATGCTCCGAGGAATGTGAGGACTGCGAGGACACGACGGTTGTCCGAGGTGTCCGCCGTGAGTCCGAACTTGGTGAAGATCGAGCTGATGTGCTTCTCGACGGCTCCGGCGCTGAGGAAGAGGGTGCCGGCGATCGCGGCGTTCGACTTGCCCTCGGCCATGAGCTGGAGGACCTCGAGCTCACGGGGGCTGAGCGTTGAGAGCCCGTCGGTCTTGCGGGTGCGCACGAGGATCTGGGAGACGACCTCGGGGTCGAGGACGGTGCCGCCCTTGGCGACCTCGTCGACGGCGGAGAGGAAGTCCTCGACATCGGCGACGCGGTCCTTGAGCAGGTAGCCGAACCCGCCGGTGTTCTCGGCGATGAGTTCGGAGGCGTACTGCTCCTCGACGTACTGGCTGAAGACGAGGACCTTGACGTCCGGGTTCTGCTTGCGGATGAGGACCGCGGCGCGGATGCCCTCGTCGGTGAACGTCGGCGGCATGCGCACGTCGATGACGGCGAGGTCTGGGGGCATCGTATTCACGGTCGCCAGCAGCTCATTGGCATCGGGCACGGCCGCGATGACCTCATGTCCGGCGTCGACGAGGAGTCGTTCGAGTCCGGCCCTGAGGATGGCTGAGTCTTCGGCGATCACGATGCGCATGGCACCTCCACAACGATGGTAGTCGGCCCACCTGCGGGGCTGGTCAGGTTCAGTGTCCCACGGGCGGCCTCGACCCGGTCGACGAGACCGGCGATGCCGGTGTGCCGACCCGACCGGTCGATCCGGGCCCCGCCGTGACCGTTGTCGGTGACGACGATCTCGACTCCCGCCTCGGTGGGGGCGATGACGACCTTGGCCTGGGTGGCACCGGAGTGCTTGGCGATGTTCGTCAGGCACTCGGCGACGACGAAGTAGGCGACGGCTTCGGCTTCGCGTTCGATCCGACCGCCGAGGCGGACGTCGACCTCGACGGGGATCGGTGAGCGGCCGGCGAGCGCGGAGACCGCAGCGTCGAGACCGCGGTCGGTGAGAACGGCGGGATGGATTCCGCGGGCGAGCTGGCGGAGTTCGTTGACGATGCCCTTCGCCTCGGCGTGGGCTTCGGCGACGAGCTCTTTGGCACGTTCCGGGTCGGAGTCGATCTTCGACTTCGCCAGGCCCAGGGTCATCGTCAGGGCGACGAGGCGGGGCTGGGCGCCGTCGTGGAGGTCGCGTTCGATGCGCAGACGCTCAGCGGCGGCCGCATCGATCCCGGCCATGCGGGCGCGGTCGAGCTCGGAGACCTCGGCCTGGAGGGCGGCGGTGCGGGCCGGCGGCAGAAGGCTGCGGTCGAGCGCACGGTCGAGGTACGGGGCGAACCAGAGGATGGCGAGCGAGCTGGCGAGGATGATGAGCGAGCCGATCGCAACGCCGACCCGGCCGAGGCCGCTCTCACCGCCGCCGAAGAAGAGGCCGGGGATCCCGTCGGGGTTGATCGCCGAGAAGACTCCGAGGATGCCGCCGCAGATGCCGGTGATCGTGCCGCCGACGACGGCGAGGCCGAGGAGCATCTTGACGTAGTGGTGGGCGGTCGAGCGCCAGAACGAGCCCGAGGACACGAGCAGCCACCGGTTGTGGAGGAAGCGGGCGAACCCGGATTCGCGGGTGCTGCGCGGGACCGTCGGCACCGGGATTCTGTCGTCGTAGACGAGTTCGGCGCGGTAGCGTTCGAAGACGTTGGCGACCTGCTGGACGAGCACCCAGAGGATGAGCGCGAGGACGCCGAGGCCGAGGGCGAAGATGCCGCCGATGCCGGTGATGAGGAGGCCGACGGGGATCCACGCCCAGAGGATGGCCATGACCGCGGAGAGGAAGAGGTTCGCGACGCCGACAACGCCGACCGGCCGCTTCGGCCAGTCGATCGGGCCCTCCGGAGGGATGTCGGTGACATCGGTACGGGTCAGCGGCATGGGTCCGGTGACCGGGACCATGACGAGGTCGTTCGGTCGGGGCTTCTTCCGCCGAGGCGGTCGCGGCGGTTGGAGCCGGACCTGCCCCGGGTGCGGGCCGGGGAAGGGGGCCGCGTAGGGTCCGGGGTCCGAGGCGCGGCGGGGTCCGCGGTTGGGGCCGGAATGGGGCCCGCGCTGGCCCGGATGCTCACCGCGCGGGGCGTTGTCGTACTGCGTGAACCGCGACCCAGGCCGGCCGGCGTCAGGACGCGCGTGCTCGACGCGCGGAGGCATCGGCCGGGCGGGCATCGGATGTGTCGGCATCGGCTGTGCGGGTTCGACAGGGTGGTGCCCTGCGCTGATGTAGGTCTGCGCGGGCGTCCCGTAGACCTGGGTGGGTTCAGCGCCAGAGGCGAGGTCGGCTGAGTCGGTCCCTGCCGCACTGCCGGCGCCCATGGTTTCGCCGGTGCTGACATCGTTGCCGAGGCCGGCGCTGCCGCCGAACACCTGGGTCTGCGGATACTGAGCAGTCGGCCCGGTGCCATCGACGGAGGATCGCGACGGACCGTAGGCCTGAGTGTGAGGGTACTCCCGAGTCGGTGACTCAGCGCTGTCCGCGGAACCGTCGGCCGCCTCGGCGGGGTGGGTCCAACCGGGCCGCGGGGTGGTGAAGGGAACCTCGAGGTCGAGCGGGGTGGTGCGGAACTGCCCGGCTTCGGTGGCCTGTGGCGCACTGTCGCCGTGGGGGTGCTGAGCTTCTGCAGGCGTGGAGCCGGTCGACTCCGGTTCCTGCGGATGCTCGGGGGTCTTTTCACTCATACCGAATACGCTACGCGGGCGGGTGTCCGGGCGACAGCACGTTGACCGCCGCGACCGAGTCGGGTTTTCCCCCGGGCTGGAGCGCTTCCGCTCCTTGGGCCTTCGTTCCGCGCCACCCCTTACGGCGTCTCCTGGGCGAAATGGGCAGAGAATCGACGCGATTTCCTGTCCAGATCGACCTGAAGTCGAGCGCGTTCAGGCCGCCTCACACTCTCCACTCCGAATGACCCCTGGAACATCACGCCCTCCCTGGAGCGCCACTTCGCCGCCGGAGCGTCACACACAACCCTGAGCAATTCACCTCATCCATCGAGCGCCATGTCCTACGTGTGCAGACGTAGGACGTGACGCTCGTGGTGTGGGGTGCGTGGGGCCGGCGTCAGGGCACCGGCGCTCGCGATGGTGAGCCGGGCGCGGACGGCATTGCGGCGCAGACTCTCCGGCGGGCGGCTAGACGATCTGGAGTGCGGGGGCCGGAGCTGTCTTCGCCTGCGCTTTCGACCGGCTGGCGGCGTCTTCGCCAGACGCCGCGAACGCGTTCGTCTTGGCCAGCGCCGCGTCGAGGTCGGCGAGGATGTCCTCGATGTCCTCGATGCCCACCGACAGGCGGATGAAGCGGCCGGAGACGCTGAGCTCGCAGTCGGCGACGGCGAGATGCGTCATCGTCGCCGGGTGGTCGATGAGGGACTCGACCCCGCCGAGCGACTCGGCAAGGGTGATGAGCTCGGTGCTCTGCACGAGCTTGAGCGCCCGCTCCTCGGTGTCGGTGGAGAAGGAGACCACTCCCCCGAACCCGCTCATCTGTTTCTTCGCGATCTCGTGGCCCGGGTGTGAGGGCAGTCCTGGGTAGAACACCTCGGCGATCTCCGGTCGGTTCTCGAGCCATTCGGCCACGGCCTGCGCGTTCGCGCAGTGCGCGGCCATGCGCACGGGCAGGGTCTTGATTCCGCGCCTGGTCAGCCACGCGTCGAAGGGGGAGATCCCCAGCCCCACGGATGCGAAGTGGCTGGTGAGACGGTCGATCACCTCGGCGGCGCGGGGACAGGTCTGCCCGTCACCGGCGAGCACGGCCCCGCCGATGACATCGGAATGGCCGTTGATGAACTTCGTCGTCGAATGGATGACGAGGTCGGCGCCGAGCTCGATCGGACGCTGCAGGTACGGGGTCGCGAACGTCGAATCGACGGCGAGGAGAGCATTGTGGGCGTGGGCGATGCGCGCGGTCTCGACGATGTCGATGACGTCGAGGCCGGGGTTGCTCGGGGTCTCGGCCCAGACGATCGCGGTGCGGTCGGTGATCGCCGTTTCCAGCGCCTCGGCGTCGGTGAGGTCGACGGTGCGGATGACGACGCCCCAGCGCTCGTACTCATTCTTGAGCAGCCGATACGTTCCGCCGTAGACGTCGCGGGGGATGATGATCTCGTCGCCGGGACCGAGCAGAGCGGAGAACACGGCGACCTCGGCCGACGTTCCCGAGTTCACGGCCGCCGCGTACGCCGCCCCTTCGAGGTTGCACAGCACCTCTTCGAGGTCGCTGCGGTTCGGGGTGCCCGTGCGCGCGTAGTCGAAGCCGGCCCGGGGCACGCCCGGGACGTCCATCTCGAAGGTCGAGGTCTGGAAGATCGGGGCGACGACGGAACCGGTGTGCGATTCCGGGGCGGCGCCGGCGTGCACCGAGCGGGTCGAGACTCCGCTGCGGTCTGTCGAGCTGCGGTCGAGTGAGCTCACGGCAGATCCTTCCTCTCTGATGACCTTCGACGCGGCTGCCGAAGTCCCACCAGTCTGTGTCGACGACGGTGCGCGAGGAGCCGACCGCGTCCCGTGAGGTCACCGAGCGTCATGTGTGCGACTTCTCCCGTCACGAACCGTCATACGGGTTCCGCTTCACACCGCGGAGCGACAGCGAGCCGAGGATCGGGAGGTCAGCGAATCCGCCTCACCGAGGCGGTGCGCCCACTCGTGGACCCAGCCCTTCCCATTCCCTGCGCGCCGTGCAATACTTAGCCACATGGTTAATCATTCGGAGGAACTCGACGAGGTGTTCACCGCACTCGCCGATCCCACCCGACGCGCCGTCGTCGCCAGACTCGGCCACGGCCCGGCGAGCATCAGCGAACTCGCCGAACCACTGAGCATGTCGATGCCGTCGTTCCTCAAACATGTCCGCACCCTCGAATCGTGCGGGCTCATCACGACCCGCAAGACCGGGCGGGTACGCACCTGTGTGCTCAACGAGAACCGACTCGCCGTCGTCGACCGATGGCTGGAGACCCAGAGACGCAGCTGGGAGGCCGCCACCGACCGACTCGACGCCTTCGTCACCGGTGCCTCGACACCGGCACCCTCCGCCCCGACCGCTCACCCACACCCCAAGGAGACGCCATGACCTCGACCCCTGACTTCGGCCTCGGGCCCGACACCGACTTCGACACCGGCATCGACCCCGACCGCGACCTCATGATCGAACGCATCATCCGCGCCCCGCGCCAGGCCGTCTGGTCCGCGTGGACCGACCCGGCGCAGCTCGTCCAGTGGTGGATCCCCTCCCCGCTCGTCCTCCGCGTCGACGCGCTCGACCTCCGCCCCGGCGGGGCGTTCGTCACCCGAATGAGCGAGGACGGACAGACCTTCACCCCGCACGTCGACGCGATCTACCTCCGCATCGAGGAGGACACCCGCCTCGTCTTCACCAATGCCGTCGACAGCACCTGGCATCCCGCGCAGCCCGCCCCCGTGACGATGACGACGGAGATCGTCCTCGGCGACAGCGAGTTCGGCACCGACTACCGTGCCATCGTCCGCCACAGCAGCCCCGAGCAGCAGGCCCTCCATGAGGAACTCGGGTTCTTCGAAGGATGGGGCACCGTCACCGAGGCGCTCGCCCGTCTCGTCGAACGCTGATTCCGGCTGCCGCTCGCCCAGCCCCGCTGCGAGCAGGAGCGAGAGGACCAGCGCCGCGCCCGAGACGAGCGTCCAGACCAGCGGCGCGATGCCGACGAGGAGCGGGACGGCGACGCCGAGGACGGCGAGACCGACGGCGGCGCATGCCCTGTTGCGCTCGCTTGCCGCAACAGGGGCCCACCGTCCGCGCGCCAGTCCCACGACGGCTCGTCCCCACCGTGCCGATCGCTGCTCACCGGGCGCCTCGACCTTCGCCATGCCGGTCGCGAGGAGGACACCGCCGGCGACGACGGCGAGCACCCACACCGGGCGGGTCGCCCACCACCACGGCGACCCGATCTCCGGGAGGACGAGGGTGCTCAGCCACGTCCCGAACCCCGCAGCATCGCCGGCCAGGGTGCCCGCGAGCGCCCCGAGAAGACCGATGATGCCGATCGCCACGGTCATGTGCCAGAGGTAGACGTGCATTCCGAACCGGTTGCCCCACGCGATGACCCGCTCCCACACGGCCACACCGGTGACCGCTGCCGCGAGCCGGTCGTGGACGAGCCGGAGCACGCACATCTGCGCGACGCCGAGGAGGACGAGCGCCCCGGTCGGCGGATTGAGGTTGACGAGCATGTCAGGGCTGTAGATCCCCTCGACGACGAGCCACACGAGCAGGGCGAGCACAGCGATGAGGACCCCGACGACCCGTCCCACATGGATGGGTCGCCCGCGCAGGTCCGCGTAGACGAAGCCGAGCTGCTGGACGAGCGGCCAGACGAAGAGGAGATTGAGATAACCGAACCCGGTCATTCCCGTGAGGGCGACGAGAGCGTCGACCGCGGCCACGGCACCGGCGAGCGCGAGGAGGGACCGCCTCGGCGAGCGATCGTGGAATCGCACGGCGAGCGGGACGAGGGACGTGAGGCCGACGTAGACGGCGAGGAACCACAGGGGCTGGCCGATGCGGCGGCTCGCCTCGGCGAGGAGTCCCTCGGGGAGGCCGAACTCGGAGGCGACGGCGAGCGCCGCGCCCGCGCCGAGGACGAGCACGGTCACCGGTGCGACGAGGCGGCGGAGGCGAACGCGCAGGTAGTCGGCCCAGGTGCCGCCCCGAGCAGCGGTGCGGCGCCACTGCTGGAGGGCGGCGAATCCGCCGATGAGGAAGAAGAGGGGCATGATCTGGAAGCCCCACGAAGCGATCGCGAATCCGGTCGTGCCGGTGAGCGCGACGGTCGGCACGACCTCACCGCCGGGGCCGAGCACGGCCGAGCTCATCATCGCGTGGAGGACGACCACGACGACGAGGCAGGCAAAGCGGACGAGGTCGAGGGCGCGGTCGCGACCGGTCGACCCTGAGGCGACAGCGGCATCGGACGGTGGGACGAGTGTGAGGGACATGGTGACTCCGTTTCCCGGATCGGCCGGCGCTCCGGCGAGTGGGTGGGCGGCTGGGTCGGCGGGGGCGGTTCCGCCGACGCAGTCGATTGCGACGGAACCGAACGTAGGGAGCCGCTCGGCTCGGCCGCATCACCTCTGGGTCCCGTTCTCCCTGCACTCACCCGGTACCACGGAGTGACTCGCCTATTCCCGAACCCGTACCCGGTGCGAGAATGGCGGCATCACCCGACGTCAGGAGCCGACACCATGACCATCGCCTTCGAGACAACGCAGCTGCCGATCATCGGCGCCCCTATGGCCGGCGGGACGACGACCCCCGAACTCAGCGCGGCCGTCGCCGCTGCGGGCGGTTTCCCCTTCGTCGCCGGCGGCTACCTCACCGCCGAGGCGCTCGCCCCGCTCGTCGAGCGCATGCGCGAGACCTCCGAGACCTTCGGGGTCAACCTCTTCGCCCCGAACCCGGTGCCGCTCGACCGCGCCGCGTTCGACCGCTTCGCCACCGCCCTCGAACCGCTCGCCGCCGAGCACGGGGTCACCCTCGAGACCGAGCCCGTCGACGACGATGACCACTATGACGCGAAGGTCGACTGGCTCGTCGCCCATCCCGTGCCCTTGGTCTCGATGACGTTCAACCTCCCCACCGCCGAGGTGGTCGACCGCCTCCATGCCGTCGGCACCCAGGTCGTTGCCACCGTGACGACGGTCGACGAAGCGCGCGAGGCCGCTGCCCGTGGCGTCGACGCCCTCATCGTCCAGGGTCCGCGTGCGGGCGGGCATTCGGGCACCGCGGATCCGACGCGCGAGATCGAGGACCGGCCGACCGCTGACCTCGTCCGGGAGATCCTCGCCGAGGTGGACCTGCCCATCGCTGCCGGCGGCGGAGTCGACGGGGTTGCGGCGGTCGAAGAGCTCCTCGACGCCGGGGCGAGCTCGGTCGTCGTCGGAACCCTGCTCCTCCTCGCCGACGAGGCGGGCACCTCGGCGCCGCACCGGGCAGCGATCCAGGATGCGGAGAAGTACTCGGAGACGCAGCTGACCAGGGCGTTCACGGGTCGTCCGGCTCGTGCGCTCGTCAACGACTTCGTCCGCGAGTACGACCCACTCGCCCTCGACGCCTACCCTGCCCTCCACCACCTGACGAAGGGCCTGCGCGCCGAGGCGAAGGCATCCGGCGACCCTAACCTCCTCCACCTCTGGGCGGGCACCGGCTATCGGTGGGCCGTGCCGGGTTCGGCGGAGACGATCGTCAAACAGCTCGGATCCCGCTTCGCCCGGTAGACGCTGCGCGCGCCTCCGTAGCGGCCGAGTCGAGGACCCTCAGTGCCGATTCCGGGCTCACCGATCGACACCGAGGGTCCAAAAGTCGAGCGTCCGGGGCGCAGCGGAACGCACCCCTCACCCGCCGGCGACGACGAGCCCGGATTCGTAGGCGGCGACGACGATCTGCGCCCGGTCGCGCAGACCGAGCTTCGCGAGGATCCGGGAGACGTGGGTCTTCACGGTCTGCTCGGCGAGGAAGAGCTCCGCTGCCACCTCGGCGTTGGTACTGCCCTTGGCCACCAGGGTCATGACGTCGATCTCGCGGTCGGTGAGCTGCCCGAGCACCGCGGTGTCCGTCTCGACCTTCGGACCGCTCACGTACTCGGCGATGAGGCGGCGGGTGACCGACGGCGCGAGCAGCGACTCCCCGGCGGCGACGACGCGGACGGCGGCGATGAGGTCCTCGGCGGTCGCGTCCTTGAGGAGGAACCCGCTGGCCCCGGCCCGCAGCGCCGAGAACACGTACTCATCGGCATCGAACGTCGTGAGCATGATGACCTTGGGGTGCTCGCCGGGCATCGCGAACACCGCGCGCGTCGCATCGAGCCCGTTGAGCTGAGGCATGCGGATGTCCATGAGGATGACGTCCGGGTGGGTGCGACGCACGAGGTCGACGACCTGCGACCCGTCCGCAGCGCTGCCGACGACGCTCATATCCGCCTGGGCATCGAGGAGCGCACCGAACCCCTGGCGGACCATGGCCTGGTCGTCGACGATCGCGACGCGGACGGGGGTGGGCGCTGATTCCGGCATGCCCTCACGCTACCCGACCCTCCCGCCGTGGACCCCCGGATCCCGGCCCTTCCGCGACCCGACGTCCCGATCTCACCCTCAGGTGCGACCTCGGCGAGGGCAGGTTCACCCCTCGGTATGATGCGCACCCCGCCGCCCGGCCCCTACCGTGCCCCTTGTCAGCGCAATCCCCCCCCCCGCACGAGGAGCCCCCATGCTTCCGACCTCCGCACTCGCGCCCCAGGCCACGTACCCTGAAGGTGTGCCCACCGTGCCGAACCTCCCGCCGACCGCCGCGCCCCGCCGCTCCGGGTGGTCGCGGCTGTGGTCGAACCTCGGCCGCGACAGCCGCCTCATCCTCCCCGGCCTCTTCATCTCCCTCGCCGCGTTCATCGTCCTCATCCCGCTCTTCGCGCTGGCCGTCGGCACCGCCGTGATCTGGGTCGGCGTGCTCCTCCTCCCCGTCGTCCTCCTCGCCGCCTCCGGCTTCGCCGACCTCTCCCGTGCCCGGGCCCGGCAGTGGGGCGCCCCCATCGCCGAGGTGACCCGCCGCCCCCGCGGCCGTGGCCACTCCGGGTGGCTGGGCATCGCCGCCGACAGCAGGCGATGGGTCGATCTCCTCTTCGAAGCGGTCTTCGCCCTGCCCGTGCGGATCCTCACCTTCTCCGTCGCCGTCACGTGGTTCGTCAGCGGGCTCGGCGCTCTCACGTACTTCGTCTGGGGCCGCTTCCTCCCGCCGGACGGTTCGGGCCTCGTCGACCTCATCGTCGCCGCCTGGAACCAGGCACCGATCGTCTCCTACGGATTCTCCGCCGAGGCGACCTTCCAGTTCGCAGCCGGACTCGTCCTTCTCGTCACGTTCCCCTTCGTCCTCCATGCCCTCGCCCTCCTCGAGATCGGCGCGGTGACCGCAGGGCTGAGCCCGACCGGGGCTGTTGCGGGGACCCCGGCCGTGCCCGCGGTGCACGGCGCTGCGGGACCGGCGGCGGCCCGGGCGACGGAATCGACGGACAGTCCGACGTCGGGTCCGGCGTTCAACCCTGCCGTGCTCCCCGGGGCCGCAGCGGGAAAAGCGCAGCCGGTGACGTGATGGCCACGCTCACCGGAAATCAGGAACTCACTTCCTCGGAGAAGCTCACCGGCGCGAACGGGTGGTACTGGCTGACAACGGTCTTTGCCGGAGTCGTCCTCCTCGCCATCGGCTGGCCGGTCTACGCTGCCGGCTACGGTGTGTGGGTCATCATCGCGATGCTCGTGGCACTCGGGCAGGCGGCGGCCCCGGTTCTCGCGGTCCGCTTCCCCACGGCGGCGATCGTTCTCAGCGCCGTGTCGTCGGTCGGCGGCATCCTCGCGACGGCGGCGACGACCGGGCTCGTGTGGCCGTGGGCGGTGACGGCGATCCTCTCGCTCGCGTTCACCCACGCCGTCATCGGACTGCGGCAGAGCTGGCAGCACCTCGTCATCCTCTGGGCGGTCAGCACCGCGATCGGGGCGAGCGCCCTCGTCCTCCCGCACGCAGGCGGGCTGCCGGGGGCGTTGGCGAACGTCATCACGACCGCGTCGATCGCTGCCGGTGTCGGAGGCGTCGCCGTGCTCGGACGGCTGTGGCTCACGGGGCTGAATGACCTCGCCGCCGAGCGTCGGCTCGGCGCCGAGGAGGCCGCCAAACGCTCCGAGCTCGAGGACCGCAACCGCATCGCCCAGGAACTCCACGACGTCGTCGCCCACAGCATGTCCGTCATCAGTGTGCAGGCGACGACGGCGCGGTACCGACTGCCCGACCTCGACGACCGCAGCCTCGAGGAGTTCGACTCGATCGCCGGCTCGGCCCGGCAGGCGCTGTCGGAGATGCGCGGTCTGCTCACGATCCTCCGCGGCGGCCGGGACGCCGACATCGCCCCGCAGCCGACGGTCGAGGACATCCCCGGTCTCGTCGCGGCGACGAGGGGAACGGGCGCTGAGGTCGCCCTCGACTTCGGACTCGCCGAGGCGGCCGTGGCCCCGACGACCGGCCTGACGGCGTTCCGTGTCGTCCAGGAGGGACTGTCGAATGCGCTGCGCCACGCGCCGGGCGCGCCGGTGCGGGTGCAGGTCGGGCCGGGGCCGGGACATTCGGCGGGCTCGCCGAGCGGATCGGCGCACGGGCCGGGTCGTTCTCCGGGCCAGGGCGGGCTCGTCGTCTCAGTTGTCAACGGTGCGCTGCCGGAGACTGCGCCCGGGCCGGCCGCCGGCGGACCAGGATCCGCGACGGGCGGAAACTCCGACTGGTCAGGACCGGTCGCGGACGGACGTCCCGAGGGCGCAGCATCGACGGCACGGCTCGGCCACCTCGGTGCCGGGCTCGGTCTCAAGGGGATGCGCGAACGCGTCGAAGGCCTTGGGGGAACCCTCGCTGTCGGGCCGACACCTGAGGGCGGTTTCGCCGCCACTGCGGTCCTACCCCTCGCCTGACGCGGTCCCGATCAGCCCCCGATCGTTCGATTTCTCGCACAGATACGTTATCGGGACTCTCAGCGATCGGCCGGTCCCAGCGTGCGCCGCGGTCATTAGGATCGATCTCGACGCCGCAGCGTTGCGGCGGAACACGCGACCACCGGCGCCGGACCACACAGACGAAGGAGTCCCACCGTGCACCAGACGACCCGCCCCTGGATCCCTGCCGAGAGCCGAACGCGCGTCGAGGAGATCGCGGACGACCGCCTCGGCGAGGGTGGCACCACCCCGATGTCGACGGTGGTTGGGACGATCGAGGAGCTCATGACGGCCTCCGAGCACCTCCACGACGAGGAGGCGTTCAACCTCAATCCCGCGTCGAACGTCCTCAACCCCAGGGCGGCGGCACTGCTCGCGGGAGGGTCGGCGTCGCGGACCTCGCTCGGGTACGCGGGGGCGAAGTACGAGATGGGGCTCGAGCACATCGAGCAGGTCGAAGTCATCACCGCCGAGCTCGCCGCCCGCCTCTTCCACGCCGACTTCGCCGAGGTGCGGGTGCCCAGCGGGGCGATGGCGAACCTCTACGCGTTCATGGCGACCTCCTCACCAGGCGAGACGATCATCGCGTCACCGGCGACGATCGGCGGACACGTCACCCATCACGCCGCCGGGGCTGCGGGACTCTACGGCCTGACCACGGTCGGGGCTCCCGTCGACGTCGCCCACTACACGTACGACGTCGACGCGCTGGCAGCCCTCGCCCGCGAGGTGCGGCCGTCGCTCATCACGATCGGCGGTTCGCTCAACCTCTTCGAGCACCCGGTCGCGACGATCCGGGAGATCGCCGACGAGGTCGGTGCCCGGGTCCTCTTCGACGCCGCGCACCTGTGCGGGATGATCGCCGGCGGCCAGTGGGCGAATCCCCTCGACGAAGGCGCGCACCTCATGTCGATGAGCACGTACAAGAGCCTCGGCGGACCGACCCACGGCCTCCTGCTCAGCAACGATGCGGAGCTGTCCGAACGCATCGATGCCATCGCCTTCCCCGGCATGACCGCGAACTTCGATGCCGCGGCCGTCGCGGCCCTCGGCGTCACCCTCGCCGACTGGATCGAGACCGGTGCCGACTACGCCTCGCAGATGCGGGCGTGCGCAAGTGCCCTGGCCGACGCCCTCGCCGAGGCTGGAGCCGTCCCCTTCCAGTGCGAACGCGGGTTCACCGACTCCCACCAGTTCGCCCTGCTGGCCGCACCGTTCGGCGGCGGCACCCGGGGAGCGCGGGTGCTCGAGAAGGCCGGCATCCTCACCTCGGGCATCGGCCTGCCCGTCCCCGAGGTGCCAGGTGACCAGAACGGCATCCGCCTCGGCACCCCGGAGATCGTCCGGCGCGGCATGACGGTATCCGATATGCCGCGGCTGGCCGGATACATCGCCCGAGCCCTCGACACCGCTCGAACCCCCGCAGATCCCGGATCGATCTCAGACACCCCCGCCGAGGTGGTGCTCCGGGAAATCGCCGACGACGTCGCCGCGTGGCGGAAGGACTTCACCGGAGTCCGCTTCACGGCGTGAGCGGCTCTGCCCGCGGGGTGCTCGCCGCCCGGGTCCGCGGCCGGCAGGCTCCCCGACGTCAGCCCGCTTTCATCCTTTCGGCCGACGCCGCCGAGGTGAACGCCCGGGTATCGTCGAAGAGTGCCCCTGACCAATCGCCGCAATCGCGTCTTCCGCGCCATCCTCTGGACGGCGATCTCCGCAGCGCTTGGGGTCGCGATCCTCTTCATCATCGTCGGGGCGCTGTGGCCCGACCCGGATCTGGACCCGAACGAAACGGCGGTCTGGTCCGGTGAGTTGTCAGTCCACGTCTATTTCGGGATCGTCGCTCTGCTGTGCCTGCCTGTCGTCCTCTACCTCGACGGCCGCACGATTCCCCGCTCCGCACTGCGACCCAAGGTCCTTGCCGGTGAGAAGCTGCGCGAGTTCCTCACCGACAGTGGGCGCGGCGGCGAGGCCTTCCTCGATCGGGACGGATCCGTCGAAACCCTGCAGAGACACACTGGCGGGTGGGTTCCGATCACCCTCGGTCTGATCGGAATCTTCCTCGGAACGATCGCAAGTCTCGGAGCGGTGGCTGCGATGGTTCTCGCTGTCACGCTGTGCTCACGACGCAGCTGGGCCCTCTGCATCTCTGCGCTCGTCGTCGCCATGATCGCTCAGTTCGTCGCGTACCTCCTCACCCCCGAAAGTGCCGGCAGCTTCGAGCTCCCGGTCTTCCTTTCCAGCACGGTGCTCTTCTCCATCCTCGTCGTCATCGGCGTCATCCGAGGGGCCCGCGAACAGGGCCTCATCGACACCGCCGCGCAGACCCTGCTGCGCGGACAGGCACGGCAGGACCGCGCGATCGCCGAGGTGCGCCGCGGCATAGCCCGCGACATGCACGATTCGCTCTCGCACCATCTCAGCGTCATCGCGATGTACGCCGGTGCCCTGTCCGTGCGCGAGGACCTCGACCCCGACTCCGTGCGCGAGAGTGCGCGCCTCATCGCCGGCAGCGCCCGCCGGTCGGGCGTCGAACTCCGCGAAGTGCTGACGATGCTCCGCGGAGACGACCAGGGCACCGTCGTCGACCCCGACCTCGACCGCCTCGTCCGCACCCGCTCGGACACCGTCACCCTCGACTACCAGCCACCGCTGTCGGCAGCCGCACTGCAGGATCTCGGGGCTCTCGAGCGGACGACGATCTACCGCTTCGTCCAGGAGGCGATCACGAACGCCGTCAAGCACGCCCCCGGCGAACGCCTGCGGATCACCGTCGCCGCAGATGAGAACCCCGAGACGCTTGTCCTCACGGCGAGCAACCCGCGCCGAGCAGCCGCGGCGGAGGCCGGAGCAGCGAAACCGTCATCACCCGTGACCGGGTCCGGGCTGGGTCTGCTCGGTCTGCGCGAGAGGATGGAGGCGATGGGTGGGACTCTGACCGTGAGCAGAGGAGACGACTTCGTCCTCCGCGCGACACTCCCAGCAACGGGGCTTGCTACTCCCGCCGAGGTCGAACCATCGGCGCAGCCTGCCGTCGGCCCGTCCGGCACTCCTACGCATACCCAGACCCCCGAGGACGCACCCACAGAACCGACCGGCGAGGAGCGCCCGTGACGATCAGGATCATCATCGCCGACGACGAGTCGCTCATGCGCTCGGGCCTGCGCCTCCTCCTCGGCGCCGCACCGGACATCGACATCGTCGCCGAGGCGACGAACGGCGAAGAGGCCATCGCCCTGGCCAGGGAGTTCACCCCCGATCTCATCCTCATGGACCTGCGGATGCCCGTCATGGACGGCCTCGAGGCCACGCGCACGCTCCTCGCGCAGGCAACACATCCCGAGGTCCTCGTCCTCACCGCCTTCGGCACCGACGACTTCGTGCTCCGAGCGCTGAGTGCCGGCGCGGCCGGCTACCTCCTCAAGGACACTCCGCCCGACGAACTCATCCACGCCGTCCGCGCGGCCGCCGGCGGCACTCGGGCGCTCTCCCCCGGTGTCATCGACTCCCTGCTCGACCGCTCGGGATCCTCCGCCTCGACGGGAGGCCTTACCTGGGGAGACAGCGGTGAACGGCGTCCGGATCCCCTTGCCGTGCTCACCGCCAGGGAGCGTGAGATCGCCGAGGCGGTCGCCCAGGGGATGACGAATGCGCAGGTGGCCAGGTCGCTCTTCGTCTCCACGGCGACGGTGAAGACGCATCTGGCCCGCATCTTCGACAAGCTCGAGGTGAGCACCCGGGTGCAGCTCGCCCTCCTCGTCAACGAATCACGCTGACCGGGCGCAGATGCGCCGAGGCCGCCCCACGGTGCGTGGAACGGCCTCGCGCTGCTCGGTGCCGTGAGTCGGCTCAGCTCACTTCGGAGCCATGCGGATCGCGCCGTCGAGGCGGATCGTCTCTCCGTTGAGCATGGGGTTCTCCACGATCGACTCGACGAGCTGCGCGTACTCGGCGGGCTTGCCCAGCCGGGCGGGATGGGGCACGGACTTGCCGAGGGATTCCTGCGCCTCGGCGGGCAGGCCTGCCATCATCGGGGTCTCGAAGATGCCGGGGGCGATCGTCACGACGCGGATGAGGGAGGCGGCGAGCTCACGGGCCATGGGCAGGGTGACCGCGGCGACGGCACCCTTCGACGCGGAGTAGGCGATCTGGCCGATCTGCCCGTCGAAGGCCGCGACCGAGGCGGTGTTGACGATGACGCCGCGCTCCTCGCCGACAGGCTCCTCCTGCTGCATCGCGGCGGCGGCGAGACGGCAGACGTTGATCGTGCCGACGACGTTGATGGCCATGACCTTGGAGAACGCCTCGAGGGGCAGCGGGCCCTTCTTCGACACGAGCTTGCCCGGGGTCGCGACGCCCGCGCAGTTGACGACGACGCGCAGCGATCCGAGTCCGGTCGCCGTGTCGACGGCCGCCTGGACCTGCGCCTCATCGGTGACGTCGGCTGCGACGAAGTGGGCACGGTCGCCGAGTTCGTTCGCGACCTGCTCCCCCACCTCGGCGTTGAGGTCGACCATGACGACCTGGGCACCGGCGGCGAGCAGGCGTTCGGTGGTGGCGCGGCCGAGCCCGGAGGCTCCGCCGGTGACGAGGGCGACGGTGTCGGTGAGTTCCATGGGTGTCCTTCGCTGCGAGGGGCGGCGCCCAGGCGAAACCGCACCTGAGCGATCGTTCACTGGCTCGACTGTATCCCAGCGGTGTCGCCCAGGTCACGGTGGGGTGGGCGCATGGGCCCCGGCCAGGCCGGGAAGACGGCGCAGCCCGCCTGCCGGGAGGGCAGACGGGCTGCGGGTTGTGGTCGACGACCGCCGTCACGCTGACGGAACTCGGCGCTCGACCGTGGTCGGCCGCCTCGGCGAGGGTGCCGATCGATCTCAGACGGTGAGCGACTGGCGTGCCTCGCGCACGCCCTTGAGGGCACCGCCCCACGCGACGAGGTCGTCGACCATCGAGGCGAACGGCGCCGCGGAGACCTCGGTCGGGGCGAAGGTGCCGTCGGCGACGTCGGTGAAGATGCTGAAGGAGGCCTGGTCGCGGACGACGGCGACCTTGTAGTTCGCGAGGATGTGGCGCAGGTGCTCAGCGGCGCGCACACCCTTGTCGGCGCCGTAGTTGACGATGCCGGCGACCTTGTGGTTGAACTCGGTGGCGACGAAGTCGAGGGCGTTCTTCAGGGAACCGGAGATCGAGTGGTTGTACTCGGGAGTGACGAAGATGAAGGCGTCGAACTCGTCGAGCTTCGAACCCCAGGCCTTGGTGTGGGCGTTCTCGTAGCGCTTCGCACCGGCCGGGATGACCTCATCGAGGAGCGGGAGGTCGAAGGCGCCGAAGTCGACGACCTCGGCGGTCACGTCGTCGCGACCGGCGAGCTGGTCGCTGACCCACTGGACGACCTGCGGGTTGAGGGCTCCGGGACGGGTGGTTCCGGGGATGATGGCGATTGTGAGCATGGACGTCCTTCGCTGTCGGGTCGGTGGTGCGCGGCTGAGCCGGACCGACCGGGAGAAGGGCCGATGGTCGGCCCCTATTCGATCGGCGTGCCGCACTCGGGCGGCACATCCATGCCCAACGTCGTTGAAATTTGCATCATTCCGCGACCAGGGTGTGAGCCTCGTCACTGCGCGGCTGGTGGCGGGGTACGGGTAAGGCGGAGTGCGGTCGGGTGCCGAGCGCAGTTGGGAGCAGGGTGCGGCCGCGGGCGGGTTGCGCCATGCCGCGGATTGCCCGCGGACAACCGCGGAAGGCAGGTCGATCTGCGGTATTGTCGAGAGGCACATGAAAGATTGTTCGATCGTCGATGATTAAGGAGCGAGGACCCGTGAGAGCAACGAACGGCCGCAACAACATCCTCCGCTCGGCTCGCGACACGTTCGCCACGAAGGGCTTCGACGGAGCATCGATCCGCGACATCGCGCAGGCGGCCGGGCTGAGCCTCTCCGCCCTCTACTACTACTTCCCGTCCAAGCAGGAAGCCCTCTACGAGCTCGTCCACACCGCGTACACGTGGTACATCGACCACTCACGTGCCGTCGTCGCCGAGGTTGGCGACGATCCCGTCGACCAGCTCGCCGTCTCGGTCCGCTACCTCTCCCGCTACCGGATGGCCAACGTCTCCGTCTCCACCGTGCTTCTGCGCGACACCGAGCGCCTCGACGGGGAGAACGCCGCCCGGATCAAGACCCTGCAGCGCGAGGCGCGGGCGGTGCTCGGTGACATCATCGAGGCGGGCATCGCCTCAGGCCAGTTCCGCGTCAGCCACGCCCAGCTCGCGACCCGGGCGATCCTCTCGATCTGCAATTCGCTCTCGATCTGGTTCCGCCCCGGCGGCGGCCTCGAGTCCGACCAGATCGAACGCGAATTCACGCTCTACGCGATGCGCATCGTCGGCATCGACGCCGATGAGGCCGAACTCGACCGCCTCCTCGCCCTGCCCGTCAACGAGGCGGGCATGCTCGACTTCATCGCCGAGAGCAAGTAGCGGCAGGCAGCAACCCTCCGGTTCGCGCGTTTCCACCGCGGCACCCCTCCGGACGTTCGGCCACCCCGCGCAGGGTGGCCGAACGCGCGAAGGACTGCCGGACGCCTACGCCCCCGCCGCGGCCCGCAGCTGCCGGGCGGCTTCGCGCCGCTGCGCCTGCTCGACCGGGTCGGGCACCGGCAGGGAGGCGATGAGCCGCTTCGTGTAGTCGTTGCTCGGTGACCCGAGCACCTGCTCGCCCGTGCCCTCCTCGAGCAGCCTGCCGTGGTAGAGCACGCCGATGCGATCCGAGAGCATGTCGACGACCGCGAGGTCGTGGCTGATGAACAGTGCCGCGAAGTCGAAGCGGTTCTGCAGCTCGACGAAGAGCTCGAGCACCTTCGCCTGCACGGACACGTCGAGCGCCGATGTCGGCTCGTCGGCGATGAGCAGCTCGGGATCGAGCGCGAGACCGCGCGCGAGCGAGGCCCGCTGCCGCTGACCGCCCGAAAGCTCGTGCGGGTAGCGCCCGGCATAGTCCGCCGGCAGCTGCACCGAATCGAGGAGTTCGAGCACCCTGGCCCCGCGATCGCGCACGCTCAACTCCGACCGGTGGATCGCGAACGGCTCCGCGATGCACTCGCCGATCGTCAGATGCGGGTTGAACGAGGCCGCCGGGTCCTGGAAGACGAACCCGATGCGCTTGCGGATCGACCGGAACGACCGCTCCCTGAACCCGACCATCTCATGCCCGAGCACCGAAAGGCTGCCTCCGCTCGCCCTGGTCAGACCCGCGATCGCGCGCCCGATCGTCGTCTTGCCCGATCCCGATTCGCCGACGAGCCCGTAGACCTCGCCCGCGCGGATCTCGAAGCTCACCGACTTCACCGCGTGGAAGTCCGGCCGTCCCAGCCCGCCCGGATAGACGATGTCGAGTCCGTTTGCGACGACGACGGAATCCCTCGCCGAGGCGGCCGTCCGTTCCGGTTCCCCCGCCGAGGCGGTCGCGACCGATTCCGTTCCCGCCGCCCGAGCCGTGTCCCGGTCGACCGCAGGGCCCGGTTCCCGGTCGACCGCGGTGGCCCGGTCGGCGGCCGCGGCGGCCTTGCGGCTGCCGACGACGGTCGAGCCGAGCTTCGGCACGGCCGCGAGCAGGTCGCGGGTGTACTGCTCCTTGGGGTCGCTGAAGAGCGTCTTCACGGGCGAGACCTCGATGAGGTCACCGCGGTACATCACGGCCACGCGGTCGGCGAGGTCGGCGACGACGCCCATGTTGTGGGTGATGAGGACGATCGCTGTGCCCGTCTCATCGCGCAGCTCGCGGAGCAGGTCGAGGATCTCGGCCTGGACCGTGACGTCGAGAGCCGTGGTCGGCTCGTCGGCGACGATGAGCTTGGCACCGAGGGCGAGCGCCATCGCGATGACGATGCGCTGCTTCTGTCCGCCTGAGAACTGGTGCGGATAGTAGTCGAAGCGGTGCTCGGCGTCGGGGATGCCCACCTGCTCCATCGCCGCGACGACCTTCGCCTTGAGCTCGGCCCGGCTCGCCTTTCGGTGGTGGGCGCGCAGTCCCTCGGCGATCTGCCATCCGACCGTGAAGACGGGGTTGAGTGCCGTCGACGGCTCCTGGAAGACCATCGCGACATCGGATCCGCGCATCTCTCGCAGCTCCTCGGCGCTGACGGCGAGCACATCGCTGCCCGAGAGCACGACGGCCCCCGACCGCTGCGCGGTCTCCGGGAGGAGGCCGAGGATGGACCGCGCGGTGACCGTCTTGCCTGAACCGGACTCTCCGACGATCGCGAGCACTTCGCCCGGGCGCACTGCCAGGGACACGTCCTTGACCGCGTGGACGTCGCCGGCGTCGGTGGAGAAGGTGACGTCGAGGTGGTCGACGTCGAGGATAGGCTGTCCGCCGTCGACGGTGCGGGCGCTTCCGGGCGTCTCGATCGCGCCGTCAGCGCCGTCGAGGGTCTTCATCATCCTGTCGCTGCCGCTCATGCGCGAGCCTCCGCCTTCCTGTCGCGGGCGCCGGCGGCGCCGGCCTTCGTCTTCGCCTTCCTGCGCACGCGCAGACGCGGATCGTTGAGGTCGTTCATCGACTCCCCGACGAGCGTGATCCCGAGGACGGTGAGCACGATCGCCAGACCCGGGAACACCGAGGTCCACCACACACCGCTGGTGACGTCCGGCAGGGCCTTGTTGAGGTCGTAGCCCCATTCCGCCGCCGAGGTGGGTTCGATGCCGAATCCGAGGAACCCGAGCCCGGCGAGGGTGAGGATCGCCTCGGAGGAGTTGAGTGTGAAGATGAGCGGCAGCGTCCGTGTCGCATTGCGGAAGATGTGCTTGCCGATGATCCGGGTCTTCGACGCGCCGAGGACGATCGCCGATTCGACGAACGGCTCGGCTTTGAGCCGCAGCGTCTCCGCGCGGACGACGCGGAAGTACTGCGGGATGAAGACGACGGTGATTGACAGCGCCGCCGCGGCGATGCCGCCCCACGCGCTCGACTGCCCGCCGGATATCGCGATCGCCATGACGAGGGCGAGCAGCAGGGTCGGGAATGCGTAGACGGCGTCGGCGATGACGACGAGGATCCGGTCGAGCCACCCGCCGAGGTACCCGGAGATCAGCCCCAGGATGACCCCGGCGAAGAGCGAGGCGGCGACGGCGACGACGATGACGGCGACCGCGGTCTGGGCACCCCAGACGACCCGGGAGAAGACATCGTAGCCGCCGACGGTCGTGCCCCAGATGTGCTCAGGACTCGGCGGCTGGGTGGCCCCGAAGTTCCCTTCCGCAGTGCCGAGCTGGTTGAAGCCGTAGGGGGCGATGAGAGGCGCGAAGATCGCGCAGATGAGGACGATCCCGCAGAGCACGAGACCGGTGATGAGCATGCCCCGCTGCAGTCCGACGGACTGCCGCAGGTGGGAGACGATGGGCAGACGGGTCCACCACGACTTCTTCGCCTTCTCGTCGAGGACGACGGCGGGGACACCGGAACCGGGGGCCGCCTCGGCGAACTTCTCTGTGTTCTCAGACATCAGTACCTCACTCGGGGGTCGATGAAGGCGGCGATGACGTCGACGATGAAGTTCGTGAACGCCACGATGACGGCGAGCATGACGACGATGCCCTGGACGGCGACGAAGTCGCGGGCCGTGAGGTACTCGGCGAGCTTGAAGCCGATGCCCTTCCATTCGAACGTCGTCTCGGTGAGCACGGCGCCGGCGAGCATGAGCGCGATCTGCATGCCCATGACCGTGACGATCGGAATGAGTGCGGGCCGGTAGGCGTGCTTGGTGACCAGGCGGAACTCGGAGATGCCGCGGGAGCGTCCGGAGTCGATGTACTGCTGGCCGAGGGTGCCGATGAGGTTCGTGCGCACGAGGCGGAGGAAGACGCCGGCGGTGAGGATGCCGAGGGCGAGCGCAGGCAGCACAGCGTGGGCGAGGACGTCGCCGAGGACTTCGAAGTTGCCGATCCGCAGCGCATCGATGATGTAGAAGCCGGTCGGTCCGACGACTCCGGACATGATGTACTCGGTCTCCGTCGTGCCGCGACCGGCCACCGGCAGGATCGGGAAGTAGACGCCGAAGATGAGCTTGAGGATCATGCCGGCGAAGAACACGGGGGTGGCATAGCCGAGGATCGCGAGGATGCGCAGCGCGGCGTCGGGGGCCTTGTCCCGCTTGTAGGCGGCGAGCATGCCGAGCGGAATGCCGATGATGAAGGCGACGATGAGCGCGTAGAAGACGAGTTCGACGGTGGCCGCACCGTAGGTGAGGAGGATCTCGGTGACCGGGCGGCCGTCGGAGATCGTCGTCCCGAAATCCCCGCGGAGCAGGTTGCCCATGTACTCGAAGTACTGGACGAGGATGGGGCGATCGTAGCCGGCGGCGGCGACGCGTTCGGCCAGCTGGTCCCGGGTGAGGCGGCCGCCGAGGGCCGCGGTGATCGGGTCGCCGGTGATCCGCATGAGGAAGAACACCAGGGTGGTGAGGATGAAGATCGTCGGAATGATGAGTAGGAAGCGGATGAGGACGTAGCGTCCCAGTCCGGTCCCGGAGGACTTCTTCACCGCTGCGGTCGGTTCGGCCGCCTCGGGTTGGCTGATGGCTGCAGACATGGTTCCTTTGGGATTCGTCTTTCGGTGCGGACGCGCCACGAGGTGCAGGTGGGTCACACCTGCACCTCGGGGACGGTCAGCCGGCTGATCGTCGCTGCTCGGTCCCGTGCCGCCTGCCGGCGGCCACGGGTCGGAGCGTCGGAGTGCTCACTTGCTCAGCAGAGCCAAGCGGAACTGGAAGGCGGGATCGAGGGTGTCCTCGACGCCCTTGACGTCCTTGCCGGAGACAGCGATCTGGTTGCCCTGGAGCAACGGCAGCGTCGGCAGCTCCTCGGCGAGCTGGTTCTGGATGTCCTCGATCGCCTTGGCGCGTTCGCCCTTGTCGGCGATCGACGCCTGATCGGTGAGCTCCTTGTTGATCTCCTCGTTGCGGTAGTGGTTGGCGAGGAAGCTCGGGGTCTCATCCGTGTCGTAGAAGAACGGCACGAGGTAGTTGTCGGCATCCGAGTAGTCGGGGAACCACCCGAGCTGGTACATCGGATAGACGTCGGCCGTGCGGTCCTCTGAGTACTGGACCCATTCCGTCGACTGGAGGTTGACCTTGAACAGGCCGGTCTTGTCGAGCTGATCCTTGATCAGGGCGTACTCGTCGCCCGAGGAGGGACCGTAGTGGTCGGGGTTGTACTGGAGGTTGAGTTCGACCGGGGTTGTCACGCCGGCGTCCTCGAGCGTCTTCTTCGCCTTCTCGACGTCCGCGCCGCCCTTGCCGTCGCCGTAGGCGGACTTGAGCGATTCGTTCGCGCCCGGCAGTCCTTCGGGGACGTAGGAGTAGAGCGGGGTGTAGGTGTCCTTGTAGACCTGGCTGGCCACGGCCTGACGGTCGATCGAGTCGGCCATCGCCTGGCGCACGGCCAGCGCCTTCTTCTCGTCGGTGTCGTCGGTCTTCTTACCGAAGGGCATCGTGTCCATGTTGTAGACGATGTAGCGGATCTCGCCGCCGGGTCCCTTGTGGACGGTGAGGTCGTCGTTCTTGCCGAGATCCTCGATGTCGGTGGCAGACAGCGAGCGCCACGCGACGTCGATCGTGCCCTTCTCGACGTCGAGCTTCATGTTGTTCGCGTCCGAGTAGTACTTCATCTGCACGGTGTCGGTCTTCGCCGGCTCGAGGTAGCCCTGATAGTCCGGGTACGCCTTGTACGTGATGAGCTCGTTGAACTTGAAGCCGTCGATGACGTAAGGGCCTGAGAAGGCCTTGCCGTCGACGATCTCCTGGTCAGGGGTGAGCTCGGTGGGCGAGAAGACGTCCTCGTCGACGATCGGTCCTGCCGCCGAGGCGAGGACGCCCGGCCAGGTCTGGTCGTTGTCGCGCTTGAGGTTGAAGACGACGGTCTTGTCGTCGGGGGTCTCGACCGATTCGAGTCCGCCGAGGAGGGACGACGGTCCGTTGGGGTCCTGGATCTTGATCTGCCGGTCGAAGGAGAACTTCACATCCGAGGAGGTGAGTTCGTTGCCGTTGGCGAACTTGAGGCCGTCCTTGAGCTTGACCTCGTACTTCTTCGGATCCGTGAAGTCCGCCGACTCCGCGATCGACGGGTTGAGCTCGGCGGTGCCGGGCTTGTAGGCGAGGAGGAACGGGTAGACCTGCTGCTCGACGAGAGAGGTGCCGTTGTCATACGCTCCGGCCGGGTCGAGGACGGTGACCTTGTCCGTCGTGCCCACCGTGAGGACGCCGCCGTCCTCGCCGCCGCCTCCACCGCCGGTGGTCGAGGTCGAGCATGCCGAGAGAAGCAGGGCGCCGGCCGCAGCGATGGCAGCGACCTTGATGCCGGTTCGACGTTTCATTGTGATCCTGTTCTGTCACATGTGCTCTCCGTGTCGTCTTTGCTCGGAGAGATCCGCGTCACATCATACGGATTCCGTCCCAGATAGTGAACCAACGGCCTCGCGGAGAGGGATACTGAGACCGTTTCGCAACCAAGAGTTTCCCGGATTGTCGGGCCTCACCGGCCAATTTGCGTCCCAGCTCACAATGGGCTTCACTTATGAGGTGGCTCACAGCGAAGCCACAACCTTCTTTCGAAGTGAGCGCTTCGAGTCGGGAGCCCGACTCGCGCAGCCAGCACCAACGCACGCATCAACGATTGGAAGAACGTGTCCGCAGTCATCGAATGGATCAACGGGATCATCTGGTCCTCGTGGCTTGTCTACCTCTGCCTCGGCGCAGGCGTGTACTTCACGATCCGCTCCCGCGCCGTCCAGATCCGCAAGGTCAAGACCATCTTCACCCAGATGTTCCGCGGCAAGAGCTCCGAGGACGGCGTCTCCTCGTTCCAGGCTCTCTCGATGTCGCTGGCCGGACGCGTCGGCGTCGGCAACATCGCCGGTGTGGCGACCGCGATCGGCTTCGGCGGACCCGGTGCCGTCGTGTGGATGTGGATCTCCGCCCTCCTCGGCGCTTCGACCTCCTACGTCGAGTCGACCCTGGGCCAGACCTACAAGGAGAAGGACCCGAAGACCGGTGAGTACCGCGGCGGTCCCGCCTTCTACCTCGAGAAGGCCTACGAGCTGACGCGCTTCGGCAAGTTCTTCAAGGTCTACGGCTTCGTCTTCGCCGCCGTCACCGTCCTCGCGATGTCCTTCCTCCTTCCGGGCGTCCAGTCGCGCGCCATCGGCGGCGCCGTGACCAACGCGTGGAACCTGCCGACCTGGGTCACGGCGCTTGCCCTCGTCGTCATCATGGCCTTCATCGTCATCGGCGGCGTCAAGCGCATCGCGCACTTCGCGTCGCTGGCCGTGCCGTTCATGGCCGTCATCTACATCCTCGCGGCCATCGCGGTGACCTTCATCAACGCCGACCAGATCGTGCCGGTCCTCCAGCTCATCTTCACCTCCGCCTTGGGCATCGACTCGGCTCCCGATGCGGCCTTCGGCGGCATCATCGGCCTCGCCGTCCAGTGGGGCGTCCAGCGCGGCATCTACTCGAACGAGGCCGGTCAGGGCACCGGTCCCCACGCCGCTGCCGCCGCCGAGGTGTCGCACCCGACCAAGCAGGGCCTCGTCCAGGCCGGCTCGGTCTACATCGACACGCTCTTCGTCTGCTCGGCCACGGCCTTCATGATCCTCTCGACCGGCATGTACCGGGTGCTCAGCCCCGAGGGCGAGATCATCGGCTCCGGTCGCGGGCAGCTCGTCGAAGCCCTCGAGACCACCCCGGGCGAGGGCTGGCCGCAGTCGGGTCTCGACACGATGCTTCCGGGCATCGGGGCGAGCTTCATCGCGGTCTCGATCTTCCTCTTCGCGCTCACGACGATCGTCGCGTACTACTACATGGCGGAGACGAACCTCGTCTACCTGCTCGGCAAGCTGAAGAACCCGGTCTTCCTCACGATCGGCACCCGCGCTCTGCAGGTGCTCATCCTCATCGCCGTCGCCATCGGCGTGATGAACGACAACCCCAGCGATGCGTGGGCGCTCGGCGACATCGGCGTCGGCGCCATGGCATGGCTGAACATCGTCGGCATCCTCATCCTCCAGCAGCCGGCGTTCAAACTGCTGCGCGACTTCGAGCGTCAGCAGAAGCTCGGACTCGATCCCGAGTTCGACCCCCAGGCCGTCGGCATCAAGAATGCGACGTTCTGGGAGGAGCGCTGGGCGAAGATGAAGGCCGGCGAGCACGTGCCGCAGGGCTGATGCACACCGTGCCGGGCGGTCGAGGCGACGATCCTCGGCCGCCCGGCACGGGCTGACGTGCCCCACAGAGCCAGCGAGGTCCGGGACAACGGCGTCCCGGACCTCGCGTCGTCTCCGCGGGCGTGGGTGTCACCCTGGTCGCACCACGCGGACGCAGCCGGTCACGCGAGCTCCGGTGGGCGACGTCCGGGCTGTGAGGCGAGTTGAGGACGCGCAGTGTCGATCTGCGAGGCAGGAATTGACACTGCGCGTCCTCGCCTCGACAGCCACCGAACTCCCGCGGGCACATCGCCGCGACCACCCACGCGAGAGCGTCCGAACGCCGACAGGCCCCGCACTGCTCATCTGCAGTGCGGGGCCCGTCCGTGTGTCGATCACACCGGCGCAGCCTGGAGCTCACACGGTGACCACCAGGAGCGGAGTGCTCACTTCACGCTCGTGCCCGCCGAACCGAGGTTCTCGCACGCCTCGACGACGCGTGCGGCCATGCCCGCCTCGGCGGCCTTGCCGTAGGAGCGCGGGTCGTACTCCTTCTTGTTGCCGACCTCGCCGTCGACCTTGAGCACGCCGTCGTAGTGACGGAACATGTGGTCGGCGACGGGGCGGGTGAACGCGTACTGGGTGTCGGTGTCGACATTCATCTTCACGACGCCGTGGCGGACCGCCTCGGCGATCTCCTCGGCGCTCGATCCCGAACCGCCGTGGAAGACGAGGTCGAAGGGCTTGTCCTTGCCGACCTCCTTGCCGACGGCCGCCTGGATCTCGCCGAGCAGCTCGGGACGGAGCTTGACGTTGCCGGGCTTGTAGACGCCGTGGACGTTGCCGAAGGTCAGCGCCGTGAGGTAGCGGCCCTTCTCCCCGGTGCCGAGCGCACGGACGGTCGCGAGTCCGTCCTCGACGGTCGTGTAGAGCTGCTCGTTGATCTCGTTCTCGACGCCGTCCTCCTCGCCGCCGACGACGCCGACCTCGATCTCGAGGATCGCGTGCGCGGCGGCTGCGAGCTCGAGGAGCTCCTCGGCGAGGACGAGGTTCTCATCGAGCGGCACGGCCGAACCGTCCCACATGTGCGACTGGAAGTAGGGTTCGCCGCCGGACTTCACGCGCTCGGTCGAGGCGGCGAGGAGCGGCTTGACCCAGGCCTCGACGGCGTCCTTGGGGGCGTGGTCGGTGTGGAGGGCGATGTTGACGTCGTAACTCTTGGCCACCTCGGTGGCGAAGGCGGAGAACGCGATCGCCCCGCGCACCCGGTCCTTGATCGTCGGGCCGGAGATGTACTCGGCGCCACCCGTCGAGAGCTGGACGATGCCGTCCGACCCCGCCTCGGCGAATCCGCGGATCGCGGCGTTGATCGTCTGCGAGGACGTGCAGTTGATCGCCGGGTAGGCGAAGCCCTGGGACTTCGCCCGGTCGATCATCTCGGCATACACGTCAGGGCTGGCAATGGGCATCTGGGCTCCTTGGTCGTAGCGATCGCGGTCAGGTGCCTCCAGCCTACTCGGTCACTCCCGCCGCGGTCACGACACGACCGCCCATCCCGTGCCTGGCCTTCCCCGGCTCTTCCCCGCCGAGGCGGTCGGCCCGACCAGCCGGGCCTTCCCGAGGAGGATCCGATTCGAAATCGGCGTCAGTATCGGACGGGATCCTCCTCGGGAACGGGGTCGCCGGCAGCGAGAGCGGGGTGCCGCCCCCGGGCGACCAGCCGGCACCGTCCGACCACCGACGCCCGCACCGCCGCCCGCAGACGCCGACACCGTCCGGCCACAGACTGACGGCCCCGTGACGAACCACGGGGCCGTCGTTGCTGCCGGAGCCGGCTACCTGTCCTTGCGGGAGTCGGAATCCTTGCGGGGGTTGAGCTTCCAGGCGGCGTCGCGAAGGCCCTTGCCCTCCTTGCCGTCCCGGCGCGCGGCGGCATCGCGGCCCGATCGACCATCGCGGCCTGCCCCGCCGTCGCGTCCTTCCCGAGCGGCCTTGTCGCGCTGGCGTTCGATGAGACCGCGGCTGCGCGTGATCTGGTAGTCGATGCGCTCGTCGACGATGTCGCCGAGGTACTGGTCGAAGTCATCGGCGAGGTGCTCGCCCACGGCCCGGTAAGCGGCGGCGCGCTCGATCGCAGCCGTGCGCTTCGCCTCCTTGCCGAACGCCTTGAGCGTCGAGACGCAGACGAGGATGAGCACGATACTGAACGGCAGCGCCGTGATGAGCGAGCCCGCCTGGAGGGCCGTGAGCCCACCGGCGGTGAGCAGCGCGATCGCGAGCGCGCCCTCGAGCAGAGCCCAAAGCACACGCGACCAGATCGGCGGATTCGGGTGACCACCCGAGGCGAGCATGTCGACGACGAGCGAACCCGAGTCCGAGGACGTGATGAAGAAGATCGCCACGAGGATGATCGCGATGACCGAGAGCACCGAACCGAGCGGCAGTCCGCCGAGGACGTCGAAGAGGACACGCTCGGCGACGACGCCCTCCTCGGGATCGACGAGGTCGCCCGCGCCGAAGAGCTGCCGGTAGATGCCGGCACCGCCCATGACGGAGAACCAGAAGAACCCGACGAGCGAGGGCACGAGGAGGACACCGGCGATGAACTCACGGACCGTGCGGCCACGCGAGATGCGGGCGATGAAGACGCCGACGAACGGTGCCCACGAGATCCACCAGCCCCAGTAGAAGAGGGTCCACGAGGCGTTCCATGCAGCGCCCTCCTCACCGGTGTAGGCGCCGATGTCGAAGGTCATGCCGAGCACATTGGCGAGGTAGACGCCGAGGGACTCGACGAAGTTCTGGAAGAGGAAGAGCGTGGGTCCGAGCACGAGCACGGTGACGAGCAGGAGGCCCGCCAGCGAGAGGTTGATGTTCGAGAGCCACTTGATGCCCGCGCCCACACCCGAGACCACAGAGAACGTGGCGAGCAGGGTGATGATGACGATGAGGATGACGAGGAAGAAGTTGTCGTACTCGCCGACGAGCCCGATGTGGGCGAGTCCCGCGGAGATCTGCTGCACGCCGAGGCCGAGCGAGGTGGCGATGCCGAAGACCGTGCCGAAGATCGCGATGATGTCGATGAGGTCGCCGGCCCAGCCCTTGACGTAGCGGCCGAGCAGGGGTTCGAGCGCCCAGCGGATGGACAGCGGACGGCCGCGCCGATGGATCGCGTAGGCGAGCGCCATGCCGAGCACCGCGTAGAGCGCCCACGGGTGCAGTCCCCAGTGGACGAAGGTCTGGGCCATGCCCAGCTGCGCGTTCTCGACCTCGCCGCCGGGCCAGCCGGGCTTGCCTCCGGTGGTGGCGAAGGTGAGCGGTTCGGCGACTCCGTAGAAGACGAGGCCGATGCCCATGCCCGCGGCGAAGAGCATCGCGAACCAGGAGAGGATGCCGAACTCGGGTTCGTCCTCGTCCTTGCCGAGCTTGATCTTGCCGTACTTGGACACGCCGACGACGATCGCGAAGGCGACGAAGGCTCCGACGACGAGCATGTAGTACCAGCCGAGGTCGGCGACGATCCACGACTGGATGCCGAGGATGGTCTCACCGGCACCGGTCGGGAAGACGATCGAGAGCACGGCGACGGCGACGATGACGATGAGCGCGGGCCAGAACACGCGCGGCGCGATCATCCCCTTGCCGATATTCACGCCCTGTCGGCGCAGCTTCTCCGTGATCGCCTCGTCCGAGTCGTCCTCGCCGATGTGGAGCTTGTCGGGCAGGTGGAGTCTGACGGGATCGGGTGCGCCGAAGAGGTAGTGGTTCTGCTCGTCGTCACCCGGCGGAGTGCCCGCCGAATCTGTCGTGTCCGCCTGGGAATCAGTCATGGAGTCCTTCGTATCGGGTGCCTCTGAACGACTTACCACCTTGCCGTAATCCTGGGCAAACATCAACCGAATTCCCATGTGGCGGACATGAACCGACCGCTCGGTTCAGTACAGTGACGACATGCGCGCACACCCGAGATCCCCGTCCAGCTCACGCCGAAGCGTCTTCAGCTGGGCCCTGTGGGATTGGGGTTCGGCGTCGTTCAATGCCGTGATCATCACATTCGTCTTCACCCCCTATCTGACGAAGGCCGTGGCCTCGAGCGAGGAGGCCGGATCGACTGCGCTCGGGTGGTCGATGGCCGCCGCAGGCCTCGTCATCGCCCTCGTCGCCCCCGCCGTCGGCACCCGCGCCGATGCCGGGGGGCGCCACAAACTCTGGCTCGGCGTCCACACCGCGATCGTCGTCGCGACGATGTTCGGCCTCTTCTTCGTCCGCGACTCCCCCGCCTACCTGTGGCTGGGTCTCCTCCTCATCGCCGTGGGCAGCGTCTTCTTCGAGTTCGCCGAGGTGGCCTACAACGGCATCATGGTCCGCATCAGCACCCCGGAGAACGTCGGGAAGGTCTCCGGATTCGGCTGGGGCATGGGGTACGCGGGCGGACTCGTCCTCCTCGTCCTCCTCCTCGTCCTCGTCATCCAACCCGAGGTCGGACTCTTCGGCGCCACCGACGAGGGCGGGCTGCGCTACCGCGTCGTCGCCGCCCTCTCCGCGGCCTGGTTCGCGATCTTTGCGATCCCCGTCCTCATCACAGCACCCGGGGCGAAGGTCACGGGCACCTCGGCGGGGCACCCTGTCCGGGCGTTCATCGCCGACTACGCCTCCCTCGTCCGCCGCCTCGTGCGGATGTGGCGGACCGAGCATCAGACGCTGCGGTTCTTCATCGCCTCCGCGGTCTTCCGCGACGGGCTCGCCGCGATCTTCGCCTTCGCCGGGGTGCTCGCGGCCGGCAGCTACGGCTTCTCCGCCTCCGAGATCATCGTCCTCGGGGTCGCCGCCAACGTCGCTGCCGGGGCCGGTGCGATGATCGCCGGGTTCCTCGACGACCGGTTCGGTCCCAAACCCGTCATCATCGCAGGCCTCATCGTCATCATCGCAGGCGGCGTCCCCATCCTCTTCTCCGCCGAGGCCGGCGTGTTCTGGGTCTGCGCCCTCGTCCTCAGCTTCTGCGTCGGACCGGTGCAGTCCTCGTCGCGGTCGTTCCTCGCCCGCATCACCCCACCCGAGCGCGCGGGTGAGAACTTCGGCCTCTACGCGACGACCGGCCGGGCCGTGAGCTTCCTCGGCCCGGCCATGTTCGCCCTCTCGATCTCGATCCTCGGCTACCAGCGCGCGGGTACGCTCGGCATCATCGTCGTCCTCGTGCTCGGACTCCTCCTCATCATCCCCGCCCAGCCGGACGCCCCGCAGAGGTCGATGGCGGCGATGAGGGAGGACTGACCCCGCCGAGGCGGATCGCCGTGTCCGTGATCCGCTGACCGGGCGCGGGGATCGCTGACCGGGCGCGGCACCGGCTGAAGGGGCGCGGTGCCCGCTGGTCAGTCGCGGGCGAGGAGGTCGTCGATCTGGCCGATCGCCTCCGTCGCGCCTTCGACCACGCCCATCTCGAGCACCGTGCGCAGGCCCTCGACGCTGTCGAAGACCGAGGTGTAGACCGCTTTCGTCCCGTCTCCGTCAGGGGTGAAGGTGTAGGTGTTCGTGCTGCCGGGCAGGGTCTCGTCGATCGTGAACGAGTCGTCGGCGAACCAGTCGGTGAACTCGAAGCCGTGGGGTGCGTCGACGGCCGTGACCTCCCACAGCCCGTAGTACCTCTCCCCTTCAGGACTCGTCATGTAGTAGGTGACGCGACCTCCGGGTGTCAGCTCGTGGTCGACGACGGTGGCGGGATAGGTCGGCGGTCCCCACACCCGCTCGAGCTGACGGGGATCGGCATAGACGTCCCAGACTCTCTCGGGCGGGGCCGCGAAGCGGGCGACCATCGTCAGGGTCCTCGTGTCCTCGTCGTGGCTGGTCTCTGTCACGGGCATGGCGTCTCCTCTTTCCTGCGACCGTCGCGGTCGCCTCGGCACCGACCCGGGCCGGGTCTGTGTGTCGTGCCCGAACCTCACACATCCTCGGCGAGGAGGGCGTCGATGCGCTCGACGCGGCCCCGCCATTGGACCTCGAGTTCGCCGAGGAGGTCGCGCACGGTCCGGATCGCCCCGACGTCGGCACGGGTCACCTGCGACCTGCCCACGCGTTCCTTGGTCACCAGTCCCGCGCGTTCGAGCACGGCGACGTGCTTCTGGACCGCGGCGAAGCTCATGTCGTAGGACGACGCGAGCTCGGACACCGACAGCCCCTCGACCGCGACCCGGCGCACGATGTCGCGCCTGGTCCGGTCCGCCAGCGCCTGGAAGACCGCATCGGTGCGATCGTCGATGAGGGCGTCGGCGGAGGCTGTCATGGCCTCATCCTACAACCGAATGGTTGTACGTCAAGACCCCGGCCGGGAGCGCGAGGAATCCGCCTGAGCAGGATTCACCGCGACTCTGTTGACAGCACGATTGAACATGCGTTTAATATTAAACATGCGTTCAACCAGCCCGCAGAAGGAGCCCGGCCGCTCCCCCAATTCGTCTCCCGAGACCGCGCAGAGGATCCTCGACGCCGCCGTCGGAGAGTTCGCCGCCCACGGGTTCGCGAAGACGACGGTGCGCGCGATCGCCGCGGCCGCCGGCGTCTCCCCCGGACTCGTCATCCACCACTTCGGGTCGAAGGAGGGACTGCGCACCGCGTGCGACGACCACGTCTTCGCGCTCATCACCGAGAAGAAGGCCGAGAACGCGAAGTACGCGGTGATGGCCATGCAGATGATGTTCGACGACCCGGTGATGACGACCGCCGTCGAATACCTCCTCAAATCGCTCCTCGACCCCAGTCCCCACGGCCAGCGCTACTTCGACCACTACGTCGACCTCGTCGAGTCCTATCTCGCCGACGGCTTCGCCGGCTACAGCTTCCGACGCAGCGACGACCCGCACGGCCAGGCGGCCACCCTCGCCGTCATGGCGCTCGCCCCGGCGATGCTCGCACAGCGCCTCGAGTCCAACCTCGGCACCGGGGACATCGCCGAGACGATGACCCGCATCGCCCCGCACCTGCTCGACCTCTACCAGAACGGCGTCCTCGACTCCGTTCCCGACCAGACCCCTGACACTCCGACCAAGGGAGATGACACACCATGACGATGACGACGACGACCGCGCGCGACCGCTCACCGGGCACCTCCTCGGCGGCCATCGAACTCGACCACGTGGTCAAGAGCTACGGACGCGTGCGCGCCCTCGACGGCCTCGACCTCACCGTCGACCGAGGCGAGGTCCACGGCTTCCTCGGCCCCAACGGCGCCGGGAAGTCGACGACGATCCGGATCCTCCTCGGAATCCTCCGCCACGACCGCGGACGGGTCCGCCTCCTCGGCGAGGACCCGTGGTCGCAGGCCGTGTCGCTGCATCGGCGGCTCGCCTACGTTCCCGGCGATGTCGAACTCTGGCCGGGTCTGACCGGCGGGGAGGCGATCGACCTCTTCTCGCGGCTGCGCGGCGGGGTCGACGAGCGCCGGCGCGACGAGCTCATCGAGCGCTTCGACCTCGATCCCAGGAAGAAGGGGCGGACGTATTCGAAGGGCAACCGGCAGAAGGTCGCGCTCATCTCCGCGCTCGCCTCGAACGTCGAGCTGCTCCTCCTCGACGAGCCCACGGCGGGTCTCGACCCGCTCATGGAGGCCGTCTTCCAGGAGTGCATCCGGGAGGCGAAGGAGCAGGGGCGCACCGTGCTCCTCTCGAGCCACATCCTCGCCCAGGTCGAGGCGCTCGCCGACCGGGTCTCGATCATCCGGGCGGGCAGGATCGTCGAGAGCGGTGCGCTCGCCGACCTCCGGCACCTCTCGCGCACGACGGTGACCGTGCAGGTCGTCAAGGACATCCCCGAGCTGACGAGGATGTCCGGCGTCCACGACCTCGTCCGCGAGGGACGCCGGCTGCACTTCAGCGCCGACACCGCGCAGCTGCCCGGCATCATGCGGGCGCTCGGCGACCACGACATCGAGTCGCTCACGGCCACCCCGCCGACGCTCGAGCAGCTGCTGCTGCGCCACTACGGAACGGAGGAGTCATGACCACCACTCGTCTGCTCGCCGCCGACGACCCTCGTGCGGGCCAACGCGCGCCTGCGCACCGCGACCATCCGGCCCACCGTGCCGAGTCGGGCTCGAACCTCTCGGGCCTGGGCACGATGCTGCGCTTCATGCTCCGTCGCGACCGCCTCCGCCTTCCCCTGTGGGTGCTCGGTCTCACCGTGATGACCGCGTACTTCGCCAATGCCATCGCCGTCGTCCTCGAGGGATCGTCCCTCGAGTCGATGATGGTCTTCGCGCAGAACCCCGTTATGGGCATCATCACCGGCCCCGGCTACGGCTTCGACGACATCACGGTGCCGCGGTTCGTCGTCGGCATGTACGGCGTCTTCCTCATGCTCGGCGCGGCCCTCATGGGGATCCTCACGATCTCCCGTCACACCCGCAGCGAAGAGCAGACGGGACGTGCCGAGCTCATCCGCGCCAACGTCACCGGACGGCACACGCAGCTCATCGCCGCCCTCGTCCTCGCCGTGCTCATGAGCGCTCTGACGAGCCTCGGCATGGCCGTGGCGTTCTACTTCTCGCAGGCCGAGCCGCGCCCGTTCTCCTCGGCGCTGCTCTTCGGCGTCAGCGTCGGCTCCGTCGGCGTCGTCTTCGCCGGTGTCGCGGCAGTGACCGCGCAGCTCTCCGCGTTCGCCCGGGCCAGCTCGGGGATCGCCGGGGCCGTCCTCGCCGCGTTCTTCATCGTCCGCGGCCTCGGCGACATGTCCGCCGTCCAGGACGGGGACCTCGACTGGCTCTCGTGGCTGTCCCCGCTCGGCTGGGCACAGCAGACCGCGCCATTCACCCTCGACCGGTGGTGGCCGCTGTGGCTGAGCGCAGGGTTCTTCGTCCTCCTCGTCGCCCTCGCGCTCACCCTCCAGTCGCGGCGCGACCTCGCCGCCGGCATCCTTCCCGATCGCCTCGGGCGGTCGGAGGCCTCGACGGCGCTGAGCTCGCCGTTCGCCCTCGCCCTGCGTCTGCAGCGCTCGAGCCTCATCTGGTGGTCGGTGGGCATCCTCATCATGGGCGTCGTCTTCGGCTCGTTCACTTCGCCGATGGCCGAGGGCGCCGAGGGCATGCCGCCGGAGATCCTCGCGATCATGGGCGGGGCCGACGGCATCGTCGACGGCTACCTCGGGTACATGGCGCTCTACTTCACGATCATCGTCGCCGTCTTCGCGATCCTCTCCGCCTCCGGGCTGCGCAGCGAGGAGCAGGCCTACCGCACCGAGCCCGTGCTCGCGACCGCGGTCAGCCGTCCCGGCTGGATGCTCGCGTGGGCGGCGGTGACCTTCCTCGGCGCGCTGCTGCTCATGGGCCTCGCCGGCCTCGGTGAGGGTGTCGGGGCCGCGGCCTCGACCGGTGACTGGGACCTCCTCTGGCCATCGTTCGTCGGCCATGTCGCACAGACCCCGGCCGTGTGGGTGCTCGCAGGGATCGTCTTCGCCCTCTACGGCATCATCCCGCGGCTGCAGGGCGTCGTGTGGGTCGTCTTCGCCCTCGGTGCCGTGCTCGCTCTCTTCGGCGGGATGCTCGACCTCGACGAGGCGATCCTCGACCTCTCGCTGTTCGTCCACATCGGCCAGTACCCCTCGGTCGATCTCGAACCGCTCGCGATGGCCTGGCTCACCGTGGCCGCCGTCGTCCTCACGGTCATCGGGGCGGCGGGCTTCCGCCGCCGCAGCCTCATCACGGCGTAGCTCAGCTCGGGGTGACGAACCCGAGTGAGCTCGCCCGGGCGACGACCTCGGCGCGACTCGAGACCCCGAACTTCCGGTAGAGGGCGGAGAGGCGGTTCTTCACCGTTCCCGGCACCTGATGGAGCTCGGTCGAGATCTCGGCGATCGTCAGCCCGGACGCGAGCAGGGTGAGCAGCCGCGTCTCGGGGTCGCTCAGCTGCGGCATCGACGTCTCGCTCACGGTGATCGTCCCGACCTCCCGCAGCCGTGCGAAGAGGGCGTGACGGGTCGCGAAGTCGCCGGAGAAGGTCTCGAGCGCCCCGTCCCACGCCGGGTCCTCGGCGCTGAGGTCGAGCAGCCTCATCCGGTCCTGCCACGGCAGCAGCGCCAGGGGCAGCAGAGAACTCACCCACGCGGAGAGTCCGATGGCCGTGCGCAGCTCAGCCACCGCCTCGGCGTCACGCCCCAGCCTGCTCAGCGCTGCCGCCTTGATCGCGGCGAGCTCGGCACGACCGGAGGGGGTGAGCATCCGGTGGTAGAACCAAGTGTCGGCGAGCGCGATCGCGTTCTCGACGCGACCGGCGACGAGTTCGACGCGCACGCTCTGGACCACCCTGATCGCGGAGTCCGACGACATCTGGTCGAGTTCGAGCTCCGCCCATCGCAGCTGGCCGAGGGCGATGAAGATGAGGCTGCGGCTGGCACAGAGCAGGTCCCTCTCCGTCGCCGAGGGGATCGGGAAGTCTCCGTGGGACTCGACGTCGTCGTTGGCGAAGAGCAGCGCCGACTCCGTCGTCGCCGCGAGCACGGCAAGCATCCGCCCGAGCACGGGAACGACGGCGTGCAGCCCCCAGTCCTGCGGGCTCGCTGCGAGATCGTCGATGTTCCTCCGGGCGCGCTCGAGGTCGAGGCGGTCGAGGGCACGCACCGCAGCGGCCGCGCTCCACGCCGGATGGACCATGTCGTCGACGAGCGTCGGAGCCTGTCCGGCGAGCCGGGTGAGGAGCCGGTCCGCGCGTTCGTGGTCGGCGCCCGTGGCCGCGGCGAGCGCCGACCACGCGAGAGCCGCCGGCAGAAGGAAGTCCCCGTCGACGTGCCGGGCGCCGGCCTGGTCCTCGACCTCGTGGAGGATCGCCAGCGCCTTCGACAGCCGACTGTCGTGGACGGCGCTGATCGCCGTGAGCAGGCGGATGGTCAGCTGTGCGCGCTTCGCGCCCGGGCGCACCCGGGCGGAGAGTCCGAGATCGACGGCCTCGGCATGCCGCCCGGCCGCCGCGAGCTCGGTGATCGCCCGGATCGTCTCGAACGGCGTCGCCGCCGCAGCGCCGCCCCGGGCGGAGTCCGGCGGCCCCTCCCCCGGCGAGCCCCCATCATCTGCTCCGGGCACCTGCGGAGCCGACCCAGCGGCGACGAAGAGCTCACGCATCCGCCCCTGCCTGGTCTCGGCGGTGACGGCGTCGCGCAGCTCCTCCTCCCCGATGGCCCCGCCGGGGCGGTCGCCGACTCCCCCGCCGAGGCGGCTGAGGACGTCCTCGGTCAGCCGCGAGAGGAGGCCGAGCTCGGGTTCCGCACGGAGCGCCTCGGCGGGCATCCCGGCGAAGGCCGTGGACGCGGAGGCGGGGGTGAGGAGGAACATCGGCAGCCCGATCGATTCCGAGAGGCGGACGAGTTCGTGCCAGAGCCCCGCCCGGCGGGCGAGGGTGAGGACGTCGGAGAGGATCGCCGGTTCGATCGCCTCGGTGCCCTCGAGGTGGTCGTTGAGCACGGTCACGAGCCGGCTGATGAGGCCGGCCTCCTCGGCGGGATCGAGCGCGCGGCGGAAGGATGCGGCGAGCAGCGGCGGCACGCGGAGGTACCGCCTGCCGTCGGACTCCCCGTCGGCGGCGATGACGCCGGCCATGCGCAGGCGCATGAGCACCCCCTCGGCGTCCCAGAGCTCGGGCTCGACGCTCGCGGGAGCGGAGGAGAGCGCGAGCAGCGCGGTCTGCTCCGTGAAGGAGCCCAGGTGCGCGAGCACCGTGGCGACCCAGACATCGGCCGTGCTCAGATCGAGCGCCGGCGCGGGAGCCAGGGCGGCGACGTAGTCGGCGAAGCTGCGCGAGCTGAGGTCGACCGCGAAGTCCGCGTTCGCCGCCGCCAGGGCCGCGGTGCGCCCGAGGACGAGGTCGCCGCCGCTGGCGGAGAGGAGCGCGGCGGCGAAGGCCTCGTCGTCGAGCCCGAGGGCGGCGGCGAAGTCCGCAGTCGTCCGGTCGGACCCTTCGTCCTGACCGGAGTCGGCAATCGCGTCCATCTTCTCCAGACCTCCACCTCGGCGGGGCGAACCTGCGTCGCGCACATCGACGTACATCACGGTCCCTCTCTCCGATCCACAGCGCGGACGAGGGCCTGCGTCCCCCCGTCTCGGCTTCGGACCGATCCTTCGCCGGTCCGGAAGCAGTGGAATCATTCTGGGGCAGGCACGCGTGCGCGCAGCGCCGATCCGCGGCAGCCTGCGGGAAGCCGTCAGGGTTGTGCGGGTCGGCGAAAGGGAGGGTCGGAGGCGTAGAGCGGGCTCGCCCCCGACCGTACGCTGAGGACCATGCACACCGTTCGCACGATCCGCCCGGACGAGTTCCGCCGATTCCTCGATCGCTCAGACGGCGCCAGCTACCAGCAGACCTCCGAATGGAGTCGAGTCCGCAGCGGCGACTGGGAGCACGACATCGTCGGCTGGTTCGACACCGGGAGGGAACCGGTCGCCGCCGCGGTGATCCGGTACCGCCGGCTGCCCGGGATCGACCTGCGCTTCGCCTACATCCCGCAGGGGCCGCTCCTCGACTGGTCCGCGCCCGATGCCGTCGACCGGCTCTCGGCGCTCGAAGCGCATCTGCGTGCGCGGCGCGTCTTCGGCCTGCGCATCTCCCCCGCCCTCACCCTGCGGCGGTGGGACGCCGAGACCGTCAGGGCCGGCCTCGCCGACCCGGGCACCACCCGGTTCTCCCAGCTGCCTCCCGACGACGTCTCCCAGACCGCACTCGATCTCGCGTCTGCGCTGCGGGACGGCGGGTGGAGGGAGCTCATCGGCGACGCCGAGGCGGACGCCAGCCAGCCGCACCTGAACTTCCACCTCCGCCTCGAGGGTCTCACCGAGGAGGCCGTGCAGGCGAAGATGACGAAGGCCTGGCGGAAGAACATCCGCCGCTCGGCGCGGGAGGGGGTGGAGGTGACGCCGGGGGGACGCGACGACCTCGCCGACGTCCACCGCCTCTTCGTCGAAACGGCCGAGCGGAACGGGTTCTCACCGCAGCCGCGCAGCCACATCGATGCCATCTGGGAGTCGATGAGCCGGGACTTCCCCGGCAGCTTCGCCCTCGACATCGCCCGCCACGAGGGGACTGCGATCGCCGCGAACGCCACGGCCCGCATCGGCCGGAGGGTCCAGGGCGTCCTCGCCGCGACGAGCGCGGCGAAGCCGGAGACCCGCGCATCGAACGCCGCCTACTGGACGATCATCCGTCGTGCCCTTGCCGACGGGGCCGAGCTGCTCGACCTCGGCGGGGTCGAGGACACCCTCGACGAGGCCGATCACGCCTCCGGCCTCATCCGCTTCAAAGCCGGCATGGGCGCGGACGCCCACGAAAGCCTCGGCGTCTGGGACCGCCCTCTGCAGCCGCTCGTCTATGGTGCCTTCGTCCGCCTGCTGCCTCTGCGGGCCCGCCTGCAGGCGCGCCCGCTCGCACGTGCACTGCGGTCTCCCGCAATCCCCCGGCCCGGGGAATCAGCGCCCGCGGCTCTGCCGTGAGCGCGACCGACGAGGGAACCTCTGCCATGCCGAAAGCCTCACTCCTGCTCGTCACCGTCGGCAACGTCGCGAGCGCAGCGGCCCAGTGGTACCTCGTCTGGCTCTTCGCCCGGCAGGACGGCGCTGTGGCGGTCGGACAGTACTCGACGCTCATCGCCGCCCTGACCCCGGTCTTCATCCTCTCCCAACTGGGCCTGCGCAACCTCTTCCTCACCCTGCGACGACACGTCAGGTGGCGCACCTACCTCGGGGTGCGGATGTGCACCGCGTTCATCGCCACGATCGTCGGCGTCATCGTGCTCCTCGTCCTCGGCGTCGGGGGAGGCTGGGCGATGGCGGCGGCAGTGCTCGCGATCAAAGTCTGCGACACAGTCGCGGACCTCTTCTTCGCCCGCCTGCAGAGGGCGGAGCGGCTCGTGACCTTCGGGCTTCTCCTCATCGGCGGGGCGCTCGCCTCTGCCGCTGTCGTCACCGTCGTCATGAGCACGTCCGGATCTGTGGTCGCCTCCCTGTGGGGCGTGGCGGCGACAGCCGCAGTCGTCACTGCCGCGACGGTGCGCCTCGGACTGTCCTCACCGGCACCACGGTCGACAGCCGCGCATGAGCACGCTGACCCCGCCGACCCCGGGCAGACCGCGGGAACGAGGCTCCTCGCCGACACCCGCGCCCTCCTCTACGCGGGACTGCCGCTGTCACTGATGCAGGGGATCTATGCGCTCACGTCCTACACGCCCTTGGCCGTCGTCGCACTCTTCGGCACCGCTGCAGACGTCGGACGGTACGCCTCCGCCGCGTACCTCGTGGTCTTCGCCAACCTCGTGGGCGCGTCGCTCGAGACGGTGATGCTGCCTGCCTATCGGCGGCATGTCGACGAATGCCGCACCCCGTCCCTGCTGCGGACTGCGCTGATCCGGGGGCTGACCATCATGGCGGTCCTCTCACCGCTCATCGTCCTTGCCCTGTTCGTTGGCAACCCGCTGCTGACCTTCGTCTACGGCGAGGACTTCGCACTGTCGGTGCCTGCCGTCGGCATGCTCTCACTCGCGGCAGTCATCACTGTGCCCACCTATCTGCTGTCTGCGACGCTGCTTGTGCTCAACCGCTATTGGGCGACGACAGCGGTGGGCGCGGCGTCCGTGGCGGTCGCCCTCGGCAGCGGGTGGGCCGCAGGTGCACTCGGGGCCGCAGCCGTCGACGCCGGGTGCTTCGCCCTCCTCTGCGGAACCCTGAGCCGCTATGCGGGTGAGCTGATCCTGGCGGCGCTTCCTGCGGGCTCGGCGAAGACTGTGTCCGTGGAGGTCCGGCGCTCTTCTGTTGCCGACAGTCACTGAGCCCGCCACCGAGCAGGGTCAGCGCGGGACCAGCACGTCGAACGAACCGAAGTACAGCGCCCACAGGACGAATCCGACGAGCAGGCCCACCCGCAGCACCGCTCCGGCGCGACGCTCGTACCGCAGGAACGGAAGCGCCACGAGAACGGGGACGAGCATCCACGAGTAGGCCGCAAGGCGATCACTGAAGAAGACGAACCCCATGACGAGGAAGTACCCGTTGAGGAGGATGAACGCGTTGAGGAGCTTCGGATACCAGTCGGGCAGGGAGGAGAATCGCTTGTGCGCCGCGTACGCGACGAACAGCGGGCCGACGCTGAAGAGCCAGAAGTTCAGCCGATTGGTGCCACCGGCGTAGGTCGAGGCGAGGTCGGGGTTGGCGTAGACCTCGACCTGTTCGATGCTGGAGCCGAGAGGTCCGGCCAGGCGCGCGTTGAATCCGGTGAGATAGCTCAGCGACAGGAGCGCCCAGACTCCGAGGAGGATGTCGGTGCGCAGGCGCACCAGTCTGACGACGAGGATGATGATCGCCGCAGGGATCGCCGACCAGTGGAAGAGCACCCCGGCACCCAGAGCAAGGACGACCCAGACGACCCTCGCGCTGCGCAGGACGAGTGCCAGGGCGAGGAAGAGGAACGAGATGGACAGGCCCTGGCGGAGGAGGAAGCTCGAATAGTCCATGAAGAAGCCGAAGCAGAACGTCACCCAGAGGACCACCGCCGTCTGCCAGCCTGAGCCGAGCACGATCCAGAGGACTGCGGCGAGCATCGTCGCACAGAACGCCGCGGTGACGAGGAAGTAGACGTCGGCATCGTGGGTGAAGCGGCCGATGATCCAATTGAACAGAAGGTAGGCCGGTTCCCTTCCGTCGGTCATCGTGCTGGAGAAGACCTCTCGGGGTCCGGCGAAGCTCAGCCCCTCGAACTCGATGGCGTAGCGGGTCTTGTCGACGACGTCGTAGTTCGCTGGGGCCGCAGCGAGGACGATGATCGTGGCCAGTGAGGCGATCGGGAACACGGCATTGCTCCAGTGCCGGAACTTCGACGCCTCGCCGACGACGCAGAATCCGACGACCCACAGAGTGACGAGTGCGAACCACGAGAGGAGGAACATCGCTCACGTTCCGATCCGGCCGAGTCGGCGTTCCCACTCGATGAGGGTGGTGATCGCGGGCAGCATCTCATCGAGCATGGTCTGGTGGACGGCCTCGGAGCGGCCGATGGGATCGACGACGTCGTCATCGCCCCCGTCTCCGGGAGCCCGCCGACGGTACCGCTGGGCGAGTGCGGCGACGGAATGCCAGCGCTCGGTCGGTGAGGATCCGTCCTCGGGCGGCACAAGGGGAAGGATGCGGGCGAACTCCCGCAGCGTGAATGTGCGCCTGAGCGCACCGGGCATCATCTGCACGACCCTCGCCCTCTGGGCCCGCTCCATCGTGAGGACGAGGTCGGCGTCGCGGAGGTGCCGCGGTGCGAGCCGGTCGGCCAGGAACCCCTCGAGGGTGAAACCATGGCGGTCGGCGATCCCGGCGATCTCAGGGGTCACCGTGTCATCGGCCATCGCGTTCGTCCCCGCGCTCGAGACCGCGAACTGCAGCGGAGCGATCTCGTCGAGACCCCGCTGGAGGAAGTTCTCCGCCAACGGCGATCGGCAGATGTTGCCCGTGCACACGACGAGGATGCGGAACGGCGCGACGTCGATCTCCCACCGGCCGGTCATCGCAGGCCGCCCACGAGACCGGTGACGCGGTACATCGTCCGGTAGCCGAGGAGGTTGTAGGCGGAGCTGAGCAGGCGCCTGCCGGCTCCCAGTCCGCGAACCCTCACCGAGGGCACCTGCACCCGATACTCCTTGGCGACTGCCAGTCTCTGCGCGCGGGGGATCTCGCAGTCGGCTCGGTGGAGGTCGCGCATGCACGAGAAGACGTTCTTGGCCCTGATGAATTCGACGGCAGCGATGATCTCGGCCGAACCTGTGCTCCGCGCCCATTCCTCGAGTCGGCGACCGACCTCGGTGAGATCGGCGAACTTGTCGGGCAGATACCGGGTTGTGGCCGAACCTGCGCTCTCACGGCGGTACCAGTGGCCGAGGATCGGCACCGTGCGCACCACCTCGGCGCGGTCGATGCAGGCGAGGTTGAAGAGGAGGTCCTCGCCCATCCTGATGCCCTCGACGAAGCGGACGGCTCCCGCATCGACGACCGTGCGTCGGTAGGCCTTGTCCCAGACCGCGTTCGCACTCTCATCGGCGATCATCCTCGCCACCGTGCGCTGATCGAGGCGCACGTCGCTGCTCTCGGACAGACTCGCCCGAAGGCGGGATTCGGGGGCGCGGGACCCCGGCGCCGCACCGAGTGCCGGATCGTCGCTCGAGCCGAAGCACACGATGTCGGCGTCGTCGGCGCCGGCGCGGACGACGGCGTCGAAGAGCAGAGGGTCGACGAGCTGATCGTCGGCGTCGAGGAAGACGATCCACTCGCCTCCGGCTTCGTCGAGCCCGCGGTTGCGTGCCGCGGAGACTCCCCGGTTCCCCTGGTGCACGACGCGGATCCGCGGGTCCGCCTCGGCGAGCGCGTCGGCGAGCGCTCCCGAGGAATCGGTGGAGCCGTCATCGACGATGATGAGTTCGACGCCGCAGTAGCGCTGGTCGAGCACCGACGCCACCGTCGAGCGCAGATTCGACGCGCCGTTGTAGACGGGGACGATGACCGAGACCGTCGTCATCGCACACCCTGACTCGCGGTGCGTCGGTCGGTGAGCCCTTCGAGGAAGGAGCGCACCGCGTCGCCGGTGAGCCGGTAGTCGAGGCGTGTCCGGTCGAAGACGAGCGGTGTCGTCATCCGCCCCGAGACCCAGTCGGAGCGGATCGCCGCGGCGAGCCCGGCGACGTCGCCGTCGGTCGCGAGCACGGCTTCGGGGACGTCCCGGACGCCTTTGACATCGAAGGCGTAGGGGCGTCGGCCCACGGCGACGGCCTCGAGCATGACCCGCGGCAGACCTTCCCACGCCGAGGTGTGGAGCAGGCCGTGGCTGCGAGTGAGCGCATCGACGACGGAGTCGGGCCCGTCCGCCGTGACCTGTCCGCTGAGTCCGAGCCGGCGGATCCGCTCGGCGACGGCCGACCGCAGCGGGCCGTCTCCGACCATGCGCAGGCGGACATCGACGCCCAGCGACTCCAGCGCGAGGACGACGTCGAGGGCGCGGTTCGGTCGCTTCCGCTCGCTGAACTCACCGATCCACACGAGTTCGAGGCGATCGTCGTCGCCCAAGCGCTGCTGCGGATCGCCGGCCCGGTACCTCTCGAGGTCGAGGCCGACGCCCGAAGGCAGCCGCAGCAGCCGCTGCGGGTCGAACCGCTGTCCGAACCAGGCATGGTCGTCGGAGTTGATGGCGATGACCCCGTCGGTGCGGCGCAGCAGGGTCTGCTCCACCTGTTGCCACACTCGGTCGCTCAGTGCGGTGCCGCTGTTCCAGTGCAGACCGTGGCAGAAGTAGACGACGGGGACCGGGAGTCGCGCGGTGCGCACCAGCGCCGAGGCCGTGGCGGAGTTGGTCACGACGACGTCGAGGCGCTGACTCCGAGCCCACCTGCGCAGTCCCGCCCACGCCGCCACGGCGCCGGGGCCCGGTCGTCGCCCGAGACCGGCGATGACGACGCCGGTCCCGTCCGCCGTCGGTGTGCCCGCGGCGACGGACACGGAGTGTCCTGCGGCGATCCAGGTGTCGATGATCTCGGTGAAGAACGAGTCGACCATGTGCCCGACGCTCGCGAGCAGGCCGATCCTCACGGCAGCCTTCTTCCCTGCGCCAGACTCTCGCGCCTCGTCAGGGCATCGGAGCGGCCGAACCGTCCGGGTTCGGTCGCGTCCTCGGGAAGCGGCCAGACGGTCGGGACGGTGGGGTCCGAGCCGCGTCGATCGGCAGGTCCCTCCGCAGCGTCGGCGGAGTCGGTGCCGCCCGGCTCCTCGGAGGCCTCGGGCACCCGAGGGTCGCTGCCGCGACGGTGCCGGGGCGGAATCTCCTGTGACCGGCTCGAGTAGCGCTGGTAGTAGCCGCTCACCTCGGTGCCCGATCGCGGCACCCGGTTGAGCACGATGTTGACGGGGACGTCGAGCACTTCGAGGCTGCGCAGGGCCTCCTGCAGATCGCTCAGCCTCACCTCGCCGACGCTGGCGACGAGGAGCACCCGCCCGACGTGCTTGGACAGTGAGAGGGAATCGGCGACCGGCAGGAGCGGGGGACCGTCGAGGACGACGAAGTCGAACTCTCCGTTGAGCCGGGTGATGAGGGTGCCCATGGCGCGGGAGTCGAGGAGCTCGGCGGGGTTGGGCGGCATCATGCCGGCGGTGAGGACGTAGAGCTCGTCCTGCCCCCACGGCTGGAGGAGCTCGGAGACGTCGGCCGATCCGAGCAGCGCGGTGGTCAGTCCCGCCGAGTTCTCGAGGCCGAGTTTGTCGGCCACCGTGGGCTGTCGGAGATCGACGTCGACGAGGGCGACCCTGCTTCCGGCCTGGGCGAGTGCGATGGCGAGATTGACGCTCGTCGACGACTTGCCCTCCTGCGCCTTCGCCGAGGTGACGAGCACCGCGGAGTTCGTGTCGTCGACCTGGGCGAACCCGAGGTTGGTCCGCAGTCGACGGAACGCCTCGCCGCGGGTGCTGTCGAGACCGAGATCGGTGAGCAGAGGATGGTCGTCGATCCGGGGATCGGTCGGGACCGCTGCGAGCACCGGCGCCGAGGTGATCGGGTCGAGGTCCTCCTTCGTCCGCAGCCGTCCGTCGAGGTTCGACCGCAGCAGTGCGAGACCGAGCCCGATGGCGAGGCCGACGGGCAGCCCGAGTCCGATGCACATCCACAGCGGCAGGCCGTCGGGCTGTCCTGCGGGCACCGCGGGATTGGAGACCCGCAGCTGGATCTGCCCTGTCGCGTCATCGCCCTGGTTCTCGACATCGTCGATGACGGTGACGAGGCTCTGCGCCACGGCGTCGGAGAGGTCAGCGGCCGCCTGCGGGGTGGCCGCGGTCGCCTCGACGGTGATGAGCACCGTGCGCGGATCGCTGTACGCCGACACCTGGGAGCCGAGCTCCTCCGGGGTGACGTCGAGGCCGAGGCGGTCGATGACCGGTTCGAGCACGGGACGCGAGCCCGCCATGTCGACGTAGGTCTGGATCCGCTCGAGGATGAAGTTCGACGCCATCTGCATCTGGTACGGGTCGCCGGAGGTCGAGACGGAGGCGAACATCTCCGTCTGCGAGGTGTAGGTCGTCGGTCTGAGCAGGGCGTAGGCGAGCCCGGCCGCTCCGCCGAGGAGGGTCGCGATGATGATGAGGGCGATGTTGCGCCTCATGATGCGGAGGAATTCCTTGAGTCTCATGTCTCGTTCCACTCGGGTCGGCGTCTGCGGATGGGGATCGCAGCGCGGGTGGGGCGCGATGACCGCCCTGATCCCAGGCTAGGCAGATGAGGTCGGGCGGCGCCCCCGTCCGGCCGTGAGGGTACGGGCTGCCGCATCACGGGTGCGGCCCTCCGCAGAGGACCTCGTCGATGACGGAGAGGACCCGGTCGAGCTGGTTCGGACTCAGTGCTGAGCCGCTGGGCAGGGTGAGACCGGTCGCGTAGAGGGTCTCCGCCGTCTCCCCGCCGTGCATGGGGCAGCCGTCGAACACGGGCTGCAGGTGCATCGGCTTCCACAGCGGACGGGTCTCGATGTCCTGGTCGGCCAGATGCTTCCCCAACTCGTCGGCGCTGAAGCCGGTCATCTCTTCGTCGATGAGGACGGCGGTCAGCCACGCGTTGTCCGGGTGCGGATTGTCCGCGCCGAAGAGCTCGACTCCCTCGCAGCCGGCGAAGAGTTCGACGTACGCGGCCCGGTTCGCGTGCCGGCGGGCGATCATCGCTTCGAGGCGGGTGAGCTGGGCTCTGCCGATCGCGGCGAGGAGGTTGCTCAGGCGGTAGTTGAACCCGATCTCCGTATGTTCGTAGTGGGCCACCGGCTGCCTCGCCTGGGCGGAGAGATAGGACGCATAGGCGGCGAGGTCGCCGTCGTCGGTGAGCAGCGCTCCCCCGCCCGAGGTCGTCATGATCTTGTTGCCGTTGAACGACACTGCGGCCGCCTGTCCCATGCTCGCCGTTGCGCGACCTGAGTGGAGGGACCCCAGGGATTCGGCGGCGTCGACGAGGACGGGGACACCGAACTCCGCGGCGATCGGCAGTATCCGGTCGTAGTCGGCGGGTCGTCCGAGCAGGTCGAAGGGAACGACGGCTGCCGGCAGACGTCCCTGCTCGGCGGCGGTCCGGAGGGCGTCGTGGAGCAGGGACGGATCCATGTTCCCGTCGGCCCGGCAGTCGATGAATTCCGGTTCCGCCCCGCAGTAGGTGATCGCATTCGCCGTCGCCGCGAACGTCATCGTCGAAGTCACCACACGGTCGCCCGGGCGGACCCCGAGTCCGAGGAGACCGAGGTGCAGGGCTGCCGTTCCCGAAGCGAGCCCCACCGCATGCCGGACTCCGACCGCGGCGGCGAGCTCTGTCTCGAAGGCGGTGAGATCAGGTCCCGTGGGGGCGATCCAGCCGCTGCGGAATGCGCTGAGCAGGTACTCCTCCTCGAGTGCACCCACGTCGGGGGTCGACAGCGGGACCCGCCCGATCTCCGGTGCCCGGGTCTCAGTGGTCGATTCGGCATCCGAGATCGTCATGACGCCATCCTCAGTTCGGTGGTCGGGCGGTCCTCGGACCGCAGGGAACAGCAGAGGTACTCCTCACCCGGGCGGACGGTCCCGGCCGTCGGCAGCGGCACGGTGCCGAGGGAACCGGTGACGGGTCGGAACCCGGAGGCGAGGTAGAGATGGGGCGCGCCCGCTGCCGTCGAGGCAGGGCAGAAGGCGTAGTCGGCATCGGCGGCACGCACCCTGTTGAGCAGCAGCCGCATGACCTCACGGCACAGCGACTCGTGCTCGTCGGCGTCGAACGCCGGGTTGGTCGGATGCGGGAGGAAGCGGATGATCCGCGCCGACTCACCGGTTCCGACCATCTCGCACAGCCCCACGCGCTCGCCGTTCCGGGTCCGCGCCATCCACTGGGTGAGCTCCCGCGTGCGCGCGATCTGCTCGAACTCGACGAGATCGGAGCGCATGCTGCCCCCAAAGCTGATCATCGTCGCACTGCCGGGATGGCTGACTCCTTCGCGGCGGAAGACCGTGAGCACGGTGCGCAGCAGGATCCGCAGGTCGGTGCGCAGGCTCATCGTCTCGACGTACTCGACGTCGAGGTCGAACCTCTCATCCCAGGACAGTGCGTTGCGGCCGCTGACCTGGGCGAGCCCGCTCAGGCCGCCGCGGACGGCGTGCCGTCGCAGCTGCTCGGGTGTGTAGAGCGGGAGGTACTCGGTGGTGAGGGGGCGAGGGCCGATGAGGCTCATGTCCCCGACGAGGATGTTCCACAGACTCGGCAGCTCGTCGAGGCTCGTCGCCCGGATGAAGCGACCGAGAGCGGTGAGTCGGGCCGAATCGCTCGTCCATCCGCGTTCCGGATCGAACGGTCGCATGCTGCGGAACTTCTTCAGGCGGAAGATCCGGTTGCCCTGGGTCACCCTCTCCTGGGTGAAGATCACCGGCGCGCCGTGGGCGACGAGGACGAGACCGGCGACGACGGCGATGACCGGGGCGAGCGCGAGGAGCCCGAAGCCCGCGCCGGCGACGTCGATCGCGCGTTTGAGGCGGGGATAGGCCATCTCAGGACCTCGCCTCTGCGGCCTGCCTGACCACAGGCTGCGACTCCGTCGATGTGCTCGGCACGCTCAGCGCCTCGGCACCGCGCCGGTAGGCGGGGAAGAAGTCGCTCGTCTCGTCGAAGTCGAGCCCGTTGTCCGCGAGCCGGCGGCGGTGGGCCGAGAGCAGCTCCTCGTAGCGGCCGGGTGAGAGGATGCGTTCGCCGGTGAAGTAGTCGAAGGCGCCATCGAGGGCGAAGCCGCGCTTGTACCGCTCGAGGCTGTCCTCGGCGGTGACGCCGCCGCCGAGGACGTAGCGACGTCGGCCCTGCGACCGCAGCCACTTCATCGACTCCACCTTGACGAGGTCGTTGGGCCGCACCCCGAAGGCCGCCGCCTCGGTGCCGCCGAGGAAGTAGTAGCCGTCCTCGCTGCCGAAGAGGAGGAGGTCGGCGGAGACGAGGCGCCCCTCATACTGGGCATAGACGTAGGCGAACTGGCCCGGCAGCGCTGCGTGGATCCCCTCGAAGAACGGGCGTTCGAAGCGGTACCAGTCGGCGCTGTCGCGCCTCTCCATGGTCTCGGTGTAGATCCGCACGAAGTCGTCGACGAACTCGCCCTCGGTGTCGATGACCGGGGTGACGCCCTCGCGCAGGGCCCGGCGGACGTTGCTGCGGACCTTCGGGGCGACCTTCTGACCGAGGTCGTCGGCGGGGACGCTGAGGTCGCGGACGTAGTTCGTCTGGCGCCGGCGGGTCGTACCCTGGTAGGGCAGCATCGTCTCGGTGAAGAGGGTGAGGCGTGAGAACTCGCTGACGACGGAATTCTCCTCCGCCCAGAGATCGAACATGCGCCAGAACTGCGCGGAGGCCGCGTCGACGTCGGCGATGCCCCAGTGCAGCGGGCCCCCGTATCCGTAGGGGGAGATGATGTCGAACATCCGATCGCCGCCCGTGAGCCTCGCATCGATCTCGCGGAGGAAGAAGGGGTAGAGGACGTGGCCCTCCCCCACCGTCATGACCGCGGCGGTGAGCGCTCCCTCCCCGGCGCGCAGCAGGGAGCAGACGTCCGGGTGGGCGAAGGGGTGCCGCTCCGCCGAGGCGGACCAGAGTCCGATCCACTCCTCCCGGTCCGCAGCCGCCTCGGCGCAGAGGACCTTCCACTGAGCATTCATGCCGACTCCTCCGTCGTCTCGATCGCGCACCTTCCGGTGCCTGTTCCGTGCATGGTTCTCCGCTTCGGCTCAGACGGCATTGGGTTCTCCGACGAACCGTCGGCGGACGGATTCGAGCAGCTCCCGCGGCTCCTCGGCCGCGGTCTCGGGACCGTCGGGCCGGGTGCTCTCCGCAGCGGTGTCCGCCGGGGCCGTGCCCGTGCGCGCGAGCGCAACCGGCTCGGCGTGCGAGGTCGGCTCCGTCCCGGTCGGGCGGTCGAGCCCGTTCGTGCAGGTCTGCGCGCAGAAGAGATCGATGACCTGCCGTGATGCCGACTGTCCCGGGAGGATCCGATGATCGAGCGCAGGGGCCTCGACGCGGCTGATCCGCTCATGGACCCGCACCACCGCGCCTTCGTAGTCGCCGAAGAGCTCCTCATCGAGCTTCTCGCCCTCGCGCAGTCCGGTGTAGATGATGTCGGCCGAGCGATCGGACATCGCCACGAGGCTGCGGGCGATGTCGTCGATGCGCACGGGCTCGCCCATGTCGAGGACCATGATGGTCCCGTCCTCCCCGATCGCCGCGGCCTGGAGGACGAGCTGGCAGGCCTCGGGAATGGTCATGAAGAACCGGCGCACCTCGGGATCGGTCACGGTCACGGGACCGCCTCGGCGGATCTGCTCCTGGAACGCATGGAGGACGGACCCACGGGAGCCGAGGACGTTGCCGAACCGCACGGACAGGTAGGTTCCGGACGACCGGGCGGCGAAGCCGCTGACCAGCTGCTCGGCCACGCGCTTGCTGCGGCCGAGTTCGCTCGTCGGCGCCGCCGCCTTGTCCGTGGAGATGTTGACGAAGGTCTCGACCCCGACGGCGGCCGCGGCCTCGAGGACGTTGAGCGTCCCGTGGACGTTCGTCTTCCACGCCTCCTGGGGGAACCTCTGGAGCATCGGCAGGTGCTTGAGGGCCGCAGCGTGGAAGACGATCTGCGGACGCGTCGCGGCGAAGATCCGATCGAGGGCCTCGCGGTCGCGGATATCGGCGAGCACGGTGTCGGGCGAGGTGAGCAGTGCCGATCCGAAGAGAGTGAGCTCGACGCCGTGGAGCGCCGACTCGTCGCGGTCGAGGAGGATGAGGGCCTCGGGTCCCAGCGAGGACAGCTGCCGGCACAGTTCGCTGCCGATCGAGCCGCCGGCACCGGTGACGAGGACCCGCCGTCCGGCGATCGTCTCTGCGATCTCGGTGAGGTCGGTGTGGATGGGGCTGCGTCCGATGAGGTCCTCGACCCGGAGGTCGCGGATGTCGGCGATCTGCACCCGACGATCGACGAGTTCGGCCAAAGGCGGGATGGTGCGCAGCCAGCGCCCGGTCATCTGCAGGCTGTTCCGGCACGCATGGAGGAAACCCGCATCGGAATCGGCGATCGCGACGATGACGCCGGAGACGTTGAGCCAGTCGACCACCTCGGCGATGTCGTCGCTCGTGCCCCGCACCCGCACCCCGTGGATGCTCAGGTGCCGTTTGCGCGGATCGTCGTCGATGAGGCCGACGGGCAGGTACGCGCCCCGCGGGTCCGAGAGCATCTGTCGGATGAGGGATTCTGCGGCGTCGCCGGCGCCGACGACGAGCACCCGCTCCCCCTGCCGGGGGCGCGTCGCGAACTGGTGCAGCCAGCGGATGACGTAGCGGGTGCCCGACATGAGGATGAGGGCGGCGAAGACGAGGAGGAGGACGAACGGGGCGTCAGCGACCGTGACCACCATGAGCACGCACGCGACCGCGAGGCAGACGAGGACGAGTCCGCCGAACTCGGAGAAGCTGCCGTAGTGGTAGCGGCGTCGATAGAGGCCGAGGCTGAGACCGAGGAGCAGCTGCAGGGCCAGGGCCACGGCGAGGACCACTCCGATCGTCGGTCCGCTGATCCACTCGAAGCCGAGGACGAGCCAGGCCAGACCACCGGCGAGGAGCCACGCTGATGTGTCGAAGCCGATCTGCAGCCACGTCTTGTTCTCCCAGATCGCCATCGCCAGGCGTGACGACCGACTGCCCGCCGGAGCGGACTCGGGGTGTGCCGATGCTGTCATTGCGAACTCCAATGCACTGTGGGGACTTGCGGTGCGCTCGTGCCCTCGGGCGGCGGTTCCGCTGCGGATGGTCGGTGTCGACCCCGGGAGAATCGGGCCGGTCGGGGGATTCGCGATCGCCACCACGCTATTGCGGTGTCCGGGCGGCGGACCCGATGCGGGAGCCGATCTGCGGGCATCCGCGCGGGCTGTGCGGACTGCCGCCAGACGTCCCCTCAGACGGCGGCGAGCCTCGGATTGCCGGCCAGCAGGGAGACGAGTTCGGTCCGCGACCCCACTCCGAGCTTGCGGTAGGCGGCGGTGAGACGGAGCTCGACGGTGCGCAGGGAGACGAAGACCCGACGGGCGATGTCCTTGTTCTTCAGACCTGCCCTGACGAGCTCGACGACTTTGAGCTCCTCCTCGCTGAGCTCGGCGAGCTGCGGGAGCGCCGGCGCTGCCGCAGGCGGCGGAGCGGGCGGCCCTGAGGATGCCACGCCGCGTTCGACACCGAGCTCGGTGAGGATCGCCTCGGCGGCGAGGAACTGCTCCCGGGCACGGGATTCGGACCCGAGCTGCTGGAGACGCCGGCCGAAGGCGGAATGGGTGAGCGCCTTCTCGTAGAGGGAGTCCTGAGCCCCCCACGACCTCAGCGCGAGGTTGAAGAGCTCATTGCCCCTGTCCCCTGACGCGAGGAGGGCCTCGCCGCGGCGCAGGGCGAGTTCCGCCCAGCGTGAGGGACAGCGTTCGACCCGCTTGCGCAGCTGCTGGACGAGGAGTGCGGCGTGTTCTCTGCGTCCGATCTCGACGAGGGCTTCGATGAGGTCCGCTTCGTGTCGGCGGACGTTGGGATTGACCTCGTTCGCCGAGAGCTCGTCACACCGCCGCAGGTGACGAACCGCCTCGGCCGGGCAGCCCATCCGCAGGAGGCAGGAGCCCTGCAGGGCGTTGAGCTCAGCGAGCAGGCGACGGTTCTCCGACGTCGTCGCCAGGGCGGCGAGCTGCGCTTCGACGGGTTCGGCGTCGCATGCGGCTCCGTGCATGAGCAGGGTCCAGGCGCGGAGGACGAGGACCCGGTCGGGCCGGACCTCGGGCAGGGTGACGCTGTCGGCGGCCACGGCGCGGATGAGCTCGTCGGCGAGGCGGAGGCGACCCGCCCGCACGGCGGTCTCGGCATGCAGGCAGCTCGCCTGCAGGCGCCAGATCGTGCCGTCCCCGCTGCTGCGGCGGAGGAGGGAGAGCGCGGCCTGTGCCGAGTCGAAGTGCTCGGTGAGCATGAGTCCGGAGGCCACCGCGAGCACGAACTCGGGGTCGAGGTCCTCGCCGTCATGGTCGCGCAGCGCCGTGAAGCTCTGCAGCGCCGACCGGTCCTGCCCGCGGGCGCTCTCGAGCCTGATCGTCGCCGCCTCGAGCAGCCGGCGTCCGTCCTCGTCGAGGTGGTCCTCGGCCCCGCGCGCCTCGCGGAGCAGCTCTTCGGCCTCCGCGTACTCTCCGCGCTCGCAGCGGCACATGCTCAGGGTGAGTTGGAGGAGGGCCACATCGGCCGGTGCCTCCGCGCGCTCCCGCTTGGACCAGGTGTTGATGAGGTGGGAGGGCAGGGTCTGGCGCTGGACGAAGGCGATCCGGATGCCCAGGGTGCGAGCGCGCACCGCGAGCGCGGGGTGCCCCGACTGTCCGGCGATGCGCACATAGCGGGACGCGAAGACGAACTCGCCGCGCTCGTAGAGCTGCCGGGCGATGTCGATGAGCGCGGGGGCCAAGGACTCATCGTCGGTGCTCACCCGCATCGCCCGCTCGACGAACTCGATTCCGGCGGCGATCGATCCCTCGGCGATGAGCGTCCTGCCGTCGTCGATGAGCGCCCGCGCCGTCTGCTCGGTCGGCCGCGCGAAGGAGGCATGCCAGTGTTCGAGACGGGAATCGACGCCCGCGGAGTCCGCGGCGAGCTGCTCGTGGCCGGCGATGCGCTCACTCGACCCCATCGACTGGTGGGCCCAGGCTCGGACGAGGTGGTGGGTGATGCGCAGGTGCGGTCCGCGCCGCTCGATGACGTCTCGGCTCTCAAGGTCGTCGACGATCTCCCACAGACCCGGGATCCTCGCGCTGAGAGGCCCCCAGAGCGCGGTCGGCGCCAGGGACAGCAGTCTGAGCAGGGTGAGGGTCTGCGGGTCGGGATCTCCGAGGATCTCGCGGAGGATCGACTCCCCGGTCTCGCCGAGGCGCACGGGGATGGTCAGAGGGCCGTCTCCGAGCCGCTCCCTGCGGTTCATCTCCGCGACGATGCTCCTCAGCGCGTGCGGTCGTCCGCAGGCGGTGGCTGCCGCCAGCTGCGCCGCCTCGGCGGAGAGCCGACCGTCGCAGCGCATCCGGGCTTCGGCGACGAGCTCAGCGCGGGTGAGTTCGCGCAGTTCCACGGTGGGCACGAGCGAGAGGGGTCCGTCCTCGGGAAGGGTGTTCGCGGAGACGGCGAAGCTCACGCATCCGGACTGCGCGTGTCTGAGGATCTGGCCGAGGACGGCCTGGGACGGACCGTCCATCCGGTCGGCTCCGGCGATGACGATGAGCGCGCCGTCGGGGATTCCGGCATCGCGCAGCGCTGACTGTGCGGCGTCGGCGACGGTCTGGCTGCGGTCGCGGGCCAGGTCGGCGACCGAGGTGCGGCTGTCGATCGCCCCGAGCGAGGTGAGGAGGATGTCGATGCCCGAGCAGTCCGTGCCCGGCTCCGAGTGGCTGAAGCGGACTCGGCGGACCGGTCCCGGCCATTCGGCCTCGACCTCTCTGAGCAGGGAGGACTTGCCGAGGCCCGTGCGACCGACGACCGCGGCGGCGCGATGGCGCTCCATAAGCGTCCGCAGCCGCTCGAGTTCGCGCGGACGGCTCGATCGTGCTGTGCGCGGGTCCGCCTCGTCGGGTCGGATCCGCTGCGGTGGGGATGTCGTCAGGGGATGGGGGGTCTGGGGATTCTGGGGATATGCGGGGATGTGCATGCCCCCCATCTTCGTGATCCGCACCACCGGTCACCAGGTGGTCATTACGGGATAATTCCCTGCAGATACTCGAATGCGCCCGCCGGCTCCCGAAAGGTCACTACTCGATCACTCACCGATGACGATTGCGTGACCCCCGGTGACTACTCGAATTCCCTGCGTGTCGTTTCCCTCTACTCGATCGCGCTGACTCGAGGGGTCCGCTGATCTGCGATTCCCTCGCCCGGCCCGTCCCTCAGGCCGGCCGCTCTGCGCGCAGGCGACTGAGCGCCTCAGCCACCTCCGACCGGGAGGTGATGCCGAGCTTGCGGTACATCCGGTAGGTGTGGCCCTCGACGGTGCGCACCGCAACACCGAGCTCCTCGGCGATCTCCGCGTTCGAGTGGCCCGCGACGATGAGCCGCGAGATCTGACGCTCTCGATTCGTCAGCTCGACGGCCTGCTCCTGCGCACGCTGGGTATGCGTCGGAGGCTCGGCCCGCCAGGACTCGGCGATGTCGCGACAGCGCTCCGCGAGATCGGGCCCGATCGCATCGAGATCGTCGGCGACCGTCATGAGCGCCTCGGGTTCCTCATCGCGCAGGGCGGCTCCGAGGGCTCCGAACCGCCGCCGGTCCCTCTCCCCCGCGACGGCGGCGAGGGAGAGGATCGCCTCGGCGTCGTAGAGGCCGAAATGGCGCAGCAGCTCGAGTCTCAGCCGCATCGCCAAGGCGATCTCGTGGTCGGCCTCCGCCTCGGCGAGCACTCCGTCAAGGGCGTCGAGGTAGGACTGCTCTCCCGTGAGCACGGCGCGCGCGACGAGCCGCAGTCCCCGTGCCCGACCGCCCTCGAGGTAGACGTTGGCCACCGGCAGACGGACGAAGCGCGCATCGAAGTCGTCGGCCGCCTCGGCGTTGCCGCTCATCATCGCTGAATACTCGGCCTGGGCGAGGGCGAAGGCCATGAACTGCTGCTGGTTCCAGTACTCGAAGGCTTCGACCGCGGCGGCCGCGCGCCCGGCGGACTCGGCCCACCGCCCCTCCTGACCGAGGATGCGGGCGAGCAGGAGGTCGCGCGGCCCGCTCGAGGCGGCGAGGAACGCGAGGTCCTGACTGCGCACCTCACCCAACCCGAGCTTGACCTCCTCCCGCCTGCCGGCCTGGAGCATCGCCCAGGTGCGGAAGCAGTCGAGCATGATCAGCGGCGTACCGACCGTCGTCATCGTCGACTCGGTCTCCTCGAGGAGGGCGAGCACATCCTCTCCGCGGCCGCGTTCGAGTTCCTTCGAGGCGAAGGCGATGGCGATGCTCGCCCGCAGGGTCTCCGACACCCCCTCGGCCGAGAGCCAGCGCGCATCGACGACGTCATCGCCGGACAGACGCGCCCAGGTGAGCCGGCTCACCCGTTCGAGGGTGACGCGAGCGAGGTCGATCTGCGCCAGGACGTCGCCGTCCCCGTCCGCTGCGTCTTCGATGCGGTCGAGAGCGGTGAGGAAGTCGTCGACGGACAGCGAAGGGGACTCGCGTCCGACGTCGCGGAAGATCCACACGATGAACGCCTCGAGGACGAGGAACGGAGCCTGCGCGCTGCGGACGGCCTTCGCGAGGATGTCGAGGCCGACGGGGACGAGGTTGACATCGCAGTAGAGGCGACCGAGGTCGAAGAGCTCCTGTGAGTCCATCGCCTCGAACGGCACCCCGCGGAGGATCCGCAGCGCCCGGTGCCATTCGCCGAGGACGATCGCGAGCCGAGCCGCCTCGATCGAGTCCCGCAGAGAGATCCTCGCCCCGCAGCTCAGACCCCAATCGGCGCGGAGCATCCGCGACCGCTGGGACGGAGCGCCCGGAGCGGATTCGACGAGTTCGAACATCCGCCTGCTGCGTCCGACGGGCACGGTCACCCGGATCGTCTCCGTCGAATGGGATTCGAGGGCGACGTAGACGGGCGACCCCCGGGACTCGAGCCCGATGACTCCGGCGGCGACGAGGTCGTCGGCGGCCTCCCCGTATCCCGCGCCGAGCATGAGCCCGACCTCGACCTCCCCGGCGAGGACGACGAGTTCGAGGGCGCTCCGCTGCTCCTCGCTGTAGCGCGCCAGGTGATAGGAGATGACGTCGCGGACCCGCTCATCGTAGGCGATGTCGAGCCCGTCGAGCAGCCACACCCCGTGCCGCAGGCGGAACCGGTCCCACTGCCTGGCGTAGCGGAGCAGTTCGAGGACCCGCACCGGAACCCCCGTGGTGAGGAACATCGTCGCATCGATGACGCCCCGGGACACGACCCCGCCGAGGTGGTGCTCGAGCATCGCCGTGACATCGTCCTCGTGGAGGGGGCCGAGGAGGACGTGGCGGAGCAGGCCGTCGGCGACGAGCTCCCGGAAGTGCGGGGAGCGGCCGTCGAGGCCCGGCTGCACGGTCACAGCGATGCGGATCTCTCCGTCCGTGGCGAGCTGGCTGAGGACGCTGACGCTGGCGTCGTCGAGGTGGTGGGCGTCGTCGACGAAGACGACGGGTGCCTCCTCACCGGCCGTGAGCAGGGTGACGACGCGGTTGAGCAGCGTCACCTCATCGTCGGCGAGGTCGACGGCGAGGCCGAAGGCACCGAACGGGCTCTCGGCGAGCACCCGGTCACCGCGCACCCAGAGATCTCTGCCGCCGCGTTCGGCGTGGACGGTCTCGATGAGGCTCGTCTTCCCCACCCCGGTGTCGCCCTCGACGACGACGCCCGCCGCGCCCGGGCCGACCAGGGCCGCAGAGATCTCGGCGAGCTCGCCGTCGCGACCGAAGCAGTCCCGGCGATCTCCCGCCTCAGACATGGACCCTGCCCCACGTGGAGACGAGTTCGCGCAGCTCACGCCGGTTGGCCACCTGCAGCCGACGGTAGATCCGACTGAGGTGCCATTCGATGGTGCGCGCGGAGAGATGATGGAGCTCACCGAGTTCATGGCTGCTCGATCCGGCCATGACGCCGTCGACGAGCCTGCGCTCGAAGTCGGAGAGGACGGTGTGGAATCGCGATCCCATCGCACCCGAGCGCGCTGTGCGCGTGCTGTTGCCGACGAGGATCCGTGCCTCCCTCACGGCCGCGCGGTCGCCGACCTCAACGGCCCGCTTCTGCGCGAGCTTCGCGAAGTCCGAGGCGGTGAGGTGCGAGCCGAATTCGAGGGACGCGCGCGCCGCCTCGATGAGCGCATCGGCGTCCCCGACGAGGACACCCTCGGCGACGGTCCGTGCGAGACGGCCGAGGGCGCCGTCGATCTCGCCGCCCAGAGCGGCGAGACTGCGGCCTGCCGAGTCCTCACCGAGGCGGGCGGCCTCGATGAAGGCGACGGCGGCCATCGCCACCGCCCCACGCTCGGCGGTCGTCGTGCCGAGAGCGTGGAGGCGGACGGCCGCCTCGGCGGGATGGGCGAGGGCGAGGGCCTGCAGATCGAAGAAGCGCGCTTCGACCTCCGCCCACCACGAGTAGCGGTCCGCACGCTCCTCGTCCGGTGTCGCGCCGGGCAGTCGCTGCGGATCGGACGACCTCCCGAGCAGCGCATCCGCGTAGCGCTTCGCGGCCCGGCCCACACCGGTGAGATCGATGAGATCGGTCTCCTGGACCGACTCGAGGACGCTCTGCAGGGTCGATTGGGCCCGGGCGGGGTGACCGGTGCGCAGGTCGACCAGGGCCCCGGCGAGTGCGAACATCCGGTCCCCCGAGCGGGCCTCGCGCACCGACCGGCGCGCCCCTGCCCAGTCGCCGGACACGTAGCGGGAGACGAAGATCTGCGGGGCGGCATCCTCGAGTTCGTAGCTGGTCAGACCGGGGAGCGAGAACATCAGTTCGGCTTGGTCGATGCACCGGATCCCCTCCTCCACCCTGCCCTCGAGGACGAGGACCAGGCCGAGGATCGCACAGGCGCGCAGCCGATGCCGATTGAGGCACTCATGGTCGTGGAAGACCTCCGACGCCAGGCGGCGGGCCTCGTCGAGCCGGCCTCCCCGCAGCGCGAACCGGGCCCGGGTGACGTCGACCCGGCCCGTGTCGGCCCGTGCGCTCAGGCGGTCGCGCACCCATGCGACGCGCAGCTCGTCGGGCGCGGCGGGGTCGGTGAGACGGTAGTCCATGCACAGGAGGCGGGAGAGGTACTGGGGGTCATCGTCCTCGTCGACGCGGGCGAGCAGGCGGTCGAAGGTCCGTTCCGCCTCGGCGATCCTGCCCTGCCCCTTCTCCGCCCGCACGAGCTCGAGGACGACACGGTCGGTCTCCCAGCCGGAGGCGAGGATGAGGTCTGCGGCATCGGAGTAGCGCCCGGCGGCGTTGGCATCGCCGACGGCCGCGAAGATCCGGTCCTCGGGCTGGGCGACTCCGAGGGAGAGTCCCCAGCTGAGGTAGCCGAAGAGGGCTCTGCCCCGCAGGTCGTCGAGGTCGATGACGTCGGCGAGGAGTCGGAACAGCCGGAGGCTGTGGGAGGGCATGACATGGGCTTTGAGGGTCTCGGCGATGACCGGTTCGGCGAGATGCACTCCGGCCCCGGGCCCGCGCTCCATGACGACGAGGCCGATGTCGGCCAAGGTGTCGATCTCGGCCGGCGAGCAGAGGAGGGCGAGGCTGTCGTAGGGAACCTCGCCGACCATGGCGACGACCTCGAGGACCGGCCGGAGAGCGTCGGGCACGTTCCACAGGATGCGTTCGTGCGCACTCGACTGGTCGAGGCCGAAGATCACCTGGTTGAGCAGGCGGGGATTGCCGCCGGTGTCGCGCAGGAGTTCGGCCGCCGAGCGGTTCGTGGTCCCCGCCGCGTCGACGAGCGCGGCGATCGCGCTCTCATCGAGACCGGTGAGATCGATGCGCACGAGCGATCCGCCCAGCCACAGCTTCGCGAGGAGATCGACCGGCGGCCGGATGGATTCGGCACCGGCGACGAGGCGGATGCGACGCGCATCGGCAAGCCGGCAGAGAACGGCCAGCGACGTCGTGTCGATGAGGTTGCTGTTGTCGAGCTGGACGATGGGGACGGTGCCCTCGCTCGCCTCGGCGAAGGCACGCGCGAGGGTCGACAGCGCGGCCCCGGGAGCGATCTCGCGCTGCGCACCGGCCTGGGAGAGGAGGATTTCGAGGACGCCGAGCTCGCGGTCGCGCAGCAGCTCGGAACCGCGCAGGCGGTGCACCGTGGTGTCGGACTCGAGGTGGTCGAGTGCCCGATTCATCACGGTGGTGCGTCCGATGCCCGCGGCACCGACGACGAGGCACCCGCAGAGGTCGGGGTCGGCGAGTGCATGGCGCACTGCCGAGACCTCATCTGCGTAGCCGAAAGCACGACCCTGCGGGGTGGGGACCGTAACCGACATGTGCGCTTCTTTCGGTGTCGCCGCAGCGCAGCCCGCGGATCGCGCGGACAGCACACGGCTGTCTGCCTCGCGGATGCTCGAGAGGATCCTCCGGGGACGGCACTCGGAGGTTCTGACGCGCAGGCCGTCGGGAGGGGACCACTGACCACCGCGAAGCTGGGGATGTGGGGACACTGTAACCGCATATTCCGCTCCTCGCAATCGACCCTGTCCACCTGTCGACCACCTCGGCGAGCTACTTGTGGGTCACTTCACGCGAACGTAGTATGGACACAAACTTACTGAACGATCTATCAGGAGCACTCATGGACACCCTTCTGAGCGCAGAGGAGCGCGATTTCGCGCAGCAGATGCGGCAGTTCTACCGCACGGAGATCCCCGAGGAGCTCCGCTTCAAGGTCGCCACCGGCCAGGAGCTGAGCAAGGAGGACATGGTCACCTCCCAGCGGATCCTCAATGCCAACGGGTACGCGGTGCCCAACTGGCCCGTCGAGTGGGGCGGGCAGGACTGGACCCCGGTCCAGCGCCACATCTGGCTCGAGGAGATGCAGCTGGCCAGTGTCCCCTCGCCGCTGCCGTTCAACGTCTCGATGGTCGGCCCCGTCATCGCGACCTTCGGCTCGCAGGAGCTCAAGGAGCGTTTCCTCCCGGCCACGGCGAACCTCGACATCTGGTGGTCGCAGGGCTTCTCCGAGCCCAACGCCGGATCCGACCTCGCCTCCCTGACCACCTCGGCGGTGCGATCGGGGGATCACTACATCGTCAACGGACAGAAGACGTGGACGACGCTGGGCCAGTACGGTGACTGGATCTTCATGCTCGTGCGCACGGATGCGAACGTGAAGAAGCAGGCGGGCATCTCGTTCCTCCTCATCGACATGAAGTCCCCGGGCGTGACGGTGCGCCCGATCCAGCTCATCGACGGCGGCCACGAGGTCAACGAGGTCTTCTTCGACAACGTCGAGGTGCCTGTGGGCAACCTCGTCGGCGAGGAGAACAAGGGCTGGACGTACGCGAAGTTCCTCCTCGGCAACGAACGCACAGGGATCGCGCGGATCGGCGCTTCGAAGGTCAACCTCGCCCGTGCCAAGGCCTACGCCGCGGTGACGAAGACGGCCACCGGCACCCTCCTCGACGACCCTCTGTTCTCAGCGCGCCTGACACGGCTCGAAGCCGAACTCACCGCGCTCGAGATGACACAGCTGCGGATCCTCTCGACGCAGGCGGCAGGATCGGACAAGCCGGATCCGCGCTCCTCGGTGCTCAAGCTCAAGGGCTCCCAGCTGCAGGAGGACATCAGCGAGATCCTCGTCGACGTGCTCGGCCCGCAGGGACTCGACTTCGTCACCGACCGGGTCCAGGGTGAGGGACTGAGCGACCTCCCGCTCGGAGCCGTCGACGCCCTGCCCGCATACTTCAACACCCGCAAGGTCACCATCTACGGCGGTTCGTCAGAGGTGCAGCGTGGAATCATCTCGAAGGCTCTGCTCGGGCTCTGAGCCCGACGAAGGAAGTGGACAACCATGGATCTTGAACTCAACGACATCCAGCAGGAGCTCGCCAGCACCCTCGGCAAGTACCTGCGCACCGAATACGATGCGGCGGCCCGCGAGGCGATCCTCACCAGCGACGAGGGCATCTCGCGTGAGAAGTGGCAGCAGTTCGCGGAGATGGGCCTGACCGGCCTCGCCGTGCCCGAGGCCTACGGCGGCGCGGAGATGACCTTCGCCGAGGTGGCCGTCGTCCTCGAGGCGTTCGGCCGCTCGCTCGTGCTCGAGCCCTTCGTCGCGACCGCCGTCCTCGGCACCAACGCGCTCCTGCTCGCCGGCAGCGAGGAGCAGAAGCAGGCGATCCTGCCCGGCGTGTGCGAGGGCGAGACCTTCCTCGCCGTCGCCGCCCTCGAACCCGGGCAGCGCTACGCGCTCGCGCAGCCGCAGACCACGGCGACGGCCTCGGGTGACGGCGTGAGCCTGACCGGCGAGAAGAACGGTGTGCTCGGCGGCGATGTCGCCGACCACTTCATCGTCACCGCGGTCGAGAACGGCGAGCTCGGCCTCTACCTCGTCGCCGCCGACGCGCAGGGTCTCACGCGCGTCGCCCACCGGCAGGCCGACGGACTCGGCAGCGCGAGTGTGCGCTTCGAGGCGACGCCGGCTCAGCGCCTGAACGCCGGGGATGCCCACACCGTGCTCACCGAGGTCTTCGACATCGCCAACGCCGCGCTCATGGCCGAGGCCGTCGGCGCGATGGAGGCGTCACTGACGATGACGGCCGAGTACCTCAAGACCCGTGAGCAGTTCGGGGCGCCGATCGGGGCCAACCAGGCCCTCCAGCATCGCGCCGCGGACCTCTACGCGGATCTCGAGTACGCCCGCAGCATGGCGCTCTTCGCCCGCCTCGCCGTCACCGCGGAGGCCGAGGGCGCGGAGAAGGACCGGCACCGCGACGTCATCGCCGCGAAGATCATCATCGACTCGACCGCACGCCACATCAGCCAGGAGTCGATCCAGATGCACGGCGGCATCGGGATGACGATGGAGTACCCGATCGGGCACTATGCCAAGCGCCTCACGGTGATCTCGAAGACCTTCGATGATGCGGACTCGCTCACCGCGGAGCTCGCCTCGATCGGCGGACTCATCGAACCCCACGCCGCCGACCTGTCCTAAGGTGTGGGGCCGCACCTGAGGGACGCGGCCGCCCGCTGAGCCGGCGCACTCGGTGAGTACGAGCGAGCAGTGGACGCTCAGTGTCGATTCTGAGCTTGCGAATCGACACTGAGCGTCCTTTACTGCGTGCTGAGGTCAGGCGGGCGGCAAGGTCCGCGTGCCAGCACTGCGTGCCTCCAGCACGTCGCCGCCAGCACCGCGCCACCAGCGCACCAGCACCGCGTCGCCAGCACTGCGTGCCGCCAGCGCACCGGCACCGCGTCACCAGGGGCGTGCCGCCGGCGCACCGGCACCGCGCCGCCAACGCACCAGCACCGCGCGCCGCCAGCACCCCCATCTCGCGGGGGTGCACCAGTCCCCGCCGCGCTACCCGACCGGCTGGTCGAAGACGTGGCGGCGGATCCACGCGTGCATCGTGATCGCCGCGGCCGCTGCGGCATTCATCGACCGCGTCGAGCCGTACTGGGCGATCGAGAGCACCGCCGAACTCGCGCGGTGCGCCTCCTCGCTCAGACCCGGCCCCTCCTGGCCGAAGAGCAGCAGGCACCGCTGGGGCAGTTCGAAGGTCTCGAGCGGCACCGAGTCCGGGAAGTTGTCGATGCCGATGAGCGGCATGTCGTTGTCGGCACACCACACGAGCAGGTCGTCGACGCGCGGGTGGTGGATGACGTGCTGGTACCTGTCCGTGACCATCGCCCCGCGCCGGTTCCAGCGCCGCCGCCCGACGATGTGCACGGCGGCGGCGTTGAACGCGTTCGCCGTGCGCACGACCGAACCGATGTTGAGGTCGTGCTGCCAGTTCTCGACCCCGACGTGGAACCCGTGCCGCACCGTGTCGAGATCGGCGACGATCGCATCGTGGCGCCAGTAGCGGTACCTGTCGACGACGTTTCGCCGATCCCCGTCGCGCAGCAGCTCCGGATCGTACTCCTCACCGACAGGCCAGGGGCCGGTCCACGGACCGACCCCCACCTGCTGCTGCGCATCCGGACCCTCGGTCACCTCGCGTCGGAGTCCTTCCCGGAATCCTTCGTGACACCCGTGGTCTTCGTCGCGCGGGCACCCTTCGCCGAGGCGGTCGTGCCCTTCGCGGACTTCGCGGTGGCCGTCTCCGTCGTCGTGACCTCCTCGGTCTCCGATACGGTCACCGTCTCGTCGGCGTCGTCGGAGACCGCGTCGTCGGAGTCCTCGTCGACGGGTTCGTCGTCTGTCGTCTCCGAGGCCGCCTTCGCCGAGGAGGTCGACGCCTTCTCGTCCGTGTCCGCCTCGGAGTCAGCGGCGGCGACCTTCTTCGCGCGCTTGCTCATCGTCACCGTCTTGCCTCCGCGGCCTCCGCCGGAGAGGACCGAACGGACGTAGGCTCCGCCGGCGACCGCGTGGACGATGAGAGCGAGGACCGCGGCGATGGCGGCGGCGACGAGGCCCTCCCACCACTCGGGCTGGGCGGAGAGGAAGCGGCCCGCGATGCCCAGCGGTGAGGTGAACGGGGTCCAGGCGAGCACCCGGCCGACCGTTCCGCTCGCGCCGACGATGACCGGTGCCATCGCGCCGGCGACGACGAGGACGCCGATGATCGTCACGGCGATCCTCCGTGCCCGTTCACCGGTGAGGGTCGAGGCCCACACGAGGAGGGCGAAGACCGCCCACGCGGTGAAGAACAGAGTCAGGGCGAACCAGCCGAGTCCGGGCAGCATCGCGAAGGCGATCGACGTCTTGCCCGAGATCGAGAGTCCGAGCTCGAGGACGACGGCCGCAACGAGGAGGTGGATGACGACGAGCGTGAGCATGCCCGTGATCCGGCCCGAGGCGGCTGCGCGCGGCGGAATCGTCGCCGCGATGATCTCGGTGATCCGGTTCCGCTTCTCCAGACGCAGGTTCTGATAGAGCGCAGTGCCGAGCGTGCCGATGACGAGGAGGGAGAAGACGACCATGCCCCACAGCAGCGGAGTGGCGATGTCCTCGGCGACGGCCGGGGTCTGCAGGAGGGTCGCCTCGGTCTGCGGAGCGAGCTTCTCGAGCAGCGCGGTCGGCTGCCTGTCGAGGGCGATGATCGTCGGCTGCGCCTGACCCGTCGGATCCTGGATGAACGCCGCGTCGACCTTCCCGTCGCGGACGAGCTTCTCCGCCGCCTGCGCGTCGGGAGCATCGGTGATCTTCACCCCGAGCTGCTGTTCGTACATCGCCGCCTGCTCGCCGACGCCGACCATGGCCATGCTCGGCGTGCCCGACCCGACCTGGGCCTCACGGACGATGCCGGAGACGATCACGGCGAGGATGCCGAGGATGACGACGGCGACGGGGACGAGGAAGAACGGCGAGCGCATGACGGTCGAGCTCTCGCGGTTGGACACCAGCCACGATGCCTGACGCCGGCCGACGTCGACGAACTCGGAGACAAGCCCGGTCTCGGGCAGGTCCTCCGGGTTCGGCCGGTCCTCCGCGAGTTCGAAGGGCACCTCATCGAGGCCGGCTGTCGGATCCGCCTCGGTGTCGGCCGTCTTCTTGGAGGCAGCCGACGTCGAGGCCGCCGAGGTGGAGGCGCCCGACTTGGCAGCCGACGACTTGGAGGCAGCCGACTTCGACGTCGAGGTCGTCGACTCGGAGTCAGCCGCCTCGGTGCCGGTCGCGCCCATGTCGAGATCGTCGAGGCTCTTGGGAGCCGTTCCCTTCGACGTCGTCGGCGCAGCGCCCGCGGAGTTCCCCTCCGTCGAGGAGGCCTTCGCCTTGTCCTTGCTGTTCTCCGCGTCCTGCGCGTCGTCCTTGCGTGCCATCACAGGGCCTCCTTGTACTGCTCGGCCAACGTCGGGCGGATGCGTTCGAAGCTCTCGACTCGCTCGAGCCTCGCCACGGTCGCGGCGGCCGAGCCGGGATCGTTCGCGCGGAAGGTGATGACGGTGTCGATGACCTCGATCTCGGTGATCCCCGACCGTCCTGACAGGGACTTCGCCGCCGCTTCGGCGTCGGCGAGGGCGACACGGTAGCGGTGTTCGCCGAGGAGGTCGTCGACGCTGCCTGACGCGGTGACCTTGCCCTGGCTGAGCGCGACGATGTCATCGGCGTGCCTCTCCGCCGCCTCCCAGTCGTCGGTGGCGAGGATGACGGGGACTCCCGAGGACGCGTGGGCCCGCAGCAGGGACATGACGAGTTCGGTCGACTTCGCGTCGAGGCCGGCGAACGCGTCGTCGATGACGACGACGTCGGGATCGGCGGCGAGTGTGGCGGCGATGTCGACGCGGGCGATCTCCGCGCCGCTGAGGTTCTTCAGCGGCGCGTAGCCGCGGTCGGCGAGTTCGAGGCGGGAGAGCAGGGTGAGTGCGTTGCGCTCGGCCGCGCCCAGGGTGATCCCGTGGAGGCGGGCGAGGTAGACGATCTGGTCGATGACCCGCATGTTCGGGTAGCCGCCGCGCTCACCGGGCAGGTAGCCGAAGTTCTGTCGGTCGCCGTATTCGAGTTCGTGGCCCTCGAGTTCGACGGTTCCCTCATCGGGGCTAATGAGACCCATGATCACACGCACGAGTTCGGTGCGTCCCGCCGATCGGGTGCCGACGACGGCGGTGATCCGACCTGCCTCGGCGGTGAAGCTCACCTCGTCCAGATATGTTCGCTTCCCCTTGCGGAGGGAGACCTCGTTGAGTGTGAGCACACGTCATCCTTACGTTCGTCCGTAGGCGGCCGCGCGGAACCGCGGCCCCGTGAGAGTTTCTCATCTATCGTGGTGAATCGCCCAGGGCGATTCAAACCGGGGCAGGGATTTCGACGGAATTGACAGTCGAGTCCCAGCTCATGATCGCCCTCGTCACTCGAGGCCGAGGTCCTTCGTCGACAGCGCCGTGAGGTAGGGGATCCCCGCTTCGGCTTCGACCTTCTCCTTCGCGCCCGTGTCACGGTCCATGACCACGGCCACGGCGACCACCTCGGCGCCGGCTTCCCGCAGCGCCTCGACGGCGGTGAGGACGGAACCGCCCGTCGTCGAGGTGTCCTCGACGGCGATGACGCGCCTGCCGGCGACATCGGGACCTTCGACGCGGCGGGACATGCCGTGCTTCTTCGCCTCTTTGCGGACGACGAACGCGTCGACGGGAGTGCCGCGCAGCACCGAGCGGTGCATGACCGCGGTGCCGACGGGATCGGCGCCCATCGTCAGACCGCCGATCGCATCGATGCCCTCGAGCAGCCCTTCGGCCTCGAGGAGGTCGAGGAGGACGTCGCCGATGAGCGGAGCCGACCGGTGGTCGAGCGTGACCCGGCGCAGGTCGAGGTAGTAGTCGGCCTCCCGGCCGGAGGAGAGGGTGACTCGGCCGCGGACCACGGCGAGTTCGTCGATGAGGTCGAGCAGCTGTCGGCGGGTGTCTGCGGGGTCGGTCATGACCCCAGTCTACGTGGCCCTCCGGTCCGGCCCTGACCCCGCCGAGGCGGGTCGACCCTGCCGCGGCGACATCCGCCTCGGCGCGCGACTCAGTGCGAGTCGTCGCGGCTGATCACCCTGAGGTCGACCTCGACGGGCTCGCCGACCTCGCGGTCGACGACCGAGAAGATCTCGTCGACGATCGCGGCGACCGAGCGCGAATCGTCGAAGTGGGCGTCGATGCGCACTCGGTAGCCGTCGGAGGACTCGGTGAGGTCGATGCCCATGGGTTCACCGCCGGTGCGCCGCAGCACCCGCGCAGTGGCGCTGGCGACGAGATCCTTCATGCCCGGTGCGAGTGAGGCCACTCCCCCGATGCCGGCGATCTCGTTCGCGAGTTGCTGCGCAGTGCGCGTGAGCGGGCCGCCCTCCGTTGGATCCGCGTCGCCGTCGCTCCCGGCCGCTGCGACGTCGGTGGAAGAGTCGGTGCCGGCAGGCAGCTCGGGTTCGCCAGCAGGGTCGGTCCCGGCGGGAAGCTCCGGCTCAGGTGCCGCGTCGGCCCCGGCGGGAAGCGCCGGCTCCGCGCCGGTGCGTCCGGCGCTGCTGCCGGTGCCGACCCGGCGGTCGTCCCCGCCGGGTTTGGGCGAGGTCGCAGTCCTCGGCACGTCAACCGGGCTGGTGTCGCCGGTGCGCCCGGCCGCGGTCGGTGCGTGACCCGGCAACGGCGCTGAGGGCGTGTCCGGATGCGACTCGGGCGGGTGCGGGGCAACGATGGGGTCCTCGTGCCGAACCTCGAGCGGAGTCGGCGTCTCATGCGGGTCATTCGACATAGGCATCCTCGACTTCGATATCGATCCGTGCTGCCGGCACTCCGAGCTCGCGTACGAGCGCCTCGGAGACGGCCGTCCTGATGAGATCCGCGGCGGCGACGAAGCGGACGTCCGCGCGCATGGTCACGGTCAGTCGCACCTCGGCGGCGCTGCCTGCCGGTTCCCCGGACGGGGCGATGCCGACGCTGCGGGAGCGGATCCCGTCGACCGAGTCGACGGCATCGCGGACGATCGTCCGCACCGCCGCCGAGGCGATCGAGTACTCGTGCCCCGCATCCGTGCGCAGCTTCGTCGACGGACCCCGGTAGAGGTCGTTGCGGACGAGCTGGAGGATCCGTTCGCGGATCCCGGCGGTCTGCTCGGGGTCGGGGACGTAGTGGCCCATGTAGTCGTCGATGACGTCGCGCAGCTCGGCGTCGAGGTCGGGAGCGGCGCGCTCGTCCTCGGCCCGCCTGCGATCATCACTCATGTCCATCCCTTCATCCCTTCGACGATGGCGGCTCGGGCCCGATGGATCCGGCCGCGCACACTGCCTTCGGTGATGCCCAAGGTGTCGGCCACCTCAGCGTAGCTGAGCCCTTCCATCTGATGGAGGACCCACGTGATGCGCTGCTCGGTGGACAGCGTCGAGAACACCTCGGCGAAGCGCTCGAGCGCGCTGCGGGCCTCGACCCGCTTCTCCACCGAGGCCCGATCGTCGGCGTGGACGCCCATGTCCTCGGGGTCGACCGGATCGGCGGGCCGGGAGACCCGCTTGCGCAGGACGTCGGTGCACCGGTTCGACGCCATCCGATAGACCCACGTGCCGAATGCCTCGGGGGAAGCGAGCGCATTGAGGGACTTCCACGCCTGCACGAGCGTGTCCTGGACGACGTCCTCGGCGTCCTGCCTGTCCCCGAGTGTGCGCATCGCGAAGCGCAGCAGTCTGACCTCGTACCGGTCGACGAGGGCGGCGAAGGCGTCGACATCGCCTTCACGGGCCCGCACGACGAGGGTCACGACGTCGAATCGATCATCACCTCTTGCCATGTCTCAGATCATAGGCGAGCCTCCGACCTGGGAACATGCCTTGCCGGATATTCGGAGGAAAGTTCACCGAATCGAGACTCCGCGGCCGCCGGTGCGCGCACAGGTTTCGGGCGATGCGGAGAAATTCTTGCGATTCGTGCGTGAGGATTCGCCACCGGCTGCGTCTGTACCTATGTCAGCACCTCCGACACGAAAAGGAATGAACAATCATGCCTGAGACCAACGCTCCCTCCACCACCAAGACCGCTGGTTCGACCGCTTCGGCCGGCGCCGACGTCAACAGCCCCCTGGTCACCGACAAGGGCAACACGACCATCGCTGAGAACGTCGTCGCCAAGCTCGCCGGCATCGCGGCGCGCGAGGTCCCCGGCGTCTTCGGTATGGGCAACGCCGCTCGTCGCGCCTTCGACACCCTCACCGACCGGATCCCCGGCTCGCAGACGAACGTCTCGGGCGGAGTCTCCGTGGAGAAGGGCGAGAAGCAGACCGCGATCGATCTCACGATCGTCGTCGAGTACGGCACCTCGATCGTCGACGTCGCCGAGGCGATCCGTCGCAACGTCATCCGCGCCGTCGAGCAGGGCACCGGACTCCAGGTCGTCGAGGTCAACATCGACGTCACCGACGTCCACCTCCCCGACGAGGACAACGACGATCAGAAGAAGTCGGACGATCAGAACAACCTCTCCTGACACACCCACCCCTCGCTGACGCCCCCGAGGCGAGCACTCGCCTCGGGGAGCGCAGCGACAGCCCCGGAAGGACAGCCATGTCGAAAACTTACGTAGGACTGCTTGTCGGACTCACCCTCGGCATCGTCGCGTACTTCGGAGGATTCGTCGCATTCCTCGTCGTCGCGATCTGCGGTGGGCTCGGCCTCACCATCGGTCTCGTCCTCGACGGTCGACTCGACCTCGGAGCCCTGAGCTCGCGTTCGACGACGCGGAGGTGATCGGCGTGGCTGCATCACGCGGTAGCCTCACGATCGCGGACAGAGTCGTCGAGAAGACGGCCTCCGAGATCCTCAAGGGCATCCCCGGAGTCGGCGGCACCACCTCGGGCTTCCTCGGCATCGGCGGCAATGACAGCCTCGACGCCCGTCCGAGCGTGTCGGTGACCCTCTCCGGCCGCAGCTGCGTCCTCGACGTCCGGCTCGGCCTCCGCTATCCGCTCCCGATCTCCCAGACGACCGAATCGGTGCGTGAGACCCTGCGCACCGAAGTCGAATCGCTCACGGGGGTCGCTGTCCGCCAGGTCGACATCGACGTGACCTGGCTCCGGCCCGAAGGTACGGGCCGCTCAGCCGAAGTGAGGAGTCTGGCATGAGTGCACAGCTTCTGCGCGCCCGCCCCGCGCGGGTCGTGCCATCCGTCATCGTCGCCGTGGTCCTTCTGCTCATCGCAGTGGCCCTGGGGTGGGCGGGCATCGCCGCGATCGCGCAGGCGAACTCCGCGGACGCCTCTCTGGAGACGGTTCTGCCCGGCATCGCCGGCGCCGAATCTCTCCAGTGGGCCACCCCCGCGGTGATCGCTGCGGGCATCGTGCTCGGCCTCATCGGCCTGGTGCTCGTCATCCTCGCGATCTCGCCGGGAGCCCGCCGCATCCTCGGCCTGCAGGCCCCTGCAGCCGAGCACGTCGAGCGCCTCGAGGTCGCCATGCCGACGTCGGCGCTCTCCGACCTCGCCGCCTCGGCTGCGGATGCCGTCGACGGGGTCGCCCGGGTGCGCGCCTCATCGAACACCCGCTCGTCGATCGTCACGTTCACCACCCCGGTGCGTGACACCGCCGAGATCCGCAGCGAGGTCGCCGATTCGGTCTCGCGTCGGCTGAGCTCGATCGATTTCGTCCGGCAACCGAGCGTGCGCGTGCACGCGGTCAGGAGGCAGTGATGCGACGCATGGCAGCAGGCGCGAACCGGACCGGTCTGTTCATCATCGGACTCATCCTCCTCCTCGGCGGAGCGTTCGTCGCCCTCTTCGGGCTCGGGCTCCTGGCCGGCATCCTGCCCGGCCTCGATCCTTCGGCGAGTCTCGCCCCGATCGCGGACAAGTTCGCGCTCCCGTTCTCAGCGATCGTCGCCGTCGTCATCGCGGTGGTGCTCGCGATCATCGGAATCTGGTGGCTGTCGTTGCAGATCCCGCGCAAGGACGCGGCGAAGCCGCTGCGCCTCCAGCAGGACGCTCGCACCGGCATCACCTCGGTGACAGCGGCAGTCGTCGCCGAGGCGGTCTCCGACGACCTCGAGGCCACCGACGGCGTCGAGGACTCCCAGGTCATCCTCCGCGGCACCGCGAAGCGACCGGAGCTCATCGTGCACGTCGACGTCGACGAACGCGCGGACATCGATGCCGTCGTCGCCGACATCGCCCACCGGGTCGCCGGCAATGCCAGCCGAGCGCTCGGAGTGCCGATCGCGGCGATGGGACTCGAGATCGGCATCGCCCGGTCGTCGAATCGGAAGCAGCGCGAGGTCACCCTCGCATAGGCCGCCGAACGATGACATGACGGAGCGGCGCCCCCTCAGCGGAGGGGGCGCCGCTCCGTCGTCGTGCGTCACTGCCGCGAGGACGGTCCGATCCGGCTCCGCCCGGCACCGTCCGGGGCACTCAGCCCACGGCCGCGCGGTCGAGTCCCCACGCCTCGGCGCCGGGCTGCGCTCGAACACGCGCGTGGACGGCTGAACCTCAGGGCAGCGGCCGCGCCGCGGTGACCTCGTCGAAGAACTCGATGACGACGGCGAAGACCTCGTCGCGGACGTCGGGTTCGTTGTGGACTTCGTGCCGGACCCCTGCCCACAGCCGAGTCGTCACGGCCGGATGGCCCGCCGCGACGAGATCGTCGGCGACGCTGCGGACACCCTCTCCCCAGTCGCCGACGGGATCCTCCTCCCCGGCGATGAGGAGCACCGGCACCTCGTGGGGGACGCGGGAGGCCCAGCCGGCTCCGTCGACCCGCTCGTAGAGTGCGGCGAAGGAGGCGGCGAAGCCCGCGGTGACGGGACGCTGCCCGAGGTTGAGCGGATCGGAGACGTAGTCGGCGAGGACGGCGGGCGATCCCGAGACCCAGTCGATCGGCGTCGCGTCGGAGCCGTACCGTCGGTTGAGGGGACCGAGCATGAGCGCGAGCGCGCCCGAGTCGACGGCGCCGGCGCCCTCGTCGTGGATCTGTGCGAGAGCGTGATCGCGGCCCTCTGCGATTCCGAGCATCCCGGCCGGGGTGCCGCAGAGCACCGCCCCGGCCACGTCGCCGCAGCACTCGGCGAGGTAGGCCCGCATGATCATCGACCCCCAGCTGTGGCCGAAGACGAGGAAGGGCACGTCGGGGACGATGGCCCGCGCCCGGAGGGCGAGTTCGGCCTCGTCGGAGACGAAGACCCCGGGGTCGGCACCACCGGAGTCACCCCAGGAGTCATTGGCCACCGCTGTGGTGCCGTGCCCGAGATGGTCGTCGAGCGCGACCGCGTAGCCGGCGTCGAGGAGCGCCGAGACGAGCGGCAGGTAACGACGCGCATGTTCGCCGAACCCGTGGACGATCTGGACGAGTCCCCGCGGCCTCTCCGCCACCGGCGTGTGCACCCAGGCGCGCACGTCGTCGCGGCCGTTGCTCGAGGGGAACGTGAGATCGAAGACGGCCATAGGGGTGCCTCTCAGTCGGCGCGATGCGGATGCGTGATCAAACTCACACCAGCCTACCGGCGAGATTGCGCAGATCGGGTGCTTCGACGGCACTTTTCGCGAGTGCCGGACCCGCACCGCCGAGGTGGCATCGAAGACCTCTCGACCACCCTCCTGCGGTCGGATCGGCGACCGTCTCGACGGTCTACCGATCCGGCGCGTCAATGACTGTCGTGGTGACTTCGGATGACGGAGATGATGACCGGGGAATGACTGCCGGCATCGATCGGAAAGCGCGCAATCCCTGATCAATACTGATCAGAAGGGCCTCCGACTGAACAGTGTTCGGCACCGCATGTCACCAGAATGAGCGAATGATGGTGAATGACAAAGACCCCGGGGCGCGTAATCGCGTCATCCCGGGGTCCTCGCAGCACTCCCCTCGAGTACCCGGACGCATCCCCATACGTCCGTTATGTCCACCCGATCCCCACCGGGCGGACATCACAATTCCACCACACCTTCCGCACAGTTGTAAAGGTTGATCTCACACTTATTTGCTCTCATTGAATGAGAGAATCAGTGTTTCGTCAGCGAGAACCCGCAGATGAGAGGGCTGGTCGAGATCATTCAAGCCTCAACTTCCCTCGTTATTCAGGGCCGAAAAACTTCTCGGATGTCGATACCGTCAGGCCCTGCCCGTCTTCGCTCTCCCCTCCCCTGTCGCGTCCGTGCTGCCGGTCGAAGGCGAAGCCCGCAGAGCCGCGGCGGATGAGCCCCCGCGGAAGGAAGCGGGCGAGCCCCGCTGCCAGCCGGTACTGCGCCCCAGGGACCGAGACGACCCTGCCGCGTCGGGCATCGCGCAGGGATGTGCGCACGACGTCATCGACGCTCAGCCAGATCCACCCCGGTCCCGGTCGGCGTGCGCCGAGGCGTTCGTGGAACTCCGTGTGGACGAATCCGGGCAGCACCGCAGTGACCGTCACCGGGGTGTCACGCAGCTCCCCGGCGAGCGCCTCGGTGAAGACGAGACTCGACGCCTTCGACGCGGCGTACTGGCCCATCGTCGTCAGCGCGGCAAGGGAGGAGACGGTGATGATGCCTCCGCGTCCGCGTTCGCGCATCCCGGCCGCTGCGGCCAGGGAGAGGTCGCGCACGGCTGCCTGGAGCACGGTGTCGAGGGCCGCGACGTCTGCGGGATCCGAGTCGAGGAGTCCCTCAAGCAGTCCGTAGCCCGCGTTGTTGATCAGCACATCGATGCGCCGGGTCCCGATGAGGTCGACGAGGCGGCCGATGTCCTCAGGATTCGAGAGGTCGGCGGGGACCACCTCGGCGCGGATGCCGAACTCGGACTCCGCCTCCCCGGCGACCTGCCGCAGACGCTCAGCACTGCGGGCGACGAGGACGAGATCGAAGCCGTCGGCGGCGAGCGCACGGGCGTAGCCGCGGCCGAGGCCGGCGCTCGCCCCGGTGACGAGCGCCCGGGGTCGGGATCGGCTCGCCCCGGTGACGAGCGCCGTGGTCATCGCGCGCCCTGGCCCATCCGCACGGTCAGCGACTGGGCGGCGGTGCCGATCGGCCCGTCGACGTCGCTGAGCACGCTCGCCGTCTCCCCCACCCCGGTCGGCCCGAAGGCGACCCGGGTCTCGAGGCCGACCCAGCCGGGTGTCGGAGTGCGGATGAGGTGGATGGTGAGGTCGACGTTGGGGAAGAAGGTCGTGCGCGGGTCGACGCGCACGGCGAGCCCGTTGGCGGTGTCGACGTACTTGACGAGCGCCGCGGCCGGCGGGTCGACCTCACCGTCGACGAGCGGGAGGTCGGAGGTGATCCAGCTGCGGGCGCGCCCGGGACGCGCGTCATCGGCCTGCCGTCCCCGCAGAGAGGCGATGTAGCCGCCGCCCCACCGCTCGCTCAGCCCCTGCTCGGGCATGTCCTCCGGAGCGGGCAGCGGGGTCCATTCGTCGCCTGCCACCGCCGAGGTGTCGCTTCCGAGCAGCCGCCACACCCGCGCCCGGATGCTCACCCTCTCACCGTGGCGCATCGTCGCCTCGACGAGTTCGATGGTCCGCCCGGGGCGGACGACGTCGACGTCGACGGTGAACTCTCCGGAGTGGATGACGCCGAGGACGTCGAAGCTCACCCGCGAGACGATTTTGTCACTCGGCAGGCGGCGTTCCACCTCGGCGAGGACGAGCCCGGAGGCGGGAGCGAGATGCTGCTCGCCCGGCTGCCAGGCACCCTGACTGTGCAGGGTCGAGGCGAACCGGTCCTCCCCGAGGCGGACGTAGTAGGAGTCGGGCACGGTCGCACCGTCGTGGCCGAGGTGCTGGTTGGAGGCATCAGGCATGCCGTCAGACTATCGGGTGCCTGACGAGCGAACACCGTCTAGGGTGGAGGGGTGAGAATCGCAACGTGGAACGTCAACTCGATCCGTGCCCGTGCCGAGCGGATCGGCGCGTGGCTCGACCGCTCCGACGCCGATGTGCTCGCGATCCAGGAGCTCAAGTGCCGGGACGACCAGTTCCCCCGGGAGGTCTTCGACTCCCGCGGCTACGAGGTCGCCTTCCATGGACTCAACCAGTGGAACGGGGTCGCGATCGCCTCCCGAGTCGGCCTCGAGGACCCGCAGATCGGCTTCGCCGGCATGCCCGCCTACAACGACGCCGACGAGGCGCGGGCGATCTCTGCCACGTGTGGAGGGGTCCGGGTCCATTCCCTCTACGTCCCCAACGGCCGTGAGCTCGGCCATCCCCACCTCGACTACAAGCTCGAGTGGTACCGGGCGCTGACCTCGGTCGTCGCCGATCGACTCGCCGCGGACCCGGAGGAGAAGCTCGTCCTCTGCGGTGACTTCAACGTCGCCCCGCTCGACGAGGACGTCTGGGACATGGCCGCCTTCGAAGGCGCCACCCACGTCTCCCCACCGGAGCGGCAGGCCTTCTCCGACCTCCTCGGCGCCGGCCTGACCGAGGTCACCCGCCAATTCACCCCCGGCCCCGGCGTCTACACGTACTGGGACTACCAGCAGCTGCGCTTCCCGAAGAAGCAGGGCATGCGCATCGACTTCGAACTCGCCTCGCAGGCGCTCGCCGCCACAGCCTCGGCGGCGATGATCGACCGCGAGGAGCGCAAGGGCAAGGGAGCCTCCGACCACGCCCCGGTCATCGTCGACTTCGACCTCTGAGCGACCGGGCACAGCTTCGGACCAAAGCCGACGAAAGCATGGACATCGCCCCTCTCATCTGGTGAAGTTGGAGCAGGAGGAAGGTGACGACGATGTCAGCAACAGTCCGTGAGCTTGTCGGAGAGGCCTACGAGCGGCGTGAGTCCACGTGGAGGGCAGCGCTCGAGACGGTCGAGGATTGGGTCGACGCGGCACGGGCGAGATCACCCCAGCTCACCGAGGACCGGATGCAGGTGGTTCCGGGCCGGATCAAGGACCCCCTGCGCACGGGCGAGAAGCTGCGGCGCAAGCTCGCCGATGCCAACGATGAGATCCATGAGGCCGTCGAGGTCGAGAACCAGGTCATCGACGTCGTCGGGGCCCGCGCCGTGTGCCGCACGGAACGCGAGCAGTCGGTCCTCTGGGACATCCTCACCGACCCGAACGACGATTCCGCGCTCACCATCGCCGAGGTGCGCGACTACTCCGCGCACCCGAAGCCGTCCGGCTACCGCGGCCGCCACCTCATCGTCGAAGTCCCCTTCGACTCCGAACCCTCCGTCCTCGTCGAACTCCAGATCCGCACGATCCTCCAGGACGCGTGGTGCGTGCTCTCCGAGGAGCACCTGTTCAAACCCGGCCAGGTTCTCACTTCGGACTCGCAGCAGGAGCGGCTCTCCCTCGTCCTCGCCGGCCTCTTCGCTCAGGCGGACTCCGTGGCCGGATTCATCGCCGACGACGTCGGGGCCTCCCTCGGTCTCGGCAACTCCGCACCGCCGCGGACGATGACCGACCCCGCCGAGGAGGATCCCTCGATCGAGGTGACGATCCGCGAGCTCAACCACTCCTACGTCCTCGCCGCCGACGAGGTGGGCCGCCACGGCATCATCCGCTTCGAGACGCTCGGCCTCACCCCCGACAACCCCGACCGCGCGGGACTGCCCTCGCCTGGGGACACCCTGCGGGTGCGGATGGACGAGTCCCACTCGACCCGGTACTTCATCCCCGTCTCCGGGGAGGGCTGAGCCGCCACCTCGGCGAGGGCTGAGCCACCGCCTCGGCGAGGTCCGGATCGGCGTGCACGGTGCGGTCGTGGGCACCGACTAGACTTGCGTCCCATGGGAAAGAAGTCGAAGCGCTCCAAGGAAGACCTCATCGCCAAGCGGCTGGCCCGCGCTCAGGCCACGGCGTTCGTCGCCCGCCCCTTCGAGGGGCTGCCGTTCGAAGCCGACCTCATCTGCCTCCGCGAGCTCGTCCCCGCCGCCACCGCGCAGGTGCGCCTGAGCGAGGAGTACGGCGGCCACGAAGTGACGATCGCCTCCCTGCTACCTGCCGCATGGCAGGCCTGGCACCGGGAGGACGGCGCGCTCTACGCCGGCATGCAGGTCCCCGTGTCCTCGACCGATGCCTCCCGCGACGTGGCCCGCGGCATCCTCGCCGCCGCCGAGGCGGCCCCCGGCACGACGATCGAGGCGACGACCGAACCCGGTGAGGGTCCGAAGCTCCAGGACATCCTCGACACCGACCACCCGTTCTCCGTCCGCGTCCTCGAGACCTTCGAGTACTGGGACCTGCCCGGCGACGACGACGAGGTGGCCGCCGCCCTCGAACAGGCGAACGATTCGATCACCCCGACCGAGAAGCTCGCCTCCGTTGACTCCGCGTACTGGACGGAGATGTCGGGCCGCACCTACGTGCGCTGGGCCCGCAGCGAAGGTGAGGACGCCGTCGTCGACGCTCTCGCCAGGCTCGCTGCCGAGGGCGGCAACGACCTCGGCGGTCCCGGCACCTTCCTCGGCTACTTCCGCGCGCACGGGATCATCATCCCCGTCTGGGAGCTCGAGTTCGGCACGCAGGCCGATGACGTCGAGGAGCCGATCGCGGAATTCGCCGCCCGCCTCGACGCAGCGCTGAGCTCCGAGGAGCCGCTGAGCACGGAGGCCCGCCGGCTCCGCTCGGGCATCGTCGCCCGCCAGCTCACCATCCACTGACCGCCGCCCGCCTGCAGCCCGGGGCCACCGCCTCGGCGAGGGGATGAAGGAGAGGAACCGTCCTTGCCCGAGCACCAGACACCGAGCGGAATCGCCGCCGTCATCCCCGCCATGGACGAGGCGGAGCGGATCGCAGCGACCGTCGCGAGCACGAAGCTCATCCCCGGCGTCGACATCGTCATGGTCGTCGACGACGGATCGAGCGATGACACCGGCACCGTCGCCCGGCGGGCCGGCGCCGAAGTCGTCACCCACCGGAAGAACAAGGGCAAGGCCGCGGCGATGATGACCGGGGCGTTCGCGATCCGCAATCGCGAGATCTCCGAGGCCGCTCCCGGGCAGCCCCCGCAGCACCGCGCTCTGCTCTTCATCGACGGCGACCTCGAGGACTCCGCGGTCAACACCGCACCGCTCGCGGCCCCCGTGCTCGCCGGCGAGGCCGATATGACGATCGCGATCCTCCCCGCCCAGAAGCGCAAGGGCGGGGGCTTCGGCTTCGTCGTCGGGCTCGCGAAGAAGGGCATCGCCGAACTCTCAGGATTCGAGGCGACCCAGCCGCTCTCGGGCATGCGGTGCCTGAGCCGGGAGGCCTTCGATGCGGCCCTGCCGTTCGCCGCCGGTTGGGGGGTGGAGACGGCGATGACGATCGACGTCGTCAACGCGGGCCTGCGCGTCGAGGAGGTCGAATGCGACCTCCACCACCGGGTCACCGGCCGCGACCTCAAGGCTCAGCTCCACCGCGCAGCCCAGTACCGCGACGTCGCCCGGGCCCTGCTGGCGCGTCGACTGAAGGGCCGGAAGTGAGGTACGCGTACCTCGGCCCCGAAGCGACGTTCACCGAGGCGGCGCTGCTGCGCTACCTCGACGCCCACGACCTGCGGGAGCAGGCGACGACCCAGCCGATGCGCGGTGCCGCGGCCGCCCTCGACGCCGTCCTCGACGGCGACTGCCTCGCCGCGGTCGTCCCGATCGAGAACTCCGTCGAGGGCGGGGTGCCGGCGACGATCGATGCGCTCACCGAGCACGGCGACCTCCAGATCATCGCCGAGGTCGTCGTGCCCGTCCGCTTCGTCCTCGCCGTGCGTCCGGGCACCGCCGCCTCGGCGATCACCTCGTTCGGCACCCACCCGCACGGGGAGGCCCAGGTGCGCGGCTACATGGCCGAGCACTACCCCGACGCCGTCTACATCCCGACGTCGTCGACGGCCGCCGCCGCCCGCGACCTCGCGGGCGACGCCGCCGACCACGTCGCCGCGGTGTGTCCGGCGCTCGCTGCCGAACGCTACGGCCTCGAGGTCATCGCCACCGACATCGGGGACCGCCAGGACGCGGTCACCCGCTTCGTCGTCGTCACCCTGCCCGGTCGGATCCCCGCGCAGACCGGGGCGGACAAGACGACACTGGTGGCGGCCCTGCGCTCCGACCGGCCCGGTGCCCTCCTCGAACTCCTCGAGCAGTTCTCGACCCGCGGGATCACGATGTCGCGGATCGAGTCACGCCCCACCGGTGACCGGCTCGGCCTCTACCAGTTCTCCATCGACCTCCTCGGCCACATCAGGGAGGCCAGGGTCTCCGACGCCCTCGTCGGGGTCCACCGGGTCGCGATGAGCGTGAAGTTCCTCGGCAGCTACCCGAGTGCCGACGCCACCCGTCCGATCATCGATCCGACGACGACGGACTCCGCGTTCGCCGAGGCGACCGCGTGGCTGACCGGAGTCCTCGACCGCGACGACTGATCCCACCCCTGCGACGAAGGAGTCGACGATGGACACCGCCCCTGCCGGCACCGGCACGCCCCCTGCCCCCGACGCGATCATCGTCGGGGCGGGACTGGCCGGCCTCGTCGCCGCCTTTGAGCTCACCCGTGCGGGCAGGAGCGTCCTCATCGTCGACCAGGAGAACCGGGCCTGCCTCGGCGGGCAGGCGTTCTGGTCCCTCGGCGGGCTCTTCCTCGTCGACTCCCCCGAACAGCGTCGCCTGGGAGTGCGGGACTCCCTCGACCTCGCCCGCTCCGACTGGGCCGCCTCGGCGGGGTTCGACCGGGAGGAGGACCGCTGGCCGCGGAAGTGGGCCGATGCCTACCTCGACTTCGCAGCCGGGGAGAAGCGGGACTACCTCCACGGCCTCGGGCTGCGGCTGACCCCGATCGTCGGGTGGGCCGAACGCGGCGGCACAGACCCCACCGACCACGGGAACTCCGTGCCCCGCTTCCACCTCACGTGGGGCACCGGTCCCGAGGTCGTGCGGATCTTCCGGGAGCCCGTCGAAGCCGCCGAGGCGGCCGGCCGGGTCGACTTCCGCTTCCGTCACCGGGTCGATGAGCTGCTCACCGACGACCGCGGCGTCGTCGGCGTGCGCGGACGGGTGCTCGCACCGAGCCCGACGGCGCGCGGGATCGCCTCGAACCGGGAGGAGGTCGACGACTTCGAGTTCCGTGCCCCGGCCGTCATCGTCACCAGCGGCGGGATCGGGCACAGCTTCGAGACGATGCGCAGGTTCTGGCCGACCGAGCGCCTCGGCCCGTTCCCCGACCGGATGCTCGCGGGCGTGCCCGCCCATGTCGACGGGCGGATGCTCGGCATCGCCGAGGCGGCGGGGGCGAGTCTGATCAACCGGGACCGGATCTGGGCGTACACCGAGGGCATCGAGAACTGGAACCCGATCTGGCCGGGCCACGGGATCCGCATCATCCCCGGCCCCTCCTCGCTGTGGTTCGACGCCGCCGGGCAGCGTCTGCCCGCCCCGAACTACCCGGGATTCGACACGAACCGGACGATGGCCGCGATCCTGAGCACCAGGCACGACTACTCGTGGTTCGTCCTCAACGCCTCGATCATCCGCAAGGAGTTCGCGCTCTCGGGCTCCGAGCAGAACCCCGACCTCACGCTCAAGGACATCCGGGTCACCCTCGACCGCGTGCGCTCCTCCGATGCTCCCGCCCCCGTCGAGGCGTTCACCCGGTTCGGGTCCGACTTCGTCGTCGCCGAGACCACCGAGGAGCTCGTCGCGGGGATGAATGCCCGCTCCCGGGGCCCGGTCATCGACCACGATGACCTCGTCGCGCAGATCGCAGCCCGGGACCGGGAGATCGGGGACGCCGACCCCCGGGATCCGCAGGTGCAGGCGATCCACCGGGCCCGGCGCTACCTCGGCGATCGGATCGTGCGGGTCCAGCGCCCGCATGCGATCCTCGACCCCGCGCACGGACCGCTCATCGCCGTCCGGTTGGGAATCCTCTCGCGCAAGACCCTCGGAGGGCTCGAGACGGACCTCGACGCCCAGGTCCTCGACTCCGGCGGTGAGCCGATCCCGGGTCTCTTCGCCGCCGGTGAGGTCGCCGGGTTCGGCGGCGGCGGAATGCACGGGTACAACGCGCTCGAGGGGACGTTCCTCGGCGGGTGCATCTTCTCGGGACTCCGCGCCGGTCGTGCCGTGGCCGCACGGCCGCGGTAGGGCTTCGGCGGCCTCAGGCTGGATGACAGTGTGCGGCTCAGGCGGCGGGGCCGGGAGGCGTCGGCTCAGGCGGCGGGGCCGGGGTTCTCCGCGTCGGGAGCGGTCGCCTCGGCGCCCGAGACGGGTCCGGCGGGGCGCTGGAGGCGCGACGGGGTGAGGTACTGGGTCGTCGAGATCCCGAGCACCCGCTGCTGGCGGGTGAGGTTGTACGTGCGGTCGTGCTGGAGGTATTCGACGAGGAACAGCCGGGCGCTGTCTCCGCGCCGGAACAGCGACTTCACCTTGAGTCCCACCTTCGCGGCCACGAGCGCCTTGTCCTTGGCGATCGCCTCGATGACGACGGGGTCGTAGCCCATGCGGGCGAAATGTGTGGCCACCGCGTCCTTGAGGCGGTAGGGGATCGGGTCGCCGATGTTGAACGGCCCCGAGGCCTTGGGCACGTCGAGACACGCGAGTGCGGCCCGGACGAGGTTGTCGATCGCCGTCAGGGTCATTTTCTGCCGACCGCCGCCGGGCAGGGTGAGGACCCCTTTGCGTGCGAAGCAGCGCAGGCTGGGCATGAACATCGTCTCGTTCGGGCCGTAGACGGCGGCGGGGCGGAGGATCGCGGCGTCGGGACGGATGCGGGTGACCAGCTGCTCGGCGAGCACATGGGTCTTCGCGTAGTCGTCGTGGTACTCGCTCGGGTCCTTCGGACCCGCTTCCTCCCAGAGGTCGGTGTGCGGGGCCGTCGGTGAGTAGACGGTCGTCGAGGACAGGTGAACGATCCTCGCGTCCTCGAAGGCGTCGAGGACGTTGCGGGTGCCGGTGACACGCACGTCGTAGAAGTCGTCGTAGGCTGCGGTGACGTCGTGGATGCCGGCACAGTGGAAGACGGCGGTGACCTTCTTCGCCAGAGAGCGGATCGGGGCCGGCGCCTCCTGCCGGATGTCCCATTCGTGGAAGTTCACGCCCGGGATCTGCGGATCCCGTCGGCACAGGGCGTAGACCGGTTCATCACGGGTCGCCAGGGCACGGGCGATGGCACCGCCGATGAAGCCGCTCGCCCCGGTCACCACTATCGCCACGGCCGCTCCTCGCTCTTTCCCGCTCTCACCGATCCCGGGTGCGCGCATCCCCCTGCGGCATGTCGAGCATGGCCGGATCGGCATCGGTCAGGGGGAGTCCGCTGCACACGGAACACTGCCTTGCCTAAGGCAACTGTAACCGACCACACGGACTCGGCCGCGTCGGGCCCGCAGAAATCGTTCCCCACAAGACCTCATCGTGAGAATACAATTGCCTCAGCTGTAACCGCCCTTGTCCCCAGTCGCCTGGAATCAGGAGCCGCCGATGACGCCGCCGCACACGACCATCGGCCACGGGGCTGCGACGAAGGCCGCCGGGATCCACGCGCGGCCCGGACCACCGCGCCGGCACCCTCTCTCCCCCTCCGCCCTCACCGCCCAGCCGGACGTTGCCTTCACCGCCCGGCCGGGCCCCGCCATCACCGCCCAACCTGGCGCCGCCATCTCCGCCCGGGCGGACCCCGCGACCATCCACCGCCTCGGCGTCGAGGCGGTGGTGCAACCCTGATCTCGGCGACAATTCCCCCTCGAAAACCAAAGTTGAGTGGAATAGACTCAACTTTTGAGGTGTTGGAACGAAGAGAAGTCACACACACCAGTTGAAGGAGATGCGCATGGACGCACAGATGACGACCAAGTCACGAGAGGCGCTGCAGGCGGCGGTCAACGACGTCGTCGCGCGCCACAACAACCAGATCGAACCGGCCCACCTCGTCGCGGCGCTGCTCGAGCAGCCGGATTCCCTCGCCTCGAACCTGCTGGCCAAGGTCGGTGCCGACCGCCAGTCTGTTCTCACCGCCGTCGACGCCGTGATCGGCGGATTCCCCACAGTCAGCGGTCAGTCCGTCTCGCAGCCGAGCCTCTCGCGCGCCGGCCTCGAGATGATGAACCTCGCCCAGGAGGAGATGACGGCGCTCGGCGACCAGTACGTCTCCACCGAGCACCTCCTGCTCGCGGCAGCCGCGATGCACGACGGCTCGGGCGATGCCCTGCGCAGCAACGGCGCGAGCCGCGATGCGCTGCTCGCCGCCCTGCCGGAGCTGCGCGGCGGCAAGAAGGTCACCTCGGAGAACCCCGAGGACACGATGCAGTCGCTCGAGAAGTTCGGCATCGACCTCACCGCAGCCGCCCGCGAAGGCAAGCTCGACCCGGTCATCGGCCGTGACAAGGAGGTGCGCCGGGTCATCCAGGTGCTCTCGCGCCGGACGAAGAACAACCCCGTCCTCATCGGCGAGCCCGGCGTCGGCAAGACCGCCGTCGTCGAGGGCCTCGCCCAGCGCATCGTCGCCGGCGACGTGCCCGAGTCCCTGCGGGACAAGACGCTCATCAGCCTCGACCTCTCGGCCATGGTGGCCGGAGCGAAGTACCGCGGTGAGTTCGAGGAGCGCCTCAAGGCGGTCCTCGAGGAGATCAAGAACGCCGACGGCCAGATCATCACGTTCATCGACGAGCTCCACACGATCGTCGGGGCCGGAGCCGGCGGGGACTCCTCGATGGATGCCGGCAACATGCTCAAGCCGATGCTCGCCCGCGGCGAGCTGCGGCTCATCGGCGCGACCACGCTCGATGAGTACCGCGAGAACATCGAGAAGGACCCGGCGCTCGAACGCCGCTTCCAGCAGGTGTTCGTCGGCGAACCGAGCGTCGAAGACACCATCGCGATCCTCCGCGGACTCAAGGAGCGCTACGAAGCGCACCACAAGGTCTCGATCAACGACGGCGCCCTCGTCGCCGCAGCCGGCCTGTCGAACCGGTACATCACCGGCAGGCAGCTGCCGGACAAGGCGATCGACCTCGTCGACGAAGCGGCATCACGGCTGCGCATGGAGATCGACTCGGCTCCGGCGGAGATCGACGAGCTGCGCCGTGCCGTCGACCGCCTGAAGATGGAGGAGATGGCCCTGTCGAAGGAGACCGACTCCGCCTCCCAGGAGCGGCTGAGCAACCTGCGCGCCGACCTCGCGGACAAAGAGGAGAACCTCCGCGGCCTCGAGGCGACGTGGGAGTCCCAGCGGGCCGGCCTCAACCGGGTCGGCGAGCTGAAGACGAAGCTCGACGAACTGCGCTCGCAGGCAGAGAAGGCCCAGCGCGACACGGACCTCGAGACGGCGTCGCGTCTGCTCTACGGGGAGATCCCCGCGGTGCAGAAGGAGATCGCCGAGGCCGAGGCCGAGGAGGCAGAGGCCGACGCCGGCCAGACCAGCGATCCGATGGTCAGCGACAAGGTCACGGCCAACGACATCGCCGAGGTGGTGGCGTCGTGGACGGGCATCCCCGCCGGACGCCTCATGCAGGGCGAGGTCGAGAAGCTGCTCGGGGCGGAGAACGAGCTCGGCAAGCGCCTCATCGGGCAGAAGGATGCCGTTGCCGCGGTCTCCGATGCGATCCGCCGCTCCCGGGCCGGGGTCTCCGATCCCGACCGGCCGACCGGGTCGTTCCTCTTCCTCGGACCGACCGGCGTCGGCAAGACGGAGCTTGCGAAATCACTCGCGGACTTCCTCTTCGACGACGAGAAGGCCCTCATCCGCATCGACATGAGCGAGTACGGGGAGAAGCACACGGTCTCCCGCCTCGTCGGTGCTCCCCCGGGATACGTCGGCTACGACGAGGGCGGTCAGCTCACCGAGGCGGTGCGTCGGCGTCCGTACTCCGTCGTCCTCCTCGACGAGGTGGAGAAGGCGCATCCGAGCGTCTTCGACATCCTCCTCCAGGTCCTCGACGACGGTCGTCTCACGGATGGTCAGGGCCGCACGGTCGACTTCCGGAACACGATCCTCATCCTCACCTCGAACCTCGGTTCCCAGTTCCTCGTCGATCAGGCGATGACGGCGCAGGAGCAGAAGGATGCGGTCATGGACGTCGTCGCCTCGGCGTTCAAGCCCGAGTTCCTCAACCGGCTCGACGACATCGTGCTCTTCGACGCGCTGAGCAACGACGAGCTCACCTCGATCGTCGACCTGCAGATCAAGAGCATGGACAAGCGCCTCGCGGATCGTCGGATCACCCTCGACGTGACCCAGGAGGCCAAGGACTGGCTCGCGCTCGAAGGCTACGATCCGGCCTACGGTGCGAGGCCTCTGCGCCGTCTCGTCCAGCGCGAGATCGGGGACAAGCTGGCGCGGAAGATGCTTGCCGGCGACATCCAGGACGGGGACACGGTCCTCGTCACGATGCCCGAGCACGCCGACACGACGGGTCTGGAGCTCCAGGCCAAGCAGTGAGGCATCCGGGCTGAGCGGCCGACTGCTCATCAAGCCGACTGCTCATCCGGCAGACTGCTCATCCGAAGGAGGGGCGACCATCATGGTCGCCCCTCCTTCAGTGTGTCCGGGGACGTGAGCGGCTCGGGTGAGTGCGTGTCGAGGGCCGGCAGGTGGGGCGAGCACGAGCCCGACCGAGACGGGTGCCTCGTGAGACGCGTGCCTGCCTGCGGCGGGTGCCTCCCCGAGGCGGATCCGGTGCGAAATCCGGCCTGCATTCGCACCGGATCCTCCTCCGGGAGCGCCGTGGCCGGTCAGTCGGTGGCGCGATCGGCCTTCGAAGCGGCGTCGGGCCGCGGCGCCTCGGGAACCTGATCCCGACTCGTCCCAGCGCTGTCGGCACCGCCCGTCCCCGCACCGCCGGCACCGCCCGCACCGTCGGCGGCCCCACTGCCGACCCCAGCACGAGCACCAGCCCCAGCACCGACCCCGGCGGAAACGGACTCGCGTGCGGCACCGTCGGCTTGCGCGGCACCTCCGCGGGTCGAGGACCACCAGCGGCGGAGGAATGCGCTGAATCGTTCGAAGCTGCGATCTTTGATGAAGATCGCGTCGACGGCGATCATCGTCAGAGAGAACCACGGCAGGCCCATGAGCAGCGCGATGCCGAGGTGGAAGGAGAGGATGCCGACGAGCGCGATCGCCCGCGTCCACCGGTTGAAGAGCATGAACGGGAACGCGCTCTGGAAGAGGATCGACCCCCACGAGATGACGACGACTCCCGGCCCCCATGCGGTGACGAGGTCGGAGAGCACGGGCCAGGTGCCGAACTGCTGGGTCTGGAGCGGATTGTAGACGGCGAAGCCGTGCTGCCATGCGGTGCCGCCCGCCTTGTAGAGGGCACCGGACATGTAGATCGCGCACACCTGGAAGGCGAGGACGACGATCGCGAGGTTGTTGGCCATGATGAGGTACCACGGTCCGTCCTCGGGTCCGAGGTCGGTCCCGTGCCTCCGGCGCCTGCGCGCATCGAGCGACCAGCGCCTGGTCGTGTCGGCGAAGAGGAGGGCGATGAGGAACATCCGGTACGCGTTGTCGCCCTGGTCGCCGGCGCTGTCGTTGAGTTCGATGAAGCTCACCCAGAGGATGAGGTAGAACGGCAGGATGATGCGCGTGCGCCACCCGAGGATGACGGTGACGGCGAGGATCGCCAGCCCGATGATCATCGCCGTGTAGAGCGGCGGGTTCGTCACCGCCCGGTGGAAGAGGGAGAAGAGCCAGATGTTCGGGAAGTCGCTCTTCGGCTGGGCGATCTCCCCGTTCCACGCCGCTCCGACTCCGAAGGCGTAGTTGCGGGCCGCGAAGTTCGTCAGCAGCAGCCCGAGCCCCGTGATCCCCATGAGGATGCGGGTGACCGCGAGCCCGTAGGTCGCGTGGTAGCGGCCGGTGAGCAGCTCCTCGAGGCGGTTCCAGCCGCGTCCGAGTGCCGCGACGACCCGCGCGGAGACCGTCATGTCCTTCTCACTGCTCACTGACGCACCTCACTGTGTCCGAGGCGCAGAAGTACTGCGCGAACTCCTCGTTCGACTGGTTCTCGGCGAACGACAGGGCCCTCCAGCCGACGGGCACCGGCTGGATCGCGGGTCGCTCTGCGTCCTTGTCGTTGCGTTTGGCGAAGGGCACGACATTCTGCCGGGCGGCCTGGTACTGCACCCGCTGGACGTCCTCTCCCCAGACGGCGAGCGCGACTTGTGTCGCGTACCGGGTGGCGACCTCTTCGTCCTCGAGGTAGCTCGAGACCGCACCGTCGGGGTCGTCGTACTCCGACAGCTTGGCCTCGAGACGATCGACGGAGTCGTCGCCCTTGAAGTAGTCGAGCGCGACGATCGACTTGTGGTCGTCGCTGAGCTCCTCCCACGACCCCTTGAGGTCCGAGGCCACCCCGATCGCGAGACCGGCCGAGCGCGGAGGGAAGAGCTTGTACGTCGAATGGTCGAGTTCGACATCGGTGGCGCGGACCCAGTCGGTCGTCTCCTCGCCGCCGTCGGGGGTGGAGACGACGGCACGGACATCGAAGTAGTAGTCGCCGTTGATCGGCTCGGGGGCGAAGACGCTCCACGACTGCCCCCACATCGGGATCATGTACTTCGAGAGGAGGTCCCCGGGGATGACCTCGCGCAGGGCCGAGGACGGAGCGATCCAGAGGAAGGTGGCGAACAGGTGGAATCCGGTCAGCGCCATGGCGATGACCATGATCGTCCGCTTGAGCGCGGGATGAGTCTTCTTCTCGTCCATCTCAGTTCCGGGTCGTCGGCAACAGGTTCGGTTGTGCGATCGCCGTCCGGGCGCGACTCTGCGCCCTCCGATTCAGGAATCGCACAGACTCCAGGCTACTCGAGTTCGCCCGATACGCACCGGCCGATCACCGTGGAAGGACGGCTCAGCCGCGCAGCCACTCCTTGACGAGATCGGTGCTCTGCCCCAGCGTCGGCGGGGCGAGATCGTAGCTCGGCGGGGTCTGCGAGAGCCGGATCGGGTTGGCCACGGTGGGGATGACCCGCTCCCCCGCCCCCGCGTCGGCGACGGGGTCGAGGCCGAGCCGGGCGGCCAACTCGACGCCCTGAGCGATCGTGTTGATCGGCGCGCACGGCAGCCCGGCCGCCGTCAGCGTCTCGAACCACTCCTGGTTCGTGCGCTCCGCGAGTGCTGAGACGAGGAGGGGCTCGAGTTCGCTGCGGTTCTCGTTGCGGTTCGCGGCCCGGGCGAAGCGGTCGTCGGCGGCCCATTCGGGGTGGCCGAGCACCTCGGCGAGGCGGGCGAACTGGGCGTCGTTGCCGATCGCGATGATGATCTGGCCCTGCTTCGTCGGCATCGGCTGGTACGGGTAGAGGCTGGGATGGGCGTTGCCCATCGCCCGCGGGGTGACCCCGCCGGCGACGTAGGCCGAGGTCTGGTTCGCCAGACCCGAGAGCGCCGAGGAGAGCAGGTTCGTCTCGACGAGCTGGCCCTGCCCCGTGTTCTGCCGGTGGACGAGGGCGGCGAGGATCCCGACGGTCGTGTGCAGTCCGGTGAACACGTCGACGATCGCGACACCGGCTTTGACCGGGCCCGATTCCTCGGTGCCGGTGACGCTCATGAAACCTGAGAGCCCTTGGATGAGCAGGTCGTAGCCGGGCTGCGGGTTGTCCCGGCCGAAGCCGGTGACCGAGGCGTAGACGACGCCCGGGTTCTCCGCGCTCACCGTCTCGTAGTCGAGGCCGTACTTCGCCAGCCCTCCGGCCTTGAAGTTCTCGACGAGGACGTCGGCCCGCCGAGCGAGCTCCTGGGCGAGCGCGAGGTCCTCGGGATCCTTGAAGTCGAGGACGACGGAGTGCTTGTTCCGGTTCGCCGTGAGGAAGTACGTCGCATCCTCCCCTCGCCGAGGCGGTGCCCAGTGCCGGGTGTCGTCGCCAGTCCTGCCCTCGACCTTGACGACCGTGGCGCCGAGGTCGGCGAGCATCATCGTCGCGTACGGTCCGGCCAGCACGCGGGAGAAGTCGGCGACGAGGACCCCGGACAGAGGTCCGGTCCCGCTCCGCGCGAAGAGCTCCTCGGCGCCCTCTGTGCTCCCGTGATCCTCGGCGTCCACCTGTGACTCCCTTCGGTGCGGGAGGCAGCGGACCTCGCTGCCCGCTGCGGCCCGCACGTCCATCGTGTGATCTCTCTGACGTCCTGCCTCCCCCGACTATACGGAAGGTCGCGGCCTTCCTGCGGTGCGGAATCCGTTGCCCCGGCGCGCCCGCGGCTCGTTACACTCAGGAGCACGACCAGCACCGGTCCCCGCCGCTCTGCGGGGATCCCAGCACCACCGAAGGGGCAGACGATGACGTTCCACATGCCGGCGGAGACCGCCGCCCACGACCGCATCTGGATGGCGTTCCCGTCCTCCGGCTACGCCTTGGGCGCCTCGGAGGAGGACGCCGAGGCGGCGCGGAGCACGTGGGCGGCCGTGGCGAAGGCGGCCAGCGAGTTCACCCCGGTCACCGTCGTCGTCTCCCCGGACCAGGTCGACCACGCCCGCCGCCACCTCGGCGAGGGCATCGACATCGTCACCGCCCAACTCGACGATGCGTGGATGCGCGACATCGGTCCGACCTTCGTCGTCGACGACGAGGGCCGGCTCGCCGCCGTCGACTGGGTGTTCAACGGCTGGGGCGGACAGGACTGGGCGAAGTGGGACAACGATGAGCACATCGGCCGCTTCGTCGCCGAGCAGGTCGACGTTCCCGTCGTCTCCTCGACGCTGCGCAACGAGGGCGGCGGGATCCACGTCGACGGGCAGGGCACGGTGCTCGCCACCCGCAGCGTCCAGCTCGATCCGGGCCGCAACCCCGGCCTCACCGAGGCCGACGTCGAAGCCGAGTTCGCTCGCACGATCGGGGCGAAGAAGGTCATCTGGCTCGAGCGCGGCCTCCACCGGGACAATCAGACCTTCGGAACCCGCGGGCATGTCGACATCGTCGCGACGATGCCGAGCCCCGGCGTCGTCCTCGTCCACGACCAGCGCAATCCCGAGCATCCCGACCATGCGCTCAGCGAAGAGGTCAAGGCCCTGTTCGCGAACGAGACGACCGCCGATGGGCGGCCCTTCGAAGTCGTCCCGATCCCGGCGCCGGAGATCCTCAAGGACGACGAGGGCTGGGTCGACTACTCCTACGTCAACCACCTCGTCACGAACGGCGGGGTCATCGCGTGCACGTTCGACGACCCGATGGACGCCGAGGCGAAGGCGATCCTCGAGACCGTCTACCCCGGTCGCACCGTCGTCGGCGTCGACGCCCGCGAGCTCTACGCCCGCGGCGGTGGGATCCACTGCATCACTCAGCAGCAGCCGAGCCTCTGAGTAGCCGGAGGGCTGAGGACCCGGCAGACTGAGAACCCGGACGTTCGCGCCGTCCGGGCGGTTCGGTGCCGAGTCTGAGGCGGGCCAGACACGTCCGTGCGGCACCGAGATTCCGATCAGGTGACTTGCCGACGGCGAATTCGTCGGGAGGTGTCGTCGAACATCACCGTTCGCCCAGAATCTCGGTATAGGGTGGTGTCCCAGGACACATTCCGTCCCTCACAGCAGTCGACGCAGCAGAGGAGAGCACGACCATGAAGAAGCGATTGATTCTCCTGGCCGGATTGGGAGTCGGGTACATCCTCGGCTCACGCACCGGCCGTCAGAGCTACGAGAAGCTCAAGGCACAGCTGCAGGAGCTGTGGACCGACCCGAAGGTCCAGGAGACCGTGGAGAAGGCCAACCAGTCGATCCGCGAGAAGGCTCCTGCTGTCGCCGATGCCGTCCAGACGGCCACCGACAAGGTCACCGCCGCCGCGCAGGAGCTCGACGGCGACGAGGATGCGAACGCCACGCAGGGCACCGGGCCGCGGTCGACCGGGTCCGGGCCGGCCTCGACCGGGTCCGCGACGGGTTCCGGTTCGACCGGTTCTGCGACGAGCGCGGGACCGAACCGGTCAGCAGCAGGCTCGACCGGTGCGGCAGCGTCGCGTTCGACGACGGGTCCCGGTTCGACCGGTTCGACGGCGGGTCCCGGTTCGACCAGTTCGACGACGGGCCCCGGTTCGACCGGTTCTAAGACGGGTCCCGGTTCGACCGGTTCTAAGACGGGTCCCGGTTCGACCGCGGGCTCGGGACCGGCGACCGGCGCATCGCGGGCAGGGACACCCACGCCCACCCCGGGCCCCAAGCCGACTCCGACGCCGAAGCGGGCCGAGGACGTCATCACCGACCCCTCACGGTCGATCGAGGACGAAGGGCCGGCCGCCTCGGCGAATCGCTGAGTCCCCACCGCCGCTGACAGCGCCCGCCTCCGAACGGGGCGGGCGCTGTCGTCGTCCAGGGGCTGTGCCGGCCGCAGGACCGACCGCACCGCATTCGGTGAGGACCCGCTCCTCGGTGAGTGTCCGCCGACCCTCAGAGCAGGGAGCTCGTCAGCCGCGCGACGTTCTCCGCGTACTTGCGTCGCAGGGGCCGCCTGCTCCATTCCTCGGCATCGAGTTCGACGGAGTTCGGGGCGTACTCCTCGGCCTCGAGCGCGTACATCCGGGACGTGAACTCCCGATCGACGATGAACATCGTCACCTCGAGGTTCATCGCGAACGACCGCTCGTCCATGTTCGAGGACCCGACGATCGAGACGTCGTCGTCGATGAGGAGGAACTTCGAATGGAGCACCGTCGGGGCGTGGTACATGAAGATCCGCACCCCCGCGCGCACGAGCTCCTCGTAGTACGACTGCTGTGCGCGGTGCGTGAGCCAGTGGTCGCTCGTCTCCCCGACGTAGAGGCGGACGTCGACGCCTGAGCGCGACTCGGTCGTCAGCGCATGGAGGAGCGATTCGTCGGGCACGAAATACGGGGAGCAGACGACGACGGTGCGGTTGGCGTTGTAGATGAGGTGGTTGAACAGCCGCAGGTTGTTCTCGTCGTCGAAGCCCGGCCCCGACGGCACCACCTGGGCGAGCGCTCCCCCGCGCTGAGGCGCCCGCAGCTCGAGCCGGGCCGCCTCCTCGAAGAGCTCGTCCGTCTCCGAGTACCAGTCGGTGGTGAACACCGCATCGAGCTCGTCGACGACGGGACCCGTGCACTCGAGCATGAGGTCCTTCCACTGGAAGCCCTTGCGGAGGTTGCGGGCCTTGTTGTACGAGCGGTCGATGATGTTCTGCGACCCGGTGAAGGCGACGGTGCCGTCGACGACGAGGATCTTGCGGTGATTGCGGAGGTCAGGGCGCTGGTATTCGCCCCTCCACGGGCGGATGGGCAGGGCGCGGCGCCACGGGATCCCCGAGGAGTCGAGACGTTTGACGAGTTCCGAGTACCCGGGATAGCCGATCGACCCGAGGTGGTCGATGAGGATCCGCACCCGCACCCCGCGCGCGTGGGCGGCGAGCAGCGATTCGAAGAGCCGCCTCGTCGTGTCGTCGATGGCGACGATGTAGAACTCGAAGTGGACGAACGAGCGCGCGGCATCGACAGCATCGGCCATCGCATCCATGCACTCGTGGTTGTCCGTGTGGAGCTCGAACGCGTTCCCGTGCGTCATCGGCAGCGCGCCGAGGTCGAAGTTGAGCAGGGCGGAGGTGAGGAGGGGTTCGGAGAGGTGGCCGTGGTCGCCGATGATCGCCTGGTCGTTCGTCTCCTCGCGGATGATGTCGTTGACGAGCGCCTGCTTGTCCCGCCTGCGCTTGGGCAGCTTCGACGAGCCGAGGAGGAGGAAGACGAGGAGACCGATGTAGGGGATGAAGAAGATCGCGAGCAGCCAGCCCAGAGCCACAGACGGTCGGCGGTTGTGCGGCAGCCACCCGAGCGCGACGAGGCGGATGACCAGATCGACCAGGATCAGGGTGATGATCAGCCAGCCCGGCCAGCCCTGATCGATCGCGAAGAGGGGATAGATCTCCACGCCGCTCGCTTTCGTCCCTCCGGCCCTCCGCGGGTGTCGGAGCCGGGATACCGCTGTTCGTCCTCATCGTATCGCGCCCGGCCACACCCGGTGTCGGGCCCCGCCGGGTCCGTCGGCGCGGGAGGATCCGCCGCCGAGGCGGTGCCCAACATGTCCGCCCTGCACCTTCGCCGTGGCGGTGCCCCTCGCACCCTCGCCGAGGCGGTTCCGCGATAATGGGGAAACCCGTCCGACCGCTGTGCGAAGGTGTCCTCATGAGCTTCGATCCGACCGCCGTCCCCATCCGCCCCGCCGTGAGCGTGATCATGGTCCGCGACGGCGACTCCGGGCTCGAGGCCTTCGTCCAGCACCGGGTGACGACGATGGACTTCGCCGCCGGCGTCGTCGTCTTCCCCGGCGGGCGCGTCGACCCCATCGACCGGCAGGGGGCTGAGAGCATCGAGGTCGACGATCCCGACCTCCACCTCGAGGCGTGGAGTGATTCGACGATCGCCGAGGCGGCCGACGGCTGGCGGGTCCTCCTCGCCACCGCTGTGCGCGAGGTCGCCGAGGAGACCGGCGCCGTGCTCGACCCGGCACTGCTGCGGCCGTGGGCGAACTGGGTGACCCCGCTCGGGCAGCCCAAGCGCTTCGACACCTACTTCTACGTCGTCTCCGCCGACGCCGCTCCGCGCCACCTCACAACGGAGGCGCATCGGAGCGAGTGGCTGCCCGTCGCGGCGATCCTCGCCTCAGCTGAGGCGGGAGAGCTCGAGCTCATGCGCCCCACCTTCGTTCTGCTCCGCGAGCTCGCCCAGCTCGGTTCCGTCGAGGCAGTGACCGCAGGGCCTCGGAGCATCGAGGTCGTCCGCCCCGAGCATCCGGGGCACAGCGACGACTGAGACCGGCGCTCAGCCTCGTGCGGCGCGCAGCTGCGCGAGTCGGGCCTCGACGACCTGGCGCTGCTCGTCGGAGCCGAGGAGTTCGGAGAGCGCCTCCTGCTCGGCGTCGAGTCCGACCTCGAGAGGTGCTGCGTAGGAGAGGTCGACGAGGCGCTTCGACCACACGAGCGAGGCGCGGGACTTCCCGGCGATGTCGGCGGCGAGGTCGAGAGCGCGGGCGACGGGGTCGTCGGCGAGCTCCTCGACGAGTCCGATCCGCTGCGCTTCGACTCCGCCGATCGCCTCACCGGTGACGATGAGCTTCTTCGCCATGCCCGGTCCGACGAAGCGCGGCAGCAGCTGGGTGCCGCCCATGTCGGGGATGATGCCCCACTTGATCTCCATGAGTGAGAACTGCGAATCGGGGCTCGCCACCCTGATGTCGGCTCCGAGCGCGATCTGCATGCCGCCGCCGAGGGCGGGACCGAGGACCGCGGCGATGACGGGGACCTCGACGAGCGACCACACGTGCACGGCCTTCTGGGCGAGCGCGCGGGCCGCGCCGAGCCGGTCCCCGACGTCGACGACGCCGGCACCCGCCTCGGCGATCCGAGCCATCTCGGTGAGATCGAGGCCCGCGCTGAAGGCCCGCCCCCGACCGGAGAGGACGACGGCCCTGACCTCGGGATCCGCAGAGAGCCCGAGACCGACCTCGACGAGGTCCTCGAACACCTCCCGGGTGAGCGAATTGAGCTTCTCGGCACGGTCGATCTCGACGTGGGCGACGCCGTCCCTGCTCGTGCAGACGACGGTGCCGTGGGCGGTCTGGGGCATCGGTGCTCCTCGCGTTCAGTGGCGTTTCCTGAACCCTATAACGACGATGACTGCCACGAGCGAGGTCACGCACATGCCCACGACACCCGGCCACGCGAAGTCGGTGAAGAGGACGGCCGACAGCCATGCTCCGAGGCTCGTGCCGAGGTAGTAGACGGTGAGGTAGATGGCGGCCGAGCGCGTCGTATCGACCCCGGGTCGGGCGGCGCTGGCTGCCGCCGAGGCGCCGGTGTGGCCGAGGAAGAATCCGCCGGTGAGCAGCGACATGCCGAGGACGATGACGGGCAGGGAGTCGACGAGGGTGAGGCCTGCGCCGACGATCGCAGTGACCATGCCGACGAGGGTGAGCCGGGTGCGGGTGAAGCGCTGAGCGAGACGACCGTAGTACGTCGTGACGACGGTGCCGACGAGGTAGATGAGGAAGAAGAGAGCGACCGCGCCCTCGCTCAGGTGCCAGGGCTCACGCTGCAGGCGGGAGCCGAGCATGGTGAACGATCCCCCGAAGACGATCATGCAGAGGAAGCCGGTGAGGTAGATCCGCCAGAGTCCGTTCCCGAGCGGGATCGGGGAGCGCCGAGGCGGCCGGGCCCCATCATCGGCGCCGGGAACGGTTGCGGCTGCCGGGTCGGGGACGGCGTGCTGGCGCGCTGGCGCTGTGAGGTCGCGGCGCAGCAGCCACACGACGATGAGGCCGAGGACGAGCGAGACGGCGGCGGTGAAGGCGAGCCCGCCGTGCCAGCCGAGGACTTCGGCGGCGAGGCCCGTGAGGAGGCGGGAGCTCAGACCGCCGATCGTGTTGCCGGCGATGTAGACCCCGATCGCCCCGGGCAGCACGGCCGGAGGTAGGCGCAGCGAGAGGTAGGCCATCGCGGTGGCCGGGACCGAGGCGATCGCCACCCCCTGGAGGAAGCGAACGGCGATGAGGAGCTCGGGATTCGGCATGAACGGCAGGACGAGGGCGAGCGCGGCGGCGAGGATGACGCCGCCGGCGATCTGCCGCGCATGCCCGATGCGGGAGGCGAGCAGGGAGAACGGGATGAGGAAGCAGGCCATGGCGACGTTCGTCGCTGAGACGGTGAGGCTCGCGGTGGGGGCGTCGATCCCGTAGGCCTCGCGGATCGCGGGGATGAGCCCCTGCGTCTCGTAGAGGACGAGGAACACCGCGACACCGGCGAGGAAGACGGCGACGACGGTGCGCCGGTCGCTCGTCGGATTCGGCTCCCCAGTGCTCATGCTCGTCACGCTATGCCCGCACCGGTGCCGAGCTCAAACCGTTCCGTGCCTCGAACAGCGCTCCTTGCTCTGTCGTGGCGACCGGCAGCGGGGATGCTCGGTCATGGTGTTGGGGACACCCGGCCGTGGTGGTCCGCCCCAGTGGTCGGCCCCGCAGACAGTCGGCCCCGCAGACAGTCGGCCCCAGCAGTCGGCGCTCGTCACGTTCAGGGGGGGCGAAGACCGTGTCGGGTTCACGTGTCGAAGAGCGTGTCGATGATCTGCTTGGCGATGAATCTCGCGTGAAGGATGGGTTGTCGCGCCGGGTCGATCGACGCAGGTGGCACCCACGCCGGTCGTCCATCGGTGAGCATGATCGCGTGCCAGTCGGATTTGTCGATGAGGTGGTGGTGGGCGCCGCATGCGAGCGTGAGGTTGTTGATGTCTGTGCGACCCTCCTCCGCCCACGGGACGATGTGGTGCACTTCGCACCACCCCGGTGGGGAGTCGCATCCGGGGAACGAACACCCCTGATCACGGGCGGTGATGATCGCCGTCTGCTTCTCGTCGGCGAAGCGCTTCTCGGTGGCGACCTGCACGGTCGTCGCCTGATCACTCATGAGGTGGAAGAAGACTCGTCCATTGAGTCCCGACGCGGTGAGTTCCTCGATGGGCACGGGGTTCTCGGTTCCCGTCCGACCCGAACCGGTGTTCGCGGCGAGGTCTTCGGCCTTGGCCGTCACAACGAGGGAGTACCGTGCGCCCGACGTGGGTCGGGTCATCTCGATCTTGCCGATCAGAGTGGCGAAGCGTTCGTAGATCCACCGGCGCACGGTCGGCTGGGCCTCAAGGGTGCTGATCTGGGTGCCGTCCTCACGGACTCCGTAGGCACCGGACGTCTCGCCCTCACAGGGCCGTCCGCTTCCGTCCAATGCGGCACCGCTGCCGTCCTGCGCGAACATCGGGGCATCATGGCGCTGCCCCGAGAGCACCGCGTCGAGTACCGCGAAGGCGTCGTCGTCGACGTCGCTGCCCGTACCGCAGTCGCCAGCGACCCCGCCTCCAAGTCCAGCACTGTCGGCATTGCCAGCGCTCGATGAGTATGGCCTGCCAGGGCTCGATGAGTCTGGCCCCACCGAGGTCGATGCGGCAGCGCCACCTCTGCGGCACGATTCGATCCTCGAGGTGAGAAGACCGTTGAGGAGTCCTCCGGTGATCGGGTCGAGACGGCCGGTCAGATCCCAGTCACCGTTGCGTCGGGCCCTGAGGTGGACCGAATAGTCCGCTCGGTCCCGCGACTGCGACGGCTCCTGTCCGTCGGGGTCGATGATGTCGAGCATCCGCTGGAAGATCTCCCTGATGTCCGAGACGCGGACCCTTCTCGCCTCGCTGACGAGTTTCGCCTCGGTCTCCTCGCGCAGTTCGGCACTCACCCATGTCGGCAGACGCTTCATGCACTCGGCGATGACCGAGGCCTGTCCTTCGGAGAGGGTGCCGTCGTGCAGTCCGCTCGCGGCCGCCGGGTTGAGGGGCGGCATCGCCTGGCCGGTGATGTCGACACGGCCGCCGAAGTTCCGTGCGAGTTCGGTGCGACGGTTCGCTTCCGCCCCTGTCAGACCGAGCCGGTTCTGGATGAGGGACTTCGTCGTCTTCGCCCCGAAGTCGGTGGGCGTTCCGACGCGTTCGAAGACGGCCAGGGTCACTGCGAACAGCGACCTGTTGACCCGGTCGAGGGCTTCGAGGGCGTCGGTGAGCATCACGGCCTCCTCCGGGCCCATGGGCCGTTCGAAGGACCGCAGCTCATCGTTGAGCGTGGTCAGACCCGTGATCCCGTCGAGCACCTCTGGCGCGAACCGCGAGAGCGCCGACCATTCCTCGTCGCTGAGCATCGAATGTCGGCTCAGCCGACGAGTGTCCGGCATCATCGCCTCCGGCGAAGGTGTGTCCGCAGCCAGCGCTGACGTCACGTCTCCGTCGTGCGGGCGGTGGCCGGGAGTCTCCTCGGCAGACCCCGCCTGCCCGACACTCTCGTCCGCATGGGGATCGAACGGCACATCGCCGTCACGTTCCGGCTCATCACAATCCGATACACCGGGCCCGCCGGGGATCTCGTCGAATCGGTCGGCGAGGCTGTGGCCGGTGAGATCGAACCCGGCATCGCGGAGCTGGTCGAACAGCGACGACTGACCGCTCGCGCTGCCGCGATGCGCATTCTTCGCCGAATTTCCGCCCACACCCTTCGCCGGCTTCCCGCCGCGGCGCGATCCAGCGGAACGACTGTCGTCGCCGGGGTGCTGCCTGTCCGGGGTGAGCGTCATGACTCCTGATCCGCCTGCCAACGTCTGTGTTGTTGCCTCCGAGTCTACTCCTTGAGTGTGACGCAGGCAATAGTCTGTTCCCAATTTATTCGATATTTTTTGTCCGATGAATTCATTCACTCAGCGATTCCTGATCACGGTCGCCCGCCTCGGCGTCTCCCCCGGTCACAGCCCCTACCGGCCACACGGCCGGCCGTCCCTCATCCGTTCGACAGCGCACGGACTGCCGCAGAGCCGGCCCCGCTGACACTCTTCCCCTTCCTCGCCTCACCGCCGGCCCGTCGGGGGCCGTGAATTCCCCGAGTCCACGGGAACTCAGGGCGACCTTTCCTGAAATCACCGCCTCGGCGGTCTAGGCTCGGATGCGGACACATCAGCGGTACCCGGTCGGACGGCCGTCGTCACCGACGACGAACCGAGCGGTCCGCGGGACCGACAAGTTTCGAAGCACAGCCGAAGGAGACGCAATGGCAGGTCAGCTTCCCATAGTCCGCCTGGTCACCGGAGAGACGACAGGACAGCGGGTGGCCCGCGTCGCCGCTGCCGCCTCGGCGATCGGGCTCGGTGCCCTCGCAGCATGGGACCTGACGCAGAAGAAGCACGCGATCCTGCGCAACTACCCGATCGCCGGACACGCACGCTTCCTCCTCGAATCCATCCGTCCCGAGATCCAGCAGTACTTCATCGAACGGAACTGGGACGGCCGCCCCTTCAACCGCGACACCCGGACGACGATCTACGAGCGGTCGAAGGGCATCCACTCCGAGCACGCCTTCGGCACCGAGCGCGACGTCGCCCGCACCGGGTACGAAGCGCTCATGCACACGAACGCGCCGATCCCCAACTCCCCGGCACCGCCGCGGATCCGGGTGGGCGGAAAGGACTGCACCCAGCCGTATGAGATCTCCCTGCTCAACGTCTCGGCGATGAGCTTCGGATCGCTCAGCGACAACGCCGTGCGTGCGCTCAACAAGGGCGCGGCGATGGGCGGCTTCGCGCAGGACACGGGCGAGGGGTCGATCTCTCCGTACCACCGCGAGTTCGGCGGCGACCTCATCTGGGAGCTCGGCACCGGGTACTTCGGTGCCCGCACCCCGGACGGCGACTTCGACCCCGACAAGTTCGCGGCCAAGGCGCAGGACCCGCAGGTGAAGATGGTCTCGCTCAAGCTCTCCCAGGGGGCGAAGCCCGGCATCGGCGGCGTGCTCCCGGGGGCGAAGGTGACCGAGGAGATCGCGACGATCCGCGACGTGCCCGTGGGCCAGGACTGCATCAGTCCCCCGAATCATCGCGTCTTCTCCACCCCGATCGAGCTTCTCGAATTCATCGCGAAGATGCGCGATCTCTCGGGCGGCAAGCCTGCCGGCTTCAAGCTCTGCGTCGGCTCGCGCACCGAATTCCTCGGGATCTGCAAAGCGATGATCGAAACCGGGATCACCCCGGACTTCATCATCGTCGACGGCTCCGAGGGCGGCACGGGAGCGGCTCCGCTCGAGTTCGAGGACCATGTCGGCCTTCCGCTCACGCAGGGGCTGATGATCGTCCACAACGCGCTCGTCGGTGCGGGGCTGCGCAGCGAGATCAAGGTGGGTGCCTCGGGGAAGATCGCGAGCGGCTCCGACATCGTCAAGCGCCTCATCCAGGGCGCGGACTTCACGAACTCAGCGCGGGCGATGATGATGGCAGTCGGATGCATCCAGGCGCAGACGTGCCACACCGGCAAGTGCCCGGTCGGCGTTGCGACGCAGGACGCCCGGCGGGCGCGGGCGATCTACGTCCCGGACAAGGCCGAGCGCGTGCGCAACTACCATGACGGCACGGTCGCCGAGGCGACCCGCCTCATGGCGTCGATGGGGGCCGCCCATCCCAGCGAACTCGAACCGACGATGCTGCGCCGCAACCTCTCCCCATCCGAATCGTGGTCGTACGCGCGCCTCTACGACTGGCTCGAACCCGGCGAACTCCTCCGCGATACGCCGCCCGAGGACTGGGCGGCGGACTGGGCCGCCGCACGCGCCGACACGTTCCGCATCTCGCGCGGACACAGTCGCTGACCATGGCGCACTCGGTGCCCGTCTCTTCGGCGCGGGCGGAGCGCTTCCTCGCCTCGACCGACGCGGGCTGAAACGGCAACGGCGCCTGACAATCGCCCTTTGTTCCTCGCCGCTCACCTGCGGTGATGAGAATTCATCCGGTAAGCCCCGAAAAAATCCCAAAACTGGGGTTACATTCGGTCGTCCATGCCATAGTCTGGAATGAAAATTCCATACTCACAAGCGACTGTCGCCGACGTCTCGGACGCGGTCACCTTCGTGATCGCAGGCCTGTGCCACCGTCGTCGATGCGCTGATCCTTGGTTGCCCCTCACTGCCGGGATCGGCTTCGGAGTCCTGTGAGACTCCCATCGCCGGCCAGTCCGATCGCCGTTGCCCGCAGCGTTGACCCTCGCGTTGCCGGAATCCCCCGACAGGCGGAGCGTTCCCTCGACAGGGAGCGCTCCCCTGCCCGACAGTTCGTCTTGTGGCAGCATTCCCGAGAACGGATCCCCATGCACCGCACCCATCCCGGAAACGACGCTCTCCGAACAAGTGTCGAGAGCCGCCGACGGACGACGATGTCAACCGTCCCCGCCCTCACTCACCAGACTCAGTATCGCGATCCCCGGCTCACCGTCGGAGTCACCGATGGATGAGAAGGGAAAACGAATCGTGTCCCCCATCGATGCGACCGGCGCGGGAGCCTCCGGGCCCGCAGGTCCGCACACCGGCATCCGTTCCGCCCAGGACGGAACATCGCCGTTCCTCCCCCAGACCTCGCCGCCGCGACATCCGACCGGCGGCTCCGTTGGCTCCGGTGACGGCCCTCCGAGTTGGGTCGTCGCAGCCACCGGATTCCCCACCGTGCCGTTCCGGCACCGGCACCACCCCGGTCCGCGGCGCTGAGCCGCCTGCAAGGCGCCGCCTGATCACAGGCGGTCGATGTTGCCCCGCAGCCGCAGTCGCACCGGGTCGATGCGAGCGAGCCGGTCCACACTCTCCTGCCCGAGCTCAGCGGCGACGAGTTCGCACACCGCTTCGACGAGAGCGAGCATCGGCGCGAGGGTGTCGGCGGGTCCTGACGCTCTGACATCGGCGGTGAGCACGTGATCGGCGAGCGCCGCCGCAGGTGAGAGCCAGAGGTCGGTGAAGACCACCGTCGTCAGTCCCATCTCCTTTCCGATCCTCACCACCTCGGCGATCATCGGCTCATAGCGGCGGACATCGAAGACGACGAGGAGGTCTCCTCGTCGGAGGTCGACGAGTTCGGTCGCGGCCAACAGCGGACTCGACGACAGCCTGGTGACACCGGGCCTCAAGGGCGCGAGCTGCGCGTGGAAGATGTCGGCGACGTACCCTGTGTAGGAGGCGCCGACGAGGGCCATGGTCCGCTTCGGCTGAGCGAAGAGTGTGACGGCGCGATCGAATTCGTCGCCGATGACGGAGTCGAAGGTCTCATCGATCCCCGCGTGATACCCGCGCCTGGCGGCCTCGAAGACAGGTTCGTCATCCGCCCTGCTGACCTCGGCCTGGGAGAGGTTCGACTCCTCGCGTTCGCGCATCTCGACTTTGAGCGCGTCCTGGAGCCCCCGATACCCGTCGAAGCCCAACGTCCGGGCGAAGCGCACCACCGAGGGCGCACTCACGCCGGCCGAGTACGCGAGGTCGGCGATCGGTTCGAGCCCGGCAAGCGGATAGGAGGCGAGCAGCGCGCGGGCGATCTTCTTCTCTGCGGGGGTGAGCTCAGGCATCACCGTGCGCAGCGTGACCGCGAGACTCGACGTGCCGGTCGACTCGCGTGTCGGGGCTCTCCGGTCCGCGGCGCCTCCCCCGTCGGAGGCCTGTCCGCGCCCGTCCACCATCGCTCCGCCTCCCGGGTGCCGCCATTGGGTCTGGTCCTGTCGCCGCAATGACACGATCTGCCCAGGTCACCGCGAATGATATCGCTCCAGCATAACGATTCCCGCCGTCGCGGGCACCGCCGCCGCTCACCGCATGACGTAGCCGTTGTCGACGATGAGGTTCTGTCCGGTCACCGCGCGCGAGTCCGGGGAGGCGAAGAAGATCACCGCCGAGGCGAACTCCTCCGGGGTCGTCACATGCCCGAGCGCCGAGGCCGCAGCGACCTCATCGAAGACGTCCTCAGGGGTGGCCGCCGATGCGTCGGTCGTGCGCAGAAGGCCGCCGGAGACCATGTTGACGCGCACACCTGCGGGCCCGAGGTCACGGGCGAAGGTCCGGGTCAGCGAGAGCAGAGCGGCCTTGGCGGCGGTGTAGTCGTGATAGGGGACGACGGGATGCTGGACGAGGTTGGTGCCGATGTTGATCACGCGCCCGGACCCGATCTCCCGGAAGCCGTGCATAGCCGCCTGAATCGTGTTCATCGCCGCCCCGACGGTCCCCCGGAACTGTTCCGAGAGGTCGTCGTAGTCGATCTCATCGGCGGGCTGACGCTCCTCGCCGTTGAAGGAGTAGTCGAGCAGCGCACTGTTGACGACTGTCGAGACGGGCATGCCGAACTCCTCCTGCGCCGTCTCGAACATCGCGTCGACCGCTCGATCATCGGTGACGTCGGCCTCGACTGCCGCCGCGCGACCACCACGGGCCCGGATGGCCTCGGCGAGCTCCTCTGCCGCGTCGGCCGAGTACCGGTAGTTGATGACGAGTCCTGATCCGGCGTGGGCGAAGGCCTTGGCGATCGCCGCGCCGAGCCCGCGGCCGGCGCCCGTGACGAGGACGAGCTGCTGGTCGAGCGGCATGGCCGCGGTGGTGAAGGCTTGGGCGTTGCTCATCGGGATTCTCCTTCGAATGCCGGGCGCTGGGATCCCTCTCAGCTTACCCATGCCGACGGGGTCGAGCGGCGATGGTCGGCGGGCCGGTGAGGGTGCCAATAGAATAGACAAGATCACTGTTGTCCATTCGGCAAGGAAGTCCCTATGAGCGAGATCGGCGCCAATATCTCCATCGGAGTCCTCGCGGCCATCGTCGTCATCCTCATCTACCTGCTGGCGGCCAAGGTCGGGAAGTGGCAGCCCGCCCCGGAGCACCGCGGACCAGGAGGCCAGGGATACGGACAGCCGGGCTACCCCGAGCAGGGCAGCCCGCGAGGCTACGGCCAGCCGCCGCGCCGTCGGGACGTCCGCGGCTACAGCGCCGACGAAGCCGAGACCCGGGTGATGCCGACCGCAGACGCCGACGAGAAGGCCACGACGGCCGAACTCGCCCAGAACATCGGCTACTCGGGGCAGATGATCGCCCAGAACCGGCGCGCGGCCACCTCCTCGTCGGGCGACACGCTCGCGGTGTTCACCTACATCCTCGGTGCCGCGCTCCTCGCCGCGATCGCCTTCGTCTTCTTCAACAACCTGCTCCTGCCGGCCACCGTCGGTGCCCTCGTCGGGGCGATCGTCTGCGTCGCGCTGGCAGCAACGTACACGATCAAGTCCCTGGACTTCTGGCCGGACAATTCGACGATCACGATCATCAACCTCGGCGTGGCCCTTGCTGCCGCCCTCGTCATGTACATCGGCGCCTCCCGGACCGAACGCGACCGGATGACGCTCAACTCGATCATGGACTCCTTCGACCCGCTGCCGATGAGCGAAGGGTTCTCGGGATTCGCCGCGGCCGTCGGCGACCGCGTCGTGAGGTTCTTCACCGACTACGGCTTCCTCGGCTTCGTCTTCCTCCTCTTCATGGCCGTCGGCTGCATCATCGTCGTCACCCTCGCCGCGAAGTCCCTCATCGACGTCATGGACTGGCGGATCTTCGCCCAGTTCGGCCGCAATGTCACCGACCGTCCGATGGCGTATTCGCGGGCCGAACGGTTCCAGGCTTCGAAAGTCTCGCACACCGTGACCTCGATCGTCCTCGCCGGCATCGCCGTGCTCTGCGCGACCGGGCTCGCCTACGACGGATTCACATGGTTCACCCGCTGACCCCAGCACACGCGACCGGGGTCCCGGCACACGCGCCCAGGGTCCCGGCACACGCACCCGGTGGCGAGGTCGGCCGCACCTGCTCCCGCGATCTCGGTCCCCCGGGTTCCCGGCGCTGAGAACGATCTCAGCAACCGCGCGCTAGGATAGTCCCCGGACTTCCTCCGCCCGACAGCGCCCACCCCGCGCGGGAAGGCGGCCAAGGCAGACGTCGACGAACGACCCGAAAAGGGATGAGAACCTCAATTGGCGAACGGCAACGCAACTTTCCGGCACTCGAACGTGGCGCTTCTCGGTCTGGCCGAGATCGTCGCCCCGAATGAAGTGACCTCCCACGAATTCGACGAGCGCCTCGCCGATACCCTCACAACCCTCGGCCTGCCCACGGGTCTCCTCCAGCGCGTGGCCGGTGTCGAGTCCCGCCGCAACTGGGACCAGCCGAGCGACTTCGTCGCCGGTGCCGTCGCCGCCGGCGGCAAGGCGCTGGCCGAGGCTGGAGTCGAACCGTCGGCGATCGGCCTCATGGTCAACACCTCGGTGACCCGCGAGCACCTCGAGCCGTCCGTGGCCGTCGGCGTCCACGCCGGGATCGGGCTGGGCCCGCAGGCGATGAACTTCGACATCGCCAACGCGTGCCTCGGGTTCGTCAACGGCATGACCCTGGCCGCGAACATGATCGACGCCGGCCAGATCGACTACGCTCTCGTCGTCGCCGGCGAGGACGCCTCCCGCGTGCAGGAGGCGACCCTGCGCCGCCTCACCCGCTCCGGCATCACCCGTGAGGAGTACCTCAACGAGTTCGCCTCCCTCACCCTCGGCTCCGGAGCCTCCGCCGCCGTCCTCGGACCCGCGGACAGGCACCCGGAGGGCCACCGCATCCTCGGCGGGATCACCCGGGCGGCCACGCAGCACCATGAGCTGTGCGTCGGTGACCACAACGGGATGTTCACCGACACCAAGGGCCTGCTGGCCGGAGGGATGGAGCTCGTCGTCGCCGCATGGGAGGAGGCGCACGAGAACGGCTGGGACTGGCGGAACATGGACCGCTACGTCATGCACCAGGTCTCCGACGTCCACACGAACTCGATCACCCGCGCCGCCGGCCTCGACCCGGAACGGATCCCCGTGACCTACCCGGAGCTCGGCAATGTCGGTCCTGCGTCCCTGCCGATCACGCTCAGCCGGGAGGTCGAGACGCTCCAGCGCGGAGACCGGATCCTCTGCATGGGCGTGGGATCGGGGCTCAACACCGCCATGACCGAGATCGAGTGGTAGAGGAATCCATGAGGCACCCTGCACGGCCGGCAACGACTCCCCCGACGCTGCCCGAGTGGGATCCCGCGTGGTCCCGGATCGTCACGGCGCAGACCGCTGACGGCCCCCACGACTTCCACGTCCTCGACACGCTTGCGTCCCTGCAGGCCGAGGGCATCGAACCCGAGGGCACGATCCTCGCCCTCCACGGCAATCCGACATGGTCGTACCTGTGGCGTCGGCTCGCCGCTGTCAGCCTCGCCTCCGCCGCCGACGGGGGACGTGCGTGGCGGATCATCGCCCCCGACCAGCTCGACATGGGCTTCTCCGAACGGCTGCCGCACGATGGTCTGCCGACCCCTCACGGCGCCGAGGTGCGTCGGATCTCCCAGCGCATCGCCGACTTCGACGCCGTCGTCACTCCTCTCCTCGCCGAGGCGGGGACAGGCCATCCCGTCGTCACCCTCGGCCATGATTGGGGCGGGGTCCTCTCGCTCGGCTGGGCGGCGCGGAACCGCGACCGTGTCGACGCCGCGATCAGCCTCAACACAGCAGTCCACCAGCCGGAGGACGCACCGATCCCCGCTCCGCTGCGGGCGACCCTGGCAGGTCCGATGCTGCCGACGGCGACCGTGCTCACCGACGGGTTCCTCCGGGTGACGCTGCGCCTCGGCGACCTCTCCCCCGAGGTCCGCGCCGGCTTCCGCGCCCCGTACGAGTCCGCGGCCCAGCGGCATGGGATCGGCGGCTTCGTCGCCGACATCCCCGTCGACGAACGGCACCCCTCCTACGACGAGCTCCAGCGCATCGGTGCCGACATCGCCGCCTTCGACCGTCCGGCGCTGCTCATCTGGGGGCCGAAGGACCCGGTCTTCCTCGAACGCTACCTGCGTGATCTGCGCGGGCGCCTGCCGCACGCCGATATCCACCGCTTCGAACTCGGCTCCCATCTCGTCGGCGAGGACTGGGACGTGCCCGGCACCGTCCTCGAATGGCTCGACGCGGAGTTCCCGACGACCACTGCCGTCGCGGACAATGAGGCGAGCGCCGCGGACAATGGGGCGAGCACCGCCCCCGGGTCGACCGCCTCGGCGCCGGTCGGCACATCCGCAGCCACAACCCGCCCGGTCACCGCGATCCTCGACGCCCGCCGCGACGACGAGGCGATCGCCTCGGTCGACTTCTCGAAGGACCCTGCCCAGCAGATCTCCTGGCGCCACCTCTGGCACGTCACCACCGCGATCGCCCACGGCCTGCGCGACCTCGGCGTGCAGCCCGGCGACCGGGTCTCGATGCTCGTCCCGCCCGGCAACAACCTCACCGCCGCCCTCTACGCGTGCCTGAAGATCGGCGCGGTCGCCGTCGTCGCCGATGCCGGCCTCGGTCCGGCGGGGATGACCCGGGCGGTCACCTCGGCGGATCCGCAGTGGATCATCGGCGAGCTGCCCGGTCTCGGGCTCGCCCGCGCGTTCGGCTGGCCGGGACGCCGGATCTCGGTCTCCCCGCTCGGGACGGTCCAGCGGAGGGTCTTCGGCACCGAGACGAGCCTCACCGAACTCTCCCGCACCCCGATCTTCGGGGACCTGCCCACCCCCGGGCCCGACGCCGATGCCGCGGTCCTCTTCACCTCCGGGTCGACGGGTCCGGCGAAGGGCGTGCGGTACACGCACGGGGACATCGCAGCCCTCGCCGAGGTGCTCACCCGGGTCTTCGACGTCCGCGAGGGCACCGGGCTCGTCGCCGGCTTCCCGCCCTTCGCCCTGCTCGGACCCGCCATCGGGGCCACCTCGGTGACCCCGGACATGTCCGTGACGAAGCCGAAGACGCTCACGGCCACGGCCATCGCCGACGCGATCATCGCCGGCAACGCGACGATGGTCTTCGCCTCACCCGCCGCGTACCGGAATGTCGCCCGAACCGCCGGTGAGCTCGACGATGCCCAGCGGGCGGCGTGCGCGGGCGTCGACCTCGTCCTCTCCGCCGGGGCGCCGGTGCCGCTTGAGCTCATGGAGTCGATCGCCGAGGTGTTCCCGAATGCGTCGATCCACTCGCCGTACGGGATGACCGAGGGCCTCCTCCTCACCGACATCGACGCGGCCGGGGTGGCTGCGGCCGAGGCCGGGTCCGACCTCGGCGTGTGCGTGGGCACCCCGATCGACGGAGTGACGCTGGCGCTCGCGCCGATCGACGAGTCGGGGTTCGCCTCCGACGATCTGCTCACGGGCGCCCAGGCGCAGGGCCGCCTCGGCGAGTTCGTCGTCAGTGCCGCGCATCTGCGCTCGGGGTACGACAATCTCTGGCGCACGACCGCGCACGCGGGGCGGGACCGCCTCGGCGGGAAGGACTGGCACCGGACGAACGACATCGGGCACATCGACGATGCGGGCCGGGTCTGGCTCGAGGGCCGCCTCCAGCACGTCATCACGACACCGCAGGGACCGGTCGGTCCTGGCGGACTCGAGGCCCTCATCGACACGGACGGTCAGGTCACCCGCAGTGCCGTCGTCGGTGTCGGTCCGATCGGGACGGAGGCGCTCGTCGCCGTCCTCGACGCCGAGGGCACGGACCTGCGTCCCGGGCTCGCTCCGCTCGAGCTCACCGCACGGCTGCGCGAACTCGTCGCCGGGACGGGGGCCGATCTCGCCGCCGTCCTCGTCGCTCCGAGCTTCCCGACCGACATCCGCCACAACTCGAAGATCGACCGGACCCGGCTCGCGCAGTGGGCGGAGCGGGTGCTCGCGGGTGAAGGCGTGCCCCGGCGCGTCTGAGGCTCAGCCGCCGGACGTCGCCCGACACCCGATCCCGAACCGTCCTCCCGAACCGACTGAGGAGACCACCATGCAGATCACCGTCACCGGCGCCTCGGGCCTGCTCGGGTCCTCCGTCGCTCGCGCGCTCGTCGCCGACGGTCATGCCGTGACCACCCTGCAGCGGCGTCCGTCCGGAGTCGACGGCGCCCGGGACGTCCTCGGGTCGGTGACCGATCCGGCGGCCGTCGCCGAGGCGGTCGCGGGCGCCGAGGCGATCGTCCACCTCGCGGCGAAGGTCTCGATGATGGGCGACCCAGCCGAGTTCGAGGCCGTCAACATCGGGGGCACGGCCACACTCGTCGAAGCCGCTCGCGCCGCCGGGGTCCCCCGGCTCGTCCACATCTCCTCGCCGTCGGTCGCCCACACGGGTGACTCGATCGTCGGCGACGGTGCGGGTCCGGCATCGCCGGAGCACGCCCGCGGTGAGTACGCGCGGACGAAGGCCGCCGGTGAGCTCATCGCGCTCGAGGCCGACTCCCCCGACTTCCGCGTCCTTGTCCTCCGCCCCCACCTCATGTGGGGACCGGGCGACACACAGCTGACGGAGCGGGTCATCGACCGCGCGAGAACGGGCCGGATGCCTGTTCTCGGTTCGGGGGCAGCACTCGTCGACACGCTCTTCGTCGACAACGCCGTCGAGGCGATCGTCGCGGCCGTCGCCGCCGTCGATGAGCACCACGGGGAGGCACTCGTCGTCACGAACGGCCAGCCGCGTCCGATCGGCGAGCTCATGTCGCGGATCGCGATCGCCGGTGGGGCCGCGGAGCCGACGCTGCGGATTCCGGTCGGACCGGCTCTGGCCGCAGGGTCCGTCGTCGAGCGGGTGTGGGCCCTCGGAGAGCACGACGACGAGCCGCCGCTGACACGCTTCCTCGCCGAGCAGCTCTCGACCGCGCACTGGTTCGACCAGCGCAGGACGCAGGAGGTGCTCTCATGGCGCCCACGCATCAGCATCGAAGAGGGGCTGACAATCCTCGCGGAGCACTACGCGGGCTGAGCTCCGCTCTCGCGCACGCTGCGGTCCGGTGCGACGGCCGTGCCCTCCCGCACAGTGCGGCAGTTGCTCAGGTTGTTGCCGCACAATGGGCCCATGACCGCGACACGGTCGTCTCCGGTCGTCCTGCTCGCAGGCGTCCCCGGGGCCGGCAAGACCGAAACCCTCAAGGAGATCCGGAGTCACGCCCCGTGGCTGCGGATCTCGGACCCGGAGTCGGTCCGTGATGTCGTGCGCCGGGCGCTGCCGTGGCTGCCCTACCCGGTGGCGCGGCCCTTCGTCCACACCATCGCCCACTTCGCGGCCCTGTTCCGTCTCCTCCGCCGAGGTGACCGCCCCCTCATCGTCCATGACCCGGGGACCCGCCGGTGGAGTCGGCGGCTGCTGCTGTGGCTTGCGCATCTGCGCGGGCACCCCGCCGAGGCGGTCTTCATCGACGTCGACCGCGATGACGCTCTGGCCGGTCAGGAGCGTCGCGGGCGGATCGTGCGCGGACCGGCCTTCGACCGGCACTGGCGGCGGTGGACTCAGCTGCGCTCACGCATGGTCGCCGGTGAGCAGCCGGGACCGGGCGAGAGGTGGGCCCGGATCGTCCTCACCACCCGCGACCGGGCCGTCGACGATGTGCTCGCCCTCATCGACCACGCCCCGCACTAGCGCCCGCGATTCTCTGGTCACTCCGCCGTGGCCCCCGCGATTCTCTGGTCACTCCACCGCGGTGCGGGTGCCCGAATCGGCTCAGCCGCCTCGGCGGAGTGACCAGTCAATCAGTAGGAGACTCGGTGCGGTGACCAGGGAATCAGGTTGGGACGACCACGGTCCTCACCGCAGCGAGCGCACCTCACCGTGACGAGCGCGTGTCTCCATCGGTGCCTCCGTCGGAGGCTGCCTCCGAGGCGGACGAAGCATTCCTCTCATCGTCGAGCACGTCGACAGACATGCCGGGCTGACCGACCGGCGGGGACTCGAGGGAGGAGCCCTGCGCCGAATCGTCCCGGTTGTCGTCGGTGACCGCGCTGTCCTCCCGCTCGCGTTCGCGCTCGGCGGCCTCCCGCGCGTGATCGGGTTCGATGTCGTCGACCGTCTCGGCGTCGGCCTCGGCGCGCTCCGCCTCTTTCGCCTCGGCCGCCCGCTTCACCGCGGTGTCCGGGGCCTGCTCGGTGCCGGACCGATCGGCGGGACCAGCGTCATCGCCGACCTCACCGAGCCGTGCTTCGGGCACCGGTGGCGCTGCGGTGCCCGGGGTCTCGGAAGCCGTTCGGCTCGGATCCGATGCTGTGCTTGATCGATCAGGCCCGGCGCTCGGCTTCTCGTCGTCACCGGAGGTCACGCTCTCCGCGTTCGACTCCTCGGCCCCGGCGGGCGGTGCGTCCGAAGCCCCGGCGGCGGAAGAGGTCTCCGCGGCGTCCGAAGCCCCGGAGGCGGAGGTCGCCGCGTCGTCCGAAGCCCCGCTCGAGGACGGGGCCCCCGCGGACTCGGACGAGCTGTCGTCCCTGACTCCCGCCTCGGCGGCGAGGCGGGCGCGTCGATCCGCACGGGCCTGCGCGCGTTCCTCGTCGCTCATCCTCGGTGCTCCCGGGATGCCTTCGCGCTGGCTGGGACGCACGGTCTCCCAGATGAGGAGGATGATGACCATCGTGATGCCGACGATGCCACCCATGGACAGTGAGTTCCACGGTCTCGGCAGTGAGAAGATGCCGGTGAAGGCGTTGACGACGAAGAGGGCGACGATACCGACGATGAGAGCGATCAGATAGCGCATCCTCCCATTGTGCCCGTCGATGGGAGCGAATACCGGGAGCCGGAGGTAACGGTTGGGCACCCCCACCTCGGCGAAGCAATGTGCCATGCGTCACAATGGGACCATGAATGCGATCTCCCGCCCCACCTACGACGATGTCATCGCAGAGATCTCCGCCTACCCCGGCGAGTACTGGCTCGAGCAGGCCAGGACGCTCATCGACTGGGTGAAGGAGCCGACGAGGGCCGTCGACGACTCCACCGCACCGATCTACCGGTGGTTCCCCGACGGCGAACTCAACGTCTGCTTCAACGCCCTCGACCGTCACGTCGCAGCCGGCCGCGGCGACCAGGCCGCCCTCATCTACGACTCCCCCGTCACGGACACCGTCCGCACGATCACCTACGCGGAGCTCCTCGACGAGGTCTCGCGCTTCGCCCGTGCCCTGTCCGACCGCGGCGTGGGCAAAGGCGACCGCGTCGTCATCTACCTGCCGATGATCCCGGAGGCGGCCGTCGCGATGCTCGCGTGCGCGCGGATCGGGGCCATCCACTCCGTCGTCTTCGGCGGCTTCGCCCCCGCCGAACTCGCCGTGCGCATCGACGACACCGCTCCGAAGGCCGTGATCTCCACCTCGGCGGGGGTCGAACGCGGACGGATCCTCGAGTACAAGCCGATGCTCGACGAGGCGATCGACCTGGCGGAGTCGAAGCCCGAGTTCACCGTCATCGTCCAACGCGACGAGCACCGGTGCGAGCTCGGCGAAACCGACCTCGACTACGCCGAGCTCCTCGCCGCCACCCCCGAGGGCATCGACCCGGTGACGGTGAAGTCGACCGATGAGCTCTACGTCCTCTACACCTCGGGCACGACGGGCAAGCCCAAGGGCATCGTCCGCGACTCCGGCGGATACGCCGTGGCTCTGGCCTACTCGATGCCGCACATCTTCGGCCTCGAGCCCGGGGACACGATGTTCACGGCCTCCGACGTCGGCTGGGTCGTCGGGCACTCCTACATCGTCTACGGGCCGCTGCTGGCCGGTGTCACCTCGGTCCTCTTCGAGGGCAAGCCGATCGGCACCCCGGATGCGGGCACGTTCTTCCGGATCATCGAGGACCACGGCGTCAACGTCCACTTCACAGCGCCGACCGCGATGCGCGTCATCCGCAAGGAGGATCCGGACGGCGCGCTCATCGGCAAGTACGACCTGTCCTCGCTGCGGGCCTCGTTCCTCGCCGGGGAGCGCCTCGACCCCGACACGTACGAGTGGACAACCCGGATCCTCGCCGAGGCGACCGGCCGCGACATCCCCGTCGTCGACAACTGGTGGCAGACCGAGACCGGCTGGCCGATCGCGGCCAACCCGCTCGGCCTCACGCGCTTCCCCCTCAAGGCGGGATCCCCGACGAAGCCGGTGCCCGGCTACGACATCGAGATCGTCGACCCCGGCGGCGCCCCGGTTCCCGCCGGCCAGGAGGGTCTCATCGTCATGAAGCTGCCGCTGCCGCCGGGGACGATGGCGACCGTGTGGGGCGATGACTCCCGTTTCGTCTCCTCGTATCTCTCGGCCTTCGACGGCTACTACCTCACCGGCGACTCCGGCTACCTCGACGAGGACGGATACGTCTACGTCATGGGACGCACCGACGACGTCATCAATGTCGCCGGTCACCGGCTCTCAACCGGAGTGATGGAGGCGGTCATCGCCTCCCATCCGGCCGTCACCGAGGCGGCCGTCATCGGCGTCCATGACGAGACGAAGGGTCAGAGCCCGCGTGCCCTCGTCGTGCTCGGGGACTCCGCCGAGGCGGTCGATCCCGACGAGATCGCCGCAGAGCTCGTGGCGATGGTGCGGAAGGAGATCGGTCCGGTCGCCGCGTTCAGACAGGTCGACATCGTTTCGGCGCTGCCGAAGACGCGTTCGGGGAAGATCCTGCGCAAGACGATGCGCGAGATCGCCGACGGCGCCGAGAACCCGGCCGTGCCGTCGACGATCGAGGACCGGTCTGTGCTCGACGCCCTCGAGGACGTGCTCCGGCGCGGGTGAGGACCTGGCGGCCGGGTGACAATGAGCCCGCCGGGCGACAATGAGCCCGCCGGGTGACTCCCAGCGGGCTCCTGGGCGGACGCTCGTCGGGCCGGGCGCGGCGGCAGGCCTCCGTCGATCTCCCACCGCCGCGTGATCCCCGTCAGTCCCGGGACTTCCTGCCCTGCTCGAACCCGGCGGCGAAACCGCGCTCGTAGGCCTCCTCGCGTCCCCGAGCGCCGGAGTCGGAGCCGCGCATCCATTGGGCGAAGAACTCACGCGGGTCGGGGTCGAAACCGCTGCGCGGATCGAATCCCCACCGGCCGCGCCGGCCGCGGCCCCGAGGCCCGAAGCCGTCGCACGACCCGTAGCCTTCGCGCGACTCCCGGTCGCCGCGGCGGCCGAAACGGCCGTCCGTGTCGCGCTCCCCGCCTCGGCGGGACCAGCCGCGTCCGTGCCCGAACGCGGTGCGCGGATCGAAGTCGTCATCGTCGGCTGAGACGTGATCGCGGTGCTCGCCGTCACGGTCTCCCGGGTATGCGCGCGGTTCGGACCCGTGGGGACCGAAGCGGCCAGGACCGAAGCCGCGGTCACGCCCGAATCGGCGCATCCGCTCCTTGAACGCGCGGCGGCTCTCCTCGTCGCCTCCGAGGGCGTCGATGAGCTTCGTCAGCGTGGCGTTGACGGATTCGATCTCCTCCTCGGTGAGGATGTCGTCGATCTTCGCGCTCACTCGATCCCGCAGCTCCCGCATGCGGTTGCGCAGCTCCTCGTCGGACGCCCGGTCGGTGGGGTCCTCATCGGTCCACGCGCCGTCGTCGACGACCTCGTCGTCATTGCGACGGCCGTACCCGCGCAGATCACGCGGGTCGATGCCCGCGTCGTCGAGAGCCCCGAAGAACTCCCTGCGCAGCGACCGACCGGCCTGCCTGAGCAGGTGGGCCAGGTGCGGGGCATCGTCGCTGACTTCGTGGTCGAGCGGCCGGTCCTCGTGGTCGAGCGGCCGGTCCTCGTGGTCGAGCGGCCGGTCCTCTGACGTCGCCTCCCCGTCGGAGGGAATCGGATCCGCACCGTCCTCCGGCGCGGACGAGCGGCCGAATCGGACGGATCCATCGGTCGCCTCTGCTCCGTCGTCGGCTCCCTCGCGTCCGCCGTCACCGGCGGTCGCCGATGACGAGCCCTCGGGTGTCGCGGGCGACGAGGTGTCACTCGTGTCGTCATGGAGGTCGTCGCGGCGGTCGTCATGGTCATTCTCGTTGTGGTCGTGGGTGGTCATGTCATCTCCTTTAGTTGTCATCTGACATGTATATGCATACTGACATGCACCCTGAAACATGTCAACAGACATGTAAAATCGAGGCATGACGACAGACAGCTCCACGGAGAAGATCGCCGAGGCGCTCACCCGCCTCCAATGGCGACGGGGCTTCCGCGGTCTCCCCGGCCACGGACGACACGGCGACCACGGCGGGGGCCCGAATCCGTTCGGCGGCCCCAATCCCTTCAGCGGGGACGGCCCCTTGTCAGGTCTCTTCGGCGAAGGAGGCCCGTTCGGCAAGGACGGCCCCTTCGGCGGGGACCGCGCCTCCGGTCGCGACGGAGACCACGGCCACCCAGGCCGCGACGAGTGGCGCGAATGGTCGCGCCGCCTCGGCGGCCGCCTCGGGGGACGTGCACAGCTGCGCCTCCTCATCGCCCTCGCCCAGGTCGGGCACGCGATCGGAGTGAGCGCCCTCGGGGAGGCGATCGGCGTCGATCAGCCGCGCGCGTCGCGTCTCGTCTCCCAGGGAGTGGAGCTCGACCTCCTGAGGCGCGAAGCCGATCCCGATGATGCGCGTCGCACGCTCATCGCCCTCACCGAGAAGGGGCGGGCGATCGCCGACCGCTTCCTCGGCGCGCAGAGGGAGAGCGTCGATGTCGCGCTCGACTCGTTCACCGACAAGGAGCGCGAGATGCTCGCCGACCTCCTCACCCGCCTCGCCGACGCCTGGCCGAGGTGAGAGACCCCGACGGGGCGTTGAGCTCTCGGGTTCAGCCTTCGGCGAGAGCCTTGAGACGCTCCATCGATGCGAGCAGCGTCTCCACGGTCGTCGACTGGGCCCGCGGAAGGCGTTTGGGATCGCGCAACCGCGTCCAATCGTAGGTCTGGCGCACGAGCACAGATTCGTCCCCGGCGGCCTCGATCTCCCAGATCCACGTGTGCCCGAGCGGAGGCTCACCGACCTCCGAGGGCATCCACGCGATGCGGCGGCCCTCGACGAAGTCGACGACGTGGTTCTCGCGCTCGACGCCCTTCGTCAGCGTCGTCACGAACGATCCGCCCGCCTCGGTGACCCGTTGGCCCGAGGCAGCGGACCCAAGGTTGTCGTTTCCGTCCCACTCCGGCTGCCTGGCCGGGTCGGCGATGAGTTCGAAGACCTCGGCACCAGGTGCGTCGACGGTGATCTCGGCGCTGACGACCTTGAGTGCGGGGTCGATCGCATCGAAGACCGCTGCATCGTCGGATCGGTTGGGGTCGGTCATCTCGGTTCCTTTCGGCCGGCGGCGCGGAATCTGCGCCCTGCCGTCAGACTACCCCGACCCCCGCCGAGGCGGTCCGGGCGTCGGCTCCAGAGCGCTCAGTCCTCGATGGCTCGGTCCTGGCGATCGGCGCGGGCGGCCGCGGTGCTGAATCGGGTGAAGAGCCTCGAGGAGTCGCTCGAGAGCGAGAGGAGCACGCCGACCTGAAGGGCGACGGTGATGAGCGAGTACATGTTCGTCGCGATGCTCCGATCCCCTGTGAGGTAGTTCGTGAACGAGATGACGACGGAGATCGTCGAGAGGGTGAGGATCCACAGTCTGGCCCGGTTGCTGCCGCGGAAGACCGAGATGGAGGCGATCACCTGGATGACGCCGATGATGAGGCTCAGTCCGACGAGGACGCCGGCGACGATCCGGGTGACGACCTCGGTCTCGGACGCTGTCACCTCGACGCCGACTCCGGCGACATCCGCCCGCAGGCGATCCCAGTCGAGGAGGATGCTGAGCACGTCGGTGGCCTGGAAGATGAGGAGGACGAGCACTAGGCCCGCGCCGATGAGCGTCTGCAGGGGTCGCCTGCTCCACAGGGTGCGGGCAAGGGCCGAGACCGAGTGGGCGTCCTGGTCGATCTGCGTGGCGTCGAGGGCGAGGTCGAGCCGTTCGGGGTAGTCCTCGGCATCGGTGGTCACCCTGCCGATGTCGACGATCGGCAGGTCACCGTCGGTGATGATCGCGTCGCCGCCGCCGTTGCGCGAGTGGTAGCCGGTCGAGAAGTCCCTGACGACGTCGACGCTGATCTCAGGGTCCGCCTCGGTGACGGTCCTGACGATGTAGTCGCGTTCGATGTCGGTGTTCTCCTCGATCTTGTGGGTGACCTGGAGGGTGAAGAGGGAGAGTCCGACGCTCTTGTCGTAGGTTCCTGCGGCGAGCCAGTCGGCCTGCAGTCCGCCCGGCAGCAGCCAACCCGACGGGCACTTCCAGAAGCGGACGTGATGGCGCTGCCCCGGATCGCCGTCGACTTCCTGCTGGTAGGCGAAGTCCTGCCGCCGACCGAAGAGCATGAGCGGGGAGACCGGCGCCTCGGGGTAGCTCGACCTCGCCACGGTCGACCGGATGATCCCCCACGTCGATGCCGCCGTGATGTCGTCGGCGAGCGTCCACCCTGCCGCCTTCATCGCGTGATGGATCTGCGCCTCCTCGCCCCGCCACGCGAGGTTGACCGGATCGCCGAGGAGTCCGTCTGAGGTCCGGGTCCGGCCGATGAAGTAGTTGGGGACGTAGATCTGGGAGAGGATGCGGTGCAGGCGCGGCAGCGCGAGGTAGGAGACGACCGCCCAGAGCACGAGCAGGGTGAGGACCTGCCACCACCCGAGGGAGAAGCCCTTGAGGAGGATGAGGAGGGCGAGGAAGAGGGAGGCGACGCCGCCGAAGAGGAAGAAGAAGTAGTCGAGGATGCCGGTGACGGTGAAGTGGTGTCGGCGGAACACGAAGGACTGCCGGCGGCGGTTGGGTCCGCGCTCGGGGGCCTGGCCGGGAGGGGGATCCGCGGAGTGGGCCTGGGGATTCATGGGTCAAGTCTAGCGATGTCGGCCGGTCTCGGCGCTGGTCCTTCTCCGTCGCCGCAGGGCCGCCTTCGCGGTCTCCGCGATCTCCTGCTCCGCATCATGGGTGAGTCCGGTGAGCAGGGCCTCGGCCTGAGGGTCCGGGATCTCGATGAGCACCTGGAGGACCCGGAAGCGCACATGGGCATCGGACGAACGCAGGCGCTCCCGCAGCGCAGCCATGATCGAGGCGCCGACGGAATCGCCGGTCGGTTCGCCAGTGTCCTCGCCGGTCGCCGCCCCTGCCCCGTCGACGACCGGAACCTCCACGCCGTCGACCGGAACCTCCACCTCGTCGCGGGACGGCGCATTCGCACCTCCTGCCGGGGGCACCTCTGCGAAGTAGCTGGCGAGCGCCTCGGCTGCGTCGATGTCCTTCTCATCGCTCATCGCGACCTCGAGGAGGATGGGCACCGCGACCGGATCCCGCATGTCCCCGAGCGCGAGCGCGGCGACCGTCCTCACCTCTAGGTCATCGTCGTCCAGCGCCTCCTGCATGGGAACCGCCACCGCAGTCGCGACCGCGACGTCATCCGCCGAGGCGGTCCTGCGGATCTCGTCGAGCGCGCGGATCGCGTTGCGCCTGACGGCGGGTTCGGCGGAGCGGAGTCCCGTGGAGAGCGGCACGACGGCGTCGGTGCCGACCTGGGCGAGCGCCCACCGCATCGCGCCGGCCGCATTCGGCACGGCTTCGTCGAGCACGGCGCGGGAGAGCGACTCGACGGGCACGCCGCCGTCGACGCCGCTGCCGAGAGCGGCCTTGTGGCGCTGGATGACGTCACGCGACTCGAGGGAGCGCATGAGGTCGATCGCCCCGAGCAGGCTCTCCCCGTCGGTGTAGCCCAGTCGCCGGATCTCCTCGAGGCGGTCGAGCAGTCTCCGCTCGGTCTCGATCCGCTCGTGTGCAGCCGCGATGAGGTCGGTGACGAGCGCCGAGGCGTCGAATCCCGGTTCGGCGAGGAGGCGGCCGACCTCGGGCAGAGACAGGCCCAGCCTGCGCAGACCTTCGATGTGGAAGATCCGGCCGATGTCGCTCGGCGAGTACTCGCGGTACCCGTTCGACCCCCGGGCACTCGGGGTGACGAGGCCCAGAGTCTCATAGTGGCGCAGCATGCGCGCGCTCACACCCGATCTGCGGGAGACCTCTCCGATGCGCATCGCCACCTCGCTCTCCGCGCAGAATCCCGGTCCGCGGCTCCGGTGTCCGCCCCGGCTCACGCGGACGTCGCCACTCTCTCGGTCGTCGCGCTATGGTCTCGCGAGAGCACACAGCACTCTACTCGCTGGGCCACGACGGTCAGAGTCCTGTGCCCGACGGTTCGGAGGAAGGAGTCCGAGGCATCGGCCATGCGCCACGGTGGTCGAGCTTGCCCCTCTCGACCACCACACGCATCCGACCGACCCTTCCCAAAACCGGTTCAGGCCGATGCCTCGGACCCCAGTGCGACCACCCGCTTGGCCTCGTCCATGGCGTGGGCGAAGCCGGCGTCGGGGTCATGGAACATCGCCACTGTCGCCAGAGCGTGTGTCCGCACTGTTTCTTCCTCTGCCCCCACCCTGCCATCGACCACTGACACGACTTCGTCGCCGAGGGCGACGAGTGCCCGGCTGAGGCTCTTCTGCATCTCGACGTCACCTCGCCCCAGCTGCGTGACCAGGGACGATGCAAGATCTCGGTGTCGGTCTCCCGGCACCAGACGAACCGCGGCCCTCCACGCACTGCGGGCCGCCTCGGCGTCGGCATGGGCGATGAACCGCAGACCCGACACGGACGGGTCGAGGGCGACCCAGCCACGCGGATCCCCGATCTTCGACAGCGAATGCAGGGCCTGGCTCTGGGCCTGAACGGAATCGGACTCGAGCTCGGCGAGGAGGCGGGGCACGACGAGGTCGGCAGGCAATCGGGTGAGCGCCCAGGTGAGCATGTCGCGGACGAAGAAGTCCGGTTCCGTCCGGCTGCGTTCGATGAGGACGTCGAGGTGGTCGGGGTCGGCGTGCGTTCCGATCGTCATCGCGGCCTGCAGTCGCTGCTGCGCACTGCCCAGCCGCAGAGCGCGGGCCACATCCTGTACTCCTGTCTCAAGCGATGCTCCCGCACGTCCGTCCTGCGGATGGTTCTCTGTCATGGCTTCCGCCTCCTTCACCTCCCAGTGAAGACCTTGACAGCGTGTCAAGGTCAAGGACGGCGGGGGAACTCGGCTCCGAGTCGGTCTACACTCGGACTCAGCGGCACCCCGTCGCCCGAGCGGACACCGTGGACCCCCGCGGACACCGTGAACCCGCGGGGACACAGAACAGGCGACCCGCTCCCCCGAATCGAGCAGGACACGGCTGAGGAGAGAACCCGTGGACAAGATCGATCTCAAGAAGACCCTGCCCGGCTACCGAGCGAAACGGGGGACGTTCGCGACGGTCGACGTTCCACCGATGAACTACCTCATGATCGACGGCCATGGCGATCCCAACACCTCGCCGGAGTTCACCTCGGCGGTCGCATCGCTCTATCCGCTCGCCTTCACGCTGAAGTTCCTCAGCAAACGGGAAATCGAGCGCGACTACGTCGTCCCGCCCCTCGAAGGCCTGTGGTGGGCCGAGGACATGAGCTCCTTCACGACGGCCCGGAACAAGGCCGACTGGGACTTCACCCTCATGCTCGCCGTCCCCGAGTGGCTCGACGGAACCCACGTCACCCGGGCCGCCGAGGCGGTCGCCGCCAAAGCCGATCCCCCGCGTCTCGGTGACGTCCGGTTCGAGACCCTGGTCGAGGGAACCGTCATCCAGACCCTCCACATCGGACCCTTCGACGCCGAGGCCGAGGTGCTCGCGCACATGCACGAGTCCGTCATCCCCGAATCGGGATACGTCTGGACGGGGCGCCACCACGAGATCTACCTCAGCGACTCCCGCCGGACGGCACCGGAGAGGATGCGGACGATCCTCCGGCAGCCGGTGGAGCCGGTACAGCCTCGGTGAGGCGCGGGCTCAGTCTCCGTACGTCCATCCTCCGGTCACCGCGCTCGGCGAAGGCTGCACCGTCTGCACCGATGCCGGAGGGTTGCTCACCTCGGCGCCGGAGTTCACCCCCGTGGACACGACGACGACAAAGAACACGACGGCGACGACGATGAGCATGACGAGGAACGCGACCCCAGCGACGAGGAGGCGGGCAAGCGGAGTGAGACGACGACCGTAGGGCATGTCCAGAGCCTACGGCGAGAACTCCGACTCCGGCGCCGCTGCCGCGTGGCAGTTCGGCAACACCGGGTGCCCGGTCAGCCCGGCTCCCACCGCGCCGTGATCGTTCTGTGACAAAAAGCATGGCGTGGTCACATTGACCCTTAAGTTTGTTGCATTATCGTTATATTCATGCCTCGACAGACACGACACCGCAGGGGACCCCGGTCCGTGCTCGTCGGTGCCCTGATCGGTCTCGGGGCAGCGGTCGCAGCACTGGCGATCGGTGCGGTCGTCATCCTCAATTCGCCCGTGTCCTTCGGCTCGACGACGATCAGGCAGATGCAGATGGCCTCGGTGAACCAGCTCAACCAGCAGCAGATCGACAACGCCCGCCTCATCATCGCCGTCGGACGCGGCGGCGGATTCGACGACGAAGCGATCCGGATCGCGCTCATGACCGCGCTCCAGGAGTCCTCGCTGCGCAACATCTCCCACGGCGACCGGGATTCCGTCGGCCTGTTCCAGCAGCGCCCCTCGCAGGGATGGGGCGATCCGTCCGAACTCACCGACCCGGTGTTCGCGACGAAGTCCTTCTACGGCATCAATCCCGAGATCGAGAATCCCGGGCTCAACCAGATCGAGAACTGGGATTCGATGACTCCGACGGAAGCCGCTCAGGCCGTGCAGCGTTCGGCGTATCCGAACGCGTACGGGCAGTGGGAGTCGCTCGCCGACGATCTCATCGGCAGTCAGGACGACGTGGAAGCGCTCCACTGACAGGCGCTACACTTCCCTGGTGAAGTTCACCAGCCCCCTCCCCATCACTGCCCTTTCAGCCGCCGCGGTCATCGGACTCGGCGGCTGCTCCGTGCTCCCGTCCTCCGCCGGAGCGCCCGACGGTCCCTTCCCGCAGACGATCGACTCGCCCTACGGGACGACGACGATCGAGGACGCACCGACGAAGATCGCGGTGGCCAGTCCGACCGACCTCGACATCGCGCTCGCGCTCGGTGCCGAACCGGTCATCGCCCCGGCAACCGGCGGCGATGACGAGTTCAGCCCGTGGGTGCAGTCCGCGCTCGAGGACTCAGGCGCCGAGGCGCCGCAGACCTACGACGGCACCGACGGCCCTGACATCGCCGCGATCACGCAGGCCGAGCCCGATGTCATCCTCGCCACCGGCCTCGAGGACGCGGGCGACCACTTCGACGACCTCTCCGAGATCGCGCCCGTCGTCGCCGCGGCACCCGACGCGACCTGGACGGACCGGACGGCAGCGGTGGCCACCGCCCTCGACACAGCCGACAAGGCCAAGCAGGTCGTCGGCGACATCACCACCGAGGCCGAGGACATCGCCGGTCGGCATCTCGAGTTCGAGGACACGACGTACACGGTCGCCGATGTGCAGAAATCGTCGATCGACTACCTCTCCTATGACGGCAGCGACGACAGCTTCTTCAGCGGACTCGGTCTCCTGCCCGCCTCGGCGGCATCGTCGTACTCGGCGGAGGAGCACTCGGTGAAGAAGGCGAAGGTCGACGACCTCGACGCCGATGTCCTCCTCATCCACTTCCCGGACACGGGCAAGGGGCTGCTCGACGAGTCCGACCTCGCCGACCCGTTCTACCGCGAGGTCAAGGTCATCCGCGGCAAGCACTACGCCGTCCTCAGCGACGACGAGTTCGCGGCCCTGACGAACCTCTCACCGCTGAGCTATCCGTGGCTGCTCGACGAGCTCCCCGACGCCATCGGCAAGGCCGAGCAGGGCGAGGCCTGAGCCCGACGTGTCGGTCCGGACGATTTGCCGAGCGCGAAGCCTGTTCCGGTAATCTCTATCCATGGCTGACTCTCCAGAATCCGTCCCGGTCAACGCCGCCGTCGAACAGCTGCTGCGCAATCCCGAGGACAATCTCGACGCCATCTCCGAGACAGCCGACCTCTTCAAGGCCCTCGCGACCCCGTCGCGGCTGAAGATGCTCCTCGTCCTCGCCCACGGCGAGGCGACGGTCACGCACATCGTCGATTCGACCGGGCTGTCCCAGCCGCTCGTGTCCCAGCATCTGAAGTTCCTCCGCGGTCTCCACCTCGTCGGGGTCAACCGGATCGGCCGGGAAGCGTACTACTCGCTCAAGGACGACCACGTCGCCCACATCATCCTCGACGCGCTCGCGCACACCGTCGAGGGACACGAGCACTGACGCGCTGACCCGGCGCACCAGTGATCCCACCCGGGGCGCTGACCCGGCGAACCAGTGATCCCACCTGGGGCGAGCGCCGCGCGCACGCCCGCCTTCCCGAATTTCCCGCGGCGGCGGAGACGTCACTTCATGTACTCGAGCACCCGGTCGAGCGCCTCGGCGGTGCGATCCGCTCCCACGGCCAGGGACAGTCGCACCGAGCGCCAGCCGTCCACGGAATCGAAGTCGTCACCGGGGGCGAAGGCGACTCCGGTCGCCTCGAGGAGGTCCTCGCACCACTGCGTGGCCGTGGCGAACCGGCCGCCCGAGCGCTCGAGGATGTCATCGATGCGCGCATACATGTAGAACGCACCGTCGGGCGGGGCCATGTCGGTGAACCCGAGCTCCGCGGTCGCGTCGAGGACGTGGTCACGGGCGTGGGCGAAGGACGCGACGTTCGCCTCGCATTCGGCGTAGGACTCCGGGTCGAACGCGGCGACCGCGGCGTACTGGGCGGGCACGGGCGCGCAGAGGGCGAGGTTGCCGGTGACGTTGCGGGCGGCCGTCGTCAGCCGCTCGGGCAGGATCGCCCACCCCAGCCGCCACCCCGTCATCGCCCAGTACTTCGAGAACGACGAGATGACGATGGCTTCGTCGTCGTGGGCGAGCGCTGTCTCCCCGCGGGTGCCGATGTAGCTGATGCCGTGGTAGATCTCGTCCGAGATGACCTGCACCCCGTGGTCGCGGCACCAGGAGATGAGCTCGCCGAGGTGGTCGGCCCCGATCATCGTCCCCGTCGGATTCGCCGGGGATGCGAGCATGAGGCCCTTGAGCGGGGCCTCGGCGTGCGCCTGCTCGAGGAGGTCGATCGTCGGTTGGAAGCCGTGCTCGGCCCCGCAGTCGAGTTCGACGATGTCGGCGCCGAGGGCGGCGAGGATGTTCTTGTACGCGCCGTACCCGGGTCGGGCGACGGCCACTCGGTCGCCGACGTCGAAGCAGGTGAGGAACACCGTCTGGAAGGCACCCGAGGAACCGGTGGTGACCTGGATGCGGTCGATGGGGATGTCGACGCCGTACCAGTCGCGGTAGTGGGAGGCGATCGCCTCACGGAGTTCGGGGATGCCGAAGACCGCGGAGTAGCCGAGATTGGTCCCGTCGGTGAGGATCTCGGCGGCGCGACGCTTGACCGGAGACGGCGCACCCTGGGTCGGTTCGCCCAGGCACATCGCGATCGCGTCCCGACCGGCCCGCTGCATCGCCTGGACCTTGCCGACGATGTTCATCGCCGCGAACGGGCGGACGAGACCCGCCCGGTCGGAGACGTGCAGGCTGCGGGTGTCGTCGACGGTCATCGTCGGCTCCCTTCCTCGAGTGGCGGTTGAGCTCTCGGCGTGCCCGCAGTCGTAGTCAGCGGGTTTCGCATAGTGCACATGCTAGCTGTCGTGTGCCGGAGGGGCTTAGGGTGAGGGCGGATGGGCACGACCCTCCGCACACGACGACACGACTTCGACGGCGAAGGAGCAGGGACGATGAGCACGGAGAGCACAGGAGCGGAGACGAGCCGTGCGGTCGGGGGCGTCGGCGGCGCGGGCGGTGATGCGGGTGTTGGCGCCGGCGACACCGGGGCTGGCAGTGGCGCGGGCGACACCGGGGCTGGTAGTGGTGCCGGCGACACCGGGGCGACCGGCGAGGTGCAGCTCGACAACGGGATCTTCCGAGTGACGCGGTGGACGATCGAACCCGGCGGTGTCATCCCCATGCACCGGCACAAGCACGAGTACGTCGTCGTCCCTATGGTCACCGACACCATGCACGTGCGGAACTCCGACGGCACAGAACTCACCGCCGAACTCCAGGCAGGGGTCTCCTACACCCGTCCCGCCGGGTCGGAGCACGAGGTCTCGAACCCCGACGGCGAGGATGCCGTCATCTTCGTCGAGGTCGAGCGGCTGTAGGGGCTTACGGCGCAGGGGTGTGCGGTCATCGACCGGCGCTGACGCGCGTGTCGAGGACGCGCAGTGTCGATTCGGCACGCGGAAATCGACACTGCGCGTCCTCAAGTCGGTTGGGCACCGGCGGCGCGTGCCAGCCCACGCACGCCATCCGCCCACTCAGGCAGGGACGTCCCACGTGTGGACAGGGCGGCCGCTCGCCTGGTTCTCGAGGTAGGCATCCATCATTGCTTTGAGCCCCTCACGGCGCTCCGGCGAGTCCGGTCGGCTTCCCGGGGCGAGGTGGTCGAGCATGCGCAGCTGCCACGTCGCACCGTTCGCCCTGCCCGAGGCCCGGCCCTCGATGATCGACATGTACTCCTCGATGACGTCCTTGTCGATGTTGAGCCGTCGCAGTCCGCGCCGGGCCTGCGGGATGAGGACGTCGATGACGAGGTCGGAGACGGCGATGTGCCCGATCTTCGGCCACGTCACCCGGGCCCTGATCCCGTCCTTCGCACACGCGAAGAAGTTCTCCTCCGCCTCGGCGAAGGACATCCGGGACCACACGGGACGGTTCTCGCCGACGAGGAACTCGGCGAGCCCGTAGTAGAAGGCGGCGTCGGCGACCATGTCGACGGGCGTTGGGCCCGCCGGCAGCAGCCGGTTCTCGACCCGGATGTGCGCGCCGTTGTCACCGGCATCGTAGATCGGCCGGTTCCAGCGCCACACGGTGCCGTTGTGGAGATTGAGCTCGAAGAGCTTCGGGGCGTCGGCGTCGCTGAACTCGACGAAGTCCTTGATCTCGGGCAGCAGGGGCGGGAAGTAGCGGACGTTCTCCTCGAAGAGGTCGAAGACGCTCGTGATCCACCGCTCCCCGAACCACACGCGCGGGCGCACGCCCTGCGTGACGAGTTCGGGTGTGCGGGTGTCGATCGACTGGGTGAAGACCGGGATCCGCGACTCGTGCCAGAGCTTGTGGCCGACGAAGAGCGGCGAGTTCGCGCTCACCGCGACCTGGGCGGCGGCGATCGCCTGGGAGGCGTTCCACGCCTCGGCGAACTTGTTCGGCGCGACCTGGAGGTGAAGCTGCATCGACGTGCACGAGGACTCGGGGGCGATGTCGGCGAATTCCTGCCGGTAGGTCTCGCGACCGTCGAGTTCGATCTTGACGAACTCACCGCGGGCGTCGATGACCGAATTGGACAGAGCCTCGTAGCGGTTCTCCTCCGTCATCCACGGGTCCTCTTTGAGGAACTGCGTCGTCAGCGTCGGAAGAGTGCCGATCGAGGCGACTCTGAGCCCCTTGTCGGCAGCGGCCCTCTGAGCCTTCGCGAGCCGATCGGCGACCCCGGCTTCGAGGGTCTTGAGTCCGCGGCCGGCGACCTGGAGGACGGGATGGTTGAGTTCGAGATTGAACCCGCCGATCTCGGACTGGTACTCGTCGTCGAGGTCGCCGAGGACGTCCTTGTTGCGCAGGCTCGGCTGGTTGTCCTCGTCGATGAGGTTGAGTTCGAGCTCGAGCCCGATCGTGCCGGCCGACTTGAACTCGGCATGCCGGAGGTAGGTGTCGAAGAGCTCGAGATTCTCCGCGAGCTTCTCGCGGTACAAGGTCCGCTCTTCCGGTGTGTACCGTTTCGAACTCACTGCCTCACCCATGCCTCAAGCAAACCACACACGACGGGAGTTATGAGGGGCCAGGTCCCGACTTTCTCACAGCCGACCTTTCCCCCACGCGTCCATGGCGATGCGGACGCAAGCGGTGCCCCGCACGCGCGAGCCGTAGAATCGGCGACATGTCGACCTCTGTGAATTCGCCCACTCAGCCCTCTGACCTCGTCCGCGACTCCGAGGAGCGCCTCCCGGCGATGCTCGCCGACCTCGCTCGCGTCATCGGCGTCGAGACGCCGTCCTCGGACAAGGCCGCCGTCGCCCGCGGGGCGAGCGACTTCGCCGACCTCCTCCGTGAGCGCCTCGGCGCCGAGGCGGAGCTGCTCACCGTCGACGGCGTCACCCATGTGCGCCTGCGCTTCGGAGACGGGCCGCCGCGCGTCGTCCTCCTCAATCATCAGGACACGGTGTGGCCCCACGGGACGATCGAACGCCTCCCCTTCTCGACCGAGAACGGGGTGGTCCGCGGTCCCGGCAGCTTCGACATGCTCACCGGGGCGATCATGAGCGTCCACGCGGTCGCAATCCTCGCCGACCGCCTCGGCGAGGGCGGGCTGGAAGGACTGTCGATCCTCATCACCGGTGATGAGGAGGTCGGGTCCGTGAGCTCCTCCGATCTCATCCGCGCCGAGGCGGCCGAGGCGAATGCCGTCTTCGTCATGGAGGCGAGCGCCGACGGTGCGCTCAAACTCGAACGCAAGGGAACCGGGATCTACACCCTCGTCTTCCGGGGCCGGGCATCCCATGCCGGGCTCGAACCCGAGAAGGGCGTCAACGCGGGCATGGCGCTCGCGCTCACCCTGCCGCTCGTTGCCGGCCTCTCCGACGCCGAAGCCGGAACGACGGTCGTGCCGACGACGATCACCGCCGGCACGACCTCGAACACCGTCCCCGCCGAGGCGCGCGTAAGTGTCGATGTCCGTGCCCGGACCGCGGCCGAACTCGAGCGCGTCGACTCGGCGATCCGCGCCCTCGCCGCCGAACCGACGCTCGAGGGGTCGACGACCGAGGTCATCGGCGGCATCAACCGCCCGCCGTTCGAACCCGAGGCGTCGGCGGCACTCTTCGACCGAGCAACCGTGCTCGCCTCCGAGCTCGGAATCGCCGCCCCGCTCGGGGTCGCGGTGGGCGGCGCCTCGGACGGGAACTTCACTGCCGGCGACGGGATCCCCACACTCGACGGCCTCGGCGCGGTCGGTGACGGTGCGCACGCCGAACACGAGCACGCGGTCATCGCCGAGATCGCTCCGCGCACCGCTCTGCTCGCAGCACTCATCGCCGATCAGCTGGCGAAGTAGGCGACCCGCGCGCCTCATGAGCGCCGCTGGTCGCTCGTGTGCGCCGGCGGGATCTCACTCCACCGGGAATCCCTCGGCCCGCAGGTCGGCGGGCGACTTCGTCGTCAGCAGCCAGTCGCGGAGGAGGGAATCGGGCACGATGCGTCGCCGGTGGATGAGACGGTCGCTGCCGACGAGATAGAAGCGGTAGCCGAACTCGTCGAGGACGGCCATGAGTTCGGCCGGCTTCGCCCGGTCCTCGAGGACCTCGCAGAGGATGTCCGGGTGCAGCACCGCGAGGAAGTCACGGCCGTATCTGAGGACGTCGTTCTCCGCGCCTTCGACGTCGATCTTCATCGTCACCCGGGTCGTCCCCTCGGGCAGCTGCGGCAGGAGTTCGTCGAGAGAGGTGAAGCGCACGTCGACGCCGTCGGCGAAGTCCATGCTCGCGGCGTAGAACGACGGCAGCGCCGAACCGCCGTCGCCCGTGGGCACCTGCATCGTCGTCCCCGGCCGGCCGACGCCGGTGGGGTGGACCGTCACCCGGTTCCGCAGGCGGTTGCGCGCGACGTTCTTCTCGAGGCCTGCGACGACAGCGGGAATGATCTCGAAGGAGTGCGCGACCGTGGTCGGGTTGGCGGCGAGGACCGCCATCGTGAACACCCCGGTGTAGGCGCCGATGTCGACGAACACCTCGGCGTCCCTGCTCAGCTCAACCATGAGGTCGAGGGCGAACGCGTCCTCAGGTTCGGTGCGCCGACCCTTGCCCCAGTAGAACTCCTTGGCGATCTCGCAGCGGAAGGGATCGACGAGGACGAAGTCGCCTCCCCCGGCACGACCGGCCACCTCGGTGAGGCCGATCGGGGCGGGCAGACGACCGACCTTGATGCCCCGGACGCGGGGCGCGACGGCGCGCATGAGCGGGTGGAGGAAGGGCTGCGCGAGCGCGGCCTTGATGGGGAGTTTGAGCCCGAACCACTTCTGCTTGCGGGCGGTGAGGCTTCGCAGGTAGTCGTTCATCGTGGGCCCCTTCGGTCGCGTGGCCTCTTCGGCCCACCGTACCAATGACCGGGACCGCTGACTACCGATCACGTGCGGGGCCCTAAGCTGGTGATCAGGTTCAACCGTCCCCACTGCGAAACAGGAGCTCGGCCGATGAAGCTCGTCTCGATCACCCTCCACCAGGTGTCCATTCCCCTCGTCACCCCGTTCGAGACCTCGTTCATGCGGGAGACCGAGAAGGACTGCTACCTCGTCGAGGCGACGTTCGACACGGATCGAGGAGAGGTCACCGGGTGGGGCGAATCGGTGGCGATGATCTCCCCGCTCTACTCCTCCGAGTATGTGGCCGCCGGCATCGACGTCACCCGCCGCTGGCTCGCTCCGATCCTCTTCGGCGTCGACGATCTCACCGCCGAGACCGTCGGCTGGCATCTGCGCCATGTCGTCGGCCACCCGATGGCGAAGTCCGCGCTCGAGATGGCCGTCATCGACGCGCAGCTCCAGCTCAACGGCCAGTCATTCAAGTCCTATCTCGGCGGGGTCGTCGATTCCGTGCCCTCGGGTGTGTCCGTGGGCATCCAGGACACCGTCGAGGAGACCGTCAGGGTCATCGGGGACTACCTCGAAGAGGGGTATGCCCGGATCAAGCTGAAGATCAAGCCGGGCAAGGACATCGCCCCGGTCGCCGCCGTGCGTGAGGCCTTCGGGGACGACTTCGGCTTCCAGGTCGACGCGAACGCCGCCTACACCCTCGTCGACGCCTCCCACCTGCGCCGGCTCGACGACTACGGTCTCCTCCTCATCGAACAGCCCCTCGGTGAAGCCGACATCCGTCAGCACGCGGAGCTCGCGAAGCTCATGGAGACCCCGATGTGCTTGGATGAGTCGATCGTCTCCGCCGAGGCGGCCGCCGACGCGATCGCCCTCGGCGCCGCGGCCGTCATCAACATCAAGCCCGGCCGGGTGGGCGGCTACATCGAGGCGAAGCGGATCCACGACCTCTCCGCGGCCAACGGCGTGGCCGTCTGGCACGGTGGAATGGTCGAGACCGGTCTCGGCCGCGCGGCCAACGCCGCCCTGGCCTCCCTCCCCGGCTTCACCCTCCCTGGCGACATCTCCGGGTCGAACCGCTTCTTCCACGAGGACATCACCGAGGAGATCGTCATGCACGACGGTCGCGTCGACGTCCCCGACACGGTCGGCTTCGGTGTGACGATCGACCCGGCGAAGCTCGAGAAGTTCCGCACCGAATCGATCGACATCCGCCCGGAGGGGTGAGGGACGGGCACGCCCGCCGCTGGGGCGCCTACTGTCCGAGCCCGACGACGCTGATCATGATCGGGGCAAGGACGATGATGAGGATCGCACCGGCGATGTCGAAGGTGAAGCCGGTCCTGATCATCGTCGTGATCGGCACGGCCCCGGTGCCGTAGACGATCGCGTTCTGCGGTGTCGAGACCGGAAGCATGAACCCGAACGAGGCGGCGAAGGTCGCGGCCATCGCCGGCACGAACGGGTCGATGCCCGCGGCCTGGCACAGCGGGATGACGATCGGCACGATGACGGCGGCGGCTGCGGTGTTCGAGGTCGTCTCCGAGATGAGGATCGCGAGGATGACGGAGACGATGGTGATGGTGAGCATGCTCGTCACCCCCAGAGTGTCCGCGAAGCCGGTGCCGATGGTCTCGGCCAGTCCCGTGTCGGCGAGGAGCGAACCGAAGATGATGCCGCAGCCGAAGAGGATGATCGTGCCCCAGTCGATCTTCGCCGCCTGACTCCACGTCAGGGTCGGTTCGCGCCGCTTCCAGTCGACGGGGAGGATGAAGAGCAGGGAGGCTCCGATGACCGCGACGATGCCCTCGTCGAGGCGGGAGTCGAGGAATTCGTAGACCGCTGAGTCGGTGCCGGCGAAGAGTGCGGCGAACGCGGGCAGCAGCCAGAGCAGGACCGTGAGGCCGAAGGCGAAGAGGGTGTTCTTCTCCGCCCGGGAGACCGGACCGAGCTCGGCCAGCTCCTTCTTCACGTACTCCTCGACGCCTTCGATCTTCCGGATCTCCGGCTTGTTGAGAAGGAGGAGGACGATGGCGAGGACGATGAACATCGCCACGCAGATCGGCAGGGCGACCGCCATCCACTGCCCGAAGGAGATCTTCTCCCCCGTGGCCTCCTCGATGAGGCCGCGGCCGATGAGGTTCGGAGGCGACCCGACTGGGGTGAGCAGACCGCCGACGCTCGCGCCGTAGGCGAGCATGAGCAGCAGGGCGGCCCCCACGCGCAGCCGCAGCGGATCGAAGTCGGGCTTGACGATGCCGCGGGACTGGAGGAGTTCGGCGATGACAGCGAGGATGCCGAGTGCTGTGGGCATGAGCATCGCGACCGTCGCCGTGTTCGACACGAACGCGGAGAGCACACAGGTGATGAGGCCGAAGGCGATGATCACCCGGTACACGGACTTCCCGACGCCCGGCAGCGAGAGGACACTGAGCGCGAGACGCTGCGCGATGCCGTGTTGGAGCATCGCCTGGGCGAGGATGAAGGCGCCGATGAACGTGAAGATCGTCGACGAGCCGAAGGGACCGACCGCATCGGCGGCGGGAACGATCCCGAGCACGACGACGACCCCGACGCCGAGCAGACCACCGATGGGAATCGGCACCGGTTCGGTGATCCAGAGGACGATGACGCCGAGAAGGACGGCGGCGAGCATGTGCTGCTGATACGTGAGGTCGAGGGGAAGGAGCGCGAAGACGATGGCGATCGCCGGAGCGAGGATGAAACCTGACGTCATCCGGGCCCGCTCGAACCTCTCCTCCCGGGGAGAGAGCTTCTGCTCACTGAGGCTGCGGAAGGTCTTGCCGCCCAGCAGCGCGTCGCGCACATCGGTCATGGGAGTCGACGGGCCGCCATCGCCCCGTGCCTGCGAGATATCCACCGTCATCGGTCCTTTCATCGCTTTCGAACCAGCGTGACCGAGCCCCGCGGATTAGTCCAAGGCCTGTTTGCGATGAGACCAATAGCATATGCCTATGGATATCCGCCAGCTGCGCCAGTTCCTCGCCGTCGTCGACACCGGAAGCTTCACGAAGGCCGCGGAAGCGATGCTCGTCGCCCAGCCCTCCCTGTCCCAGACGATCAGGGGGCTCGAACGCGAGCTCGGCGTCTCGCTCTTCAACCGCATCGGACGCACGGTGAGTCTGAGTGAAGCCGGACGCGAGTTCGAAGGTCCCGCCCGGCTCGCCGTCCGCGACCTCGACGCCGCGAAGGCACACATCGACCGTCTCCGCGGGCTCCAGTCCGGCCGGATCGAGATCGCGGCGATGCCGTCGCCGAGCATCGAACCGCTCACCGCGCTCATGGCGTCATTCGCCACCTCTCACCCGCAGATCGCCTTCGCAGTCGACGGCACCTTCACCGTCGATGAGACGATCGATGCCGTCCGCCACGGCCGCGTGGAGATCGGCTTCCCCGGCAGTCGCGGTCCGCTGCGTCTCACCGACCTCGACGTCCTCCCGGTCTCCGCCCAACCCCTCAGGCTCGCCCGCAGACGTGAGCCCGGCGCACCCCGGGACACCCCGGTCGATCCGCGGACCCTGACAGGGACCCGCTTCGTCGTCTCCCACTCCGGGTCGCTCATGCGCGCCTACGTCGATGAACTCATCGCCGACGGCGTCGGCATCGAGATCACCGCCGAGGTGGCCCACCGCACCTCGATCATCCCGCTCGTCCGAGCCTGCATCGGCACAGCCGTCCTCCCCTCCGCCTGGCAGGCGTTCGCCGGGGCCGACGTCGAACTCGTCCCCCTCCTCGGCGCACCGTCGCTGCACGTCTCCGCGATCTCCCGCCCCGAGGGCCTCACCCCGGCCGCGGCCGCGTTCCTCACAGCGACCGCGAAGGTCGCCGCCTCCGCCGGGACGACGCAGCCGACGTGAATCGCGGCCGGACGGTGCGCACACCGTTGGCCCGGTCCGCGCCCCGCGGGCCCGGACCCGCCCCTGACGGTCGGCGCTGACGTCGGACCGCCTCGGCGGGGTCGAAGGCAGACGGTCGACTCATAGGCAGAGCCAATGGATACGATCGCGAACGGGTCTTGGACTTATGCGCCGTCTCCGCGCTCAATGGAAGGAGCCCGACCGCACCCGAACGAGGACAGCCATGACCGACACCCAGACATTCTCCATCGCCTCCATCCCCGGTGACGGCATCGGCGGCGAGGTCGTCGCCGCGGGACTGCGCGTCCTCGACACCGTCGCGAAGCTCTCCGATGGGGACATCGCCTTCGATGTCACCGAGTACCCGTGGAGTTCGGCCTACTACCTCGAGCACGGCACCTACATCCCCGAGGGCGGGCTCGAGGATCTGCGGAAGCACGATGCGATCTACTTCGGGGCGGTCGGCTCGGCTGATGTCCCCGACCACACGAGCCTGTGGGGACTGCGCCTGGCCATCACGCAGCCCTTCGACCAGTGGGCGAACATCCGCCCGGTCACCTTCCTCCCGGGCGTCGAGTCGCCGTTGCGCAAGGCCGACGACGCCGACCTCGACTGGATCGTCGTGCGCGAGAACAGCGAAGGCGAATACGCGGGCATGGGCGGACGCAACCTCAGCGGCCGCGGCCCCGGCAACGAGGTCGCGCTGCAGACGAGCCTCCATACCGAGAAGGGCACCGAGCGGATCATCCGCTTCGCCTTCGACCTCGCCCGCACGCGAGCAGTGAAGAAGGTCTCGTCGGTGACGAAGTCGAACGCCCAGCAGTACGGCATGGTCCTCTGGGACGAGGTCTTCGCGCGCGTCGCCGCCGACTATCCCGATGTCGAGACCGAGAGCGTCCTCGTCGACGCGATGAGCGCGAAGTTCGTCCTCCACCCCGAGCAGCTCTCCGTCGTCGTCGCCTCCAACCTCCATGCCGACATCCTCTCCGATCTCGGCTCCGCCCTCGCCGGCAGCCTCGGCCTGGCCGCGAGCGCGAACCTCAACCCCGAGAAGCGCTTCCCATCGATGTTCGAACCCGTGCACGGGTCGGCCCCCGACATCGCCGGCCTGGGGGTGTCCAATCCGATCGGCGCGATCTCGTCGGCAGCGCTCATGCTCGACGACTTCGGCCTGCATCAGGAGGCCGACGAGGTCCGGTGCGCCATCGAGAACGTCACTGGCGCGGGCATCCTTCCCCGCGACCTCGGGGGCGAGTCGAACACGATCGAGATGACGGAGGCGATCGTCGCCCAGCTCGAAGCCCTCCACGCCGAGGCGGCCGTGCCCGAACCCTCACACTGAGAGTCCGCCCGGAGGGGTGAGGGAGAGATGACGCCCGCCGTCGCGTTACATTTCGCGGCGGCGGGCGTCGTCTTCGGACCCCGGCGGCACCCCTCAGCTGTGGGTCTGCTTCTCCACGGCGGCGTCCTTCGCGCGATCGAACTGGAACGTCGAGTGCTCGATGGAGATGTTGAAGTGCTTCGCCACGCAGTCCTGGAGGTCGGCGAGGATCTTCGGAGCGTGCCCGTCGTAGAAGCACTCGTCGGCGAGCACGACGTGCGCAGTGAGCACCGGAAGGTTCGAGTCGATCCGCGTGACGTGGAGGTCGTGGACCTCTTCGACGTGGTCGACGTCCTCGATGTGCTTCCTGACATCGTCGAGATCGAGCTGCTTGGGGGCGGACTCGAGCAGGATCGACCCGGTCTCACGGAGGATCGCGAAGGCGCGCGGAACGATGATCGCGGCGATGAAGAGGGCCGCGACGGCATCGGCCCGCGTCCAGTCGAAGAGCCAGATCGAGACCGCGGCGACGATGACGCCGACCGAGCCGAGCGCATCGGCGATGACCTCGAGGAACGCCGCCCTGAGGTTGAGCGAGGAGTTCTTCGAGGAGGTGAGGATGAGGATCGAGACGACGTTGCCGGCCAGACCGACGACACCGAAGATGAGCAGTTCGGGTCCCGGCACCTCCGGCGGCGCGAAGAACCGGCGCACACCCTCGATGAGGCTGTAGATGCCGAGGCCGAGGAGCAGCGTCGCCTGCGCTCCGGCGGCGAGCACCTCGGCGCGCTTGAAGCCCCAGGTCTTCTGCCCCTTCGGCGGCCGGGCCACCAGCGTCGCCGCGAAGAGCGCGATGCCGAGCCCGATGAGGTCGACGGAGTTGTGCCCGGTGTCGACGAGGAGCGCGAGCGACCCCGTCCAGATCGAGCCGAAGACCTGGAAGGCGAAGATCACCAGGACGATGCAGAACACGACGGCCAGGCGCTTGCGCGACCCGGTCTCGTGTGAGTGGTCGTGTGACATGAGGACTCCTTTCGAAGTCACATTAACATATGCGTATGTATTTATAAATTGCGAAGCGCTGTCCGCTGTGTGCCGCTCATCACCCTGGGCTCACGGCCCCGACCGCGTCCGGGAGGCCAGTTCGCCTCCTGCCCCACGCCATGCCCGAAGCACAGAGCGCCCCCGAGGCGGATCCGGTTCGATAATCGCGTGATCGTCGAACCGGATGCTCCTCGGGGGCGCATGGCTGGGGCCGAATCGGCCGGACTGCGGCAGGCCGCCAGCTACTCGCCGCCGGGCTCGTCGTCGGAGTCATCGTCCGTCCCCGAGGGGCCGGACTCGGAACGGTCGGTGCCGCCAGCACCGGCCCCGCCGGTCGAACCCGGGCCGCTCGTGCCAGTGCCAGGGCCTCCGGCTCCCGACGCTCCGGCTCCTCCGGCACCTCCGCCGTCGCGGCGGCGCAGCGCCTCGTCGATGTAGGCCTGGACGTCGATGCCGGTGGCACGCTTGACCTCGTCGCCGATGTGCTGGATGTCGATTCCGCCGTCCGCGTCGAGGAAGTCAGCCGGGTCGAAGCCCGCCCACTGACCGCCGTCGCGCTGACCACCGTCGCGCCGGCCGCCGCGCGGACGGCGGCCACCGGGCGCACTGCCGCGGCGACCGCTGCGATCGGCACCCCCACCTCGGCGGGGGCCGGCTGCACCATCGTCGTCAGCCAGCCGGCCCTCGATCACCTGACCGCCGGACCCTGAATCCGAACCGGATCCTCCGCCGGGCCCCGAACCGGACCCGCCGTCGGACCCCGCACCCGGGCCCGAACCGGCTCCGTCATCCCCGTCGCCCCCGTCGGGGTTCTGCGCCCGATCGACGAGGTCGGTGAGGTCGATGCCGGTCGTGCCGCGCACGACCTCGAGGACCTGCGCGAGGTTGTTCGACACGGAGTTCGCGAGCTTCGACTCGCCGTCGGTCGAGACGATCGAGAGGTCCTTGATGTTCGAGTACGGAGCGACGAGCTCGCCGGCGATGTCGGGAAGCACCTCGAGGACCTTCGAGAGGACGGCCGCGTCGTTGAACTTCTTGTACGCCTCGGCCTGGGCTTCGAGTGCCCGCGCCTCGGCCTCACCGCGCGCCTTGATCGCATCGGCCTCGGCCTGGCCTTCGAGGCGGATCGCCTCCGCTTCCTTCGACCGGCGGTGGAGTTCGGCCGCCGCCTCGGCGCGGCCCTGGGCCTCGATCTCGTAGGCCCGGGCGTCGGCCGCGGCCTGCTGCCGGTAGCGTTCGGCGTCGGCGGGCCTGCGGACCTCGGCGTCGAGCTGCTCGGCACGCAGCTCCGCGGCTTCCTTCGCGACGACGCGGTCGCGTTCGAGCAGCTTCTGCTTCTCGGCCGCGGCCGCGAGGGGGCCGGCGTTGTCGGCCGTCGCCTGCCGCTGATCGGCCTCCTCCTTCAGGGCGGCACGGCGGAGAGCGAGCTGCTGCTGCTGTTCGGCGATCGCCTGGTCGGTCAGCGCCTGCTGCTTCTGCGTCTCCTCGTTCTGCTGCGCCTCCTCGACGGCGGCGGCACGGGAGGCGTTCGCCTCGGCGATGGCGGCGTTCTTCGCGACCTCGGCGGCCTGCGGACGACCCCAGTCGCGCAGGTAGCTGCCCTCGTCCTCGACCGCGGAGATCTGGAAGGTGTCGATGACGAGACCCTGGTTGTTCATCGAGTGCGCGGACTCCTCCTGCACCTGAGCGGCGAAGGAGGCGCGGTCCTGGATGATCTGCTCGACGGTGAGCGTGCCGACGACCGCGCGCAGGGTGCCCGAGAGGATCTCCTTCGAGTAGTGGTCGATCTGATCCTGCTGGTCGAGGAAGCGCTGTGCGGCCTTGCGCACGTCATCGTCGGTGCCCCCGACCTTGACCTGAGCGACACCGCGCAGCTTGAGGGCGATGCCGTTCTTCGAGATGCCGTCGATCTCGACGGAGATCTGCCGCGAGGACAGGGAGAGGATGAACGCCTTCTGCACGATCGGATAGACGACAGCGCGCCCGCCGATGATGATCCGCCCCGACCCCGACGCTCCCGAGGCGTTGCGACCGGTGATGATGAGCGCCTCGGACGGGGAGGCGATCTTGTACGACCGGAGGATGACGACGAGTGCGATGAGCACGATGACGATGATGGCGCCGATGCCGACGACGCCGAGCATGAGGTCCATGAGCGGGCCTTCCGTTCCTCGTAAGGGATGCGATGAGGGCGGCCCGGTCGGCCGCCCCATGCTCACCACCCTATCGGAGGGGCTCAGTGTTGCCCAGGGTCATCCTTCCGATGATCCCAGGTGAGAGCCTCGCCGAGGCGGGGCTCAGTGTCCGCGATGCTCAGTGAGCGCGGGGCTCGGTCCGGCTCACTTCCCGGGAGGTCCGACGACGAGGAGACCGGCGAAGACGACGATGACGACGACGAGGCCGATGCCCGCTGCCAGCCCCGGGGAGCGGATCGCCCACGCGCACAGCTTCTCCAGTGGTCCGCGGGGTGCGCGCCCCTCACGTCCGAGACCCCACCCGCCGTCGAGCGCGCCCGCCCGGTTCGAGGCGATCTCGAACGGGATCGTCGCGAACGGGATGACGGCCGAGACGAGCCCCATGAGGAGACGGCCGATGCCCCACTTCTGCGAGACGCCGACGAGGATGACGACGACGACGAAGCAGAGGAAGACGAACCCGTGGATCCCGCCTCCGATGCGCACGCCGACCTCGGTGGTCTTCGTGACGTATTTGAGGAACATGCCGAAGAGGAGGAGCGCCCACGTGATGGCTTCGGCCACGGCGAAGAAATTGAAGAGCTTCTTGGGAGTCACGGGAACCCATTGTGCCGGGCGAAGCTGAATGCGTCCTGCAGGAGAGGCGATTCTGTGGGCATGAACACCTCGGTCAGCGCCGCAGACACGAACACGCGGGCCGGCGAACTTGTCCAGTCACCGGCCCGCGTGGCTTCGGGGTTGTTACTGCAGGCTGCCGGCCCTGCGGCGGCGGGCTCCCATGGTCATGACCACACCGAGCACGATGAGCGCTGCGGCAGAGGCGACGAGCGGGAGGGCTTCGGAACCGGTCCGCGGCAGGTCTCCCCCGCCTCCGGCACCCGGATCGTCCGCTCCGGCGGCGACGACCTCGAACGAGCCGGTGAGCGCGTCTCCGCCCTCACACTCGACCGAGACATCGTAGCTGCCGACGTACTGGGCCGACTGCGACGCGTCGAGACCGCGGACGCCGAAGTTCGCGATGCTCTCGGCACTGACGGTCGCCGTCTGCTCGAACTTCTCGATCTTCCCGTTCTTCGGGGTCACGGTCATGGTCGCCGTGGTCTCGGGCGTGCACCCGGCCGCGGTGACGGCGACTCCCCTGTCGGAGACGAAGTCGTTCTCGTCGATCGTCGTCGGGTCGATCGTCAGCTTCCGCTCGACCGGATCGTCCGTGGGCGACTCGGTCGGCGTCTGCGTCGGGGTCTCGGTGGGCGTCTCGGTCGGGGTCTCCGTCGGCGTCGGCGACGGCGCATCGGTGAGATCGTAGGCGAGCGCGTGCACCGAGTACGCGATCGCAGGAGCGAAGATGTCGATGGACTCCTTGCTCATGTTCTCGATCGTGTCACTGGGCTGGTGGTAGTTCGTGTCGTGCTTGGCACCGACGGTGCCGCCGAACATCTCAGCCTCTTCGGCCGTCTTCGTTCCGTCCGCTCCGGAGAACAGACCCGAGGCGGGAATCCCCGCGTCGATGAACGCCTGGTAGTCCGAGCGACCGGAGAAGTCCGTGCCGACGTTGGGCTGGTCGACGGTCTCGAAGTAGTCGGTGAAGACCTTCTCGAGCTCAGCGGACCCTGCGGGCACGTTGATGTCGTCGGGGATCGGAACATCCGACCCGTCGGAGTCGAGGGTGCCGACGATGTAGTTGTCCGAGCCGATCATGTCGAAGTTCATGTACGCCTTGACCTTGGCGAGTTCGCTCGCGCTCAGGCTCTCGACGTACCTCTCGGATCCGACGAGACCGACCTCCTCAGCGCCCCACCATGCGAAGCGCACCGCGTTGTCGACCTCGGTCGGCTGCTTCGCGAGCGCTTCGGCGCTGGCGAGCAGGGCCGCGGAACCCGAGCCGTTGTCGTTCGCGGCTGGGCCCTCCGGCACACCGTCGAGGTGGGCGCCGAACATCTGGACGTTGTCCTTGTCGCCCGCCTTCGTCTCGGCGATGACGTTCCACGTCGTCACCGTCTTGTACTCGGTCTCGAGCGTGAAGTCCGTCGACGGGGCCTCGCCGTCACCGGCGGCCTGGATCGCCTCGAGCAGTCCGTTGCCGAGGTTGTAGGTCGTGCCCACGGTCGGTGCACCGTTCTCGATGCGCGCGCCGAGGGTGGCGTTGAGCTCCTCGTCGGGTGCGTCCTTGGTGTTGTTGTAGATGATGACGGCGGCTGCCCCCGCGTCGGTCGCGGCCTGCGCCTTTTCCCCGAAGGTGCAGGAACCGCGGGCGACGAGGACGACGGCACCCTCGGCGGTGTCGTCGTAGTCGGTGGCCGCGCAGCCGAGCTGGCCCCCGGCCAGGTCGGAGTAGTCGTCGTCGGTGGGCAGCACGAGCGGCACGTCGGTCAGCGGTGCCTCGGTGCCCTCGGTGTAGCTGGCAGGGTTGACGGCGATGTCCTCACCGTCGACGCTGACCGCGACCTCACCGTAGGTCTGATCCTCGATGTCGAAGGCCTGGCGCGTGACGTCGTAGGCGCCGGTGGCCTCGAGCGTCTGCTCGACGTACTCCACCGCCTCCTCGTAGCCGGGCGTGCCCAGGGCGCGGAAGCCCGAGTCCTTGTTCGCCACGGAGATGTCGGAGATGTTCTGGAGGTGATCCATCACGGCGTCGCCGGTGACGCCCATGTCGGTGTGCTCTGTCGGTCCCGCGGTGCCGGCGGCCGTCGCCGGCGCCATGCCTCCCAGGACCAGTCCCGCTGCTGCGGTGACGGCCAGAGAGGCTCTGATGCGTAACTTCATGGAGTTCCTTTCGCTCCTCAGGTGCCACGCGAATCCGTCCCCTCGAATGGGCCGTCGATCGTGCACGACCCTGCACTCCGGTCCGTGCGCAGGCCTGCGCCCGACTGCGGAGTCCGCAGCGGCGCGGCGCGCTTGGTGCTGGGAGGATCTGACTCTTGCGTTCCGCCGAGCGATCCGCCGCTTGGTAACGAATCACAAACTTCTATAACGAAACGGTGACACAATTCACATAGTTCATCAACTTAGCCGATCAGGGACGCGCTGAGGTCACGAATAGGTAACAAACAATAGTTAAGCAATTGCGCAAGTATTGAAATCATGACCGCATCCCCCGTAGAATCCGACCAGTGAGTAACCAGCAGTCCTCGGCCCCAGCGCCCTCGGAGTCACCCGATCGCCGAACCATCCGCCGGTGGCAGCGCTACCTCGCGAACGAGCGCCTCGAAGAGCGCGTCTACCGTGACCTCGCTGCCCGACGCACCGGTGAGGACCGCGAGATCCTCCTCGCCCTCGCCACCGCCGAGTCCCGGCATCAGCAGCATTGGATCAGCCTCCTCGGCGAGCACGCCGAGAAGAAGCGCACCCCCGACCTCGTCACGCTCAGCCTCGCGTTCTTCGGCCGCCTCTTCGGATCCGTCTTCATCCTCGCCCTCGCCCAGCAGTCGGAGACGAGCTCGCCGTATCAGAACGAGGTCGCCGCCTCCCCGGAGATGGCCGCCGACGAGCGGATCCACGCCGAGGTGGTCCGAGCCCTGGCCGCCCGATCCCGCGCCCGACTGTCCGGCAACTTCCGCGCCGCCGTGTTCGGCGCCAACGACGGACTCGTCTCCAACCTCGCCCTCGTCCTCGGCGTCGGGGCAGCAGGGGTGTCGAACACCGTCATCCTCCTCACCGGCATCTCCGGGCTCCTCGCCGGCGCCCTGTCGATGGGGGCCGGCGAGTACATCTCCGTCCGCTCCCAGCGCGAGCTCCTCGACGCCTCGACCCCGGACCCCGAGTCGCGGCATGCGCTGGCCGACCTCAACATCGACGCGAACGAGCTCGCTCTCGTCTTCCGTGCCCGCGGGATGGATCCGGCCGAGGCCGAGGCCCAGGCGCACCGAACGATCGCCGAGGCGAAGTCGACGCAGGCTCCGCAGCTGCCGAGCCTCGACGCGGGAGTCGACCGCGACGAGCTCGGCACGGGCATCGGCGCGGCGATCTCGAGCTTCTGCTTCTTCTCCTCCGGCGCGCTCATCCCCATCCTTCCCTACATCTTCGGCATGTCCGGACTGCCTGCCGTGTTCCTCTCCGCCGGCCTCGTCGGCATCGCCCTCCTCTTCACCGGCGGCACAGTCGGCCTGCTCTCCGGCAAGGCGCCCGGTCCGCGCGCGCTGCGGCAGATGGCGATCGGCTTCGGTGCGGCCGCCGTCACGTACGGTCTCGGTCTCCTCTTCGGCATCAGCACTGCCTGAGAACATCCTCACCTGCCGGGAAGGTCTCCCGCAGGCGGGGCGGCGACCGTAGACTGTGGGCATGACCGAAGTCCTCGTCCTCATCGATCCCGGCGCGTCGACGATCAGGTCGGCTCCGCTGAACTCGCCCCAGCTGCCGGTGACGGATCTCGCGGCCCACCGAGGGGATGGGATCTTCGAGACCGTCCTCGTCCGCGTCGACCCGGCCACGCGCGAGCCCACCGTCGTCTCCCGCGAACGGCACTTCGCCCGCTTCCACTCCTCCGCCTCGGCGCTCGAACTTCCCGAACCCGATCGCCGGCTGTGGCGCCAGGCCGTCGACACCGTCGTCGCCGAGACGATCAAGGCGAACCCCGGGGTCACCGAGTTCGCCGTGCGCTACTCCCTCTCACGGGGCACCGACGCCCCGCGCGGCTGGGCGTTCTCCCTGCCCATCGAGGACAGCATCGTCACCGCCCGCGCCGAGGGCGTGCGCGCAGTGAGCATCGACCGAGGCTTCCCCGCCTATCTCGGGCGGACCTCCCCGTGGCTGCTCCTCGGCGCGAAGACCCTGTCCTACGCCGTCAACCAGGCGGCGCTGCGCTATGCGCGGGCCCAGGGCGTCGACGAGGTCGTCTTCGTCTCCCACGACGGCATCGTCCTCGAGGGACCGACGTCGAACATCGTCATCCGCCGAGGCGACCACCTCCTCACCCCGGACCCGACCGCCGGTCTGCTCGCCGGCACGACGCAGCGTCTGCTCTTCGACCATGCCGGCCGGCTCGAGCTGCGGGCGGACTTCGCCGATCTCAGCCTCGACGACGTCCACGCCGCCGACGGCGCGTGGCTCGTGTCCTCGGTCCGCACGGCGGTGACGCTGCGTGAGCTCGACGGCAGGGAGCTCAACCGGGACGAGGCTCTGACCAGGGAGTTCCAGAGGATCATCGCCGCCGGGTGAGACCCCCGGACTGGACCGACCCGCGGGTCCCGGGCGGACGCTCACGATCGTCGTCGACGCGTGGGACCGTGGCGGCGAGGATGAGCCCGAGGATCGAGGCACCGCAGCCGGTGAGCCAGAGCACCCAGAAGGCGGGAGCGAGGTCGGGGACGAGACCGAGGACGAATCCGGCCCCGCCGAGCACGAAGAGGCTCGTGACGACGACGTTCTTCCGTCTGCTCAGCACTGTGTCCACCTCTCGACTGCCGTGCCTCCACGCTACGGGGGCGAGCACGCCCGGCACATCCCACGAAAGTATGAAATCGACCCGCCTGCGATAGTGTGGTCACCGAGGATCCCTCGCCACCGCGCGGGGTCTCTCGACCCCCGAACTTCGGACGAAAGGACACGGGCATGGGAAAGCTCGCTTGGCAGATCATCGGCGTCGGAGCCCCCATCGCGGCGGCATTCGCAGCCCGCAAGGTGCTCACGTTCGCCTGGGAGAAGTCGACGCACCGCCCCGCACCGTCGAATCCGGTCGATGAGGAGATCACGATGTCCGAGGCTCTCGCCTGGACGGTCGTCTCCGGTGTCGGCGTGGCCGTCGCCCAGCTCATCGTCCAGCGCCTGGCGGCGAACACCGTGCGCAACAACTTCGGCGACGAGGCGCTGCCGAAGAAGTTCCGCAAGCAGATCGCCGAGGGCGTCGACTGACCCTCACCGACACCGGATGTGCGAACGGCCCCGGATGCCGACCAGTGAGTCGGCATCCGGGGCCGTTCGCATCGGCGTCCCGATCGCCGGCAGGCATGTCGACCGGACCTGCTCCGCTCTGACGAGGTTTCAGGCGCAGAGAGCGTCGAGCATCGCTGCGAGTTCCGCCGCATCGATCTGCCCGGGTGCCGAGGCCTGCCCCATCTGGGCGAAGGTCGCGCAGCTGCCGAAGTCCCCTCCGAGGATGCGGCTGGTCCGGCCCAGCCGTCCCATGGAGATTCCGATGACGGGGCAGTCGAGCCGGGCCTCGGATTCGGCCGTGGCCCGCAGGAGGTCGGCGACATCGGCCGGAGACTGCGGCATCATCGCGATCTTCGCGACGTCGGCACCGGCCTCGCGCATCGCCGCCAGTGTCGTCCGCATCTCGGGGACGCTGTCCGTGGCGGTGAAGTTGTGCTGCGAGGCGACGACCGCGGCCCCCTGCGCATGGACGGCGTCGATGAGGTCCGGCGCACCCGACCGGGCGATCTCGACGTCGACCGCCGCCGTCCCGAGAGCGCCGAGGCGGCGCACCACCTCGGCGTAGTCCGCTTCGCTGATGTCGGCCTCCCCTCCCTCGAAACCGGAGCGCAGGGTGACGAGCACGGGCGGCCCCGCCGAGGTCACGTGCGGGGCGAGGGCGCGGACCGCCTCGGCGACGGCATCCGCATCGACCCGGGCAGGACCCGCATCCGTCGCCTCCGCGGCCTGCCCGAGCGCGACGACGAGCGGATCGATGCGCCATTCGATGACGTCGACGATGCCGCTCGCGGCGATGTCGGCACAGGCGGCGGACAGGGAACTGGGATCAGTCTGCTGGACGGGAACGATGATCGCCGGTCGTCCCGGATCGCGCTGTGCCGGGGTCGGCAAGCGCCCGGAGGAGGCGGCGGAGAGGAACGGCAGCGGCTTCACGCCTCCACCATAGAGGGTCGACGAGCTCGCCCGCTGAACATTCCGCACAACGTCCGCGATAACCGAACTCACAAGTCAGTGAATGCGGGGAAATGCGCGGAATAGGTGTCAGGAAACCTCGACCGACGCTGTGAATGTAACGATCAAATAACACACCGACTTGCATCGTCCCTGGTGAGATAGCCTGTCAAACACAACACTCCGGATATCAGGAATAAAGTTTCCGCTGAAATGCATGGAGAATTCTATAATGATCGAGAGAATTCCGTGAGCGGTGAGGCCCACGTGATCGACCTGGTCATCGCCTCACCGCGCGACAGGGTGGCGCCTCTCGTGGCTGCGGAGCATCTGGACTGCAAGGAGGAAGCGCGTGAGCGTCGTCAGAGCGTCACATGTCTACAAGGTCTTCGGCAAACGGCAGAACGAAGTCGTCAAGCGCCTCGAACAGGGCGCCGATCGGGATGAGCTGACCAAGCTCGGCACTGCCGCGGTCATCGACGCGAGCTTCGAAGTCGAACCGGGTGAGATCTTCGTCGTCATGGGACTCTCGGGGTCAGGGAAGTCGACGCTCATCCGCACTCTCAACGGTCTCTGGTCGACGACGTCGGGTTCGGTCGAGGTCCTCGGCACCGACATCGCCAAGGCCGACGCCGGAACCCTGCGCAGAGTCCGCAGCGAGCACATCTCGATGGTGTTCCAGCACTTCGCGCTCCTCCCCCACCGCACCGTCCGCGAGAACGCGGCCTATGCGCTCGAACTCCGCGGGGTGCCGAAGGCCCAACGCCTGGAGAAGGCCGACTACTGGCTCAACGCCGTCGGCCTCAAGGGCTGGGGCGACAAGGTCCCCGGTCAGCTCTCCGGCGGCATGCAGCAGCGCGTCGGTCTGGCCCGGGCGTTCACGGCGGAGACGGACATCCTCCTCATGGATGAGGCGTTCTCCGCGCTCGATCCCCTCATCCGCCGTGAGATGCAGGAGCTCCTCGTCGAACTCCAGTCCAAGTTCAAGAAGACGATCATCTTCATCACCCACGACCTCAACGAGGCGATGTTCATGGGCGACCGCATCGCTGTCATGCGCAACGGTCGGATCGTGCAGATCGGCACTCCCGAGGACATCCTCACCGACCCGGCGAATGACTACGTCGCCCAGTTCGTCCAGGACGTCGACCGGGCCCGCGTGCTCACCGCGAGCAATGTCATGGAGAAGCCGCGTCAGGTCATCTCCGATCAGAGCGGCCCGAGGGTCGCGCTGCGGACGATGCGCGACGGGTACTCCTCGGCCGTCTACGTCACCGATCGCGACCGCCGCTTCCTCGGCGTCGTCACCGACCGCGACGCCGTCGACCGGATCCGCGCCGGGGCAAGGACGCTCGAGGGCATCATCGCGCCTCCGGCGCAGGTCGCTTCCCCGGACGATGTGCTCATCGACCTCTTCATCCCGTCGGCGGAGTCGCCGCTGCCGCTGCCCGTCGTCGACGACCAGGGGCTCCTCGTCGGCGTGATCCCCCGTGCCACGCTCCTCGCCGCGCTCGGCCACCAGTCCGGGGACGGAGAGGTGCGGCCACCGGCACCACCGCTGGCCGCGAGCGAGATCGACGAGGTGCTCGCCGACGAACCCGCCCCCGTGGGCACCGAGGACGCCGTGAAGAGAGAGGCCCTGTGATGGAGGACATCAGAATTCCGGTCGGTGAATGGGCGGATGTCGCCTTCGACTGGCTCAAGGACAATCTCGCCTGGCTCTTCGACTTCATCACCCTTGTCGTCCGCTTCCTCGTCGACACCCTCACCGAGGTGCTCGTCGATCTCCATCCGCTCGTCATCATCCTCATCCTCGCGTTCTTCGGACTGCTCGTGAGGTCGTGGCAGTTCGCCGTCGGCACCCTCATCACGCTGTTCTTCATCATGACGATGGACCAGTGGGTCTCCGCGATGCAGACGCTCGCCCTCGTCGTCCTCGCCGCGCTCGTCGCGATCATCATCGCGATCCCCGTCGGCATCCTCGCGGCTCGAAACGACACGGTCTCGGCGATCGTCAAACCGATCCTCGACTTCATGCAGACGATGCCGGCCTTCGTCTACCTCATCCCGGCCGTGACCTTCTTCAGCATCGGCGTCGTCCCGGGTCTCGTCTCCACGGTGATCTTCGCCCTGCCCCCGGGCGTCCGCTTCACCGAGCTCGGCATCCGCGGTGTGGACTCCGAGACCGTCGAAGCCGGATACGCGTTCGGTGCCACGCCTCGCCAGATCCTTCGCGGCGTCCAGCTGCCCCTGGCCACCCCGACGATCATGGCCGGCATCAACCAGGTCATCATGCTCGCCCTGGCGATGGCCGTCATCGCCGGCATCGTCGGCGCCGACGGGCTCGGCAAGAACGTCGTCGAAGCCGTCGCCACACAGAACCTGCCGCTGGGCATCGAGGCCGGGCTCGGCGTCGTCATCCTCGCCATCTACCTCGACCGCGTGACGGCGGCGCTGGGATCGGCGAAGGACTACCCGAACTCCCTCCTCGGCATGCTCAAGCGTCGCCGGAACACCTCGGCGGAGAGCCGGCAGATCGCACAACCGCGGGAGGTCGACGTCGTCGAGATCGACCGAGTCCAGAGCTGAAGACCATCCGACCATCACCCCGAGAAGTAAGGAAACCACGATGAAGAAGCGTTTCGTCACGAAGATCGCCGCCGTCGGTGCTGCCCTGGCGCTGGCTCTGTCCGGCTGCTCCCAGGAGGCCAGCAAGGACAACGCCTCCGGCGGAGGCGACAAGGGCACCATCACCCTCGGATTCATCCCATCCTGGACGGATGGCCTGAGCACCGCCTACCTGCTGGAGAACCAGCTGACCAAGCTCGGCTACGACGTCAAGATGGAGACGATCACCGAGGCCGCGATCCTCTACTCGGGTCTCGCCAACGGCGACGTCGACATCTACCCCTCGGCGTGGCCGGAGGTCACCCACAAGCAGTACATGGACGAGTACGGCGACAAGCTCGAGGACCTCGGCGCCTACTACGACAACGCGAAGCTGACCATTGCGGTGCCCTCGTACTCGAACATCAACTCGATCGAGGACCTCAAGGGCAAGGCGAGCGAATTCGACGGCAAGATCATCGGCATCGAGCCCGGCGCGGGTCTCACCGCGCAGACGAAGGACAAGATGATGCCCGAGTACGGTCTCGACGGCGAGTACGAGCTCGTCACCTCGTCGACTGCGACGATGCTCACCGAGCTGAAGAACAAGATCGACAAGAAGGAAGAGGTCGTCGTCACCCTGTGGCGTCCGTTCTGGGCGAACAGCGCCTACGACGTCAAGGACCTCGAGGACCCGAAGGGCGCGATGGGAGAGCCCGAAGCGCTCCACTTCCTCGGCACCAAGGGCTTCTCCGAGAAGAACCCGGAGGCTGCCGAGTACATCAAGGGCATCAAGCTCGATGACAAGCAGTACGGTTCGCTCGAGGACATGGTCGTCAACAAGTACGGCGAGGGCAAGGAGGCCGAGGCCGTGGCCCAGTGGATCAAGGACAACCCGGACGCCTACTCCACGGAGATCAGCGAATGACCGCTGAGACCATCCTCGGCTGACCTGTCAGCCACCGGTCATAGACTGGGCCCGTCGGCTCGCACCGCGAGGCGACGGGCCCAGTCGTCTCCTCACTCAGACTCAGGCGGACCGATGACACAGAGCAGACCGGAGACCGGACTCCACCGCGCGTCCCTCGCCTCCCCGGTCGGCACGTTGCTGCTCTCGAGCACGGGCACGGCGATCGTCCGGGTCGAATGGGTCGACGACAGCGACCTCGGTGCCGCGCAGACCGCAGCAGGCGACACGTCCGACGGCTCGGGAGCGGACCGCGATCCGCTCCTTGCCGAAGCCCTCGGCCAGGCGGGGGCCTACTTCGACGGCCGCCTCGGCGAGTTCGATCTGCCGCTGGGACTCGACGGACTCTCCGCCTCAGCGACGACGGTCCTCACCGTCCTCGCGGACACGGTGCCGTTCGGGGACACGATCACCTACGGTGAGCTCGCCGCCCGGACCGGAACCGCGATCCCGGCCCGGGCGATCGGCACCATCATGGGCCTCAACCCGCTGCCGCTGCTCATCCCCTGCCATCGGGTCGTCGCGGGCGACGGTCTCGGCGGCTATTCGGGTGGGCGCCGCGGCGAGGGCCTCGAGACCAAGCGACGGCTGCTCGAGATGGAGGGAGCGCTGCCGAACCCGCTCTTCTGAGCGGGCCGGCGGCGCGCTCACCCCTCGAACAGCGCCTGGCCGACGTATTCGCCTTCCCGGACGCCGCGCGGGATCGCCCACACCGTCGACGCGATGGGCACCGTCCAGATGTTGAGCAGGTCCACCTCGGCGAGGCGGCGCTGGATCGGCAGGAACTGCCGCTCGATGTCGGCCTGGAAGGACGCGAACATCAGGCCGGTCTCCCCGCCCGCACCGGTCTCGTAGTTGTACGGGCGGCGGTGGATCTGCACCTCGGGACCGAGCCCGTCGCGTGAGCGAGCGATGTGCGAGGCCGACGAGATCTTCGTCAGACCCCGCTTGTCGACGGCCTTGAAATCCGGATCGGTGAACTCGGTCCCGCCCGAGAGCGGAGCCCCCGAGCCGACCGTGCGCCCGATCGCGAACTCCCGTCCCGGCCGGTCGGCCTCGTCCCACGTCTCGAGGTTCATCGCGATGTCCCGCAGCACCAGGGTCGTGCCGCCCTGCAGCCAGTCGGGCAGATGCGCGCCGAGATCGCTCGGCGGCTCACCACGGGAGGAGAACACCGGGTTCTCCCGACCGCTCGCCTTCCCCCACACGAGGCGGGTGAAGTCCTCGGTGCCGGGAGTCGGACTCGCGGTGCCGTCGAGCTGGCCGAAGAGGTTGCGCTGCGTCTTCCCCTCGCCCTTCGTTCCGTACGACCGACGGAATCCCGTGCGCTGCCACGCCACCTCGGCGAACGAACGCGAGTCCTTCCAGATCATTCGACGGGCGTGCGCGACCGCGATCGGGTCGTCACCGCAGATCTGCACGAGCAGATCGCCCTTCGACCGCTGCGGGTCGAGACGGTCGATCGAGAACTTCTCGAGCGGAGCCAGCCACTCGGGAACGGCCCCGGCACCCTTCGTCGCGACGAGACCCCGACCGAAGCCGAAGGTCACCGTCAGGCCCGCAGGGTCGTTCGCGAGCTCGGGTTCGGAATCCGCCAACGGCGCCGTTCCCTGGGTGAGCGCCGCGGCATCCGCGGTGAGCAGACGCAGCCAGCGGACCACCTCGGCGGCGGTCGACCCCGGTTTGAGCTGGAAGGAGAGGAACTCCCCGTGGGCCTGCGGCATCGTCTCGACCCCGGCCTGGTGCTCACCGAAGTAGGGCACGGTGACGATCCCGTTGGCACCCTGGGTGTCGCGCTGCGGCTGAGCGTCCTCCTTCGCATCGGCCTGACGGCCGATCGCGAAGCCGGCGAGGGATCCGACGGCACCGGCGCCGCCGGCGACGGCCGCCGACGCGATGAGGCGTCGGCGGCTGAAGCCGGAGCGGGCGGTGGGCGCCTGGGCGTCGGCGTCCCCGCCCGACCGCGGCTCGGCGGCCGGGTCGGAGCTGGGAGTCACCTCTGGTTCATGGTCCGGCGAGCGGGGGTCACTTGTCACCGGACATGTCCATACCGCTCATGTCGCCCATGCCGTCCTTCTCGGACTTCTCGCCGTCCTTGCCGGCCTCGGCCTCGCCGGGGGCATAGGTCTCCTGCGCGCCCGAGTAGTCCTTGGCGATCGCCTTGACGGGGATGGTCTCGTCATCGGCGGTGACGAGCTGGACGTCGATCTCCTCGCCGGCCTTGATCGGCTGCTTGAGATCCATGACCATGATGTGGTTGCCGCCGGGCTCGAGGACGAAGGAGCCGCCTGCGGGGATGACGAATCCGCCCTTCTTCTCGCGCATGGTCATCGTGCCGGTGCCGTCGTCGACGGTCTCGTGGAGCTGGACCATGCCGGCGCCGTCGTACTTCGCGGCGACGAGGTTGATGTCCTTGTCGGTGGTGTTCTCCAGGGTTCCGAAGATACCGGTCATGCCCTCCTCAGCGGTCTTGACCCAGGCATCGCCGAGGGTCAGGGACGCCGAGGCGGCCTGTGAGGTGCTCGCGGCCTCCGGCTCGCTCGTGTCGTTCTGTCCGCACGCGCTGAGACCGAGGACGAGGGCGGCGGAAATGGCCGCGGCGGGGAGGACGGAGGTGATGATGTTCTTACGCATGAGTCTGCACTTTCTGAGTCTGTCTTTCGGTGGCACTCGACGCGGTCTGCTGCGGTCGTCCGATGAGCCTGTGCGCACATCGGAGGGTCATGGCCGACGACGGCGGGGCCGGGAACGGCGCGGCCGACGCTGGCACATCCGTCCGTGGTCAGGTGCCGTCCGCCTCGGCGAGGCAGAGGACGGCTGCACGGGTGGAAGACCGCAGGGACCGGGCGGCGAATGCCGATGGTGCCGGGCAGCACGACGTCGACGGCATGGGGCCGCGACGGACTGCCGGTGGGTGAGGTGTCAGACGAGTGCGGGAGGTCCGCGGCGATAGTTCGGGCCGATGACCGCGGTCGCGATCGTGGCGGGAAGCGCGCAGACCTCGAGGACGACGCGGGTGTCCGCGGCCGCGAGCGTGCGACGGGCGAGCACGAGGGCGCGCATCGCGAGTCGGACGGGGCCGACCGCGAGCTGGAGGATGCTGAAGACGAGGTCCTCGCCGCGCTTGAGGATGAAGGCGGTGATGACGATGGCGACGAGGTGGGCGATGACCATGGGCACGCCCGCGCCGTTGGAGTGATCCATCGTCTGGCTCATCGCAGCGGCCTGGCTGAGGTCGAGCGACCCAGCCGGCTGGCTCATCATCGCGTGCTCGCTCGCCGACATCCCGGCCATCTGCGGCGAGCCCGCGGACTGGCCGGCGGCGTGGCTCATCGACCCGAACCACCCCATCGAGACGTGCATGAGGATCTGTCCGAGGCCGATGATCGCCATGAGCGAGAGGTGGCCGAGACGGCGTCCGGCGAGAATCATCGCTGCCCAGAGGACGAAGACGAAGACGAAGCCGGTGCCGAGGACGGAGAAGTCTCCGCCCGCGCCGACGTGCATGAGCTGGGCGAGGAGCGTGGTGATGAGTGCGGCGAAGAGAGCACGAACGGACTTGTGCCAGCCGGTCATGCCACCTCCTCACTTCAGGACTCGCTCAGGCTTTCCGGACCTTCTACTCAGTGTAGAACCGGGGCGTGCGGCGTGCCAGTCGGCGACAGCGCACCGTCGGCCCCGAAGAAGTGTACCGACCGGAGGTGAACGCCGGGAACCGCGCAGCGGACAGTGCGTGGGCAGGTGGCGGGGTGGTCGCGACCGGGTGGCGGGCAGGACGGCAGCCTCCACTCGTGTGCACCCCCTCCACAGGCTGTCTTCTGCTTGTGGTCGAAGAACCGAGGGAAATCGGCCGAAATGCCCGATTATCCACGGTTCTTCGACCACAACTGAGGCGGGCATCGACGCAGGTGAACCGGCATTGCTGAGGTCTGCTGCGGTGGTCGGCCTGTGTCGGCGGCCGACTCGTCTGCGCAGATGCTCGACTCGGGCGCACCGGCGCTGTGGACGACGGTTCCTGTCCACAGGTGCGTCTCCGGACCTTTCCGTCCTCGCCTCGGACGGTCACCATCGGCGGCATGCAGGGACACTTCGAGAGACGCAGGACACAGAGGCTCTACCGCAGTCGCGACGCAGCGGACAACGGCGTGACGGAATGGGGCCTGCGGAACACCGAGATCGCGCCGCGGATCATCCACGGGATCCGAGTCGCCCCGGGCGAGTTCGATGTCCGCCGGGTTCCTCAATGGGCTGATACAGAATGGGAGACCACCAGCGAATCACTCAGGGCCCTCCAGCTCATCCACCCGGAGATCGCTGCCAGCCACGCATCCGCTGCCCGCCTCTTCGGTCTGCCGCTGCCCCGCCGACTCGGAGACCAGTTGCTTCACGTCGCCACCGCGGACAGGGACCAGCGGATCCGCCGCCCCGGCGTCGTCCTCCACCGGACGAACGACTTCGCCGCAGCGACCCTCCTCGGACACCGGATCATCACTCCACCGGTCCTGTTCCTTCAGCTGGCGACGATCCTCACGCGGGATGAGCTCGTCCAAGCCGGAGACGCGATGATCGGCTCATGGCACGGCCCGCCGCTGTGCACGGCAGACGACATCGCCGCGCACTTCGCGTCCCGCAGCGTGGTCCGCGCGGGGAGGACCGCCTCTGCCGCGCTCGAGCTCATCCGGCCGGGCGTGGACTCTCCGCAGGAGACCGACCTGCGCCTGTGGGCGATCTCGGTCGGGCTGCCCGAGCCGGAGATACACCCTGCTGTGTGGTGCCGCGAGCTGGGGAGGGATATCCATCCCGACCTCGGGTACGAACGGGCGCGCCTCGGCCTCGAGTACGAGGGAGACCACCATCGCACCGATAAGCACCAGTGGGACGACGACATCCAACGGGTCAACGCTCTGGCCGCGGAGGGTTGGTTGATCATCAGGGTGAATTCGCGGACGAATCGTGCCCGCCTCGAGCGCAGCATCCGCGAACATCTCGCCGCAAGGGGCGTGCTCTGAGCTGAGGGCGCAGCTGCGGTCGAAGAACCGTGGAGAATCGCGCATTTCGGCCGATTTCCCTCGGTTCTTCGACCACTTTCGGAAGAAGCGACCAGGGAATCCCAGCCGTCGCGCGATCACATGCGCAGCCAGGTGTCCTCGGTGCGCTTGACCATCGCGCCCGCCGCCTCGGCGTCCGCCGCCCAGGTCACGGGGTTGCCGTCGGCGTCGACGACGGAGTCGGAGAGGACGATGACGTCGAAGTTGCAGACCAGGGCCGCCATCGCCGAGGCCCACACCGCGCCGGGCGAGTCGTCGACGCCGGCGATGACGATGCGGTCGACGGCCATGTCGTGGAGGCCGGCGGCGAGGTCGTCGACGCCTTCGAAGATGTCGGGGTTGTCCGAGCGGAGCACGAGGTCCTCCTCGTCGGGCCCGAAGACGCTGATCTCCGCATCCTCGCGGTCGGTGAGCTCGTCCTTCGTCGAGGCGAAGATGAGCACCCCGCCGACCGCGCGCGTGCGCCCGACGATGCCGCCGAGGGTCTCGATCGCCTGGTCCGAGGTGAAGCCGGTGTCGTCCGTGTCGATGAGGAGCAGAGCATCCATGCGCACCATCCTCCCACGAGATGCCCAAGCGGGAGCATCGGGGCCGCCTCGCTCAGTCCCCGAGCCACACCCTCTGCAGTCGCATGTCGGCGTCGAGGAGGACGCAGTCGGCGAGCTGGCCGACCCGGAGCAGGCTGTGGACCTCGGGATCGACGAGGCCGAGCGCCCGCAGCGGCACGAGGCTCGCGGCCTGGACGGCGGCGATGGGACTCATCCCCACCTCGGCGACGGCCCGGCGCAGTGCCTCGTCCATGGTCAGCGTCGACCCGGCGATCGACCCGACCGACCCGTCGGCGTGCCGGACCCGCGCGACCGAGTCCCTCACCCGCACCGGCAGCGACCCGAGGAGGTAGTCGCCGTCGCCCATGCCGGTCGCCGCCATCGCATCGGTGATGAGCGCGACCCGGCCGGGGGCGAGCTCGGTGATCATCCGCGCCGCCGGTGCCTGGACATGGGTGCCGTCGTTGATGAGTTCGAGCGTGACGTGCGGGGCGTCGAGGGCGGCGAGGATCGGGCCCGGCGCCCGGTGGTGGATGCCGGGCATCCCGTTGAAGACGTGCGTGAGGATGCTCGCCCCGGCGTCGAAGGCGCGTGCCGTCTCGTCGTATCCGGCGGCCGTGTGTCCGACGGCGACCTTCACCCCCGCCGAGGCGAACCGACCGATCGCGTCGAGCGCGCCGGGCAGTTCGGGGGCGAGGGTGACCTGGAGGAGCTCACCGTCGGCGGCCTCGAGGATCCGGTCGACCGCCTCGGCGGTGGGAGGGGTGAGCACCTCGGGTGCGTGGGCACCCTTGAAATCCGGGGAGAGGAACGGACCCTCCGCGTGGAGGCCGAGGATGTCGGGCCGGCCGCGTGCGGCCCGGGCACCGGCGGCGAGCGCCGCAGCCAGCGGGTCGATCCTGTCGGAGACGAAGGAGAGGGTGAGCGCCCGGGTGCCGTGGGCGCGGTGGACGGCGAGGATCTCGCCGAGGTGGTCCGGCCCGTCCTCGACGTTGTGTCCCCCCGCGCCGTGGACGTGCATGTCGACGAACGCGGGTGCGAGGTGGGCGCCGGCGGCGTCGACGACCTCCGTGTGCGGGCCTGTGAGACTCTGCCAGTGTGCTCCCCGCCCGCGGGCGAGGACGGTGCCGCCGGCGACCGCGAGCCACGTGTCGGCGAAGTCCGTCGAATACGTCGCCGGGTCGCTGTCGAGGATGACGGCGTCGTGGACGATCGCCTCGGCCGGAGTCGGCATGGTCTCGGGGACCGCACTCATCGCCGCTCTCCGTCCGGCCGGGTGGGGGCGAGGTCGACGGCGTAGCCGGCAGCCGTGAGCTCCCGCAGCTCATCCTCGCCGAGGCTGTCGTCGGTGATGATCTCCTCGAACACCTCGGTCCCGCCCACCGAGGCGAAGGACCGGCGGCCGCACTTCGAGGAGTCCGCGACGACGATGGCCCGCTCCGCGCGCTGCGCCATGAGCCGGTTGACGTACGCTTCGTCCTCGTTCGCCGTCGTCCCCCCGGCGGTCGCCGAGAACGCGTGGACGCCGATGAACGCGAGGTCGATCCAGATGCCGCGGAGCACCGCGTCGACGAATGAGCCGACGAGTTCGAAGCTCGAGGCGTTGATGACCCCACCGCAGACGATGACCTTGATCCCCGGATGGACGGCGAGCTTGTGGGCGATGTCGACGGCGTTGGTGACGATCGTGAGGTCGTGGAGGAGGTCGTCGCGCTGGCTGAGGGCGTCGGCGACCATGAACGTCGTCGTCCCGCCGGAGAGTCCGATGACCGATCCGGGAGTGATCCGGGAGACCGCGGCCCGGGCGATCGCGGCCTTCGCCTCGGTCGCAGCGGCCTCCTTGTAGCGCAGGGAGAGGTCGTAGTCGACGTTCCGCCTGCTCGCACCGCCGTGGGTGCGCTCGAGGAGGCGCCGCTGCTCGAGGAGGTCGAGGTCGCGGCGCACGGTGGCCAGTGACACCCCGAGCTCCTCGCTCAGCGCTTCGACTCCGACGGTGCTGTCCCGGTCGAGGCGCGCGAGGATGCGGTCGAGGCGGTCTTCACGGGGGCTCATAGTGCCACCCTCGGGCCTCGTGCACGGGTTTGGCAAACGTCGGTGCTCACGCCTCGGACTCCTGCGTGCGAGCGGCGGTGCGTGCGCCGTCTGCGGGCGCGGCAGACTCCCGCGCGGCGCGCGCGGCAGACTCCTGCGCGGCGGGCGCGTCGGTCTCCCGCGCGGCAGGCGCGTCGGTCTCCCCGGCGAAGAGGGCGAGGAGGCGGGCCACCTCGGCGGCGAACGCTTCCCGGGCCGGGGCGAGGTACTTCCGCGAATCGACGAGGTCGGGGTGCTCGACGAGGGTCTCGCGCACCGCGGCGGTGAAGACGGCGTTGAGGTGCGTGGAGACGTTGATCTTGCGCATCCCGGCGGCGATGCCGCGGCGGATCTCAGCGTCGGCGACGCCCGAGGAGCCGTGGAGGACGAGCGGGACGGGCACGACGCCGGCGAGGCGGACGATGAGGTCGAGGTCGAGTCGGCTCGTGCGCTCGCGCATCGCGTGCGAGCTGCCGACGGCGACGGCGAGTGCATCGACGCCGGTGAGAGCCGCGAACTCGACGGCTTCCGCGGGGTCGGTGCGGACGCCGGGAGCATGCGCCCCGTCCTTGCCGCCGATCTCCCCGAGCTCGGCTTCGACCGCGATGCCGCGGTCGTGGGCGCTGCGGACCACCTCGGCGGTCGTCTGGCAGTTGACGTCGTAGGCGAGGTGGGCGCCGTCGTACATCACGGAGTCGAAGCCGAGCTCGATCGCCTCCGTGACGAGTCCGACGTCCGTCGCATGATCGAGGTGGACGGCGACGGGCACGGTCGCGGACGCGGCGATCGCCTGCGTGGCCCGCGCGATCGGGGCGAGTCCACCGTGGTAGCGCACGCAGTTCTCGGAGATCTGCATGATCACGGGACGCCCGGCCGCCTCGGCGCCGGTCGCGATCGCCTCCGCGGACTCGAGGTGGATGACGTTGAACGCCCCCACCGCGGTGCCCGCCTCGGCCGCCTCGGCGAGCAGGGCGTTCATCGATGCCGTCGTCATGGTCTGTCTCCGCTTCGCTTCGTCGTGGCGTCCTCGGTGAGGACGCGGGCGCGCAGGTCGCGCCAGTTCTCGGGGATCTGCCCGGCTTGGGGCATGAGCACGGCTGCCGCTGAGACCGCGACCGCGCGGGTGAGGATGTCCCTGACCTCATCCTCGCCGAGGCGGCCGGCCGTTCCCGTGCGCGAGCGCGGGGCGGACCCGGCGGCCGGGTCTGCCGGGATCGCCTCGGGCGCCTGCCCGGTCGGACCCTCGACCGGCTCGGTCGGCGGACGTTCACTGCGGGCCCACGCGAGGGCGGCGACCGCGGCGTCGCCGGCACCGGTCGGATTGCCGTGGAGGGTCTCATCGAGGCGGGCGCGCAACCGCGGACCCTGGTCGTCGATGAGGACCATGCCCGCGGCGCCGAGCGAGAGGAGGACGTGTCCTGCCCCGGCGTCGACGAGGCGCCCGGCATCCGCGAGGAGGTCCCCGGGCGCGTTTGCACGGTCGGGCCTGCCGTCGCGGGCGAACAGCGCCGCGATCTCGTCGTCGTTCGGTTTGACCCAGTCGGCGCCGGCCCGCACGGCGGCGAGCAGTGCGGGACCCGAGGTGTCGACGACGACCTCGACGCCGGCGGCATGGGCTGAGGCGATGAGTCCGGGCACGAGATCGTCGGGGCAGTCCGGCGGCGTCGACCCCGAGATGACGAGGACGCGGAGCCCCTGTTCTGTGAGGCGCGCGCGGACGCCAGCCCGCACCGCCTCCCACACCTCACCGGTGTGCGGGCGCCCCGACTCGTTGACCAGGGTCGCCCGACCCGAATCCTCGACGACGGCGATGCTGCGCCGCAGGGGCGCCGAGGTGGGGGTGAGGTCCCAGGTGAGAACGCTCGAGTGACCCGCCTCGCCGGACGCCTCCTCCGGCCAGTGCTCGCGCGCGACCGGACCGAGGGCGACGACGGGGACGCCGAGGGCGGCGAGCACCCGGGCGACGTTGACGCCCTTGCCTCCGAGCACCTCGGCGGCGGGAGCGACACGGTGGGACCGCCCCAGCGTGAGTTCGCCGACGTCGACGGTGAGGTCGAGGGCGGGGCTGAGGGTGAGGACGGCGACGACGGGCGCGTCGGTGTCCGCACGGGCGGTGCCGACCGTCATCGGTGCCTCGTGAGCAGTCCGGCGCCGATGAGCCCGGCGACGGGACCGAGGCTCGCGCGGCGGATGCGCGGGGCCCGGTGGAAGTCGAGTCGGGAGCGCAGGGCGGAGTCGACCCCGTCGAGGAGTTCGTCGGCGCTGCTCAGCCCTCCCCCGAAGACGATCGCCTCGGGGGCGACGACGGCGACGAGCTGGGCGCACATCGCTCCGAGGGCATCGACCGCCTCGGCGAACACGGCGGCGGCGATCCGGTCGCCCTCATGCATGGCGGCGAGCACATCGAGCGAGCCGGACACGGCGGTTCCGCTGCGGGTCGAGTACCGGCGGGCGATCGCGGCGGCCGAAGCGATGTGTTCGATGGGTCCGCGGAACGGACCCTCGGCCGTATCGACGCTCACCTCGGAGAAGCCGACCTCTCCCGCATAGCCGCCGGCGGAGATGAGGCGGCCCTCGACCATGACCGCGGCGGCGATGCCGGTCCCGATCGTCACCATCGCGGCGTTCTCGGGCATCCCCTCGGCGAGCGCGAACTCGGCCCGCCCGGCCGAGCGGACGTCGTGGGAGACCGCGACCGGCACGCCGAGGCGGTCGGTGAGGACCTGAGAGAACGCGACGTTGCGCCATCCGAGGTTCGCCGAGAACACCCCGGTCCCCGTCGCCTCGTCGACGATGCCGGGCAGGACCACCGCCGCCTCGGCGACCCGATGCTCCGGCTGCGTGCGTGCGAACTCGGCGTGGAGGTCGGCGACGAGGTCGACGATCTCGCGGGCGGCGGAATCCGTGCACTCCGGGGTCGGAGCGGTCACCGCCTCGACGAGGCGGCCGTCGGCATCGAAGAGCGCCGCCTTCATCCCCGTCCCGCCGACGTCGACGGCGAGCGCGATCGGACCGGGTCCGAGGCTGCGGCCGTCGGCGACGCGGAGGATCTCGGCCCGCGTGGTCATGAGTCGAGGATGACCGAGCGGGTGAGCGAGCGCGGGTGGTCGGGGTCGACGCCGAGGCGCCTGGCCTTGGTCAGGGCGAGCGCGTGGAGGCGGGCGAGCTCGGCCAGCGGGTCGCGGTCGGAGGAGACGAAGCGGGCGCCCGTCGCCTCGACCTGGTCCTTGAGACCGTCCGGTGCCTCGCCGTACTGCCAGGTCACGCGGCCGGGTGCGGCGATCGCGATGGGTCCGTGGCGGTACTCCATCGACGAGTACGACTCGGTCCAGGTCTGCGCGGACTCGCGCAGCTTGAGTGCGGCCTCATTGGCCAGGCCCCAGGTCCAGCCCATGCCGAGGAAGCTGTACTGCTCGGCATCGATGAGCGCGTCGTCGAGGATCGCGGGATCGAACTCCGTGAAGTCCTCCGAGATCCCCTCGAGCACGGCCCGCGCATCGGAGACCGCAGTGCCGAGCGCCTCGGCGCCGCCGGCCCACGAGCGCAGGAGGGCGATCGTCGACGTGCAGAACCGGGTCTGGACGACGGAGCGCTCATCGGCGAAGTCGAGGGCGACGACGTCGTTCGAGCGCTCACCGATCGGGGAGTCTGCGCCGCCGACGATCGCGGTGACGGGAACCGATCCGCGGAGGCGCTCGAGCGCATCGACGACCTCCGTCGTCGTCCCCGAGCGGGAGATCGCGACGACGCGGTCGTAGCTGCGGTCGAACGGGTACTCGCTCGCGGTGAAGGCGTCGGTCTCGCCCTGCCCCGCGGTCTCGCGGAGATTCGCGTAGATCTGCGAGGCGAACCACGACGATCCGCATCCGATGACGGCGACCCGCTCACCGTCCGCCGGCACTGCGGCCTCGGGGACGGAGAGGGAGAGCGTGCGCTCCCACGTCTCCGGCTGACTGCGGAGCTCCTCCGCCATGAATTCTCCGGCAATCGACATTGCGCACTCCCTTGATCGTTTTCTGATTCAATCAATCACTATCATGACACATTACGCGACATCTGGGTAGTTTTCGTGTACGGTCAGAGAAGGAAAACTCGCAAAGGAGCAGTCACGTGGCATTTCTCACCGACCTGCGGCAGGCACCGCGGCTCGTCACCATCGTCGCATTCGCCGCCGTCGCCCTCGGCATCACGTACGGGTACGACATCTCGAACATCGCCGGCGCCCTCCTCTTCATCGAGGGCGATCTCGGGCTGAATACGGCCGAGCTCGGCGGACTCGCCACCGCGGTCGTCATCGGGCAGATCGTCGGCGCGATCATCGGCGGTCCGCTGTCGAACGCGATCGGGCGCAAGAAGTCGATGTTCCTCATCGCCGGCGGCTACATCGTCTTCTCGATCATCTCCGGCATCGCCCCCGGCTACCTCTCGCTGCTCATCGCCCGGCTCTTCCTCGGCGTGGCCATCGGCATCGCCCTGGCCGTCGTCCCCGTCTTCATCGCCGAGTCCTCCCCGACGAAGGTCCGCGGCGGCCTCCTCGTCGCCTACCAGGTGACGACGGTCATCGGCATCATCGCCGGCTACCTCGTGTGCTGGGGCCTCGCGCTCATCGAGTCGTGGCGGCTCATGCTCGGCCTCGCGGCCGTGCCTGCCGCGATCGTCCTCATCCTCCTCTTCCGCGTCCGTGAGACGCCGCACTGGCTCATGCTCAAGGGACGCGACGCCGAGGCGGCCGCCGCCCTCCGCGAATTCGACCCCGATCGCGATGTCGACCGGGACCTCGGCCTCATCCGCGACGAGCTCAACCAGGAGAGCGGTCGGCTCGTCGACATGTTCCGCGGCCACCTGCTCAGGGCGACGCTCTTCGTCATCGGGCTCGGCTTCTTCATCCAGATCACCGGCATCAACGCGACGATCTACTACGCCCCCTCGATCTTCGAGTCGATGGGTTTCAGCGGCTATGGTGCGCTCCTCGGCCTGCCGGCCGTCGTCCAGACCTTCGCGCTCATCGCCGTCATCGTCTCGATGTTCATCGTCGACCGCCTCGGGCGGCGTCCCGTCCTCCTCACGGGCATCGGGATCATGATCGTCTCGACCCTCGTCCTCGTCCTCGTCTTCAGCCTCGGCGGCGAGGCCGGCAGCACGACCGGGGGCACGGTCTTCGGCGTCATCGGCATCATCGCCTTCACGATGGGCTACACCTTCGGCTTCGGTTCCCTCGTCTGGGTCTACGCGGGTGAGACGTTCCCGGCGAAGTACCGGGCGCTGGGCGCCTCGCTCATGCTCACCGCTGACCTCGTGGCCAATGCGATCGTCGCCCAGTTCTTCCCCGGCCTCCTCGAGCTCATCGGCGGCGCGGGAGTCTTCCTCGTCTTCGGCGGTCTCGCGGTGCTCGCGTTCCTCTTCGTCCTCCGCTTCGCTCCTGAGACCAAGGGCCGCGACCTCTCGGAGATCTCTGCCTACTGGGCCAACGGCGCGAAGTGGCCGACGGAGATGCGGACCGCGACGAAGTAGGGCTCAGCCACCCAGGCTGCCGTCACGGACTCAGCTCGGTGCCGAGCCACCTGGTTGCGGTCGCAGTCGCTGCTCACCCGGGTTGCGGCCGCTGTCGCTGCTCACCCGGGTTGCGGTCGCAGTCGCTGCTCACCCAGCCCGGTTGCGGTCGCAGATTGAGGCGAAACGGCCGAATTCGGCCCAAATTCCTCGGTTCATCGACCACAACCGGGGGTGGGTGAAGTGGCCAGCGCGCGTGGATGTGGTGGCCAGCGCGCGTGGGCGTGGTGTCCAGAGCCGGCGTGCGGGCCGTAGCGAGGCTCCCGCCCGCGAGGCGACTCACTGGCGGGTCACTTGAAGGTCGGGGAGGGCACCGGAACTCCGTCGATCTGGATCGTCGGCATCATCTGCTTGAAGTCCTCGGCCGCGGCCTCGTTGCTCTGGAGGGCGCGCATCTCGACGGCGACGTCGACGAGGCGGCCGTTGGTCTGGTAGCCGATCCGCGCCCCGTACATGGCGGTGGGCTGCTGGTTGATCGCGAAGATCTCGCTCTCTCCGAGCACGCCCTGGAACGTCCAGTAGTAACCGGAGGCGATGCTGCCGGTGCGCTCGGCGGTCACCGTCGAGCCCTGCTCGGAGAACGAGTACTGCTTCTTCGCGTCGATGACGGCCTTAGGCGAATCGTCGAAGGCCTCGTTGCACGAGACGATGATCGTGTCGCTGTCGGTGAGCGAGGTGCCCCGGCTGAAGACGACGAAGGCCGGAGTGCTGCTGCCTTCGTACCAGTCGGAGCCGAGGGCGAAGCTGACGTCGACGGGACAGTCCGCGCCGAGGTTGAGCCGCTTGGTCTCCATCCCCTCGGGAATCGTCGGCCCCGTCGGCACTGTCGTCGGATCCTCGCCGGCCTCCCGTTCGACGGCGACGCGGATCGGACCCGATTCGCGCTCTGCCGTGCGGATCTGGAGAACCGAGCAGCCGCTGAGCAGCAGGGTCGCGGCCGTGCTGCCGGCGACGACCGCCCGTGGCCACGACACCCGAGTCACTGCGAATCGCCTCGCGCCCTCAGCTCACGCCGGGTCGGGAACTCCCGCTCCTCACCGGTGCGCCGGCCGTCCTCGCCCTGCGCGCCGGATTCGTCTGCGGTCCGGGGCGGATGCCCGGTGCCGCCCTGTGGAGTCGGCCTGCTTCCCACCGGGTCGGGGTTGCCCGCCTGCCCCTGCGGCGCACCGGACTGACGGTACTGGGCGGGTCGGTTGGGCTGGCCGAACTGCGCTGGCTGGCCCTGGTGCGCGGGAGAGCCGTGACGGTCTCCCGGGTCACCCGGCTGCCGGCCCGGCTGACTGCCGACGGGCGCCTGCCCCTGCGGGGCGCCGTAACCCGGACCGGCAGGCCGCGCGCCCGCACTCTGCTGGGGGCCGGGGAACTGCTGCGGAGCGCCGCCCGGATAGGGTCGACCTCCGGGCTGACTGCCGAACGACTGCTGAGGCCCGGCCTGGCCGACACCGCGATTATCGGGGCCGGGGTTCGCATAGCCGACAGGCTGAGGCCCCGATCCGGGGTGCCCGACAGGCTGGGGTCCAGAGTTCGGCTGGCCGATGTGCTGCGGGCCCGAGTTCGGCTGCTGCGACCCGCCCTGCTGGTCGGGCCGCGGGCCGCGCACCGGTTTGAACTGCGAATGCTGACCCGAATCGGTCGGGAAGCCGGCACCGACGGACTCGCCGGTCGACCGGTCGATGAGCGTCCCGTCGACGCGTTCGAGGCGGCGTTTCGACGTCCGCCTCGGCGTGCCGAGGATGCGGCCCTTGAGTTCGTCCTCGCTCGGCTGTCGCGGTGGAAGGAACCCGGGGGCATGGCGCATATCCGGATTCTGCACGGGCTGCACGGGATGCGATCCCGCGGCTGCGCGCTCTCCGCCCTCGGCCATCGGCGGCGCACCGACGGGCGCGGCGTCGGCAAGGACGGGCAGGACCATGCGCACGGACGTGCCCACGCCCTCCTGGCTGAAGAGCTGCACGGAACCGCCGTGCCGGGCGACGATCGAGCGGACGAGCGAGAGACCCATGCCGGATCCGGCGACCGCACGCACCCGGGAGCCGCGGGAGAGCTCGTCCCACACCTGGTCCTGCTCGGAGATCGGGATGCCGCTGCCGGTGTCGGCGACCTCGACGACGACCCAGCGGTGATTGTCGATGATCTGCTCGTTCGCCCGGAGTTCGACGACCTCAGCCTGCGAGGAGTACTTGAGAGCGTTGCCGAGAAGGTTGAGGATCGCCGTGAGGAGGAGGTCCTCCTCACCGGCGACGTCGGGCAGTCGCCACGGGGCCCGGGCGACGGTCGCGACGATCATCCGGTCCTCGGCCCCGGGCGCGGTCGAGGCATCCTCGACGGCCTGGTGGATGAGCCGGTCGAGGTCGACACGGGAATACTCGATGATTCGGGTCTCGACGTCGGCGAGCTTGCGCAGATCGGCGAGGAGTCGGGCGACTCGGCGGGAGGAGAGGTCGACCTGCTTGGCCGCGGGTTCGACCTCGGCGATCGACCCGCCCTGCCTGGCGACCTCGCGGATCGTCGCCGCCGAGGTCCGCAGGGCCGTGAGCGGGTTCTTCAGCTCGTGGTCGAGGCGGATGAGCATGCGGTTGCGCTTGGCCATCGAATCCTCGGCCGCGGCCGTCTCGATCGATTCGCGCAGCTGCGCCTCACGCTTGCGCAGTCGCCGCCACCCGAAGAAGACGAGCGCAGCGATGCCTGTGAGGACGAGGAGGAGCAGGAGGAGGAACAGCCAGATCTGGACCTCGATGACCAGGAAGTTCGTCATACCCGTCGCATCCCCTCTTCACCGTGGACCTCTCCGACGAACCGATAGCCGCGTCCCTGCACCGTCGCGATCCACCGCGGCTCCGCGGCATCCTCGCCGAGTACCCGGCGCAGTTCGGCCACCCGTGAGTCGACGGCACGGGTGCCCACGGCCTCCTCGAATCCCCAGAGGACCTCGAGCAGGCGCGCCCGATCGATGAGCTCGTCCTGGTGGACCATGAGGTATTCGAGCAGGGTGAAGCCCTTCGGGGTGATGACGAGTTCGCGCTGGCCCAGCCACGCCCGCCTGTCCACGCGGTCGACGCGCAGACCGAAGCTCGAGACGAGCACGGGCGCCGTCGCGAGCGGCGGACCCTCGGTGCGGGTGCGCCGCAGCACCGCCCGGATCCGGGCGACGAGCTCATGCGGATCGAAGGGCTTGTTGAGGTAGTCGTCGGCGCCCTCCTCGAGCGCCATCGCCCGCTCCACCGCCTCACCGACCTGGGTGAGCAGGAGCACGGGCACCCAGTTCTCGTCCTGGCGCAGCTGCCGCAGCACCTGTCGCCCGTCGGCACCGGGCATGAGCACGTCGAGGACGCAGACATCGGGACTGTGCCGGCGGATCTCGTCGAGGGCGAGGAGACCGTCACCGGCTGCGAGCACCCGGAACCCCGAGCGCTGGAGGAACGGGACCACTGCACCGAGGACATCGGGTTCGTCATCGGCCACGAGGACCAGTGGTTGGTGTTCACGCTGACTGTCAGCCGTCATTCTCGTCCGTTCCGAACTCGCGTCGCCGTTCTCTGGCGACCTCCCGCGCTTCTGCCCGATCCACTGCCTCGGCCAGCTCGTCTCGATACAGCATAGATCGACGCAGGTGCTTGGTGCGATATCCCGCACGGCCGACCATGTGCGTGGCAACGGGAATCGTCACGAGCTGGAAGGAGACGATGATCGCCAGGGTCGTCACCGTCGCCCACGTCGGGAAGTGGATGGCGATGGCGATCGCCACGAGGATGAGGCCGAGCACCTGGGGCTTCGCGCTCGCGTGCATGCGCGAGAGCAGATCGCCGAACCGGAGCAGACCGACGGCAGCGGCCAGGGAGAGCACGCCGCTGGCGAGGACGAGGACCGCGGAGATGATGTCAAGGACCATCGTGGCCCCCCTTCGGTCCGTCATCGGCGTCGTCGGGGCCGGGGTCGGGCCCGGACCCCAGTCCCTCCTCGGCCGAACCGGGAGAGTTCGCGGCCGCGTCGGCGCCCATCTCGTCCTCGGCGAGCGGGACGACGGGTTCGTCGCGCACGGTGACCTCGACAGGGCCGTCGGGGACGTTCGAGATGCCGCGGGCGACATCGTCGGGCCAGGTCGACGAGTCGGCCTGCGGGGCCTCGTCGCGACCGACGTGCCAGTCGGAGGCGGAGAAGTCGCTCAGGGCCCCCACCTCGGCGCCGGGGGTCATCGAATCGGACTTCGAGACGTATCGGGACACGCTCACGGAGCCGACGAAGCCGAGCATCGCCAAGACGATGAGCACGGGCAGGAGGTCGGTGCGACCGGTCAGGGCCATGAAGCCGCCGAGGCCGCACATGAGCGAGGCGAGGATGACGTCGGTGGCGATCATGCGGTCGAGGATCGACGGTCCCCGGATGACGCGGTAGAGGGCGAGGAACACCGAGGCGGCGAAGAGGACCGCGGCGGTGACGACGATGATGTGGAGGATCGTCTCGGTCATCGCCGGCCTCCCCGGTCGTCGGTGGGCGTCGGGTGGTCGAGCGGATCCGGATCGACCTTGAGGGCTGCGAGGTCACGGGTCGAGCCCAGCGCCCGGATGAGCAGCTCCTCGATGTGGTAGACCTGGCGCTTCGCGGCGCGGATCTTCTCCTCGGTGTCGGCGTCGAGGACGTGGAGGTAGAGGCGACCGCGGGCCCGGTCGCTGTCGACGATGATCGAACCGGGGATGAGGCTCGCGGTGTCGGCGACGAGCGTCATCATCAGGTCCGACCGGGTCCGCAGATCGCACGCGATGACCGAGCCCGCGCCGACGGCCTTGGGCCGGAAGGAGAACCACGCGACCTCGATCGAGGCGATGACCATCGAGACGACGAACCAGCCGGCGAAGACGAGGGCATGGACGACGTTGAAGCGACCCGAGAGGACGACCGGGGGCAGGTAGAACACCCGCGTGACGAGGAAGGCGAGGATGATGCCGGTGACCACGCTGAGGACGGTGAGCGAGTCCCACAGCATCACCCAGAGGAGGACGAGGAAGAAGACGAGGACGAGCTGCTGGATGACCCGGCGGCCCTTGGGTGGGGACGTGCGCGGACTCATCAGCCCTCACCTCCGAGGACCTCGTTGACGTAGTTGATCGGGTTCTGCAGGTTCTCCGCCGCCCGCTCCGAGAGGTCCCACAGGGGTCCGGCGGCGATCGTGAGGATGAGGGAGACGACGACGATCGCCGAGGTGGCGGCGAACATCGGTCCCGGCACGCCGATGCGCGAGCGCCAGGTCCGTCCCTCCAGCAGGGTGCGCTTGCGTTCGGCGAACTCCTCGACGAGCTCCTCGTTGGGGTCCTCCGCGTCCGCGGGGTCGCGCCAGAACGCCAGGTTGAAGGTGCGGCCGATGACGTAGAGGGTGAGCAGGCTCGTGAGGGTGCCGGCGATGATGAGGACGGTGGCAAGCCAGCTGTGATCCTCGAACCCGGCCTCGAAGAGCGCGACCTTGCCGATGAAGCCGGAGAACGGCGGGATCCCGGAGAGGTTGAGAGCCGGGATGAAGAAGACGATCGTCAGCGCCGGCGAGAGCACCATGAGTCCGCCCAGCGACCGTGTCGACGTCGATCCGCCGCGCATCTCGACGAGGCCGATGGCGAGGAACAGCGCGGTCTGGACGATGATGTGGTGGACCGTGTAGTAGATGCCGGCCGCGAGCCCGAACGCCGTGCCGAGGGCGACGCCGAAGAGCATGTAGCCGATGTGGGAGACGAGCGTGAAGGAGACGATGCGCTTGATCTCCGACTGTGCGATCGCGCCGAGGATGCCGACGATCATCGTCAGGCCCGCCGCAACGAGCAGGGGCACCCGCAGGGACGAATCCGAGAAGAGCAGGGTCTCGGTGCGGATGATCGCGTAGATGCCGACCTTCGTCAGCAGGCCCGCGAACACAGCGGTGACCGGGGCGGGGGCCGTCGGATAGGAGTCGGGCAGCCAGAACGAGAGCGGGAAGATCGCGGCCTTGATCCCGAAGCCGATGAGGAGGAGGACGTGGAGGATCATCTGCACATCGGGCGGCAGCTGGTCGAGTCGCTCGGCCAGCTGGGCCATGTTCACCGTGCCCGTCGCGGCGTAGATGACGCCGATCGCGGTGAGGAAGATGACCGAGGACACGAGTGAGACGACGACGTAGGTGACTCCCGCGCGGATCCGCTCGGCCGTCGCTCCCAGGGTGAGGAGGACGTACGAGGCGAGGAGGAGCATCTCGAAGCCGACGTAGAGGTTGAAGAGGTCGCCGGCGAGGAACGCGTTCGCGACACCTGCGCAGAGGATGAGGTAGCTCGGGTTGAACACGGAGATCGGGGTCTCGTCCGAATAGTCGGAGGCGTCCTGGCTGAGCGCGTAGATGAGCACGGCCAGGGTGACGAGACAGGACACGACGAGCATGAGCGTCGAGAGCCGGTCGGCGACCAGGACGATGCCCGCCGGCGCCTCCCACCCGGCGATCGCGACGACCTGCGGACCCTCCTGGTCGACGCCGACGAGGAGGACGACGGCGATGACCATGACCGCTGAGAGCGTGAGCAGCGAGACGAGGTTCTGCGAACGCGAATGCTTCGACAGCACCAGGGCGAGGCCGGCGCCGATGAGCGGCAGCAGCACCGGCATCGGGATGAGGACGGCGAGGAGTTCGGTCATCGTCGCTCCCCCTTCCCGTCGTCGTCGCTGTCCTCGTCATCGGTGCCGTGCCCGTCGCTCTCCGCAGCGGGCCGGTCGGTCTCCGCGGCTTCGGCGTCAGCGGCTTCGGCCTCGGCTTCGCGTTGGGCGGGGGTCCCATCGTCGTCGAGGTCGATGGCCCCGCGGATCGGGCTCTCGGCCTCGTCGCCGAACTCCGTGTCGTCGTAGTCGGTGCTCGCCTCGGCTTCCGAGTCGATCATCTTCGTGATCGCGACCTGGAGGTCGGCGGCGTCGTCCTGGAGGGAGTCGGCGCGCACGAGACGCCACGACCGGTAGATCATCGCGAGCAGGAACGCGGTGACGGCGAAGGTGATGACGATGGCCGTGAGGACGAGCGCCTGCGGCAGCGGGTCCGACATGCCCTCCGTCGAAAGGTTCTTCCCGTCGGTCAGCGGCGGTCGGCCGCGACCAGCGGTGAGGACGATGAGGAGGTTGACGGCATTGCCGAGCAGGATGAAGCCGAGGAGGACGCGGGTGAGCGAGCGCTCGAGCATGAGGTAGACGCCGCATGCGAAGAGGACGCCCATCGCGAGCACCATGATGAAGGGCAGACTCACAGCCGTCCCCCTTCCGCTCCGTTGTCGACCTCGAGGTGGTTGACGCGGTTGAGGATCTTCGACACGGCCTTGTGTTCGGCCTCCGCGCCGAAGTTCTCCGCCAGCCCGAGCGAGGTGTTGAGCCGGTCGGTGAGGAGCAGTTCGTCGCGCTCCTGGTGGAGGTCCACCTCGGCGCCGAGTGAGCGGAGGATGTCGAGCATGAGGCCGACGACGATGAGGTAGACGCCGATGTCGAAGAACGTCGGGGTGCCGAACTTGAGCTCCCCGAGGAGCGGCAGGTTCGCTTCGACGAAGACGGACTTGAAGACGGTGTCGCCCCAGAACCATCCGCCGACCGCGGTGAGCACGGAGAGGATGAGTCCGGTGCCGAGCAGACCCGAGGGCGTGAACCGCGCCGCCTCGGCGAGTTCGAACTTGCCTCCCGCGAGGTAGCGGACGACGAGGGCGAGACCGGCGACGAGACCGCCGGCGAAACCGCCGCCGGGGGTGTTGTGCCCAGTGAAGAGGAGGTAGACGGAGAAGACGAGGACGGCATGGAAGATGAGGCGGGCGGTGACCTCGAGGATGATCGAGCGGTTGCGCGGGGCCAGCGTGCGTCCGGCGATGAGCCACGAGGCGCGCCGCGTCTCGAGGTCCTCGTGATCGGTGCCGTCGATGACGCTGCCGGGGCGCGGCGCCACCTCGTCGGGCACGGGCTGGAAGCGGAGCCGGCCGCGCCGGTCCATGCCCTCGCGACCCGCGGAGAAGCGGCCGAGGTGGCCCTCGCGGCCGCGGACGAAGATGAGTCCGGCGACTCCGGTGCCGGCGGCGACGAGGACGGAGATCTCACCGAAGGTGTCCCAGACGCGGATGTCGACGAGGGTGACGTTGACGACGTTCTGGCCGTGCCCGATCTCGTAGGCGAGCTGTGCGAAGTCGACGGAGGCCGGTTCGGTCATCCGCACCCCTGCGGCGATGAGGACGACGATCATCATCGTCACGCCCACGGCTGCGCCGATGATCGCGCGCCATGCGGGGGTGAACCGGCCGGTGCTCTGACCGATCCGGGCGGGCAGGCGGCGGAGGACGAGGACGAAGACGACGATCGTGATGGTCTCGACGAGCACCTGGGTGAGCGCGAGGTCGGGGGCGCCCATGAACGCGAAGAACGCGACCATCGCGTAGCCGGAGATGCCGGTGACGACGACGGCGGTGAAGCGCTTCTTCGCTCGGGTGGCGGCGATCGCGACGACGATGAGGACGCCGGCGACGATGAAGTCGAGCGGAGTGTCGAAGAGCGTGAACCGGATCTGCCATGTGTCGTTGGAGATGACGGCGAGGCCGACCCCGGCGACGAGGACGAGGTAGATGACGCTCTGGTAGAAGGGCAGCGATCCGCGCTGGGTGCGGGAGGTCACCCAGAGGGCGAGGATCTCCATGCCGCTGATGAGGCGCCGGTAGAGGTCGTGGAAGTCGAAGCCGGCCGGCAGGGTCGCCTGGACCCGGGCGAAGCGGTCGCGGAACACGAAGAGGAGGAGACCTGCGGCGATGGTGACCGCGGAGAGCCCGAGCGCAGGTTCGAAGCCGTGCCACATCGCCAGGTAGTACTCGCCGTCGGCCGGGTCGGTCGCCGGCAGGGACGCACTCCAGGCTTCGACGTAGGTGTCGACGATCATCGCGAAGGGACCGAGGGCGAGCGTGAGGATCGTGAGGATGATCGGAGACACGACGAGCGTGACGTTCTCCTCCCGGCGGGCGATGTCGTCGACGCCGGGCTTCGTCCCGAACGCGCCCCAGACGAACCGGGCCGAGTAGGCGACGGTGAGCACCGAGCCGATCATGATCCCGACGAGGGCGATGATCGAGGTCTTCGTGCCGGCGTCGAGCAGGGTCGAGTACACCGCTTCCTTCGCGACGAAGCCGAAGGTCGGGGGCAGACCCGCCATCGATGCCGCCGAGACCGTCGCACACACGGCGACGACGGGGAAGGCGCGCCAGCCGCCGGAGAGCTTCGTGAGGTCACGGGTGCCGGCTCGGTGGTCGATGATGCCCACACAGAGGAAGAGGCAGGCCTTGAAGAGCGCGTGGGAGACGAGGAGGGCGAGCGCGGCCTTGGTGATGTCCGGTGTGCCGAACGAGGAGACCACCGTGAGGAAGCCGAGCTGGGAGACGGTGCCGAAGGCGAGGAGGAGCTTGAGGTCGGTCTGGCGCAGGGCCTGCCACGCGCCGATGAACATCGTCAGCAGGCCCGCGGTGAGGAGGATCTCCGTCCAGCCGGGAAGCGTGTGGAAGCCGGGTGCGAGCCGGAGGACGAGGTAGATGCCGGCTTTGACCATCGCCGCGGCATGGAGGTAGGCGCTCACCGGGGTCGGAGCGGCCATGGCACCGGGCAGCCAGAAGTGGAACGGCAGCAGGGCCGACTTCGAGATCGCTCCGACGAGGAGGAGGACGACGGCGGTGACGACGAGGGGTCCGGTGTCGAGGCCGAGTTCGGCGCGCTCGACGAGGACGGAGATGCGTCCGGTGCCGGTGGTGACGATGAGGAGGACCATCCCGACGAACATCGCCAGACCGCCGGCGGTGGTGACGATGAGCGCCTGCAGCGCCGCCTGCCGGGAGCGGCGGCGGGACTGGCTGTGGCCGATGAGGAGGTACGAGAAGATCGTCGTGCCCTCCCAGAAGACGAAGAGCATGAGGAGCTCGTCGGCGACGACGAGTCCGTACATCATCCCCGCGAACGCCATGAAGACGGCGGCGAAGCGGGCGAGGCCGGGTTCGTCGGCGGGGAAGTAGCGCGAGCAGTAGACGAGGACGAGCGTGCCGACCCCGGTGACGATGAGGCTCATGATCCACGAGAGGACGTCGAGGCGGAAGACGCCCTCGAGGTCGAGCGCGGGCAGCCAGTCGAGCGTCTCGGTGAGCGGGGCTCCCCCGGGCCCGAAGATCGCCGAGGCGGTCGTCAGGGTGTAGACGAGGCCGGCGAGCGGGACGAGGGCCAGCAGCAGGAAGGCGTTGCGGCCGAGCAGTCGGACGAGCGGGTAGGCAATGACAGCAGCCCCGAAAAAGGCTCCTGTCATGGCTATCACCGGCGGACACCTCCGTCATTTTCCGTTGTGTGGCGATCGAGACCTGCTCAACAGTATTTTCGCATGGAAAGTGGTCGTTCTCCCAATCAACGGACCGGCGCGGAGCACCCGAGACGGACCGTCACACGACGATGCCGCCTGCCGTGCCCGATCAGGCCCGCAGCTGCGCCGATGTGACAAGGAACCCGTTCTCATCGAGGCCGATGCCGTCGCTCCGGGAGAGCAGCTCGGCGCCGATCCGATCGACGAGGGCGGCCACCTCGGCGCGCATCTGCCGGAAGCGGCGATCATGGCCTGGGCGGTAGCGGACCTCTTCGGCGTCCATCCAGTGGACGTGGTACTCGATCTGCGGCAGCTCGGTGCTCGCCCGCACGATCGGGGGCACCCATTCGGCCTCGGTCACGCGGATCTCGATCGCCCCGGCCGCCTCGTCGATCTCGCCGAGCGGGATGAGGAGGGAGTAGCCGTCGAGGACGACGGGTGCGGAGGAGTCGAAGAGAGGATCGTCGAGCGAGGTCTGCGCGAGGACCGCGGCATCGGGGGTCGGCAGCTCCTGCTGGAAGGCATGCGGGGCGTGGGTGCGCACGAGCGAGAGGGCGACATCGGGGTCGAGCCAGTACGGGGAGTAGAGGTAGAGATCGACCTTCGCCTCGGGGTCGGGCACGAGCACGCGGGTGCCCATCCCGTCCTCGTCGGCGAGGCGGATGGCCAGATGCAGGCGCGAGGCGATGGAGATGAGGAGGCTGAGCGCGCGCTCCTCCTCACGGTCGGGAAGGCCCGCGGGAAACGCCTCATGGAGTCCGTCCGCGTCCTCGAACCATTCCGGCGGCGGCGCGGGCTCCCGGTCGCGCGGAGTGTCGAGGACGACGGCGCGACGGGACCACTCGGGGATCTCGAGCGCGGCGACCGTCGCCTCGTCGAGGTCGACCCCGGCACTGAGCCGCGAATGGCGGGAGAGGCGGACCTGATCGTTCTCGTTCAGGCGCGGCGGCACGTCGGGGAGCCTGTTGTGGACGAGGGCGAGGACGTCAGAGACCTCGATCTCGGCGTCGAGGAGGAGGAGGTGGCGTCCGCGCAGGTCCGCGGCGAGTCCCTCGACGGCGGGGGCGCCGCCGCCGGACTGCTCCCGCTGCCTCCTCAGCTCCCGCCGGGTGATCACATGGCCCTCCGGAAGAAGTTCGCGTGCGACCGTGAGGCCGTGGGGCCGCGCTGACCCTGGTACCGGCTGCCTGTGGCCTCGGAGCCGTAGGGGACCTCGGCGGCGGAGCTGAGCCGGAAGAAGCAGAGCTGGCCGATCTTCATCCCCGGCCACAGCGTGATCGGCAGCGTCGCGACGTTCGAGAGCTCGAGGGTGACATGACCGGTGAATCCCGGGTCGATGAACCCTGCCGTCGAATGCGTGAGCAGACCGAGGCGGCCGAGCGAGGACTTCCCCTCGAGCCTGGCCGCGACGTCGTCGGGCAGGGTGACGAGCTCATGGGTCGAGGCGAGGACGAACTCCCCGGGGTGGAGGACGAAGGGCTCTTCCGGGTCGACCTCGACGAAGCGGGTGAGCTCGGGCTGTTCGAGCGAGGGATCGATGACCGCGTACTTGTGGTTGTCGAAGAGCCGGAAGTAGCGGTCGAGGCAGACGTCGACGCTCGCAGGCTGGATGAGCGAGAGGTCACAGGGGTCCAGCGCGATGCGACCGGATTCGAGTTCGGCGCGGATGTCGCGGTCGGAAAGGAGAGTCACACCCCTGATGGTAGTCGGATCGGACCCCGGCGCGCAGTCACGACGGGGGCAGCGAGGCGGAGAACCACCTCGGCGAGGCAGGAGTCGGGTGCGACACGCCGTTACTTTGTCACGAATTGATAACGATCCTGCGATAAATCCTTGAATTGCCTCCGTGTGTCTCGCCATGCGCCTGAGTGAATGCTTTAGAGTGGGGTGCTGTACGAACCCGCGCACGATGGTGCCTTCCTCTTCTCAGCCAGGGAATGCCGGGAGTTCCATCGCCTTTTGTGGGTTGACATCAACCGAAAGGCATTACTGTGAAGACCTCGCGTCTTGTGCTTGCCCCCGCAGTAGCCGTTGCACTGACCGGTCTCGCCGGCGCTCCCGCGTTCGCGTCGACCGCGTCTCCTACGGTGCCCCAGGGCCCGCTCTGCGCCTATGACGGTGCCGGGTCCCAGAGCGACTCCAACGTCCCCGACAGCGACACCCCGCAGGCCACTGTGTCCGCGGCGCAGGTCAGTCGGGAAGAGATCGTGGACAAGAAGGAGGGCATCGGGTTCTCCGGCACCGGATTCACCGCCGATGAGAAGGCGACCGTGACGGTCGTCGGCACCGACGGCACGGAGTACACCCCGGAGACGAAGCTCACCGTCGATGAGAACGGGAAGGTCAACGGGACCTACTTCTTCTCGACCACCGAAGGCGCTCAGGTGCCGCTCGGGACGTACACGCTCTACCTCACCGACCTCAAGTCCGAGAAGGACTCCTCGAAGGTGACCTTCGAGGTCGTCGCGAAGGACTCGGACAAGGACGATTCGGGCGCCGGCAGCTCGTGCGAGCGTCCGACCGCCCCGGCTCCCACGGACACCGCCTCGCCGGACCCGTCCGAGACCGGAACGCCGACGGAGACCGCGAAGCCGACCGAGACGGCGAAGCCCACCCCGTCGGAGACGAAGACGGAGTCCCCGTCGACGACCGCGCCGGCTCCGACCGAGACCGCGAAGCCGACGGAGACCGCGAAGCCCACCGACTCGCCGAAGCCCACCCCGTCTGAGACGAAGACGGAGACCCCGACGCAGACGCCGAGCAAGACTGCGGATCCGACGCCGTCGGAGACCGGTCAGCCCTCGCCGACGCAGACGGGCCCCGCTCCCACCGACACGCCGTCCGAGACCGGAGAGCCGTCCAAGACGGCTGAGCCGTCGGAGACCGGCACGCCCTCGGAGAAGTCGACCGACTCGGCCGACGAGGGGGCGAAGGACGACAAGCAGCCGGCCGCGGCACCGCAGGCCCTCATCATCGACCCCACGGAGATCACCTCCGAGGACTTCCTCAACAAGGGCGTCACGCTCGGCGTCACCGGCGCTCAGCCCGGTGAGAAGATCACCATCGTCGTCGATCATGCCCAGGGCAAGGTCGACCGCTACACGATGTCGAAGGAAGCCGACTCCGAGGGCAAGGCGACCTTCGGCGTCCAGGCTAAGGTCAAGGCCGTGCTCGGCACGTACAACGTCCGCGTCCAGGCCGAGAGCTTCGACAAGCCGCAGGGCGGAAGCTTCACCGTCGTCACCAACGGCACCGATGTGTCCGAGAACGGCAGCGGCTCCGGCAGCGGCAGCGGAAACGGCTCCGGCAGCGGTTCCGGCAGCGGCGCCTCGAACGACCTGCCCCGCACCGGTGCCGAGATGACCGGACTCGCGCTCGGCGCGGGACTCCTCGTCGTCGGCGCGGCAGCCGTCGTCATCACCCGTCGACGCGCCGACGCGGCCGCCGACGATCCTGCGGAGTTCTGACGATCCGTTGAGCCGCGAACTGTCCCTGGCGGGGCTGCACCTCGGAGGGCGCCCGATCGACCTCGGTCGTCTCCGAGCGGGGACGGTTCTCGGACTCATGGGCAGCCCGGACAGCACCACTGAGGTGGTGCTGTCCGCGGCCGCCCAGCCCGGCGTCGCACCACCCCCACAGCTCCCGACCGGATTCCGGTCGGGACGTCTGCGTGTGCGCAGGTGGGTGACGTCGTATCTGCGCGCCGCCGATGCCGATCCCGGGGAGGCGGCATCAGCGGCGGCGCTGAGCGAATTCGGACTCGAGACCTCGGTGCTGCGGACCCGCATCGGCGACCTCGATGCCGCGACCCGCGCCAAGCTCGTCCTCGCCCTCGCCTGGTCGACCGGCCGCGAATGGCTGACCTTCATCGACCCCTTCGCCGAGGTGCCCGGCCACATCCGCACCGGTCTGCGCGCCCGGCTCGCCGACCTCGCCGCCGCGCAGGGACGCGGAATCGTGCTCTCCTCGACGACGCTGACGGACTTCATCATCGCCGAGGCGGGCGTCGCGAACATCGAGAAGGGCGAACTCGTCGCCCTCGGTCCGCTCGCGACCGTCGTCTCGGAACCGCGCGGCTCCCTGCCCGCTGAACTCACCGGAGTGAACATCTGGTCGGGCCTCGCCCGCAAGGGGTGGCTGTCGATCGGCCACTCGGCCGTCCGCGCCCGGACCGAACTCGACGGCAAGGTCTTCGTCACCCTGCCGTGGCGGGCAGCCCTCGTCTCACTCGACGAACACGACCCTGCCTTCACCTCGTCGGCGGTCTTCGAAGCGATCGTCGTCGGACTCCGGGACCGCGGGTCGGCGATCCAGGCGAAGCTCTCTCCCGTCGATACGGAGATGGGGCTCGCCCTCGATGTCGACCTCGCCGATCTCACCGATCTCGGGGGCACGGATGGCACGGCCTACGGGGTCCTCCACCCCGGCCTCGGCGAGTCCCTCACCGAGCTGCGCGCCAACGTCAGGGTGGGCACCCACGTCTTCGTCGACGTCGACACCTCACAGCTGCGGGCCTACTCCGTCGAATGAGGCGGACCGGACCCGCATCCGCGAGATGAGCAGACCCGCTCCTGCGCGATGAAGGGGGCCGGGCCCGGTACGTGACGGCGGCAGGCTCGCTGTCCACTAAACTGGATTCGACATCCCCACCCGGAGACAGCGGAGCCGCCCGCCGACCGGGACATCCCCCGAGCCGATGAGGAGAGGCCATGCGAACGTCGCGCACCCTTCTCATCTCCGCTCTCGTCGTCATCGTGCTCACCGTCGCCTCGGTGCCTCTGCTCAACGTCACCGTCTACACCCCGGCGCGCACCGTCGAGGCGTACATGTCAGCGATCGAGCAGGGCAACGCCGAGCGTGCCTTCTCCTACCTCTCCTCCCCCACTCCCGGCTCGACGCTGGCGCTGAGCCAGGACGTGCTCTCCGCGGCCCCCGACCTGCCCCGCGAAGCCTCCGCTGAGACCGTCTCGACCGACGGCGACCGGGCGAAGGTCCGCCTCTCCTACGTCCTCTCCTCACAGACCCACAGTGTCGACCTCGACCTCGTCCGGCTGCCGGCCGCCGCGGGGCTCTTCGACCGCTGGGCGATCGAGCAGAAGGCCTGGCCGACCCTCGACCTCGACGTCTCCGGGTCCTCGACGGCGACGGTCAACGGATTCAGCGTCTCCGCCGGGGAGGTTCCCGTGCTGTTCCCGGCGACCTACCTCGTCGGCTTCGACGCGACGTTCCTCAAGTCGAAGTCCGAGCGCGCCGAGGTCACCGCCCCCGGGGACTCGCCGAAGATCTCCCTGGCGCCGCAGCCGACCGCGAAGCTCGAGCAGGCCGTCGCCGAGCAGGTCGACGAGCACCTGCGCAACTGCGTCAAGGCGAAGACCCTCATGCCCTCGGGGTGCGTATTCGGCTACGAGACCGACAACGAGATCCTCGGGGATGTCGAATGGTCGATCGTGCGGGAACCCAAGGTCAGTCTCACTTCCTCGGGCGGCGACCTCGAGCTCACCCCTGCCACCGCCGAGGTGCGGATCAAGGGCCGCTATCGTGACATCGTCACCGCCGACGAACGGGACCTCGACGAGACGCTCTCGTTCGTCCTCGGCGGATCCGTCGTCGTCCGCTCCTCGCAGGTGCGCGTCGAACCGCGCCGCCTCGGCGAAGTCTCGATCATGTGAGCAGCCCGGTGCGGGCCGAGTGGCCCTGCCCAGCCGTTTGTGGGTGTGCCCACCCGTTTGTGGTCGAGAAACCGAGGGAAATCGAGCGATCGGGCCCATTTTCCACCGGTTTTCGACCGCAACCGGCGGTGGCGGAGCGAGGAAGGGCGCCGGACGCCGGGTCTCAAGCGCCGCGACAGTGCGCGACCTTGCGACGCTTCCCACCCGTTTGTGGTCGAGAAATCGAGGAAAATCGAGCGATCGGGCCCATTTTCCACCGGTTTTCGACCGCAACTAGCGGTGGCGGTGCCAGGACGGCGGTCTCCGGCGCAGTGCGAGCACCGAACCGCCGGCTCTCAGTGCCTCGGGAGCACTGGCCGGGTCTCAGGCGCCGCGGAGGTCGAGGTCGAGCACTGAGGGACCCGCCTCGGTGAGTTCGACCGGAATGCCCCAGTCCTGCTGGTAGAGGTGGCAGGCGGCGTGGAGCGGGATCTCTCCTCCCGGTTCGCCGTCGCACGCGGCGGCGCGCGCGGTGACGTGGAGGACTCCCGAGGTCGCCTCGGGGTCGATGACGATGTCGCGGCTCAGCCCCTCGGCCCCGCCGCCACCAGAGACGATGAGTTCGGGCGGAGTCGAGGACACCTGCAAGTAGGTCGGGTCACCCCAGCGATCGTCGAGCTTCTGACCTGCGGGAACGGTGAAGCTCACGCTGATGGCCACAGGTCCGGCGGCAAGCTCCGTCGACGGGCGGTGGCTCGTCTGCGCACCCTCGTCGACGCGTTGGGCGTCCTTCGGCAGGGTCACCCGGGTGAGCGAGTGGTTCGCCGATTCGACGACGAGGAGCTCTGCGGTGCCGCTGCCCGCTCCCGTCCCGCCGGCCGTGTCCCCGCTCGCAGCACCCGCTTCGACGACGAGGATGTCCGAGGGTTCGCGCAGCCCGCGGGCGAGCGTCGAGACCTCGTTCGTCGTGAAGTCGTACCGGCGGATCGCACCGTTGTACGTGTCGGCGATCGCGAGCGACCCGTCGGGCAGGGTGCGCACTCCGAGCGGATGCTGGAGCCGTGCCTCGGCGGCGGGCCCGTCACGGAAGCCGAAGTCGAAGAGACCGGTGCCCACGAGCGTCGTCGCCTCTCCTGAGGCCGGATCGAGGCGGCGGATCGCCGAGGTCTCGGAGTCGGCGACGATGACGCTGCCGTCGGGGTGGAGGTCGAGGCCCGAGGACTGTGCGAACCACGCGGACACCGCGTCCCCGTTGACGAGCCCCTCGTTCATCGTGCCGGACAGCAGGCGGATGTTTCCGGTGACGGGGTCGAACGACCAGATCGTGTGGTTACCGGCCATCGCCACGACCACCTCGCCGGTGGCGGGGACGAAGAGGACGTCCCACGGGGAGGAGAGCTTGACGTCGAGGGCGGGGCCCGAATAGCGGCCGAGCGCGCCGTGGGTGCCGCGGACGTTGTCGATGGCCCCGACCATGTGCTGCTCGCCGGTGCCGGCGATCGTTCTCACGGTCTCCGTCTCGAGGTCGATGCCGCGCAGGACGTGGTTGACGGTGTCGGCGACGATGAGCTGGTAGCCGGCACGCGCGGCGACGTCCTCGGGGAGGACGGTGATGCCGCCGGGTTCGCTGAACTGTGCGGTGGCGAAGTCGCCGTCGGTGAGTCCCCGCTCCCCCGTGCCGATGCGTCGGAGCACGGTCTGTCCGTCGGCAGAGTACTCGACGAGGCTGTGGTGGCCGGAGTCGGCGACGAGGAGGCTGCCCGAGGGCAGGACCGTCACCTTGCCGGGATAGAAGAGTTCGGTCTCCGGTGCCGGCGGGGGCACGTAGGGGCCGTCTCCGGAGTGGAGGGTGCCCTTCGCCGAGTGTTCGGCGATGAGGCCTTCGATGATCTCCCCGAGGCCGGCGCCGTGGCCTTCCCCGGACAGGGTCGCGACGAGGTAGCCCTCGGGATCGATGACGGCCAGCGTCGGCCATGCCCGCGCCGTGTACGCCTGCCACGTGACGAGGTCGGGGTCGTCGAGGACGAGGTGTTCGACCTGGTAGCGCTCGACCGCCTGGTCGACGGCCTCGACGGTGCGTTCGAACTCGAACTTCGGCGAGTGGACGCCGATGATGACGAGTTCGCCTGCGTACTTCTCCTCGAGCGGCCGCAGCTCGTCGAGGACGTGGAGGCAGTTGATGCAGCAGAACGTCCAGAAGTCGAGGAGGACGACCTTGCCGCGGAGGTCGGCGAGGGTGAGCTCCTTGCCGCCGGAGTTCATCCACCGGCGGCCGATGAGCTCGGGGGCGCGGACCTTGGGTTCGCGCGTGCGGGTCGGGGCGGTCGCCTCGGCGGTGGTGTCGTTCGCGGCGGTGGCCGCGGAACTCTGCGGACTGGCGTTCATCTCTCCATCGTCTCAGATCCGCAGGCGTGGCGGCAGGGCGGCTGTCATCGTGGGACACATGCTACGGGGTGGGGCGGGCACCGAAGACGCTCGAGCCGATGCGCACCATCGTCGCGCCTTCGGCGATCGCGAGTTCGAAGTCGTTGCTCATCCCCATCGACAGCTCGGTGGCTTCGGCGGGCAGGGCACCCGTCGCGATGAGCCGGTCGCGGAGCTCGCGGAGGTCTGAGTAGCTCGGGCGGATCTCCTCGGGCGTCTGGCCGGGCAGGCCGATGGTCATCAGGCCACGCAGGCGCAGGCGATCGAGGTCGCGCACTGCTGCCACGAGCGCCTCGGCGTCCTCGGGTGCGACCCCGGACTTCGAGTCCTCGCGGGACGTGTTGACCTGGACGAAGACGTCGACGGTGGAGTCGAGGACGCCGAGGCGGTTGTCGATCCTCTCCGCGAGCGCGAGGCTGTCGACGGACTGGATGCACTGGGCGTGGCGCAGCGTGTGGTTGACCTTGTTCTTCTGCAGGGGACCGATGAGGTGCGATTCGTGCGGAAGGTCGGCGAGGTCGTCGGCCTTGGCGACGAGCTCCTGCACCTTGTTCTCGCCGATGAGTGAGAAGCCGTGCTCGATGGCCACACGGATCCGCTCCGCCGGCTGCGTCTTCGTCGCGAGCAGGATCCGCACGTCCTCGGCGGACCGGCCCGAGGCCTTGGCGGCGGCTGCCGTGCGTTCGGCCACCTCGTCGAGGCGGGTGCGGATCGCGGCGGACTCTTCTGCGGTGAGGGGCTCGGTCGAACTCATGCTCCCAGTCTCGCATGCGCCGATGCCGGGCAGGATCTCTGCGCTCCTCGGGAGAGGCATCTGCGCCCGCTCACCGGAGAGCGGGCGCAGCATGGCCCCGGTCAGTGGGCGCAGAATCGTCGGATCACGGCGCCGGTCGCTCAGGGCTTTGTCGGCAGGCCCTGCGCCTCGGGGTCGATGTTCTTGATGATCGCCGTCGTGTCGAGTCCCTCGAGGCCTTCGTCGACGAGCTTCTGCAGCTGCGCGTAGACGAGGGTGGCCGCGGGCAGGTCGACGCCCTGGGTCTCGGCACCGGCGAGCGCGAGCCCGACGTCCTTGTGCATGAGAGACGTGGCGAAGCCGGGCTTGAAGTCGTTGTTCGACGCCGAGGTCTCGGTCACCCCGGGCACCGGATACCAGGTGCGCAGGGGCCACGAGTCGCCGGAGGAGACCTTCGCGATGTCGTAGAACGCCTTAGGGTCGAGACCGAAGCGCTGCGCGAGCACCGCGCCTTCGACGACGCCTTCGAGGCTGATCGCGAGCATCATGTTGTTGACGATCTTCGCGGCCTGACCCGCGGCGTCGCCGCCGGCGTGGAAGATGTTGCCGGCCATCGGCTCGATGAAGGGCTTCGCCTCGGCGACGTCCGCATCGGACCCGCCGAGCATGAAGGTGAGCGTGCCCGCCTGTGCACCGGTGACACCGCCGGAGACGGGACCGTCGACGAAGCGGAAGCCGGCGGCCTTCGCCTCGGCGTGCAGGGCCCGGGCGGAGTCGAAGTCGATCGTCGAGGAGTCGACGAGGAGGGTCGCGGGGTCGGCGGTGGCGAGGACACCGTCGGGGGTGAGGTAGACGGCGCGGGCATGCTCGCCCTTGGGCAGCATCGTGAAGACGATATCGGCACCGGCGACCGCCTCGGCGATCGAACCCACCGGGGTGACACCATCCTCCGCCGCCGCGGTCACGGCCTCCGGGACCACGTCGAAGCCCTTGACCGTGTGGCCGGCCTTGACCAGGTTCGCCGTCATCGGTCGGCCCATGTTCCCCAGGCCGATCCATCCAATCGTCGCCATCGCATGCCTCCTCGCATCGAGATCTCGTGTGTTCCCCTTCACATTACGCCAGCCCTGCCCGTGCCGGCCGTCGGCGACGATCACCTCTTCCGCACCGGTTGTGTGCGTGCACGCAGATAGACTGGGCGGACTATGGCCGCTCATGCACCTCAGCAGATCTCGCCGGAGGATCTCCTCACCCTCCTCGCCGTGGCGCGTCTGGGGAAGTTCACGGCCGCCGCGCACAGTCTCGGACTCAATCACACGACCGTGTCGCGGCGCATCGCTGCCTTGGAGAAGGCCTACGGTCAGCGCGTTCTCGTCGCCTCCCCGGACGGATGGGAGCTGAGCACCGCGGGTCGGCAGCTGCTGCCGATCGCCGAGGACATCGAGGCGGCGCTGGGGAGGATCGACGCACGCGAGTCCTCGGCGCTCTCGGGCACGATCCGCATCGCCTGCCCGCAGGCCTTCGCTCTCGAGTACGCGGTGCCGGCGCTGACGGAGCTGCAGATCGGCCATCCGGGCCTGCAGATCGAGCTCATCACCGCGACCCAGCGGGCCCGCCAATACCGTTCCGGCGTCGACATCGAGGTCGTCGTCGGTCGACCCGACGCCCCGCGCAGCGTCGCCAAGCGCATCCGCGACTACCGGCTCCAGCTCTACGCCTCGCAGGAGTATCTGCGCACGCACCCGGTTCCGGTCACGCTCGACGACCTCGCCGAGCACAGGATCGTCTACTACATCGAGAACGCACTCCAGGTCGACGACCTCGACGACGCCTCGAGCGAAATCCCGGCCGGCAGGGGCTTCTTCCGCTCGACCTCGGTCCACGCCCACGTCCTCGCCACAGCGAACGGGGTGGGCATCGGCATCCTGCCCGACTTCCTCGCCCGGGACAGCAGCCGCCTGGTCCAGGTGCTGCCCGAGCTCTTCTCCAAGCGCGTGTCCTATTGGGCCTCGGTCCGGCACGAGTCCCTGCGCAATGCCGCCGTCCGCAGCATCCTCGAGGTGCTCTGACCCGCGCGGCGCTCTCCCCGCTATCCCCGCTCAGGCGGCGGTCCAACCCCCGTCGATGCTGTGCGCGGTGCCCGTGACGACCGCCGCGGCGTCGGAGGCGAGGAAGAGCGCGAGCGCAGCGATGTCCTCGGGCTCCGCGAGGCGGGGTACGGCCGAGTGGCCGAGGAAGACCTTCTCGAGCACCTCGTCCTCACTGATCCCGTTCGTCACCGCCTGATCCGCGATCTGCCCCTTGACCAGGGGCGTGAGCACATATCCCGGGTTGATCGCATTGCACGTCACCCCGCGCGGACCGGCCTCGAGCGCCGTCGTCTTCGTCAGACCCATGAGTCCGTGCTTGGCCGCGACGTACGCGGACTTGTTCGCCGAGGCGCGCAGTCCGTGGACGGAGGAGACGTTGATGACCCTCCCCCAGCCCCGCTCGTACATCCCCGGCAGCGCAGCCTTCGTGAGCACGAACGGCGCCTCGAGCATGATCGTCATGATCAGCTGCCATTCCTCCAGCGGGAACTCCGGGATCGGGTGGATCCGTTGGATCCCGGCATTGTTGACGAGGATGTCGACCTCGAGGTCGATCCCGTCGAGCGCCGAGGTGTCGGCGAGGTTGACGGCCCACGCCTCCCCGCCGATCGCCTCGGCGACTGCCCCCGCCGCCTCCGCGTCGACGTCGGCGACGACGACGGTCGCACCCGCCTCGGCGAAGGACTCGCACATCGCCTTGCCCAGGCCCGAGGCCCCGCCGGTGACGAGGGCCCTCCTGCCGGTGAGATCAACTGCCATTTCCCGTCCCTTCTCTGCTGTGCCTGACCACGGACGCCGCACCACCGCGGCGGATGAGCCACGTCGATGCGGCGACGACCCGATCAGTGCGTGACTACCCCGCGGCGCACCTTGTCGGCGTGGTCGAGGGAGTGGAGGTCGATGCCCTTCGTCTCGCGGGTGAAGATGAGCGCGACGAGCGAGATGAGAGCGGCCACGGCGAGGTAGATCGCGATCGGCACCGAGGAGCCGAACTCGTCGAGCAGCGCGGTCGCGATGATCGGCGCGAACGATCCGGCGACGATCGCCGTGACCTGGTATCCCGTGGACACACCCGAGTTGCGCATCCGGGTCGGGAACATCTCCGCCATGATCGCCGGCTGCCCCGCGTACATGAAGCCGTGGAAGACGAGTCCGAGGAGGAGGGCGAGGAAGATCAGTCCGGGGTTGCCCGTGTCGTACATCGGGAAGGCGAAGAAGCCCCACGAGGCGGTGAGGATGATGCCGATCGCGTAGGGCGGCTTGCGTCCGATCCGGTCCCCGAGGGCACCGATCATCGGCACGAGCAGCGCATGGATGGCGTGCGCGCCGAGGAGGAGGCCGAGGATCTCGCTCGCCTCGATGCCGACGGCGACCGCGAGGTAGGTGATCGAGAAGGTGACGACGAGGTAGTAGTGGATGTTCTCGACCAGCCGCAGACCCATGGCGGTGAAGACCTCACGCGGGTAGCGCTTGAAGACGGCCTTGACGCCGTAGTCGACGCCCTCCTCGATCTCCTCAGCCTGGATCTTCTCGAAGATCGGGGCGTCGGAGACTCGGGTGCGGATGTAGTAGCCGATGAGGACGATGACCGCCGAGAGCCAGAACGCGATCCTCCAGCCCCACGAGAGGAACGCCTCCTCGGACAGGGTGGCAGTGAGGACGAAGAGGACACCGGTGGCGAGCAGGTTGCCCAGCGGCACGCCCGACTGCGGCCACGAGGACCAGAAACCGCGTTCCTTGTCCGGGGAGTGCTCGGCGACGAGGAGCACCGCGCCGCCCCATTCGCCGCCGACGGCGAAGCCCTGGACGATGCGGAGGAGGACGAGGAGGATCGGAGCGAGGTAGCCGATCTGACCGAACGTCGGCAGGCAGCCCATGAGGAACGTCGCCGCCCCGACGAGGATGATGGAGAGCTGGAGGAGCTTCTTGCGTCCGAACTTGTCACCGTAGTGGCCGAAGACGATGCCGCCGATGGGGCGGGCGATGAAGCCGACAGCGTAGGTCGCGAAACCGAGGAGGATCGGCGTCAGCGGGTTGTCCGACGGCGGGAACAGGATGTGGTTGAACACCAGCGTCGCCGCTGACCCGTAGAGGAAGAACTCGTACCATTCGACGACGGTGCCCGCCATCGAGGCGGCGACGACCTTGCGCAGCTGCGTTCGGATCGTCTTCCTCTCCGCATTGCTCTGTGCACTCATGACTCTCCTTGATTTCCACGATCCGCTTCATCGTTGACAGGTCGGATCGTTCCGCTGGGGCAGCGTAGGCGGCGATCCCGCGATGTCAGGGGACTCGACGATGAGGCCCCTCCCGCGGCTGACCGCGCCCACATCCACCCGATGGGTGAATGGTGCTCAAGAAACAGTGTGCGCCATCACATCGGCGAATGGGATACGTGAGGGCGGGAATTCGGGAATTCGACGTGCACATTCCCGCACATCAGGTGTGCGTGAGACGGGTTCGCCGAGACGGTCGGGTGGGTCAGCCTCGGCGGGGGACCGGGGTCAGCCTCGGCGGGGACCGGCGTTCGCGTCGCGTTCGGCGATCTGCGTGAGCATGTCGTTGTAGGCGCGCAGCTCGGCGTCGCCGGTGCGGGCCTCCCGGCGGTCGACCCGCTTGGCCTCCCGGTCGGACGACTTCGACCACTGGAAGGCGACCATGATCGCAAGGAACAGCGTCGGGATCTCGCCGATGCCCCAGGCGATCGCGCCGCCCCGCTGCTGGTCCTCGATCGCGGAGTATCCCCAGTCGGTGCCCATGTTGCCGAACCAGTCGCCTTCGATGAGCACCTCGGAGCTGAGCAGGGAGATGCCGAAGAAGGCGTGGAAGGCCATCGTGATGAGGAGCATGAGCAGGCGCAGCGGGTAGGGGAACCGCTTGACGCCGGGGTCGATGCCGATGAGGGCCTGGGTGAAGAGGTAGCCGGCGGCGAGGAAGTGGACGATCATGAGCTCGTGGCCGAGATGCCACTCGAGGGCGTACTTCATCAGCCCCGCGTAGTAGAAGACGACGAGTGAGCCGGCGAAGTTGACCGAGGCGACGACCGGGTTGGCGAAGAAGCGCATGTAGGGGGTGTGGACGAGCCAGAGCACCCATTCGCGGATGCCGCGGGAGCCATCGGTGCGCGCGGTCGTCGCCCGCATGAGCAGGGTGATCGGGGCGCCGAGGACCATCGGGATGGGCACGACCATGACGAGGAGCATGTGCTGGATCATGTGCGCCGAGAACGACACCTCGCCGTAGACCTGGACGCCGCCCGAGGTGACGTAGACGAGGCCGATCATTCCGAGCACCCAGCTGACGAGGCGGAAGACCGACCAGGTGTCGCCTCGGCGACGGAGCTGGAGGTACCCGGCGACGTACGCGATCGTCAGCCCCACGGCGACGACGACCCACAGCGGGTCGACCGACCACTCGGAGAAGAAGCGGGCGAAGTTCGGTGCGGGGGGCAGGGGCTCTCCGGTGAGGATCTCCGAGGGCGTCGGGTTGCCCACCGGCTCCTGCGGGACGGGCGGTTGGGAGCGGGAGAGGGCGACGGCCAGGCCCATCGTCGCTCCGAAGATGACGAACTCGACGAGGATGAGGCGCCAGAACTCGCCCGTCACGGAGGCGACCTTGCCGAGCCGGGCGATGACGAACCGGCGGTGCCAGAAGCCGACGAGCCCGAGGAGGATCGTCGCGAAGGTCTTCGCGATGATCACCTGGCCGTATGGGGTCATGAGATCCGCGAGGTCCTCGACGCGCAGCATCGAGTTGACGACGCCGGAGAAGGCGACGACGACGAACGCGAAGAGCGCGATCGACGAGTAGCGGGCGATGAACGTCCCCAGCTCGGGCGACTTGGCGAGGCGGGAGCCGAGCAGGGCGATGACGAAGAGACCGCCGAGCCACAGGGCGACGCCGAAGAGGTGGAGTCCGATGCTGTTGACGGCCTGCGTGTGGCCCGACGCCTGGGCGGAGTGGCCCATGAGGGCGAGGGGGATCATCACGCCGAGCGAGAGGACGCCGGCGAAGGCGAGGCCGAGGTAGGACCGGGAGCCGAAGCACAGCGTCGAGGCGACGGCGATGAGGACGACGATGAGGGCCCAGTACTGGCCGAAGGCGATCTGGGTGAGGAAGACGCCGAGCTGGTTCGAGAAGTTGAGGTAGGCCTGCGCACCGACGGTGGAGACGAAGGTGAAGAGGAGGACGGCGACTGCGGAGATCGTCCACGCCACAGAGGCGACCTCGGCGACTTTGAGCGACTTCTCCCACAGCGCGTCGAGCGGCGGCTGTTCGTCCTGCTGCGCCTTCCTGCCCCGGATCCGCCCCTGCGTGCGGGGCAGGATGAGGAGCGCGAAGAGGAGTGCGCCGACGGTGAGGCTCATCGCGAGGTTGAAGACGAACTTCGCGGCCGGCAGTCCGAAGCGGACGACGGCTCCCGGGTCGTTGATGACGGTCGGCTCGGAGGCTCCCGTGTAGAGCATCGCGACGAGTCCGACAGCTGCGCCGAGGAGTGCGACGAGCGGGATCGCTGCGCGAGCGGTGAATCGGATGATCGGCTCGTTGTCGTGAGAGGTCACAGAGGTCCGCCTGCCGATTCGTGCATGGAACCAGGATATCGTCCCGGGGTCGGCGGCGGCGAACTCACAACCGCCGAGGTGGTGCAGATCTCCTGAGGATCACCCCGCTGTGCGGGGCGGACACGATTCCGGTCAGCCGCCTCGGCGTGGGAATCGCCCGGGGAAAGCAGATGGCCCGGACCGATCGGTCCGGGCCATCCTGCGCTTGAGCGCGAAGGTCACTTCGGGGTGCCAGCGGCAGCCTTGAGCTTCGAACCAGCGGACAGCTTCACGGAGTAGCCGGCCTTGATCTCGATCTCTTCACCGGTCTGCGGGTTGCGACCCTTGCGAGCGGCACGCTCGGTGCGCTCGACGGAGAGCCAGCCGGGGATGGTGAGCTTCTCGCCCTTGCCGACGACGTCGGAGAAGACATCGAAGACACCATCGAGAACATCCGAGACCTGCTTCTGGGTCAGGCCGGACTTCTCGGCAACTTCTGCAACGAGCTCACTGCGGTTCTTAGCCATAAAAGTGTCCTCCTTAGGACAAGTCGGTCAGTTACCGGTCCGTTTTCCGATAACGAACTCCCTCGAGATTACCAGCTCGACTTCGTGATGCCGGGCAACTCGCCGTCGTGCGCCATTTCGCGGAAGCGGACGCGCGAGAGTCCGAACTTGCGCAGGTAGCCGCGGGGGCGGCCGTCGACCTGGTCGCGATTGCGCACACGCACCGGCGAGGCATCGCGAGGAAGCTTCTGCAGGCCGAGGCGTGCTTCCTCACGCTGCTCGTCCGTGCTGTCGGGGTGGGTGAGCTGACGCTTGAGGGCGGCGCGGCGCTCCGCATAGCGTTCAACGATGACGCGACGCTGCTTGTCGCGGGCGATCTTGGACTTCTTGGCCATGTGCGCTCAGCGCTCCTCTCGGAAATCGACGTGCTTGCGGATGACGGGATCGTACTTCTTGAGCACGATGCGATCCGGGTTGTTGCGGCGGTTCTTGCGGGTCACGTAGGTGTACCCGGTGCCTGCAGTCGACTTGAGCTTGATGATCGGACGAACGTCTTGGGTCTTCGCCATCAGAGCTTCACTCCCTTGGCAATGAGTTCGGCGACGACGGCGTCGATCCCGCGGACGTCGATGACCTTGATGCCCTTGGCGGACACATTGAGGGTGACGTTGCGGCGCAGCGACGGGACGTAGTAGCGCTTCGTCTGAATATTCGGGTTGAAGCGGCGCTTCGTGCGGCGCTTCGAGTGGGACACATTGTGTCCGAAACCGGGAACGGCCCCGGTGACTTGGCAGGTTGCTGCCATGACTCTCCTCCAGTTCACAAGTTACCGACTCTCGAGACAAGCTCATTCGCTTGCGCCGATGTCGGAAGACATCAACAAATTCACGCGATGCTGCTGTGGCGGGCACGATCCGACCCAGGCGCGGACCTGCGTCCGGTCGAAAGGCGGATGTGCACCCGTGCACGCGGCGTTCGCAATGGAAATTGTGTACGCCGAAACAGGCATGCCCGTTCGGGCGAGATGTCTCACCAGCGCTGAAGCCGTAGCCTGTGAGAGATGGCCGAAGCTGGAGTGCAGCGGTGGGTGAGCACCATGTCGGTCGCGGCGGATCAGTCGGGGACCGGGCCGTCACGACACAACAGACAACCAGTTTAGTGAGACCCAGGCCTTCTGGGCAAATTCACACCCTCCGAAGTCACCCGGGACACCGCGCGAGCCGCCGCTCGCCCGAAAAGTCTGTGTTTCAACTACCTCCCGGTAGGAGTATCGCCCGGATCCGCGCGGATCGCGGCATGTCGAGCATCCACTCCCCTTGCCAGACGCCCCTCTGCACGTCCGCACTCAGGGTCGGGCCGCCTCGGCGATCACTGCAGATGTAAGGGGTACGGGGGCTTCGGGGCCGTGTTGAAGACCCATGGAACTCGTGTCAAGGTAAGAAGATGATTGCCACCACATCTGGCACTCTGGAGGACAGATGAGCGACGTTCCACCGAGGCCGCGCATCCGTCCCGCGACCAGCGATGACTGGGTTCCGACCGATCGATCCGGCCGGGGCGCCCAGGCTCAGCCGCAGGGACAGGATCAGGACCCGAACCCGGCCGAGGCCGAGTTCGACCGTTCGACGTACTACGAGTACATCGAACGCCACACCGGCGACTTCCCCGTCTCGCAGACCCGCCGCAGCAACGTCTTCGCTCCGGCCGGCAGCTCACCGTTCCAGGACCACATCAACGCGCGCGCGCCCGAACACGCCCGCGGTGGCGGTCGCGGAGGACCTCGCCGCACCGGTGAGGCCCGCAACCCGAACAGCGGCGGGTTCCCCGCCCAGCCCGGTTATGCCGGCGGCTCCTCCGGGCGCGGCACGGATTCGGGCGGCTTCGCAGCGGTGCCCGGCTACGGCGGTCCCGACTCCGGTCAGACGCAGTCCGTGCGCCCGCGCAGAAGCACCGGCCTCAAGGTCGTCGTCGTCATCCTCGCCATCGTCATGGTCCTCGCGCTCGTCGGCTTCTTCGGCATCCGGTGGCTCGCTCCGGAGACCGGGACCGTGCCCGCCGATGTCAGCGGCGAGCCGACCTCTCAGGCACTGTCGCCGAGCGACGAACTCGTCCAGCCCTCTGCTTCGCCCGAGGAGGAGCTCGACGGCTTCGTCGAGTCGGGTGCCGAGAAGGCCGCCGCCCTCGAAGGTCAGTGGGTGACGCAGGTGAGCGCGAAGCAGGTCGGCACCGAAGCCGACGGGAAGACGTGGTCGGCGCAGGACATCCTCGACGAATTCAAGGCGAACCAGGTCAAGTACCCGGGTGCGATCCTCCTCGACAGCAGTGAGTGGAAGGCGTACAAGACCGGCGGCTACTGGGTCACCGTCATCGATACGCCGTACAAGGACTCCGGCCCGGCGCTCGAGCAGTGCCGCTCATGGGGTCTCGACCGCGACCACTGCCTCGCCAAGCGGCTCGTCAAGGACGGCGAGTACTCCGAGAAGAACAGCGCCTACCTCGACAAGTAGGGTGCCCACGGCACCCGAGGCGCCGAATCGCCCTCGAAGCAGCAGAACGCACCTCGGGCGATACGTCCTCCCGGCAGCTTCGCGCAACGCCCCCGCAGCCTCTTCTCCTACGCGTGCAAGGGTAGGAGAAGAGGCTGCGGGGGCGTCATACTTTTCGACGGAACTCGTCGACACGCGCTATGCCCCGGCTGCGTCTATGCTGGGGGCATCTCGATCACGCGGACGTGGAGTTGAGAATGCGGCGTACACGGAGCTCCGCCCCGGCGCGGAGGCACATGAGATTCGGCCTCTGCGGTTGGTTCGCCCTGTCGCTGATCGGCACTGTCGTGGTGCTACTGCCTGACCAAGGTGCGCGAGTGCTGTCGCTGAGCAACGACCACGGGCCATCAGCGTCGGACTCGATCGGGGTCATCGTCCTGCTCGTCGGTTGGCTGTGCCTGCTCGTCCCGCTTCTTCGGGCACGACGACTCGTTCCGAAACCGCGTCTCGTCCTCATGGCATTCTGCGCCGGCCTCGTCGTCACCGCGTGGTCAGTGCTGCTCGACGCAGGACTCTGGTGGATTCTGGGCGTGACGCTGGCAGCCGGTGTGCAGGTGGCGGCCGCATCCGCTGTGGCGTGGCCACGACAGTCTGAGTTTGAGCGCGCCGCCGGGTGAACAGTGCTGCCAGCTTGTTCCACAGACCAGCAGAGCGTGAGTCCTGTTGTGTCCCGAGACGGCTCTCGAAGCAATTCCCACCCGGGGCGCCGCATCTCCCCTTGAGCGATACGTCCTCCCGGCAGCTTCGCGCAACGCCCTCGCAGCCTCTTGTCCTACGCGTGCAAGGGTAGGACAAGAGGCTGCGGGGGCGTTATCGCTGCTGGGGCGTTGTGGCGTCGGAGCTTGCGTACCGGTCACCCGACGACTTCTCACCCGAGCGGGACACCCCTACCGAGCGGGACACACCTACCGAACGAGGCGCGCGACCTCACGCGAGGAGGACGCTCGGATCCTCGAGGCCGCGGCCGACGTCGGCGAGGAACTTCGAGATGATCTCGCCGTCGACGACGCGATGGTCGGCGCTCACCGACAGGGTCGTGATCTCGCGCGGAACGATCTCGTCGTCGACCACCCACGGCTTCTTCCGCACCTGCCCGAAGGCGAGGATCGCGGCCTCACCAGGGTTGATGATCGGGGTGCCGGCGTCGACGCCGAACACGCCGACGTTGGTGATGGTGATCGTCCCACCCGTCTGGTCCGCCGGAGGCGTCTTGCCCGACCGGGCCAGGGCCGTGAGGTCCTGGATGCCCTGTGCGAGCTGCGTCAGACCCATCGCGTGCGCATTCTTGATGTTCGGCACGATGAGTCCGCGCGGAGTCGCAGCGGCGATCCCGAGGTTGACGTACTTCTTGACGACGATGTCATCGCCCTCGAGGGCCGAGTTGATCCGCGGGTTGCGTCCCACCGCCCACGCGACGGCCTTCGCGACGATGAGCAGCGGAGAAACACGCACATCCTCGCCGAGCACCTTCGACGCCTTGAGCCGACGGACGAACGCCATCGTCTCGGTGACGTCGACGTCGAGGAACTCCGTGACATGGGGCATCGTGAACGCGGAGTCGACCATGGCCTTGGCCATCATCTTCGTCACGCCCTTGAACGGGATCCGCTCCTCGAGTTCGCCGGTATCGACACTCGCCGAGGCGGTCGCCCCTGAGACTGCAGGTGCGGCCGAGCCGTCGGCGGCCGCCTGGACGTCGGCGCGAGTGACCTCGCCGCGGGAGCCGGTCGCAGTGACCGTGGCGAGATCGATGCCCAAGTCCTTCGCGAGTTTGCGCACCGGCGGCTTGGCCAGGGGCTTTGCTCCCGTGGGGGCCACACCCGCCGAGGCGGTCGGCGCCTCCGCGGCCGGCTGCGCTTCCGCACCCGACTGCGCTCCCGCACCCGACTGCGCTGCCGGAGCCTCCGCAGCCGAACCGGCGGCAGTGCCGCCGGTCGCCGACGCACCGGAGCCGCCGGTCGCCGGCGCACCCTTGCGGGGGCGACGCTTCGACGAGGCAGCCTTCGCGCCGTAGCCGACGAGCGTGGCACCGCCTTCGTCGTCGGTCGTCACCGCGCCTTCGGAGGCAGGCGCCTGCGTCTCGGCGTGGGGCGCGGACATCGTCTCGGCCGCCTCGGCGCCGGAGTCATCGGCACCTCCGAAGCGGATGATCGGGGTGCCGACCTCGACGGTCTGACCCTCCTCGACGAGGAGGGCGCCGACGGTCCCGGCCTGAGGGCTGGGCAGCTCGACGAGTGACTTCGCGGTCTCGATCTCGACGAGGATCTGATTGACCGTCACCTCATCGCCCGGGGACACCTTCCAGGAGACGATGTCCGCCTCGGTGAGGCCTTCGCCGACGTCGGGAAGGGGGAATTCGAATGCCATTCTTGCTCTCCTTCTCGTCAGTAGGCCAGGGCCCGGTCGACACCGTCGAAGATGCGATCGAGGTCGGGCAGGTAGTGCTCTTCCATCCGCGAGCCCGGATAGGGGGTGTGGTACCCGCCGACCCGGATGACCGGGGCCTCGAGGTTGAAGAAGCAGCGTTCCGAGATGCGGGCGGCGATCTCCGATCCCAGACCGAGGAACGTCGGCGCCTCATGGGTGACGACGAGGCGACCGGTCTTGACCACGGAGCGCTCGATCGTCGAGAGGTCGAGCGGGTTGAGGCTGCGCAGGTCGATGAGTTCGACGCTCTTGCCCTCTTCCGCGGCCGCCGCGACGACGTCGAGGGCCGTGGGCACGAGCGGGCCGTAGGTCACCAGCGTGACGTCGGTGCCCTCGCTGAGCACCCGCGCCTCGAGCATCCCGAGATCATGACGAGTGGTGTCGACGTCCCCGCGCTGCCAGTAGCGGCGCTTGGGCTCGAAGAACATCACCGGATCGTCGCTCTTGATCGCCTCCTGGATCATCCAGTACGCGTCATTGGCCGTCGACGGGCTGATGAGCTTGAGGCCGGCGTGGTGGGCGAAGACGGCCTCCGGGCTCTCCGAGTGGTGCTCGGGAGAGCCGATCCCACCGCCGTAGGGCACGCGGATGACCATCGGGATGCGCTCGTTGCCGAGCGTGCGGTTGTAGAGCTTGGCGACCTGCGTGACGATCTGGTCGTAGGCGGGGAAGATGAACGCGTCGAACTGGATCTCGACGACGGGCCGGTAGCCGCGGATCGCCATGCCGATCGACGTGCCGACGATCCCGGATTCGGCCAGCGGCGCATCGATGACCCGCTGCGGACCGAAATCCTTCTGCAGGCCCTCGGTGACGCGGAAGACGCCGCCGAGCTTTCCGATGTCCTCACCAATGAGGACGACCTTCGGGTCGTCCTCCATGGCCTTCCGCAGACCGGCTGTGATCGCCTTGGAAAGGGGAAGTTTCTCCATCAGGCCTCACCTGCATCGGCGAATGAGGACTGGTATGCGAGGAATTCCGCACGCTCCTCATCGACCAGCGAGTGAGGCTCGGAGGTGACATTGGCGAACATCTCGACCGGATCCGGGTCCTCCATGGTCACGCAGTTGTGGCGGATGCGCGCGGCCAGGGTGTCGGCTTCGGCGTCGACCTCGGCGAAGAAGTCCTCACCCGTGTCCGTGTGGTTCTCGAGGTAGGCGCGCAGACGCGTGATCGGGTCGCGGTCCTCCCAGATCTCCTCTTCGGCGCGGTCACGGTACTTCGTCGGATCGTCAGCCGTGGTGTGGGCACCACGACGGTAGGTGAAGGCCTCGATGAGCATCGGACCGTTGCCGGCGCGCACGGAGTCGAGGCTCGCACGGGCCACGGAGTACATCGCGATGATGTCGTTGCCGTCGACGCGGATGCCGGGCACCCCGAAGCCCTCGCCGCGCTTGTACAGCGGGGCCGCGCTCTGGACACGGGTGGGCTCGGAGATCGCCCACTGGTTGTTCTGGCAGAAGAAGAGCACAGGGGCGTGGAAGGCCCCGGCGAAGTTGAGCGCCTCGGACACGTCGCCCTCGGAGGTCGCGCCGTCACCGAAGCAGGCGATGGCGACGGTGTCGCGGTCGAGGTCGCCGGTGCCGACGTCGCCGTCCATGTTGACACCCATCGCATACCCGGCGGCATGAAGAGTCTGGGAGCCGATGATGATCGTGTACGTGTGGAAGCGGTGCTCCTGCGGATCCCAACCGCCGTGGTTCTGACCTCGGAAGATGCCGAGGAGGGTCTCCGGTTCGACGCCGCGGGTGTAGGCGAGGCCGTGTTCGCGGTAGGTGGGGAAGACGAAGTCCTGCGGACGCGCTGCGCGCCCCATGCCGATCTGAGCGGCCTCCTGGCCGAACATCGGCGCCCAGAGGCCGAGCTGTCCCTGCCGCTGCAGTGCGGCTCCCTCCGCATCGACGCGGCGGACGAGAACCATGTCCCGATAGAACCCGCGCAGATCCTCATCGGTGAGCTCTGCGGCGAACGCGTCGTACTCTCCGGACTGGACGCGGTTGCCGTCCTCCGTGAGCATCTGAATCATGCGAGGCTCCGTGGGCTGACTGTGGGCAGTCCCGGATCCCACTGAAATGTTCGAGGTCATTCCAGTACTCCTTTGTTCGTGGTCCGACCCACCGGAGGTGACCAGTGGCGGACCGGGTGCTGCGGGCGGGGCCTCTGGTGGGAGGACTCACCCTCGAGTGATGCGATTCACAGGTATGTCAACGATACCGAATCGCCTCAGCCGGTGCCACTGGACCGGTGTGTCGAGCGCGCTGTGCGGAAGCGGCGTCCGCACCGACTCCGAAGATCATCGGTCGTGGTCAGCCTAGGGGTGTGACCTCGTGCTGTGCGTCACTCGCCAAAGGTTCGCGGTGACGTTTGTCGATCCTCGCCGAGGTGGTTGGGAGTCCGACCACCGCATGTCCGAGCACCCCGATCCGTTCAGCTGCGCCTGCGTCGTCCCTGGTAGTCCCGGGTCTCGGTGATGCGCCCGGAGAAGAACTGCGCGTTCCTCGCCGTGAATCCCCTGAGTGCCGGGTGACCGGCGGCGACCATGAGGCCGATCGAGGCGGAGTAGGCGGCCGAGGAGTGTGCGGCGCCCGCGGAGTCGAACATGTCGTCGAGCTCCTTGTCGCTGCGGTCGGCGAGGTTCGGTGCCCGCCGCAGCGCGTCAGGATCGTAGTCGACGGTGATGGTCGACCAGCGGTCCCGGACCGGGTTCTCGTTGCCGTCGAGATCGGGAACGAGGTCCTGTTCGTGTTCGATCGAGAGGACGTCGATGCCCTCATCGATGGGGAAGTCGGACACGGGCGCCCCGACGGTGACGAGCGCGGTGACGTTGACGTCGGCGAGGAACGCGGGATCGGCGGCCAGCGACCCGGCCGTGATGCCGCCCTGGGAGTATCCGACGAGCATCACCTCGGCGTCGTCTGGGATCCCGGCGTCGGCGATCGCCCGCCGGACCATCTCGCGCATCACCGTGTCGTTGCCGGCCATGCCCTCGACGTTCGTCGTCAGGTCGGTCGTGTTCTCCCCCGGGACCGGTGACCAGTCCGTGGTCGCCGGAACGTAGACGATGTAGCGCGTGGTTCCGTCGGGAGAGCGCACCTCTTCGATGCGCACCTGGCCCGAGTCGACTCCGCGATGCTGGGCGGCTTCGCGGTCGTAGAGCTCGGCGACGTCGGCCGGGGGTCTGGTGTGGGGTTGCGTCAGTCCCTGCGCCTTCCACACCTCAACCTCGGACGGGGTGAGCAGACCGACGAGGTTCGCGGCCGCAAGCACCCACGCGGTCATCGACCCCGAGTCGTGGGGCCACAGCGTCGTGTCCGAGTCGACGGCGAGCAGTCCCGGCGGCAGCCCGAGGAAGCCTACGACCATCCCCGGCAGCACGTGCTCGATGACGGCACCGGTGGCGTCGGAGTTCTCGAACACGAGGGCGACGAAGTCCTCGGTGATGTCGGCTTTGGCCTGGCCGAGGTCGATGCCGAAGTGCCGCTCGACCACGTCGTCGAGTCCCGTGGCGTCGATGATCTGCCATCCTGCGACGGCGGGGACGCCGACGGCGATGGCGGCGGGGATGATGACGGGCAGGCTGATGGCGATGAGCCTGCCGGTGGCATATCCGAGGCCGTCGAGGAGTCCCCCGAAGACCTCGCTCACTCCTTTCTCTGCCTCGCGGTAGGCGAGCGCTGCGGTGCGGATCGCGAGCACCGTCGCTTCGAGTTCGGCGAGCACGAGCGCGAGCTGCTGGTGATAGCGGACCTGGGCGGCGTCGAGGTTGAGGGCGGTGAGCGGCGCCGGCACCTGCGTGAGCAGGGTGCCGAGGTCGAAGTCGCCGACCGTGCCGTCGGCCGAGAGCTCCCCGATCCGCGCGCCGAGGCGGTCGAGGTCGGTGCCGCTGATCTCGATCCGATCGCCGACCGTGATCCCGCCCCCGCCACGGGTCGTCGTTCCGATCATGGGGAGCCCACCTCGGCGAAGCGCAGACGCGTGAGCATCGAGGCGACGACCATCCGCACCGCACCATCGGGCATCTCCTCCGTGCGCGCGACCGTCATCCCGTTCTCCCCTCGCTCGAGGAGCGGTCGTGACCATCTCCCCGCCTGTCGGTGGAGGAACTCCATCCCTGCGCGGGCAGGCTGCCCGTCGGCACTGCTTCCGAGGCAGGTGAGGGTGAGGACGCAGTCGCCGGCCACGAGGTCGGAGAGGTCCTCGCACACGGACGCCACCTCACCCGGTTCGAGGCGGCGGAGGAACTCGTACCCGGCGAAGTCGGCGTTGTCTGCTCCGCGCAGGGCGAGCATCGCGAGGCAGGAGTCGGCGGCGATGGCGATCTCGAGGTGGACGGCGCTGTTCTCGGCACCGACGACGAGCGCCATCCGGGTGCGGGCGAGGTCGAGTTCGGCGGCGAACCCTGCCAGCCACGCCGAGAGGACGTCGAGGTCTCGCGGGCGCACGACCTCGGCGGGGAGTTCCTCGCGGACTGCGGCCGACGGTGCGGTCAGGGTGATCCCCGCCGAGGCGGCCGCCCGGGCGACGGCGGCCCGTGACGGCGGGTGCCCGCCGAGCTCCGGCGGGTGGCCATCCCCGTCCGGGACGGCAGACCCCGGCGGCCGGGTCGCACACCGCCTTGAAGGGGTCGGCCCGACGGAAGGGTCTCTGTCGGTCTGGGGCAGGAGATCGCTCGGCCACAGGCGGCGCAGCCGGTCAGGCAGGCGGAGGATGCGTCCGAGGTCGACGGTGATCCACCGGGAGTCGAGCACGCCGTGGCCGTTCACAGCTGGATCCTCCCGCCCACGGAGACGACCTGGAGGTGGAGATCGTACGCTTCGGAGAGGTCGTCGGCGCGATCGGCGAGGAGACCGATCGCCTCCGCACACGAACCGAGACGTTCGATGAGGAGACGGCCCGCCGGTGAGTCCCACCCGTCGATCCGCCGGGTCGCGTTCGCGAGCACCCGCAGCTCGTTCGCCCGCTGCCGCCAGCCGTCGCGGCTGGCGGCGAGTTCGTCGGTGATCATCCCGGTCTCCTCTCGTCATCGCCCCCACGCTAGGAATCCGGCCGACCGAGACCAAGGGGGGCGAATCGGCCTGTGGACACGGCCTGAGCGTCCACAGCCGCCTGACACGCGAGTCCCCTGCCCGTCCACAGGCGAGTGAGCGCGAGTCCGCCTGTGGCGGCGGGTCGTGAGAAAATGAGGGCATGCCGACCGTTTCACTTGCTGAAGTCTCACCCGCCATCGCCCTCGGACCGCTCGACGGTCGCTACCGCAAGGACACCGCTGACCTCGTCGATCACCTCTCGGAGGCCGCGCTCAACCGCAACCGCATCCGCGTCGAGGTCGAATGGTTCATCCACCTCGCGCGGAACTCGGTGATCCCGGGCGTCCGCACTCTCACCGAGTCAGAGGTCACGGCGCTGCGGAAGTTCGCCGCGGGCTTCGACGCTGAGACGATTGCGACGCTCGCCGCTCACGAAGCGGTCACGGTCCACGACGTCAAGGCCGTCGAATACACAATCAAGGACGCACTAGTCGAGATCGGCGCCGACGACCTCAGCGAGCTCGTCCACTTCTGCTGCACGTCCGAGGACATCAACAACCTCTCGTGGGCGCTCGGCATCAAGGAGGCCACCGAACAGGTGTGGCTGCCGCGGGCGAAGGCCCTCATCGACGCCCTCGCCGACACCGCCGCCGACCTCGGCGGCGTCCCCATGCTCGCCCACACCCACGGGCAGCCGGCGACGCCGACGACGATGGGCAAGGAGCTCGCGGTCTTCGTCCACCGCCTGCGCCGCCAGTACGAGCGGATCGCCGCGACCGAATTCCTCGGCAAGATCAACGGTGCGACCGGCACGTACTCCGCGCACATGGCCGCGGTGCCCGGCGCGGACTGGCCGCAGATCGCCCGCACCTTCGTCGAGGGCAGCCTGGGCCTGACGTTCAACCCGCTGACCACGCAGATCGAGTCGCACGACTGGGATGCCGAGCTCTTCGCCGACATCTCCCGGTTCAATCGGATCGCCCACAACCTTGCGACCGACATGTGGACGTACATCTCGATGAACTACTTCAAGCAGATCCCCGTCGCGGGCGCCACGGGATCATCGACGATGCCCCACAAGGTCAACCCGATCCGCTTCGAGAACGCCGAGGCGAACCTCGAGCTCTCCTCCGCCCTTCTCGATTCGCTCGCCTCGACGCTGGTGACCTCCCGGATGCAGCGGGACCTCACCGATTCGACGTCCCAGCGCAACATCGGCGTCGCCTACGGGCATTCGGTGCTCGCGCTGGGCAACCTCGTCAAGGGACTCGGGCAGCTCGCGATCAACGAGGACGCCCTAGCCGCCGACCTCGATGGGAACTGGGAGGTCCTCGGCGAGGCGATCCAGTCGGTCATGCGCGCGGCCGGCCTGCAGGGCGTGGCCGGGATGGAGAACCCGTACGAGAAGCTCAAGGAGCTCACCCGCGGCAAGCGCATCCACCAGGCCGACCTTCAGGAGTTCGTCGCGGGCCTCGGCCTGCCTGAGGAGGAGACCCGGCGCCTGAGGGCCCTCACCCCGGCGAGCTACATCGGGCTGGCCGAGCAGCTCGCCCGCGACGAGGTCGCCGCCTGGAACGCAGCCGCGAAGGGCTGAGCCCTTCGACCATGAGCGGTCCCGGAGCCGAGCAGTCCCGGGACCGCTCGGCTCCGGGAGTGCCCCGGGTCGGCTAGATCCACCTCGGCGCGGTCACCGGCTCACCCGTCGAGGTCCGCACGCCTGCATCGCCCCGGCCCGAGGCCCAGCGGACCAGGTCGGGCAGCGATCCGCTGACGACCGTTCCGTCCCGGTCACCCGCGTCCGCCGGGTCCCCGTCCGCAACGCCGGCCCCGCCGAGGCGGTCGTCCGTCCCCTCGACGGCGACGACGATCCCCGCATCGGTTCCCCGCGCCCGCCACGCCCCGGTGATGTCGGAGAGCAACCGGGTGAGGACGGGTGCGGGGATGTCGCTCATCCGTGCCCCGTTGTCCAGATCGATCGCGTGGAGCCACACCTCGCGGGTGCGCATCCACACGGTCTCCCGGGCGGGCACCTCCCGGCCCTGCGCGGTGCGCACGATCGCCTCCCACGCCTCGTCGGGGCTGTCGCGCCATTCGACGTCGAGGCTGATCGCCGCGTGCTCGATGAGGTGGCGCAGGGCGCGCACCGGCAGGGTCGACCCGAAGTCGATCTCGGCGTCACGGGCCGTAGGCGACTCGTACATCGGCGTCTCGACGCCGGTGTTCGCCCACTGCACGAGGCGGGTGAGCGCCCGAGCGTTGTACCCGACGTGGGCGATGAGGTGGCGCCTGGACCAGCCGGGCAGAAGACTCGGTTCGTCGAACTCGGCGTCGGAGAGCTCACCGAGCTTGCGGGCGAAGAACGCCGTCCCCCGCCGCACCGTGAGCAGTTCGGCCAGGAGTGCGGGGTCGGTGGTGAGATCGTGCCGGGCGACCATGGCTTACCCGGCGTCGACGATGCGGTTGGAGATCGTCCCGATCCCGTCGATCGACACGCTCACCTCGTCGCCCGGCTGCAGGTAGACCTGCGGGTCGCGGGCACGGCCGACGCCGCCGGGGGTGCCGGTGAGGATGATGTCTCCGGGGTCGAGGGTGATCATCGTCGAGATGTAGGAGACGAGGTGGGCCGGGGTGAAGAGGAGGTCGACGATGGCATGCTGCTGCATCACCTCGCCGTTGACCGTGGTGGTGAGCACCGCCTCGGCGGGGTCGAAGTCATCACCGGTCGCGAGTACGGGTCCGAGCGGGGTCGAGTCCTCCCACATCTTGCCCTGAAGCCATTCCTTCGTCCGGAACTGCCAGCCGCGCATCGAGATGTCGTTGGCGATCGTGTACCCGGCGATCGCCTCGGCGGCTTCGGCCTCATCGGCCCGGCGGACCTGCCTGCCGATGACGACGACGAGTTCACCCTCCCAGTCGAGCTCCGGATCCTCGGGCGCGAACGGCACGTCGTCGTGCGGGCCGGTCAGCGTCTCGGCGAACTTCGCGAAGAGGGTCGGGTACGCGGGCAGGTCACGGCCCATCTCGAGGATGTGGCTGCGGTAGTTGAGCCCCACGCACACGATCTTGCCGGGGCGGGTGATGAGCTGGAGCTCCTCGGCCTCGCTCACGGGCACGGTCGCCGACGGGGAGGCGATCGCCTCGGCGACGGTGCGCTGCCAGTACTCGTCGGCGAGCAGGGCCCCGACGTCGGAGAAGTCCTCGACGACGACGTAGTCGTCGCCGTCCTCCACTGCGGCACGGGATCCGGACGGGGTGGCGATGGTGGCAAGTCTCACTGCTGTTCTCCTTCGACGTGGGTGCGGGCGAAATTCAGGGTTTCGATGATCGGGCGGTCGTTGAATGCGAAGAGGTCGAGGCCGGTCTCGGTCTCGATGCTCACCGCCGACCACGAGGGCATGACGACGAGATCGCCTGTGACGACGTCGAAGACGCGGTCGTCGACGAGGATGCGCCCGGAGCCTTCGAAGACCTGCATGACCTCGGAGCCGACGCGCCTGGTCACCGGTGTCGTCGTGCCTGCGCGAAGACGATGGAATTCGGCGCGGATCGTCGGCATGACGTCTCCGCCGGTGGTCGGGTTGACGTAGCGGATCGCCGCATGCCCCTGACCGACGGTGGCGGGGAAGCCTTCGTCCTCGAGGCGCAGCTGCTCGGTGAGGGCGCGGTCCGTGTGCTCCCAGCGGTAGGCCCCGATCGGGGAGCTCACGGTGTTCGACAGGCCCGAGAGCGGACGGAGCCCGGGGTGCCCCCAGAGCCTCTCCGAGCGGGAGATGTCCGGGGTCGACTCGTCGGTGACGCGGTCGATGCCGAACTCGAAGAACGAGGTGTCGGCGTAGTGGACGAAGGGGATGTCGAGGCCGTCGATCCACGCCATCGGCTGGTCGGTCTCATTGTGGTGACCGTGGAAGTTCCAGCCCGGGGTGAGCAGGAAGTCCCCGCGCGACATCCGGACCGGATCGCCGTTGACGACCGTCCACACGCCCTCGCCTTCGACGACGAAGCGGAAGGCGTTCTGCGAGTGCCGGTGCTCGGGAGCGACCTCATGCCCGCCGAGGTATTGGATCGCCGCCCACAGCGTCGGGGTCGCGAACGGCGCCCCGCCGAGGCCGGGGTTGGCCAGGGCGATCGCCCGCCGTTCCCCGCCGCGACCGACGGGCACGAGGTCGCCGGCACGTTCGGCCAGGGGGAGCAGGGTCGACCACTGCCACTGGTGGGCGACCGCCGCCGAGGCGGGGACCTGTGGCATGAGCTCGTCGAGCTGGGTCCACAGCGGGATCATGTTCTCCTCCGCCATGGTCGTATACATCGCCTCGAGCTCTCGCTCCTCCTCGGGAGTCGGGTCGGGGTTCACCATCGTCGGTGCAGGGCGCGTCATCGGGGCCTCCTCGGACCAGTGCGTTGAATCTGCGCCGAGGCTACTCCTCGGTGGGCGAGGTCACAGCATGAATTCCGCTGGACGGAATCGGTCGATGGCGCAGGCACGCGCCCTCGCCGATCGCTGGTCGTTCCGGACAGGTTGACGGCGTCGGAAGCTGTCCATGGTGACCAGGAACGATCGCTCCGCCGAGGTGGGGGCGGGCACGGCGCGGGCGGCTCAGTCGGCCGGGGGTGGGCTCTCCGGCACGAGCTCGAGTCCGGCGAGGTCCGCGCAGGCGCGCCGCACGAGGTCGATCGAGCGCTCCGAGGTCAGCGCCGTCGTGCGCACCGCCGGCGCGCTCAGAGCCACAGCGTCGCGCGGAGGCAGTCCGCTGCTGTGCGGAACCGCGATGCCGACAGCGCTGATGTCGGACTCCGTCTGCCGCAGATTGAGCGCGAAGCCCTGAGCTCGCACCTCGTCCATCTCGGCCAGGAGGCGCTCGAGGTCGCTGCCGGCGAGGCGCTCACCGGGCGAGCGCCCGCCGGCATAGAGGGCGCGGATCGACACGTCGTCGAGAGCGGCGAGCAGAGCTTTGCCCCCTGAGGTCAGCCGCGCCGGGAGGACGGTGCCGGTGCGCTCCCCCACCCGCAGACGCTGGCGGGATTCGACGGTCGTGAGGAAGACGACGCTCACTCCGCGACGGCGCAGGAGGGAGACGGTCTCTCCGGTGTCGGCGCTGAGCTGGGCGAGGATCTCGAGGACCGGGCCGGGCACCGACTGTGTGCCCTGGGTCTCCGCGACGCCGAGGGCGGGTCCGGGCCGGTACTGCCTGGCGGGCCCGCGGGTGACGAATCCCCGGTAGAGCAGCGTTGAGAGCAGGCGGTGCGCACTCGAAGGCGCCACCCCGAGGTACGCGGCGACGTCCTGGACGCGCACGCCCTCCTGCGGGTGGCGGCGGAGGAGGTCGATGAGCAGCAGGGCATTGTCGACGGACTCGATGGCATGGTCAGGACGTTTGACGATGCTGAAATGCTGCGGCATGACCCCCACGGTAGCCTGTCCTCCGGATTCCGCAGAGCAGAATATACTCGTGATCGGCTTCACACCCTCCCTACGGTGTCCCCCATGACCGAGACCACCTCCTCACAGGCCCCGGCGCGCAGCGAAGCGCGCCGCTGGGCGGCAGTCGTCATCTGCTGGCTGCTCATCGTCATGGACGGCTACGACCTCATCGTCTACGGTGCCGTCCAGAACTCCCTCATCGAGACCACCGACTGGGGACTCACCCCCGCCTCGGCGGGCACCCTCGGCTCGCTCGCGTTCCTCGGGATGATGATCGGCGCCGTCGTCGCCGGCCGTCTCGCCGATGCGATCGGGCGCCGCCGGACCATCCTGCTCTGCGTCATCGTCTTCGGCGTGGCCACGGTCGCCTGCGCCCTGGCACCGAACCCCGGCGTCTTCGGGGCGCTGCGCCTCATCGCCGGCCTCGGCCTCGGCGGACTCGTGCCCTCGGCGAACGCGCTCACCGCCGAGCTCGTTCCCCCACGCTGGCGCGGCTCGATGGCGACCCTGATGATGTCCGGGGTGCCGATCGGCGGAACGATCGCCGCGCTCACCGGACTCTGGCTCATCCCCGCCTTCGGGTGGCCGGCGATGTTCTGGATCACCGCGGTCTCCTTCATCCTTCTCGCCGTCGCCTGGAAGGTGCTGCCGGAGACGGGTGCGCCCCGTGCCGCGTCCGGCAGCGACCCGGGGCAGGCGGACGTTGAGGCCGGAGACCGCGCAGCGCCGCGGACCGGCTTCTCCACGATCCTGTCCACGCCGTGGCTGAGCTTCTCGATCCTCTTCGCACTCACGACCCTCTTCACCCTCTTCGCGTGGTACGGCCTCGGCACGCAGCTGCCGAAGATCATGCGCGACTCCGGCGCCGATCTCGGACCCGCCCTGGCCTTCACGATCGCCCTCAACCTCGGCGCGGTCGTCGGCTCGGTGCTCACGGCATGGGCGGGCGACCGGTTCGGAATCCTGCCGACGGCGACGGTCGCCGCGGCGGTCGCCGGCATCGCCCTCGTCGCGCTCATGAGCGGGACGACCGCGACGCTCGCGATCTACGTCGCCCTCGTCCTCGCGGGCATCGGCACCCACGGCACGCAGTCGCTCATCGTCGGCGCCATCGCCTCGCACTACCCGGCACACCTGCGCGGCACAGCCCTGGGCTGGGCACTCGGCGTCGGGCGCATCGGTGCGGTGCTCGCTCCGCAGGTCTCGGGCATCCTCCTCGGAATCAACGGGGTCGACCCGTCGATGAGCTTCCTCCTCTTCGGAGGGGCGGCACTGGCCTCGGCCCTTGTCCTCGCCACCCTCACGGTTCTCAGTCGCCGCCGGCGGCGGGCCGTCGACGGCGAACAGGCCGCCACGGAACCGGTCGCGCCCTGAGAGTACGCACCACACCTCGCGCGGACCGCCTTCGCGAGGAGGATCCGGTTCGACATGGGGCTCGATGTCGAACCGGATCCTCCTGCCGGAGGCCGCCCCAGAGGCCTCTACGCGGGCACGAGGTGGCGGTCCTCATCGATCTCTGCGAGCGACTTCTTCGCCATGCTGCGAGCGAGGAAGAGCACAGGGACGCCGGCGACGACGACGATGACCGTCGCATAGATCGCCGGTGCCAGGGTGAGACCGGTCGAGGACATCAGCCACGTGGCGACAAGCGGTGAGAGTCCGCCGAAGAGGACGGTGGCGACGTTGTAGCCGATGGCCATGCCCGAGAAGCGGCTCGTGCCGGTGAACTGCTCGGGGATCATCGCCGCGGCCACAGCGCTCCACCCGGCGGCGGGGATCGCGAGGAATGCGGCGCCGCCGATCGCGATCGACGCCGAGTCGTTGCTCAGGAGCACATAGGCGGGGATCGTCGTGAAGATGAAGACGACCATGAGGCCGGCGAGGGAGGCCTTCCGCCCGAACCGGTCAGAGGCGAGCCCGAAGAACGGCGTGACGACGATGGCGACGACTGCGGCCACGGTGCCCAGCGCCAGCGAACCCGAGTTCGGGACCTGGGCGACCTCTTCGACGTAGGTGGGCACATAGGTGATGTTGAGGAAGTAGCTCACCGACCCGATCGAGGAGATGAGGAAGGCGACGATGATCGCCCGGGGCTGTTCGAGGATCGCGGTGATGAGCGGCGAGCGCTTGAGGACGACATCGGTCTTCTCCGCCTTCTGCAGGCGCTTGAACGTGTCGGTCTCGACCATCATCCGACGCAGCGGAACCATGAGCGCGGCGAGGACGGCACCGAGGACGAAGAGCACCCTCCACCCCCACGACTCCATCGCCTCGGTCGAGAGCGTATTGGCCAGCAGGGCGCCCGAACCGACGGCGAGCAGGGCGCCGACCTCGCTGTTCGCCGCAGCCCAGCTCGCAGCGAGTCCGCGCTTGCCCGGCTTCGCCGACTCCATGAGGAAGACCATGATCCCCGTGTACTCGGCACCGACGGAGAACCCGGAGAGGCAGCGGAAGAAGACGAGGCCGACCCCGGCCCAGATCCCGATCGTGTTGTAGTCGGGCATGATCGCGATGCCGAGCATGGACACGGCCATGAGCACCGCGGAGACGACGAGTGCGTGCTTGCGTCCGACCCGATCGCCGAGGTGGCCGAAGACCATGGCCCCGAGCGGCCGGAAGAGGAATCCGGCGGCGCCGACGCCGAGGGTGAGCAGCAGCGAATCGGCCTGCCCGCCGAAGAACTCCTTCGTCAGCGTCGTCGCGACGTAGAAGAAGATCGAGAAGTCATACCATTCGACGACGGTGCCGAAGGCGGCGACGAGCATCGAGCGGCGGCGTCCCCTCTCCTTCTCGGCAGAGCCTGCCCCTGCCTGGGTGCGGGGGCGTGATTCGGGTTCGAACTCGGACATCGTCGGTTCCGTTCGCTCGCAGTGAAGGGGGCCGTCAGGGGCCTCTCAGGTGATCCGCGCTTGAGACTATCAGCTGACCCGGACACACGGGAGGCTTCAGCCGAAATTCATCGTGTCCTCCCTGGTCACACGAGTACAGACAGACGCACGCTATCAAGTCTCCCTGTCCGGCCGCCTTGACTCGCCTCCCATCGCCCCGGGAAGGGAGCCGACGGCGGACGAATCCCTGCGACCCCGCACCTGAGACGAGGGCGTCCGCCGTCGACAGCGGCTCATCGTCGGCGGCCGCGGCTCTCACCTCGATGGGGAACGAGATCCGCAGCCCGCGGCGGAGGCCGGCGCCGCACTGCCCGCCGACTCAGCGGATCTGCTCGACCGCGATGGCCGCTGCGCCGGAGATCAGACGGTCGTCGGCCTCGGCGTCCTTCTCGTCCTTCGATGAGAGGACGGAGATGATGATGGGACCGCCGTCGCCGGGCCAGACGATCCCGAGGTCGGCGCGCGAACCGTAGTATCCGGTGCCCGATTTGTCCCCGACCGTCCATTCCTCGGGCAGCTCCGCTCGGATCAGCGTGTCCCCGGTCTGCGTGGCCTTCATCCAGTCGGTCAGGGTCGTCGCCTCGTCGTCCTCGAGCGCTCCGCCGAAGACGTATTCGCGGAGGTTGCCCGCCGAGGCGCGCGGTGTGGTGGTGTCGCGGGGATCCCCGGGCTTCGCCTCGTTGAGTCCCGGTTCGGTGCGCGAGACCGTGGTTCCGGTGTCGCCGAGATCGTTCAGGCGTTCGTCGAGGGCTGCGGGCCCGCCGAGTTCGGCGAAGATGAGGTTCGCAGCACCGTTGTCGCTCTGGGTCATCGCGGCCTCGCAGAGCTCGGCGAGCGTCATCGTGCCTCCGACCTTCGTCTCGGTCACCGGCGAGTGGCTGACGATGTCGTCCTCGGAGATCGACACCCTCTTCGACAGTCCGTCAGTCCCCACCTCATCGAGCAGCGCCGCCGAGGCCATGGCCTTGATCGTCGACGCGTACGCGAACCTCTCATCGCCGCGCCAGGCGAGCTCTCGACCCGTGTCGAGGTCGACGGCGTAGACGCCGACCCTGGCATCGAAGTCGTCTTCGAGCTGGGTGAAGGCGGAGTCGGCTTCGGCTGGGTCCGCCGCAGTCGGATCCCCTGTATCCGTGGGCGTCACCGATGTGGAGGATGCAGTCGGATCGGCCCCGTCCGCCGAGGTGGCCGCCCCGCCCTCCTGGCAGCCGGCGACGAGGATGAGGCCGCTCGTGCAGGCCAGCGCGGCCGCAGCCCGCAGCATCCGGGTTCGCGGTGTCAGTGATTTCGTCATCTCTCTCCTATCCGAGTAAGTCCCCTCTGCGTACGCTTCCCGAGCCTGTGCGCGCCTCGGCCGAGCACTCGGGGCAGGCACGTGATTGGGCCACCCCTGTCGACTTCTCCCCCGGTTCTCAGAACGCGCCGGCGAGGACGCCGATGCCGACAACGATGTAGGTGAGAACGACGGGGACCGCCGCGATGATGAGCGGCACGGGCCGGCCCCATCGATACCCTGCCCACGCCCACAGTCCGATGTCGACGATGAGGAGGCCTGCGACGCCGAGGTAGGACAGCGTGGTCACCCAGTCCGTCTGCGGCTCCCCCGAGCAGTGGACGATGCAGCCCGAGTAGGCGATGAGACCGAGGAAGGCGAGCATCGCGATGGGGAACGCGAACACGGCGAGGGCAGCGATCCCGAACCCGACAGCCCCACCGACCGAGCGCGGACGACCCTTGGCATCGACAGTCATCTCCCTCCCAGCCCCGCCTCGGCACCGTCGCGTTTCGCCGGATCATCCGGCTTCCCAGCATCGTCCGCCTCCGACGGTCCGTCGCCCGACCGGCCGGGCTCGCTCCCGCCGTCGGCACCGCGGGAGACCTCGCTACCGCCGTCGGGTCCCCGAGCATTCCGACCCGCGCTCTCGCCTCCGCCGTCGGGCCGCGGGAAGCCGCCGGTCTCCGCGCGCGGACCCGCGTAGCGCATGAACTCCTGCCATGTCGGCCCCGATACAGTCTGACCATAGACGATGCGCGGCATCGACCCGCGTGAGTTCCGCCGCCAGTCGCGCATGCCCTCGGGGTCGCCCGTCCACACAGCCGTCGACAGGCCGCGGGTGAACCCGACGAGCCAGCTCGCTCCGACCTCGAAGTTCGTCGTCCCCGTCTTCGCCGCAGCCGGTGTGCCGATGCGCAGCCTCGTCGTCGTCCCGCCCTCGAAGGTCTGACTGAGCGCGTACGCGACGGTGTCGGCGATCGTCGGGTCGATCACCTCGGCGCACCCCGCGTTCCCATCACCACCGGCACCGCGGATCTCCTCGCCCTCGGAGTCGGTGACGGTGACGATCGCCTGCGGTGCGCACCGCGTCCCGTGGTTGGCGAACGCCGTGTACGCCGAGGCCATCGTCAGCGGTGAGACGGAGACCGTCCCGAGGATCGACGACGGGTAGAGGACCTGTTCGGTCCCGTTCTCCAATGTCGCCGCAGAGAGCTTCTCCCCGGTTCCCAGACGCACGCCGAGGCTCGTCGCCGTATCCCGGATCTCACACATGTTCAGCTGCGAGGCCATGTCCGCGTACGCCTTGTTCACCGACTTCTTCGTCGCCTCGAGCACGGTCATCCTGCCGTCCGCGCCGCCGGAGTCCCCGGCGTTGCGCGGGTTGTAGCCGCCGGCGGCATAGTTGCGACCGTCGCATCCCTGCGTCGAGAACCCCGTGTAGTCGGTCCCCGACCCGTTGACGGTGTCGCCGAGGCTGCGGCCGTCGGCCAGCCAGGCTGCGAGCACGAACGGCTTCCACGTCGAACCCGGCTGGAAGCCCGTGCCCCCGCCGAAGGGACTGTCGACGGCGTAGTTGACCGAGGTGCGTCCCCGCTTCTCCTCCTCGCCGAGGCTGTACTCCGTGTTCTGGGTCATCGCCCGGATCTCTCCGGTGGCGACATCGACGCTGACGAGAGCCTGCACCGCCCCGGAGGAGTCCCCGACGGGAAGCCGGTCCCGCACCGCTTCCACGGCCTTCTTCTGCAGGGCCGAGTCGATGGAGGTGCGGATCGTCAGACCGCCTCGGCGCAGGGTCTCCTTCCGCTCTTCGGGGGTGGCACCGAAGCGTTCGTCGGTGAGGACGCCGCTCTCGACGTAGGTGCAGAAGTAGGCGAGGTCACCGGCGGAGGCGCAGCCGTTGGGAGTGACGTTCGGCTTGAGGTCGAGTCCGGACTCCGCCGCCTCCTTCTGCTCGTCGGCGGTGATGTACCCGTATTCGGCCATCTTCTCAAGCACGAGGTTGCGGCGTTCGATGACCGCCTCGGGGTTCTTCTGCGGGTTGTACTCATACGGGTTGCGCACGATCCCGGCGAGCGTCGCCGCCTGCGCGATCGACAGCTCGGCGGCGTCGACGCCCCAGTACTGCCGGGCGGCGGCCTGGACGCCGTAGACGTTGGGCGATCCCGAGTAGCTGGCGATGTTGAGGTAGCGGTTCAGGATCTCGTCCTTCGTGAACGTCTTCTCCACTGTGATCGCGAGCCGCATCTCCCGCAGCTTGCGCGCCATGCCGCTCACCCCGGAGCGGTCCCTGGCCCGGTCGATGCCCTGCTCGTCCCCATCGGCCTGGCTGGCATTGATGAGGACGTTCTTCACGTACTGCTGGGTGAGCGTCGATCCGCCGTGGAGGGACCCGGTGAGGAGGTTCTTCGCGACGGCCCGGGCCACACCTTCGACGTCGACAGGACCGTGCTCGTAGAAGCGGCGGTCCTCGATCGCGAGCGTCGCATCCCGCATCGGCTGCGAGATCCTCTCGAGCGGCACCTCGTCCCGGTTCTGCCACGAGAAGGTCGCGATCGTCGTCCCATTCTTCGTCAGCAGCGTCGACGGTTGGGCGAGTGGGCGGTCGTCGAGCTCGGCGGGCAGGGAGTCGAAGAGGTCCATTCCCGCACCGAGGGCGGCGGCGGAGGATCCGGCGACGGGGCTGGCGAGTCCGGCGGCGACGATCCCGGCGCACACGGACAGGGCGAGGAATCTCAGCAGATGTCTCATGAGTTCAGCTCCGTGAAGAATCGGTCGGCGACGGGCACGGCCGCCTCGGCGCCGAATCCCCCGTCCTCGACGAGGACGGCGACGGCGAGGTCCCCCTGGAACCCGGCGAACCACGAATGGGTGCGCGGGGGCACCGCGGTGCCGTATTCGGCGGTCCCCGTCTTCCCGTAGACCGGGTCACCGGGGACGTCGGCGAGCGCCGAGGCGGTGCCGTCGGTCACCGTCGCCCGCATCATCTCCTTGACCTCGGCCAGCCCCTTCGGATCGGGGGCGGGCACCTCGCCGGTGCGGTCCCGGCGGTCGGGGAGGACGAGGAGGGGTCGGACCGTGGACCCCTTGGCCACGGTCGCGGTCATCGTCGCGACGGCCAATGGTGTGGCGAGCACCTTGCCCTGGCCGATCATCGCCGCCGCGTGCTCGACGGGGTCGTCGGCCTCGGGCACCGAGGCCATGTAGGAGTCTGTGCCGATGTCGATCTGGCCCATGCCCATGCTCAACGCGGTCTCACTCAGGGCTGCCGCGGTGACGTCGGGGGCCGAGTTGACGAAGGCCGTGTTGCACGATTGGGCGAAGCTCTCTGAGAAGTCGACTTCGCCGAGCACGTGGTCCTCGGCGTTCTTGAACCGCTTGCCGTTGACGCTCGTCGTCTTCGGGCAGTCGAGGGCGGTGCCGGGGGTGATCCCGGAGTCGACCATCGCCGCCCCGGAGACGATCTTGAACACGGACCCGGGCGGGTACTGGCCGGTCAGGGCCCGGTCCCACGCGGCCCCGGTGGGGTCGAAGTTCGCCACGGCGAGGACATGGCCGTCGCTCGGGCGGATCGCGACGATCGCGCTCGGCTTCGTCGCCGTGGCCGCCGCTTCCTCGGCGGCGGTCTGGACGGCGACGTCGAGCGTCGTCGTCACGTCCTCCCCGGAAGTCCCGTCGACCGTGTACAGCGTCGCCGGACCCTCACCGGATCCCGGACCCTCACCGGATCCGCCGCCCGCAGCACCCGAAGCAGCATCCTCGGCAAGGATCCGCAGCCCGGGGCCCGGCCGCAGCGTGCCGTCGTAGAGCATCTGGATTCCGCTGCGCCCGACGTAGGAGTCAGAGGTGAGGCTCTCGGGTTCGGCGGCGATCTCGTCGGGTTCGGCGCGTCCGGCCGAGCCGAGCGTCGCCGCGGCGAATCCCTTCGTCCGCGCGAGCGGCTGCGTGCGGGAGCGGAAGACGGTGCCCGGCAGCTTAAGGATCGCGCCCTTGACGAGCTCGTAGTCGTCCTTGCGCAGGGTGATGACGGGGACGAACGCGTCCGGGTCGGCCTTCTCGACGCGTTCGGCGAGCTCCTTCGGATCGATGTCGAGCGACTTCTCCAGCTGCGCGAGTGTCGCCTTCTCATCCGTGAGCCTGCTCGGCTGGAGGCCGACGTCGATGACCTCGCCCTCGGCCACGAGGACGGCGTCGTCAGCACCGAGGATCCGCCCGCGCTCACCGGCCGTGCGTTCGGCCGTGAGGATCTCACCGTCACCGAGGTCGGGGTGGACGAGGCGGGGCTCGAACTCGGCCGTCCACAGTGCCCCGGACCGCCGGAGGGAGACGTCGACGGAGTAGGACCAGTCACCCGCCGCCGAGGCGAACTCCCAGTCCCAGCGCAGCGTCGCCGTCGCGGTGCCGCCGGCCGAGTCGACGCCGTCGACGGTGACACGGCGTGTGCCCTGTCCCGCCTCGGCGAGGTCCGTGACGATCCCGGCGAGGTCGTCCCCGTCGTCCGGGTTCGTCCATGCCTGTGAGCGCAGCTGACCGGAGGTGAGGTCGGCGGCGATCTGCCTCGCGGCGATCGAGGGGAGGACGGGGAGGGTGCGCAGCGCGAGAACGCCGACTCCGACGAGCACGAGCACGACGACGACACCGATGATCCTTCGTGTCAGGGGCTTCATGGTGCTATCGTTGGCACCCATCCTGAGCATGTCCAATATCACATGGAGTTCGCATCATGCTGATTCTGATATACACCCAGGTGGAGACCGGTCGGTGAACCTCCTCAAGAGCCTCGAGATGTTCCGTGCCGTCGCCGAGCACGAGAGCTTCACGCGGGCTGCCGACGAACTCTCGCTCGCACAGCCGCCGATCTCCCGTGGGGTCGCCGACCTCGAGAGGCACCTCGGGGTGCGCCTCTTCGACCGCAGCCGTCGCCGCATCCGACTCACCGCCGCCGGCAGGGCGGTGCTGCCCGACATCCTCGAGATACTGCGCCGCATCGACGGCCTCGCCGAGGTGGCGGGTCGTCGCGAGGAGGGCACCCTCATCGGCGTCCACGGGCGCCTCGACCCCGCGGTCCTCGTCTCGGCGACGAAGGAGCTGCGCCTCGGCGGGGCCGTGCCGCGGTTCGTCCCCGCCGAATCGGCGGCCCTCGACGATCTCATCGAGTCCGGGGAGATCGACGCGGGACTCGACGTCCGCGGGCTCGGCTCTCCCCTGCCGACGCAGCGTCGACGGCAGTCCAGTGACCTCGTCGTCGACCTCGTCGCCGCCTCGACCCGATTCACAGGGTCCGAGGGAGCGATGAGCGCCGCCGACCTGCGCGGGATGCCGCCTGGCATGGGTTTCGGACGGGCCTCGGAGCGGGAGACGATCATGATCCTCCCCGAGGATGCCGGCCTCCTCCACGATTCGGGTCTGCTCACCCCGCTCGTCGCTCGCGGCATCCACCTCGGCCAGTTCGTCGTCGCCGACACCGAATTCGACGCCGTCACCCATGTCTTCGCCCACGGCTCGGTGCTCCTGTGCCCGGCGATGACCGCGCGCACCCACTCCCTGCCCTACCGCGGTCTGCGCGACGTCGACCTCGCCCGCCGGGTCGAGGTCGTCGGCTCCGGCAGCCTCGATCTCCTCGACGCGATGGAGTCGCCGCTCATCCTCACGGCGATCGCCCGGATCCTCGGGGCCCGCTCCCATGAGACCCGCAGCGTCGCTCACCAGGGCCGCTATGCGGATGAAAGGCTGTTCGGACCGTCATGAGCGAAACCGTCATCGACGAGATCAACGGGGTGTGGACGAGCCTCGGCGCGCAGGGGTTCCTCTTCGCCGAGGACCTCGAGACCCACCGTTCGGTCGGCATCCGGGAGTCCGCGCGCATCCCGCTCGCCTCGGTCGGCAAGGTCGCGATCGTCGCAGGCCTCCTCGATGCCGCCGCCGACGGCGTCCTCGACCTCACGCGGCGCGTCGTCGTCGACCCGACGACCGCGACTCCGGGCGGGACGGGGATCTCCGGACTGCACGATCCCGTCGAGATGAGCCTGCGCGACCTCGCCGCGATGGCATTGTCGGTCAGCGACAATGCCGCCGCGGACACGCTCTTCGCCCTCGTCGGGCCCGAGAGGATCACCGCTCTGCTCCACCGCTTCGGTATCCGCTCGTTCGACGTCGTCGCCCCGATGTCCCACCTCTACGATGTCCTCGCCGAGGTGGCCGGCGGCGACGAGGCCCGTGCCCTGGCCGTCGCCGTCGCCGATGCCCGCTCGGGTCGCGTGCCCCAGCTGCCGGATTCGGCGTTCAACACCGGCACCGTGCGTGCCACCGCGCGCCTCTTCGAGCTCATCCACACAGGCCGTCTGCTCGGGGCCGAGGACTCCGCGGTGCTGCGCGACCTCCTGCGCAGGCAGATCTTCCGGCACCGGATTGCCGCGGGCTTCCCCATGGATGCGGTCAGCTACTACGGGAAGACCGGGACGTTCCTCAACTTCCGGCACGAGGCAGGGGTCATCGTCGACAGCGACGGCACGGCGTATTCGATCGCGATCTTCACCCGCTCGACGATCGCGACGTTCTCCCAGCCCGAACTCGACGCCTCGATCGGCTACTGCGCCCGGCTCGCGATCGAGCACCTGCGCTCGCTCCGGTGAGCGAAACTAATCTCCGGAGCCCGGGAGCCAGGGCCCCTCACTCCTCGTCGACGACGGTGTATTCGAGGACGGGACGCCCCGCGGACCCATAGCGGGGACGGCGATCGAGGAGGCCGGCGTCGGCCATGGCCTCGAGGTAGCGGCGGGCGGTCACCCGCGAGACACCGAGACTCTCGGCCACCTCGGCGGCGGACTGACCGGGGGTCTGCGTGAGCACCCCTCTCACCTCGTCCTGGACACCGTCAGGGACTCCCTTCGGAGTCGCGGTGACGGTGTGCGTGCGCAGGGCGGCGATCGCGGTGTCGACCTCGTTCTGGGTCACCTCGCCCTCCGGGCAGTCGGCCCCGAGGCGGAACCGGTACGACGAGTACGCTTCGAGCTTCGACTTGAAGACGGGGAACGTGAAGGGCTTGATGATGTACTGCGCGACGCCGTAGGAGAGGGCCTCCTGGACGATCTGCATGTCCCGGGCCGCGGTCACGGCGATGATGTCGACATCGACCCGCTGACCGCGGATGGCACGGCAGACCTGGAGTCCGTGGCCGTCGGGGAGGTTCATGTCGAGGAGGACGAGGTCGATCCCGTCGGGGTCGAGGCCGAGGATCTTGCCCGTGAGCGCCGCCATCGCCTGGGTGGCGTTCTTCGCGACCCCGGCGACGTGGTAGCCCTCGAGGCGCTCGATGTACTTTGCGTGAGCACGGGCGGCGACGGCCTCGTCCTCGACGACGAGCACACCGATGCTCGCATCAGGCTGGGTGGTCTCGGGCATGCCGTCAGTCTAATCTCCGCACCGCGCCTGCGGGCTGGGCACGTGTTCCAGGCTCGACACATGCCGTGAGCCGCCGGGTCCTGCCTCAGCCGCGGTCGGGCAGCCACACGGTGAGGACGGCACCGGTGAAGTCGTCGCCGTCCTCACCGCGGCCCTGGACGTCGATGGCCCCGCCGAGGCGGCGGATGGCCTGGATGACGAGCGAGAGTCCGACCCCTCGGGTGCCCGTCTGCCTGCGTCCGTGCCCGCTGTCGGTGGTCACCCCGTCGTGCTTCGTCGACCAGCCGCGTTCGAAGATCGCGTCGAGGTCCTCCTCGGCGATGCCGGGACCGTCGTCGCTGACCTCGATCGTGAATCCTGCCGCTCCCCCCGCGCCGCTGAGGTGGACGTGGACCCGCTTGTTCTCCGGGAGGACGTCCTGCCTGCTCAGCGCGTCGAAGGCGTTGTCGACGAGGTTGCCGAGGATCGTCGCGAGATCCCGGTCGTCCCCGCCGAGGCGGCTCGTGAGTCCCGCGGTGTCGACCGTCATCTCGATGCCCGCCTCGGCGGCCTGGGCGACCTTGGACAGGAGCAGGGCCGAGAGCACGGGATGGTCGAAGCTCATGTGACCATCGCCGGTGACCCAGCTGAGGTCGTCGAGGTCCTTGGCCGCGAAGTCGATGGCCTCGTCGACGTGACCGGTCTCGAGGAGGGAGATGACCATGTGGAGGCGGTTGGCGTACTCATGGGTCTGAGCGCGCAGCGAATCGGAGAACGAGCGGACGGAGACGAGTTCGCCGGTGAGCTCCGCAAGCTCGGTGTGGTCGCGCATCGTCACGACCCACGTGTCCGCACCCTCCTCGGTGGGCTGCTGGTTGACGACGAGGACACGCTCGTCGGTGTAGTGGATCTCGTCGCGCGCCCACCGGCCCGAGGAGAGGAGTTCGGAGAGGGCTTCGGGCAGGGCGAGCTCGGCGAGCGGGATCCCGCCCTCCGGGGTCGTCGCCGCCACCGCATCGGGCGGGGCGGAATCGCCGCCGAGGTGCGGGGACTTCTCTCCGTCCCCGGCGCCGACGTGCGCGTCCTCGCCGAGGCGCTGCTCGGCACTGCCGACGCTCTGCTCGTCCCCACCACGGATCTGCTCGTCGCCTCCGGCACCGACCGCCGCCGGCGCCGGCTCCCGCTTCGACCCCGTGCTCGGGAGACCGAGCAGCTCCCTGGCCTGGGCGTTGATGAGGACGATGCCCATCGACCGGTCGATGAGGATGAGTCCTTCGGAGACGGCTTTGAGCACGGAGGAGTAGAACTCGATCATGCTCCGCAGCTCGTTCGCACCGTAGTCCCCGGTGACCCTGCGCAGACCGCGGGACGTCACCCATGAGGCGCCGATGCCGAGGAGAAGCGTGGCGATGGCGATGCCGATGAGCCATTTGCTCTGCGCGAGGAAGCCCGCACGCACGGAGTCAGCGGAGTTGCCGACGACGACCGCCCCGACGACTGTGCCCGGGCCGACCTCGTCGAGGCCGAGCTGCTGGGCGAAGACCGGGGTGACGACGTACATCGTGCCTCCGCCCTCACCCCCGTCGTCGACGAAGCGGACATCCGACCGGCCGCTGAGCACCCGGGTCGTATTCACCGAGGCGGCGAGCTGGTCGAGCGAGTCGACGGGGATGTCGCCGGAGGAGGCGGTGACGAGGTTCTCCGCAAGGCCCGCCCGCCGGTTCGCGGACCCGAGCGAGGGCGGAGTGCGCAGATAGTCGATGGGCACGACGGCGGCGATGTCGAAGTCGTATTCGCTGACGACAGTGCGCAGCATCGTCTGCAGCTTCTCGTGCGAGGAGGGGGCGAGGAATTCGTCGCGCGCGTTCGTCTCGTCGGCCTCGACGACGCCGAGGGACAGCGAGATGGTGTCCGCGGCGGACCGCAGCAGGTCCTGTTCGCGCTTGGTGTTGAGCTGCGAGAGCTGGAGGTAGAGCAGGCTCGTCGTGAGCACCATGATGCCGATGAGCATGACCGAGTTCGCGAACATGATCCGCCCGGCCACGCCGTAGCGGACCCGGCGGCTCAGCCGGACGACGGGCCCGACGAGCGCGCGGGAGAGCGCCGGGCGGGGGGTCGTCGCAGCCTCGGTCATGGCCCCATTGTGTCACCCGGACCCGCCGAGGCGGTCGGGCGCGGGCCGTCGTCGTCCCGCCTCAGCCGATCAGGCAGGGGCGCGGCGGGCGCGGGACGAGACCGCGACTCAGCGGGCGCGACTGCGGGCCGGCCCGAGGCTAAGCCTCAGAGGGCGAGGCTGATCGGTCCGGCGGGCACCGCCGAGCATGCGAGGACGTGATCGGCAGGAACGCGCGCTGCCGGTTCGACGGGGTAGAGGACGGTGCCGGAGGCGAGCGCGATCGAACACGTTCCGCACGATCCGCCGCGGCACGAGCTCTCCGCGTGGACCCCGCGCGACTCGAGCGCGTCGAGGAGGGTGCCCTGCGCGGGCTCCCAGAGGAAGCTCGTGCCGGATTCGGCGAGCGTGACCTCGGCGGGTTCGCAGTCGGCGATCGCCTCGCTCATCCCCGTGTGCGGGGAGGCGAAGGTCTCCTGGTGGACGCCGGGAACCCCGGCTTCCTCGGCCGCGGCGAGCACGGCCCGGGTGAAGTCGGCGGGCCCGCACACCATGACGTTGTCGCAGCCGCTCAGGGTCGCGACGAGATCGTCGTGGCCCGGCCTGCCGTCGACGGCGGTGTCGCGGTGCTCGGCCTCGACGGGCAGGCCCGTGCCCTCGGCTCGGTCGACGAGCCGGTTCCACAGGCACGCCGTGCGCTGATCCCGGTCGATGTGGAGCAGCCTGAGCCGCTCGGCTGCCGGCACGGCTCTGCCGAGCGTCTCCTGTGCGGCAGCCCCGTCCGCAGACCCCGGCCCGACCCCGGCCGCGGAGTCGCCGCCGACACCGAGCGCAGCGCCGACGGTCATGGGTTCACGGGCGACCTCGCGGAGCAGCCCGAGGCTCGGGGTGATCCCGATGCCCGCGGTGACGAGCGCGGTCGTGCCGCCGAAGACCCGATCCGCTGTCATCGTCCCATGCGGTCCTGACGCGAGCACGCGCTCGCCGGGCGGCAGGCTCGCGACCGCACGCGATCCCTTCCCCTGGGTGCGCACGGCGATGGAGACGACGTCGTCGGTCACGTCGGTGATCGTGTACGTCCGCCAGAACGGCGCCCCGAGCTCGAGGTGGACGCGCAGGTTCGTCCCCGGTTCGTCGAAGTCGCGGATCCACCCGAGTTCGTCGCGCAGGGAGATCTCCACCGTGTCGTTGCAGATCTGCCGGGAACTGACGACCGTGAGGAAGCGCGGGGTCCGCGCGGTGGGGACGAGATCGCGCGGGGCCTCGCCTTCGACGACGATCTCATCGCCGGCAGTGATCGTCCCTGACTCGAGGATCCGTCCGTAGACCCCGCAGTGGAGGTGCCCGCACGCCGAGGCGAGGATGCGGGGGACGTTGACGTCGACCTCGGTGGTCACGGGGTTGACGGTCGTCGCCGGGCAGCGCTCGATCGCCTGGCTGATCGCCAGCCGGACGCCGCCGATGCGCACGATCCGACCGATGAGCCCGAACTCGGCGAAGGGATCAAGCCCCTCGACGAAGATGTTGCCGCGGAACCGCAGCGGGTCGAGGTCGCCAGTGCCGAGCGCGGCCCGTCCTTCCTCGGTGGCGCCGAGGGCCTCAACGGTGGCGGGGTTGATGAGGGAGATCCCCGATTCGCGGGAGTCGAACATCCCCTGCCCGGCGACGACGATCCCGCGCGGATGAGAACCCTGCGGGGGTATATGCGAGGAGAGGAACTCCGCCGAGGCGGCCCGTGACTCGTCATCGTCCGCGCAGAAGGTCGTCGACCCTCCCGCCGGCGCGGTCAGCGTGATCGCAGAATCGGGAGCCGTGCTCACTTGCCATTTCTGCAGGTCAGGGTAGTTCTTGAGGACGGTGAAAGCGGAATAGCGCTGCCACTGGTCGGCGGGGACGTTGAGGCTTCCGTTCGTGAAGGCGGCGACGCGGTCACCGCGGATGCCGCGACCTGAGTCGACGACCGCCTCGGCGATCTCCTCTGCAGGGAACCCCTTGACGGGGAAGCGGAACAGTCTGGATGCACGCATGCCCCGATTCTACGAGCACCGCCGCCGCGGGGATGCGAGAATGAGACCAACGGCACACGGGCCACCGGGGTTGCCAGATACCCTATGGGGGTATATAGTCCTGTCATGACTGAGCAACATGGATACACCCCGCAGAAAGACGCTCTGGCTCGCCGGATGAAGCGGATCGAAGGACAGGTCCGCGGGATCGCGAAGATGATCGATGACGACAAGTACTGCATCGACATCCTCACCCAGGTCTCGGCCGCCACGGCTGCGCTGCATGCGGTCTCCATCAATCTCCTCGAGGAGCACATCGCTCACTGCGTCGTCGACGCCTCCGCCGCCGGCGAGGACGAAGCGCGCAAGAAGATCGAGGAGGCTTCAGCCGCCATCGCCAGGCTCATCAAGAGCTGACCTGATCTCCAGGGCGCCGGCCCCCTTCCCGGACCGATGCCCCCGACGATCGCGCATCTCTGACGAGTCATCGCGACCTCGCCGACCGACCGGTCGGCGAGCACGTGCGAGGAAAGCAGGAGACATGACCACCACCACCATCACCGTGTCAGGCATGACGTGCGGCCACTGCGTCGCGTCCGTCAAGGAGGAGATCGGGGCGCTGCCCGGAGTCTCCGACGTCGCGGTCGATCTCAACGCCGGCGGGGACTCCCCGGTGACGATCACCTCGGCGAACGACCTCGACGATGCGGACCTGCGCGCCGCCGTCGACGAAGCGGGCTACGAGGTCAAGTGATGTCGCGCGAGGTTGATCTCGACATCACGGGAATGACCTGCGCATCGTGCTCGGCTCGGATCGAGAAGAAGCTCTCGCGTCTCGACGGGGTGAGCGCCGAGGTGAACCTGCCGCTGAATACGGCCCATGTCGTCATCGACTCAGGTCTCAGTGATGATGACATCACCGCGGCCGTCGCGAAGGCCGGGTACGGGGCGACGGTGCGGCAGGCCGCCTCGGCGGGGCCGGAGATCGTCGACTACGATCCCCGGCACCTGCGCCCGCGCTTCATCGGTTCGCTCGTCCTGTCCGTGCCGATCATCGCCATCTCGATGGTGATGAGCTGGCACTTCCCCGGCTGGCAGTGGGTCGTGGGCGCTCTCGCCCTGCCCGTCGTCACGTGGGGCGCCTGGCCCTTCCACTCGGCGGCGTTCAAAGCCGCCAGGGGACGCTCGACGACGATGGACACGCTGGTGAGCGTCGGCATCATCGTCGCCAGCGGCTACTCCTACGCCACACTCATCCGCGCCGTCGTCGACGGCTACGGCTGGCAGATCCCCGGCGACTACCACGTGTGGTTCGAGGCGGCTGCGGCGATCACCGTCTTCCTCCTCATCGGCAAGCTCACCGAGGACCGGGCGAAGAACCGGGCGACGGCGGCTCTGCGCGAGCTGCTCGACCTCGGGGCGAAGTCGGCGACCGTGCTCTGGGAGACTGGGGCTGGGGCCGGCGGTTCGGTGTCCGGGTCGCCGGTCGGGACCGGTGCGCTCTCCGGCTCGCGGGTCGAGGTCGAGGTGCCGATCGACGAGCTGGCGGTCGGCGACGTCTTCCTCGTCCGGCCGGGTGAGAAGATCGCCACCGACGGAGTCATCGTCGCCGGTCATTCGGCCGTCGACGAGGCGATGCTCACGGGCGAATCCGCGCCCGTCGAGGTCGGCGTCGGCGACACCGTCACCGGGGCGACGATCAACACCGCGGGCGTCCTCGAGGTCCGCGCCGAACGCGTCGGGGCCGACACGACCTTGGCAGCGATGGCCGATCTCGTCAGCCGCGCGCAGCTGGGCAAACCCGCCGTGCAGCGCCTGGCCGACCGGATCTCCGCGGTGTTCGTTCCGATCGTCTTCGTCATCAGCGCCCTCACCCTGCTCACGTGGGGTGTGGTCACCGGTGACTGGGCGATGGGCCTGCACGCCGCGCTCACTGTGCTCATCATCGCGTGCCCGTGTGCGCTCGGACTCGCGACTCCGACGGCTCTCGCCGTGTCCTCAGGTCGCGGCTCCCAGCTGGGCATCCTCGTTTCGGGGCCCGAGGCGCTCGAGTCGACGAGGTCGATCGACACGGTCGTCCTCGACAAGACGGGCACCCTGACCACGGGCGTGATGTCGCTGACCGGAACGCAGCTGAGCCCGGACGACTTCGCGCTCCTTGCGCGCCTCGAGCACGGCAGCGAGCACCCCGTGGCCCGGGCGATCGTCGACGCCGAAGCCGCGCGCAATGCGGGGAGCACGGTCGGAGGCTCTGTCACCGGCGGCACCGCCGGCGGCTCGCCCGATACCAACGGCGCGGGTGAACGCACCGCACTGCGGACCACGGACGCGGGGACCGCCTCGGCGGGGGTGGAACGGTCGAGGGAAGGGGTCGAGGACTTCGCCGCCATCCCCGGCGGTGGGCTCGAAGCTCGCATCGACGGCTCCGCGGTCCTCGCGGGTCGACCCGATCTGCTCCGCGACCGCGGGATCACCGTCGACATCGACCCCGCCGAGGTGCCGGCCGGAGCGACGGTCGTCGCCCTGGCCGTCGACGGGCAGTTCCGCGGGCTCACCTTCGTCGCGGACGAGATCAGGGACGGGGCCGCCTCGGCGATCGCCGAACTCCATGACCTCGGACTCTCCACGGTGCTGCTCACCGGGGACAACGCCTCGGCCGCCGAGGCGGTCGCGCAGGCCGTGGGGATCACCGAGGTCCGCGCCGACGTCCGTCCCGAGGGCAAGATCGCCGTCGTCAACGAGCTCCAGGAGAAGGGCCGGTCGGTCGCGATGGTCGGCGACGGCATCAACGATGCCGCGGCGCTGGCCGGGGCCGACCTCGGCATCGCGATGGGCTCGGGCACGGATGCGGCGATGGCGGCCTCGGACATCACGATGGTGCGCTCGGACCCGCGGCAGATCCCGCAGGCGATCCGCCTCTCGCGGAAGACGCTCGGGCTCATCAAGGGCAACCTGTTCTGGGCCTTCGCCTACAACACCGCGGCGATCCCGGTGGCCGCGGCAGGGCTGCTCAGCCCGATGATCGCGGGTGCTGCGATGGCGTTCTCCTCGGTCTTCGTCGTCCTCAACAGCCTCCGGCTGTTGCGGTTCAGGTAGCCCGGCGGCTGCTGCGGTTCAGGCCGCACGGCGGCGCCTCCGGTTCAGGCAGCACGGCCGCAGTCGCTGTGACCGGCGCTCCCCGGCCACGGCGACTGCGCGAACGGCGCTCACGGCACGGTCCGTGGGCGCCGCTCGCGTCTGTGTCCGCGGGCGCAGGCGGTTCGTGAGCGCTGCCGGCGGTGCGACCGCGCCGCCGGCGGAGCCCGTGCTCAGTCTGAGCGCGCACCCCCGCCCTCACTGCTCAGCGTCGTCGCCCTCGCCGGGCCAGAACCTCCGCCGCGCCCGGTCGGAGTGGGCGAGCCTGCGGAGGCTGCCGATGAAGATCTCGCCGAGCACGGTGCCGAGAACCGCCTTCTCGACGATCGCCGCTGCGGAATCGGTGGTTGCCACGCTGGCCATATCGGCATCGGCGATCCGGTCGGCCGCCTCGGCGTAGACGTCGAGATGACCGAGGAGGTCGGCGTGACCGGTGTCGAGCATGGTCTCCACGGCCGTGATGAGGGCGTCCCTGGCCGGTTCGTCCTCGGCGAGGTTCCAGCCGCGCGCGGCGACGAGGTCGTCGACGACCCTCGCGGCCCGCGCGCGGTTCTCGCTCGGCGCATCGTCGGATCGGGCGTTGATCCCGAGCATCGCCTGGCCGAGCACGACGGGCACCTCCGGGGTCGGGGAGTCGAGTTCCGTGAGAACCGTGCGCGCCGTGGCGATCGACATCCCGCCTATGGTCACCATGGCTCGGATGAGGCGCACGCGATGGAGGTGGTCGTCCCCGTAGCCGCCCGGGTCATCAGCGGTCGGCTGCGCGCGCGGCACGAGCCCTTCGCGGATGTAGTACTTGATCCGCGGAATGGGCACGCCGCTGCGAGCACTGAGCTCGGAGATCCGCATCGCCGTCCATCGCCTCCTCGTCGTCGCCGGTGCCGCAGCCGTCGTCGAAGGCGCAGCACCTGTCACCGTCGTCGCGGCCTTCACCTCGTCGCGGCCTTTGCCGCCCTCGTCGCAGGCCCCTGGTCACTGACCTCTTGCGCAGGCCTCGCAGATAGCCTACTATCCATGTATGGATAGCGGACTATCTGCCAATGGCGGCAAGAGGTCACCGGAGCGGACGTCGACCGGGACGTCGCCGGAGCACCGGCGCGGGGACCACCTCGGCGAACCACGGCGAGGAACCCTCGTCACCGCACTTCTGCGCCTCCACCGGCCCCTGCTCGTCGCGGCGGCGTTCTCCGCGGTCGTCGCGGTCGTCGCGACGATCGGCTATTTCGTCGATGACCGCACGCTTGTCGGCGTTCCGATCTGGCACAAAGCGGCGAAGTTCGGCGTCTCGATCACCATCTACACCCTGACGATCGCGTGGATGCTCACCTTCCTGCCCTCGCGCAGCCGCTTCGCTCGCGTGATCGGCACGATCATCGCGTTCGGCATCACCGTCGAACTCGTCCTCATCGTCCTCCAGATCATCCGTGGTCAGATGAGCCACTTCAATGTCGGCACCGTCTTCGACGCCGCCGTCTACTACGGCATGGGCGGTTTCATCGTCGCAGTGTGGATCGCGAACCTCATCCTCGGCATCGTGCTCGCCGTCCGCCGCCTCCCCGACCGCGGCATCGCCGCCGGGATCCGCTGGGGGACGGCCATCGGGCTCATCGGAATGGCCATCGCCTTCCTCATGACCATCGGCGAGTTCGAGATCGTCGACATGGACGCCGCCGAGGCGCAGGGGCTCGCCGGTGCGCACAGCGTCGGCGCCGTCGACGGGGGTCCGACGATGCCGATCACCGGCTGGAACACTCAAGCCGGCGACATCCGCGTCCCCCACTTCGTCGGTCTCCACGCCCTGCAGATCATCCCCGCCTTCGCCCTCGGCCTCGTGCTCCTCGGGCGGAAGTGGCCCAGGCTGCACCCCGAGAGCACCCGGGTGGGGCTCGTGAGGATCTTCGCACTCTTCTACTTCGGCATCGTCGCCGTCACCGCGGCCCAGGCGATCAGCGGTCAGTCGATCCTCGAGACGGACCTCCGGACCCTCGGAGTCGTCGCCGTGCTCGTCGTGGCCGCGGGCCTCGGCTCATGGGCCGTTCTCGCCCGGACCAGGCAGGGCACCTCGACGTGATACGCAGGGCCCTGCTCGAGGCAGCGCCCGCCTACCTGAGGCCAGGGTGCCTACTTGAGGACAGGGTAGGACTGGTCGTCGTTCTGAGTGTCGTTGCGCATCACCCAGTTGAGCACCGACGCGAGGGCAGTGACGAGGACGAACGCGACACCAGCGTAGATGAACGAGAAGCCGAAGGCACCGGAGTCCTGCCACGCGCGGGTGACGATCATCGAGAGGATGAGGACGGCGACGCCGCAGACCAGCCCGACTTTGAGCGCGTCCTTGTAGGACACGGTGCTGGAGGACTTCTTCGCGGATTTCGACGCTGCCATACCCCCAGGGTACCGACTCGAGCTGGGAGTCGTCGCATCCGCACCTCTCCCCCGCCTCTCCCGGCATCCGCCCGATCGGCCAAGACTCCTTGACCCCGGCGAATCACCCCAGGTGGACGCGCACGCCCGAACACGCGAAAATGTCATCGTGCCCATCCCCACACCTGTGCGCTCGCGGGCTGCCACGTCGGCAGCAGGCGTCCTGACCAGAGTCGGTCCGAGGACGCTGCTTGCGTGCGTGTGCGCCCTCGTCCTCCTCACGGTCGCCGGTTGCGGCCCGGACCGGGGACTGCGGATCGAGCCCGCGAGCACAGCCTCCCCGACACTGCTCAACCAGTCCAACGAGGACGCCGGCCCTCCGGACAAGCCCTTCTCGCTCGAGACGATCCGCACAGCGATCGAGGACGCTTCCGGTGTCGCCGTGACCGGTCGCGCGGCGGAGACCGCCGAGGTCGTCGGCGAATGCAAGGACTGCCTGAAGTTCGGTGCCCCATTCACCCGTGGCGAGGAGAAGTTCCAGGTCGTCACCGTCGCCAACCCGCAGCAGCGCAGTGAGGACATCGCCGGTGTCGTCGTCAGCGAGAAGGACGGTGCCCCCCGCCTCGAGCTCATCGCCACCGGCAACCAGCTCACGCTCAGCCCCGGGAAGAACGGGACCCTCGTCGTCCAGGAGGCGATGTATGCCGACGGCGACGAAGACTGCTGCCCTTCTGGCTGGTCGGTGCAGGTATTCCGTCTCCATGACGGTAGGTTTGAACCGGGTCAACGCTTCACGCGACTGAATGGAGAGTCGTAATGCATATCGTGCTGGTCGAGGATGACGAGGTCATCCGGGAGACGACGCAGATCGGACTCGAGCAGTTCGACTACACCGTCTCCGCCTTCGCCGACGGCCGCGAAGGCTACGAGTTCGTCGCCGCGCACGGCGCCGACGTGCTCCTCCTCGACCTCATGCTCCCGACGATGAACGGGGCCTCGATCTGCCGGGCCATCCGGGAGCGCTCGTCGATCCCGATCATCATCATCTCCGCCCGCTCGGAGGCCATCGACATCGTCCAGGCCCTCGAGGCCGGCGCCGACGACTACCTCACCAAGCCCTTCGACATGCAGGTCCTCAACGCCCGCATCCGCGCCGTCGTCCGCCGCTTCATCACCACCGGCACCGACCGCCTCGGCTACTCGCCGACCACCGACATCGTCGACGAACACGAGACCGTCATCGGCCCCGGCGGAGTCATCACCGGCGACGGGATCCCCGAAGTGCTCGGTCCCAGCCCCGGCATGGACTCCCGTGACCGCACCCGCAGCGCCCTCGCCGACGACGACACCTACCTCGGTGCCGGCGGGAAGTTCACGTCGGCGGCGGGCACGGATGTCACCGTCCCTCCGCGGCCCGCATCGTCTCCGCCCTCGGCCGCCGAGGCGGGGCAGTCGACCAATGAGCTCGGACCCTTCCGCACGCGGCTGGGGTCCCTCGTCCTCGACACCGGACGACTGACTGTCGAGGTCGACGGTGAGGAGGTCCACCTCACCCCGACCGAGCTGCGCGTCCTCCTCCTGCTCACCGAGCAGCCCGAACACGTCTACTCGCGGGAGAAGATCGCGTTCACCGTGTGGGGCTACGAATGGGCCGGCGACTCGCGCGTCGTCGACGTCCACATCCAGCGCCTGCGGAAGAAGATCGGGGCGAACATGATCGAGACCGTTCGCGGCTTCGGGTACCGCTTCGCCGGCTGAGCCATGTCCCTGCGCTGGAAGATCTCCCTTCTCATCGTCGCGTCCGTGATCATCGCGGTGCTCTCGTGCAGCATCATCCTCCGGCAGTCCGCAGCCCGGGCCGAGGACGACCGGATGCGCTCGACGGTGACCGACCAGCTCGCCAACGCTGTCAACATCTTCTCCGAGACCGGGGTGCTCACCCTCAATGCGCGCATCGACGACCCGCAGCTGCCCGACGAGGCCCGCGCGCAGGCGCTCAAGGGCCAGAGCGTGACGATCCGCTCCGAGGTCGACGGGGAGGAGATCGTCTGGGCGGCCGCACCGATCGAGGTCGGCACGTACACCGAGGTGATCTCCGTGCGCGCCTCGACCGCCGACAGCCGTGAGCTCATCGGCCGCATCGACCAGGCCCTGCTCGTCGGGATGATCGGATCGGCCCTCGTCGTCGGCGGCGTCGGGTCGATCGTCGCCGGACGGATCTCTCGCCGACTCACCCTGGGCGCACAGGCGGCGCGGAAGATCGCCGCCGGGGACACGTCGATCCGCATCGCCGACGTCGTCGACGAATCGGATCAGGAGGTGTGGGCATTCGCCTCGGCGGTCGACACTGCGGTGACGAGGCTGAGCGAGCGCATCGACTCCGAGCAGCGGTTCACCGCCGACCTCGCCCACGAGATGCGCACCCCGCTCACCGGCCTCGTCAACGCGGCGAGCCTGCTCACTGAGGATTCGCGTCCCGCCGAACTCGTCAAGGACCGGGTGCAGCGGATGCAGGTCCTCGTCGAGGACCTCCTCGAGGTCTCCCGCCTCGACGCCGGCCGGGCGAACCCGGAGTTCACCCGCGTCGACATCGACCAGGCGATCCGGTCCCTGCTCGGGACGATGACCGCGTCGGGAGCGCTCGCCGGACATGAGGTCGGCACCGACTTCGGTGCGCAGGGCGCCAAACTCGTCACCGACGTCCGCCGCTTCGAGCGCATCATCTCCAATCTCCTCGTCAACGCGATCAAGCACGGCGCCGACCCCATCCACCTGACGACGAGCCCCACCTCGATCGTCGTCACCGACTCCGGCAGCGGATACCCCGCCGACATCGTCGAGACCGGCCCGACCCGTTTCGTCTCCGCCGGCGGCGGCGGGATGGGGCTCGGTCTCGTCATCGCCCAAGGTCAGGCACGCCTCCTCGGCATCCGTCTGATCTTCAGCAACGCGCCAGCCGGGGGTGCGCGCACCGAGGTGATCTTCCCCGACGAGGAGGCCCAGGACATCGCCCTGCGCCAGCAGCTCGGAGTGGAGTAGGTCCCTTCACCGATGTGACAGAGCGTTACTCGACCGTTACACTCTTGTGATATTGAGTGTCGCGGCCGTCGGGGAGATCCGGCGGTCGAATCGTGAGAGCAACGTGGAGCAGTATGACGGGTGAGGCAACGACCGCGGGACAGGTGCGGCGGCGAGATCTTCGCAGGCAGCAGGCACACACCCCGACAGTCGCACCCCACCCCAGTGACCTCGACACCGCACCGATCTCCACCTCGGCAGTGACCGCCGCATCCGCGTCGACCGCACCGCTCTCCCCCCGCCGCGCCGCCATGGCGGCAGAGGCCCGCGCAGCCGCCGGATCACCGCGGCGCGCAGCGATGGCCAAGGAGGCCCGCGAGTCCGGCTCGGCGTTCACGGCACAGTCCGGCCGTCGCGGATCCGACGGCGCTCTGCTCCGCTCGGTGCGCCGCAAGCGCGCGACGACGGTCACCACCCTCTCCGGCCTCTCGGTCGCCGGCGCCGCCGTCGCCACGGTGATGTTCGCGACCGCCGGAAACGGCAGCGAAGTCACAGTCGACACCAGCGCCGGATCCGAACCTCGTCAGATCAACGCCGAATCCGTCAACGCCGACATCCCCGCCGCCGACGAGAACTCGTCGATCGAAGTCGGTGCCCCGAGTGCGAAGCAGCAGGGGGCCAAGGCCGCCAGCCGCTCGATCGCGAAGAGCGCCCTGCCCGGCTGCGATGCAGAGACCGAGTTCGGTTCGGGTGCGAGCAACGGTCAGCTGCCCGATGAGTGGCTGTGCGACCTCGGCAAGGGCGGTCACAAGCTCCGCGCCGACGCCGCGGTGTCGTTCGCGGAGATGAATGCCGCGTACAAGAAGGAGACGGGCAAGGAGATTCCGATCACGGACTCCTACCGCAGCCTCGAAGGCCAGGTCTCGGTCGCCGGCCGCAAGCCCGGCCTCTCCGCCCGTCCCGGCACGTCGATGCACGGCTGGGGGATCGCCCTCGACCTCGGCGGCGGCACCGAATCGAAGACCGGCCCATGGGACTGGCTGGTGAAGAACGCCGGGAAGTTCGGCTGGGAGAACCCGGACTGGGCGAAGTCGTCGAAGTACGAGCCCTGGCACTGGGAGTACGTCCCCGCCCGGGACCAGATCAAGGGCAAGTGACCCCGGTCTGAGATGAGCCTCCGCGCGGCACCCTGCCGTCGGTGCCCAGGAGGCGGATCCGGTGCGAAATCCGGCTCACTTTCGACTCGGATCCTCCTCGGGGGAGTGGTCGCCTCGCGAGCCCGTTCGCGTTACCCCGCAGGGCGCGCGAGTACCGTCGCCGGTAGACCCTCTGCGCGAGGCGGACGACCGGCTCGCCGAGGCGCCAGATGCCCAGCCCCGCCCGCGACACGGAGCGGAGGACGAGGAACACGCGGTCGTCGGGACGGTGGACGAGGAGGAACGACTCCTCCCCGGTGATCGGATGCCCCGGCTTCGTGCCGTAGGTGAACCCGCGGAGATCCTCGGTCTCGACGACCTCGAGCACCCGGGAGGGTTCGGGCAGTCGGAACGGGCCGAGCCGCACGCGGATCGTCGGCTCCTGGCCGGCCTCGACCCGGCGCCCGGCCGGCTCGATGTCGAAGCCGCTGCGGGTCTTCACCTTCCACTGGAGGAGGTCCTCGGCGCAGGCCTCGAACGTCGTCCGACCCCGCCCGACGAAGTACGCGGCCTCGAAGCAGCGGTAGCCGTCGGGACGGTCGAGCCACCTCGGCGAATGGGGACGGGTGAGGAGCGGATTCTGCGGACAGGTCAGAGGAACCGGGGTCATAGGAACACCGTAGCCAACGCCTCCGATTCGGCAGTAGAGTGCACAGTGACGGCATTCGACGATCGAATGTCCGATAAGGACATCACGCGGCTGCCCAGACACTCCGACAGCCCGCGCACGATGACACGCCCCGCAGAGAACAGCCCGCGCACCCACAGGATCGAAGGAGAACCCATGCGCACCCTCACCGGCATCGACGAGATCGAATCAGCCGTCGGCACGGAGCTCGGCTCCTCGCAGTGGCTGACCGTCGACCAGGCGGCGATCACCGCGTTCGCCGACGCCACCGACGACCATCAGTGGATCCACCTCGATGAGGAGCGGGCCGCGGCGGGTCCGTTCGGGGCGACGATCGCCCACGGGTTCTACACGCTCTCGCTGCTGCCGAAGTTCTCCTCGGAGATCTTCGCCATCGACGGGGTGTCGATGAAGATCAACTACGGGCTCAACAGGGTCCGCTTCCCGCAGCCGGTCCGCGTCGGCTCGCGCCTGCGCGACACCGCCACGCTCACCGATGTCACCCGCGGGCCCAAGGGCACGCAGGTGATCATCAGTCACGTCATCGAGATCGAGGGAGAGGACCGCCCGGCGTGCATCGCCGAGATGGTCAGCCTCCTCGTCGAGTGAGGCCTCAGAGCGTCCGAGCGAAGAACGGGATGACCGACTCGAGCGCCTTCCCGGCCCCGTCGCCCTGGTCGTAGAGGTCGTAGTGGGAGGCACCGGGGATTTCGACGAGTTCCTTGTCCTCCGATGCGGCCTTCTCGATGATCGTGTGGCCGTCGCGCCACGCGCCGAAGGCCCCCTGCTTGCCCTCGTCGCCGATGACGACGAGGAGCGGCTGGTCGAGGAGCACTTCGGCGAGGTCGAAGGCATCCCAGCCGAGCGCCGACGATCCGTGCGCGCCTTCGAAGCTCACGGCACCGCCCTCGGCCCGGCCCCGGTTGGTGCGGTAGTAGTCGAAGGCTTCGATGATGTCGATGTCTCCGGTCTCCTGTGCCGCCTCGGCGGTCTCGGGGAGGAACCCGTTGACGAGGCTCTCGGCGCCTCGGGCCTCCGCGGTGCGCTGATCTCCGATGCCGCGCAGTGCCGCGAGCGGGCCACCGCTGAGTTCGGACATCTCCCGCTGGAGACGGCCGAAGTTCGCTCCGGTGATCGACACGGCGGCCTTGAACCGCTTCTCGGTCTTCGCCGCCGCCCATGTGTAGCCGCCTCCGCCGCAGATCCCGAGGACGCCGATCCGTTCGGCGTCGACGTAGGGAAGGGTGACGGCGTAGTCGACGACGCGGCTGAAGTCCTCGACGCGCTGAGCGGGATCCTCGAGGAAGCGCGGCAGCCCGCCGCTGGCCCCTTGAAAGCTCGCGTCGAAGGCGATGACGACGTATCCGGCATCGGCGAGGGCCGGAGCATAGACGTTGCCCGACGTCTGCTCCTTGCAGCTGCCGATGGGGTGAGCGGCGACGATCGTCGGATAGGTGCGCGTCTCGTCGAAGTCGGTCGGGAAGTGGATGTCGGCGGCGATGTCCCAGTACATGTCGGGATTGCGGAACGTCACGTGCTCGACGTTCGTGAGTTCGGTGCGCTTGATGGTGCCTGTGGACACGGGTCCTCCTCGTGGTCGGTGGGACGATCCTGTGCGTCGTCCTCGTGCTTCCATCCTTCGCGGGTTCCCGCGCCCCAACCAGAACAGGACTGTTCCTGGGAAGGATCCCTCCCAGGAACACCGCCCGCGCACCGGGCTATCGTGAGGGCATGGCCTCCTCACCCCAGCTCGCCGCGCTCGGCGAGTTCTTCCGCGTCCGCCGAGGCGAAGTCTCGCCAGGGTCGGTGCCCAGCCACGTCGTCGGATCGACGGGCATCAGGCGGGTGCCCGGTCTGCGCCGCGAGGAGGTCGCCCAGCTCGTCGCGGTCAGCCCCGACTACTACACCCGGGTCGAACAGGGCCGACTCGCCCCGTCCGACCAGGTCTTCGCCGCCCTCTGCCGAGTGCTGTCCCTGACGTCCGAGCAGACCGCCTACGCCGAGGACCTCCTCGCTCATGCTCGCGGGCACCACTCCCCCGCACCGGGTCGCGAAGCCGCGAACGGCCGCCTCCAGCTGCTCCTCGACCAGCTGAGAGACCTGCCCGCGATCGTCCTCGGCGCACGGATGGACATCCTCGCCTGGAACCCGGCGGCAGCGGCTCTGCTCATGGACTTCTCCCAACTGCCGCCGCACGAGCGCAACTACGTCTCGATGACGTTCACGGTCCCGCAGATCCGAGACCTCTACGAGGACTGGGACACGGTGGCGCGCACGTGCGTGGGCATCCTCCGCCGTGAGGCCGCGGACAACCCCGACGACCCCGAACTCGCCTCGCTCGTCGGTCGGCTCTCGATCGCCGATGCGGACTTCCGCCGCTGGTGGGCCGAGCATCGCGTGGCCGAGCAGGATTTCGGGGACAAGGTGCTCAACCACCCCCGCGCAGGGCGGATCCGCCTCCAGTGGGACTCGTTCACCTACGCCGGGTCGACCGGGCAGCAGCTCATCCTCTGGTCCGCCGAGGCGGGCACCCCGGACGCCGCGGCGCTCGCCGACCTCGTCTGAGCGACGACCCCCTCAGCTCTGGCGGTGGGCGTCGAGCATCTGCGCGACCCGGATGTAGCCGAGGTGGGAGTACGCCTGCGGGTGGTTGCCCAGATGCATCTCCGCGACGGGGTCGTACTCCTCGGGCAGCAGCCCCGTGGGTCCGAGGAGATTGTCGAGCTGGCGGAACAGATCCCACGCGTCGTCGATGCGCCCGACCTTGATGAACGCCTCGATGAGCCACGTCGTGCAGATGTGGAACCCGCCCTCGAGTCCCGGCAGACCGTCCTCGTAGCGGTAGCGGAAGACCGTCGGGCCCACCCGCAGCTCCCGTTCGATGGCGTCGACGGTCGCGATGAACCGCGGGTCGTCGGGTTCGAGCAGACCGCTGAGCCCGACGAACAGGCACGCGGAGTCGAGATCGGTCTCACCGTAGGCGACGGTGAACGCACCGATCTCCTCGTTGTAGCCGTGCGTGAGGATGTCGCTCTTGATCTCCTCCCGCAGCTGGCGCCACGCGCCGGGGGGCTGCCTGTCGAAGCGCTCGGCGATCCGCAGCGCCCGATCGACGGTGACCCAGCACATCACCCGCGTGTAGACGTTGTGCTTCGGCGGCCGCCTGGCCTCCCAGATGCCGTGGTCGGCTTCGAACCACCGCTTGCTCACTGCTTCGACCATCTGGGTCGTCAGCTTCCAGTACGCCTCCGGCAGCTCGCCGAGGTGCTCGGTGAGTTCGTCGAGGAGCTCGGTGATCGGTCCGAAGACGTCGAGCTGGACCTGATGCTCGGCGGCGTTGCCCACCCGTACCGGCCGGGAGCCGGCGTACCCGGGCAGGTGCGCGAGCACCGCCTCGGTGGTCAGCGCGGATCCGTCGACGGCGTAGAGCGGGTGGAGCTGTTCCGGGGCGACGGTGTGGTCGAGGATCCCGGTCAGCCAGGAGAGGAAGCCCTCCGCCTCGGCGGGGGAGCCGAGCGCGAGCAGGGCACGGGCCGTCATCGACCCGTCGCGCAGCCACGTGTAGCGGTAGTCCCAGTTCCTCACACCGCCGATGCCTTCGGGCAGGGAGGTCGTCGGGGCGGCGAGGATGCCGCCGGTGGGTTCGTGGCAGAGCGCGCGCAGGGTGATCGCCGAACGGATGACCTCTTCCCGGTGGTGGCTCGGGATCGACAGCGTCGACGTCCAGTTCGTCCAGAACCGCAGCGCCTGATCGCGCACCCGCTCCTCACCGCCCTCGGCGATGTAGCGGGCATCGCCGGTGCCGCTGCCGCATGCGAGGACGAGGACGACGGTTCCGCCGGGGAACTCCGAGGGCACCACCGTCGCCTCGGCAGTCTGGGACTGTCCGGACTCGACGATGTCGAAGTCGACACCGGGGGCGATGAGCATGATCGGCTCGGCGGTGCCGAGCACCCGGACGCCGTCACGAACCGGGGCGAGTCGAGTGGGCACGGTCGCATAGTCGAGGCGCGGGGCGAAGCGGATGCGGGCGGGGGCGTCGCCGGTGAGGACGCGGACGACGATGGTGTCGTCGCTGGCCCCGTCGACGGGAGCGAGGTAGTCGATGCAGCTCAGGCCCGGCCACCGGGTCTCGAGCAGGGTCGAATGCGTGAGGTAGCGCTGGGTGAGCGGGGCGACGCCGGAGGCGGCGTCGACGGCGAAGTAGCCGGCAGCAGCGGTGCCGAGGATCTCGGAGAACATCGAGGCCGAATGCGGCAGCGGGTGCGGCATCCAGCAGATGCTTCCGTGCGGGTCGACGAGCGCCGTCGACTGTCCGTTGCCGAGCAGGCTGTGGCGGTCGATGGGGGTGGCCTCACGGCCGAAGAGCCAGGACTTGCGCAGTTCGTAGATCGCGGCGAGGACGACCGAGACCGCATTCGGGTCGGGGAGGCGGAAGTCCGCATGCGTCTCGTCGTCACCGACCTTGATCCCGAGATCGAGGTCGCCGAGCGTCTCCATCGCACCCTCGTCGGAGCGGTCGTCGCCGATGAAGACGACGACGTCGGCGCCGGTGCGCGCCCGCAGGTTCGCGAGTGCCTCGGCCTTCGACGAGGGCACCACGGAGAGGTCGACGACCTGCTTGCCCCGGGTCGGGAAGATCGCGTGGTCTTCGACGAGGGCGGCGATCCCGTCCTCGACCCGTGCCCGCGTCTCGTCGTCGAGTCCGCGCAGGTGGACGGCCGCTCCCGCGGTCTTGTGCTCGATCACCTCGGCGGGCAGGGCATCGACGAGATCACGGCGGAATGCCTCGAGCGTCGTCCGCTGGCTCGGATCGAGTGCCCGGTGGACGTCGACGTCGGTCTCCCCGCCGTGGGAGCCGAAGAGGTGGACCTCGCGCGGCAGCCGCGACATCGCCGCGAGGTCGCGCAGGCTGCGCCCGGAGATCACCCCCGCCGAGGTGGACGGCAGCAGGGCGAGCGCGCGCAGGGAGTCGACCGAGCTCTCGAGGGGGTACGCCTCTGCCGGGTTGTCGACGATCGGGGCGATCGTCCCGTCGTAATCGGTGGCGATGAGCAGCGACGGCGAGCGCGAGACCTCGAAGAGGCGCCGGAAGAGGGCGTCGGGCAGTGCGCGGCTGGCTTCCGCGAGATCGCCGAGGAGGCCCGACGAGGAGACGGACGCGGAGATCGGAGTCAGCGGGGACACATCGTTGTAATCGTGTTCGACGGTGCTCATCTCACCTCGGGTATCGGTCGGAGGTCGGGTGGCGGTCGGTGGTGCCGGCTAGTGGCTCGCTCACACGTCGTCGGCGGCGGTCTCGCCGGACGTCTCGGCCTTCTCGCCGGACTCCTCGGTCCGGCGGGCCTGTCTGACTCTGCTCATGCGCGAGTACCCGCCGATGATGAAGATCACGCCGGCGATGAGCGCCGCGGCACCGGTGAAGCCGACGATGTCGAGCGCCTGCAACGTGTCCCCGGCGAGGAGGATGATGCCCAGGAGGATGTGGACGGCGGCGGAGATGAGGAAGTCGGTGGCCATCGGGTGGTGGACGAGCTTGCGGTAGTTCCACAGCTCGATGAGTCCGTGGAGGATCGCCCAGATGCTCAGGGCCGCGCGCAGCTCGGCGGGGGTGTCGGCGATGGCGAGGAAGACGATGGCCGGCACCGTGACGATGGCCTGGCCGAAGACGGCGGTGCGCACCGACAGGGGCGAGCGCAGCGCCTGGTAGACGAGCACGAGGGCGAGGAGACCGAGGTAGACCATGCAGAGGAGGTCGACGATGCCGACGCCAAGGGACAGCTGCATCGGATTCTCGGCATCGCGCGGCCAGAACACCGTGGCGAAGCCGAAGAGGACGCCGAGGATTCCCCGGACGATCATCGGCGCGCCCATGACTCCCGCGTCGGTGAGGTTCTCGTCCGCCGACAGCGTGGGTTCGGTGCGCGATTCTTCAGTACTCATCACTGCACCAGTCTAGGACCGACCTCCGGCCGAGTCCCAGTCCTCCATCATTCTTCTCTTTACGTAATTACGTAATCCGCGTATGGTCGAAGCATGGATGTGAGAGCAGACGGCACCGCTGTCGCGCGTGACGCGGGACCGGAGGACTCGCTCGAGGAGCGCCTTGCCCGGCTCGAGGATCGGGTCGCCGAGCTCGAGGACTCCGCCGGCTCGGTGACCGCAAGCACTCCCGCCGAGGCGGGCGTCGGATCCGCGGCGACCCCACCCTCGGCTGGACGGGCGTCGACAGCGGGCACCGCCCCGGGCCGGTCCTCGGCAGGTGTCCCCGACGCGGAAACGTTCTGGGCGCTCAACGGCCTCGTCGAGCGTCTCGGCGCCGCAGGCGGGGTCGTCTACACCGGCCATGTCACGCCGCCCGGCACCGAGTCCCCCGTGTCGTGGCAGATGGGACTGACCGCCGAGGCCTTCACCGACTTCGACTTCGCCGAGGCGGCCCCGGCGCTCACCGCGTTCAGCCACCCCGTGCGCCTCGCCCTCCTCCAGGCCGTCTACGAGGGGACGACGACCGTCGCCGAACTCAGCGCCGACGACCGCTTCGGCACCACCGGGCAGATCTATCACCATCTCAAGGCGCTCGCCTCGGCGGGCTGGCTCGAGAACATCCCGCGCGGACACTGGCGGGTTCCCGCGCAGAAGGTCGTCCCCTTACTCACCCTCATCCTCATCGGCACCCACTGAGAGAACGCAACGACGGGAGTCTGCCATGTCACGCCTCTTCGGACCCGCCATCGCCGTGGGGACACTGATCATCGTCGGCACGGTCTTCCTCGGCCTGGGACTGGGCCCGCTGTATCTCATCGGCGTCGGTGCGCTCCTGTTCGGACTGGTGGGGCAATTCTTGAGCGGCCAGCGTCAGCGTCCCCGAGGGGAGCGCGAGAGCCTGCAGGTCGCGGCACCCGTGTCCGGGTCCTGGCGAGCGCTCAACTCACCGGCGACGAAAGTGCCCTCGCACACCCACAGTCTCGCGCAGACCTACGCCATCGACGTCACCCATGAACCGCGCGCAGCCGCTTCGCCGAATGAGGCCGAGTCTCGACCGGACGCCGCCTCTCGGACACTGGACTGGATCTGGCCCCCGATGCGACGGCCGCAGGGCTTCCCGTCCTACGGGCAGCCTGTGCTCGCCCCGTTCGCCGGGGTGGTCGTCGCGGCCCACGGCAGAAGCCGCGATCACCTCACACGCCTCTCCCCCTTCGGGCTGGCCTACCTGCTCATCGAAGGCTTCATCCGCAGCCTCGGCGCCCCGCGGCACCTCTTGGGCAATCACGTCCTCATCCGCGCCGACTCCGGGGAGACGGTTGTCGCAGTGCTCGCGCACCTGCGCCGCGGATCACTGCAGGTCTCGGTCGGTGACAGGGTCGTCGCCGGTCAGTCGGTCGCTGAATGCGGCAACTCGGGGAACTCCTCGGACCCTCATGTGCACTTCCAGATCATGGACGGCGAGGACATCATGAGCGCGCGGGGCGTGCCGTTCACCTGGGAGTACAGCACCGAGGAGGGTGTGTCACGGCAGAGCGTCCCCGCCGACGGACAGCTCTTCACCCCGAAGTAGGACAGGCCGCAGCCGATTCGCCAGGAGATCCCTTACTTCCCGGAGATCGTGAGATCGCCGCCGGACTCGGACACCTCGTACTTCGGCAACGGCTCGGTCGCGGGGCCCGCGAGGACCTCCCCGGTCGTCGTCGAGAACTGGGACGAGTGGCACGGGCACGTGATCTTGTCCTCGGTCACCGTGCGCACCTGGCAGCCCTGGTGCGTGCACACGGAGGAGAAGGCGTAGAACTCGCCCTCCTTCGGCTGGGTGACGACATAGGTCTCGTCGACGACCGTGCCCGATCCGACGGGAACGTCACCCGACGGGATCGTCGCCCCGCCGGCGGTGGGTTCGGAGGAGCCGTTGCCCGACTTCGTCGATCCGGAGTCCGCATCATCGGTGCCGCACGCTGAGATGAGCCCGACGGTGCCGACGGCTCCCGCCGAGGTGATGATCGTGCGCCTGCTCGCTTCCACTGTGCTCTCCTCATCTCGGTTCACGGGTGCCCGTCCAGCTTAGCGCGGCACCTCACCAGCACCTGTGCGATCGTGTCAGTCCCCTCGACTAGGCTGGTCGGCATGACCGCCGCAGCCACCGCCTCCGCCCTCGACGTCCTCCACGATGTCTTCGGCTACGCGGAGTTCCGCGGACAGCAGGCGGGGATCGTCGACCGCCTCGTCTCCGGCGGGGACGCCGTCGTCCTCATGCCCACCGGCGGCGGCAAGTCGCTGTGCTATCAGATCCCCAGCCTCGTGCGCGAGGGCACCGGCGTCGTCATCTCCCCGCTCATTGCGCTCATGGCCGATCAGGTCGCAGCTTTGGAGAACCTCGGCGTCCGCGCCGCCTACCTCAACTCGACCCTCGACTTCGACGAGGCCCAGGACGTCGAACGCCGCCTCCTCGACGGCGAGCTCGACCTCCTCTACCTTGCCCCCGAACGCCTCCTGCTGCCGCGGACGATGCAGCTGCTCGAGCGTGCGCACGTCTCGCTCTTCGCGATCGACGAGGCGCACTGCGTCTCCCAGTGGGGTCACGACTTCCGCAGCGACTACCTCGGCCTCGGGGTGCTCGCCGAACGGTTCCCCGCCGTTCCCCGCATCGCGCTGACGGCGACGGCGACCCCGGCAACCCACGCCGAGCTCACCGAGCGCCTCCACCTTGAGAACGCCGAGCACTTCGTCGCGAGCTTCGACCGGCCGAACATCACCTACCGCATCGAACCGAAGTCCTCGGCCCGCTCGCAGCTGCTCAACTTCATCACCACCGAACACCCCGGGGACTCGGGAATCGTCTACTGCCTCTCCCGGCGCGGAGTCGAACAGGTCGCCGAGGCGCTCGCAGCCCGCGGCATCCCTGCCCTGCCCTACCACGCGGGCCTGCCCGCCGAGGTGCGCGCCGAGCACCAGGCCCGCTTCCTCCGCGAGGACGGCCTCGTCATGGTCGCGACGATCGCCTTCGGCATGGGCATCGACAAACCCGATGTCCGCTTCGTCGCCCACCTCGACCTGCCCCGCAGCGTCGAGGGCTACTACCAGGAGACCGGACGTGCAGGCCGCGACGGACTGCCCGCTGACGCGTGGATGGTCTACGGCCTCGGCGATGTCGTCTCCCAGCGCCGTCTCATCGAATCGGGTGAGGGCGACCAGGCCCACAAGCGCCGGGCGATGTCCCACCTCGACGCGATGCTCGCCCTCTGCGAAACCGTCGACTGCCGTCGTGTCCAGCTCCTGCGTTACTTCGACGAGGAGTCGACCCCGTGCGGGAACTGCGACACGTGCCTGACCCCGCCGGCGACGTGGGATGCGACCGTGGCCGTGCAGAAGCTGCTCTCGACCGTCATCCGCCTCGACCGCGAACGCGGCCAGCGCTTCGGCTCCGGCCAGGTCATCGACGTGCTGCGCGGCAGCGACAACGACCGCTCCCGCGCCTCGAACCACGACCAGCTCAGTGTCTGGGGCGTCGGCGCCGACATGAGCGAAGGCGACTGGAAGGCCGTCATCCGCCAGAGCCTCGCCCGCGGCCTCCTCGAATCCCACGGCGACTACGGCGTCCTCGTCCTCGGCCCGGCCGCCGATCCTGTGCTCCGTGGTGAGGCCGAGGTCTCGATGCGCATCGACCCCGTCAAGCGATCCGGCGGTTCGCGCTCAGGGGCGAAGCGCCGAGGCGGCGACATCACGCTCGACACCGCGGACTCCGCGCTGTTCGAGGCCCTGCGCGCATGGCGGGCCGAGCAGGCCAAGGAGCAGTCTGTGCCCGCGTACGTCGTCTTCCCCGACGCGACGATCTACGGCATCGTCGAGGCGAAGCCACGGACCGTCGCCGAGCTCGGCCAGGTCAGCGGCGTCGGGCTGAAGAAGCTCGACCGCTACGGTCCGGCCGTGCTCGAGGTCATCGCCGCCCACCTCGGCTGACGCGTCGCCCGAGCGCCTCCGCCCGGGCGAGCGCCCGCCGTCGGACTGGCCTGCCGCCTATCCTTCGGTCTCGGTGAAGGCCTCGGGTCCCGCCTCGGCGGCGGCTGGGTCCATCCACATGAACTCGATGATGTTCCCGTCGGGATCGGTCATGCTGATCGCGTACATGAACCCGTGGTCCTGCGGTGGGCGGTTCTCGCCTCCCCCGGATTCGAGGACCGCTGTGCGCATCGCGTCGACGTCCTCGCGGGAGGGGCGGCTGAGCGCCGTCATCGCCTGCGCGCTCGCATGCGGGTCGATGATCGGCTTGTCGGTGAAGGACTGCAGATAGTCCTTCGTGAGGATCATGAAGAAGATCGAGTCCTCCCACCTCACGCAGGCGGCGTTCGCGTCGGTGAATTCGGGGACGATCGTCGCGCCGAGCGCTGAGTAGAACGCCTTCGAGCGTTCGAGGTCGAGAGTGGGGAGGTTGACGAAGATCTCGGTCATGTCTGCTCCTTCGCAGAGGGTGCGGGTCACCCGCGGTGGGCTGGGTCTTCGCTGGGGCGCGGGTCTTCATTGAGTCTGGGTCCTCCGAGGATTCCCCTGCTCATCCTCGCCTGCCCTGGTCAGACCGTCAATGCCTCGGCGCCTGCCGTCGAAACCGCACTTCCCCGCGGAAGCGCACTCACCCGCGGTGGTGGCCGAAGACGAGGCTCGTCTGCGTGTGGGCGATCGCCTGATCGGCGAGGTGCTCATCGATGAAGGCGTGGAGGCCGAGGGGGTGGGTCGTGGCGATGTGGACGAGGAGGTCACGCTCGCCCGAGACCTGGAAGACCTCGAGCGTCTCGGGCACCGCGAGGAGCCGATCGATGACCGCGGCCATCGAAGCGCGCCCCACGGGCGTCATCCGCACCGAGATCATGCCGAAGACGTGGAGTCCGAGCGCCTCGAGGTCGATATCGGCATGGAAGCCCCTGATCACCCCGCGCCGACGCAGCGCACTCACCCGCCCCGAGCATGTCGACGGGGCGATGCCGACACGCTCGGCGAGCTCCCGGTTCGAGATCCGGGCATCGGCACTGAGCTCACGGAGGATCGCGAGGTCCACCTCGGCGAGGGAATCGGACTCCGGTGTGCGATGATCGGCGATGAGATCCGAACGTTTGCTCATCTGCGCGCTCCATTTCCGTGGATCGTTCACTTCGTCCCCGATCATCCCGCACTTCCGGCACGATGGGAACATGACCGAACTCACCGTTCTCGACCGGGCCGCCTGTCAGCGCCGCGATGCCGACGATCCTCTGCGCGGATTCCGCGACGACTTCATCATCCCCACGGACACGATCTACCTCGACGGGAACTCGCTCGGCGCCCGCCCCAAGGGCGCTGCCGAACGCGCCGCCGCGGTCATCGAGGACGAATGGGGCGAGGGCCTCATCCGCTCGTGGAACACCGCCGGGTGGTTCGAGCTGCCCGCTGCGCTCGGCGAGAAGGTCTCCGGCCTCGTCGGCGGCGGCGACGGGAGCACCGTGGTCACGGACACGACGTCGATCAACCTCTTCAAGGCCGCCTCGGCGGCGCTGCGGATCCAGGCCGAGGACAGGCCCGAGCGCCGCGTCATCCTCACCCAGCGGGAGAACTTCCCCTCCGACATCTACATGCTCCAGGGCCTGGCCGAGCAGCTCGACGACGGGTACGAGGTCCGCCTCGTCGACGACGCCGAGGTGACCGCTGGCTTCCCGACGACGATGACCGACGAGGTCGCCCTCGTCGTCCTCACCCATGTCAACTACCGCACCGGCCGCCTCTTCGACATGCGCTCGACGACCGAGGCGATCCACGCCGGCGGGGCGCTGGCGATCTGGGACCTCTGCCATTCCGCGGGTGCCCTGCCCATCGACCTCGCCGGGGACGGTGCGGACATGGCGGTCGGCTGCACGTACAAGTTCCTCAACGGCGGGCCGGGATCCCCGGCCTTCATCTGGGTGGCCGAGGAGCATCGGAACCGCTTCGCCCAGCCGCTGTCGGGGTGGTGGTCCCATGCGAAGCCGTTCGAGATGAGCCCCGGCTACGCTCCCGCCGACGGCATCCGCCGCTTCCTCACCGGCACGCAGGGCATCGTCTCGATGTCGGTCGCCGAGGTGGGGCTCGACGTCGCCGCGCGCGCGGACATGGGTGCGGTGCGGGCGAAGTCGCTCGAACTCAGCGACCTCTTCATCGAGCTCGTCGAGACGCGCCTGTCCCACCACCCGGTCGAGATCGTCACCCCGCGCGAGCACGAGCACCGAGGCTCACAGGTCTCGATCGCCCACGAGGAGGGGTTCGCGATCATGAGCGCCCTCATCGCCCGCGGCATCATCGGCGACTACCGGGAGCCCTCGATACTCCGCTTCGGCCTCACCCCGCTCTACCTCGGCTTCGCCGACGTCTGGGACACCGTCGAGGCGCTGCGCGACATCCTCGACAATCGCCTCTGGGACACCCCCGAGTTCAAGGTCCGCGGCGCCGTCACGTAGGCCGCGAGCAACCCTCGGGGGCGCGAGCGTCGAGTCTCGGCAAACCTCCGGACGCTGAGCAACCCTCCGGACGCGAGCGTCGAATGTCAGCACCCCCGGGCACTGAGCAATCTGGCACCGGGGTGCCGAACGCCGAAGGGCGCTGAGATTCAGACCACCTCGGCGTAGACGCCGAAGAACGGTTCACCCGCCCGGTTCGTCGCCCTCGTCGCGGCGAGCGTCGTGAGCAGACTGCCGGTGCGCTCGCCGGTGGTCGGATCGAGGTCGATGACCGCGCAGCGCGGGACCGGTCCGCCGATGCGCAACCGCAGTCCGTCGACGGTCCCGCGCACGGTCATCACCCGTCCCAGCCACGTCTCCTCGACGAACGGCTCGTCCGTGTCGACGAGCAGTGTCGCCCGGAAGCGGTGGAAGAGATCGGTCACCGCCGCACCCCCTGCCACCTCAGCGAGGGAGGCGGTGGCGACGATCGTCAGCGGCTGGCCGAAGACGACGCCGCCGCGCGGGGCCTCGGCCAGGCGCACCGGCCGCCCCAGATGCGTCGAGAACAGTTCATCGTGGTCGCCGTCGGTGAACGTCAGGTCGACCGCCCGACCCCAGTAGTCGCAGGTGAGCGTCTCACCGGTGGGCTCAGGAACCGCAGTCACCGCACTGCCGTCGGGGAGCACCGTCTCCAGCGCCTCACCCTGCATCCGCGCGACGACGGCGAGCAGCGAAGGATTCTGCACGGTCCGCAGCACGCGCCGGGTGCGCATGTCGACGAGGCAGAAACGCCGATCACCGAGCGGACCCGCCGCATCGAACCGGGCCTTCGGCTGCACGAGGTGCCGTGTGCCCTTGATCGGCGAGAAGCCGACGGCACGGACGTCGAGAACGTCGTCGTCCACCTCGGCGCCCCCTCCCATTCCACCCTTCGAACATCTGCGTCCCACACTAGGTGATGATCCGCGCCCGCACCGCGCCGCCACTAGGCTGATGAGCAGCCGTGCACCGACCACCAAGGAGCTTGCACATGCCGAAGATCACCATCGGCCTCGGAATCATCCTCATCCTTTTGGGCGTCATCGGATGGCTCGCCACCGGTATGGCGAGCTGGACCGCGCTCATCCCCGCGATCCTCGGTCTCATCATCGCGATCTGCGGGTGGATCGGGATCCGCCGCCCGAAGATCGGCATCCACATCGCCCTCGTCGTCGCCCTCCTCGGCGTCTTCGGCACGTTCATGAACGTCCTCAAGCTCGGCGATCTCTTCGCCGGCACCGCCGAGCGTCCGGCCGCCGTCATCATCAGCACGGTGACGTTCGTCCTGCTCATCATCTACATCATCCTCGGCATCCGCTCGTTCATCGCCGCCCGCAGGAACCCGACCGCCGCCTGAGTCCCGACCGTCCGGTCAACCGGACGCCAGCAGGTCGTCCGGCATCTTTGCATCCCGACCGCCTCGCCGCACCCCCGCGCCGAGGCGGTCGTCTGCGTTCCGGTGCGATCCGCCCGTCCGTCGTGCCCCGGCACGGCCTATCGTCGTGTCACGGGCGGACGCTAGCCTGTGAGTGACCGTGCATGTGCACGACGATCAAGGAGGATCGCATGTCGAACAACACCCCCGCCGCCGCACCGAACACCGCTGCCCCGTCCGCCGCTCTGCCCGCCGAGAGACCGAATTCCGCGCTCGTCGTCATCGACGCCCAGAACGGGGTCATGTCCGCAGCATGGAATGCCGCCGAGGTGGTCGGGACGATCGCCGCCCTCGTCGAGCGTGCCCGGGAGTCCGGCACCGAGGTCGTCTGGGTCCGCCACAGCTCCGACGAGCTTCCCCTCGGCTCCGACCAATGGCAGATCGTCGAGGAGCTCACCCCTGCCGAGGGAGAGGCGATCGTCGAGAAGACCCATGCGAGCAGCTATGAGGACACCGACTTCGAGGAGGTGCTCGCGGCCCGGGGCATCGGCCACCTCGTCGTCACCGGAGCCCAGTCGGACTGCTGCGTGCGCTCGACGATCCACGGCGGGTTCGCACGCGGCTACGACGTCACCCTCGTCTCCGATGCCCACACCACCGAGGACCTCACCGAATGGGGTGCACCGCCGCCCCAGGACGTCGTCTCTCACACCAACCTCTTCTGGACCTTCGAATCCGGTCCCGGACGACAGGCGCGTGTGCAGGAGTCCGCGGAGGTCGACTTCGGGGTTCGGTGACTGAACCGGATCAGACTGAGCTGGATCTGACTGAACCGGTCCATCGGCGCGTGCGCCCCAGCGACGCTGCAGCGTTACGGCACGGGTCGAGCTGCACTGGCCGCACGCCACGGCGCGGGCCTCTCGCTCCGTCTGCGCCACGACGCCTGCGCCGACGCCCGTAAGCCAGCGCCGCGCCCGGGTGACGGCCTTTCTGCGATCATGGATCCATGAGCGAAGACCCGCGCAGCATCGAACTGACCCGCATCGCAGAGAACCACTACCGTGCGACCGCTCCGAACGGCGCGAGCATCGAATTCGGCCGTGGCGAGGGTCTGATGACGCCCGTCGAACTCCTGCTCGCCGCCGTCGCCGGCTGTTCGTCGATCGACGTCGACACCGTGACGAGCCGGCGGACGGAGCCGACGCGCTTCGACGTGCGGGCGAGCGCGGACAAGGTCGTCGAGGACGGCGCGAACCGGCTCGAGAACGTCCACCTCGACTTCGACCTCGCGTTCCCCGACGACGAGGCCGGCCGCAGGGCCGATGCCCAGATCGAGAAGCTCGTCGCCCTCTCCCACGACAAGTACTGCACGGTCTCGCGCACCATCGAGCATCCGACGCCCGTCGATGTGAGGATCCACCGCGACTGACACCGCCGATGGCCGATCGGCCCCGCAGGGATGCTCACACGCGAGGCCCGCCGCTTCCGCTGAGGTTCCGCACTGGTTCGCCGCCCGGACGGGCAGGCTCAGCTCGCGAGCAGCCGCTTCTTCTCCACCTCGATGTCATAGTCGGCCGGCGGCCACTGCGGATCGATCGCTGAGAGCGCGTCGATGAGGAGGCGCTGGACGGCGAGGCGCGCGTACCACTTCCGGTTCGCAGGTACGACATACCAGGGAGCGATGGCCGTCGAGGTCCGTTCGAAGACGTCCTGGTAGGCCTCCATGTACGCAGGCCAGAGCAGGCGCTCGTCGACGTCGCCGGGGTTGTACTTCCAGTGCTTGTCCGGCCGGTCGAGGCGTTCGAGGAGGCGGTCGCGCTGCTCCTCGGGCGAGATGTGGAGCATGACCTTGATGATGACGACGCCCGCCTCGGCGAGTTCGGCCTCGAAGGCGTTGATCGCGTCGTAGCGGCGTTCGATCTCCGCCGGATCGGCGAGGCTGCGAACCTTGCCGATGAGCACGTCCTCGTAGTGGGAGCGGTCGAAGACGCCGATCATCCCCGGACGGGGCACCCGCTTGCGGATCCGCCAGAGGAAGTCGTGGGCGAGCTCCTCCTCGGTGGGCTTCTTGAACGCGGCGAGTTCGACGCCCTGCGGGTCGACGGATCCGACGACGTGGCGGACGATCCCGCCCTTGCCCGCCGTGTCCATCGCCTGAAGGACGAGGAGGACGGCGGGCCCTGAGTCCTTGTCATGGTGCGCCGCGAAGAGACGCTCCTGCAGATCGTCGAGGTTCGGGGCGGCCGCGGCGAGATCCCGCTGACCGCTCTTCTTCTCACCCTCGTAGCCGGGTGTCGACTCCGGATCGACATCGCCGAGGCGGAATCCCTCTCCGACGCGCAACAGTGGGCCGGGGTCCTGCGTCCAATGGCTGCTCATGCGAACATCTTCGCAGGTGGGTGACCCAGCGTCCACACCGACATCGAGCACCCCGCGGTGACCGCCCTGCCCGCCGCGACTCTGGGCAAGGCGCCCTCCCATCCCCTACCCTTGAACCAACCTTCACAACGGCGGGAGGAGTGTGCCCATGGACGACGATCTGCTCATCGTCGAAGAGCTCATGCTCCTCCTGCTCGCCGACGACGGCACCGCGATCGCCGGAGCCAATGTCCTCCACTGCCTTCTGCCTGCAGCGATCTTCGTCGAACTCGCCCTCACCGCGCGCCTCGACGTCCACTCCCACCGCCGTTCCGGCGGCACCCTCATCCATGCCCGGCGCACAAGCCCGGATCCGGCGATCGATCCGCTGCTCGCCGAGGCACTGCGGGCGATGGGCACGCGGGAGCATTCGGCGTACGGGCTCGTCTCCGCCCTCGGGATCGACGTCCGACAGCCCGTCCTCGACCGCCTCGCCCGCCGCGGACTCATCATCCGGGAGACGAGGAAGATCCTCGGCGTGCTCCCGGTGACCCGATGGCCTGCCGCCGACTCCCGCGCCGAGGCGCCGCTGCGCGACCGCATCACCGCCGTCCTCGACGGTGATGCCGACCCCGACGCGCGAACGGCGGGGATCATCGCGCTCGTCTCCGCCTCCCAGGTCTACGTCCAGCTGCAGCCGCGGATGCCGTGGACTGCGGGGGTGGCCAAGCGCCTGCGTGCGATCGAAACGGGAGAGGTCACCGCTCCCGGCACGACACCGGAGTCGAGGGAGATCACCGAGGAGCTCGCGAAGGCCGTGCGCGCCCTGACCTCCTCGGCCACCTCGGCGCCGATCCTCTGACTGAGGTACCCCCTCAGTCCGGGCGACGGAACACCGAGGGCAGCCGTTTCCGTCGGGACCGCCCCTCCTTCGCGCGGAACGACCACTGCCGCATCGGCTGCGGCACCCGCCACTGCAGCTTCCACGCGAGCATCCGGAACCCGAAGGCGAGCGCGGCGATGAGCACCGCGGTGACGCCGCCGAGGACGCCCGTGCGGTCGGCGATGATCGTCAGACCCGACCCGAAGAGGGCGGGGATGAGGTAGAGGTCGGTGCCGCTGAAGATCGCCGGGTCCTCGTTCGCGACGACGTCACGCAGCAGTCCGCCGCCGCACGCGGTGAGCGCCCCCATGAGCAGTGCCACCGGTGCCGCTGACCCAGCGTCGAGCGCGATCGCGGTGCCCGTGAGGCTGAAGAGGCCCATCCCCATGGCATCGAAGACGATGATCCAGATCCGCGCCCGCAGGGTGTGTCGCCCGAGCAGGTAGACGATGAGCGTCGCGAGCAGCGGCGGCGCGAAGTAGACGGGGTGGGCGATCGCGTTGGGCACACGGTCGAGGAGGATGTCGCGGATGATGCCGCCGCCGATGCCGGCGAGCATCCCGAGGACGAGCCCGCCGGTGATGTCGAATCCGCGCCGGGCGGCGAGCAGCACACCGGAGATCGCGAACACGAACGTGCCCATGAGGTCGAGCACGAGCAGGACGATCGCGACGAATGACACACCGACTCCTTGATCCGGGCCGCAGCCACTCGCGGCGCTCCCGCCACCACTGTAGTGCGGCTGAAGAGAACCCGGCGGCGTGACCCCCATGCCCACGGTGACCCTCGCATCCTCGGCGGCGACGCTAGGCTGGCCCCATGACCGAGCACACAACGCCGTCCGGTGAGCCCACCGTCGTCCTCATCCACGGAGCGTTCGCGAACTCGCTGACCTTCGCCCCGCTCCAGGCGGCGCTGGCCGGCCACGGCGTCCGTTCGGCGGCGCTCGACCTGCCGGGTCACGGCTTCGCCGCGTCCGTTCCCGCCGGCTACCAGTCACCGCAGGATCTCTCCGCCCTCGCCACCTCACCGAGTGCGATGGCCGGAGTGAGCCTGGACGATGCCGTTGAGAGCCTCGCCGAGGCGCTGGTGAGCTTCCGGAGGTCCGGACCCGTCATCGTCCTCGCCCACAGCCGCGGCGGTGTCGCGCTCACCGCGCTCGCCAACGCCCACCCGGACCTTGTCGACCATCTCGTCTATGTCTCGGCGTGGGCTCCCGTCGACCTCGAGGCCGCCACGTACAACGGAGAGCCGGAGATGGCGGGGGTCGACTCCACGGTCCTCGCGTCCCTGCTCGTCGGGAATCCGGCCGAGCTCGGGGCGCTGCGCTGCAACTTCCGCGCCGCCGCCGGCGAGCAGCTGGCCGCGCTCAAAAACCTCTTCGCCGCCGACCGCAGCGACGACGAGTTCCTCACCTTCCTCAGCACCTTCCAGACCGATGAGGGACTCGACGCGGGCGGTGCCGACGATCGGGCGCAGGCGGGCACGTGGGGGACGATCCCACGGACGTACGTCCGCCTCGGCGAGGATCGGTCGATCCCTCCGGCGATGCAGGACCGCCTCATCGCCGAGGGCGACGCGCTCACCCCCGACAACCCCTACCGGGTACGGACCCTGCCGACCTCGCATCTGGGGTGGCTCATCGACCCCGCCGAGGCGGCAGCGCAGATCGCGGACATCGTCGCCGAGGTGCGGGCCGGGTGATCACGCCGACATCGGCCGAGTGAGCGCGCTCAGCGCAGCCGACCCGAGCCGAGGCGGCGAGAGCGCTCAGCTGAGCAGGAAGTTGTCGGGGTTCTTGTAGGCCTCGATCTCGACGCTCGGGGTGCCCATCCCCTTGAGCAGCTTCGAGATCGGGCAGCGGGCGTGGGCGCGGGCCGCGTACTTCTCCGCGTCCGCATCCGAGACCCCATCGATCGAGACGTACGCGCGGGGGACGAAGTAGTAGCCACCGGACTTGTCCCGGTGGAGGTCGACCTCGCAGCGGACCCGGGAGAGGGCCTCGAGGTCGTTGACGGCGAGGACCACTTTGAGGGTCTCGCCGAGGCAGGTGCTCCACGCCATCGCGAGGAACTGCTCCGGATTGCTGCCGAGCTCCGTGTGGGAGGTGGGCGCTGTGGCCAGGGTCGGGCCGTCCTCGACCCTCACCTCTCCCGAGGTGCCGCCGAGGTTCTCCACCTTCGCGGTGTAGATGGGAGCGTTGGCGCCTTTGGGTGCGTCGTCCGAGTCTTCGCGGCGTGCCTGCGGCTCGGCGTATCCGGGGTTCTCAGTCATTGATCCATGTTACGACGGCGAAGAGACACGCGGCTGAACGTTTCGTGAAATGGAGACGCCCGTCCGGCCCCACCCGCGGACCATCCCGGCTGATCCGACACCCGCTCGGCTGATCCGACGCCCGTCCGGCTCATCCGCAGCCCGCCCGGCTCCGAACTCCTCGCATGAGACCACTTCTGCGCTCGGTCCGCTGGCTGCCCGTCCTCCTCGGCGCCGCCGCGACCCTCGTCCTCTTCGGCCTCGCCGACCTCATCGCCCGGCTCATCGGCCCGAACTCCGCGCCGCTGCTCGCTCTCGGTCAGGCGATCATCCCGCTCACCCCGACGAGCATCATCAAACCGGTCATCGCGATCTTCGGCGACAACGACAAGCTCGTCCTCGTCGCCACGGTCGGACTCGGCGCACTCGTGCTCGGCGGCCTCATCGGCTGGTTCGGGTCAGTGCGACCGCGGGCGGCCCTCGCCGCCTTCACCCTCGCCGGGCTCGTCCCCGCGGTCGTCGTGCTCACCGCACCCGGTGCGCGCCTCCTCGACCTCATACCCACTCTCCTCGGACTCGCGGTCGGGCTCGTCGTCCTCGGAGTCGGACTGCGGATGGAGGATCGGTCCCCCGCCGCCGGTGACGCTGCCCCGACCCCCGCCGAGGCGGTCGTCCCGCCCCGGGTCACCGACGACACCGCCCCGAGCGCTCCCCCACCCGTCACCCGGCTCCTCACCCGCAGCCCATCACGGCAGCGGCCGACCTCGCGCCGCCGCTTCCTCGCCCTCACCGGCACGGCGGCGGTGATCGGCGCGATCGGCGTCGCCGCAGGGCAGTCGCTTGTCACCTTGACGCGGGAGGCCGGTGCCGCCGCGGCGAACTTCGTCCTCCCCCGCGCCGCGCGGAGGGCACGGCCGATCCCACCCGAGGCCAGCCTCGGCGTCGGGGGGATCGAACCATTCATCACCGACCAGAAGGACTTCTACCGCATCGACACCGTGCTCGCCCCGCCGACGATCGATCCTCGCACCTGGTCCCTGCGGATCCACGGAATGGTCGAGAACGAGGTGACGCTCACGATGGACGAGCTCCTCGCGCTTCCGCTCGAAGAGCAGCACACGACGCTCACCTGCGTCTCTAACCCGGTGGGAGGGGATCTCGTCGGGACGGCGACGTGGCTCGGCTACCCCGTTCGCGAACTCCTCCGCCGGGCACGGCCGCAGCCGGGAGCGGACATGGTCCTCTCGAAGTCCGACGACGGCTTCTCGGCCTCGACCCCGCTCGAGGCGATGCTCGATGATCGCGACGCCCTCCTCGCAGTCGGAATGAACGGGCAGCCGCTCACGCCCGTGCACGGCTTCCCCGCCCGGCTCGTCGTCGCCGGACTCTACGGCTTCGTCTCAGCGACGAAGTGGGTGACCGAACTCGAGGTCACCCGCTTCGATCGGGCGGAGGCGTACTGGACGCAGAGAGGGTGGGACGCGAAGGCACCGATCCTCGTCGCCTCGCGCATCGACGTCCCCCGCCCCCTCGCCCGGGTCGCCGCAGGCACCGTCGTCGCCGGCGGTTCGGCGTGGGCGCAGACGCGCGGGATCGAGCGGGTCGAGGTTCGCCTCGACGACGGCGACTGGACGGAGGCCGAGCTCGGCGCCGACGTCAGCGACGACACGTGGCGGCAGTGGCGGGCGGAGTTCCCCGACGTCGGTGCGGGCACGCACGCGATCACGGTCCGCGCCGTCGACGGTGAGGGCACGGTGCAGACGGCCGAGCGGCGGGAGTCGATCCCGAACTCCGCGACCGGTCATCACCGGATCCAGTTCACCGTCGAATGAGAACTGAGATCAGCGAAAGAGATTTCTTCCTCAACCACCCATCCAGAACCCGCCCGGCTGCGAACCCCGGGTACACAGCAGGACACACAAGCGCTGTGTCGACCAGAGAACCGCACCACAGTGAAACAAGGAGAAGAACGATGAAGACACTTCGCACCCGCACTGCCACACTCCTCTCGGCCGGCGCGATCGGTATCCTCGCACTTTCGGGCTGCTCGGGCACCGGCAGCGGCTCGGAGGGCGGCGGCTCGGAGACCGAGTCGAGCGAGTCCGCGGAGACCTCCGCGCCGGCCTCGGAGGAGGCGATGGCCGACTCCGAGCTCGTCGGATCCGGCTGCGCCGCCTACGCCGAGCAGAACCCCGATGGGGCCGGCTCCGTCGAGGGCATGGCTCAGGACCCGGTGGCCACCGCCGCGTCGAACAACCCGATGCTCTCGACGCTCACCGACGCCGTCTCGGGCAAGCTCAACCCGGACGTCAACCTCGTCGACACGCTCAACGGCGACGAATTCACCGTCATCGCCCCGGTCAACGACGCCTTCGAGAAGATCCCCAAGGACGACCTCGATGCGCTCGCCGGCAACGCCGACGAACTGACGAAGGTGCTCACCTACCACGTCATCCCCGGCCAGCTCTCGCCGGACGAGGTCGTCGGTGAGCAGGAGACCGTCGAGGGTTCGAAGGTCAAGATCGGCGGCAGCGGCGACGACCTCACGTTCGATGACGCCAAGCTCGTCTGCGGCGGTGTGAAGACGGCGAATGCGACCGTCTACATGGTCGACAGCGTGCTCATGCCTCCGAAGTGAGACACGCCTGCGCCTTCCCCGCAAGGCGCGCACAGGCCTCCCAATTGAGGGATGGGAGGAGTCGCCGGGGGCCGCGACCCCAGTGGTCCGGCCTCCGGCGGCATCGGCCTTTCCCTCACCGGATGCGGGCCCTCCGGGTCCCGTTCCGAGGCGCAGCTTCCCCACCCGCAGCCGGTGTCTTCGCCCCGCACTCCCGGGATGTCGCCCCGCCACCTCAGGCGGAGATGACATGATGGGAACATGACTTCCCATGACCCTGGCGCGCAGGGAGACGCACCGCCTGGTCAGAGCATCGACTCGACCCCGGCGTCGGATCCCTGCGGTCGACTCCTCGTCGAGGTGGCCGCCGGCGACCGCGAGGCCTTCGAGGAGCTCTTCGTCTCCCAGTCCCCCGTCCTCATGGCAGTGATCATGCGGATCGTGATGAGCCGCTCGCTCGCCGAGGAGGTCCTCCAGGAGTGCTTCGCCGAGGTGTGGGCAAGGGCCCGCAGCTTCGATCCCGGCCGCGGCACCGGCCGGGCGTGGCTCGTGACGATGTGCCGCCGCCGCGCGATCGACTGCGTGCGCAGCGTGCAGGCCTCCCGTGACCGGGACGTCGCCGACGGCCTGCGCCAGGCCGCCACCGTCGATGAGGAGGTAGAACAGACAGTCATCAGCAAAGCAGAGTCGGATCGCACAGTCTCAGCCCTCAAGCTTCTGCCCGACGACCAATCGACGCCGATCGTCATGGCGTTCTATCAGGGGAAGACCCACGCTCAGATCTCAGAGGAGCTCGGAGTCCCCCTGGGCACGATCAAATCGAGGATCAGAGACGGAATGAAGAAGCTGCGAAGAGACTTGGAGGCGAGCCGATGAACGCAGATCGTGACTATCTGGCCGCCGGATTGGCCCTGGGTGGGCTGAGCGAGAGCGAACTCGCCGAGGCGCGCGCCCTCGCCGACACCGACGCCGACTTCCGCGCCGAGGTCGACGCGTACACCGACACCGCCGCCCTCATGGCGATGTCCGACGAGCCCCAGACCGTGAGCGAGGAGACCCGCTCGGCGATCCTCTCCCTGCCCGATACCGTGGCACAGGAGGACAGTGCTGCCGATGCGGCTCCCGCCGAGGCGGCCGACCGTTTGCCGGCACCGCTGCGCGAGGTCACCCGACCAAACGAGACGGGTCAGATGGAATCCGCACCGACCGGGCCCGCCGCGGCGGGCAACGGGTCCGCGGCCCCGCCCTCGGCCCGAACCGGATCCACAGGCGCTGCGTCCACCGACGCTGCATCCGCGGGGTCACCCGCCTCGCCCCGAGACGACCAGCCCGTCGACCTCGCCGAGCGACGCCGCCGACGGGCATGGCTTCCGTGGGCGGCCGCAGCGGCCGCGGTGGCCCTTGTCATCGCGGGCTTCGGCATCAACGCGTGGCAGACCCAGCAGCGTCAGTACGCACTCCAGGAGCGCCTCGAGCACACGCAGAAGCAGCTCGATGAGACGACGCGGCTGATGACGGCACCCGACCTCAAGACGTCGACGGCAGAGCTGCCCGACGGCGGCTCGGTCACCGTGGTCTCCTCGGAGGCCGAGCAGGTCATCCGCGTGTCCGCGAGCAATGTCGACGTCCCGAGCGGTTCGGACCTGCAGATGTGGGTCATCGACGCCGACGGCCCAGAGAGCGCGGGCCTGATGTCCGGTGCCGGCGCGCAGATCGACGATCGCACGTTCACCGCGGGCAGCCAGTTCGGCATCACGGTCGAGCCCTCCGGCGGGTCGCCGCAGCCGACGAGCGATCCCATCGTCGCCGTCGAGCTGTAGTCAGCCCGCGAGCTCGGCGAGGTCCATCGTTGCGCCCGGGCGTTCCCGGAACGCACCCCTGACCAGGGAAGACAGTCCTTCTATGTAAGTTGAGCGCATCCGCGCTTCATCGCGCCCGGAGACGATCCTCGCCACCGCGCTGCGGGCGAGCAGGAGGGCCGCCTCTGCGATCACGGCGGTACCCGCAGGTGACACGGCCGCGAGTCCCCAGGCCCGCGCGACCCTCTCGTAGACCGCACGCACTCTGGCGGAGTCCTCGGAGTCGATCCGGTCGAGCACCTCGGCGAGTTCCGGTGTCGGGGCATCGAGGGCCACCGCCTGGAAGCGGACGAAGGCGCGCCAGCGATCTGAGCCGAGGAGGATGTCGAGCTCTTCGTCGGCGGCGAGTGCGATGAAGCGGGCCGCGCTCTCCACCCGCGAAGGATCAGTGGACCGCGCATCGGACTCCGATGTACCCGACGCCTGTGCCGAGGATTCCCCGTCGCCGTCCTCCGGTTCGACGACCTCACGGGCGAGCGCGAGAGCGCGATCGGCGCCGAGGGTAGCCATCGCATGTCCAGCGAGGCACTGCTCGAGGGCGAACGCACTGAACGCCGACCTCCCCGACCAGATCCGGTAGGCCGAGGCGCGGGAGACCCCGGCGCTCTCAAGGATGGTCTCCATAGGGATCTCCGGCCACACGGCGATGCCGTGGTGGGCGACGAAGTCGACGACCGCCTCGGCGACGAGGGATCGCGTTTCCTCGGTGGTCCGGTGCGTTCGCGGCATGGGAACCCCTTGACTTGAGACATGATGTCTCTTTAGCCTAGCAGTACGAGTTGAGACATGACATCTCAGCACTCTCGGGACTCTGGAGGACATCATGATCCGCACCCGCACCGCCGCCCTCATCGGCGGACTTGCCAGCGCCGCATCCATTGTCGCCACCGGCGCCTCGGCGGGACAGGTGGGCCCGGCGCTCGCAGGAGCATACGCCTATCCGAACGCCTCAGGCATCGGCCTCGACGAGGCGGTATCGATGACACTGACCTATCTCTTCGTCCTGGCCGGCACCGGGCTGATCGTCGCCTTCGCATATCTCCTCATCCACCCCTTGGCGCGGTCCCGTGTCGGATGGTGGATCGCACTGGGGTTGAGCGCCCTCGGTCTTGCGGTCGCGGCCTACAACGCCGTACAGGTGGAGATCCCCCCGATCGTCAAAGTCGTGTTCTTCCTGCCGCCGCTAGCCGGAATCGCCTGGCTCGCGATCTCACGGCAGGGGATTCGGGCGGAGGACCGAGTGCGCACCGGTGACTGAGCAGGCGCTCAGCGGAAACGCGCAGTCTCGACCGCACCTGGCCGTGTCCACCGCGCGGGTCCGCAACAGGCTCCACCACGCGGCGGAGGCCAATCCGCACAGAGGCGGATGTCTCCGGGGTCGGCACTGCCTAAGCTGGAGGCATGGCAGATCCGATCACCCTCGAAGAGCGGCGACCGCGCGTCGGGGACTGGTACCTCGTCGCAGCCCTCGCCATCGGCTCATCGGTCTTCGCCGCGCTCTACGATGCCGGCGGCTTCTGGCCCTTCGAGGTCCCACTCTGGGTGGCCTGCACGGCATCGGTCGCCGTCGCCCTGCCCCTGCCGTGGCGCCGACTCCACCCGAGTGTCACCGCGTGGCTGATCTCGGCGATCTACGTCACCGCCCAATTCCTCGGGGCGATGGAGCCCGGTGTCTCCCAGATCGCCCTCTTCATGGGCACGTATGCGATCGGAGCGTGGCAGAGCGACCGCCGCTCGGCGTTCCTCTCCCGCCTCCTGCTCTGCGTGGCGATCTTCGCCTCCCTCATCGTCGGTGCGGTCATCGAGCTCTCGAACCTCGGCAGCCTCACCGTCCTCCAGTACGCCGCGAACTCCGGCATCACCGTCCTCATCAACATCATCTTCTTCGGCGGCGCCTGGCTGTTCGGCGACCGGGCGTGGAATCAGCGTCTCCTCCTCGCCGAGCTCAGACGCGCCAACGACGAGGTCCGCCGCCAGGGCCGACAGCTCGCCGATCAGGCGCTCGACCTCGAGCGCGTCCGCATCGCCCGCGAACTCCACGATGGGGTCGCCCACCACATCGCCGGGGTGAGCATCCACGCGGCCGCCGCCCGCCGCAGCCTCGAGAAGTACCCCGCGCGGGCGAAGGAATCCCTGGCGGTCATCGAATCGTCGACCCGGGAGACCGTCGAGGAGCTGCGCACCCTCGTCCACACCCTCCGCGACTCCGGCAGTCCGAGAGCCCCGACGACCGACGGCGCAGGCAATCCCGGTCTCGGCGACCTTCCTGAGCTCTTCGACAACGCGCGTCGGAACGGGCAGCGCCTCGAGTTCCGGACCCTCGGCGAGCCCCGTCCACTCACCCCGATCATGGAGCTCTCCGTCTATCGCGTGATCCAGGAGTCCCTGACGAACTGTCATCGCTACGCGGGGGCCGACGCCGAGGTGGAGGTGCGCCTGCGCTACTGCGATGCGGAACTCGAGGTCGAGGTCAGCGATGCACGTCGGCGCACCGCGTCCACCGGCCACCTCCCGGAGACCGATGCCGACGCCACCGTCTCCCACCCCGCTCCCGGCCAGGAGACGGGCTCTGCCGCCTCGGTCGGCACAGGGCTCGGCATCATCGGGATGCGAGAACGCATGAGCGCCCTCGGCGGCACCCTCGAGGCCGGCCCGAAGTCACGCGGGGGCTGGCTCGTCCGGGCCCGCCTGCCCTACCCCCTCCGGAGCGGGAACCGCTCCGGGACGGTCGACGCGACCGACACCCCTGACCCCTACGGGGACCCCGCTGTCGATGCCGCCTCGGCGGCGACCCCCGACGAACTCGCCCCAGCGGAGGTCAGCCCATGATCCGAGTCCTCCTCGTCGACGACCAGTCGATGGTCCGCACCGGCTTCCGCACGATCCTCGAGTCCGAGGACGACATCGTGGTCGTCGGTGAGGCCGAGAACGGGCAGGAGGCCGTCGATCGGGCCCTCGAACTCTCCCCCGACGTCATCTGCATGGACGTGCAGATGCCGGTCATGGACGGGCTCGCCGCGACCGCGGAGATCGTCCGTCGGGGCGCCGCCGGCGCCGTGCTCATGCTCACGACCTTCGACCGCGACGACTTCCTCTTCGACGCCCTCGCGGCGGGAGCGAGCGGATTCCTCCTCAAGACCGCGGAGGCCGAACAGCTCATCGACGCCGTGGCCGCGCTCGCCGGCGGGGACGGTCTCCTCTCACCCGAGGTCACCCGCCGGGTCATCGAACGCTCCGTGAGCACTCCGGCGGCGAGCGCCGCCCCGGCGCCCGAGCTCAACTCTCTCACCGACCGCGAACACGAGGTGCTCCGCCTGCTCGCGACGGGTCTGAGCAACGCCGAGATCGCCGGGCAGCTCTTCCTCGGGGAGGCGACGGTGAAGACGCACGTGTCGAATGTGCTCGCGAAGCTCGGCATCCGCGACCGCACGCACGCGGTCATCTGGGCGTATGAGCACGGGGTCGTGAGAGTCGGCGAAGGCCGCTGAGGGTCCGGGGCTGCCGGTGCGAGCGCACCGGCAGCCCCTGATGACGAGGCTGAGAACGCCGAGGCGCCTCTGGGGATGGCCGTCATCGGATACTCCTCGGGGAGTGCACGCGGAGTCGGACTCCACTTGCATTACGTATCGTAACGCAATGTAAGATGGTCTTCAACGTCCCTGGTGCCGGGAGTCCCGGCTGCAGTCGACGTGAGCGACCCGACCCGAAGAAGGATTGTCGACATCATCATCCAGAGGCTCTCCGGTCGCCCTCGAGACGATTCGATCGACTCCTCGATCCTCGACGCGGCGGCACGGATCATCATCGACGACGGCTACTCGGCGGCGACGATCGCGGCGATCGTCAAAGCGGCCGGAACGAGCAAACCCGCCTTCTACCGTCGCTTCGACAGCGTCGCCGACCTCGTCCCGGCGCTCGTCGAACGGCGCCATCAGCTCAGCGTCCCCGCCGACACCGGGTCGCTGACCGGCGATCTCTGTGCCTTCCAGACCGCACAGGCCGAGATCTTCAACGACCCGTTCGTCCGGGCGGCGATGCCGGGCTGGCTTGCGCACATGCAGGAGTCCCCGGAGACCTCGGGACCGTTCGTCGAGGGCTTCCTCCCGCAGCGGATGGCTGTGCTCGAGGCGATCCTCGCCCGGGCGGAGGAGCGCGGAGACGCGGTGCGCTCCGGCCTCGACATGGACACCCTCATGGAGGCGTGCGTCGGCCCCTTCCTCATGCGCTCCCTCATCCCGGGTGCACCACTGCTCGACGACGCCGACGTCGATCGCACCGTCGCTCTCGCCTGCCTGCTCATCGACCAGGCGAGCGCCGCAGCCTCGGCTCCCCCGGCCAGCGGAGTCCGATCTCGTCCGCACGACTGAGCCGCAGACGGCCGCTCGGCCGTAGCGTGGGAGCATGATCACTCTCGAGGGAATCTCCCGCAGCTTCGGTGCCACGCAGGTGCTCCACGACCTGAGCTTCTCGATCGGCGCGGGCCGGATGACCGGCTTCGTCGGATCGAACGGTTCGGGGAAGACGACGACGATGCGCATCCTCCTCGGCGTCCTCGCCGCAGACAGCGGACGGATCACCGTCGACGGCACCGACATCACCCCTGCCGATCGGAGCGCGATCGGCTACATGCCCGAAGAGCGCGGGCTCTACCCGAAGATGCCGATCATCGATCAGCTCGTCTACCTCGCCCGCTTCCACGGGCTCAGCCGCCACGACGCCAAGCGCCGCGGACTCGACCTCCTCGAGCGCCTCGACCTCAAGGGCGAGCCGAGCGACACCCTCGAATCGGTCAGCCTCGGCAACCAGCAGAAGGTCCAGATCGCCGCCGCGCTCATCCACAGCCCGCGCGCCCTCGTCCTCGACGAGCCCTTCTCCGGCCTCGACCCCGCCGCCGTCGAACGCACTCTCCAGGTGCTCTCGGACTTCGCCGCCACCGGCGCCCCGGTCCTCTTCTCGAGCCATCAGCTCGACCTCGTCGAACGCCTCGTCGACGACCTCGTCATCATCGGTGACGGCCGGCTCATCGCGACGGGCACGGCCGATGAGCTGCGCCGCTCCCGCAGCCTGCCCGAGTGGACGCTCGAGGCCGACGCCGACCTCGCGTGGGTCCGTGAGGTCCCCGAGGTCGACGTCACCGAGTTCGACGGCTCGTGGGTGCGCTTCACCGCCCCGGATGCCGATGCCGCCGAGGCGGTCCTGCGCCGGGCGCTGTCCGTGTCCTCGGTGAGGTCGTTCGCTCCGCACTCCGTTCCACTCAACCGTCTCTTCCAGGAGGTCACGCAGCCATGAGCACCATCACCGCAACGGACCGGACTGCACCGACCCGGCCCACCCGGGCGAGCTTCACCACGGCCATCGGCCTCGTCATCGAACGCGAGATCATGGTGCGAGTGAAGTCGAAGGCGTTCATGATCTCGACCCTGCTCTCGATCGTCCTCTTCGGCGCCGCCGTCGCCGCATCGGGGGCGCTGCCCTCTCTGTTCGCCTCGACGGACAAGGTGGCGGTGACCTCGGCGGAGACCGTGGCCGGGATCGAGGGCATCGAACCGGTCGAGGTCGCCGGCGTCGAGGAGGCGAAGGAGCTCGTGCGCACCGAGGCGGTCGCCGCGGCCGTCGTCGACTCACCGGACTCGCCGACCGGCACCACCGTCATCGCCCTGCGGTCGGCTCCGGAATCGCTGGCCGGGGCGCTCAGCCTCACCCCGGACGTCGAGATCCTCGACCCCGACGCCCCGGATCCGACGCTGACGAAGTTCATCGGACTCGGCCTCGGGCTCATCTTCCTCAGCTCCGCTATGACCTTCGGGATGACGATCGCGTCCTCCGTCGTCGAGGAGAAGCAGTCGCGGATCGTCGAGATCCTCCTCGCGTCCGCCTCGGCGAAGGTGCTCATGTTCGGCAAGGTCATCGCGTGTTCGATCCTCGCGTTCGCGCAGATCGCGCTCACCGCGGTCGCCGTCCTCGTCGGGGCCGCGATCAGCGGCAACGATCTCGTCCTCGGCCGCCTCGCCGCCCCGATCGCGTGGTTCATCCCGCTCTTCGTCGTCGGCTTCGTCATGATCGCCGCCCTCTACGCTGCGGCCGCCTCGATGGTCTCCCGGTCGGAGGACCTCGGGTCGACGAGTTCCCCGCTCATGATGCTCATCCTCCTGCCGTACATGGCCGTCGTCCTCTTCGCCGACAACGAGGCGGTCATGGCCGTGCTCAGCTACATTCCGTTCTCCGCCGCCGTCGCCGTGCCGATGCGGGTGTTCATGGGCACGACCGAGTGGTGGGAGCCGGTCGTCTCGCTCGCGATCCTCGGTCTCACGACCGTCCTCGCCCTGCTGCTCGCGACCCGCATCTTCGAGGGCTCGATCCTCCGCTCGGGTCCGCGCGTGACGTGGAGGCAGGCCCTGCGTCCTGCGTGACCCGCACCTTGACCGCGGGGTCCCGGCGTGGTTCGGTAGACGCTATGAGCGAGCCGGCACTGACGCTGCACACCGATCGGCTGCGACTGCGCACCTACCAGCCCTCCGACGCCGAGGCGCTGCTGCCGATCTACTCTCGCGAGGACGTCTCGCGGTTCCTCCTCGGCGACCCGTGGACCGCCGAGGCGGCGCGCACCGAGGTCGGCAAGCGGCTGCAGCGCACGGGGCTGAGTGGGGAGGCGAAGGCGCTCGCCCTCGTCATCGAGACCGATGACGACAACGACGCGATCGCCGGGTCGCGGGTCATCGGCGACATCGGGATCTGGCTCGACGGCACTGATCCGACGAAGGCGGAGATCGGCTGGGTGCTCGACCCTGCCGCGAGCGGTCACGGCTTCGCCTCGGAGGCCGCGATCGCCGTGCTCAACATGGCCTTCGACGACTGTGAGCTGCGTCGGGTCGTCGCGCAGATGGACGCCCGGAACACCGCCTCGGCGAAGCTGGCCGAGCGGATCGGGATGAAGCGGGAGGCGCATCTGCGTCAGGACTGGTGGTCGAAGGGCGAGTGGACGGACACCCTCGTCTTCGCCATGCTCGCCAGCGACCGCGTCACCGCGTGAACACAGCCCGACCCGATCGCACCACCTCGCCCAGCGCATCAGCGAGGCGATGACGACGCACCGCGCACGGCTCCTACGGGGTGCGCCTGCGCAGGGTGAGCGACCCGACGACGATCGCCCCGACGATCCAGCAGCCGATGAAAAGGATCCGCAGCCACACCCAGCTTGCGTCCTCGTCCCCGGTCGCCACCGCCGTGAGCGCGTCGATCGCGTGGGAGAGCGGCAGCCAGTCGCCGATCACCTCGAGCACGTCCGGCAACCGGTCACGCGGGAGGAAGATCCCGCCGAGGAGGATCTGCGGGAAGACGAGGACCGGCATGAACTGGACGACCTGGAATTCGGTGCGGGCGAACGCACTCGCGAGCAGCCCGAGTGCGGTCCCGAGCAGGGCGTCGGCGATCGCGACGACGAAGAGGAGGCCGAGCGAGCCGTCGATCGTCAGACCGCACACCCCCACCGCGAAGGCGACGGCGATCGCCGTCTGGACGATCGCGAGGAGACCGAAGGCGAGTGTGTAGCCGAGGATGAAGTCGCCCTTGCCCAGCGGCATCGACAGCAGGCGCTCGAGGGTGCCGCTGCGCCGCTCACGCAGGGTGCTGATGCTCGTGACGAGGAACATGACGATGAACGGGAAGAGCGCGAGCATCGCCGGCCCGATCGTCTCGAATACATCGGTCTCGTCGAAGATCCACGCGACGAGCCCGATGAGCAGGCTCGGCACGACGAGGAGGAGGGCGATCGTGCGGGGATCGTGGCGGATCTGGGCGAGCACGCGACCCGTCGTCGCCAGCGTGCGCTGCGGGGTCATCGCCGACCTCCCCTCGGCCGGGTGGGGCGCCTCTCGCCGAGGAGGCGGTGGCCCTGACCTCGGTCATCGCTGCGGTCGCGTTCGATGATCCGGAGGAAGGCGTCCTCCGCCGTCGCCGACCCGGTCTCGCGGAGGAGACTCTGCGGAGACGAGTCGGCGATGACACGGCCGTCGCGCATGAGGAGGAGCCGGTCGCAGCGCGTGGCCTCGTCCATGACATGGCTCGAGACGAGGATCGTCGCCCCGTCGTCGACGAGCCCCCGGAAGATGTCCCAGAGTTCGGCGCGCAGCACGGGGTCGAGGCCGACCGTCGGCTCATCGAGGACGAGCAGCTCGGGGGTGCCGAGCATCGCCGCCGCGAGCGACACCCGGTTCGCCTGACCGCCTGAGAGCGTCCGGGCGAGCTGGCGAGCCTGCGCGCTGAGCCCGGTGCGCTCGATCACTCGGGCGACGTCGGTCGCGGGAGCCCCGACGACGCGGGCGAAGTAGCGAAGGTTCTGCTCGACGGTGAGGTCGTCGTAGATGCTCGCCTGCTGGGTCATGTAGCCGACCCGGTGGCGCAGTGCGGACGATCCCGCGCGCCGTCCGAGCACGCTGACCTCGCCGCCGCGGATGGTCTGCACCCCGACGATCGCCCGCATGAGCGTCGTCTTCCCGCTGCCGCTCGGGCCGAGGAGTCCGACGATCTCCCCACCGGGCACGCTGAGATCGAGGCGGTCGAGGACCGTCGTCCTCCCGCGCCGGACCGTGAGGTCCCGGATCTCGATCGAATTATTCACCATATGATGAATTACACGCCCGATGCGCGCTCACGTCAAGGGTCGGTCAGCCGCCACGACCGTCGATGTGCCCCTGCAGAGCCGGACCGACCCGGGCGATCACCTCGTTCAGCGGCGCCGAGGCGAGCGGTTCGAGGACGACGACGTGCCGGACGATGAGCGCCCCCGCCATCTGGGCGAGGACGAGGGAGGCCCGCAGATCCGCCTCGGTCGCCTCGACGCCCTCGGCCGCAAGCCTGCCGGCGATCTGACTGCCGAGCTCGCGAACGAGGAACTGCCTGACCAGACCGCCTGCGGCCGAACCCCCGATCGCCGATTTGAGCAGGGTGATGCCGACGGGCTTGACCCGCGGATCCTCCCACGCCGTGAGCACCGTCGTCGCGATCGCATCGCCGAGGCGGTCGAGCGGGGCGTCGAGCGCGCGGCGGACGATTCTGTCGGGGCGCACGGGAAGCCTGACCGCCTCGGCGAAGAGGGCGGCCTTCGAGTCGAAGTAGTGGTGGATGAGGGCGGGGTCGACGCCGGCCCGGCGGGCGATCCCCCGCATCGAGGCGGCGTCGTAGCCGCGCTCGGAGAACTCGGCGGCGGCCGCCTCGGCGATCGCCTGGCGCGCGTCACCGCCGGACGACTTCGGCGGACGACCGCGGCGGCGCTGGTTCGGGGGCACAGACCTCAGCTTAGTCGGGCGCGATCGGCTGGGCACTGTGCACGGAGGGAGGAGACCGCGCCGGCACCGGCATCGCACGCTGGTCCGGACGCCGCTGCGGCGCAAAGGTCTGCACAACGGTCCGCCGAGGCGGTCAAAGGTGTTCGAAACGCGCCTCTGCCGGGTCGGAACCACCCAGGGTCGGGCAATAGCGTGGGAGAGGCAGCACTCTCAGGGAAAGGCTCACATGTTCAGGCAGTCGTCGAAGCTGGCCAACGTCCTCTATGACATCCGGGGACCCGTCCTCGAGGAGGCGGAGGCGATGGAGGCAGCGGGACACACGATCCTCAAGCTCAACATCGGCAATCCGGCACCCTTCGGCTTCGAAGCCCCCGAGGCGATCGTCCAGGACATGGTCGGGCACCTGCCCCACGCACAGGGCTACTCCGAGTCCCGGGGCATCCTCTCCGGTCGCCGCGCGGTCGTCCAGCACTACGAGTCGAAGGGGATCACGAACCTCGATACGCGTGAGGTCTTCCTCGGCAACGGGGTGAGCGAGCTCATCACCCTCTCCCTGCAGGCACTGTGCAATCCCGGCGACGAGATCCTCGTCCCCAGTCCCGATTACCCGCTGTGGACCGCCTCGGTGGCGCTGTCCGGAGGCACCCCGAAGCACTATCTCTGCGATGACGAGAACGGCTGGCTGCCCGACCTCGAGGACCTCGAGTCGAAGATCACCGACCACACCCGCGGCATCGTCGTCATCAACCCGAACAACCCGACCGGCGCCGTCTACCCGCGCGAGACGCTCGCCGCGATCGTTGACATCGCCCGCCGACACGACCTCATCGTCTTCGCCGACGAGATCTACGAGAAGATCACCTACAACGGCGTCGAGATGGTCAACCTGGCGACCCTGACCGGCGACGACGTGCTGTGTCTGACGTATTCGGGCCTGTCGAAGGCCTACCGGATCGCCGGCTACCGGGCCGGCTGGCTCGCGATCACCGGACCGCTGTCGGAGGCGAAGAGCTACATCGAGGGGATCACCCTGCTCGCGAACATGCGGATGTGCGCGAACGTCCCGGCTCAGCACGCGATCCAGGCTGCTCTCGGCGGTCGCCAGTCCATCGAGGACCTCGTCCTGCCGACCGGTCGCCTCGGCGAGCAGATGGCCGTCGCCCATGCCGGGCTCAACGCGATCGACGGCGTGAGCGCGCAGCAGGCCGATGGGGCGCTCTACCTCTTCGCGAAGCTCGATACCGAGAGGTTCGGGATCACCGACGACGAGCAGTTCGCGCTCGACCTCCTGCGCGAACAGAAGATCCTCATCTCCCACGGCACCGCGTTCAACTGGTCGCGCCCCGATCACTTCCGGCTCGTCACACTGCCCTCGGTCGACGTGCTCGAGGAGTCGATCGGACGCCTCGGCGAATTCCTCTCCGGTTACCACCAGGTCGCGCCGACGACGTGCGAGCTTCCCGTCGTCCGTGATGTCGAGGGCGCGGCCTGAGCTCGTGCAGCTTCCGGCGGCTGACGTCGGGGGCCTGAGATCTGGGGCTGAGCGGCCCGACGTCGGCGGCCTGGAACCCGAGCCCGAGTTCCAGGGCCGGCCGGGACCGCCGCTAACCTGGGGTGATGGGCGCACACCACTCCTCACGACGGCGGCGCGGCAGGCGTTCGCGCAGGCCGCTGATCGTCACCGCGATCGTCCTCGTCGCTGTCGTCGGCATCGGTGCCGCCTGGTGGTTCGCCTACGTGCCGAACGGCAGGCCGGCACTCCAGGCGGGCGAGGTGCTCGCGATCGACGTCTCCAACCATCAGGGCGCCATCGACTGGCCAGCCGTCGCCGGTGACGACGTCGGGGCCGCGATGATCAAGGCGACCGAGGGCAACGACTACGTCGACCCCCGCTTCACCGAGAACTGGGCGGGTGCAGGCGAGGCCGGGATCCGTCGCGGCGCCTACCACTTCTTCACCCTGTGCTCGCCGGGCGCCGAACAGGCCGAGAACTTCCTCTCAGCAGCCCCGCCCGACGCGGATGCGCTCGCCCCGGCGATCGATCTCGAGCTCATCGGCACGTGCGAGAGGCGACCGTCCCAGGCCGAGGTCGATGCCGAGCTCACCGACTTCCGCCGCACCGTCGAGGAGGCGTGGGGTCGGCCCCTGCTCGTCTACGCGAGGGGGTCCTTCACCTCCGAGTATTCGATCGGCGCGCTGGCCGAGCGCCCGCAGTGGGTGACGAACTTCTTCGTCCGGCCGGCCGACGACAGCTGGACGATGTGGCAGGTCCACTACTTCGCGAAGATCGACGGCATCGAGGGGCAGGTCGACCTCGACGTCCTCCGCCTCGGCGCCATCCCCGGCTCAGAGTAGGCGGACGGAGCGCGCTCCGGCACGCGCACTCCACCCTCGCCATCAAATCTGTATCGCCTCCACCACGACGACATCGTGTCCATCACGACGACACAGTTGAGCAATCTGGGCTCCCCACCCACTGATCCCGCGCCACCCAACCGACGATTTCCGCCGCCAGCCCTTCAGCAGACAAGCCCAGCGCGGCCCGAGACACCGCGACCATCCGCCGAATCACCGCCACTCTCCGCCTCGCCGCGTCACAGAAGTTCATAGTGTAGTAATCCACTCAACTTAGTGGCTATTGTGTGGGGGTACCGCAGAACTGCTCAACAATCCTCACGCAACGGAAAGGCGGCCTCCATGCGGCAGCTCATCGTCTTAGGCATCGTCGGGCTCATCGCCCAGCTCATCGACGGCTCCCTCGGCATGGCGTACGGTGTGACGTCGACGACCCTGCTGCTGGCCACGGGCATCGCCCCGGCGACCGCCTCGGCGGCGGTGCACTTCTCCGAGATCGGCACCTCCCTCGTCTCCGGCATCTCACACCACAAGTTCGGCAACGTCGACTGGCGCACCGTCCTCATCCTCGCCGTTCCCGGATTCATCGGCGCCTTCGCCGGTGCGACGTTCCTCGCCGGCCTCAATGGCGATGCGGCGACGCCGTGGATCTCGGGCCTCCTGCTCGCCCTGGGCATCTACGTGATCTGGCGCTTCCTCGCCCTCGGCGGGGCGAGGCCGACGTTCAAAGCGCGTCCGGGGAAGACCCTCCTCGTCCCCATCGGCCTCGTCGGCGGCGCCCTCGACGCGATCGGCGGCGGGGGCTGGGGTCCCGTCGGCACGACGACGCTGCTCTCCTCCGGTCGTCTCGAACCGCGCAAGGTCGTCGGCTCGATCGACACGAGCGAGTTCGTCGTCGCCGTCGGCGGCTCGCTCGGCTTCCTCTTCGCCCTCGGCTCACAGGGCATCGAGTGGTCGATCGCCGGGGCCCTCCTCGTCGGCGGCATCATCGCTGCCCCCTTCGCCGCGTGGCTGGTGAAGATCCTCCCCGCGAAGGTGCTCGCGATCGCCGCGGGCGGCATCATCATCCTCACCAACGCACGGACGATCGCACTGGCTCTCGGCGCCTCGACCCCGGTGCTCACGACGATCCTCATCGGGCTCGCGCTCGTCTGGGTCTCGCTCCTCGTCCATGTCGTCCGCCTCGAGCGGAAGTCGCGACGCGAGGAGGCGGCCGAACCGGTCGCGGCCGACGCATGAGCCGCTGAGCCGTCCACGGCACCGCGGAACGACCACGGTCGGGCCGCGGTGCCGCCGTACGATGACAGTCCCGCCGCACGACGACGGCGCCGCTGCACCTTCACGGTCCCGCAGTGCGAGGACAGTGCCGCTGTACGATGACGGCATGCGGGTCACCACGAAATCCGACTACGCGCTGCGCGCGCTCATCGAGATCGCCGCCAGCGGCGACGGCGACCCCATCAGCGCCGACGAACTCGGCCGCCGCCAGGACATCCCGAAGGGATTCCTCCAGGCCATCCTCGCCGACCTCCGCCGGGCAGGCATCCTCGTGTCCGTGCGCGGGAAGTCCGGAGGGTGGCGGTTCGCGGACTCCGCCGCCGAGGTGACCGCAGCCGATGTCATCCGCGCCGTCGACGGCCCCCTCGTCTCCATCTACGGCCAACGCCCCGAGGCCGTCGAGTACGATGCCGCCGCCGAGGCGCTCCAGCAGGTCTGGGTCGCCGCCCGCTATGCGCTGCGTGACGTCCTCGAGAAGGTGACGATCGCCGACCTCGCGGCGAAGACCCTGCCTCCGGAGATCGCCGACAAGGCCGCGATCGAAGACGCCTGGCAACCGCACTGAGCGCTCACCGCCCGAAACACAGAACCCGCGCCGCCGGAAAACACCGCGCCCTCACCGCCAGGTGCAGGATTCTCACTGCTGGATTCGGTGTGTCCTCACCGCCAGACCGCGGTGACCGTGCGGACGTCGGCGTCCACCTCGGCGAGGGCGGCGGAATGGGCGGCGGCGATCGGATCGTGGCGCGCGGGTCGGCGGCTCGGACCGAGCACCCGGGCACGGGAGACGAGGAGGACGTCGCGGCGGGCGGCTGTGAGCGGCATCGGCACCACGTCGATCTCGGGATCGCTCGGCAGTGACGACTCAGGGATCATCGCGACGGCGAGTCCGGCGGCGATCATCCGGTTGATCGCCGCGTAGTCGTCCATCCGCATGCCCACCCGGGGTTCGAATCCCGCGGCGAGGCACAGCGCCCGGATGACCTCGTCGATCGCGTCGCCCGGGTCGATGCTGAAGGCCCACGACTGCGTGACGAGGGCGGCGAAGTCCGGCATCCCGTGGGCATCGACGGGGATGGGACCGACGGACGCGGGCACGCAGAGGAAGAGCCGTTCGGAGTAGAGGTGCTCGGCAGTGAGGCTCGGCGGGATCCACACTTTGTCGACGTCGGTCGAGACGAGGAGCGCGAGGTCGAGGTCCCCGGCTTCGAGGCGGGAGACGAGCTTCGCGTGCTCGTCCATCGTCACGTCGAGCGCCGCCCCGAGCCCCGGAGAGTCCTGGTGCCAGCGCGGCCGCTTCTGCAGCTCGTGGTGGAGTTTGGGGATGACGCGGGCGCCGACGGTCGGAACGGCTCCGATCTTCACCGGCACCGCCTGGGAGTCGCGCCACAGGCCGACCTCGTCGATGAGGCGGTCGCAGAGTCCGAGGATCTCGACGCCGCGGGTGACGACGAGGGCGCCGACAGTCGTCGGGTGCGATCCGCGCGGGGTGCGATCGACGAGCGTGGCCCCGAGCGATCGTTCGAGGTTGCCGAGGTGATGGTTGACCGTGGGCTGGCTCCAGCCGAGCGCTGAGGCCGCTGCGGCGACCGACCCGGAGTCGGCGACGGCGCGCAGCGCCACGAGACCCCGAGTATCGAGGACTTCCATTGGTCTACCCCCATGATCTCTATAGTGGCTATAGAGTACGGGAGGAAACTTGGTATTCTCCTCAGACTCCTCGCTCCTTACATTGGAGACATGACCGTGCACCAGGACTCCCCCATGCCCGCAACCGCCCGCGCGCACACGCGCGCGCCCTACGCCGACGCCCTCGCGACGGCGGCGGGCCGCGATTCGCTCTTCCTCTCGACTCCGGGGCACGGCGGCAATCGGGAAGGGATCTCCGCAGGTCAGGCCGATTTCTTCGGCGAGCACACGCTCGCCCTCGACATCCCCCCACTCTTCGACGGCATCGACCTCGGCGTCGACACCCCCAAGGACGAAGCGCTGCAGCTGGCGGCCGAAGCCTGGGGGGCCAGGCGGACCTGGTTCCTCACCAACGGCTCCTCCCAGGGCAACCGGATGGCGGCCCTGGCCATCGGCACCCTCGGCACCGGAGTCATCACCCAGCGCAGCGCCCACTCGAGCTTCATCGACGGCATCGTGTTGGCCGGACTCAACCCCCGCTTCGTGTCCCCCAGCGTCGATGAGGTCAACGGCATCGCCCACGGCGTCACCCCCGACGCCCTGCGCCACGCCATCCGCATGCACCCGGAGAAGGTCACCGCGGTCTACCTCGTCACCCCGAGCTACTTCGGTGCCGTCGCCGACGTCGCGGCACTCGCCGAGGTGGCCCATGAGGCCGGCGCGATGCTCGTCGTCGACGCGGCCTGGGGCGCCCACTTCGGCTTCCACCCCGACCTGCCGGCCTCCCCGGTGACGCTCGGGGCCGACATGGTCATCATGAGCACCCACAAACTCGCGGGCTCCTTCACCCAGTCCGCTCTCCTCCACCTCGGCGACACCGAATACGCCGATCGCCTCGAGCCGGCACTCGCCCGCGCCTTCATGATGACGGCCTCGACGAGCGAGAACGCCCACCTCATGGCGTCGATCGACATCGCCCGCCGGGAGCTCGTCAACGCCGAGGACGCGATCACCGACTCGCTCGAGAACATCCGGCACATGCGCGCCCAGGTCGAGGGGACGGGGCGCTACCGCCTGCTCTCCGGCGACTTCCTCAGTCATCCCGACGTCGTCGACATCGACCCGTTCCGCCTGCCCATCGACATCACCGCCACCGGCCTCGACGGGCACACGATCCGCAAGCGCCTGGCAGAGGACTACGGCATCTTCGCCGAGATGGCCACGGCCACCACCCTCGTCGCGCTCATCGGACTCGGCAAGTCCCCCGACATCACCCCGCTGCTCACCGCCCTCGACGAACTCCGGGACGAGCACGCGGCGACGGTCGACGCCGCCGCGGACGACGAGGCAGCAGTCGGCACGGCAGCAGTCGAGGACGCTGTCGAGGACACCCCCGTCGAGATCCCGCCGCTGCCGAGCGCCGGTGATCTGGTCATGCTCCCCCGTGAGGCGTTCTTCGCCGAGTCCGAGGTCGTCCCCGCCGCCGAGGCGGCCGGCCGGATCAGCGTGAGCTCGCTCGCGGCGTACCCGCCCGGGATTCCGAACGTCCTTCCCGGTGAGGAGATCACCGAGGAGACAGTCGCCTTCCTCCAGGCCGTCGCCGCGAGCCCGTCCGGCCACGTCCGCGGCAGCGTCGATCCCGGACTCGAGTCCTTCCGCGTCGTCCGCGATCCCCACGCAGGAGACTCTCCGCTCTGATCTGAGCATCGCCTCGAGGGCGTGCGGATCCCGTCTCGATGGGGTCCGCACGCTTTTCTTCTGAGGCAGGAACTCCGGTCCCGGACGAATCGGAGCACCACCTCGGCGGGGAACGCACACCCACCTCGGCGGGGGTCGTGATGATCACATCTGCCGAGGTGACGAACACGGCCGAGGTCGATGATCGGCAGGGTCGTCTCTGCCTTGTCACACAAGGGCTCCTGCACCCTCGAACCGCCCCGAGTACGGTCGCATCGCGCACCAGGGAAACAATCTTTCTTGCGTGATCCGGTTCACTCCGACTGTTGACATGGTTTGCACACCGCGCAATGATGTTCTGCATTGTCTTTTTGCCGCCCAGCATGTGAGCGGCGATTGCACTGCTGTCAACGTGAGGATTCGCAGATGACCACCGGCCACTCGGAACCGTCCAGGGAAGGCCGAAAGCCCTTCCGCATCAAGCGGAGGAAGAAGCGTTTGGATGCCGATGACTGCATCGTCGTCGAACCGAAGTCCATCCGCACCGCGATCGGCGGGACCACCGTCGGCAACTTCATGGAATGGTTCGACTTCGGCGTCTACGGCTACCTCGCCGTGACGATGACGACCGTGTTCACCGAGGGCATGGACAAGCAGATGGGTCTGCTCGTCACCCTGCTCGGCTTCGCGGTCTCGTTCCTCGTCCGCCCGCTCGGCGGCATGGTGCTCGGACCCCTCGGCGACAAGATCGGCCGGCAGAAGGTCCTCTTCTTCACGATGGCGACGATGGCCACCGCCACCGCTCTCATCGGCATGCTCCCCACGGCCGCCCAGGTCGGACTGTGGGTGATCATCCCCCTCTACATCCTCAAGATGATCCAGGGCTTCTCGACCGGCGGCGAGTACGCCGGTGCGACGACCTACGTCTCCGAGTTCGCTCCCGACAAGTCGCGCGGCTACTGGGCGTCGTGGCTCGACGTCGGCTCGTACCTCGGCTTCGCAGCCGGTGCGGGCACCGTCGCCATCACCTCGGTGGTGACGACGAGCATCTGGGGCGAGAACGCGATGGTCGACGGCGGCTGGAGGATCCCGTTCCTCGTCGCGATCCCGCTCGGCGTCGTCGCGATCTGGTTCCGGATGAAGATTCCCGAGACCCCCGGCTTCGAAGCGGCCCAGCACGAGGGCCTCGTGACGAAGGACAACGACGACCCCTACGCCCGCCACGGGCTCATCGGCGTCATCCGTCACTTCTGGAAGGAGATCCTCATCGGCATCGCGATCGTCGCGGGATCGCAGACGATCGGCTACGCCCTCACGAGCTTCATGCCGACCTACCTCGAGGAGACGGTCAAGGTCTCGAACATCCAGGCAGCCGTCGTGACGATCCCCGTGCTCGTCCTCATGTCGGCGAGCCTGCCGCTCATCGGACGTCTCTCGGACAGGCTCGGGCGGAAGTTCGTCTTCGGCCTCGCCGCCGGGCTGACGATCGTCCTCATCGTCCCCGCCTTCGCGGTCATGCAGATCGGTGAGATGTGGGCGGTGACGATCGCCCTCTTCATGGTCGCCGTCCCCGCGGCGTTCTACATCGCCTGCCTCGCCTCGACGCTGCCGGCGCTCTTCCCCACCGCCTCGCGCTACGGGGGCATGGGACTGACCTTCAACCTCGGCGTCTCCCTGTTCGGCGGCACGACTCCGCTGTTCAGCCAGGCGCTCATCGACCTCACCGGCAACTCGTACATGCCTGCCTTCTACATCATGTTCTTCTCGGTGATCGCGTTCGTCGCCGTGTGCTTCATGAAGGAGTCGGCGCACCGGCCCCTCCTCGGGTCGTTCCCGACCGTGAGCTCGCACGAGGAGGCCGTCGAGCTCGAGAAGACCCAGGACGACAACCCCGACATCGACCCGGAGACGATGCCGATCGGCGCCGGGAGGTAAGCGCTCGCCCTTCCCGTTCTCGCCCCTCGACGCCCGCGCTTGGCCGCCCGCGTCGAGGGGCGCCGGTCGTCTCGGGCGGCTCAGGCCTCCGTGCGCCGGAAGAAGTAGAGGTTGCGGGTGACGAGCTCGGCCACCTCATCATCGGCCCCGGTTTCGATGAGGTCAACGATGTCGATGAGCTCCTTCGCCGAGGTGACCGCGATGTCCTCGACCGCGACCCCTCCGACCGGCGCCTGCCCGCCGATGCGCGACTGATCGCGCAGGCGCAGGCTGATCTCCGCGGCCCGGGATCCGAGGCCGAAGGCGAGCAGGGACTCATGGAACCGGCGGTCGTGGGTGTAGAAGCCGACGATGTCCCCGGCCTCGGCAGCGGCCACGGTGGCCTCGGCGTGCTCGCGCAGCTGCCGCATCCGGTCGCCGATGTCGGGGTGGGCTGTGTCGGGGTGGGCTGTGTCGGGGTGGGCTGTGTCGGGGTGGGCTGTGTCGGGATCGGCGGCCTCCCCTGCGGGTCCGGTCCCGGCGATCTCCGGGTCGCCGGCCTCCGGAGTCCCGGCGATCTCCGGGTCGCCGGCGTCCGGAGTCCCGCCGTCGGAGCCCGCACTTCTCAACTGCCGGCAGAGTTCGCGGACGGCGGGGACGGCGAGGAGCACACGGATGCGGATGATCTCCTCGAGGTCGGCCTCGGTGACCGGGACGAGCCGGAACCCGCGGTTGGGCACGGCCTCGACGGTGCCTTCGGTGACCAGGGCCATCATCGCTTCGCGCACCGGACTGAGTGAGATGCCCAGCTGCTTTGCGAGTCCCGCGGCGGAGTAGATCCGCTCCTCGTCGAGCTCTCCGGTGGCGATCGCGTCGCGGATGATCGCCAGCGCGTGCTCGCGCAGCGACGGTGGTGCCGCTGGTCGATCCATGCTCATCCTCCTCGCTCACCTGTCGCGATCTGCTCGCCGGAGTTCCGGCCGAACTCTCCCGCACAAACCTGCACGCTGAACTCCCGCGCGATCTGCTCGTCCGACTCCCGCACAAACTTCGCAGAGCTATTGACAGCATAGCCCGGAGAATCGACGATGGAAGCAGGGTAGTCGGTAATCGATTACCTATTCCGCTCGTTCCCGGAAGGGAACCCGTTCCTGCGATGGAGGAGGAATGGACGACCCGCTGCTCCAGCCGTACGACCTCGGCGGACTCACTCTGCGCAACCGCATCGTCTCGACCTCGCACGAGCCGGCCTACACCGAACTCGGCATGCCCAAGGACCGGTACCGCCTCTACCACCGGGAGAAGGCGCGCGGCGGCGTCGGCCTGACGATGATCGGCGGATCCGCGATCGTCTCGCGCGACTCTCCTGCGGCCTTCGGCAACATCGACCTCTCGACCGACGAGGTGACCCCGTGGCTCGCCGCCATCGCCGAGGACTGTCATGCCGAGGGAGCGGCGGTGATGATCCAGGCGACGCACCTGGGCATGCGTTCGTCGAACTTCACCGGCGACTGGCTGCCGCTCGTCTCCCCCTCGCGCACTCGTGAGGCCGCGCACCGGTCGTTCACGAAGGCGCTCGAGGACTTCGACATGGATCGTATCGTCGCCGACTTCGCCGCCGCGGCCGCTCGGGTCGCCGACGCCGGCTTCGACGGCATCGAGATCATGCATGCCGGTCATCTCCTTGATGCGTTCCTCGCGCCCTGGCTCAACGAGCGCACCGACGACTGCAACGGCGGGCTCGCCGATCTCACGCGCTTCCCCCTCCGGATCATCGACGCCGTCAGGGAGGCCGTGCCCGACGGGTTCCTCGTCGGCATCAGGATGGCCGTCGACGAGCGCCGCGACGACGGGATGCGCGAAGACCGCGCAACCGATGTGCTCGAGGTCTACGCCGCCCACGGCATCGACTTCCTCAACCTCAACGTCGGCACGATCGGCTCCGACAGGGTGCTCGCCGAGGCGATCCCGGGCATGGGCACCCCTTCGGCCCCGTGGCTCGAGACTTGTCGGAGGATCCGGAAGGCGATCGAGATCCCCGTCCTCCATGCCGCGCGCATCGCCGACGTGCCGACCGCCCGGTGGGCGATTGAGGACGGCTGTCTCGATCTCGTCGGGATGACGCGGGCGCAACTGGCCGACCCCCATCTCGTCCGTAAGATCGCCGAGCACCGTGAGGACGACATCCGTCCCTGCGTGGGCGCGAACATGTGCCTCGACAGCATCTACACCTCCGGTTCGGCGACGTGCATCCACAATCCTGCGAGCGGCCGGGAGGCCGATCTCCCGCAGGAGGTCCCGAAGGATTCCGTCGCCGAGGTCAAGCACGTCGTCATCGTCGGGGCCGGCCCCGCAGGTCTCGAGGCCGCCCGCGTCGCCGCGGTCCGCGGGCACCGGGTCACCGTCCTCGAGGCCGACTCCGCGCCCGGCGGTCAGGTCCGCATCGCCGCCCGCTCCGAGCGCCGCCGGGACCTCATCGGGATCGTCGACTGGCGCGTCCAGCAGTGCGCCAAACACGGTGTGGATCTGCGTCTCAACGCCTTCGCCGACGCCGAGGCGGTGCTCGCCCTCGATCCCGACGTCGTCATCGTCGCCACCGGGGGGATCCCCGACACCGGACCTCCGCTCGGCGGGACCCAGCCGTTCGACGTCTGGGACGTCATGGACGATCATCTGCGCGCGAAGTCCCGGGTGCTCGTCTTCGACGACCACGGAGCCTATCCCGCCCTCGATGCCGTCGAACGCCTCGCCCGCGGCGGACAGGAGGTCGTCTACGTCAGTCCCGAGCGGACCATCGGCATCGACGTCGGCTCGATGAACTCCCCCGCCTACCTGCGGGCATTCTCCGAATTCGGCGTCGACGTCCGCCTCGGCGAGCGCCTCGTCGCGGCAACGCCCGAGGGGACGCGGGTCCGGGCAGGACTGCGCAACGAGTACTCCGATCTCGAGTCCGCGGTCGAGGCGGATGCCGTCGTCGTCGATCACGGGACGGTGCCCAACGACGACGTCTACCTCGAGCTGCGCGAGCGCTCACACAACCGGGGCGAGATCGACCTCGACGCCTGGGTGCACGGGCGCCCGCAGCCCGGGACCGGGCCATCGTCTCGTCCCACCACGGCTGACGAATCCGCCGACCCTGCCGACGCTGCCGAGCAGCCCGGTCCCGCCAGGCGTGCCGAGCCCGCCGAGGCTGCTGGGTCCTTCGCGCTCTTCCGGATCGGAGACGCCGTCGCCTCCCGCAACATCCATGCTGCGGTGCTCGAGGGCCTGCGGGTCGGGATGGGACTGTGACGCAGTGTCAGGGAAAGGGAGACCCACAGTGATGATAAAGACGGTCGACTACCACACGGCCGGGGAGCCGTTCCGGATCGTCGCGGACCCACCGATCGACATCGCCGGGTCCACCGTCGCCGACCGGCGGGCATACGCGATCGGCAGCGCAGAGGTCGACGGACTGCGTCGGCTGCTCTGCTTCGAACCGCGCGGGCATGCCGACATGTACGGCGGGTTCCTCGTCCCGCCTGATGATGACGGCGCGGACCTCGGCGTCCTCTTCTGGCACAAGGACGGGTTCTCCACCGCGTGCGGTCACGGGACGATGGCGCTCGGTGTCTGGGCGGTCGAGTCCGGGCTCATCCGCCCCGCCGAGGCGGGTCCCACCGAGGTCGTCATCGACGTCCCCTCGGGCAGGGTGAGGGCGAGCGTGCACACTGACGCCGAGGGCGCCGTGACCGCCGTCGACTTCGTCAATGTGCCCAGCCGCCTCGTCGCCTCAGGAGTCACGGTGGAGACGAGCCGGGGTCCCGTCGAGGTCGATCTCGCATGGGGCGGGGCGCTCTACGCCTGTGTCGAGGACAGCGGAATCGACGTCACTCCCGACCGCCTCGGCGAGCTCATCGCCTTCGGACGGGAGGTGAAGGCGGGACTGCGCGGACATCCGCTGACCGTCCACCCGGATGACGAGCGGCTGAGCGGGGTGTACGGGACGATCGTCGTCGACCGGCTCGGCACCACCTCAGCCGGCGAGCTCCACCAGCGCAATGTCACGATCTTCGCCGACGGGCAGGTCGATCGGTCCCCGTGTGGGTCGGGCACAGCGGCAAGGGTCGCCGCCCTCCATGCGACCGGCGAGCTCGGTGACGGGCAGCGGCTCGTCCACGAGTCGATCGTCGGCACGCGCTTCACCGCGCGGGTCCTCGACGTCACCGATGACGGCGTCGTCCCCGTCGTCACCGGCACGGCGCACCAAGTCGCTGAGTCGAGCTTCACCGTCGACCCGAAGGATGACCTCGTCCCGGGCTTCGTCCTGCGGTGAGCGGCCTGCTCACCGGTCGATGACGAGGTCACTCAGCGGCGTCGAACAGCAGGGAAGGAACTTCCCGGCGGCGATCTCCTTCGGACGGATGCCGCCCTCATGGCTCATCTCGACCTCTCCGGAGAGGAGGTCGGACTTGCACGTCCCGCACATGCCCGACTCGCATGACGAGGGGACGGTCAGTCCTGCGGCGAGCGCGGCATCGAGCACGGTCGTCTCGGCGTCGCAGTCGACGGACAGGCCGCTCGCGGCGAACTCGACGGTGAAGGGTAGTCCCGCGGAGACTGTCGCGCCTACACCCTCCGTCGCCGGGGTTCTGCGGCGAGCGAGCCGCTGCGCGGGAGTCGTCGCGAAGGCGAACGTCTCCTCGTGCACTCGGCTCACCCCCGCCTCGGCGAGCAGGGAACGGACGGTGTCCATGAATCCGCTGGGCCCGCAGACGAAGGCCTCCCGTTCGGTGAGGTCGGTGACCGACTCGAGGACGTCCCGGCGGATCCGACCGCGCGGACCGCTCCAGACCTCGGTCGCGGAGTCGCGGGAGCACATCGTGATGACGGTGATCCCGGGGACCTCGGCCAACTGGTCGAGTTCGGTGCGGAAGACGATGTCGTCGGGGGTCGAGGCGCTGTGGAGGAGGACGATGTCGATCGTCTCGGGAGGATTGCGGGCGAGCAGCGCACGGACCATCGACATGATCGGGGTGATCCCCGACCCCGCGGAGACGAAGAGGTGGCGGCGGGCGGGATGGAAGCTCGTGCTGAAGAGGCCGTACGGCCCGTCGACATGGAGTCGGTCGCCGACCCGGAGCCGGTCGTGGAGGTAGGCCGAGACCGGACCCGCCTGTCGTTTGACGGTGATCGTCAGCGTGTTCGTGCCGAACGGCGCCGAGGAGATCGAGTAGCAGCGGTCGAGTCCGAGCTCGGGCACGTGCACCGTGAGGTACTGGCCGGGTTCGAAGTCGGCCCTGTTCAGCCACGGTGTCCACAGCTCAATCGTGATGACGTCGTGGGTGTTCGCGGTGATGGCTGTGCAGACGGCGAGACCGGTGATCCCCTCGTCCGTGTCGCGGAACTCGTCAGCGTCGCGGAGCTCGCCCGTGTCGCGGAGTCCGTCCGTGCCGCGGAGTCGGGCAGCGGGGGTCGATGCTGGCGTCGCGCCGGCCCTCCCGTCGCCTGCCGGCGACGTCGCTGCCGGCGAAGTCGCTGCCGCCACAGCCAACCCGACCGCCCGAGCGTCTCCCACGATCTCCCGTCCCGGCACTCGGAACCTCGACCTGCTCGGCGTTTCCGGTGCGACGAGCGGGAACGGCGACCTCACGTACCTCATCGCCCGCACACCCTCTCTCTGTGGGCCTTCAGCCGTTCGATGTACCACGTGCAGAACTCGTCGAGATGCGCCTCGGTGGGGGCATAGGGCCCCGGCAGGTACGCCGGCGACGACACCCCCAGCTGACCGCGTTCGCAGAAGGCGGCGTCCTGCTCGTTCGTCTTCATCCACACCGTCGTGAGGTTCTCCAGGTCGTAGTCGACGCCCTCCTCCGCCTCGGCGTCGACGAGCCACGTCGTGCGCACGAGCGTTCTGTCAGCGGCGAGGGGGACGAGGCTGAAGGTGACGATGTGGTCGGCCATCGCGTGGAACCACATGTTCGGTTGGACATGGAGTGAGGCCCGGCCCAGGGAGAAGGTGTCGAGGTCGCCGAGCAGTCTCGCCGAGGCGGCCGACCCGTCCATGGTGTACGACTCGCCGTGTCCGTCGAGGGCGGCGCGTTCGATCCTGAACCCGGTCGGGCGGCCGCTGAGCTCCTCGACGAGGGCAAAGGGAAGTCCGTTGCGGTCGCAGTCGTCGTGGAGTCGCCGTTCGGCATCGAGGAAGCGCTGATAGGCCGGTTGCAGCCGGGGTGGGATCTCCTCGGGGGCGTACCCGTAGGTGGGGAAGAACGTGCAGGTGAGCTCCGGATGCCCGGCCTCGCAGTGGTAGCACTCGCGGTTGTTCTCCATGACGAGCTTCCAGTTCGAGTCCTCGATGAGGTCGACCTGTGCTGCGACCTTCGCTCCGGCGATGTCATGCGGGGCGATGTACGGCGCGATGACGTCGGCCACCTCGTCGATGTCGTCCGGCTCGGGTCCGAGGCAGACGAAGATGAGCCCGGCGATGGTGCGCACGCTCACCGAGCGCAGGGAGAAGCAGGCGGGATCGAAGCCCGGTCCCTGTGCTCCCGCGGAGATGAGCTCACCGCGGGGCGTGTAGGTCCACTGGTGGTAGCTGCAGACGATGTTGCCCACCGATCCGGCGAGGTCGCTCAGCAGTCTCGTCCCGCGATGGCGGCAGACGTTGTGGTGGGCACGGATCTCGCCGTCGTCATCGCGGATGACGATGACCGAGTACGTGCCGATGTCGATGGTGACGAAGTCGCCGGGTTCGGGCACCTCGGCGACGGAGCCGACGAAGATCCACGTCGAGGCGAAGATCGCCTCGACATCGCGGGCGAAGAAGTCGGGACTGGTGTAGAACGGGGCCTCGAGCGAGTACCCGGGTCGGCGCTCGTCGATGAGCTCATCGAGCCCGCGTGGATCCGTTCCGGGGACGACCGTCCTGTCGGGATCGAGCCCGCGTGCCCGCGTTCGGGGATCGACGGTGCTGTCGGGGAGCAGGGTCATCGGTTCCACCACCTTGTCGCGTCGGGGTCATCGGCGCCGGCGACCGAGCACCCCGGGCAGCGACCGCCTCGCAGCGGCTGTCGCGGCGCGGACCCAGCGCCGGAGGGACTTCGCCGTTCCCTCTCAGTCTCCGCCCCCACCTCGGCGAAAGGAAGCGAATCATTTTGTCCGCGATCATGCAAGAATATTGCATGATCGATCGTCGTCTCCACGTCCTCCGCGTGCTCGCCGAGGTCGGCACCGTCACCGCCGCCGCGGAGCGGCTCGGGTACACGCCGTCGGCAGTGTCGCACCAGCTGCGGACCCTGTCGAAGGACCTCGGGGTGACCGTGCTCGAGCAGCGCGGGCGGATGCTCGCACTCACCCCGGCGGGGCAGATGCTCCTCGACCGCACGCAGGAGCTGTTCACCCGGTGGGAGGAGATCCGCGGCGAGCTCGCATCGATCGGTCCCGCCACGGGCACGCGGACGCTGCGCCTGTGCGGGTTCTCGACGGCGGCGGCGAGCCTGCTCCCGCTCACTGCCGACCGGGTGATGGGCGCGCATCCGGACTGCACCGTGCGGATCAACGAGGCGGACCCGCAGGAGTGCTTCGACCTCCTCGTCGCCGACCAGGCCGACATCGCCGTCGTCGTCGCCACCGATCCGCTGCCGCCGCGCAGCGACACCCGCTTCGAGCAGTCGGCGCTCTTCAGTGACCGTCTCGACCTCCTCGTCCCCAGCCGCCACCGTCTCGCCGGTCGGGAGTCGGTCGCGCTCGGTGAGGCGGCGGAGGAACGGTGGATCCTTGACCGGCCCGGCACGCCCTACCACCGGCTCGTCCGTACGGCATGCGCGGCCGCAGGGTTCTTCCCCGAGGTCGCCCACGAGTCCCACGAATGGGAGACCGGTGCGGCGCTCGTGTCCGCCGGACTCGGCGTCGCGCTCGCTCCCCGGCTCGCTCACCTGCCCGAAGGCTACGACGTCGTCCGGGTCCCCCTCCGAGGCGACCCGGTCCCCTCCCGAAAGATCCTCACCGGGGTCCGCAGCGGTTCGGCCGATCAACCGCTCATCGCCGAGGCACTGACAATCCTCGCCGAGGCGGCCGCCGCTGCCGCCCGACGCGCGGTGTGAGGGGCGACCCCTTCCACCCGCCGGGGTCGCCTTCGCCACGCTGACCCTCCACCCCAGCCGACCCTCCATCGCGGCTGACGCCGCTTCCTCCCGGCGGAATCCGTTCGGAATTGTGGGCGCGATCACATAGTGTGGCAGGACAGCCGTGGCACCCGCACCAGTGAGGAGAACCCATGGACGACGTGAGCTATCTCGACGCCGAAGCCGTGTTCGCGGCCCTCTCCCCCGCCGAGGCGGTCTCCGCTCTCCGCGAGACGCTGGCCGGGGGATTCGATCCCAGTGACGACATCCCCCGGACCGTCACCGACATCAGCGCCGGAAACATGATCTTCATGCCCTCGGAGTTCGGACAGTGGGTCGGGGTCAAACTCGTCGGAGTCTCGACGGACAACGCCGAACGCGGGCTGCCCCGCATCCTCGGCCAGTACCTCATGTACGAGGCCTCCACGCTGCGCCTGCGCACGGTCATCGACGGCGCGGCACTGACGACCCTGCGCACTCCCGCCGTGTCCGTCGCCGCAGTCCTGCCCGCGCTCTCGCGCTTCCCCGACCCGGTGAAGGTCGTCATCTTCGGCGCCGGGCCCCAGGGGATCGGTCATGCCGACACGATCAGGGCGGAGCTCGACGTCGCCGAGGCGGTCTTCGTCGTCCGCTCCCCCGACCGGGTCGGCGACGAGGCGCGAGATCGTGGACGGGTACTCGCGGCAGGGTCGGAGGAAGCGAACGAGGCCCTGCGCGACGCCGACATCGTCGTCGCCGCGACCACCGCGCGCACGCCGCTCTTCGACGCCGATCTCGTCCGCCCCGGTGCCGTGGTGCTTGCGTGCGGCTCGCATGATCCGCACGCACGGGAGCTGCCGGCGGAGCTGTTCGCTCGCTCAGAGGTCGTCGTCGAGGACCTCGACACCGCCCTGCGCGAAGCCGGGGACGTCGTCCTCGCGATCACCGATGGTGCCCTCGACGCGGACACGATCGTGACGATGAAGCAGGTGAGCACGGGCGAGGTCACGCTTGACGCGGACCGCACGCTGATCTTCAAGGGGTCGGGGATGTCGTGGGAGGACCTCGCCGTCGCGGCGAAGCTCGTCGAGACCGTCGACCGCGGCGATCGGTGAGCTGCGGTCAGGCCCATTCCTGCATGGGCCGGGGCGTCCAATCGGGGAACCACGGTCGTGACCGATGTCTGGCCTGGCGGTGGGTAATCTCCCCGGAGAATTCTCCGGCGGCATCGAACGAGGTGCGGTAGCCGGAGTACCGGCCCCCTGACTGCGCTTCGATCGAACCGTCGACGACGGAGAAGATGAGGCTGTCGAGCTGCTGGAGGAGGACGTCGGAACCGTAGTCGCAGAAGTCACAGCCGCAGTCGGGCACGCGGGCGAGAGACACGGCCGGATCGCCGAGGGCGACGACGACGTTGGCGACGCGGTCGATTCCGTCGTCGTCGGCGACGAAGTCGTTGAATCCGATGACGAGCTCGGGGTTGCCCTCGACGTCACTTGTGAGGATCGCGCTGCGGTCGGCCACGGAGAGGAAGGGGTCGTCGCTGGCCCAATCGACCGGGTGGTCGGCGACGCGGATGCCGCGTCGGGCGAGCACATTGATCCACGCCCGCGCGCGTGCGTGGACGATGGCGAATTTCTCATGATCGGTCACGTCCGACCAGCCGTCGGGGGCCGGTCCTCCGCCCCACTCGAACTCGGGGTCGAGGTGGGGGTCCTCCCACCTCGGCGTGCGCGACCCGGTGGCGCGGAAGTCCTCCTCGACCTCACGGAACAGCGCGGCAGCCCTCTCTGACACCGGAAGAGTCGCAATAGCGGGATTCCACCGCTGGTCAGAGGGGTCTTCGTAAGATCGGGCAAGGTTGCTTCGCAGCTCCTGCCACCAGAAAGTCATGGTTCGATCTTAGACTGCTCGTTCCGCCGCGGAGTCAACACTTCGTCACAGCGGGTCACTGCCTGGTCACCAATCATCGAACGTCACTCCTCTGCGATGTCCTCACGGCGTTCGAGCACGTCGGCGGGGCCGTCGGGCCGCGCCGCGCAGCCGTCATAGGTGCAGGTGTGCTTGCCGTCGCATCAGGTCCGTTCGTCGCCGACACCGTCAGTCCTGCAGTCGGGTCGTTCCCTCGTATCCCCCTGAGGTGTTGAGCTGCTTGGCGTAGCAGTGGTCGGGCCCCAGACCGTTCGAGGAGCACCAGGCGAGTGCGTCCTCGGGGTCGCTGTAGCCGATGCCGACGACGGTCACCCAGAAATCGTCCTCTTTGAAGCTCGAGAAATCACCCGACCACACCAGTTGTACCCGGGGATACTCGTTGCGGAATTCCTCGTATTCGGCGAGGATGTCCGCTTCCTTCCACGTCTTTCCCTCGGCTTCGAGGCCGACTCGCTTCGAACTCAGCTGGGGAACCCATTTGCCATTGAGGTCCTTGACCACAGAGGGGCGGTCGCGGTCGACGATCTGGTCGAGCGCCTCCTTCGGGTCATCGGGGAGTTCGGGTGATGACTCTGCGGTCGGCGTGGTCTCCGCACTCGGCCCGCCGGACGGCGACGGCGAGGCCGAGCCGGACGGGGAGCTGGCGACTGTCGTCTCACCCGAGTCGTCCTGGGTGAAGAACATCGCCGCGCCCCACCCGATGGCACCGGCGACCACGACTGCGAGAACGATGAAGAGTCCGATGACGCCCCTGCGACGGCGTCGATCGGTCGTCGGCGCCGCAGACCGTCCCGGGCCTGCGGCAGCGAACCCGGCCCCTTGCTGGTGGGGCCCCATCTCCTGCTGCTGGGATCGCATCCCTTGTTGGTAGGGCCCCACTCCCGGCTGATGGGGCTCCATTCCCTGCTGGTGGGGTCCCGCCTCCGGCTGACGAGGAGGTATGCCGGGGCGCTCGGACGCCGGACGCGCGGGCTCGTGTCCCGGACGCTCCTGCTCCCCACCGAGACGCTCGGCTCCGTTCGGGTGCCGCGCCGACGCCGGCTGCTGAGCGGCGATGAAGGGCGAGGCCTCGTTCGGGCGGCCCCATCCCGTCTCCGCTGGGGGACCCCATGCTCCAGGGGCGCCGGCACCCGCGCTGCCCTGACGAGCAGCCTCGGCGCCGTCGGCGGGACCTCGGTCCCAGCCGTCATCGGACCCCGATCCCCAACCGGTCTCCGCGGCAGGCCCCCACGCGTCCGCATCACCGGGCCGCGGGCCACGGCCGGGCTGAGGTCCTCCGCTCGCATCATCGCGCGGCCACCCATCGTTCTGGCCACGCCCGCCTCGGGAAGGGTTGTCGCTCATCGGCAGCTCCAGATCGGTCGTCGGACACAGAATTCTGAGAAAAACTCCCTCTGCTGTTTCCAGCCTAATATAGGATGCCACTACAGATGGATATGTCGTTGCGAATGACTGATCACGTCCCCATCAGCCCAGCGCAGCAGGCATCATTGGCGGCAATGAGGTCGGCGACGCACTCGGGCCTGAGCAGTCGAAGGATTCCCCATGAGCACATCGTCCCAGAACCCCGAAGAGCGGTCCCCCGACAGGTCCCAGAACCCCGAAGAGCGGTCCCCCGACAGGTCCCAGAACCCCGAAGAGCGGTCCCCCGACAGGTCCCAGAACCCCGAAGAGCGGTCCCCCGACAGTTCGAAGCGCAGCCCCGAGGAGGGCTCCGCGACACCGTCGAAGCCCGCGAAGCCGTCGGAAGCTCCTAAGCCATCGGAAGCCGCGAGGCCGTCGGGGACCACGAAGCCGTCAGAAACTGCGAAGCCGTCGGCTGCCGGGAAGCCCTCAGCGGCACCGAAGAAGCCCTCCGCCGAGCCCGCCCGCAGCAGCACCCGTCCCGGCAGTTCGGCGTCCGGCAGATCTGGTCCCGGCAGCTCGACGCTCGGCGGCTCTGATCCCAGCAACTCTGATCCCGGCAACTCTGATCCCGGCACCTCTGACACCAGCAGCTCCAATCCCAACAGCTCCGCTTCCAGCGGCACCGATGCGGAAGACACCGTCACAGCCGTGCCAGCAGTGGACAGTCGCGAATCACCTTCTCAGAGCGCACCGGGTTCGGACACGAGGGCACCGGGCTCAGGTTCGGACACGAGTGCGCCGACCGAGCAGTTCCCGCGCTTCTCCCCGGAAGCCGCTGCCCAGCAGAACTCCTTGTACTCGCCGGAAGGTTCGCCCTCCCCAAAGCAGGGGACCCCGCACTCCCCGGAAGGATCCGGGTCCCGGCAGCCACAGGGCGAATCCACGCACGGTGCCCCTCCTCAGGGAACTCCGAATCCCCCGTCGACGCCGCCGTGGCAGGGGGCGGGGTCGCAGCATCCGCCCCAGGGGCCCGCTCACCAGGGAGCATCACCGTACCAGGATGCGCCGTACCAGGGTGCCGCCTCGCAGGGTGCGCCACACCCCCAGCAGGGCACGCCGTACCAGGGTTCACCGGATCCCCAGCAGGGGGCGACCCCGCAGGGCATTCCCTATCCCACATCGAGCGCGGGACACTCGCCGCGGGCGGCGACATACCTGGCACCGCTTGCCCGCGGAGCCACGTGGAAGGCGGTGCTCATTCCTCCGGGGATCGCCCTGGCCGCCGGCATCCTCGTGTCGATCATCCTCACGGTCGTTGTCATGTCGACCGCCGAGGTCGATTCGGCCTCCCAGACCATGGGCGCGGACACCGACAAGATCGGCTACGCCCTTCCATTCGTCCTCATGGCTCTGGCCCTGTTCGGTTCGGCCGCGTTCCGCTTCGACCTGCAGATCGAGGACTTCGCCTCCGCGAACGGCGCGCTCCACCTCTCCGGCGCCCCCCTGCTCGTCACGCTCGTCGTCCTCGGGACCCTGTGGTGGTTCACCCGGTGGAGCGAGCGTCGCCAGCCGTCTCCCAACCGCGGGTCGACGTGGATCCAGATCGGAATCTCCGCGCTGGCGTTCACCATCGTGCTCTTCCTGCTCCAGCTCATCTTCGCGGCACGGTTCGCGCTCATGGAAGGCGGCGGTGCCGCGCAGTTCGAGTTCTCGGCGGTGACTGCGCGCTCGTTCTTCGTCCCTCTGCTCGTCATCGCCGCGGTGAGCGCGTGGGGCCGAGTCGCCGGCCACTTCAAGGGCACAGAGGCGATCGGTGCCCCGTTCCTCCGCTGGGCGGTTCCGCCTCTGCTCGTCGCATGGGTCCATCTCGTCGTCATGGTCGCCGTGATGTCGATCGTGGCGATCTTCGTCCTGCCCTTCGGTCTCGACGTCCCCGGCCAGGTGGTTCCGCTCGTCTTCATCACGATGGGTCTCATCCTCACTCTGCTCGTCCACCTCGGCGGGGTGACGTTCTCGATGCAGGGTGGCTTCGGTTCGGGATCGGGTGGCTTCTCGGACTCGGGAACGTTCTCCGAGTCGCTGACGATCTTCAGCGACGAGGCTCCCGGGCAGCTGTGGTTGGGTCTGCTCGCCGTCGTCGTCGCGGTCCTCGCCGCAACGCTCGTCGCCACGGTGACGCGGCAGCCGCGGTGGACGGTGCAGGGTCAGGATCCGAATCAGTGGCATTCTGCGTGGAGGATCCCGCTCGCCTTCGCCGCGGTGTGGGGGGTCCTCTCGCTGACGGCGATCCCGATGCGGGCCTCCGTGCGCGGATCGGCCGGAGCGACGGACGTCTTCGGGTCGATGGCTGCCGGACAGGCCGCACTGAGCGCCTTGGCGTGGTCGTTCCTCGTCTTCGCAGTCTGGGGCGGCCTCATCGAGGTGCTCTCGCGCACGCTCGGGCCGCGCCTGGCGCTGACGATGCCTGCGGTGACGCGGTTCCTCGCCGGTCGGGCGACGCACCCGCACTGGGGTCGCGAACTCGGCATGAGCGCTCCGGAGTATCCGCTCATCCATCGCAGCGCGGTCTCCGGCACGCGATCGGGCCAGACACCGCCTCCGCCGCCGCAGACTCCGTTCGGCCCGGCCGGTCCGCAGTCGGGAGCACCGCAGGATTCGAGCGGCAATCCGATTTCGCAGTCAGCACCCGGCTCGGCGTCACAACCTGCTTCCGGGACGACGTCTCAGTCCGCCTTCGATTCGGCCCTCCACGCAGCCTCCGGCTCGACTGCACAGTCCGCCTCCGGGGCTGCGGATCCATCCGTCTCGGGATCAGCGGCGCAGTCCGCCCCAGACTTCGCCGGACCCTCATCTTCGTGGAGCGCAGACCCATCGCCGAGTCAGACCGGCACGGGATCCACGCGCGCGTGGTCGGAGGCGGGCACCTATTCCGGGGCAGCGTCGGCACCAGCGCAGTCTGCGTACGACGGGCGATCCCCCGGCGCGTCGGGAGGTCCGGCCAAGCCGTTCGACCGGAAGAAGGCCACCGTCGTCGGCGTCATCAGCGGAGTCTCGGTCCTCGTCATCGTCGCCGCGCTCATCGTCGTCACCCAGGTCAACGGTCGGATGTTCGGCCCGGAAGCGGCTGTGGAGAAGTACCTCGACCGACTGGCCGACGGAGACGCCGAAGGGGCGCTGTCGATCGCGGATGTCGATGTGCCGGCGGAGCAGAGGCAGCTGCTCACCAACGACGTCCTCGGCGCCGCCAAGGCCCTGCCCACGGACATCACCGTCGCCGATGCTGACGTCTCCGATGACCAGGCCACGGTGTCGGCGACCTTCGACCTGGGAGGAAGCAAGAGCACGACCGACTTCTCCCTGGTCAAGTCGGGTAAGACTGCTCTGTTCTTCGACGATTGGAAGCTGCAGTCGCCTGAGCTGTCCTACCTCGCGGTGGAGACTCCCGGGCTGACGACGGTCAAAGTCAACGGCATCGATGTCGACACAGACGGCAGTCAGCTGGCGCTGCCGGCGTTCCCGGCGCTCTACGAAGTCGGGCTCGCCGAGCAGACAGAGCTCATCTCCGCCGACCCCATCGAGGCACGGACGTTCTTCGCCGGCAGCGTCGACGATGCGGACATGGAGGGCGTCGAACCGGCGCTCCTCGCAGCGCAGCCGACCGATGCGTTCCGCAGCGAGGTCGACAAGCAGGTGAAGACCCTCATCGACAGCTGCGCGCAGAAGACCGTCGCTCAGCCCGACGGGTGCCCGTTCGGCTCGTTCAGCGCCGAGAGCTACGACGCGACGAACATCAAGTGGTCCATCTCCTCGTATCCCACGGTCACCGTGGCGGACAGCTCGTCGGATCCGTACTACGACCTGGGAGAGACGACCGGCCCCAACGGCGGTCCTGCCTGGGCCGTCACCTCGGTGACCGAGGGAGAGGCGTTCGTCACCGGCAACTATGATTCGTTCTTCGATGATGACGGCACGTTCGATGACACGGTGACGTTCTCCGTGGACGGGACGGCTGAGATCGTCGACGGGAAGGTCGTCATCACCATCAACGACGGCTACGGATACTGAGAGGCCGGGGAGTTCGCGGGCCGGGCCGGTGCGCAACACGACCCGGCTCGCATCGGTCCGGTGCGCCGTCTCTTCGCGCGCCCGACCTGACTCGGAGAGTCGGTGCTCGCACCCGGCCGCCGTCGGGACGTCGGTTGAATCACATCGGCGATCAGACAGTGTGGAAAGGCTACCCTTATCTGTAGACTCGACGTGAACGAACGTCCATCGTCGCCGCGGGGTCTCGACTCACCGCGGGGGCCAGAGGAGAACCCGTGTCACGAGCATCCATCAACGCCTTCGAAGCCACCGTCATCGGCATCGAGGATCTCAGTCCCGCCTTCCGTCGCATCACGTTCGGAGGCCCCGGACTCGCTGACTTCGGCGTCACCGACCATCCGCGCGACCTGAGGATCAAGCTCGTCATTCCCCCAGGCGGCACGACCGCTCCCGCTTTCGACCTTGTGGGGTTCTTCAGCGAGCAGGCACAGGCCGGGACCTCGTGGTACCAGGCGTGGCTGCAGCTCGACGAGGCGCTGCGCGGGTGCATGCGCACGTACACGGTCCGCGAGTGGCGCGACGAGGTCCGTGAGCTCGTCGTCGACATGGTCCTTCACACGGACGAGGCAGGACATTCGGGTCCGGCCGCGAGCTGGGCCGAGACCGCAGAGATCGGTCACCGCCTTCACATCATCGGACCGTCGCGCGATCACGACGGCGATTACGGCGGGATCGAGTTCCGATCCGGCGACGCCGATCAGCTCCTCCTCGCCGGAGATGAGACCGCCGTGCCGGCCATCGCCTCGATCCTCGAATCACTGGTCGGGGGCAGCGTACGTGGGAAGGCGGTCATCGAGGTCCCCAGCCCTGCCGATGTCCTCGATCTCACCCTCCCCGACGGATTCGAGATCGAATGGCTCCCCCGTGGTGATGCCGAGTTCGGCGCCAAACTCGAGCCCGCAGTCCGGGCGGCGGTGAAAGCGGAGAGAAGGGTCCTCGCCGAGGTGGGAGGATCAGGCGCGGGCGTCGAACTCCCGGACGTCGACATCGATTCCGAGATCCTCTGGGACGTTCCCTCCCAGCTCTCGCAGGCTGCCCAGAGCAGTTCGAGCGACAGCACGGCCCGGCCGTTCTACGCGTGGATCGCCGGTGAGGCGGGACCGGTCAAACGCCTGCGTCGGTATCTTGTCCAGGAGGTCGGCGTCGATCGCAAACAGGTGGCGTTCATGGGCTATTGGCGTCAGGGCAAGGCCGAAGGCTGAGCACGATCAGTGGACTTACAGCGCAGCGGTGCAGTGCGGGACGATGGTGTGACTGGCCCTGCACGCATAGTTCAGGTCATGTCGGCCATGAAGGTTGCGAAGAAACAGTTCGACACTGACCGGGCACTCCGCTTGTAGGCAAGGTCGTGCCCACACTCCCCTACGGACAGGGTTGTGCCCTCTCACCCGATCTAGCCCGGACAGTCACCCTCAACGCTCTGGTTCTCGTCAGAACTGTCGGGGTGGTCGTCGAAGAGGGACGCGATGATCTCCTCGGCCAGGAACCGCGGATGCAACAGTGGTCGTCGGGCAGGATCCACCGACGCCGGTGGTCTCCACGCCGGACGCCCATCCAGAAGCATGAGCATCTCCCAGTCGGAGCGATCCAACAGGTGATGGTGGGCACTGCAGGCCAGAGCCAGATTGTTGATCGTCGTCTTCCCACCCCTGGCCCAGGGCACCACATGGTTGGCCTCGCACCACCCCGGGGGCGCATCACACCCGGGGAACGTACACCCCTTGTCACGGGCGGTGATGACCGCGACCTGTTTCTTGTTCGCGAACCGTTTCTCCGTCATCACCTGCATCGTGTGCGCGGTCTCACTCATGAGGTGGAAGAACACGTCCCCGTTGAGCCCGTTGGTTACGAGTTCGTGGATCGGGATCGGGGTCTCGACCCCGGTCGTGCCTTCCCCAGTCCGATGAGCGAGGTCCTCAGCGGTCGCGGTCACCACGAGAGCGTAAGGCGACCCGGTGCCGGCCTGGTCCATGCTGATCCGAGAGATCAGGGTCGCGAAGCGTTCATAGATCCACGCCCGCGCCGAAGGCCGCTGCCCGGTGAGGTCGACCGGGGTGCCGTCCTCACGCACCCCGACCCCGACCGGGAAACCGGCAGCCGCACTGTCGGTGGCACCGACGCCGGCAGCAGTGCTGTCCGTACCGCGACCCGTCTCGTCACCGTCATCTCCCGAACCGACCGCCCAATCCGGGGGTGCCTGCGGGATCGGCAGGGGCGCATCGTGGAGGTCCCCGTGGAGGACCTGATCGACAATCTCGAAGAGCGCATCCTGGTCGGCGGCAGTGTCATTGCTGCCGCTCGGAGTTGCAGGGTGTCCCAGCGATGTGCCACCGGCGTCTTCGCTGTCGACTCCCGTATCACCCGTGGTCCCTGAGTTGTGGCCGTTGGCATCGGTATCCGGGGTGGCTGAGTGGATGCGGGAGGTGAGCAACCCGTTCAATGCCGCCCCGGACACCGGGTCGAGCAGTCCCCCGAGCACCCAGTCCCCGTTGCGCTTGGGCCGGACCGTCACCGAGTAGTCCGTACGCGGGGTCTCCTCACAAGGTTTAGCCCCGTCGGGATCAATATAGGCAAGCATCCGATCGAAGATGCCCCGCAGATCCTTCACCCGCACCTGGGGTGCATAGTCGACGAGGCGTTTCTCCACATCCGCCCGCTGCTCGGCTGACACCCAGCCGGGCAGGTCATCAAGGCAGTCATCGATGGCTTTCGCCTGCCCTGCCGAAAGCACCCCGGCATGGAGGCCTTCGGCGACTTCCGGGCACAACGGTTGCAGGGCTTGTCCGGTGGTATCGACCCTGCCCCCGAGGTTCTTCGCCAACTCGGTACGCCGGTTCGCTTCGGTCGGGGTGAGGTTGAGCCGGTCCCGGATGAGGGCTTTCGTGTCCTTGGCACCTGTGTCAGTTGGTGTTCCGACACGTTCGTAGACCGACAGGGCCAGGGTGGAGAGGGCCTCGGTGATCCGGGACAGGGCCTCGGTGCCATCGATGAGCAGGAGAGCCTCATCCGGGCCCATGGGTCGGTCGAAGAAGCGCAACCCGGTGCTGAAGTCCATGAGGGTGGTGATGCTGGTCGTGACTTCCGGAGCGAACCCCGACAGGTCCGCCCACGCGGTGTCAGTGAGCAGAGGGTGGCGACTCACCCACCCAGGAGCATCAGCCGTCTCGACGGTGCCTGTGCCGACAGTCTCCGAGGTGTCCGTGGTGGGGGTGCCGACGGGAACCGACGTTGTGGAGTCATCAGGAGACTGCGGGATCGACGAGCCGGAAGCGAAGGGCCCCGGGGTGTTGGTTGAGTTCGCGGGAGTCGACGGCACCGACTGTGACTGGCCATTGCGGGCGGTCGCGGGCAGGTCGCCGGGATGGGCGGTGTCGTCTGGGATCGGGTGTTCGGGGTCCTGTGAGGGAGCATCGCCGGGCCACTCGTCCGCCTCTTCTCCGCCGTTGTCTCGGCGAGGTCCGAAGAGGTCGATATCGGAGTCATCGATGGTGGAGAAGTAGTCGAATGCGGGGTCCTCGGGGACCGGGGCGTTGGTGGTGACGGGGTCGAGGGCGTCGAAGTCGTCGGCGAGGGGGTGGCCGGTGAGGTCGAATCCAGCCTGAGCGAGTTGGTCGCGCAGTGACTGGAGTTCCTCGCTGATCGCCTCGTCACGTGGACCATCAGCCGCGGGTGTCCTGCGGGAGTTCGTCGACGTCTCATCGGGCCCGGGCGCATTCTGCGAGGGAGTCGGAGCGTGGCGCTTCGGCTTCTTCGGGGTGCGGTCCGGGGTGAGAGTCATGGCCTCCTGGTCCATTCATCAACGTCGGTGTTAATGCTCCTAGTATACACCTATTTCGGTGTTGCCAATGGTTTTCTTTGTTTTTTGTTCGACTATTTGACTACTGTTCTATGTTCTTCGAATCCAGCGTCAACTCTTCTTGTTCTCAAGTGTGCTGGGTGTGTGATGGTCTGTGCTTGTGATCAGGGGCGGTCCTCTCATCGCGACCGTTGGTGGCCTCGTCGTGGCGCCTGCGCAGGCACATCGAGGGTCTGACAGCGGAGGGGTCGGCTCGGCCTGGTTGTGGGTGATCCTACGAGCAGGTGCTGACGCTGGGGCACGGCGCGGCCGCCGCGCAGTCCCGAGGCACACCTGCGCAGTCCCGAAGCACACCTGCGCAGTCCCGAAGCACACCGGTGCAGTCCCGAGGCACACCCGCACCGAACCGCCCCGGCCGACACCGCTCGGTCTACGATGAGGAGACGATCGAGCCGCACCGGCGGTGACTTCGGCCGGAAGGGGACGACTGCATGCGACCGATGACCGATCTCGACACCGAGACTCTGCGCGAGTACTACCGGAACTTCGCCGGCGTCGAGGCGGCCGGCACCTCCCCGATCTACGTCGACTGGGCGAGCGGTGTCGCCGAGGACGAGGCGATCCTCCGCCTCCTTCTCGACCTTCCCCGGCCCAAACGCCAGGCGAATCTGCTCTTCGGAGCGGCCAGACACCTCGGCGCCGGTGAAGGCGACTACGCGCAGCTGCGCACGTGGCTGCTCGAGCACTGGGACGAGACCCGCTCGCTCATGCTCGCCCGCTCGACGCAGACGAACGAGGCCGGTCGGTGCGCCGTCCTGCTGCCGGCGTTGGCGCAGATCAACGGGCCTATCTCGCTCACCGAAGTCGGCGCCTCGGCGGGGCTGTGCCTCTATCCCGATCGCTACAGCTACACATATCGGACCGTCGCCGTCCCCGGGGAGAACGTCTCGATCGGCGACGGGGAGTCAGGTGCTGGAGGGGCAGGCACAGGAGGGTCCGGAGCCGGAGAGTCCGGCGCCAAGGAGTCGGACTCAGCGGAGCATGGCACAGGAGAGCCCGGCACCGTCCACCTCGACCCCGCCGACGGCCCGAGCACCGTCGATCTCGAGTGCACGCTCACCGGCACAGCGCCGCCGACTCGCCTCCCCGGGGTCGTCTGGCGCGCGGGGATCGACCTCAACCCTCTCGACGTCACCGACCCCGAGGACCGCGCATGGCTGCGCTCGCTCATCTGGCCCGAGCACACCGTCCGCCGCGACCGCCTCGACGCCGCTGCCGCCATCGCCGCCGCCGACCCGCCGAGGTTGGTCACCGGTGATCTCGTCGCCGGCGTGGAATCGCTCATCGCCGAGGCCCCGGCCGACTCACAGGTCGTCGTGTTCCACAGCGCTGTCCTCGCCTATGTCGACCCACCACACCGAGCCGCCTTCGCCGACCTCATGCGCTCCCGCGACGACGTCGTCTGGGTGAGCAACGAGGGCGAGCGCGTGCTGCCCGAGATCGGCGACCAGCTGCGTGACCTCGGCATCGAGAGAGCCGGCGGCCGCTTCGTCCTCGCCGTCGACGGAATCGCAACCGCCCTCACCGGACCCCACGGGCAGAGCTACGAGAGCCTGCAGAGCTGCGAGGGCCTGAGGACACCACTGCCCCAGGCACCATAGGCATTCCGTGAAACCAGAGCACTTCGGCAACCACGGCATCCGTCGAACGCGGACTGTCCGCCGGACCGTCCAGCGAACTGTCCGTCGAACCGTCCGGCGAACCCTCCAGCGGACCCTCCGGCACACCCCAATCCGAACAGCCCCACCCTGATCCAAGTCCACCCCGACCCGGCTCCACCAGGACCCAGCCCCGTCCCGAACAGCCCCACCCCGACCCAACTCCACCCCGACCCAGCCCGGGCCGATTCAGGCTCACTGCGGAGCAGGCTCCTGGGTCGTATCGATCATCCACGGCACTCCGAACTGGTCGATGCACGCCCCAAATCCCGCCGACCAGAATGTCGGCGCGAACGGCATCTGCACCTCACCGCCCTCGGCGAGGACGTCGAAGATCCGCTTCGCCACCTCCGGATCGGGAGCGGCATAGAAGAGGGCGACCCCGGTCATCGCGTCCCCTGTGCCCGTCGGATCGTCGGCGCCCATGATCCGCGAATCACCGAGGTCGAGCTCGGCGTGCATGACCGAATCCTCGGGTGCGCCGGGCATCCGCGCCTCGGGAGGCGCGTCCTTGGCGAGCGCGATCGTGAGATCACCGCCGAGGATGTCGCGGTAGCGTTCGAACGCGGCGGCGCACTGGCCGCCGCTGATGAAGACGTGGGGACTGACCGGCATGGCTTCTCACCTCATGACGTGGACGGATAGACCGCACGACCGGCTCCGTTGCCGGTCGTCGTGACTCAAGTATGCCCCGACCGTCCCGCCGGGGACAGACGTTCCCGCCGGCGACAGCGATTCCCGCACCGCGTCCCCACCGCGCCCACCTCGTCGACGACAGAGGCTCACGCCCACGCGACGACGAGGCGGGCCGCCTCGGCGGGGATCGTCGGATCGACCCCGGTCACCTCGGCGAATCGCCGCAGACGGTTGGCGACGGTGTTGCGATGGCAGTAGAGCTCGGCCGCCGTCCGCCCGATGCTCCCGGTCTCGAGGTACGCCCCGACCGCCTCGACGAGGCGCTCCCGCTCCGCCGTCCCGCACGCGGCGAGGGCCTCGTCGATGTCGCCGCCGACGGTCTTTCCCGTCGCATTGAGAGCCTGCGCCGCGAGCCTGGCCCACCCCCGACTCCACGTCATCGCTCCCGTCTCACCTGGGGTGATGGCCTGCGCGAGATCCCTGGCGGTGAGCGCGAGGCGACGCAGGGACGCGATCCCGGCAGCCGTGACCAACCCGACCCTCGCCTCGGCGAGGCGGGCGTCGATCCCCGTCCGCCGCACCCCTGCCGCGGATGCGAAGGCGATGAGGACCCCGCCGAGGTGGTGGGTGAACATCGTCCCGCCCGTGCTCTCGTGTGCGGAGACGAGGACGCGCAGGTCCGGGGTGTCCTCCTCGCGTGAGGCGGCGACGATGAGCTCCTCGGTCGGATCGATCCCCAGCGCCGAGGCGATCGTGGCCAACCGCTCGTCCGTGGGGTTCACATCCTGGAAGAGCGAGGCGATGTAGCCCTGGCGGACGGATGACTCCTCGGCGCGCATCCGCTGCAGCTCGGCCGTGTAGGCCCGCTGGACCTGGAGGACGTACTCGTCGACGGTGCTGAGCACGTCACCTGTGTGGCGGATGACGAGTTCGGCGTCGTCCCGGGTGGCGACGCGGGTGAGCGCCTCCCAGAGCACGGTGAAGTCGTGGCGGATCGCCGTCATCAGCGCCTCGAGCGGGATGCCCGCCCGGGCGCGGGAGACGCCGACCTCGGTCGAGACGGCAACGGCCCCGTCGAAGCCGCCGGCGCGCAGACCGTCGATGAGGGTGGTGAACGAGTTCCTGCCGGTGCGGCGCAGTTCGGAGACGGGGATCGGCGCGGGGTCGTAGCCTGGGACGGTGACGACGCGGTCCATGAAGGACTCGGTGAGCTCGTCGAGGTCGAGGGCGTCGAGGAGTTCGAACCACCGCTGCCGATCGCCGGGCAGCGGCCGATCATGTAGGCGGCCGTCGTTCGCACTCATGTCGTCAGTGTATGTGCATATGCACAATCCCGACCGGGATAACTGCGGCATTTCTCCGTGGAGACCGAGCGATCTCACTCGGTAATGTTCTGAGTCACACAGTCGTCCGCCACCACCCGCCCACCCGAACGCCCGACCCACGCAGGCGGACGCCCGCCCCCACAATCGCAGAACCGCCCACGCAATCGACGGAGATCACGCATGAGCAACGACCCCACCACCTCGGCGATCGAATACGACGCGACGCAGGAACTCAGCGTCAAGGACGCGAACAAGGTCGCCGTCGGGGCACTCATCGGCACCGCGCTCGAATGGTATGACTTCTTCCTCTTCAGCGCCGCCGCCGCGCTGATCTTCAACGTCCAGTACTTCACCTCGGAGAACGCCACCGCCGCAGCCCTCGCATCGTTCGCGACCTTCGGCGTCGGTCTGGCCGCGCGGCCCATCGGCGGCATCATCTTCGGTCGGATGGGTGACAGGATCGGACGTCGTCGGGTCCTCATGATCACGATCGTCGGCATCGGCATCGTCACCGGCCTCATCGGCATGCTCCCGACGTACGCGGCGATCGGGTTCGCCGCCCCGGTCCTCCTCGTCCTCCTGCGCATCGCGCAGGGTCTCTTCGTCGGCGGCGAATGGTCGGGGGCGATGACGCTCGTCGTCGAGAACGCCCCGCTCCACCTGCGCGCCCGCTACGCCGCGATCCCGCAGATCGGCTCGCCGATCGGCACGATCCTCTCCTCGGGCGGCTTCTTCGTCATGACCCTGCTCCTCTCACAGGAGAACTTCAACTCGTGGGGCTGGCGGATCCCGTTCCTCGTCGCCATCCCGCTCCTCCTCGTCGCCGTCTACATCCGCAGCCGCCTCGAGGAGTCCCCGGTCTTCCGCCAGCTCGAGGAGTCCGGTGAGGTCGAGAAGAGCCCGATCTCGACGACGCTCAAGCGCAGTTGGAAGCAGATCATCGTCGGCATGGCTGCGGCACTCCTCGGCGTCGGCGGCTTCTATCTCGTCACCGCCTTCTGCGTCTACTACGGCGTGAACATCCTCGGCTACGATGACTCGCTCCTCCTGCTCGGCAGCATGGTCGCCGCCGCGGTCGAGATCCTCATCCTCATCTGGGGAGGGATGCTCGGGGCGAAGTACGGCGCGAGCAGGGTCATCCTCTGGGGCGGAATCGCCTCGGCGGTCATTGCGGTCCCCGCGTTCCTCCTCTTCGAGTCCGGTCAGCCGGTCCTCATCGTCATCGCGATGACCATCGCCGTCGGTGCGCTCTCCCTGCCGTATGCGGCATCGGGCACGGTGCTCACCGGGCTCTTCCCCGCGACGACCCGCTACACCGGGGTGGGCATGGCGCAGAACGCCGCGGGCATGCTCTCGGGCTTCATCCCGCTGCTCGCGACCGGGTTCGTCGCCTCGGCGAACGACCATTGGTGGCCGGCCGCGGCGATGCTCGTCTTCCTCTCCCTCTTCACGGCGTTCGCCGGAGCGATCGCGCCGAGGCTGAGCGTCGACCTCCCCGGCTTCAAGCACTGAGCACTCGGCTCCCGCACGGAAAGTCCACACGATGAACGAGAACCCCAGCACCCCGACCCAGGCCACCCGCGACGCAGACTTCCTCGCCGACTGGGCCGTCCACTCCCGCTTCGGCGCGGTCGAGGGGACCAACGGGGTCGATCGGCAGGCCGCGAGCGAGGCCGACGGGCAGCAGCGGACGTGGTTCGCCCGGCTCCTCGAGGACCACGGGTTCACCGTCGAACGGGACGCGATCGGCAATCAGTTCGGACTGCTCGAGCTCGCCCCCGGCGCCCCGTACGTCCTCACCGGATCGCACATGGACTCGCAGCCGACGGCCGGTCGCTTCGACGGCGCGTACGGCGTGATGGCGAGCGCGCACGCGTGCTTCGCGATCGCCGATGAACTCCGCGCCGACCCCTCGCAGGCGCGGTTCAACCTCGCCGTCGTCAACTGGTTCAACGAGGAGGGTTCGCGGTTCAAGCCCTCGATGATGGGCAGCAACGTCTTCACCGGCAAGGCCGACCTCGAGGCGGCGCTCGCGACGACCGACCCGCACGGGGTCACCGTCGCCGAGGCGCTCGATGCGATCGGCGAACGCGGGGACTTCACCGCCCCGGAGATCGCCTCGTACGCCGAGATCCACGTCCAGCAGGGGCGCAGCATGGAGGAGGACGGCGTGACGATCGGGCTGGTCGATGCGACGTGGGCCGCGCACAAGTTCGAGTTCCGCGTCCACGGCGCGCAGGCCCACAGCGGGTCGACTCTCATGGCCGATCGGCGTGATGCGCTGCTCGGCGCGGCGCGACTCGTCGTCGCCGCACGCGAGCTCGTCGACGAGTTCGAGCCCGGAGCGCTGCACACCGCGTGCGGTGAGCTCAACGTCTACCCGAATTCGCCGGTCGTCGTCGCGAGCGAGGTCGAGCTCCTCCTCGACCTCCGCTCCCCCAGCGCCGAGGTCATCGCCGCCGCCCATGCCTCGCTCATGGGCACGGTCGCGAAGATCTCCGAGGAGGTCGGGGTCGACATCGAGATCACCGCCGAGCACAGCTGGGATCAGAACCCCTACGGCGAGGACGGCGTCGAGCTCGCCCGCGCGGTCGCCGATGACCTCGGGCTCACCTCGGCGACGGTGATGACGGTGGCCGGGCACGACTCGACGAATCTCAAGGACACGGTGCCCACGGTCATGCTCTTCGTACCGAGCGTCGCCGGGATCTCGCACAACCTTGAGGAGTTCACGAAGGACGAGGACCTCCTCTCCGGTCTCCATCACCTCACCGAGGTGGTCCGGCGGTTGGCAGGCGGTGCGCTTGCGGGGTGAGGGGTGCGCACGGGGCGGATCGCGAATCGGTCATCGCTCGGTTCCGATCCACATGGCATGGATCGATCCAGCGCGGTGGGATCGAAACCGAGCGGTTGCCGGCGGTCAGCGTCCCGGCGGGTTCGCGCCGACGCTCCTCAGTCGTCGTCCGGGCCGAGCGCGAAGTCGACGACGGTGACCACCGCGTCCTCGGGCATGTCGGGATAGTGGCCGCGCAGACCAGCGACGTACTCCTCGACCACGCCGACATCGTCGACGCCCAGGTCCTCAGGAGTGAGATCGCGCAGAGCGACCTTCGAGGTGCGCAGGACCTCCCCTTTCAGAGGTCCTCGCTCGTCGTCCTCGAAGTAGAGGATGGCAGGACCCTCCTCGACCCACTCCCTCCATCGCACCGTCGTGGTCTTCGTGCCGGCGACGACGCTGTCGTAGTAGCGCGCATTGAAGCGGAGGATCCGCGCCGCCTGGGCATCGGGGTGGCGGTAGGTGTCGGGCAGCAGCTCGCGGATCGCTCGGATCGTCGGTCGCTCTTCGCTCGGCACGGCGACGGTGACGTCCGGGTGGAGATCGAGGAGCACCTGTCGGCACCGCCCGCAGGGAGGGATCACGCCGCGGCCGTCATCGCCTGCCGCAGCCACGGCCACGAGCGGTCCGGCATGAGCAGCGGCAGCAACGCCGAGGGCGACGAGTTCGGCGCACGGTCCGCCCGTGAAGTGGAAGACGTTGACCGCCGTGAAGATGCGCCCACGGGTATCCATGACTGCTGCGGCCACCGTGTGGTTCGGGTTGCCGACCAAGGTCGCCGCCAGCGACTCGGCGGCGGCGATGACGCGACGTTCGGACGTGAGAGGTTCCATCCCCCAATTGTGCCGCCTCCCCAATTGTTCCGCCGGAGCTCGGACATCTGGTCAGCGGCCCTGACTGCACCGCGGACCGCCTGCCGCTTTCCAGCCCGTCCTACCGCACGACCTCGCGATGCGAACCGTCGAGCCGCCTCGTCCACCCGCGGGAGTCGAGGTGCTCGAGCAGCGGGATGACGACGCGCCGCGTCGTCCCCAGCGCCTGCCTGGCCTGACTCGTCGTGAACGGCTGATCGAGTCCCGCGAGCAGTCGCATCGCCTGCGCCGGGGTCCGCGGGGAGACGACGACACCGTCGCCGAGGCGCAGCACCCTCCCCGCCTTCTCGGCGACCGCGAGCTCCCGCGCTCCCAGGCGAAGCGCCCGCAGATCATCGGCCTCGGGCGCATCGAAGGGATTGGCCTTGAGACGTTGTTCGACCTCGGCGACACCCGCCTCCGCAGGGCCGAGATCCGCGCGGTGACCGGGTGGGCGGACCACGCCGTCGGCCGCCTCGAGACCGGCCCGTCGGATCACCTCGGCGACGAGCGCGCCGATCCCGGTTCCGCTGCCTGGGGACGCGGCCGGCTGCGCCCCAGCACTCGGCAGCGGCGGATCGACCCGACGCAGGGCCCCGACGACGGCTTTGACCGGCACGCCCGGGGCCATCGGCTGTGCGGCGAGCTGCTTCGCCACCACTTCCTTGGCCGCCGTCACCCACGCCTGGAGTGTCGGAGCGTGCACGAGCCAGGCACCCAGCGCCTCGACATCGGAGGGCAGCGTCTCGGGCACCGTCAGGCCGAACCGCACGAGGACCGCGCGTTCGACGGCTCCGCGCCGAGCCACCTCGGCGAGGACGTCCCCGGTCACCGGCCGCGATGCCAACGCAGCGGCCCGCCGCGCCCCGTCGCCGCGTCGTCCCAGCTCAGGCGGGTCGACGTCGAGGACGACGACGCCGGCGAAGACGTTGCGGCTGCCGGGGTTGCGCAGCACCATGCGGTCGCCGAGTTGCAGCGGCAGCGGTCGCTCGAGGGTGAGCCTGGCATGCTCGGCGTCGAAGGGGCGCAGGCGCACGGGCACGGCGGCGGTGCCGATGTGGAGCATGAGCTCGTGGACGCCGTCGGCGAGCGCCTCCCCCATCGTCCGGCGCACGTCGAGCACCTCGACGATCGGCCACGCATCGGGCGTGATGAGGGCGTCACCTCGGTGGATGTCGTCGACGGGGACGTCGCGGACGTTGACGGCGACGCGCGCGGCGGGGGTGACGACCTCGGCGGAGGATTCCCTGCTCTGCATCCCGCGGATCCCGGTGACGAGGTCGACGGACTCGCCGACGACGCGCACCCGGTCGCCTGCGCGCAGGGTTCCCGCGGTGAGCGTGCCGGTGACGACGGTGCCCGCCCCGGTGATCGAGAACGCCCGGTCGATCCACAGCCGCACGCGCGCGTCCGCGTCCGGAGCGGGGGTGGCGGCGGTGACCTCGTCGAGGCGGGCGATGAGTTCGTCCATGCCCTGCCCCGTCGTCGCCGAGACCGTGACGATCGGCGCATCGGCGAGCGTCGTCCCCCGCAGCTCGGCCCTCACCTGGGCTTCCGTCTCCGTGACGGTGTCCGGCGCGAGGTCGGCGCGGGTGACGACGATGAGCCCCCGGTCGATCCCGAGGGCTGCGATCGCGTCCCGATGATCGCTCGACTGCGCCTGCCAGCCCTTGTCCGCGGCGATGACGAAGCAGACGATCGGCGCCGGACCGACCCCGGCGAGCATGTTCGCGAGGAACCGCTCGTGCCCGGGGACGTCGACGAACGCGAGCTCCCGACCCGAGGGCAGCGTCGTCCACGCGAACCCGAGATCGATCGTCAGCCCGCGCCTGCGCTCTTCGGCCCACCGGTCCGGTTCCATCCCGGTCAGGGCTTTGACCAGGGTCGACTTCCCATGATCGACGTGCCCGGCCGTCGCGACGACGAACATCAGGTGCCCTCGCCGAGGCGGTCGTTCGCGGCCGTCTGCGTCGCGGTTTCCGTGATGCCGGGTCCGCCCTGACCGCGGTCAGCCGCTGCGCCGGTCCCGCCGAGGCGCTCGGCGGCCGCCCGGATCGCATCGGCGAGCGCATCGTCGGAGGTTTCGGGAACGCTGCGGAGGTCGACGAGGCACACGCCCTGGTGGACGCGGGCGACGACGGCCGGATCGCCGAGGCGCAGCGGTTCGGCGAAGTCCTCGGGAAGCTCGAGCGCCCACCCGGGTAAGGGGACGCCGGGAGCACCCCCGCCGCCGACGCGACCGTCATGAGGAACGACGGTTCCGCCGACCGCCTCGGCGAGTCGTTCCGTGCGTCTGCGCAGGTCGACCGGGTCGAGGTGGAGGGCGTCGTGAACGGGGTTCGAGGCTCCTGAGATCGTCGCCTCGATCGCCGCAAGCGTGAGCTTGTCGGTGCGCATCGCGCGGGCGAGCGGGTGCCTCGCGATCCGCTCGACGGCCTCGGTCCGGCCGAGGATGAGGCCGGCCTGCGGTCCGCCGAGGAGTTTGTCGCCGGAGACGATGACGACGTCGGCCCCGTCCCGGAGGGCGGTGTCGATGTCGGGTTCGTTCGGCAGAACCGGGTCGGGGGTGAGGAGCCCGCTGCCGAGGTCGGCGATGAGAGGGAGCTTGTGCTCGTCGGCGAGGCCGCGCAGCTGCGACAGGGTCGCCTCGGCGGTGAAGCCGTCGACGCGGAAGTTGCTCGTGTGGACCTTGAGCAGGCTCGCGGTCGCCGGGCCGACGGCCGCGGCATAGTCGGCCAGGTGGGTCCGATTCGTCGTGCCGACCTCACGGAGGCGAGCGCCGGTGGTGACCATGAGGTCGGGCAGACGGAAGCCGGCCCCGATCTCGACGAGCTCCCCGCGGCTGACGACGATCTCATCCGGGACGGTGGTTCCCGGACCGGACCGGCCCGGCGAGGTCGAATCCGCAGCGTCCCCACTGCCCCGCAGCGCTGTCACGGCGAGGAGCAGGGCGGCGGCGCCGTTGTTGACGACGAGCGCGTCCTCGGCGGCGGGGCAGGCGCGCAGCAGCGCCGCCTTCGCCCCGACGCCGCGCTTGCTCCGCTTGCCGGATTCGAGGTCCATCTCGACGTCGACATAGCCGGCTGCATCGCTGACGGCCTGCTGCGCCGCAGGTGAGAGCGGTGCGCGACCGAGGTTCGTGTGGACGATGATCCCGGTCGCGTTGAGCACGGGGGTGAGCGATGAGGCCGAACGCGTGGTCACGGCCGCGATGACGGTGGGGGTCACCTCGGCGACGGGAAGCTTCCCTGACCGGGCGGAGTCCTGGGCGTCGGCGATGAGGGCACGGATCGTCGCCTCGCCGAGGCGGTCGCGGGCGGCGGCGACCTCGGGCAGGGCGAGGAGATGATCGGTGCGCGGAATGCTCCGGCGGGGGTCGGCCTCGACCATGGCTGCCTCCTCCTCTGTGCCGACGCGCACACGCTCACGTCCCGTTCCGGCAAGCATCCTTACCGGCGATGTCTGTGGCGGAGGCGGACGGGAATCGAACCCGCCAGACCGAGATGCTCGGTCTCACCGGTTTTGAAGACCGGGGGGCCCACCAGGACGCCAGACGCCTCCGGAACGAACTCTACCGGGTACCGCGGACATGGCGATCCACCGCGGTCGGACCCCATCCCGCAAGGGGCGTTGACTGAGGTGAGCGGCGGCAATAGCGTGGACCCCACGACCGACGTCCCCGACCGACCCCGTCCAGCGCCCCTCCCACAAGGCAGGAAGCATGCGAGCAGAGCTCTTCGTCCCTCCCGTCGCCTTCCACGCCGAAGGTCCCGTGTGGTGGCCCGACGACGGTTCACCGGTCGCGAACACGCTGCGCTACGTCGACATGCTCGCCGGACGGATCCTCACCGTGCGACCCGAAGCGCTGACCGCCGACGTCAGCGGCACCTCCGCCGGGTCAGTTCTCACACCGGTGGCCCCCGACATGGTCGACGCGCTCGACGTTCCCGGCCCGGTCGCCGGATGCCTGCGCCCCCGCGTCGCCGGCGGCATCGCCGTCCTCACCGAGCACGGACTCAGTGTCTCCGACGATCCCGCCGGCGGGGCATGGACGGAGATCGCCGAGGTGGTCACCGACCCCGACGTCCGCTTCAACGACGGCGGGTGCGACCCGGCCGGACGATTCCTCGCAGGCACAATGCGCTACGACCAGGGCAAGGGCGGCGGCGCCCTCTACCGGATCACCGGCGACGGCTCGGTGAACACGGTCTTCGACGACGTCACCATCTCCAACGGCATCGCGTGGACCTCGGATGAGCGCCGCGCCTTCTACAACGACACCCCCACCCGCAGCACCTGGGTCCTCGACTGGGACGAGTCGGCGGGACTGAGGAACGCCCGTCGCGTGTTCACCCTCGACGACGATGACCCGGCCGGCGGACCGGACGGACTCTGCGTCGACACCGAGGACAACGTGTGGACGGCGATCTACGGCGGCTCCCGCGTCGAATGCCGCGACGCCGCGGGCACCCTCCTCGAGGTCGTCGACCTTCCCGTCACCAATGTCACCGCCTGCACCTTCGGCGGACCGGATCTGCGCACCCTCTTCATCACGACGACCCAGGAGAACGTCGAGCCGGGCACCCAACCGGGCGCAGGAGGCGTCTTCGCCGTCACCCCCGGCGCCACCGGGGTCCCCGCAGCGCCGTTCGACGGGTGAGCGACGTCGCCTGACGAGCCGCCCGACCAGGCGACACCCACTCACGACCCACGCGACACCCACCCACGACCCCGACCACGACCACGAAGGACCCCGATGAGAGCACTCACTATCACCCCCGGCACCGCTGACTCGCTCGCCGTCACCGACATGCCCACGCCCGAGCCCGCTGCCGACGAGCTCCTCGTCACCGGCCTGGCGATCGGGGTGTGCGGCACCGACCGCGAGCTCAACGGCGGGCAGTACGGGTGGGCGCCTCCGGGTGAGGAACTGCTCATCATCGGCCACGAGTCCCTCGGCCGCGTCGAAGCCGCCCCGGAGGGATCGGCCTTCGCCCCGGGCGACCTCATCGCCGGGGTCGTCCGGCGCCCCGACCCCGTGCCGTGCCCGGCGTGCGCGCACGGCGAGTTCGACATGTGCCGCAACGGTGAGTACACCGAACGCGGGATCAAGGAGCTGCCGGGATTCGGGTCCGAGCAGTGGGTCGTCAAGCAGGACTTCGCCGTCAAGCTCGACCCGAGCCTCGGGCGCACCGGCGTGCTCATGGAGCCGACCTCGGTCGTCGCGAAGGCCTGGGATCAGGTCTTCCGCGTCGGCGAGCGCGCGTTTTTCGACCCGTCGTCCGTCGTCATCGTCGGCGGCGGGACGATCGGGTTGCTCGCGGCCCTCCTCGGCCGGCAGCGCGGGCTCGACGTCCATCTCTACAACGCCACCCAGCGGGACAACAAGGAGGAGCTCGTCAACCGCCTCGGCGGGCAGTTCCACTCCGGTGATCTCCCCGGCGTCCTCGCCGAGGTGAAGCCCGACATCGTCCTCGACACGACCGGGGACTCGGCGACCCTCGCCGACATCCTCGAGGCCGTCACCCCCTACCAGGTCGTCTGCCTCCTCGGCATGCACGACCCGCAGGAGCCCACGCGACTCGACCTCGCGAGCATCGGGAAGACGATCGTCCTCGACAACGTCGCGATCGTCGGGTCCGTCAACGCCAACGTCGACCACTGGAAGCAGGCAGCCGCGGCGCTGGCCGCCGCCGACGACGAATGGCTGACCTCCCTGCTCTCCCGCACGGTCCCCCTCTCGCAGGCGCTCGGGGCCTTCGAACATCACCCCGGCGACATCAAGGTCGTCATCGACCTCCAGGCCTGACGATGGCGGCCGCGGCGAAGGAGAGAGCTCCCGGATCCCTGGCGCTGCGGTCGCTCTACGCGCTCGCCGGAGTCGTCCTCATCGGCCTCGGCGCCGCCATCCTCCAGACCGGAGGGGTCGGTGTCGACCCGTACACGGCGCTCAACATCGGCATCAGCGAGCGGATCGGATGGTCGCTCGGGGCGTATCAGCTGCTGAGCAACCTCATCCTCTTCATTCCCGTGCTCATCTTCGCTCGCCGCTACATCGGCATCGGCACGGTCATCAACATGACGCTGACCGGGTTCTTCATCGACCTCTTCGCCGGTCTCCTCGCTCCGCTCACCGTCGCACCGGGCGATCACGGGGGTGCGACGATGTTCTTCGCGATCGGCATCGTCGTCTTCGCGTTCGGTGCCAGCGGATACATCTCCGCCGGGGTCGGGACCGCGCCCTACGATGCGATCGCCCCGATCATCGTCGACCGCACCGGGTGGAAGTACCAGCGGGTGCGCGTCCCGCAGGACCTCATCGTCCTCGTCGGCGCAATCCTCGTCTCCGGTCCCGTCGGGGTCGGCACGATCATGACCGCGTTCTTCTGCGGCCCGCTCATCGCCTTCTTCTCCTCCCGCGTCAACGAACCCCTCGTCGCGCGGCTGACGAAGGGCCGGGCACTGAGCGACTGCCATCCCGAGGCCGGGAACCCGGCCGATCCGACGAAGCTCATCTGATCCCTCCCCCGTTCACATTCCCTCGCCGAGGTGGTGCGGATTTCGCATGCGCCGCCGAGGCGGTGCCGGAGTCCGGTGCCGCGCCTCTCAGTCGATGCCGAGGCGGGCGAAGGCGCTGCGGAAGATCGTCAGGTCCCCGAGACCGGGCAGCTTCTGCACGCGTTTGTCGAGCTTGTCGAGTTCAGCGGTCTGGTTCCGGAAGAGGTGGGTCATCACGTGCTTGACCTCGGCGTCGTCCATCATCCCCGAGCCCACCGGCTTCCACAGCCTCCCGAGCGCCAGTCGCACGATCCTCTGCGCGCGCGGGTTGTCCTCGAGCCGTTCCTTCGCCTGCGTCGAATAGAACGCGACGTGGCGGGTCTCCTGCTTGGCGATGCGCTCGAGCAGCGGCGAGAGCACCGGGTGGTCCTGCATCGCCGCCATCCGACGGTAGCCTGCGGTGGCCGAGAGCTCGTTGGCTGCGCCCCATGCCATGTGGACGGCGATGAAGTCGGAGCCGACCATGTTCGACAGCAGCGACTGCTTCGCCGGACCGAGGGCGAGCTTCCAGCCCAGTCCCGCCCGCTTCGCCTTGATCTCGTCGTAGTCGACGTGGATGCCGTGCTTCTTCAGCACCGCGGCGAGCGCCTCGCCGTGCCAGAACTCCTCCCGGTTCCACATCGTCATGAACGCCGCCGGCGCGTCCTCCCGGTGCGAGGGGGTGACGAGGAGCTCCCGGACGAAGCACGTCGTGTGGTACTCGACGTCGCACATGTAGCGGACCGTGCGCAGCGTGTCCGCATCCAACGGCATCGCGTCGAAGACGTCGAAGTCGAGGTCCGACCATTTCACCGCCTCGGACGTCTCGGCATAGGTGTCGAAGTCAAAGGCCATTCTCACTCCTGTCTCGAACCGGTCGGCTGCGGTTGGGCCGCAGGCGACTGCCCGCGGTGCCGGGCCGTCCGTCCTTGGTCACCCTCCGTCGGCCTGGACTACCCTGCCGTCGGCGCGCGGTGCGCAGCGCCGCCCGGACCTCGTCCGCCGACGGCTGAGGGTTCCCGGCGAGCTGCTGCCCGATCACCGCATCGGAGGCGGTGAGCGCCCGCCGGTCGGAGCCCTCGGCGAAGAGGCTCGCGAGTGCCGCCGCCTCGTCGGGCTCGGGCACACCGACGACGCGCAGCGGCGCCCAGGGCCAGCCGAGGTGGATCCGGGCGAGGACGGCTTCGCGCCGGGACCGGGTGATGCGGGCGATCGCCTCGGTGCGGAAGAACCGCACGATCTCCTCGCGACGCTCGACCACCTCAGCGAGGACACGGCGGGCCTCCCCGTTCAGCCGCGGAAGCAGGGCGGCCTCCGCGACCTGGAGGGCGCCCTCCTGGACGGCGAGCCGGGCCATGTGGCCGGCGGTGACGGGCTCCCTGACGACGCCCCCGACGATGGGAGCGACGATCGGCAGCGCACGCTCGACCCAGACCTCGCGCAGCCTGGTCGACGGCACCCGCGAGGGCGCGGGGGATCCGGTCGCGCCACCGGCATCGAGGACGTCCCGCAGCGCTTTGGCCAGCCAGTATCGCTCATATCCCCACGCGGTGACGAAGGCGGTGATCCGGGCTTCGTTCGCCGTCCATGAGGCCAGCAGCGCCCGGGTCTCGGCGAGCGCAGAGTTCTCCAAGCGCCAGAGGAATCCCAGGTCACGGGCCGCCTCGGCGGGCAGATCGATGCGCTCACGGTCGACGGGGATGCGACCCCGCGCCTGCTCGAGGTAGCCGGGGACGTCGAAGTCGGTGACGAGGACCGTCGGATGGTCCGCGTCGGAGAACAGGCGTCCGTCGACGTGACCCGGCGGATGCTCGACGTCGACCGCACTCCGGCTTCCCTGCATCACCATTCGAGCACCTTCCATCGCTTCTTCAGGGCATGTCCGTAGAGGCCGAGGTCGGGGGTGACGGCGATCGGCTCGCCGACGAGCTCGAGCCACGCGGCATCGGCGAGCGAATCGCCGTAGCCGGTCGACTTCGCGAGGTCGGCGCCGACGCCGCTCGCGTACTTCCGCAGCCAGTTCGCGCGGGCTTCGTCGACGAGCGGCGGAGTCGCGAGGTACCCGGAGAGCACGCCGTCCGAGGTGACGTCCATGCGGGTGGCGACGACCTCGTCGAAGAGGTCGGCGAGCGGTTCGACGAGGACTTCGAGAGCACCGGTGACGAGCACGGTGCGGTGTCCGGCTGCGCGGTGCTCGTCGATGAGGGTGCGGGCCTGCGGGCGGATCGAGTCGCGGATCCGCTCCCCGAGGCTGCCCGCGATGACCGCGCGCAGCTCGTCGAGGCGGAAGCCCCGGTAGCGCCGGTTGACCATGCGGATGAGCTCGGAGCGGTCACGGGATTCGGCGCGCAGGAGCCCGGGGACGATCCCGGCGATGCCGGCGAGCGCTCCCGGCCAGCGGTGGGGAGGCTGGGTGGCGCGGACGACAGCCGCATACTGCCGGACGATGTTCGTCGAGATCACCGTGCCGTCGAGGTCGAACACGGCGAGCGCATCGCCGGCAGGCAGCAGCCCCGCCGAGGTGGTGCGGTCCTGCCTCGTGCGCGCCCGGTTGCGGGCGTAGGTGCGGGTGAGTTCGGTGATGGCGGGCAGGTGGATGTCCTTGAAGTACCGGTCCCACTCGATGTCGGTGACGTCGAACCCCCGCTCGGGCGCAGTGTCCGCGGGCAGTCGTTCGTGGAGTCGGCGGGTGGCCGCGTCGTCGAAGACCATCTCGGTCTTCGTGTACTGCCGGTAGAGGTCGGCGAACTGGCGCAGAGACCGCAGCCCCGCATCGACGCGGCTCAGATGCGAGACCCACCCGCGGGTGCGCCGGGACGACGGCAGCCGGTCGACGACGGCCCGCCCGAGACGTGAGCCCAGTTCCTTGAGGCGGATGCGCTGTTCGATGAGCTCGGAACTCGGGAAGCTCCATTCGGGAACCGGGGTCGGTTCGCCCTCGGGGTCGGGGATCGGGCGGTCGAGGAAGTACTCGCGCACCGTGCTCACCATCTGGTGGAACGGCAGGGGATTCGACGTGCCGGACACGACATGGAAGTACCGGGCCCCCGCCTCGGCGGCGGTGGATTCGTCCTCTGCGGCGAGCGCGAGGATGACGTTGACGACGAAGTCGACGGGGATGATGTCGAGGACGGAGTCGGCATGGCCGGGGAACTCGGTCAGCCCGCCGTTCGCATAGGCCATGATGAGCGGGTCGGCGACTTTGAAGCCGTCGATCCAGCCGGGGTGGGGCAGGCGGAGCGCGGATTCGATGATCGAGGGCCGGACGAAGGAGACCCGGTGGCCCTGGTCGGCCCATTCGGCTTCGGCGACGCGTTCGGCCATCGCCTTCGTCAACGTGTAGACGTCGGTCCAGCCGAGGGATTCGGCGCGGGTGCGGCCGAACTCGACGAGGCGGTCGGCGACGAAGGCCTCCCGCGCCGCCTCGGCGGACGCGGCGACGGCCTTGGGTCCCATCCGGGAACTCTGGGCGCGGGCGCTGCGGAGGAAGCGGCGCAGCTGTTCGGGAGCACGGGATTCGGCTTCGACCCGGTCGCGGGCGAGTTCGGCGGCCGCGGACTCGGCGCGGTGGTCGACGTTGTGGCTGAGCCGACGCTCCTGGGCGAGGCCCTTGGAGATGCCGCCGACGTACGCCGTCGAGACGTGGATGACGTGCGGGTCCTGCCCGGTCTCGCGCAGGGCCCGGTAGAGGCGCTCGACTCCGGTGACGTTGGTGCGGAACGCCTCGTCGATGGGGGCGTCGAAGGACACCGACGACGCGGAGTGGATGACGACGTCGAAGGCGTGCGGCAGCGGCGGCAGGTCGGTGAGGTCACCCTCGAGGACCTCGACACGCGCCGTGAGAGCATCCCGCACGGCGGCCTCACCGGCCCGTCCGATCCAGGTGGCGAAGACCGGTTTCGTGAGCAGCCGTTCGAGGCGCTGCCTGCCCGACCGGGTGCCCCGGGGACGCACGAGAGCGGTGATGGTGACGTCCGGCCTGCTCTCGAGCAGGGCCTGGAGCACCGCCTGACCGAGGAATCCCGTCACGCCGGTCAGGAGAATGCGGCTGGATGTCATGTGCTGCCTATCGGGTCGCGCGGAAACGGTCTCGGATGCTCATTCGGAGCCGGCGGGGAATCGGATGGGTGGTGCGGTCACCCTCAAGGTCATCGCGGAGTATGACGCAGGTCACTGTATCGTAACAAGCATGCATGTCGCTCTGATCACGGGAGGCACCGCGGGCATCGGTGCCGCGTTCGCCCGTGCCTTCGCCTCTCGCGGCCTCGGACTCGTCCTCGTCGCCCGCGATGAGGGCAGGCTCGAGACCTTCGCGGCCGACCTGCGCTCGGCCTTCGGGATCGAGGTCGAGACGCTCATCGCCGACCTCGCCGACCGTGACGACCAGACGCGGGTCGCCGCGCGCATCGAGGACCCCGGGTCGGACCGGCCCATCGACGTCGTCGTCAACAACGCCGGGTTCTCCGTGCGGGCGAGCCTGCTCGCCACGGACCTCGAGGAGCATGACCGCGGCTTCGAGGTGATGCAGCGGGCGGTGCTCGTCATCGGCGGTGCCGCGGCCCGGGCGATGACCAAGCGCGGACGCGGGTGGATCATCACCGTGTGCTCGGTGAGCTCGGGCCTGACCCAGAACAACTACACCGCGATCAAGGCCTGGGCGCTCAACTACTCGGAGTCGCTCGCTGTCGAGACCGCCGGCACCGGGGTGACCGTGACGGCGCTCGTGCCCGGCTGGGTGCGCACCGAGTTCCATGCCCGCGCCGGCATCGCCGGGACCTCGATCCCCGATGTCCTCTGGCTCGACCCCGACGACCTCGTCGAGGAGTGCCTGCGCGACGTCGCCAGGGGTCGGACCGTGAGCGTACCGCAGCTGCGCTGGAAGGCCATCGTCGCAGGCCTCCGGATCGCCCCCCGGTCGGCGATCCACCGACTCTCGAGTGCTCTCACCTCCCGCCGGAACGAGGAGAGAGACCGCCGTGGTGCCTGAACGCGAGCCCCACGACCGTGCGTACGTGGGGCTTCGCTCGCACGACGTGCGCCATCCGCGCGAGCGGCTTCGTCCGCGCGTGGGGCACCGTACGAGGGACGGGGAGAATTTCCTCGCCGAGGCGGCATCCGGTTCTGGGGTCGGCTCCGAACCCCGGGCGATGAGAGCAGAGAGAACACCCCAGGGTCAGTCGCCCGCAGTCGTGCCGGCGGCGGCACCGACCGAGGTGCCGACGACCCCGCCGTCGCGGGACGCAGCACCCCCACCTCCGCACGCCCCGTCCACGGCGATGTACCGCTCCCGGGCGCGCGCGGCGCTGCGCTTCGTCCTCCAGCGCGTCCTCTTTCGCGGTCTCGTCCGCTCGACGATCACCCCCTCGGCACGGATCGATCCCGAGGTGCGCGGCCTGCGCGGTGGGTTCCTCGTCGTCGCCAACCACACCTCGCACCTCGACGCGCCGCTCATCGCGCAGAGCCTGCCGCGAGGACAGGCGCGTCTGCTCGCCGCCGGGGTCGCCTATGACTACTTCTTCACAGCGTGGCACAAGCGGATGTTCGTCCGACTCCTCTTCAACGCCTTCCCCGTCTACCGGGAGGGCTCCCACGGCAGCTCCGAGACGCCCCGCGCCCTGCTGCGCTCAGGTGTGCCCGTGCTCCTCTTCCCCGAGGGCGGGCGTCAGCAGAACGGGTTCGTCGCCGACTTCAAGGTGGGGGCGATCAAACTCGCCGTCGACACCGGCGCGCCCATCGTCCCGACGGCCGTCGTCGGCGGTTCGGAGGCGATGCCGAAGGGCACGAGCTGGCCGGTGCCCGGCCGCCGACCGGTGCGCGTCATCGTCGGCGCCCCCGTCGTCGCCCAGCCCGGGGAGTCGCTGCCGGCGCTGACGGCGCGGGTCCAGTGCCGGGTCGAGGAGCTCTTCGACGCCGGGGCCGACGAACTCGGCCTCGCCCGACTCACCCACCGACGTGTCCCTGGCGACGAATCCGGGCGCACCGACCGTGCCCCGCAGCCCGACAAGCAGGGCGCGGCAGAGAAGCAGGCCACAGCCGACAGACCGGGCACCACAGATCACACCACCGACGAAGGGACGAGGACGTGAGCGCACCGCTGAGCGTCGACGAGGTCAGGCGACACCGCTGGTGGGGCTGGGGCGCCGACGGCGTCGAGTTCCGCTGGGAGACGAAGCCCGCCTTCGCTGCGATCGCGAAGGAGAAGGTCGGCCTCGACCTGTGGAACGCCCCGCGCCCGCGCATCCCCGACCTCGGCGGGTTCGACGTTCCCGCCTCACGGGTGAGCGAGGATGGCCTCGCCGTCCTCGCCGAGGCGGTGGGGACCGAGAACGTCAGCGTCGACGACGAGCTGCGGGTCATCCACTCCTTCGGGCGCTCCCTGCCCGACCTCTACCGTGTCCGGAACGGGACGATGCCCCGTCTCACCGATGTCGTCGTCCATCCCGGCAGCGAGGAGGAGATCGCCGAGGTGCTCACCGCGGTCCTCGACCACGATCTCGTCCTCATCCCCTACGGGGGCGGCTCGTGCATCTCCGGTTCGGTCACCCCCGACCCCGACGAGGAGCGACCCATCGTGTCGCTCAACCTCGGTCGGATGCGGCGCGTCCTCGAGGTCGACGAGTACTCGGGCCTCGCGCGGGTCGAAGCCGGCGCGTACGGACCCGACCTCGAGGAGCAGCTGGGCGTCCGCGGGTGGACCATGGGGCACTTCCCCGATTCGTTCAGCTATTCGACGCTCGGCGGGTGGGCGGCGACCCGGTCGTCCGGGATGCAGTCGGACAGGTACGGCGACATCGAGGACATCGTGCGCGGGATGCGCGTCGTCCACCCGCGCGGAGTCGTCGTGAGCAAGCCGATCCCCGGCCGGGACTCCGGCCCCTCGGTCCACGAGATGATCCTCGGCAGTGAGGGCCGCCTCGGCGTCATCAGCGAATGCACGGTCCGGATCCACCGGAAGCCGGAGGTGAGGGAGGTCGTCGCCTACCTCTACCCGGATTGGGCGTCCGGGGTCGAGGCGATGCACGACATCGCGCGCTCGGAGGCCAACCCGACGTTCACCCGGCTCTCCGACGGACCCGAGACGCGGTTCAGCCTCGCCATGGTCTCGGAGCCGACGACGGTGAAGTCGAAGCTCACCGCCCGCGGTCAGGACGCACTCTTCGCCTATCTGCGCTCGCGCGGCTGGGACACGACGGAGGGGATGTGCCTGTCCTACGTCTGCTTCGAGGGCTCGAAGGAGCACGTCGGACGCGAGAAGACCGCGGTCAAGAAGATCGTCGCAGGTCGCGGCGGAATCAGCCTCGGCACCGGGCCGGGCGCGATCTACGACCAGAAGAAGTTCGACACGCCCTACCTGCGCGACTTCCTCCTCAACTACCGGGTCTTCGGCGACGTCTGCGAGACGGGGGTGAGCTGGGCGAACCTCAAGGACATGCATGCGCGCGTGCATGAGCGCTTCGCCCAGGTCCGCGCCGAGATGGGCGGCCCCGGCTTCATGTTCTGCCACATGTCCCACAGCTATCACGGAGGCGCGTGCCTCTACTTCACGTTCGCGATCCCCTACACCGAGGAGGACACCGCGCTCGCGGAGTACCGAATGGTCAAGGAGGCCGTGCAGCAGGAGTTCATCGACTCCGGGGGAGGGCTCTCCCACCACCATGGGGTCGGCACCGAGCATCGTCCGTGGATCGTCGACGACATCACCGAGGCGGGCGCGTTCATGGTCGATTCCCTCTTCCGCGCCACCGATCCCGGACGCAACCTCAACCCCGGGAAGATCGTCGCCGAGGCGGTGCCCAAGGGCCGTACCGACGCCGGGTCCCAGCGCGATCACGCCGCCGATCCGACCCTATGAATCTCGTCGGCCCGCCCTGCTAGGCTCGCGCACATGGACACCTCGATCGACGTCTCGGAGTACCGCCTCACCGGTTTCGCCCACGGCGGCGGCTGTGCGTGCAAGATCCCCCCGGGCGAGCTCGAGGACGCCGTCCGCGGCCTCACCGGGCAGACGAACCCGCAGGTCATCGTCGGTCTCGACGACGGCGATGACGCCTCAGCGGTGCGGATCCGCGAGGACCTCGCAGTGCTGAGCACAGCCGACTTCTTCACCCCCGTCGTCGACGATGCCTACGACTGGGGGCGGATCGCGGCGGCGAACGCGCTCTCGGACATCTACGCGATGGGCGGGACCCCGGTCACGGCGATCAACCTCGTCGGGTGGCCGCGCGAGGTCCTGCCGTTCGAGCTGCTCACCGAGGTGCTCCGCGGAGGCCTCGACGTCGCCGCCGAGGCGAACTGCCCCGTCGCCGGCGGTCATTCGATCGACGACCCCGAGCCGAAGTACGGCATGGCCGTCACCGGGGTCGCCCATCCCGAGGCGATCATGCGCAACGACGCCGCCGAGGCGGGACTGCCGATCACCCTGACGAAGCCGATCGGCGTCGGGATACTCAACAATCGGCACAAGCAGACCGGCGAGGTCTTCCCCGAGGCGATCGCGACGATGACGGAACTCAACGCATCCGCGTCCCGGGAGGCTGTGGCCGCAGGCGTCCGCGCGGCCACCGACGTCACCGGCTTCGGACTCCTCGGCCACCTCTTCAAGATGGGGCGGGCCTCGGGGGTCGGTGCGGTCATCGACACGGCAAAGGTCCCCCGCCTCGGCGGGGTCGATGAGTCGATCGCGGCAGGATTCGTCTCCGGCGGCACCCGCCGCAACCTCGACTGGGTGCGCCCGCACCTGATGACCGACGACACCGTCACCGAGGACGATCTCCTCCTCCTCGCCGATGCGCAGACGTCCGGCGGCCTCCTCGTCGTCGGCGAGCTGCCCGGCTATCCCGTCATCGGCGAGACCGTCGCCGGGTCGGGCATCACCGTCCGCTGAGGAGAACGATGGCGACGACCCTGCCCAAGGACTTCCGAGAATACGGCGATGCGTATTCCCCGACCGAGCTGCAGGAGATCTTCGAGTCTCGGCCGCTCGATGCCCCCGGCGGATACCGCAAGCAGACGGCTCTCGCCTACAGCACCGTGACCGCCGAGGGCGTCACCTGGCTGCTCGACCACGGTGCCGACATCGAGGCCGAGGACCAGTTCCACGCGTCGCCGCTGGTCACGCGAGCCGCGGCGGGCGATCTCGAGGTCGTCGACCTGCTCATTAAGCGCGGGGCGGACCCGATCAGAGCCGGAAGCAGGCACACGCCGCTGTGTGCTGCGGCGGCCAACCACCGCGTCGACGTCGTCGCCTTGCTCCTCGAGCGGGGGGCAACCCTGACCGAGACGGATCCGCTCGGGTGGACGGCACTCGATCTCGCCGCCATCCGCTGCGAACCGTCGAAGGTCGAACGAGGACTGCCCGTCGTCCGGCTCCTCGCCTCCCGGGGCGGAACTTTGAGCGAGGACGCTCGCCCGTATCTGTGCAAGGCGATGACGACGCTGTACCGGTACCAGGCCGCCGGCAATGCTCGCATCGCGACGGTCGACGCTATGACAGATCTCCTTGAGATGTTCGATATCGACCTGCCTGCACGCCCTCGCGTGCTCGCCGACGGCGAGGCGATCACCGTCACTACCTCGGGATGGACGAAGCAGTTCTCAGAACTGTGGGGGATCCTTGTGCCGGGCTCCGGACCCTCCGCGAGTGTGCAGGGTGAGGTCATCCGCATCGCCGGTCGGATCGGTCATGAGATCCTCGACAACGGCGGGGCGAACTGGGATCGCGACTTCGCGGCGATGGCGACGGCATTCTCCCGGCATGTGCGGAGCGGGGTGCCGCTTTCGGACGATGGTCTGCGCGCCGTCGATGCCGCACTCGCCCAGGTCCGGGGCGGCGGGCTCTCGGAGCAGGCTGTCGACACGCTCACCGAGCAGAGCGTGGCCTGGGTCCTCGTCAACCCCGAGCGCCGTCCCCTGGACACGCCCGACTACCTCCGCTGAACACGTTCACTCGCGCTTCGCGCTCCCGTAAGCCGGTCCGCGAACCCTCACCCCACCCGCGCTTCGATGCCGGCGATGATGATGTCGAGGCCCCGTCGATAGAGCTGTTCGTTGCGCGCGGTCCCCGTCGGATGCGCGGCGATGAGGTCGGTGAGCGGGGAGTCCTCGTCGTCGGCGTCGAAGATCTCCGTCGGTGAGAGCGCATCGATCGCGACCCCGAACGCGAAGGCGTCGAGGACCTCGACGGTCGAGAGGACCTCGCCCTCGGGCAGCCCCGCCCGCTTGAGAGCAGAGACGAGGGATTCGTAGAGGCGCAGGGTCTGCGGTTCTTCGATGGTCACGCCGAGGAGGTGGATCATCACCCGCGGATGGTCGGCGTAGAGGCGCCACAGCGAGCCGACCCCCGCGCGCACCGCGTCCTGCCACGTGTCCCCGTCCGGCGTCGGCAGCACGTACTGGCCGCTGAGTACCTCGCGCATCGCGTGGACGATGCCCTCCCGCCCGTCGACGTGGTGGTAGAGCGAGGAGAGGCTGACCCCGAGCCGCTTCGCGAGCGGCTGGATCTTGAGCTCCTGCCCGGAGTCGAGCATCTCGATCGCGGCGAGCGCGATCTTCTCTCGGCTCAGCAGCGGTGAGGTCGGTCGTGCCATCGAGTGCTCTTTCCCGGGTCGAGGTCGGCAGTGGCTGGTCGGCGCCGATGGATTGACATCGACGGGTGTGGCATGCACCATACTAGTTAACCGAAAACATTTCGGTTAACTGAGTTTCTGGCAAAGGGGCCGTCCATGACTTCACCGACACCGACCCAGGCGAGCGCCGTCGACGATCCGCGCGTGCCGCTGGGACTGCGCAACGGCGCGGCGATCTTCCTCGTCTCGCTCGCCGGTCTGATGATGGCCAATCTCGCCCCGCTCATCATGTCGGTCCTCGAGGACGTCGGCTTCGACGTCATCGCCTCCGGCAACATCCTCACGTGGGCGCTGCTCGCCTCGGCGGTCGTCGGCCTCGCCACCTCGCGGTTCGCCTCCGGCTCCCACCGTCGCACGCTCGCCTCGATCGGGCTCATCGTCGCGATCATCGGCTTCCTCGTCGCCGCCTTCGCAGGCTCCCCGGGCGCGGTGGTCACCGGCTTCATCATCGGCGGGGCCGGGGTCGGCACAGCGATCTCGAGCTCGGGCGCGGCGATCGCGGCCGTCCGCAATCCCAACCGGGTGAGCGCGACGAGCGGGGTCGTCAACCGTCTCCTCGTCATGGTCGTCCTCGCCCTCATCCCCGTCATCGGGCTCGCCCAGATCACCGTCTTCGGTGCCCTCGCCCTGCTCGCGGCGATCAGCCTCGCCGTGACCGTGTGGCTGCCCGACACCCCCGACTACTCGACCGCGGACATCGTCGCCGAGGCGCCCGCCGGGTCCCGCACGCCGCGCACGGTCATGCTCGCCGGCATCGGCGTCCTCATCGTCTTCCCTGTGTGGGGCACGAGCGAGGACTCCGTGTGGACGCTCGCACCCGTCCTCGGCGACGCCGTCGGTCTGAGCGAGCAGAGCCTCGGCTTCGCGCTCAGCGCCGCCGCCGGCGTCGGGGCCGCGGCGATGCTCGTCGTCACCCTCCTCGGCACCCGGATCGGACGGGCTGTGCCGCTCGCCGCTGCCCTCCTCCTCGGCGGGATCACGAAGATCTGGATCGGGATGACCACGGATGCGCTCACCCTCGCCGTCCTCATCGTCGTCGTCAACACGATCTACGCGTTCGCGTTCGTCCTCTTCATCGCCACCGCCGCCGGCCTCGACGCGCGCGGCAGCTGGTCGGGCCCCCTCATCGGCGCCTACATCGTCGGGTCGAGCTTCGCCCCGATCATCGGCGCGTGGGTGATCGAGTCCGTCGGCATCGCGAACTTCGGCCTCATCATGGGCATCGTCAGCTTCGTCGTCATCATCCCGACCGTGTGGATCGCCCGCGTCTCGACCCGCGTCGAACGCACGCTCAGCCACCTCGGCGAGGACCCCGCCTGACCGCGCCCGCCGTCCCCGCACCCTGCCCCTCCACGGAAGGACACCATGACCACCGTCTTCACCAACGCCACCGTCTTCACCGGGGATGAGCACTCCCCCCTCGCCGAGGCGGTCGCCCTCGACGCCGGCCGTGTCCTCGCCGTCGGGGACCGGGAGTCCGTCGTCGCGGCGGCCGGGCCGGACGCCGAGGTCACCGACCTCGGCGGGGCACTCGTCACCCCCGGCATCGTCGAGGCGCACACGCACCTCGCGATGTTCGGCCAGGCGCTCGACAAGGTCCAGCTGCGGGACTGCACGAGCCTCGAGCAGATCCAGGACCGGCTCCGACAGGCACGGAAGGAGCAGCCGGATGCGGAGTACCTCCTCGGCGCGAGCTGGATGTTCGAAGCCGTGCCGGGCGGGGAGCCGACCGCGGCGATGATCGACGAGGCGGTCGCCGACATCCCCGTCGTCCTCGATTCCAACGACGTCCACTCGACGTGGGTGAACACGGCCGCGCTGAACGCGATGGGCATCGACGCGACGACGCCGGATCCACCCGGCGGCCGGATTGTCCGCGACAGCACGGGGGCGGCGACCGGGTTCTTCCTCGAGAGCGCGGCGATCGAGTACGTGTGGGCCTACCTCGATGAGATCACCACCGACGAGGACCGGGATCGGTTCCTCGACCTCGCGTTCGCGACCTACCTCGAGACCGGGGTGACGGCGGCGACGGATATGGCTCTCGGTGAGACCGAGCTCGCGACGTTCCTCCGCCGGCTCGAGCGCGACGGCCGGCTGCCTTTTCCTGTGAGCGCGCACTGGCTGCTCCGACCGACCGGTGATCCAGAGGCTGACCTTGCCGCCGTCGCCCGCGCCGCCGAGGTGCGCGACCTCGTCGCCGAGCGGTTCGACACGGACTCGTTCCGGATCACCGGGGTGAAGTTCATCCTCGACGGGGTCATCGATGCGTGCACCGCGGCGATGCGAGCACCGTACGCGGACGGGTCGAATGCCGAGCCGATCTGGTCGTTCGAGACCGCCGCACCGGTGGCGGCGGCCGCGGACGCCGCAGGTCTGCAGCTGGCCATGCACGCGATCGGGGATCGGGCGAGCGAGATCGCGCTCGACCTCGTCGAGGAGTGTGTGCGGGTCAACGGCCCGAAGATCCGGACTCCGCGCATCGAACACCTCGAATCGTGCACAGAGGCGACGATCCGGCGCATGGCGGCCCTCGGGGTCACCGCATCGATGCAGCCGGTCCACTGCGATCCGGCGATCATGGGCAATTGGAAGGCGATGCTCGGCGACGAGCGTGCGGAGACCGGTTTCCCGTGGCAGAGGTTCCGGGAGGCGGGAGTGCCGATCGCACTCGGCACCGACGCTCCGACCGCGCCCCATGAGGCCGCCCACAATCTCTTCATCGCCCTGACCACGCGCTCGGCTCTCGAACCGGGACCCGCCGAGTACCATCCCGAGCGGGCCTTCACGCCCGCGCAGGCGCTCGACGGGCTGACCCGGGCCGGGGCGCAGGCAGGCGGCTTCACCGACGGAGTCGGCGAGATCCTCCCCGGCGGTCGGGCGAATCTCATCGTCGTCAGCGTCGACCCGTTCGCCGGCGACCGCGACGAACTCCTCGACTCCCGCGTCTTGCGCACGATCGTCGACGGCGACGAGCTCTGGCGGGACCCCGCGGTCGACGGGTAGGGAGCGCAGAAGCGACGGGCGGGTTGGTCGTACCGCTCCTGCGAAGACCTGCCGCTGAGGGTAGGACATGACTGCCGAGGTAAGTCGTGATGCCCAGGGTGCCTCTCGGCGACCCCCGTCAAGCACCCCGTCGGTGCAGCCGCACAAACAACCCGTGCAACGCTCGGATTAGGCGCTCAGGGTTGTTCGTGCGCAGCCACGCGGAGGACGTGGCGTTCCGCCGCGGAACTGCCGCTAAGGGTATGACGTGCCGCTGCAGGTGCGTCGCGACGACGCTCCTCACCCATCCAGCGCACGCAGCCGCACACACTCCCCGAGCACCGCGCTGGTCACGCGGTGGTGATCGAGTCGTCGGTGATGCCGCGGGCGCGGCGCTCGGCGAGGCGGGCGCGCTGGGGTTCGATGACGTGGCGCGGATCCTTCGTCGACTCGATGCCGGCTTCGAGCACACCGAAGCGCGTGTACGCCGAGGCGGCGGCCAGTGCCGCACCGCTGACCACGGACAGCGTCCGCAGCAGAGTCCGCGTCTTCCAGCTCCGGCCAGCCTTGTTCGCGGCCACCGTCGCGGCGCCCGAGGCGGCGACGCGACCGGCCGCCCCGCTCGCCGCGGCCTTGACGACTCCCGCGCCCTTGAGAGACGCGACACCCGAGACCAACCCGGAGGCAGCGCCCTTGGCCGCACCCTTCGCGACGCCGAGCGCCTTGTCCCCGGTCCGCGATCCGAGCTTCTTCGCAAACACGCGGGCTCCGACCTCGACGACGGCGGCGCCGATCGCGCCGGCGATGAGGAGCTTCTCGGCCCGGTGGAGTTTGTGACCGGGTTCGCCGTCCTCCATCGGTTCGACCTCGACCGGGTGCATGCGCTTCTTCATCTGCGACATCGCGTACATGTCCCCGGCCGACCCCATGAGCGCGAGCAGGCGCGCCGGTTCGGCCTCGCGCACCGGCGAGAGCGCCATCGCCGCACCACCGGCGGCCAGTGACGCCGAGGACACGAAGACATACGGCAGTCCGTTGCGGCCGGCCGCGTTCCAGGTGGGCACCGCGGTGTCGCCGAGGAGCACGGCCGTATACGCGGCCAGCGGGGTCGCGAACAGCGCCGACTCGAGGGCCGCAGGCAGCTCGAGGGCGTGGAGCAGCTTCCGGAACGGACCGAGCGGGATGAGCTTCTCCCTCGTCAGCCGGTCGACCTCGATGACGGACGTGATGCCCGCCCCGACGCCGAACCCGGAGAGGATCCACGTGCCGAGGCTCATCGGGGAGCTCACCTTGACCACGCGCATCATGTTGATGAACCGCTCGGGACGCCCGAGGTCCTTGACGAGCGCGGCACCGCCGACGGCGGTCGCGGTGATCGCGGTCAGCCGGGTCGCCGCCCGCATGCCCGGCCGGTCGCTCAGCTGCGAGCCGAGCCCGAGCAGCGTCGACCCCCCGGCGAGGCCGCCGAGGAAGAGGTAGAGCGAGATCTCATGTCCCCATGGCGGCGGTTTGACGATGGGCCGACCGTAGTAGGACGTGAACTCGACATCCTCGACCATCGGCATCTCGCGTCCGCCGTCGGCGCCGCGGTTCTGCCAGCCGCCGCCGGAGCCGCCCTGACCACCGGAACCGCGGCCAGACCCGGGCCCTCCACGACCGCCTCGGCGACGCTTCTTCCGGCCGCCTTCGGGCTCAGGGGGACGGTAGGAATCGTATTCGGATGTGCTCATGGACGTCGGCTCCCGAGGAAGGACAGACCGGCCGCGGCGATCATGCCGAGCGCGGCGATGCCTGCGGTGGCGAACATCGCGGGCAGGTCCTTCGTCGCGACCCTGGGGTCCGGCGGCAGGCCGTAGACCTCGGGTTCGTCGAGGAGGAGGAAGACCGATCCGGTGCCGCCCACGCCGTCGTTGGGGTTGGCCCCGTAGAGGCGCGCCTCGGTGAGTCCCTTCGCATGGAGCTCGGCGACGCGGTCGTGCGCCTGGGCGACCATGTCCTCTCGGTCGCCGAACTTGATCGACGTCGTCGGGCAGGTCTGCGCGCACGCCGGGGTCTGACCCTCGACGAGGCGGTCGTAGCAGAGCGTGCACTTGTTCGCCGTGTGCATGTTCGGAATGTCGTCGGTGTCCAGGGGCCGCTCGTTGCCGTTGCGGTCCGTGGGCGGACGGATCGTGCCGTCGTCGCGGCGTTCGATGACGCCGAACGGGCAGCCGGCCACGCACGTGCCGCAGCCGTTGCAGACATCGGCCTGGACGACGACGGTGTCGAACTCGGTGCGGAAGAGCGCACCGGTCGGGCAGACGTCGAGGCAGCCGGCGTGCGTGCAGTGCTTGCACACGTCCGAGGACATCAGCCAGCGGAAGTCCGCGGTGTCCGGCGGCGTCGTGTCGACGCCGTCGAAGTCGACGGGGTCGAGGGCTCCGGGGGCGAGCAGGTCGACGTCGAGCTGCGGCGACGACGGCAGACCGCCGCCTGCTCCGCCCACCGGCTGGGGGCCTGAGGTCTCATCCGTGCGCGGGCGGATCCCGGGCATGCCGAGGTTGACGAGCTTGCGACCCGACTCCCTCGCCGCTTCGATCTGCTCCTTGCCCTGTTCGATGAAGGCGACGTGACGCCACGTGTTGGCACCGAGCTCACCCGTGTTGTCGTACGACATCCCGAGGATCTCGAAGTTGCCGTCCTGCGGGTTGTGATTCCATTCCTTGCACGCGACCTCGCACGCCTTGCAGCCGATGCAGATCGAGGTGTCGGTGAAGAATCCCTTGCGGTGGTGCGTCGAGTCGTGCCAGTGGCCGTCCGCGACGGTGCCGCCATCCAGCGTCGGTGCCGCCATCAGTCGTCCTCCTCTTTCTCCTCAGCGCGCTCATCGTCGCGTCTGCGTGCTCGCTTCTCGTACTCCCAGGCGTTCGCCGGCTGCTCGGGATCGACCGGTTCGTACGGTCGGCCCTCGGCGTCGTAGCCGAAGTCCGGGTCCCCGTCGGTCGGGTCGCCGTCGACGGCGAAGTTCGCGTCGACGCGCTTCTTCGGCTGGTCGTCGGTGCTTCCCGCCTGAGCCTCGGACCCGCCGACCGCATCGGTGCCTCCCGACGATGTCGGGCGATCCGAACCGGCCGAGCCCCCGCCCTGGCCGTCCACGGCGTCGGACGAGTCGCCGGAGTCCGTGACCTCGCGGTGCCCCTTCGCCGAGGCGCCGCCGGAGTCTCCGCTCTCGTCGGCACCATACGTGCGACCGGGGGTGACGCCGACCGCGGAGTCGCCTCCACGCTCGTTGTGTCCGCCGGTCGTCGCCGGAGATCCCGCGGCGGCCGCCTCGTCGACGACCTCCGGCGGCACGGTGACGAGTTCGTTGCCCGATTCGGGGGTCAGCCCCGCCTCACGCTGGAACTTCTCGACGAAGTCGACGAGCTCGGGGCCGCGCGGTCGCCGGCCCGCCATCGCGGTGCCCGCGACGTACTTGCCGTTCTGGATGAAGACGTTGGGGTCCATCGTCACGCCGAGGAGGTCGTTGGCCGAATCGCCGTCGACCCACGCCCCGTCGCCGCCGACGCCCCAGTGGTAGGGCAGGCCGATCTGGTGGACGGTGCGTCCGCCGATGGTCAGGGGCGTCATCCGCTCGGTGATGAGGACACGGGCCTCGATCGCTCCGCGTGGGGAGACGAGTGTCGCCCACCCGTACGGCTCGAGGCCGAGTTCCTCGGCGAGTTGCGGTGAGACCTCGCAGAACATCTCCGGCTGGAGCTCGGAGAGGTAGGACAGCCACCGTGACATGCCGCCGGCCGTGTGGTGCTCGGTGAGCCGGTAGGTCGTGAACACGTAGGGGTAGACCTCGGAGCCGGGGAAGCCGGCGCCGGGCGCGGACAGGTTGTCCTCGCGACGCATGATCTTGCGCAGCGGGTTGTTCTGCTGGGTGTAGAGCGGGTTGCTCGTCCCCGACTCCTGCGGTTCGTAGTGGGTCGGCAGCGGACCGTCGACCATGCCGCTGGGCGCGAAGAGCCAGCCCTTGCCATCGGCCTGCATGATGAACGGGTCGTCGCCGTCGAGTTGGCTGGGCCCGCCGAAGGGGACGTCGGAGTGCGCTGAGGGCTCGCGTTCGAGAGGGAAGTCCGGTTCGTCGGCACCGACCCAGCGGCCCTTCTCCTCGTCCCACCACACGAGCTTCTTCCGCTCCGACCACGGCTTGCCCTCGGGGTCTGCCGAGGCGCGGTTGTAGAGGATGCGCCGGTTCGCCGGCCACGCCCACGCCCACTCCAGGGCCATCTCGTCCTGTTCGGTGCGCGGTTTGCGCCTGGCGGCCTGATTGACGCCGTCCTTGTAGATGCCCGCGTAGATCCAGCAGCCCCCGGCGGTGGTGCCGTCGTCGGTCATCTCGGTGTAGACGGAGAGAGGCTGCCCGGCCTTCTCGCCGCTGACATGGTAGCCGTTGATCTCCCGGAGGACGGCCTCGGCGTCGACCTCGCCGTCCTCGTCGAGGGGGTAGTCCCACGTGAGGTCGAGGAGCGGCCGGTCGCGCGGATCGTCGGAGTCCTTGAGCTTCTCCCGCACGCGATTGCCGAGTTCGAAGAAGAACTCGAGTTCGCTCTGCGCATCGCCCGGCGGATTGACCGCCTTGTGACGCCACTGGACGAGGCGCTGGGTCTGAGTGAACGTCCCGGCCTTCTCGGTGTGGTTGGCGGCGGGGAGGAAGAACACCTCGGTGTCGATGTCCTCGGTCTTCAGCTCCCCGGTCGCGATCTCCGGGCCGTCCTTCCACCACGTGGCGGATTCGATGAGGCTGAAGTCGCGCACGACCATCCACTTGAGATGGCTCATCGCCATGCGCTGCATGCGCCCGTTCGCCGATCCCACGGCCGGGTTCTGGCCGAGGATGAAGTAGCCGTCGACGCCGTCGTTGAGCATGCGCACCTGGGTCTGGTAGGTCCCGTGGGCGCCGTTGATCCGCGGCAGGTAGTCGAAGGCGAAGTTGTTCTCCGGTGTCGCCGCATCGCCCCACCAGGCCTTGAGCAGGTTGACGACGTAGCTGCGTCCGTTGGCCCAGTAGCCCTTGTGGGTCTCCGGGGTGCCGACGGCGGCGACGTAGTCGTCGAACGTGTCATGGACCCCGGCGCTCGGCATCGGCAGGTAGCCGGGCAGGAGGTTGAACAGCGTCGGGATGTCCGTCGAGCCCTGGATCGTCGCGTGTCCTCGCAGCGCCATGATGCCGCCGCCCGGGCGGCCCATGTTGCCGAGCAGGAGCTGGAGGATCGAGGCGGTGCGGATGAACTGCGCGCCGAGCGAGTGCTGGGTCCAGCCGACGGCGTAGGCGAAGCACGTCGTCCGGTCGCGTCCGGAGTTCGTCGTGATCGACTCGAGCAGATACTCGAAGTCGGCCTCCGAGATGCCGCAGTTGTCGGCGACCATCTCAGGGGTGTAGCGCGAGTAGTGGCGGGCGAGGATCTGGAAGACGCTGCGCGGGTCCTTGAGGTTGGGGTCGCGCAGGGCCACGCCCGCCTCGTCGGTCTGGTAGGCCCACGTCGAGTTGTCGTACGAGTTCGTTGCCGGATCGTAGCCGGAGAAGAGCCCGTCGAGGTCCTCGGGATCGAGGTAGTTGTCGCTGATGAGGTTCGTCGCGTTCGTGTACGCGCGGACGTACTCCTCGAAGTAGAGCCCGTCGGAGATGACGCGGTTGATGAGCGCACCGAGGAGGACGATGTCCGAGCCGGCCCGGATCGGGACGTGCTTGTCGGCCACCGCCGTGGTCCGGGTGAAGCGCGGATCGACGTGGATGATCCGTGCACCCCGAGCCTTGGCCTCAGTCACCCACTGGTATCCCACCGGATGGCATTCGGCCATGTTCGAGCCCTGGATGACGATGCAGTCGGCATTCGCCATGTCCTGGACGGGCTGAGTGGCGCCGCCGCGCCCGAACGAGGTTCCCAGACTGGGAACCGTGGCGGAGTGTCATATGCGGGCCTGGTTCTCGATCTGGATCGCCCCGGCCGCGGTGAAGAGCTTCTTCGCGAAGTAGTTCTCCTCGTTGTCGATGGTCGCCCCGCCGAGGCTGGCGATCCCCATCGTCCGCCGCAGCGGGTGGCCCTTGTCGTCGACGTCCTCCCAGTGGTTGCGGCGGGCGTCGATGAAGCGGTCGGCGATCATGTCGATCGCGGTGCTCAGGTCGAGCTTCTGCCAGTCCCTGCCCTTGGGGGCGCGGTAGAGGACTTCGGTCTGTCGGGAGGGGTTGTTGACGAGCTGCTCGCTCGCCGAGCCCTTCGGACACAGGCGTCCGCGGGAGATCGGCGAGTCGGGGTCGCCTTCGATGCCGACGACCTTGTCGTCCTTGACGAAGATCCGCTGACCGCAGCCGACGGCGCAGTAGGGGCAGACCGACTGGACGACCTTGTCGGCCGTCGTCGTCCGCGGCACCGTGTTGCGCGTCTGCGGGGACACGACGGATTCGCCGCGTCCAGTGGGGTCGGACGAACGGAACTGCCGGAGTACCGGCCACTCGAGGAAGCTGAACCGAGCCATGGCGTCATCCTACCCCCGCGACCTCTACGTCGTGTAGTGAAGAATGCCTAAACTTTCCTTGCCACGAGGATGCCGTCGTCGAGGTCGACTGAGGACCCGTCCGGAGCGGTCACCGCACGGGTGCGGATCTCGCCGAGGTTGAGCTCCCAGTCCCCGGTTCCGCTCGCCTTGAGCAGGGCGAAGTCCTCCTCCGGACCGCGGAAGTCGTTCTCGGCGTGGGCGTCGTGACCAGCATGGGCGTCGTGGTCGGCATCGTGGTCGTGCGACCCGTCGTCACCGCCGGAGTGGCCGACGGCCCACGGCGGGATCCCGGCATGGGAGATGAGGATGAGGTGTCCGCCGGGGGCGACGAATTCGCCGAGGCGGGAGAGGAGCTCCTCGCGCGTGTCGGGAATCCGGGTGTGGAGGAAGCATCCGGTGACGAGGTCGAAGCCGCCTCGGCGAGGGAATGCTGCCGCTCTCCGGGCGTCGGTCGCTCCGGCCCAGTCGGTGAGGTTCGCGACCGCGAAGTCCGCGCTCGTCCCGGCGGCCGCAGCGGCGCCGCGGGCTCGGTCGATGGCGGTCGCGGACACGTCGATGCCCACCGCCTGCCAGCCTCGGGCGGCGAGCCAGAGGACGTCGGCGCCCTCGCCGCAGCCGACGTCGAGGCTGCGACCGGGCGAGAGGTCGAGCTCGGTGACGACGTCGACGAGGGAGGGGTTCGGGTCGCCCGACCACACCGCCTCGGTGCCGGCGTAGCGCTCCTCCCACTCACCAGCCGACCCCGGATGCAGTCTGCGGCTCACCTCTCCTGACCGGGTTCGGTCGCTCCCTCGTTCGCGCCGTCGGAGCCGGATGCGGCTTCGCGCTGGGCGATCTCGGCGCGGACGGCGTCCATGTCGAGGTCCTTGACCCCGGTGATGACCTGCTCGAGCTGCGGGGCGGCGAGCGCTCCGGGCTGGGCGAAGACGACGATGCCGTCACGGAAGGCGACGAGGGTGGGAATCGAGGTGACGGCGAAGAGCCCGGCGAGTTCCTGCTGGGCCTCGGTGTCGATCTTGCCGAAGGCGATGTCGGGATTGGCGTCGGAGGCCTGCTCGAAGACGGGGGCGAACTGGCGGCACGGGCCGCACCAGGCGGCCCAGAAGTCGAGGAGGACGATGGAGTTGTCGTTGATGGTCGTCTCGAAGTTGTCCTGGGTGATCTCGATCGTAGACATCTGGGCAGTCTAAACCCGGATCATGGGCGCTGTCTGCACATGGAGGCATCTGTCCTTTTCAGCAGGGTTCACTGTGCTGGTTCCGCCGGCTTGAGGGCGACCCCGGAGGCGACCTGCGTGGCGACGACGGCAGTGATCGCCCCGGCGAGCATGATCGCTGTGAGGACGACGATCTGGAACTGGGCGGCCTCGAGCGGTGCCGCGCCGGCGAAGAGCGCGCCGACGAACGCTCCGGGCAGGGTGACGAGCCCCGTGTTCTTCGTCTGGTCGAGGTTGGGCAGGAGGGCTTCGCGCACAGCGGTCTGCCGCAGCCGCTTCCCGGCCCGCCGAGGCTGGGCACCGAGGGAGAGCCACGCCTCGACCTCGCCCCAGCCGGTGTGGAGATCGGAGGCGAAGCGGCGCATCGACAGCGTGGCCACGGTCATCGCGTTGCCCGAGACGATGCCGGCGATCGCGATGACCCGTTCGAACCGGAGATCGACGAGTCCGAGGACGAGGACGAGCCCGAGGGTGACGAGGGTGCCGATGACGACGCCGAGGACGGCGCCGAGCGGTCCGCGCGGAAGCCCGCGGGCCCGACGCAGGGAGGTCACCGAGGCAGTCGTGAGCATGAGACCGACGAAGGCGGCGACCGACCACCAGGCGGTGAGCGCCCCGGACAGGAGCAGGGCGACAAGGGCGAGCTGGACGACGGCGCGCACGATCGCCACGACGGGCAGCCATCCGAGCCCCACCTCGGCGAACCGGAGGACGGCCAAGGTGATGACGAGGAGGACGGTGATGCCGCCCAGGAAGGGAAGGACCTCGGTGATCGTCACGAGGACAGTCTAGGATGCCGCGCGACCGTGCACCGGCAGACTCTGCTAGGGTGGGGGCATCGCTTCATTTCCCTCTTCTCCCTTCTCATACGCGTCGTGCATCGACGCCTCCCCCAGATCTCCGTCGGACCTGCGGTTCGTCCGCGCGTCCTCCGACGGAAAACTCACACCATACGGCCCGGCGATGTGCGGCACCCGCCGACCGTCGCTCGGACCCCTGTGTGTGAACAGCCGGATCCGTCTCGGATCCGACCATCAAGACCGCTCCGGCGGTCGCAGTTGAATAAGGATACAAAGAATATGACCACAGGTACCGTGAAATGGTTCAACGCGGAGAAGGGCTACGGATTCATCCAGCCTGACGACGGTTCGGCCGATGTCTTCACGCACTACTCCGCCATCGAATCGACCGGTTACCGCGAGCTCGTCGAGGGACAGAACGTCGAATTCGAGTCCGAGATGGGACAGAAGGGCCTCCAGGCCACGACCGTTCGCCCCCTCTGAGCCCACCAGCCCAGAGACTTCCTCGGGACGGTCGACGCCTCCGCGCTGATCGTCCCGACGCGGATCGGAGCGGCCGGTGACAGCATGTCTGCTGTCACCGGCCGCTTCGCATATGTGCCGGCACATATGCCGATCCTCTCGATGATCGAAGATGATCGAATCGTCACTCAACCGATCACAGCCCCGATGGCAGCGCCCCGACGATTTCCGTCGCCCGCGCCGCTGACGATGAGGCTGATAACGGGAGGGATGCTTCTCTGACCAGTGATTCTATGGCAATCCTCCCGGTCTGTTCAGCCTGCGGAATCCGTCGCCCCACGATGCTCACAGCGTGAGACTTTCGATCATTCCGTTGACTTTTTGTGCATTTTTATGCAACTCTGCTCATGTTCTTGGCGGAGTCCTTCGCTGTCGCACGGCAGACCCCGCGCTCGCTGCAGACCGTTGAGGAGTCAACGATGGCCACCCCGCTCTCCACGTCCGGGAGTCTCTCCCAGTGAGCGCCGAGGTGGTCACCGGACTCGGTGTCAGCCCGGGCACGGGCGTCGGCGTCGTGCAGCTCATGGCACCGAGGCTCGGACCCCCGCGCACGCAGACCCTGACCGAGAACGGAGAGTCGGAGGCGGCCGGCGGTGCCCCCGAGCTCCGTGAGCCCACCGTGCTCATCGCCCGCGATCTCTCCGCCGCGGACGCCGCCGGCCTCGATCCCGATCTCGTCGCAGGGCTCATCACCGAGGCCGGAGGTCCGATGAGCCACACGTCGATCGTCGCCCGGTCTCTGGGCATCCCCGCTGTCGTCGCCGCCGGAGCCACCGCCCTGCGCACCGGCATGCGCGTCCGCGTCGACGGCGGGACCGGCCGGGTCCGCGTCGCGGACGTCACGGAGTCACCCGCCCGCAGCACAGCGGCACCGGCCGCACAACGCAGCGTCGGCGGCACCCGCACCGCCGACGGATACCCTGTCGAACTCCTCGGCAACATCGGCGACGCAGCCGGAGCGGCCGAGGTGGCCGCGTGCGAGGCCGACGGAATCGGGCTCTTCCGCACCGAACTCGCCTTCCGCACGCGCACCCGGCAACCGAGCATCGAGGTCCAGGCGCGGCTCTACTCCTCTGTGCTCGCCGAGGTCCCGGAGCGCAAGGTCATCCTGCGCACCCTCGACACGGGCACGGACACGACGATGCCCCCGTCACACGGCCTCGGCGAACGCAATCCCGCGCTCGGGGTCCGGGGATATCGGGCGACGACGAATCTGCTCGAGGACCAGCTGCGGGCGATCGCCATCGCCGCCCGCGTGCAGGATGTGGACCCCTGGGTGATGGCGCCGATGATCTCGACCCCTGCCGAAGCCAGGGGTTTCCGCATGATCGCCCGGCGCTACGGCATCTCCCGTGCCGGGGTGATGATCGAGGTGCCCGCGGCAGCGGTGATGGCCGACGCGATCCTCGCCGAATGCGACTTCGTCTCGATCGGGACGAACGACCTCACGCAGTACACCATGGCAGCCGACAGGGAGCTTGGTGCCGTGGCCGAGCTCAACGATCCGTGGCAGCCCGCGGTTCTCCGCCTCGTGCGCACCGCCGCCGTGGCGGGAACCGCGCACGGCAAACCCGTCGGGGTGTGCGGCGAGGCGGCTGCCGACCCGCTCCTCGCATGCGTGCTCGTCGGACTCGGTGTGACCTCGCTGTCGATGTCGCCGCGGGCGCTGCCCGCGGTCGCTGAGGCGATCGGGGAATCCGACCACGGTCAGTGCCAGGCGATGGCCGTCGCCGCGCTCGGCGCCTCCTCGGCGAGCGCGGCGCGGGCAGCCGCCCGACATGCGCTCGCGACCGCCGACCTGCGCACCCCTGAGCCCACCCACCGAGCCTGAATCGCACCGACTGACGACCACTGCTGCCCACCAGCGAGGGAGACGAGGATGCTGCCGACGAGGACACGCCCGGAGGCGCGGGAGCGGCCACGCTCGCCGAACTCCTCGAGAATCCCCACTCACGGCATTCCGCCTGATCGCGGCGAGAAGCCGAGTGCTACGCTCATGCACAACATTCGGTATGCCATAGGAGCACAGGAGGTCGCGCGATGCGATATGAGCGTCTCAACGCAGTACTCGAGCTCCTCGCTGAGAACGATCACATGAGCGTCAACGAGCTCGCCGACAGGCTTGCGGTCTCGACGGCGACCGTCCGTCGCGATCTCGACCACCTCTCGGCACAGCAGCTGCTCACGCGCACGCGGGGCGGGGCCGTGTCCTCCGGGGTGGCCGACCTTCCGATCAAGTACAAGTCAGCGCAGCGGGCGAATGAGAAGGAGCGGATCGGTTCGCTCAGCGCCTCACTCGTCAAACCGGGCATGACCGTGGGGATGAACGGCGGCACGACCGTGAGCGAGACCGCGCAGGCGCTCGCCCAACGCGCCGATCTCGTCCACCACACCTACGACAGCCGGCTCACCGTCGTCACCAACGCCGTCAACATCGCCAACCTCCTCACGGTGCGCCAGCACATCAAGCTCGTCGTCGCCGGCGGGGTCGCCCGCCCCCAGTCGAACGAGCTCATCGGCCCGATCGCCTACGACGTCATCTCCCAGCTCAACCTCGACCTCGTCTTCCTCGGCGTCGACGGCGTCGCTCTCGGCTATGGGGCGACGACCCACGATGAGGGCGAGGCGAGCATCAACGGAGTCCTCGCCTCCCGCGCGAAGCAGGTCGTCGTCGTCGCCGACAGTTCCAAGATCGGCAAGAGCGCTTTCGTGCGCATCTGCCCGCTCGAGGACATCGATGTCCTCGTCACCAACGAGGACGCCGATCCCGAGGCGGTCGCCGAACTCACCGCCGCCGGGGTCGAGGTCCTTCTCGCCTGAGCACCGACAGAGGCCATCTGTATCGCAGTTCCTATATCACTATGTGAAAACCTTCTCTTGCCAGGCGGAAAAAGAGTGATCTAGGCTACTCGTACTGCCTATGGCGAGTCCACTGAACCAGGGGCTATCTACCGGGCGCTGCAGAAAGGAATGGTAGCCCCGTGTTGGATCGTCTCGACTCCTATTCGTCGACTCTGGAATCCCTCGAGCGGTGGGCCGTGGCCACGGTCGTCGCCGTCTCAGGATCCGTTCCCCGTCCCGTCGGCACCTCGATGGCCGTGCGCGACGATTCCCTGTCGATCGGCTCCATCTCCGGCGGATGCGTCGAATCGGCGATCGTCGAAGCCGCCCTCGCGTCTCTCGCCCGAGACGAGGCGATGATCTGCGACTTCGGCTTCAGCGACGAGTCGGGGATCACGGTGGGCCTGATGTGCGGTGGGGATATCAGCGTCCTCATCCAGCCGCTGGTCCACCTCGCGGAGGCGGTCCGGGCCCTCGTCGAGGACTCCGGGTCCACTGGGGCCCTCATCCGCGAGATCCCGCTTCATTCCTCAATGCAGGGCGGTCAGCTCCTCCCTGACCCCGCCCCTCACCCCCGTCGACACTCACCCTTGCCCGCTGTCGCGCTGCCCTCCGGAGCGTCCCCGGCTGAAACCCTCACTGAGTCACTCGGCAGCTCCGCTGCCGTCGTTGAGGAGCTCCTGCGCCGAGGCGGTTGCGGAGTCGTCGATGTCCGCGACGACTCCGTGCCCAACTGCCCAACCGTGCGCCGGCTCTTCGTCGAATCGCGCAGACCCCGAGCTCGGGTGCTCATCTACGGAGCCAACGACTTCTCCTCGGCCATCGCCCGCGCCGCCTCGCTCCTCGAACTCCACGTGACAGTCTGCGATGCGCGTCCGGTCTTCGCGACCCGCGCCCGCCACCCGGGAGCCGACGACGTCGTCGTCGCCCGACCTGGGGATCACTTCGCGGCCGAATGCGCTGCCGGTCGCATCGACTCCCGCACTGCTGTCATCGTGCTCACCCACGATCCGCGCTTCGACCTCCCGGTCCTCGACAAGGCCCTGCGGATGGATCTCGCCTACGTCGGTGCGATGGGTTCGCGGACCACGCACGAGCGGCGAGCACAGGAGCTCCTCCACGGCGGCCTTCCACACTCGGCGCTTGCCTCCCTCCACTCGCCGATCGGACTCGACATCGGAGCCCGCACTCCGGAGGAGGTCGCCGTCGCCGTCCTCGCCGAGCTCATCGCTGTGACGACCGGACGGGCCGCCTCGGCGGGGATCCGACAGCTGCGGGACACGTCGGGACCGATCCACGGTGCGAGTCCCACGACTCAGGGCCGCGGGACTCGATCCGAACGCACCCCACTGACGAGAGCGGAGGCGATGACCACGTGGATATGACCTGCGTCGATGAGGTGCTCACCTGTGCCGATCCCGAGCAGTGGCGACCTGGGGACAGTTGGCTCGCCGGGGGCACCGTGCTCTACTCGTATGGCACGGACATCACCCAGGGGCCGCCGCGGCGCCTCCTCGACATCGCCGGGACAGGATGGACACCGCTGCAGTGGCGGTACACCATCGACGGCGGACCCCTCGACCTTGAGATCGCCGCGACGTGCCGGATCGCCGAGATCTACACGATGGGCGAAGGCGAACACGTCTCGCGCCTTGCCCGGGATCTGCCGGGCCTCGACCTCTTCGCTCCGTGCTGCGACTCGTTCGTCGCCTCATGGAAGATCTGGAATCTCTCGACGATCGGGGGCAACGTCGCCACCGGACTGCCCGCCGGACCGATGATCTCCCTGCTCACGGGCCTCGATGCGGTCGCGCTCATCTGGGGTCCCGCCGGGTCCCTGCGCACGATGCCAGTCGCCGAGCTCGTCGTCGGGGAGGCGAAGACGCTGCTCGATCCCGGCGAGCTCATCCGCAGCTTCCATGTGCCCATCGAGGCTCTCGCCCAGCCGTGTGCCTTCCGCCGCATCTCCCTGACCGAACGCGGGCGGACAGCCGCCCTCGTCATCGGCCGCCGGGTCGGTCCCGACCGCCTGCGACTGTCGATCACGGGAGCGACGAAGCGGCCCCACATCCTCGATCTCGGACCCGACGCCGCCGACCCTGCCACCTACGCGGGCCTGCACCGGGCCATCACCGAGACAGTCGACGGCGAATGGCACGACGACATCCACGGCACCCCCGTGTGGCGGGAGGCGATGACGCACCGTCTCGCAGCGGAGATCCTGAGCGAACTCATCGATCCCCGGTGCCCTCAGCCATGGTTCGCTGGCCGGACGACAGGAGACATCACGATGACACGGAGCCCGAGATGACGACGAGGCACAATGATCCCCGCGCGCAACAGACCGCATCTTCGACGGCCACAGTCGACGGGCGTGCGGTGCCCGTGGCCACCGAACCGGGACAGTGCCTGCGGACGTGGCTGCGCGACCACGGAGCGACGGGGGTGAAGAAGGGCTGCGACGGCGGGGACTGCGGGGCGTGCACCGTCATCGTCGACGATGAGGCCGTCCACTCCTGTCTCTACCCGGCCCACCGGGTCGCGGGGAAGTCTGTGACGACTATCCACGGACTCGGCACCCCCGACGACCTCCACCCGGTGCAGGAGGACTTCCTCGCCGCCGGCGGATTCCAGTGCGGTTTCTGCACGGCGGGAATGATCTGCACCGTCGCCTCGATGTCGGAGGAGGAGAAGAAGGATCTGCCGCGCAGTCTCAAGGGCAACGTCTGTCGATGCACGGGGTATCGGACGATCGAGGACGCCGTGGCCGGACATCGGAACGTCGACCCCGGATGCAGGGGAGTCGGCGCAAGCACCGGGGCCCCCGCAGGACCTGGCGTCGTCACCGGCACCGTCCGATACACGATGGACATCAGACCTGAGGAACTGCCTGCTCCGCTTCTCCACGGTGCCCTCGTCCATTCCACCCGGGCGCATGCGCGCATCGTCGGAATCGACACGTCGAAGGCGCTTGACGAACCCGGTGTCGTCGCCGTCCTCACCCACGAGGACGCCCCGCCTGGACGCTTCTCAACCGCCCAGCATGAGATCGTCGAGGACGATCCGAAGGACACTCGCGTCTTCGACGATGTCGTGCGGTACTGGGGTCAGCGGGTCGCAGTCGTCGTCGCCGAGACCCAGCGCGCTGCCGAACGCGCGGCCCGCCTCGTCGCAGTCGATTATGAGGACCTGCCGGCAGTCTTCGACGTCGAGACCGCCGATGCCCCTGACGCCCCGACGATCCATCCCGACGCGGGTCCGGATTCGGGTATCGCGAGACCCGACGACAACGTCCTCGCCGAAGTCCACCACGAGATCGGAGACGTCGAGGGCGCGCTCGCCAATTCAGCGGTCACCCACGAGGCGACCTATCGGACGCAAAGGCTCTCCCATATGGCGCTCGAGACCCACGGGTGCCTCGCGTGGATCGAGGACGACGGTCGGTACGTCGTTCGCAGCAGCACACAGGTGCCCTTCCTCGTCCGTCGTGCTCTGTGCCGGACCTTCGAGCTCGAGACCGATCGAGTGCGCGTCTACTGCGAACGCGTCGGGGGAGGCTTCGGCGGAAAGCAGGAGGTGCTCTGCGAAGACGTCGCGTTGCTCGCGACGATGGCGACGGGACGACCGGTGAAGCTCGAACTCTCACGCAAGGAGGTCTTCACCTCGACGACCGTGCGCCACCCCTTCCGAATGCGGGTGCGCGCCGGAGCCGACGCCGGGGGCAGGCTCACAGCGCTGGCCGTCGACGTCCGGTCGAATACCGGAGCCTACGGCAATCACGGTCCCGGGGTCCTCTTTCACGGGGTGGGTGAATCGGTGGCCGTCTACACCGCGCCGAACAAGAAGGTCGACGCCATGGTCCTCTACACGAACACGATGCCCTCGGGGGCGTTCCGCGGGTACGGACTGAGCCAGATGATCTTCGCCGTCGAATCGACGATCAGCTCCCTGGCCGCGAAGCTCGGCATCGACGAACTCGAGATGCGCAGGATCAACGTCATCGGCCCGGACGATCCGATGCTCAGCACCCATGACGAACCCGAGGAGGATCTCCTCATCGGCAGCTACGGACTCGACCAGTGCATCGAACTGGTGAACACCGCGATGGCGCGCGGGCGCACCCGCTGGGCCGAACACATCGCCGCCGGCCACGAAGAACACCTCGACGATGAGTGGAGAGTTGGAGAGGGGCACGCGATCGCGATGATCGCGACCGCCCCGCCCCGCGGGCACATCGCCCACGCGCACATCAGCCTCGGCGAGTCCGGCACCTACGTGCTGCGGATCGGCACAGCCGAGTTCGGCAACGGGACCTCGACCGTGCACGCTCAGCTCGCCTCGACCCTTTTGGGGACGACGACGGACCGGATCACGCTCAGGCAGTCAGACTCCGACATCGTCGAACACGACACCGGAGCGTTCGGGTCAACGGGCACGACGATCGCCGGCAAGGCCACCGACCTCGCGACGAAACACCTGCTCAGTCAGCTCCGGGCGCTCGCGGCTCCCCGCCTTGGTGCACGACCCGAGGACATCGTCATCGACGGCGAGCATGCCCACGCCCTGATCCCGCCTGAGCTCAACGCACGGTTCTCCGCAGTCGTTGGTCCCACCGTCTCCCGACCGTCAGTGGCGCTCGACGCTCTGTTGGCCGAATCCCTCGCCTCCACGGGTGCCCCGCCGACAGGTGACGGGTACTGGGGTGGGGAACCGCGGTCAGTGGCGTTCAACGTCCACGCTTTCCGGGTGGCGGTGAACATGAGTACCGGGGAGGTGCGGATCCTCCAATCCGTCCATGCCGCCGACGCCGGGGTCGTGATGAACCCCAACCAGTGCCGCGGACAGATCGAGGGCGGCGTCGCCCAGGCGATCGGGGCCGCGCTTCACGAACGGATCATCGTCGACGAGGAGAACGGCAGGCCCATTACCGACATCCTCCGCCAGTACAAGGCACCGAACTTCGCCGACATCCCCCGCACCGAAGTGTACTTCGCTGACACCCAAGACGAGCTCGGCCCGCAGGGTGCCAAGTCGATGAGCGAATCCCCTTTCAACCCCGTCGCACCCGCCCTGGCGAACGCGATCCGGTCGGCGACCGGCGTCCACTTCACAGACACTCCATTGACGAGAGATGTGATATTCGCTGGCCTTGCAGATGCGGGGGTCCTTCTCCGATGACACCCGTCGCACTCGTCCTCGCCGCCGGCAGCGGACGTCGCCTGGGCTCAGGGCCGAAGGCGTTGCTGCCATGGGAGGACACCGTCCTCGTCGTCCGGGCCGTGCGCACCGCTCTCGCCGCTGGGCTCAGCCCCGTCGTCACCGCCGGTCCCCGACGGGGACGGATCGTCTCTCACCTCGCCGAGGCGGGGCTCGACTTCATCCCGGTCGTTGCCGTTCCCGATGCCGAGTCCGGAATGGCGGCCTCGTTCCGCGCGGGCATCGATGCGATCTCATGGCGAGGCGGTGACGCGACGCCGGCGCCAAGTTTTCACGCGGTCCGTGTCCCGAGTGACGACGCAACCCCGGTTGTCGTCATGCTCGTTGACCAGCCCGGCATCGGCGATGCCGTGCTCACTCGACTGTGCGCGCACCTCGACGCGGTCTCCGGTCGGGTCGTCCGAGCCGCGTGGGCTGGCGCCCCGGGTCACCCTGTCGTTATGACATTGGCGCAGACCAGAGAAGCCGCGAAGCTGGCCGCCGGCGACGAAGCCGGGCGGACGTGGATGCGCAGGCATCGCCACCTCGTCGATCTGGTCGAATGCTCGGACATCGGTTTGGGAGCGGACATCGACACTCCGGCCGACCTACGGGAATGGCAGATGCGCATGGGGCCGGACTCCGGTGCGGAGTCTGCGGGAGCGGCGGCGATGCGACACGGAGGCCGCTGATCGGTAGCGTAGGGGGTCCGGGAACGAATCCACTCCAAGGCGGTGCTCCGATGTCCGATGTCCCCACGACCGTCGTCTTCGACTTGGGCCAGGTCCTCGTCGGCTGGGACCAGACCGGTCCCCTCTCCGATGAGATGAGTCGGGCCGAGTGGGAGGAGTTCGCCGCCGCGGCTGACTTCGCCTCCCTCAACGTCTCCGCCGACAACGGGGCCACCGTCGCCGAGGTGGTCGACCGCGCCGCCCGGGTCGATCCCCGGCATGGGGAGATCGTCGCCCGCTACTATGAGCGCTTCGAACACTCGCTCACCGGCCCGATCCCGGGGATGGCCGACATCGTCGCCGAGCTCAAAGGCGCGGGCGTCCGGCTACTCGGGCTCTCGAACTGGTCGGCCGAGACGATCCATCACGCGCCCGTCGCCGCCCCGGCGATCAGCGAGCTCGAGGACGTCGTCGTCTCCGGTCGGGAGAAGCTCATCAAACCCGATCCGGCGATCTTCGAACTCCTCCTCTCCCGCTTCGGCCTCGACCCGGGCCGCACGGTCTTCGTCGACGACCTCGAGGCCAACGTCGAGGCGGCCCGCCGGCTCGGGATCATCGGCATCGTCTTCACCGGCGCCGACGACCTGCGCACCGAACTCGAGTCCCTCGGAGTCCTCGACGCCCCGAGCGGACCGGTCGCCGGCGAGCGCACCGCTCCCGGCGGGTCCCCTCGCCGCTGAGGGGTCCCCTCGACTCTCATCCGTTCTCGGCGGTCATCCGGTCGCGCTTGTACGTGATCGTGGTGTAGCCGTGCGGCATCGGCGTGCCGAACTCGTCGACGCCGACGAAGACGAGCCGGTCGATGCTGAGGATGACCCTGCGGGTGATCATGTTGCGTACCTTCGCCCGCATCGTCAGCGACGTGCGCCCGAAGTGGGTGGCGACCAAGCCCATCTCGATGATGTCGCCTTCGCGGGCAGACGATTCGAACTCGATCTCGGAGATGAGCTTGGTGACGACGCGGTGGTTGCCGAGCTGGACGATCGCATAGATCGCGGCCTCCTCGTCGAGCCAGCGCAGCAGGCTGCCGCCGAAGAGCGAGCCGTTGGCATTGAGGTCCTCGGGCCGCACCCATTTGCGCGTGTAGAAGTTCATCCCGCCGGTCGTCTCGGCCCTGGCCGTGAGAGTCGTCTCGCTCATGCGGCCAGCGTAGCGAGCGGATGTTTCACCGGTTTTTCGACCATGTGTCAGGCAGTGACGCCCGCCGACACGCGGGGTGGTCACTCCTCCTGAGCGAAGAGGTCGACGCCCTTCTCGGCGGCGAGCGCCTGGAGCTTCTCCACGTCGTCGGTCTGCACGCACACGGTCGCCCGCAGCCCCTCGTCCTCCCGCCGGAGCAGGTAGTGGGCGACGCTGTCCGTGAGCCGGGCGCCGTCGGCGTCGAAGAAGTCCCAGCGCACCCGGACCATGATGAGCCCCTCGGTCAGGTGATCCTCGCCGAGGAGGTCGTATCCCACGGAGGCGAGCCCGAGCTTTCGATAGACGGGGTAGGACTGCTCGAGTCCCTGGGCCATCGCCTCCCGGGAGTCGAGGACTCCGGAGAACGTCTCGTCGACGATCATGCCGGGGATCGACCACAGCCCGGCGGCCGCCTCGGCGTCGAAATCGCTCAGCGACCGCGCATAGCGGTCGAGGTATGCGGTGATCTCTGCGGTGTCGATGCTCATACGACCACCCTAAAACCAGGTCATTCGAGGGCACGACGGGCCGCGTAGAGCGCGATCCGGCGCGGCATGAGACCGGCGGCGGCGACCATCGCCCGGTTGGACAGTCCCGAGATGACCGACCGCGGCTGCGGGTGGTCGAGGGCGGAGAACGCGACGGACACGACCTTCTCCGGGGTCTCGAAGTTGATCGGCTGGGAGAAGTCGCCGCCGGCGACGGCGAAGAACTCCGTGCTCGTGGGTCCGGGACTGAGCGCGAGGACGCGGAGGCCGCTCCTGCGCGTCTCCTCGGCGATCGCCTCGGTGAGCGAGAGGACATAGGCCTTCGTCGCCCCGTACGCAGCCATGCCCGGCGTCGGTTGGTATGCCGCAGCGGAGGCGACGTTGACGAGGACGCCCCGGTCAGCACTGAGCAGTTGCGGCAGCAGCGTCCTGGTCAGGCGAGTGAGGGCGACGACGTTGAGGGCGAGCATCTCGTCGAGGCGGTACGCATCGGTCTCGGCGAACGGGGCGGTGATGCCGAAGCCGGCGTTGTTGACGAGCGAGTCCACGGCGATTCCGTGGGTCTCGAGGTCGGAGAGGAGACCGTGCACCCCGTCGGAGGTTGCGAGGTCTTGAGTGAACACGTTCACCGTGATGCGGTGCGCGGCCGTGAGTTCATCCGCGAGCGCCTCGAGCCGATCCCGGCGCCGGGCGACGAGGACGAGGTCGGCCCCACGCGCGGCGAACTGGCGTGCGAACTCGGCGCCGAGACCCGAGCTCGCGCCGGTGACGAGCGCGGTGGTGCCGCGGTGGTCGAGCGGTGCACGCCTCATCGGGCTGCTCCCGTGCCCGCTGTCTGTCCCTCGACATCGGCGAGGATGCGGTCGGCGAGCGCCTCGGCGGATGCCGGGTTCTGTCCCGTGTAGAGGCTGCCGTCGACGACGACATGGGGGCGGAGCGGCATGATGCCCTTCTCATAGTGGATGCCCGCGTCCTTGACCGCGTCCTCGAGCAGCCACTTCGCCTTCCAGGCGAACGGGTTGAGCCGTTCCTCGACATTCGACAGCCCGGTCATCGTCCGCCCCGCGAAGGCGTTCGTGCCGTCGTCGTTCGTCGCTGCGAGGACGGCGACCGGGGCGTGGCAGAGCAGGGCGAGCGGTTTGCCCGAGGCGAGTCTGCGCTTGAGCAGTTCGCCTGAGACCGGGTCGACCGCGAGGTCCTCCATCGGACCGTGGCCCCCGGGGTAGAAGACGACGTCGTAGTCGGCTTCATCGACGGAGTCGAGGGCGACCGGATGGTCGAGGACGTCCTTGATCGACTCGAGATAGTCGCGGATCTCCTGGCGCTTCTTCGGCCTGCCGCCGGCGACGCCGAGGCTGAGCTCGTCGAGGGTCGGGGCGACGCCGCCCGGGGTGGCCACGGTGATGTCCCATCCGGCCTCGGAGAAGACGCGGTAGGGTTCGGCGACCTCCTCGGCCCAGTAGCCGGTGGGGTGGACGGTGCCGTCGCGCAGCGTCCAGCCGGTGGCTGCGGTGATGACGAAGAGAACCGAGGTCATGGGAATGCCTTCCGGGCGCAGATGCCGCCGACCTCCTCGGCCGACCGGCTTGGTAAAGTTAACGGTGTCTACAACGTATGGGGGAACCACAGCAGTGTCAACGCCGACCACCGAGAAGCCACGTCACCACCACGGCAATCTCCGCGCCGCCCTCGTGGCGGCGGGGATCGAAATGCTCGAGGAAGGAGAGTCGTTCTCGCTGCGCGCCGTCGCGCGCAGGGTCGGGGTCTCGCAGGCCGCGCCCTATCGCCACTTCGGCAGCAAACAGGACATCGAGGCCGCCATGGCCGAACACGGGTTCCGCGAACTTCAAGCGGCGCTCCGCGCCGTCATCGACGCGACCGAGGCCGGGGAGGTTCCGCTCGTCGATCTCGCACTCGTCTACATCCACTTCGCCGAGGACCATCCCGCGCTCTACGCGCTCATGTTCGGCTCCGAGCTCGCCGACGACGAAGCCCGCCGTGAGGCGTGCGCGCAGGTCTTCGCGCTCATCGAGGAGGTCACAGCCAAGATCCACCCTGACCGGGACGCCCACGGAATGGCGACCGCCGGCTGGGCGCTCGCCCACGGCATGGCCACGCTCCACCTCGAGGGCACCCTGGGCCGCAATGACGACGACTTCGACGACCGCGTCCGCGCGGCCTTCGCCGCCGTCGCCGCCGACTGAGGCGCCGTCGCCGGCTGAGGCGCCGCCCCCGCACCGCGCATGTGCGCCGCCCCCGCAGCCTGAGTACGAGATCACCACCCCAGGGGAATGATTCCCTCCATCTCGATGTTGACACCGTTAACTTCGGCTGGCTACTCTCGACCCGGGAGTACCGAAGCGAATGGGAGTGACAATGAGCATCGACCGCGATACCTCCACGACAGTGACCCTCGGCAACCGCACCGTGTCCGTCCCCACCGGCGGACTCTTCGACCGCTACCGGATGCAGACCGACCTCGACGAGGTGGCCCGCGACCCCCGAGTGGGCGGCGTCGACTTCTTCCGCGACCAGCCCAAGGTCGAAGTGCAGTCGGCGATCGGACCGACCTTCACCCCGAACTTCTACTACGCGATGTCGAGTGCACGTCTGACGATGCTCGCTCCGACCAGCGCCCTGCGCGATCGCCTTCCCGCGCCTCTCGATCCGCTCGAGGTCGTCCCCGGCTTCGGCCTCGCCTCGCTCATCCTCTTCCGCTACGACGTCGCCGACATCGACTTCTACACCGAGGCGGCGGTGGGGATCGCGGTCAAGCCGCCCCACCACGGTCCGCTCGGGGCCATCGACCTCATCGCGGCGCTGAAGAACAACCATCTTGACTCCTACGTCCTCTCACTGCCGGTGAATACGGAGATCGCCCAGGTCCGAGGCCACGACGGCTACGGCTTCCCGAAGTGGGTCACCGACATCGACGTCGACATCACGGCGCAGTCGGTCTCCGGACGGGTGCTCAACGACTCAGGTGGCACCGACGTCGAACTCCACGCGCCGACCCCGCGGCAGAAGCGGCATCGCGCGGGAACCGCGGTGTCCTCGCTGACGTCGTACACGCACTTCGACGGCGGCTGGCACGGAACGTTCAACCAGACGAATGCCCTGGTCTCGGGGACGACGCTGTTCCCGCGGGACATCGACCTCCGCCTCGGCGAGGGACGGGTCTCCGACGATCTCCGTTCGCTGCGCACGGGTCGCACGCTCATGTTCGATGTCATGACCCACGGCCAGGCGGCACTCCACATGCCCCGGGTCATCTCACTCGACTGACCTCCTCATACGTTCGAAAGGCAGACCACCGTGTCCACTCTCACCGCCGCCCGGCGGCTCACCCCGAGGATCACCACCGACCGGCTCGCGGCCCTGGCACGCCGCGTCGAGGTGGCCGATCCCGCCTCCACTCAGGACGTCACCAATGCGATGACCGGTGAAGTCCTCGGCACCGTGCCGCACGGCACCGAGGCCGACATCGTCGCCGCAGCAGAGCGCGCCCGCAGAGCCCAGCAGGCGTGGGCCGAGCGACCGATCAAGGAGCGCGCCCGCGTGCTCCTGCGCTTCCACGACCTCGTGCTCGCCCATCAGGACGAAGTCCTCGACCTCATCCAGCTCGAGAACGGCAAGGCCCGTCGGCACGCGTTCGAGGAGATCATGGATGTCGCCATCAACGCCCGCTACTACGCGCATACCGCCGAGCGGATCCTCCGACCCAAGCGCCGGCAGGGTGTGCAGCTGGGGCTGACGAAGGTCTGGGAACTCCACCACCCGAAGGGTGTCGTCGGGGTGATCTCCCCGTGGAACTATCCGCTCACGCTCGGCATCAGCGATGCCCTTCCGGCGATCGTCGCCGGCAACGCCGTGCTCGCCAAGCCGGACGCGCAGACCCCGTTCTCCGCCCTGTGGGCCGTCGAACTGCTCGAACGGGCGGGCATGCAGCCCGGCCTCGTCCAGGTCGTCACCGGTTCGGGTGCCGAGCTCGGCCGGCCGATCATCGAGAACTCCGACTTCCTCATGTTCACCGGTTCGACCGCAGTCGGTCGGACGGTCGCGGCTCAGGCCGGGGAGAACCTCATCGAGTCCTCGATGGAGCTCGGCGGGAAGAACGCCCTGCTCGTCCTCGACGATGCCGATGTCGACAGAGCCGTGTCCGGGGCGCTGCGGGCGAGCTTCTCCAACACCGGTCAGCTGTGCATCTCGATGGAGCGGATCTACGTTCCCGGCGTCCTCTGGGACGAGTTCACGACGAAGTTCGCCGCGGCGGCGCGTGCCATGACCCTCTCGGCCGGTCTCGACTACTCGGGGGACATGGGATCGCTCGTCTCGCAGAAGCAGCTCGACACCGTCGTCCGCCATGTCGAGGATGCGAAGGCGAAGGGAGCGACCGTGCTCGCCGGCGGGAATGCCCGCCCGGATCTCGGCCCCTTCTTCTTCGAGCCGACCATCCTCACCGATGTCGACGCGTCGATGGAGGTCTTCGCCCACGAGACCTTCGGTCCCGTCGTCAGCCTCTACCGCGTCGCCGACGAGGAGGAGGCGATCGCGAAGGCCAACGACAGCGACTACGGACTCAACTTCAGCGTGTGGACCTCGGATGAGGACCGTGGTGTCCGGGTGGCGGCCCGTCTTCAGGCGGGAACCGTCAACGTCAACGACGCCTATGCCGCCGCGTGGGGCTCCGTCGACGCTCCGATGGGAGGGATGAAGTCCTCGGGACTCGGCCGACGTCACGGGGAGCACGGCATCCTCAAGTACACGGAATCGCAGACCATCGCCGCCTCGCGACTCCTGCCCGTCGGTGCACCGGACAAGGCCGATCCCGCACGCTACGCCCGCATCGTCTCCGGCGCGCTGCGCGTGCTCAAGCACATCCCGGGAGTGAAGTGATCATGCAGACCATCCTCGGAGCCGGCGGACCCATCGCCGATGAGCTCGCCCGCGAGCTCCACCGGAACTTCACAACAGACATCCGCCTCGTCAGCCGGCGACCCAAACAGGTCAACGGCACCGATGAGCTCGTCGCCGCCGACCTCATGGACCCGGTCTCGACCGAGCGCGCCGTCGCGGGCAGCGAGATCGCCTACCTCACCGTGGGACTGCCGATGGATTCGGCGCTGTGGGAGGAGAAGTTCCCGGTGATGATGAGGAACGTCATCGACGCGTGCAAGGTCCACGGCACGAAGCTCGTCTTCTTCGACAACACGTACATGTATCCGGGCACGCCTGCCCCGCAGACCGAGTCGACGGGATTCGCGCCCGGCGGCCGGAAGGGTCGGGTGCGGGCGGAGATCGTCACGATGCTGCTCGAGGAGATGGCCGCTGGGACGATCGAGGCGCTCATCGGTCGGGCCCCGGAGTTCTACGGGCCGGGGAAGACGAAGAGCTGGTCGAACATGCTCGTCTTCGACCGGATCAGGGCGGGCAAGCGCCCGCTGGTGCCGGTGAGCGCGCGCACGAAGCGCTCGCTCATATGGACGCCGGATGCCTCGCGGGCGCTCGCGCTCCTCGGCAACACCCCCGACGCGTACGGGCAGACGTGGCATCTGCCGATCGATGAGAACCGGCAGACCTACCGGCAGCTCATCGGAATCGCCTCGGCGGTCACCGGGCGGAGGATCGGGTACACGGTGCTGCCGCTGTGGGTGTTCAAGATCGGGAGCCGGTTCAATCCGATGCTCGCCGAGGCGGCCGAACTCCTTCCCCGGTACCGCGGGGACAACGTGTTCGACACCGCGAAGTTCGCCTCCCGATTCCCCGACTTCGCCGTCACCACCTACGAAGAGGGAGTCAGGGCGATCCTCGCCGAGCCGGCTGATCGGGCGCACTGACGAGAGCGGCGCCGCCGGACCCAGCACTGTCGGGTCCAGCACTGCCGGGCCCGGCCGGAGTGTCCGCCCGTCTGCTCCGGCCGAGCAGCGCCTCCGCCTGCGAGACGGTCTCCTCCCGCAGCGCCTGGACAACGGCGGCGACCGCGGGACGGCGCAGCGAATCCGTGCGCAGGACCATCCAATACGGCAGGCGTTCGGAGAGCTCGCCCGGCAGCAGCCGGACGAGGTCGGGATGCCGGTCGGCCATGAAGCACGGGAGGAACCCGATGCCCGCGCCGGCGCGGGTGGCCTCGACGTGGACGAATACGTTCGTCGAGGTCACACCGTCTTTCATCGACGGCACGAGTCGCCGGGGAGCATCGAGGTCGTCGACGTGGAGCATCGCGTCGACGAAGTAGACGAGCTGGTGCTCCATGAGTTCGTCGACGGTGCTCGGGGTCCCGCACTCGGCGAGGTAGTCGCGGGCGGCGTACATGCCCAGCGCGTACTCCCCGAGTCGCAGCGCCTCGGCGCGGTGGGCCTGGGGTTCGCCGACGACGATCTCGATGTCGAGGCCCGACCGCTGCTGCAGCGCCTGCCTCGTCACCGTGATGATCTCGACGCTCAGCCCCGGATGAGCTCGCCGCAGCTTCGCGACCGCCGGGGAGGCGATAAAGGCGCTGAACCCGTCGGTCGCCGACATCCGCACGACCCCGGTGATCGGGTCGGGGGTCTGTCCCGATTCGCCGAGGCTGTGGACCGCGGACTCGACCTGTTCGGCGACGCGGACGGCGGAGGCTCCGAGTTCGGTGAGCTCCCAGCCCTCGGCGGAGCGGGAGAGCACGCGGCCGCCGAGCGACTTCTCGAGGGCGGCGATCCGCCGGGAGATCGTCGTGTGGTTGACCTTGAGAACCCGGGCAGCCGACGCGAACTTCCCCGACCGGGAGACCGCGAGCAGCACGAGCAGGTCGTTCGGCGTCGTGTCCATGACTGCCATCGTACAAAGCGGCTCAGGCGTCGGCGGAGCCCTCGCGGTAGATCTTGGCCCGCGTGATCTTCCCCTACTGCGGCATGTTGACGAACCGGGACTTCGCTCCCTGGAACGCCACGGCGATGTCACCGGTCGGTCCGGCACGGTGCTTGGCGACGATGATGTCGGCCTCACCGGCTCGTTCGTGCTCCTTGTCGTACATGTCCTCACGGTGGATGAGGAGGACCATGTCGGCGTCCTGCTCGATCGAGCCGGATTCGCGCAGATCGGAGATCATCGGGCGCTTGTCGGTGCGCTGCTCGCTGCCGCGGTTGAGCTGGGAGAGCGCGATGACGGGAACCTCGAGCTCCTTCGCGAGCAGCTTGAGCGAACGGGAGAACTCCGAGACCTCCTGCTGACGCGATTCGACGCGCTTGCCCGAGCTCATGAGCTGGAGGTAGTCGACGCAGACCATCTTGAGGTCGTGCTGCTGCTTGAGCCGGCGGCATTTCGCGCGGATCTCGGTGAGCGCCATGTTCGGCGAGTCGTCGACGAAGAGCGGGGCATCGTTGATGCGGGCCTCGGTCGCAGCGAGGTTCGTCCAGTCGTGGGGGCTGAGCTCACCGCGGCGCAGGGACTGCAGCGGGATCTCCGATTCGGCCGAGAGCAGGCGCATGACGAGCTCGTTCTTGCCCATCTCGAGGGAGAAGAAGACGGCGGCCTGCTTGTGGTGGATCGCCGCCGAGCGGATGAAGTCGAGGGCCAGCGTCGACTTGCCGACACCGGGGCGCGCGGCGATGACGATCATCTGCCCGGGGTGGAGGCCGTTGGTGAGCTGGTCGAACTCGGTGAACCCGGTCGGCACACCCGCGGTCTGCCCATCCGTATCGCCGTTGCGTTCGATCTCCTGCGCCACCTCGCCGAGGATCTCGGAGAGGATGACGTAGTCCTCGGTCGTGTGCTTCTCCGTGACCCGGTAGATCTCGGCCTGCGCGTTGTTGACGACGTCATCGGTGTCGCCCTCGGCGTCATAGCCCATCTGCACGATCCGCGTGCCCGCCTCGACGAGGCGGCGCAGAACGGCGCGTTCGCGCACGATCGTCGCATAGTACGCGGCGTTCGCCGCGGTCGGCACCGAGGCGATGAGCGTGTGGAGGTAGGCGGGCCCGCCGATGCGCGAGAGGTCACCGGTCTTCGTCAGGTAGTTCGCGACCGTCACCGAGTCCGCGGGCTCACCGCGCGAGTAGAGGTCGAGGATCGCCTCGTAGATCGTCTCGTGGGCCGGACGGTAGAAGTCGTCGCCGGACATCGACTCGACGCAGTCGGCGATCGCGTCCTTCGACAGGAGCATCGCCCCGAGGACGCTCTCCTCGGCCTCGACGTCCTGCGGAGGGGTCCTCAGGCCGTCGAACTCCTGATCTGTCGTCACTCCCAAGACTTCCTCCCTCGCCGTTCCACGGCCCCGACCCGGATGCAGTGCCATCCCACTTTACCCGGGCCCGACTCGGGATCGACAGCGATCCTCGTCACCGCCTCGGCGACCGAACGAAGGGCCCGCCGAGGCGGTGCTGCGGTGGTCCTGCCAGACGTCCCTCAGACCCGGGCGCGCCCGGCAGTCGCCACCGAGGCGAGAATCGGCTTCGCGAGTTGGAGGCCGAGTCTGATGACGACGATACCGACGACCACTGACGCGAGGATCGTCAAGAACGTGACCGGCTTGAACACGAGCGCCGCACCGGCCAGGGGCAGGACGAGGAGGAGGCCGAGTCCACCGGCGAGCAGGCTCACCCAGACGACCGGGGAGAGCACGGCCCGCACGAGGGCTGCGTGCATCGTGTCGACATCCATGCCCGCGGCATAGAGGTCGGCGAACGTGTCGGCCCGGTCGTAGATGTCGGCGACCTGGTTGATGAGCGCCGAGACGGCGATGAGGACGATCGAGATGCCGAGGACGAGGAGGATGCCGGTGAACATGTCCTCGAAGAACACCCCCACCTCGGCGGGAGCATCGGTCGCGGGATCCTCGACGGTGTCCATCCCCACCTGCATGAGCGCGATGCCCGATCCGCCGACGGCCGCGACGAACGCCGTCATCGCCAGCCCGGAGACCCGGCGCCAGAATCGCTTCGGCTCGTCGGAGACGAGGCGGGCTGCGATGAGCCTGGCCGACGACGAGGCCCGGGTGCCGGCGATGTGGGCGAACCACCGCATGAGCAGCCCGCCGAGGAGGTCGACGACGATGAGCCCGAGGAGGAACACCGTGAGGATCGCAGCGATGACCACGGCGAACCCGAGCTCCGCGGACTTCGCGAGGAGGAGGCCGACCGGCAGGAGGAGGATCGCGACGGTCACGGCGATGACCCGGCCGAGCGGGAACTTCCGGTCAAGCGACTTCGTGCGCACTCCGAGCGGGGAGACCGTGACCTTCCGCAGCCCGACGAGCGCTGAGAGGACGCAGACGAGGATGAGGAAGACGACGACGCCTGCGAGCAGCAGCGGCGGCATGAGCATGTTCGCATACCCGATCGGCCGACCGAGGAAGTGGATGAGACTGACCGGCCACGCGAGCACGAGGTAGCCGCCGACGCCGAGGACGATGCCGCACACGGCGGGGACGAGGGGTTCGGCGACGGCGAGCGCGACGATCTCCGAGCGCCTGGCCCCGAGCAGGGACATCGTCGAGAGCCGCTCGTCCTGCCGCCGCGCCGAGAGCGTCGCCGAAGCCGACGCCAGGGTGCTCGCCGGGATGACGAGGAGCACCGTGGCGAAGGCGGCGAGGAACTTGTACATTCCGTCGATCCCCTCAGCGTCGGGGATCGGGGGGATCTGGAAGAACATCCACGCCCCCGCGGCGACGGTGAGGAAGAGCGTCGCGCAGGCGAAGAACGCGCTCATCACGAGCAGCGAACTCGGGGAGGTCACGGTCCTGCGACCGAGGACGACGGGGAGGACCTTCGTGGGTGCCGACATGGCTGACTCCTGTTCGGGCGGTCGCCTCAGGCGGCGACCGCGGTGACGCGGCGGACGAGGGGGCGGGTGAACTGCAGTCCCAGCCACACCATCGCGACTCCGCCGGCGACGACGGCTGCGACGACGCCGATGGTCATCGGATCGCCGAGGTCGCCCGCCGAGGCCATGGCCGCTGCGAGCAGTCCGCCGAGGACGAGGGAGACGAGGGTGACGAGGAGGATCGGTGACATCACCGCGCCGACCGTGACCCGGTGCATCATCGACTGCGTCATCCCGGCCGCATGGAGTTCGCGGTAGGTCGTGGCGCGGTCGAGGATGTCGGCGGCCTGGTTGATCGTCGCGGAGACGACGATGAAGACGAAGGCGATGGCGAGCGTGAGGACGAGACCGGTGAAGACGTCGTCCCCGGTGTACTGGAGCGGACCCATGGCTGCGATCTCCTCCGGTGACATGTCACCGGCGTTGCCGCGCATCATCGCGGCCCCCGCACCGCCGACGACGGCGATGAAGGTGATGAGCGCGAGACCCGCCACCCGACGCCAGTACTGCGCGGGGGCGTCGGCGATCATCGATGCCGAGAGCATCGCGGCGGGCCGGCGGGCGATGCGGCTGCTGATCGCGGCGTGGATCATCATGATGAGCACGCCGAGGACGTTGATGAGCAGGAGGGCGATGCCGATCGTCGCGATGCTCGCAATGACGACGACCATCTGCCGCTGTCCGTCCTGGAGGGAGAAGACGAGCGCTCCGACCATGCCGAGCGCGAGGACGATGACGGTGATGATGCGCACGAGCGGGAACTTCCGCGCCAGGGACCGGGTGCGCACCCCGAGCGGGGAGACGATGACCTTCCGCAGTCCCAGCAGCGCCGAGAGCAGGCAGACGAGGAGGAGCCCGACGACGACGGCCGCGAGCAGCCAGACCGGCATGAGCAGTGCCGAGTAGCCGAGCGGGACGCCGGTGAAGACGAGGAGGCTGAGCGGGTAGGCCAGCAGCAGGTAGCCGCCGATGCCGGCGAGGATGCCCGCTGCGGCGGGAACGAAGGGTTCGGCGACGGCGATGAGTCGGATCGTGCCCTTCGAGGCCCCGAGCAGGGAGAGGGTCGAGAGCCGCTCATCCTGACGGCGGGCGCTGAGCTTGGCCGAGGCGACGCCGAGGCTGACGGCGGGAACGATGAGGAAGACCGTGGCGAGGACGGCGAGCATCCGGTAGAGCTCGGCCACCTCGGCGTATCCGGGGACCTCGGGGCGGTCGTTGAACGCCCAGGCACCTGCGGCAACGGTGAGGAAGAGGGTCGAGCAGGCGAAGAACGCGATCGCGACGAGACGGGCCGTCGGCGAGGTGAACGTCTGCTTCGAGAGGACGGTGGAGAGGACATTCATGGTCGGCATCACCCGTTGTTCGTCGCGTACTGCGCGGCGGAGTCGGAGACGATGCGGCCGTCGGCGAGGCGCACGACGCGCGAGCAGCGGGCGGCGACGTTCTCGTCATGGGTGACGACGACGAGGGTCGAACCGCGTCCGGTCGTCGAGGCGAGGAGTTCGGAGAGGACCTCCGACGAGGTGCGGGAGTCAAGAGCTCCGGTGGGCTCGTCGGCGAAGGTGACGACGGGCTGGGTGACCTGGGAGCGGGCGATGGCCACGCGCTGGGCCTGACCTCCGGAGAGCTGTCCGATGCGCTTGGTCAGGTGCTCGCCGAGGCCGAGGCGCTGCAGCCAGGCACGAGCGTGCTTGGTCGCCTCCGTCCGGGGCATGCCGGCGAGCATCGCGGCGAGTGCGACATTGTCCTCGGCGGTGAGTTCGGGCAGGAGCAGTCCCTGCTGGAAGACGAAGCCGAAGACCTCGCGGCGCAGGGCGGTGCGACCGGACTCCTTGAGCCCGGTGATGTCCGCGGCGGCGCTGCGGTCGGTGGGCAGCAGGCGGATCGAGCCCTCATCGGGACGGATGATTCCGGCGAGGCAGTGGAGCAGGGTCGTCTTGCCGGACCCCGAGGGTCCCATGATGGCCAGGGACTCGCCGAGGCCGATGTCGAGGCCGACTCCGGCGAGGGCGTAGGTCTGGTTGTAGTGCTTGACGACATTGGAGGCGGTGATGATCGCGGGCATGTGTGTGTTCATATCTCCATGGTTTCGTCGATCGTTCTCAGCGGCCATGCAGTCCTCCCACTGCTCGCGGTAGGAAAACCCGACTCTCCTGGTGGGGGAACTGCGGGGACTGTGACCTGGGACAACAGATCGGCCTGATTCGACACCTTCAGTGACCTCAGACCATTGACAGGCAAGTGAACACTTGCCTATGGTGGCGGGGTGACGGACCTCTTCAAGGCGATCGCCGATCCGACCCGGCGGACCATCCTCGACGAGCTCGCCGAGCGCGACGATCAGACCCTGTTCGAGATCTGCTCGCGCCTGGCGAACAGGCACGGGCTCGGCCTGTCCCGGCAGGCGGTGTCCCAGCATCTCGAGGTCCTCGAGTCCGCCGGCCTCGTCGTCGCCAGGAGAGAGAGGCGCTACAAGTTCCACCGGCTCGATCCCGAACCGCTGCGCACAGCGTTCGACCGGTGGACCGGAGGGCAGCAGGCGGCAGCGCAGTCCGACGGCACCGCCCGCCCAGCACAGTACAGCCCAGCACCGGACCGCCCAGCACCAGCCACCCCAACCCAAGGCACCGCAGACCCAAGAGAAGGAGACCCATCATGAAGGCACAGTGGATCAGCATCCCTGTCGAGGACCAGGCCCGCGCGCTCGAGTTCTACACCGGCAAGCTCGGCTTCGTCCTCAAGCACGACGTCCCCGTCGGTGAGGCGCGCTGGCTCACGGTCGTCTCACCCGAGGCGCCCGACGGCGTCGAGGTCGTCCTCGAGCCGATGGGGCACCCCGCGGCCCGCGAGTACGCCTCGGCGCTCAAAGCCGACGGGATCCCGATCAACCAGTTCGCCGTCGACGACGTCGCCGCGGAGTACGAGCGGCTGACCGGCCTCGGCGTATCATTCACCCAGAAGCCCCTCGAGATGGGGCCGATCACCACCGCCGTGCTCGACGACACGGTGGGCAATCTCGTCCAGCTCATCCACCAGGAGGAATGACCGCGCCCCGGTGCGACCGCCGAGCACCTGGCGGGTGGCGGTCGGCACCACAGCCATGAAGAGGATCATCGACTACCTGCGGGGCACACTGCGCCTCGAACCCGGCGATGACGACCGGGGGGCACCGATCCGAGTCGGCCTCGGCGTCGCGATCCCCTCGCTCGTCCTCCTCATCCTCGGGTACGAGCAGTTCATCATCTACGCAGTCTTCGGTGCCTTCTGCGGCATGTACGGCCGCGGCGAGCCGCACCAGCTGCGACTCATCCACCAGCTCCAGGCAGCGGTCCTCCTGCTCTCCGGAGTCGTCATCGGCGTCATGCTCGCGACGATGGACACACCCGTGTGGGGGCTCATCGGCATCGAGGCGTTCTTCGCCGCGGTCGGGTCGATCATCGCCGACCGCGCGCGGATGCGCCCGGGAGGACCGTTCTTCGCCATCTTCGCCCTCGGCGCCTGTGCCTCGGTCGAACCGCTCGCCCCACCGTGGGTGCCGATCGGCATCAGCGTCCTCGCGGCGGCCTTCGCGATCGCCATCGGCTTCCTCGGATGGTTCCGCACCCGCACCTGGCGGCCAGGCTCCCGGCGGGCGATCACCCCGCTGCGCAGCCCGCATGCTCCGCGCATGGTCAGGCACGCTGCCACGTATGCGGTGGCGGTCGCCTCGGCGGGGATCCTCGGCACGCTCATCGGACTCGATCACGCGTACTGGGCGATGGCCTCGGCCGCCGTGCCGCTGGCCGCGGCCGAGCTTCCCGGCCGCATCTCCCGCGGCGTCCACCGGGTCCTCGGGACGTTCTCGGGACTCATTCTCACCGCGCTCATCCTCTGGCCGGACCCCTCACCGGTGTGGCTGGCGATCCCGGTCATCCTCCTCCAGTTCCCGACCGAGTACCTGATGATGCGCAACTACGGGTTCGCGCTCACGTTCTTCACCCCGATGATCCTCCTCATGACCCAGCTCGCGCACCCGATCCCACGCTCGACGCTCATCATCGACCGCGGGATCGAGACCCTGCTCGGGGCGGTCGTCGGCATCGCCGTCGTCCTCGTCGTCGGGTACTTCGGCAGGCGTCGCAGCGCTCAGTCGCGCACGGACGACGGCCTCGCCGAGGCGTGAGCCGGGTTCCGCACTCATCGCACCTCGGCTCGTGCCGGGTCACCGCCCGCGGCCTCGGGCGGATGGGCAGACCGTCGATCGTGAGTTCCGTGCGCATGGCGGCATCGGTCCTCTCACCGGACGATGCGGTCGGTGATGACGCCGGTCTCAGGTCGGGAGGAGGACGATGACCGTGTGGAGGGCGAGGCCGACGAGTGCGCCGATGACGGTGCCGTTGATGCGGATGTACTGGAGGTCGCGGCCGACGTAGAGCTCGATGCGGTCGGCGGCCTCCTTCGCATCCCAGCGTTCGATCGTGTCCGAGATGACGCTGGCGATCTCGGGGCCGAAGCTCTCGGCGAGGTCGCCGGCGGTCGTCGCGACGCGGTCGTCGATCCTCTCCGCGAACGCGGTGTCGGTCTGGAGGCGCTCGGCGAATTCGCCGATGAGATCGGCGATGCGGTCGCGGACCTCGCCGTCGGGTTCGATGATCGCCTCGCGCAGGAGCTGTTTGAGGGAGGTCCAGATCTCGAGGACCGAGTCGACGACCCCGTCCTGGGTGAGAAGGTCGTTGATGATGTCCTCGGCCTTCTCGGCGAGCGGGGTGTCGGTCGAGAGGTCGGTGGAGAGGTCGACGAGCCACGCGTCGAGGGCCTGGCGGGCCTTGTGGTACGGGTTGTCGCGGACGTCGACGAGCCAGCCGAGGATCTCGCGCTGGAGGCGGCTGGCGAGCTGATCGTTGACGAAGTCGGGCACCCAGGACGGGGCGCGGTTGTGGACGATCTCGTCGATGACCTGCGGATTGTCGCTCAACCAGGTGTACGCCTCGGCGATGACGAGGTCGACGAGCTTGTGGTGGGCGCCGTCGAGGACGATCTGGCGCAGCAGCTGACCGAGCACCGGTGACTTCTTCGTCGCGACCAGACGCGGGATGATGACGTTGCGGGTGAGTGCCGCGATCTGCTCGTCGTCGATGCGGTCGAGGACGTACTCGAGGCCGCCGGCGGCCCGGTCGACGACGAGGTCGCGGTTGGCGGACCTGCTCAGCCATTCCCCGGCCCGCCGTGAGACTCCCAGCGACCGGATCTTCGTCGACACCGCCTCGGCGTGGAGGAAGTTCGTCGCAACGAACGCGGAGAGACTCGCCCCCAGGGCGTCCTTCTTCCGGGGGATGATCGCGGTGTGCGGGATCGGCAGGCCGAGTGGGTGGCGGAAGAGTGCGGTCACGGCGAACCAGTCGGCGATCGCACCGATCATCGCGGCCTCAGATCCGCGGGCGATGAAGCCCCAGACGCCCGAGAGGTCGGTGAAGAGGTTCGTCGAGAGGAAGATGAGGGTCGCGAGGATGAGCAGGGAAAGGGCGAGCCGACGCATCTTCCGCAGGCCCCGCGCTCGTTCCCGATCCTCCGGTGTGAGTTCGCTCGGCCCGCCGAAGCGCGGCATCGGCTCGGTTCTCTCGATCGTCATCTCTACCCCCTGGGCACCGACTCTAGCGAACACCGACTCTAGCGAACTATGGGCCGGGTTCCGTGCCGACCGGCTGGGTCGGACCTGGGAACCTCAGCTGCCACGGTCGATCCCAGTGTGCGTTGCGGCCGGCCGGAGTACCGTGGAGGCATGAACCGAGCATTGACCGACCTCGAGAGGAACACAGCGCTTCTCCTCATCCGTCGCGGTCACACATCGCCGAGTGCCGAGGACTATGCGGAGTTCACGCCCGAACAGAAGGAAGGGTGGGATCCGCCGACGGCGATCACGGATGCTCAGCGGGCATTGTGGGAGGCCAACCTCGCCGAGGTGGTCGTCACCTCGGAGTGCGGATGCGGGATGTGTCCGACGGTGGACCTCGATCCTGTCGACGGCAAGACTGTGCGTTCCGACGATGATCTCGTGCTCAGTGCATACCTCCCCGATGCTCTCCTCTACCTCATCATCGACGAAGGTGTTCCGAGCAGTCTCGAGCTCGCCCCGCTCGACGACAGCGTCGCCTACGCCGAATTCCCTCCAGCCGAGCGCATCGAATTCTGAAAGGAGGCCGACATGGCACTCGAATACTCCGTCGGCGATCACGTGGGGTGGAACTCCGAGGCCGGTGAGGTCTCCGGGCACATCATCCGGGTCCACACCGCGGATTTCGACTACAAGGGGCACACGCACCGGGCGACGCCGGACGATCCCCAGTACGAGATCAAGAGCGACAAGACCGATCACATCGCCGCCCACAAGGGCAGCGCACTCCACCTCATCGACGGATGAGCGATTCCGCGCCGGAACCGGATGGGCCCGCATCGGGTGAGCCCGAAGCCCCCGCACCCGCACCGGGCGGACCCGACTTCCTCACGATCGGCCATTCGAACCGGCCCCTCGAGGAGTTCCTCGACCTTCTCCACGAGAATCGCGCCGAGGTGGTCGTCGACGTCCGCAAGCTGCCCGGCTCGAAGGCGAACCCGCAGTTCAACGCCGATGTCCTCGCCGAGGCGCTTGCGGATCAGGACATCGAGCTGCGTCGTCTCGACGGACTGACCGGCCGGCGGAATGTCAGCGACGACGTGCCCTTCGACGTCAACGCATGGTGGGAGAACCGCAGCTTCCACAACTACGCCGACCACGCCCTGACCGACGAGTTCGCCGCCGACATCGACGTCTTGCTCGGCTGGGGCGAGGATGCCCGGTGCGCGGTCATGTGCTCGGAGGCCGTGTGGTGGCGCTGTCATCGGCGCATTATCGCCGACTACCTCCTCGCCCGTGACCGTCCCGTCCGTCATGTGCTCGGAAGGAATCAGACCGCCGAGGCGGTGCTCAGCTCAGGTGCCGTCGTCGCCGACGACCGGACCATCACCTACCCGAAGCGCTGATTCCGCCCTCAACGTCCTCGTCCTACCCTCGGCAGTCTTCCCGAGGAGGATCGAGTTCGAAATCGGGCTCGGATTCGCACCGGATCCTCCTCGGGAATGCTGTTCCTTAGACTGTCCAAATGGAACCCCATACCGACAGAGCGCGAGCCGAGTCCTTCGGTCCCGTAGCCGACCAGTATGACCGCTACAGGCCCCGGTATCCGAAGGAGCTGCTGACCGCGATGTTAGAAGCTTCGTCGGGTTCGAAACCTCGACTACGGGCACTTGATGTCGGTGCAGGTACCGGGATTCTTGCCATGCAGTTACGGGAGCGAGGGTGCGATGTCCTTGCGGTCGAACCCGATCCGGGCATGGCCGCCGTCGCCGCAGGCAAGGGCCTGCACGTGGAAACGGCGAAGTTCGAACAGTGGGACCCATCCGGCAGAGAATTCGACATCGTTGCGTTCGGACAGTCGTTCCATTGGGTCGATCCGGTTCCGGCACTTTCCCGAATTCGGAAGATCCTCACTCCCTCAGGCACACTCGCACTTGCCTGGAACCGCATCGTTCCACAGGGCCCTCCCGCGAGGCGAATCGATGAGACCTTGGACGAGTATCTTCCGCAGCAAGATCGTTCCAGTGGAGAAGTCGACAGCGAGGGCGCAGAACAGGACGGCCCGGCCCCATTGGTCGAGGTGCTGCGACGGAATAGCTTCGATGTCGAAGAACTCCACTTCGAGGAAAGCCTCCGATACGCTCCAGAGGCGTGGTTGTCGATGGTCGCCACCCATTCGGATCAGCTCACTATGGGGACCGAAGATCGACTGGCTCTGCACACCGCGCTCAGGGATGCTCTAGGACAGGACGTACTCGAGACGCAGAACCATGCGCTGTTGCTTGTGGCGAAACCACGACGATGAGCACCGCCCTAGCGAGAATGGGTGACTCCCCGAGGAGGATCGAGTTCGAAATCGGGCTCAGTTTCGCACTGGATCCTCCTCCGGAACAGCCGACAGCCCCGACTGCGGCGTCGACAACACGCACGACCGCACCCGCAGCGCAACTCCCTGCGCCCCGCCACCCTCAGTTCGAGAAGACCCCGACGACGAGGTTGATGGCCGTGGCGAGGATGACCGCGTTGAAGACGTAGGACAGCAGACTGTGGCGCAGCACCACGGCGCGGATCTGCGTGTCGGAGACGCTCGTGTCCGTGACGCCGAAGGTCATGCCGACCGCGTAGCCGAAGTAGAGGAAGTCCTTGTAGTTGGGCACCCGATCGGAGTTGAAGTCGATGCCGCCGGGGGTCCCGTCGCCGAAGTACATGTAGGCGTAGCGCGCGCTGTAGAGGATCTGCAGGCCGGCCCAGGACATGAAGACGCCGAGGAGGGCGATCGCCGCCTCCCAGTTCCCGGCCTGGGAGCCGCCGACGATCTGGAGGAGGATGATGCCGCCGAGACCGCAGAGCTGGGCGATCGTGATGACGACCTCGTCGAGGACGGGGTTGAAGTCCTCCCGGCTCGCGTTCGACTTCGTCTCCTCGGAGGACATCGGCCACAGGGCGGCGGTGCCCACGAGCACGAAGAACGTCGTCGCCGCCGCGATGCCGACGAGGAACCCATCGCCGGTGGTGGTGAGGAGACCGACGATGCCGCCGATGATGAATCCGACGATGATGGACGCGACGAGCCGTCCGGTGGCGCTGATCATGAGCTTCTTCATTGGGTCACGTCTCCAATCGACCGGGGCGGGAGTTCCGACAACCGAGGTTTTCGACAACACTCTGCCACACCCGGAGCCGATCTGGCCGTTCCCAGCCACGTGAATGCACGACCGCCGGGTGCCCACGGTGGGGCACCCGGCGGTCGTGGTCTCGGCGGCCGGTCCCGGAGGACCGACCAGCTCACAGTCCCGGAGGACCGATCAGCCTACGGTCCCGCAGGACCGTCAGCCGATCAGGCTACGGCGATCAGGCCTTGCCGATGACGTCGAACTTGGCGTTCGCGGTGATCGTGTCGTTGACGCGCACGACAGCGGTGTAGCTGCCGGAGGTCTTGACGTGACCGGTGAGCGCCACCTGACGACGATCGAAGTCGTGTCCGGTCGCGGTCTGCAGCGCCTCGGCGACGAGTGCCGGGGTGACGGCGCCGAAGAGGCGACCGTTCTTGCCGGCTTTGAGCTCGATGCGAGCGCTCGTCGACTCGAGCTGGTCCTTGACGCGGACGGCTTCGTCGTGGTCGGCGATCTGCTTGGCCTGACGGGCCTTGCGCAGCGCGAGGATCTGCTTCTCCGCGCCCTCGGTCCACGGGGTGGCCCAGCCGCGGGGGACGAGCAGGTTGCGCGCGTAGCCGGCGCGAACCTCGACGATGTCACCGGCGGCCCCGAGGCCGTCGACTTCCTGAGTGAGAATCACTTTGCGATTCGGCATAACTGTTCTCCTCCGATCAGCGAGCAGAGCTCGAGTAGGGCAGGAGTGCCATCTCGCGGGCGTTCTTGACGGCCTTCGCGATGACGCGCTGTTCCTGCACGGTCACGCCGGTGACGCGCCGTGCACGGATCTTGCCACGGTCAGAAATGAACTTGCGGAGCGTAGCGGTGTCCTTGTAGTTGATGTTGGCCGCTTCGCCCTTCTTGAGCGGATTCGCCTTCTTCTTGATAGGCTTCCGGATCTCTGGCTTTGCCATGAGTCTCTCCTGTATGAGAAATGTCTAAAACGTGGTCAGAACGGCGGTTCGTCGGCGCCGGGATTGCCCCAGCCGCCGTTGTCGTTCTGGGGAGAAGATGATGCCCACGGGTCGTTGTTCGGACCGTTGTTCCCCTGGCTGTAGCCGCCCTGGCGCTGTCCACCCTGCTGCGGGTTGCCCTGCTGCGGGTTGTTGCCCCACCCCGACGACTGCTGCTGGTAGCCGCCCTGCTGGCCGCCACCCTGGTAGCCGCCGGAGTTGCCGCCACCGCCGGAGAAGCCTCCGCCGCCGCGTTCGTTCTTCGAGACCTGAGCGGTCGCGCGTCGCAGGCTGGGGCCGACTTCGTCGACGTCCAGCTCCATGACCGTGCGCTTCTCGCCTTCCTTGGTTTCGAACGAGCGCGACTTCAGTCGGCCCTGCACGATGACCCGGGTACCCCGCTGCAGCGATTCGGCGACGTTCTCTCCCATCTCACGCCAGACCGAGCAGCGCAGGAACAGGGTCTCCCCGTCCTTGAACTCGTTCGACTGACGGTCGAAGATACGCGGCGTCGAGGCCACGGTGAAGTTCGCGACTGCAGCACCGTTGGGTGTGAAGCGCAGTTCGGGATCGCTTGTCAGGTTCCCGACGACCGTGATGACTGTTTCGCCTGCCATTGAATGCTCCTCAAACGGGGTAGCGTGACGCTTACTTGGCGTCCGGGCGGAGGATCTTGGTCCGCAGCACCGACTCGTTGAGTCCGAGCTGACGATCGAGTTCCTTGGTCGTGGCCGGCTCCGCGTGGAAGTCCACCACGACGTAGTAGCCCTCGGACTTCTTCTGGATCTCGTAGGCGAAGCGCCGACGTCCCCAGATGTCCACGTTGTCGACGGTTCCGTTCTCTGCCGGGACAACCTTGATCAGGTTGTTCACGGTGTCAGCCAACGTCCGCTCTTCGAGGTCGCTGTCGAGAATGAGCATGAGCTCGTAATGACGCATGTGTCACCCACCTCCTCTGGTCTTCACGGCCATGGTCGGTCCATGGCAGGAGGGTAAATGCGTGCCCGTTCCGTCCTCCGCGAGGTCCGCGAAATGGGAACAGACCTCCCTATTCTACGGGACCGCGCCGCCGGCTGTCATGTCGGTTTCCCGTGCCCTTGGCCACGGGGGCAGGGTCATTCCCTCGCCGAGGCGGTGCCCGAGTCCCCGTGTCCGCCTGAGTCTCCTTCGGCGGTCTTCCCGGCACCGCTGCCGGCCGCTCCATCATTCCCGCCGGCCGCGACGTCGGCGCGGGGGCCCGCGCCCTCGGAATCGGCATCGCCGGTGGCTGGCTCTGCCGACCGGATCCGCGGGCGCAGCCGTCCGCGCACCCGACGCCGGTAGAGGTTCTCCCCAGCGAAGACGACGACGATGATGAGGGCGAAGAGCCGCAGGAGGGAGAAGAGGGCGATGAAGGAGGGTTCGAGGCCCTTGCTCGGATCGATGCCGGTGACGTCGCCGAGTTGGATCGCAATGGCGAAGACCGCCTCGGCGAGGGCCCAGGCAATGAGCACCCACCACCGGGACACGGCGAGGGCGAGGAAGGGGAGAAGCCACAGCGAATCCCACGGCATGAGGGCGGGGGCGAGGACGAGGCACGAGCCGATGAGCAGACACGAGGTGACGGCCGGGTCGAGGCCATGCACACGCACCATGAACAGGGCGACGAGGACGCCCGCCACAAGGAGCCCGCTCGCGACGATCCACACCGTCGCCCACGTCCCGGCGTCACCGATGCGGGCCATGACGAGGATCGAGGCGAACGAGCCGCCGTCGACGGCGTCCGAGAGCCACTGGGTCACGCGACGGATCGTGGTGCCGTCGGCGACGAGGATGATCGCCGAGGCGATCGTCGCGGTGGCGATCATCATCTGCGGGTTGCGGTGCTCGAGCCGGCCCGGCGGGTAGAGCCCCGAGAGCGCGAGGGCGGCGAGGACGAGGAGAGCGAGCGGATTCTCGAACGCAGCGATCGCGAGCAGGATCCCCGCCAGCCACGGTCGCGGAGTCACCGGAGCCGGAGCGACGACGAGGACGACGGCCCAGAGACTGAGCGCGAGCGCGAGAGGGTCGAGCGTCGATCCGAGGGTGAAGAGGATGACGGGTGAGGCGAAGACGGCGACGAGCCATGCCCGCCGGCGGGCGAGGAGGAGCAACGCCACACCGAGTGCCGCGACCCCGACGACGTTGAGGAGAAGGACGAACGCCATGAACACCGAGACGTCGTCGGTGATGAGGCGGAAGACGTCGACGAGCACGCCGTCGAGGACCGAGAGACCCGAGGCTCCGCCGCGAGCGCGGCCCACCGCCTCGGGATTGAACTGCCCGAGGAACGCCGTCGACAGCGGGCCCGCGCACATCCTCGCCGAGGCGCTCGGCCGCTCGTAGCCCGAGCTCAGACACGGACCCTGGAGAGCGAGAGCGAGGAACGTCGTGATCCCGAGGATCCCCGCGAGGACGAACGCCTGCCCGCGCAGATACACGGCCGATGCGGAACCGCGGTGAATGCCGTCCGGACCGCCGAGCAGGGGCTCGGCGATCCGGGTGGCTGGAGTCGAAGGCATATTCAGAGGTTACCGGTCATCGGAGGACGACCGGCCCCCGGCGTGCGGGATCACCCGCCGGGCGCTCCGGTCGGCGGATCGATAGGAACCGGCTTCTTCGGGGGCTTAGTCGGGTCCGGTTTCTTAGGCGGCTTCGTCGGATTCTCACCGTCCCCGCCTTCGTCTGACGACCCGGTTTCGTTGCCGTCCTTGGACCCTTCATTCGACCCGTCGGCGGAGTCCTTGCCGTCGGTATCGGCGGTGGAGTCGGCGTCCTTCTCCTTGTCCTTGTCCTTGCCGGAGTCCTTCTCCTCGTCGTCCTTGGGCTTCTTCGTCGGTTCGTCGACGGGAGCCTTCTTCCGCGCGTCGTCGTCATCCTCGCGCGGCTCGCGCTTGGGCGCCGGAGGAGCGTTCGTATTGGCGGGCTTCTTCACCTCTGGCAGCTTGCCGCGCTCGGGGAAGGGTTCGACCTTCGTCCCCTCGAGGGCGTCCTTCATGTACGCCGTCCACACCTGGATCGGGAACGAACCACCGGTGACCTCGCTGCGACCGCCGTAGGCGCCGATCGGCACGGACTTGCCGTCGACCTCGCGGTAGAGGACGACCGAGGTGGCCAGCTGCGGGGTGTAGCCGGAGAACCACGCCGACTTGTTCGACGTCGAGGTACCGGTCTTGCCGGCCGCCGGGCGGCCGAGGTTCTGGGCGTAGCTGCCCGACCCGCCGTTGACGACCTGGCGCAGGGCGTAGGTGGTCTCGGCGGCGACGGCCTTGTCGAAGACCCGCTCACCCTTGGTGTCGGCCTTGTAGACCTCTTCGCCGTCCTTCGAGACCGACTCGATCGAGTGGGTCTCGTGGCGCACGCCGTTCGAAGCGAACGTCGCGTAAGCGGTGGCCATGTCGATGACCTTGACGCTCGGCGTACCGAGGACGTTGGCCGCGTTCGGGGTGAGGTCGATCGTGCAGTTGCCGGTGTCGCCCGAGGCCATCTGCTCCTTCGTGCAGTTGGGGCTCAGGCCCGCCCGCTGTGCGACGTCGACGGTCTTGTCGGGACCGACCTGGACGTTGAGCGCTGCATAGGCCGTGTTGATCGAGGACTGCGTGGCCTTGAGCAGGGTGACCGGTCCATAGCTCGAGCCGCCGAAGTTCTTCACCGGCCACGGAGTGCCGTCATTGTTGAGCGTCGTCGGGCTTCCCGGGTACCGATCGGTCAGGCGCACGCCGTTCTCGAAGCCGGCGACGAGGGCGAAGGGCTTGAACGTCGAACCCGCCTGAGCGTGTCCCTGCGTCGAGGCGTTGAACGCCTGATCGAGGTAGTTCTTGCCGCCGTAGAAGGCTTCGATGCCGCCGGTCTTCGGATCGATCGAGACGAGGCCCGCCTGCAGGCCCTTCGGCTTGTCCTTCGGCAGGTCGTTGATCGCCTGCTCGGCTTCCTTCATCCGCTTCGCGTCGAAGGTCGTGACGATGTTGTAGCCGCCGCGGTCGAGCTGCGACTCGTCGATCCCGAGCTTCGCCATGGCCTCCTTGCGGACGTACTCCCACATGTAGCCCTTCTGACCGCTGAGCGAGTCCTCCTTGCTCTGCGCCTTGACCTCGGGCATCTCGACCTGGTCGGCCTGCTCCTGGGTGATGAAGCCCTCGTCGACCATCGACTTGATGACGTAGTCGAAGCGATCCTGGTACATCTCCGGGTTCTCCGCCGGATCGGCGGCACCGGGGCGCTGGATCATCGCGGCGAGGAGCGCCGATTCGGCGAGATCGAGGTCCTTCGCGGACTTGCCGAAGTAGTTCTGCGCTGCGACCTCGACACCGTAGGAGCGGCGTCCGAGGTAGATCGTGTTGAGGTAGTTCGCGAGGATCTCGTCCTTGCTCTGCTGCTGGTCGATCTTGAGCGCGATGAACATCTCCTTGACCTTGCGGTCGAGCGAATGCTCGTTCGTCAGGTAGAAGTTCTTCACGTACTGCTGGGTGATCGTCGACCCGCCGCCGGCGTACTGGTTGGTCACGACGCCGACCACAGCGCGGGAGAGGCCCTTGATCGAGATGCCGCGGTTCTCGTAGAACGACGTGTCCTCGGCAGCGATCGCGGCCTTCTGCATCGGCTCGGAGATCTCACCGATGTCGACAGACCTCCGGTCCTCGATCTTGTAGTGGCCGATCGGGGTCTTGCCGTCGTTGTAGTAGATCGTCGACGTCTGCCCGGTCGCCTCGAGGTTGGGTTCGGGGACCTCGGTCGTCGCGTAGCCGATTGCGAACGCGATGCACGCGAGGATGATCGCACTGAGACCGCCGACGACGAGGATGCGCAGACTGGGCAGGAAGCGCGTCCACCCGCTCACTCCGGCACGCGGATAGTTGAGCAGATTCTTCGTCTTCCTGCCTCTGGTTCCGGCTGCTTTCTCTGCCTTAGCCACCCAAGGTCCTCCAGGTCTTCTCCACGTCCCGCACTGCGATGGCGACGAGGTTCGAAAAGGTCACAAATGGATTTCAGTGTCGCACGCGTTCATTGGAACACCGTGAAAAATGCGGTTCCGCCGCGCCATGTGGCTGCTGAGCATCACCCGCTGTGAGAACGGCGCGCCTACGGCAACCCGTTCACCAGCAATTTTACATCTCTTCACGTAAAGCAAACACTCAGAGTGCGTGTTTGCTCACATTCTCCCTTGTCACAGGCACTGAAATCGCCTCGGCCGCGAGGCCGACCTCCCGTCCGCATCCCCTGTCGTGCAGCCGCCCGACTCAGCCCTTGAGGTCGAAGTCGGTGTCCGCGTACTCGGTCCCCTCGACAGCGGGTTCGCCGCTGAAGGGGTGGAGCTGATCCTCTCTCGCGCGGAGTTCGACGCGACGGATCTTGCCCGAGATCGTCTTCGGCAGCTCGGCGAACTCGAGTCGGCGGATCCGCTTGTAGGGGGCGAGGTTCTCCCGGCAGTACGCGAGGATCGAGCGCGCGGTCTCGGCATCGGGCTCGAACCCGCTGCCGACGACGACATAGGCCTTGGGGACGGCGAGACGGACCGGATCCGGGGAGGGGACCACGGCCGCCTCGGCGACGGCCTCGTGCTCGATGAGCACGCTCTCGAGTTCGAACGGGGAGAGCCGGTAGTCGCTGGCCTTGAACACGTCGTCGGCCCGCCCGACGTAGGTGATGTAGCCCTCCTCATCGCGCTGCGCGACGTCGCCGGTGTGGTAGACGCCGCCCTCGAAGGCCTCAGAGGTCTTCTCGGGGTTGTTCCAGTACCCGGTGGTCAGGCCGAGCGGAGGCGGGTCGAGGCGGAGGCAGATCTCGCCCTCGTCACCCTCTTCCCCGGTGGCCGGGTCGATGAGGACGACCTCGTAGCCGGGGAGCACCTTGCCCATCGACCCGTACTTGAGCGGCTGGTCCGGGGAGTTGCCGATCTGCAGGGTCGTCTCCGTCTGTCCGTATCCGTCGCGGATGAGCACACCCCATTCGCTCTTGACCCGGTCGATGACCTCGGGGTTGAGCGGCTCACCCGCCCCGAGGGCCTTCGTCGGCGGGGTCTGCAGCTGGCCGAGGTCGGCCTGGATGAGCATCCGCCAGACCGTGGGAGGCGCGCAGAAGCTCGTCACCCCGGCCCGATCCATCGTCTCCATGAGCGCGCCGGCGTCGAACTTCGAGTAGTTAAAGAGGAACACGCACGATTCGGCGATCCACGGGGTGAAGATGTTCGACCAGGCGTGCTTCGCCCATCCGGGCGAGGCGACGTTGAGATGGACGTCGCCGGGGGTCAGCCCCATCCAGTACATCGTCGAGAGATGTCCGACGGGGTAGGAGACATGGGTGTGGGCGACCATCTTCGCCTTCGACGTCGTGCCCGAGGTGAAGTAGAGCAGGAGCAGGTCGTCGGCGCGGGAGCGGCCCTGCGGTTCGAACTCGGTGCGCTCCTCCTCGGCCTCGGCGTAGGCATAGTCCTGCTGGCGGGTCGGCTCTCCGCCGACGACGATGCGGACGACCTCGGCGTCGACGTCGTCGAACTTCGCAGCGTCCTCAGGACCGGCGACGACGAACTGGGCCCGGCCCCTCTCCACGCGGTCGCTCAGGTCGATGGGGCCGAGCTGCGTCGTCGTCGGCAGGAGCACGGCGCCGAGCTTGATGCCCGCGAGCATCGTCTCCCACAGCTCGACGTGATTGCCGAGCATGACCATGACGTGGTCGCCGCGCTGGACGCCGGAGCGGCGGAGGAAGTTCGCGACCTGGTTCGAACGTGCGGCGAGCTCGGCGAAGCTCCACTTGCCCTCCGACCCGTCCTGTTCGACGATCCACAGCGCAGGATCGTCGTTGTCCTCGGCGATCCGGTCGAACCAGTCGATGCCGAAGTTGAAGTGCGAGAAGCGCGGCCACTCGAAGTTCTCACGGGCAGCGTCGTAGTCGCTGCGGAGCTCGATGAGCCGGTCCCTGGCCGCCCGGAACTCGTCAGTCACAGTCATTGCGGTCTCCTCGTGCTCGCTGCTCGCGCGTCGCCTGTGACGGCGCACACATTCTCACGACTCCGAAGTTACCAGGCGGCGGCCGCCCCGGTGGAGGCGGGGGGCGGTGTCACTCCTTCGGGGCGTTCTCCGCCCACCAGGCCCGCAGCATCTCCTCGGCCCGCTCCTCGCCGAGCGGTCCGTGTTCGAGGCGCATCTCGAGGAGGTGCTTGTAGGCCCGCCCGACGAGCGGAGAGGGTTCGATGCCGAGGATCTCCATGATCCGCCGACCGTCGAGGTCGGGCCGGATCGCCGCGAGCTCCTCCTGCTCGGCGAGCGCGGTGATCCTCGACTCGAGATCGTCGTAGGCGAACGCGAGCCGGTCGGCCTTCTTCCGGTTCCGCGTCGTGACATCGGCACGGGTGAGGATGTGGAGGCGGGTGAGCAGAGCTCCGGCATCGGTGACGTAGCGGCGCACGGCAGCGTCCGTCCACCCCGCATCCCCGTAGCCGTAGAAGCGCAGATGGAGTTCAACGAGGCGGCAGACGGCTTTCGTCGTGTCCTTGTCGAAGCGCAGGGCCTTCATCCGCTTCGCCGTGAGCTTCGCGCCGACGACATCGTGGTGGTAGAAGGTCACGGCACCGCCAGGGAGGAAGTTCCTGGTCGCGGGCTTCCCCACATCGTGCATGAGGGCGGCGAAGCGGACGACGAAGTCGGGTTCGGGCAGGTGCTGTGGGTCGGCGGCCTCGACTCCGGCTTCCCGCTGCCTCGCGGCATAGGCGGCCTCAAGGTCGACGGCCTGCCGGAGCACGGTGAGACTGTGCTGGTAGACGTCCTTGTGCCGGTGGTGCTCGTCGGTCTCGAGCCGCAGCCCTGCCACCTCGGGCAGGACATGGTCGGCGATCCCGGTGCGCACGAGCAGGTCGATCCCGGCGGCGGGATCGACGCCGGTGATGAGCTTGACGAGTTCGACCTGGATGCGTTCGGCGGAGACGATGGCGATCCGGTCGGCCATCTCCGTCATCGCCGCCTCGACGCCGGGATCGACGTCGAGTCCGAGCTGTGAGGTGAAGCGCGCGGCGCGCATCATCCGCAGCGGATCGTCGGAGAACGAGTCCGCCGGGGTTCCGGGTGTCCGGATCCGGCCGGCCATCAGGTCGTCGAAGCCCTGGTAGGGGTCGACGAAGGTCTTCTGGGGCAGGCGCACGGCCATCGCCCCGATCGTGAAGTCGCGGCGGACGAGGTCGGCGTCGAGGTCGGTGCCGAAGCGGACGACGGGCTTGCGCGAATCGGGCTCGTACGCCTCGGCGCGGTAGGTCGTGATCTCGATCTGCACCCCGGACTTCATCGCTCCGATCGTGCCGAACTCCCGGCCGATGTCCCAATGGGCATCGGCCCAGTCGACGATGAGGGCGAGGATGTCGTCGGGGCGGGCGTCGGTGGTGAAGTCGAGGTCGGGCATCGGCCGTCCCATGAGCGCGTCGCGCACCGAGCCGCCGACGAGGGCGAGCTCGAATCCCGCCTCGGCGAATCGACTGCCGAGCGGACCGAGGATGTCGTCGAGCTCATCGAGCTTGTCGTACAGCCGCACATGCGCGCTCTGCGGGTCCACCGAACTCCTGACTCTTGGAGGTAAGCCGGCCTGCGGGCACGGCGATCGAGCAACCTCCAGCCTACCGGGAGCGCGTCAAGCGGGACTTCCAAGAATCGCCCATTAAGGTAGGAGAATGACCACACCGATGCCCAAACCGGGACCGCGGGCATCCCGACGCACCACGGTCGAGGAGACATCCGCCGGGGGCATCGTCGTCGACTTCTCCAGTCAGGATCTCAGTGTGGCCGTCATCGCCCGACTCAACCGCGCAGGGCGTCTCGAGTGGTGCCTGCCCAAAGGGCATCTCGAAGGGGAGGAGACCGCCGCCGAGGCGGCCCGCCGTGAGGTCGAGGAGGAGACCGGGATCCTCGGCCAGGTCATCTGCCCGCTCGGTACCGTCGACTACTGGTTCACGGTGACCGGGATCCGCATCCACAAACTCGTCCACCACTTCCTGCTCCGCGCGAGGTCCGGCACGCTCACGGTCGACAACGATCCCGACCAGGAGGCCGTCGACGCCGCCTGGGTGCCCTTCGACGAGCTGCGGACGCGATTGTCGTTCGCCAACGAACGCCGTATCGTCGCCGCTGCCCGTCCCATGGTCCGTGAGTGGGAGATGTGAGGGCGGTGTGCCTGTGTGCCGCATGACGAACGAAATGGAACAGTGAACAGCTTCACCCCCGCGCGCGTCCTCTTCGCGCTGCTGACTGCGACCCTGCTGCTGGCAGGGTCGGTCTTCGCCCTCCCCCTGGCCGCGGCGGCTTCCGGCGGCCAGAGCGGCGAGAATGCGAGCGGCGCGGCCGACGGCGGCGACGCCGACGGCGGGAGATCCGGCACCGGCGTGTCGATGCGACTCGATGAGATCACTCCGTGGCTCGACGACAAGGGCACCCTGACCGTGCGCGGAACGGTGACGAACTCGACGGACACGGCGATCGTCGATCCGCAGCTGCGCCTCGGCATGTCGCTGCGCACCCTCGACTCCGAATACCGCATCGAAGCGTGGAAGACCGATCAGTCCCGGCACCGGGTCGTCGCCGATCTCGACAGCGACGGGCCGGAGGCGAGGAAGCAGGCCGAGAAGCAGGGCGGTGACGATGCCGATCCGGTCACCTCGGTGGATGCGACCTTCGCCAAGGAACTCGCCCCGGGGTCCACGGGCGAGTTCACGATCACGGTGCCCGCCGACCAGCTCGGTCTGCGCGCGTCCTCCCCGAACTCCTCGTGGGGGTCCCGTGGACTGAGCGTGCAGATCCGCGACGCCTCCGGGGCGCTGGCCACCGGAGTGGGCTTCACGACGTGGTATCCGAACCCGAAGTTCGATCGCACAGCGATCAGCTTCCTCGCCCCGGTCACCCTGCCCGGCTACACCACCGACGGCCTCATCGGCCCCGACGAGCTCGATGCCGCGATCGCCGAGGACGGAGCGCTGACGAACGCCGCCCGGGCGTTCGAGGACCCCAAGGTGGCCATCGCCCTCGACCCCAGGGTCGTCGCCTCGTTCGAGGCCGCCGTGGCAGAACCCCCCGCCGAGGACGGCGAGGAAGAGGAGACCGGTGCGCCCTCCCCGCCGCCGAGCCCTGGTGAGACCGCAGCCGCCGAAGGCCCCGACGAGCGGGAGGAGCAGCGCAAGCGCCTCGACGCGTGGTACCGCGAGTTCCTCGCGACCGCAGAGACCCGCACGGTGCTCGCCCTGCCCTTCGGCGATCCCGATCAGAACTCGCTCACCGGCGAGGAGCTCGACGACCTCGGTGCCTTCGCGGAGAAGGAGAAGAGCATCGTCAAGGATGTCCTTCCGAATGCCCGCACGGACATCGCGTGGCCGATCGCCGGCACCGCGGACCGTGCGGACCTCCGCGCCCTGCAGAAGGCGGGGAATTCGACGGTCATCCTCGATGACGTCCAGCAGCCTCCCACCTCAGGCATCCGCGAGGACGCGCATTCGGTGACCCGGACGACCTCAGACGGGCAGTCGACCGTCGAGACGCTCATCTCCGACTCGGCCCTGACCCGGCTGAGCGCCGACGTCATCAACGCCGAGGCACCGGCGGCGGCGATGAGCGAACTCGTCGCCACGACCGCGGCGATCCAGTCGGAGGCGCCCAACCGGTCACGGCACCTGCTCGTGCCTCTGCCGCGCACGACCGCCTCGGCGGGGTGGGAGTCGACGGTGAAGACCGTGACCGGAACCCCCTGGATCGAAGCGGCCGGTCTCGATGCCCTGCTCGAGAGCGATCCCGAACCGCGGGGCCTGCTCCAGAAGGCGACGGATCCCGAGCGGATCGCCACGAGCACGCTCGAGGGGATCGCCGAGGTCCGGACCACGGAGTCGAAGTTCAACAGCGCGTTCTCCGATCCTGAGGCCGCGAACACGCGCCTCGACCGGTCCCTGCTCGCGTGCACCTCGGTCGCGTGGACCCTCGGCGGGGATTCGTCGACGTGCCTGGCGAAGGCGCAGCAGACGAGCCGGGCGCAGATGGACGGCCTCTACCTCGAGAAGGGCTCCTCGGTGCTCCTCGTCACCGGGGAGAAGACGACGATCCCGGTGACGATCGTCAACGACACCAACGCCGAGGCGACGCTCAGGCTGCAGATGAAACCGCAGACCCCGCAGCTGCGGGCCCAGACCACGGAGACCGTCGCCGTCCCACCCGCAGAGACGATGCGCGTCGACGTCCCCGTCGAGGGGCTCGCGAACGCCGACGTGCCCACGACCATCGAGATGGTCACCGCCGACGGCGTCGTCCTGCCCAGGGACGCCTCACTGCTCGTGCGGGTCCGCGCGGACTGGGAGAACATCGGCACCGCGGTCGTCGGATTGGCGCTCGCGGCCGTGTTCGTGATCGGCTTGGTCAAGTCCGTGTCCCGCGGACGGCGGAAGATCCCCGAACAGCAGCTGGCGGCGGCGGTCGCCCGCGCGAAGAACGACGAACCGGAGAAGAGGTAGGACGTGGCGAACTTCTCGAGCCTGGCGCGATCCTCGGCGATCATGACCGCCGGCACCCTGGCCTCGCGCATCCTCGGCCTCGTCAAGGCCTCCCTGCTCGCCATCGCGATCGGCATCACCGCCGTCCAGGCCGACGCCTTCGACGTCGCGAACAAGGTCCCGAACACCCTCTACATGCTGCTCGCCGGCGGCGTCGTCAACGCTGTGCTCGTTCCCCAGCTCGTGCGGGCGACGAAGCGCGAGGACGGCGGACGCGACTACACGAACCGCCTCCTCACGCTCTCCTTCCTCCTGCTCGCGATCGTCAGCGTCGTCGCGACGCTCGCCGCCCCGATCCTCGTTTGGCTCTACTCCTCGGGGTGGAGTCCTGAGCAGATGGCGCTGGCCACGGCGTTCGCATACTGGTGTCTGCCGCAGCTCTTCTTCTACGGCCTCTACACGCTGCTCGGCCAGGTCCTCAACGCGAAGTCGTCGTTCGGTCCCTACATGTGGGCGCCGGTGCTCAACAACATCGTCGCGATCGCCGGACTCCTCGTCTTCATCGTCGTCTTCGGCACGAACACCGCCTCACCGCACACGCTCGACACGTGGACGCCCGAGAAGATCGCGCTCATGGGCGGGTCGGCCACCCTCGGCGTCGCGGCCCAGGCGCTCATCCTCATCTGGCCGCTCAAGCGGATCGGCTTCAGGTACCGGCCGACCTTCGGCTTCCGCGGCGTCGGCCTCGGCACGGCCGGCAAGGTCGCCTTCTGGACGTTCGCGGCGATGCTCATCGGCCAGCTCGGCTTCCTCATCATCTCCCGCGTCGCCGCCGGCGCTTCGATGCCCGGCGAGGGGAACGCCTCGAACGCGGCGTACACGTATGCCTACCTCGTCTTCATGCTCCCGCACTCCCTCATCGCGGTCTCGCTCGCCACCGCCCTCTTCACCTCGCTGAGCAGGAACGCCGCCGAGCACGACACCGAGGCGGTGAAGTCCGACTTCTCGATGGGCGTGCGCATGGTCGGGCTCGTCAACTCCTTCGCCGTGGCCGCCCTCGTCGTCCTTGCCTCTCCGGTGGCGATGGTCATCGCCGGCAACGGTCGGGAACAGGCGATGGCCGTCGGTCTCGTCATCATCACGATGGTCTTCGGGCTCATCCCGTTCAGCGCGAACTACCTCGCCCAGCGCGTGTTCTACGCGTACGAGGACGCGCGCACGCCGTTCTTCATCCAGCTGCCGCAGATCGTCTTCCAGTCCCTCGCCGTCCTCTCGGCGTCGATCTTCCCGAAGTCCGTGACGGTGGCGATCATCGGCCTCGTCATGAGCCTCGGCTACCTCTTCGCGATGATCCTCTCGTTCGCCCTTCTGTCCAAGCGTCTCGGCGACATCGGCATCCGCGCGATCGCGAAGGCGCATGTGAAGTTCCTCCTCGCCGCTCTCGCTGCGGGACTCGCCGGCTACGGGCTGCTCCTCTTCTTCCCGGACTTCGCGCTTTCGGGTCAATGGCAGGCCTTCGTCGTCACCGCGGGAGTCGGCACGGTCATGCTCATCGTCTACGTCGGAGCCTGCTTTCTGCTCCGAGTCCGAGAGTTGCATTCGATTATTGGCCTCGCAGCTGGAAAACTTAGGAGATAGTCAGTCCTCGTCCGTCCCGCCGCCCCGGAGGTGATCCCCCTGATCGATATCGAACCCGGCATGGTCGTTGCCGGTCGCTATGTCGTATCAACGGTTGACCGCCCGTGGTTGGAGGACAGGCCCGAGGTCGGTGCGGTGTGCACCGCCCTCGACGCGATCCTCGACGAACCGGTCCTCATCCACGTCGCCGACGCCTCAGGCGGCTCCGACGTCCTCGAAGCCGCACGCCGGGTATCGATCCTCGGCGACCCGCGGATCGCCCCGACCCTCGACGTCGGGAACTCGAACGGGCTCGACTACGTCGTCTCGACGCGCATCGCCGTCACCCCGCTCGGCACCATCCTCCCGAAGACGCCGCTTCCCGTCGACGCCGCCCGCGCGCTCATCGGGGAGGTCGGCACGGTCCTCGTCACCTCGGCGAGGCGAGGTCTCTTCCACATGTTCCTCCGCCCGAGCGTCGTCGGCATCAACGCGAACGGCGGGATCCTTCTCTCGGGAATCGGCATCGATGCCGCGCTCGCGCTCGGCAACGGCGTCATCGACCCCGACGACTACACTCCCACGGCAGCCTCCCGGCAGGACGCCCTCGACCTCATCCGACTCTTCTATGCAGCGGTCACCGGGTACTGGCCGGGCGAGGAGGGCAAGGACGGCATCCCCCCAGCGCCCCGCGAGAACTCGCGGATCGCGCGGGCGAAGTCACTCAACCCGGAGATCCCCGCCGAACTCGATGACTTCGTCAGCGGTGTGCTCACAGGCGCCGATCCCGGTCCCGGGTCCGTCGCCGAGGTGCTCGGATTCCTCGACGAATGGGACGCCGAGCTGCTGCGCTACGTCAACCGCACGCCCGCAGCCGAGAACGACAAGCTGTTCGACGAGTCCCCGTCCAGCTTCGACGAGGCGACGAAGCTGCCGAGTCCGGGTCCGGCGCCGCTCGGCGGGTCGACATCGCAGGCCAGCGACGACCAGGTCAAGGCGGCTCTGGTGCGCATCGGCATCACCCGTCCTGGAACCCGTGGCCTGGCTGCCGGTGTCGTCGGTCGCACGACCGGTCGCTACGCGGAGCGCATGCAGATGCGACAGGCCTCGAGCTTCCCGATCGGCGCGGAGCAGATCGACAACGCCGCGAAGGACTGGGACGAGTGGTCCCCCGAGCAGACGTACTCGGAGTACTCCGGCTACTCCGCGCATGAGTACGACGAGAATCTCACGACCCCGATCCTCAACCGCGATGAACCCGACCCGGACACGCAGGCGATGGACATCGTCGCCGTCGACGAGGAGGACGACGACAACGACACCCGCGTGATCATCGACGACGAGGACGACGGTTCGTGGTTCCTCGGCGGGATGTTCGAGACCTCGGAGCAGCAGCGCGAGCACCAGCTGCGCGAATACGAACGCGAGCGCCGCATCGCACGTGCGAAGGAGGAGGAGGCCAGGCGCCGCCTCGCCGCCCTCGATGCTTCGGCTGCCGCGCGGCGCGAGGAAGCCGAAGCAGCGGCCCCGCCGAAGCAGGTGCGCAGGCTCTCCCCGGAGACCGTCGACCAGGGCGAAAGCGGGACCGCGGCCGCCGGGACCGCGGCGGCCGGCGTGGGCGCGGCAGCGGCGGGAGCCGGTGGACCCGGGAACACCGCACCGACGAGCTCAGCACCCACCGGAGGGTCCGGGCACGGGAACGGTGGGGCCGCCTCGGCGAGCAGCCTGGCGTCCGCCCCCGGGGAGGACCCGCGGGAGACCCGAGCCCGAACGCGGAAGCCCTTCGCCCTCCTCGTCCTCGGTCTCCTCGTCGTCGCCGCAGTGATCATCGGCATCATCGTCGTCAATCTCAATTCGGGACAGGACGAGCCGACGGCGACGCCCGAGACTGCGGCTCCGAGCGAACCCGCGGAAGACAGTCCGGCCGAGGAGGAGCCGAAGGCCGAGCCCCCGAAGATCGCCGAGGTCTCCGCACTCGATCCCGAGGGCGACGACAAGGAGAACGACGACCGCGCCGGCGACGTCGTCTCCGGCGAGAAGGGGTCGTGGCGGACGGATCGCTACAACTCGGCGAAGTTCGGCAACCTCAAGTCCGGGGTCGGCCTGCTCTTCGAGCTCGAGAAGTCGGCGACCGTCAATGAGGTCACCGTGAAGTCCTCGACTTCCGGGGGAAAGTTCGAGATCCTCAACGGCTCCGATCCCACCTCGGCGAAGAAGGTCGGCGAGGGCGAGTTCGAAAAGGGCGACGACGGGGTGACCGTCAAGCTCGATGAGGGCGTGGAGACCGATTCTCTCATCCTGTGGATCACCCAGCTGCCCAAGGATGACGGCGGGTACCGAGCCACCATCAGCACCGTCGACCTCGCCTGAGCGGTCGCGGTCGGCCACGTCAGCCGGTGGACCACCTCGGCGGGGGTGCCCGGACGACGGCCGCAGGCGACCGCTGCCTGCGGAATAGTCGCCGTCGGGCTGCCGTTACCACTAGGCTAGGAATCCAGCGTCAGCACGGCGCACGAGACTACGACAGGGAACGCACAACATGACTGACACACAACTGGTGATCATCGGGTCCGGTCCGGCCGGATACACGGCCGCCGTCTACGCCGCCCGAGCCAACCTGTCACCTGTGGTCATCGCGGGATCCGTGACCGCCGGCGGTGAGCTCATGAACACCACCGACGTCGAGAACTACCCCGGGTTCCCCGCGGGGATCCAAGGTCCCGAGCTCATGGAGGCCATGCGCGAGCAGGCCGAACGCTTCGGAGCCGAGGTCGTCTACGACGACGTCGAGACGCTCAAGCTCAACCCCGGAGCCCATCAGATCGAAACCGCCCTCGGCGCGCGCTACACCGCCAAGGCCGTCATCCTCGCCACCGGCTCCGCCTACCGCGAGCTCGGACTGCCGAACGAGAAGAAGCTCTCCGGCCACGGGGTGAGCTGGTGCGCGACCTGCGACGGCTTCTTCTTCCGCGACCAGCACATCGCCGTCGTCGGGGGCGGCGACTCCGCCCTCGAGGAGGCGACGTTCCTCACTCGCTTCGCGTCGAAGGTCACGCTCATCCATCGCAGGCAGGAGCTCCGTGCCTCCCAGGCCATGCAGGATCGTGCGCGCGCTGATGAGAAGCTCGAGTTCCTCCTCGACACCGAGGTGGCGGAGATCCATGGAGACGAGGCTCTCACCGGGCTGACGGTCCGCAACACCGTCACGGGAGAGACCTCCGAACTTCCGGTCACCGGTCTGTTCGTCGCGATCGGGTCCGACCCGCGCACGAGCCTCTTCGCCGAGCAGTTGCCCCTGCGCGCCGACGGCTACCTCGAGGTGGAAGGCCGCTCGTCGAAGACCGCCGTCGAAGGCGTCTTCGCCGCCGGCGACGTCATCGACTCCGTGTACCGTCAGGCGATCACCGCAGCCGGGTCCGGCTGTGCGGCCGCCCTCGACGCGGAGAACTACCTCGCCGATCTCGAGGCCTCAGAGCAGCTCGAAGCAGACGGCGACCACGAAGCCGCCGTCGAGGTCATGAACGCCTGACGGAGGCGGGTGCACCAGGCTCCGGAGTCTGCCTGCGCCCTGGGGGAATGAAACCCCCGCACACGCTGTTCTCGGTAGAGACAGACCACCGCCAGCAGAAAGGGAGCTCATGACGACCGAAGTCACTGATGCCACGTTCGATGAGACCGTCCTCAAGTCCGATAAGCCCGTCCTCGTCGACTTCTGGGCCCCGTGGTGCGGCCCGTGCCGCATGGTCAGCCCCATCGTCGACCAGATCGCCGACGAGAACGCCGACAAGCTCACCGTCGTCAAGGTCAATACCGACGACAACCTCGAGACCGCGAGCAAGTACGGGATCACCTCGATCCCGGCACTCTACGTCTTCAAGGACGGCGAGGTCGCCAAAACGATCATCGGTGCCCGTCCCAAGCCGGCGCTGGAGGAAGAGCTCGCAGAGTTCATCTGATCAAGTTCCAAGGCGCCTGTTGTAATATCAACAGGCGCCTTCGGCGTATTCCCCTCGGAAACACACCCCAGAGAAGCAGATTGGCACGACATTGAATCACCACGGACGCCCCCAGTTCAGGAACGGGGACACCTCAGAGGTCCTCCCTGCGATCAAATCGCAGATGGCGCGTCTCGGTCTCACTGTCGGCGATGCCCACACCCAGGACTTCGATCGTCCCTTCGAGCTCGCCGTCCGGCAGTTCCAGCAGACCAGGGGAATCCTCTGCGACGGTGTGCTCGGCACTGAGACGTTCGCAGAGCTCGAACGGGCCCGGTACCAGCTCGGGGACCGTGTGCTCCGTTTTGACCCCGTCAAGGTCCTCACGGGGGATGATGTGCTCTCGTTGCAGCGCACCTTGTCGGGATTGGGGTTCTACGCCGGCCGAATCGACGCCGAATACGGTGCCACCACCGAAGCGGCGGTCAAGGAGCTGCAACGTGGTCTCGGAACCAAGGTCGACGGCGTCGCAGGACCGCAGACGCTGCGTGGACTCTCTGCCGTCGATCGCAAGCAGAGCACGGGCAACCTCTTCGCCCTCGAGGAGCACGCTCGAGTCGCGGCGTCGGGAACATCGCTCGCCGGCCGCACCTTCGTCATCGAAGCGGCGACGACGATCGCGGACTTCGTCACCCTGCCGATGAACGAGGAGCAGAGCAGGCTCGAGAGGGAAGTCACTACAGATGTAGCACGCCGCTTGGCAGGGCGCCTGGAGGCCGTCGGTGCTGGTGCCGTCCTCCTCGATGGCGATGCTGCCGAGATCAATGCGGCCGATCAGCTGGGCGCGTCGGCCGTCGTCACCGTCACCGCCGACGTCAGTCGGTCGCCCGGAGCGAACGGTCTCGCGACGTTCTATTTCGGGCACGAGGAACATCCGGACATCAACTCACCGGTAGGGGCCCGTCTCGCGGGCCTCATCCAGAGTGAGATCACCGCGCGTACGGGAATGCAGGACTGCCGATCCCACGCTCGCACGTGGTCATCACTCAAGCGCCTCCGCACACCCAAGGTCCACGTGGTCACCGGGTACCTCACGAACGAAGGCGATCGACGCAACCTCGAAGACCCTGCGGTGCGCGACGCCATCGCGGATGGCATCGCTGCAGCGCTGCAGCGTCTCTACGTCAGAGAGGACTCCGATCCCGAGACCGGTACCCTCAGTCTCGCCGAGATCAAGGCCTACGGCTGAGACTCGCTGATCGATTCGGGTCCGCTCATTCGTCGCCCGTTCCATGTGATTCACGAATCGCCGATGCCTCGATGCTGAAAAGCCCCGTTGGCCAGGTATTGTCGCCGTGCCCGTCCCTCGAGACCATCGGCCCATCGCTGATCCGAATCGGTCGAGCAGAGCGCAGAGTCGCCCCCCTGTCATAAGTGCCCCATGTCGTAAGTACTGTGCGAGATACCCGACGGCAAGCAACCAACGGTCGGCGATTATGCCGACGACGACTTCCTTTGAATAGACCCACTGCACAGGACCGCGCGAAAAGCTTGCACATATTCCCAACCCGCCACCACCCAAACCTTCCGCATTACCTCCACACGAACACCGTTTCCGCGGTTCAGCCATGCCGGTCGCAGCCACATATGCGGCTGAGATGGGAATGGAGGGAAGCGGCTTCCGTTTCACGTGGAACCGAGGTCCAATCACACCCCAGAAGTTCCGACATCCACGGCTCATTCTCGTCGGCGGGCGCCCACAGAGTCGATCCCTCGGTTGACTATCCGGTCAAGTAATCGGCAGACGACAAGCATTTTCGCCCTCCGCCAGCGACATCGTTCGGCTGAAAGATGCCCGTGCGCCAGTGCGTGTGTTTCCGTCTTCAGTTGCTCGTACCATGTGGAGCCATGTGGATGCATGATCTGCCGTACCAATTCCACGATGTACGATCTGGCGTAGCGATTCCACACAGCGGGTAGGTCACCAACATCAAGTCACGAAGTCCGCAGCATGCTGGAGGAAGGCTACTCTGTCGCAGAGTTGGACTGTTTCACGTGAAACAAGGTGCGCAGCTCGGACACGTCTTTACGTCGAACATGGCTCGGACACGTCTTCGCTTCGAACACAGGGGGAGCACATCCTTAACTGGGTTTCACGTGAAACAACGATGACAACTGACGTCCAGCGTAGGTCGCCATGGATTCCGCTAATCCAGGTTTCAGAAACACATGCCCAACAAATCTCCCCGCCTTGTTACCGACACCGCTTCTTCCCAGAAGGTGGGTTTCCTTCGATTGACGTATTGGAGGACCTGGTTTCACGTGAAACGCACCGTGTTCCCTCTCTGAGATGCACGTCTGCCAGCTCACGCGAGTACGCCTATCAGCCGACGGTTCACGGAAGAACTATGAATCCAGGAGCGAAAGACCACAGCCTTCAGTTCCAATCCTTCGTCCGTACCGACGACTGCCCCAAGCGGTACCTTCAGCTGAATCCCGCGGTTCCGGACTCCAACAATGTCGTCCACTTGAGTAAATCGACCAACCTGGGACGACTCGGTAGCCTCCGGTTGTCACAGAAGCCTGCCCTCCCGATAAGCTTCACTCGTAAGACGTTGGGCCGACCCCACGCGTGTTTCACGTGAAACGCGCCTGCTGACGATCATTGGGCAACATTACCGTCGGTCAACAATGTTCATCGCTGATCCAAGAGCTTCGCATTGCGCCGGGAAGCAGACCACCAGATCGATGCAAACACTTATTCACAGTGCATCGCGCTAAAGAAAAATCGCGGATGAAACCCACTCCAGTGAATCGTAACTGCGGCCTGTGCCTCATCAGACCGATTTCCACCATCTGGTGTACCACTTTAATAATATGTTTCACGTGAAACGGCTACCAGCGAACTGAAATCACGACCGGAGGGACGAGCGGGTGTCCGCCTATCTGTTCCACAGGACGCTGCAATCGACGCTACATACCTAGAACATGGAGCAGACTTCGCAAAACGGCCACCAGATAGATGTTTTGAATTGGGCCGTGCATTGATGCGGACTCGACCTGTTGGGTTCATTTGCTTCCTACAACCGCCTCAAATAGACCTCGGTTCTACAGGAGCGAGCGCTCAGGTGAGGACTGCCGGAAACTGCTTGATGGGTTGAACGGCTTCAGACTGGAAAATGATCGCACCGACATACGCACGTAACGACTCGGGTACATGGTGAGCTCGGAATCGTAAGTGGCGGCCCGTTTCACATGAAACTGGTTGTAGCCATGTTTGGGACTGGTCAGTACTCACCGGATTCAGGAATCGTCGCTTCTTCGGATACTCCACGAGATTTGTGCTCTGATCTTCGTTTCACGTGAAACGCCGCCCGGCCATCCCTACCAGCGCTCATCTCCTTCATCCAGCAGTCGAGTTAACCGTACATAAGTGAGTGGAGATCAAACGCCGGAAAGTAGGCAGGCATTGAAAAGGACCGAACTCGATTGAATCCACGGAGAACGACCACTCATGCCACCAACATCGGTACCAAGTATGCTGCGGCGCAATCGAACCTCGATATCGTGCGTTCTGAGTTCAATAGTCAACTTCCCGTTTCACGTGAAACACCGTGTTCCAGTTTCACGTGAAACCTCAGACGAGTCACCCACGAAGATCTCCAACGCACATGCCAGACAGAGGCATTTGTGACGCCGCTACTTGTTCCGACAACCGTCTAGAAGGAATCTCCAGGTTCAAGCGAACGTGGAGTAACCGAATGCAGAACTCGGTCGAAACGTTCACCTGTCGTCTCACGCTTGCGACCGGCTTACCGGACGACTGAACCGTGCAAATGGACCAAACCAACGTCGACGAGTTCCGTGGCCGATTCTTCCTCTGGAATAGCACTGCTGCTGTCATCCAAATCCGTTGATCGCTCCCGTCATAGCGCCACGTTTCACGTGAAACGGGAGTCTGATCGCCGGTACGCAGTTAGTGGGACAAGGCCATGAGTCAGCGCATCCCGGTTTCACGTGGAACACACGTACCTCCCCGGTTCAGGGCGAATTGCATCAATCGAAACTCATGAAATGCCCTAGTCGAGACCACCTGTTAAATGGGACAGTGGTGTTCAGTCGCATGACACTGAGAATGCTGTGACCGCAGGAGTTCTATCATCGTAGGCGCGAATCTGCGCAATTTGTGTCACCGGCAGCCCAAACGTGTCACCGGCAGCCCAAACAACGTGCTTTCAGCCGGGTTCAACGCGCAGATCAACGACTTCTATAAAGACGAATACTTACGGGCCGCGGCAACTCCTGAACAACCGCAAGCGAACCGACCCAGCTATAACTCGGCTTGATATCGGCAGTTCCGCAGTCCCCAGGAGTTCTGGCTGACAAGTGGGCTTCGAATCAGAGGAAGATACCGCGTGACCTATTCGGGGGACTTGACGCCGAGAAGGGCGAGGATGCGGTCGAGGTCCTCCTGATTGGCGAACTCGACGCTCAGCTTGCCCTTGCGCTTGCCGACGGTGATGTTGACCTTCGTATCGAGACGATCACCCAGACGCTCGGCAACCTCGATGAACTCGGGCGCCACACGCGATGTTGCACGTGAAACATTCACCGAGTCGCCGCGGTTGAGGAGCACAACGGCTTCCTCAGAGGCACGCACAGAAAGACCCTCGGCGACTATTCGCTGAGCAAGGACTTCCATCTGCTCCGGATCCTTGAGACCGAGGATAGCGCGAGCGTGTCCGGCCGAGATCACGCCGGCTGCGACGCGACGCTGAACCAGCGGTGGGAGACGAAGCAGGCGCAGGGTGTTCGAGATCTGCGGACGGGAACGTCCGATGCGCTCCGACAGCTCCTCCTGCGTGCAGCCGAAGTCCTCGAGCAGCTGGCCGTAGGCAGCCGCCTCTTCGAGAGGGTTGAGCTCGGCACGATGGAGGTTCTCAAGCAGTGCATCGCGGAGAAGGTCCGTGTCCTCGACATACCGGACGATCGCAGGGATCGTCTCCAGACCGGCTTCCTTCGTCGCACGGAGTCGACGCTCACCCATGATGAGCTCGTATCGCTCGGCCTCACCGGGCTTCCGGCGTACGACAACAGGCTGGAGCACACCGATCTCGCGAATGCTGTGAACGAGTTCAGCGAGCTGATCCTCGTCGAAGACGGTCCGCGGCTGACGAGGGTTCGGATCGACGAGAGCGACGTCGATCTCTCCGAATGCCGTATCCGGGATCGAATCGACTCCCGACGCTTCAGCAACGCCGTCCGCCTCATCATCGGCGTCGTTGACGGCTGCGGCATCGCCGGATCCATCGTCGCCCGACGTGATCGCAACGTCTACTACATCAGTAGTAGACATTCCGGTGTCACTCGGCTGGCCTGCCGGTTCCTCAGCCGAGGCCTCTGTCTCCGGGCCGGCGTCCGCGGCAGCCTCGTCGTCGCTGAATCCCCTCGAGGTGTAGACACCAGGATGGTCTTCACGGACGTCGTCGTTCGGTGCAGTGAGGTCAACGGCGCTGGTCTCCTCGACAGCTGATGCCTGCTCAGCCGCCACCGCAGACTCCGCAGTCTCGGAGGTCGCGGGCTCGACGGACGAGCGCTTCGCCGCTGGGGACGCAGTCTTGGAACCCGACGCCTTCGCTCCGGCCGTCTTCGTCCCTGCCGCCTTCGCCGCGGATCCCGACTTCGACGTCGTGGATCCAGTGGCCTTGGACGCTGAGGACTTGGAGGCTGCGCCCTTGGCAGCAGCGGTCTTCGCACCCGCAGCCTTGCTGGCTGCGCCAGTCTTACCGCCTGCGGCCGCCTTGCCCGTCGAGGACTTCGAGGCGGCACTCTTCGTCGTTGAACTCTTCGCCGATGTGCCGGCCTTCGAACTCGCGGTCGACCGAGACCCACTCTTCGCCTGCCCGGCGCCTGACGACTTCGCCTCCGAACCCTCAGTTGCCGACTTCGGCTTGCGACGCCTCGAGGACTGCATCGTCGCCGCAGGGTCGGTACGCCGACTGCGCCCAGCCTTCGTCTCCTCACCGGCACCACGGGACTGTTCGTCGGCATTGCCGCCGGAGAAGAACACGTCGACAGGGCGATCGTTCGACGCAGCATCGGGAATGAGCGCTCCGAGACCTCGCCCCAGTCCGCGCTTCTTGCGTTCAGCCACGTTCCACTCCTCGGTTCGCGATTTCCTCAGCGGCTTCCAGGTAGGACAGAGCGCCGCTGGAATGAGGATCATAGGTGATGACAGTCTGTCCGTAGCTCGGCGCCTCGGAGATCCGCACAGATCGCGGAATCGCCGTCCCCAGCACTTGCTCCGGGAAGTGAGAGCGGACGTCTTCGGCGACCTGGGCGCTGAGGTTCGTGCGACCGTCGTACATCGTCAGGAGGATCGTCGAGACCGAGAGCTGCGGGTTGAGGTGCTTCTGGATGAGCTGGATGTTCTTGAGCAGCTGGCTCAGTCCCTCGAGCGCGTAGTACTCGCACTGGATCGGGATGAGCACTTCGCGCGCGGAGACGAATGCGTTGACGGTGAGCAGCCCCAGGCTCGGCGGGCAGTCGATGATGACGTAGTCGACGCGGTCCCCGGCCGCCGCTCGCTCCTCGAGGTAGAGTCCGAGCGACCGCTGCAGCCGCTGCTCGCGGGCGACGAGGGAGACGAGCTCGATCTCGGCACCGGCGAGGTCGATCGTCGCCGGCACGCAGACCAGGGTCTCGAAGTCCGGTGCCTGCGCCACAGCATCCCGCATCGGGACATCGTCGATGAGCACATCGTAGATGCTCGTGACGTCGGAGTAGTGGTCGATGCCGAGTGCCGTACTCGCGTTCCCCTGCGGGTCGATGTCGATGACGAGGACGTTGAGGTTCTGCTTCGCGAGTGCACCGGCGATGTTCACGGCGGTCGTCGTCTTGCCGACGCCGCCCTTCTGGTTGGCGATGGTGAAGATGCGAGTCGAATCGGGTTTGGGGAAGCTCACCTGTGCCAGTCGGTCTGCGCGACGGTTGTCGCGAGCGATCGCGGCACCTATCGGAGACGACTCGTCCATGATCGGCATTCGGCGCACTCCATCATCCATCGGGTTCACAAAGCTACTGACAGCCTAAACCAATTTCAGTTCGTTCTATTTCTTCGCTATTTCCACAACGCGGCTGGGGGTTTCGAGGATCCCCCCGTCGACGAGGTGGACCGTCGGCTGCCCGAAGCGGTACCGCTTGAGCAGCTTCTTCGCCTTGACGAGCTCACTGTCGACCGAGGCCCCCTTGAGGGCGAGGATGCGCCCTTCGGGACCGATGACCTCGTGCGTCCATTCGACGAGGGTGGCCATCGCCTTGACGGCCCGCGCGGTGACGACGGTGAACATCTCCTCATCGACGAGGTCCTCGACCCGAGCCCTGACGATGCGGACGTTCTCAAGGCCGAGGTCGTCGACGACCATCGTCAGCCAGTCGACGCGACGCTCCATCGGCTCGATGAGCACGACGGTCGCCTCAGGTCGCATGAGGGCGATCGGAATCCCCGGCAGACCGGCCCCGCTGCCGACGTCACCGACGACGTCGTCATCGCCGACGAACTCGGCGACCACCGCGCAGTTGAGGATGTGCCGCGACCACAGCCTGTCGAGTTCACGCGGGCCGATGAGGCCCCACTCGATCCCGGTAGTCGCCAAGTGCTCGGCATAGCGCTGGGCGAGGGGGAACGCCTCACCGAAGTACTCCTCGGTTCCGGCCGGCGGAACCTCGACCTCCGTCAGGTCAGTCATCAGCGGGACGGACGACGACATGACGTCCGTCGCCCTCGCCTTCCGACTCGGACACGAGTCCGGCCTTCGCCACCTGATCGTGGATGATCTTGCGTTCGAAGCTGTTCATCGCCTTGAACGCGAACTCCTCGCCGCTCTCCTTGACTTCGGCGATGGCGTCCTCAGCCTTGCGGATGAGTTCGTCGCGCCGGCTCGAGCGGTAGCCGTCGATGTCGAGCATAAGCCAGGACCGCTGGCCCGTGCTCGTCTGCACGGCGAGACGGACGAGCTCCTGCAGCGCACCGAGGGTCTTGCCGTCACGGCCGACGAGCGTGCGCAGGTTCGAGTCGTCCTCGTCCTCGCAGACGATGGACAGCTGCGCCCGGCCGTCGGCGACGTCGATGTCGATGTCGCCGTCGATGTCGGCGATGTCCATGAGCTCTTCGAGATAATCCGCCGCGATCTCGCCCTCTTCCTCGAGGAGCTCGGCACGGGTCGGCTTCGCAGCCTTGTCGTCGATGGCTTCTTCTGACATGTCCTACCTCAGCGCTTCTTGTTCTTCTTGCGGTTCTTGCTCACGGGCTGCTGACGCTGACCGGTCGGCTTCGGTGCCTCGACGGTGGTCTGCGCAGACCCCTTGATCTCTGCCGACGGAACGGTCTTGCCCTTGCGCGCCTTGCGCTCGAGCATCTCCTTCTCGGCCTTCGACCCGGGTGCCGGCATGTTCCTGATGACCATGTGCTGCTGGACCATCGTCCAGGTGTTCGACACGAGCCAGTAGAAGAGGACGCCGAGCGGGAAGTAGATTCCGCCGACGCCGAAGACGACGGGCATGATGTAGAGGAGCATCTTCTGCGACTGCATCATCGGGTTGGCCATCGCGGCCTCCGACATGTTCTTCGCCATCATCTGCTTCTGCGTGATGAACATCGTCGCAGCCATGATGATGATGAGGACCGCGGTGAGCACCTTGACGGTGATGCCCGGATCCATGAACGTCGCCGAGAGGGAGACGCCGAAGACCGAGGACTCCTCGGCCTGCTGGGCGAGCTCCTGGGTGAGGCCGCCGATCGCGTCGATCTTGCCCTCAGCCACGTTCTGCATGTTGTGGATGACGCGGAAGAGCGAGAAGAAGATCGGCATCTGCACGAGGAGAGGCAGACACGACGCCCACGGGCTCGTCTTGTTGTCGCGGAACAGGGCCATCTGCTCCTCGGCCATCGCCTGGCGCGAGTACTGGTCCTTCTTGCCCTTGTACTTCGCCTGCAGACGCTGGATCTCAGGCTGGAGGAGCTGCATCTTCCGCTGGGCCCGGATCTGGTAGACGAAGAGCGGAATGAGCAGTGCGCGGATGACGACGGTCAGACCCGCGATCGAGAGCACCCAGGTCCAGCCGTTGGCTGCGGGCAGACCGAGTGCGGTAAAGATGTCATGGAAGATCGCAAGGATCCAAGCCACTACCCACTGCAGGGGGTAGAGCAAGCTGTCGATCCAGTCCATTCAGTTCTCCTCGTTGCAACGATCCATCACGATCGTTCATTGTGCCATTGTTGTCAGTCGGTCGCGACACGGGTGCGGACGCGGATCTCTCGGCTCGTATCAGGCCCTCACGGACGCTCGCCCCGCATGCCGGCATCAGCGTCATGGAGCATCTGGGACCGGGCTTCGCGGGCTGAGCCGGGAACATGGTCCACCCCGCCGTGGGAGAACGGATTGCACCTCAGCACTCGCCACCCAGTTAACACCATTCCCTTGAGAACTCCGTGTATCTCGAAGGCCTCGAGGCCGTACATCGAGCAGCTGGGATAGTACCGGCAGACCTGTCCGTAGAGCGGAGAGACGACCACCCGATACGCGCGGATGAACCACACGAAGGGCATCCTCGGTGCGATGCGGACGAACCACCACAGCCCCGGCCAGAATCCGGCCGGACGCTCGGGCACCTCGGATTCATGTCTGAGGTCGTGTTCGGCGTCCACGGTTCTGCTTCTTCCGGGCCTTCCCGATGAGGTCGTCCACCTCGGTGGCCAGCTGGGAGTACTCCGCCTCCGCGGCGTTCGGCAGCGCCCTGACCACGAACAGGCTCCCCGTGCCGAATTCGTCCAGCCGGGGCCGGACGATCTCCCGCAGCCGGCGTTTGACCCGGTTGCGCGTGACCGCGTTGCCCACGGCCTTGGATACGATGAAACCCACGCGCGCGGCGTGGGAATCATCAACGTCTCTCAGGCTGTGCGCCATGAGGTGGTCCGAGCGCACGCGGACACCGGCTCTGAAGACTCGTCTGAAGTCGTCGCCGTGCCGGAGGCGGTGCGCATCCGGAATCACATTCAGGCCGAGACTTCGGAACGTCCCTTGCGACGACGCGAAGCCAGGATGGCGCGGCCCGCGCGGGTGCGCATACGCAGACGGAAGCCGTGCTTCTTGGCGCGCTTGCGGTTGTTGGGCTGGAATGTACGCTTGCTCACTTGAGGTCTCCGATTTCTAGATCGCGGATGAACGCCTGAAGCGTTCTCACAAAAAACGGCGGTGCGAGTCTCGACCGCCGAGCACTCCTGTGCATGAGAGCTATACAGAGAATCGGATGCAGCCCGGTACACAGGACACTCCATCTTAGCCAAGGCGCTCAGGCCCGGTCAAACCGCTCAGAGATGTTCCCCGTCACGGTGCCCGGCCGTCGACTCCCATTCACCTCTGCGTCGACTCCCGTCTTCCACAAGTCACAATCATGTAGTTTTCCACACGCTTATCCACCCGTGTGGAGTATCGCCCGGCCGACTCGTCACTCCTCCACAAACTGTGGAAAACTGTGTGGAAGTCATGCACAGGTGTGGACCGTGCGACGAAGACGATCGACAGAAGAGAGGATCGACGGTGTCGAATTCCAAGAACGAGCTCATCGGCCAATGGCAGACGGTGGTCTCTACCCTGGATCAGGACGCCGACCTCACCCGACATCAGAAGAGCTTCCTCTACCTCGCCCTTCCCAAGGCTCTCGTCGACAACGCCCTCGTCCTCCTCGCCGTCCGTGACGAGCATTCGCGCCGCACCATCGAGACCCGTCTCCTCGAGCCGCTGACCAGGGAGTTCTCCAAGGTCATCGGCTTCGACGTGACCTTCGGCTTCGTCGTCGACCCTGAACTCGACGTCCCGATCCGCTTCGACGAACTCATCGACGATGCGTCCGCAGAACCCTCGACCGCTGCCGAGACCACGGCCCCGACGGCATCCGACGCCGCACCCGCACCGGCCCCCGCACCGGCGACGGAGATCGACGAACCGGCTGTGGCTCCTCCTGCCGCCCCGGAGCCCTCCCCTGTGGGGAACAGCGCTCCCGCACCGTCCGCCGACACCGGCACCCGACCGGCCGATTCGCGCATCGAGGTGGAGATCGCAGAGGCGACGACCACCCCGACCCCGCCCGTCGACGTCCCCGGCGTCGCCCAGCTCAACCCCAAGTACACGTTCGACACCTTCGTCATCGGCGCGTCGAACCGCTTCGCCCATGCCGCGGCCTTCGCCGTGGCCGAAGCGCCGGCGAAGGCGTACAACCCCCTCTTCATCTACGGCGACTCGGGACTGGGCAAGACCCACCTCCTCCACGCGATCGGGTTCTACGCCACTCAGCTCTTCCCCGAGATCCGCGTCAAGTACGTCTCGAGCGAGGAGTTCGTCAACGACTTCATCAACACGATCGGCTCTTCTCGGACGTCGAACGCGCTGCGCCCGGCCTTCCAGCGCCGCTACCGCGAAGTCGACATCCTCATGATCGACGACATCCAGTTTCTCCAGGGCAAGGACGCCACCGTCGAGGAGTTCTTCCACACCTTCAACGCCCTCCACAACGAGGCGAAGCAGGTCGTCATCACCTCCGACCAGCCGCCGAAGATGCTGAAGGGCTTCGAAGAGCGGCTGCGGTCCCGGTTCGAATGGGGTCTGCTCACCGACGTCCAGCCCCCGGACATGGAGACCCGCTTCGCGATTCTGCGCCGCAAGGCCGCCGGCGAGCACCTCGACGTTCCCGACGACGTCCTCGAGTACATCGCCTCCCGGGTCTCATCGAACATCCGCGAACTCGAGGGCGCCCTCATCCGCGTCACCGCCTTCGCCAACCTCAACGACCAGCAGGTCGACGTGTCGCTGGCCGAGACGGTCCTCAAGGACTTCATCACCCAGGACGACACCCCCGCGATCACCGCTGCCGACATCATGGGGCAGACCGCCGCCTACTTCAGCCTCACCCTCGACGACCTCTGCGGGACCTCGCGCTCGCGGACGCTGACGACGGCCCGGCAGATCGCGATGTACCTCTGCCGCGAACTCACCGACCTCTCCCTGCCGAAGATCGGGCAGGCCTTCGGCGGCCGCGACCACACGACAGTCATGCACGCGAACAAGAAGATTCGAACGCAGATGGCCGAGCGGCGGGCGGTCTACACCCAGGTCACCGAACTCACAAACCGCATCAAACAACAGCACCGCCTATAGAAGACGCTATGCACACCTGTGGATAACTCTGGGGACAATTCGACCACAGTGGGGATAACTCTGGGGACGGAGTCCTGCAGCCACGTGGACGGATGTGAACTACACGGCTGTGCTTACCCAGGCGTCCCCGAACACCAGCCTGCGGTTGCACATCCGATCCACACCCCGACGACGGCAGAGATCCCAGGAGTGCTCTGCGTCCTGACCGTTTCGTCCACAGGTTCCACAGGTGCTGATACTTCTGCTGAATCAATCTCAGGTGACAGGAGGGCGACCGCCATCGTCTGCTGACGATGACGTGATGGGCTCCGCGCTGCTGAGCGAACGATCAGTTCGGTATTCGAACACGTCCCGGAAACCGGTTCTCGGATCCGAGATTCCCAGGCTTCCTCCGCGTGTCCTCCCCGTTCGTTCGGCCGTCCTCGGGTATCGCGGAATCGGTTAGGCTGTGTACAGTTTTCCGAGCACCGTCACGCCGAAGCCGAACGCACATCGGGTGATATCCCGAAGGAGTAAAGTGAACGACGAAGCAACCCCTCTCAAGTTCAAAGTCAATCGCGATGTCCTCGCCGACGCCGTGACCTGGGCGACCAAGACCCTCCCCAACCGCCCCTCTGCTCCCGTCCTCACCGGAATCCTCATCACCGCCGAGACCGGCGGGACCGTTCGCCTCGCCGTCTTCGACTACGAAGTCTCCTCGCGAGTCGAGATCTCCGCCGAGGTGGTCTCGCCCGGCACCGTGCTCGTCTCCGGCCGCCTCCTCGCCGACATCTCCAAGGCCCTGCCCAACCAGGAGGTCACCCTCGAGCAGATCGGCTCGAAGGTCGACGTGACGTGCGGATCCTCGCGCTTCTCCCTGATGACGATGCCCGTGGCCGAATACCCCTCGCTGCCGCAGGTGCCCGACGACTCCGGCACCGTCTCCGCCGGCGAATTCCAGAACGCCGTCTCCCAGGTGACGATCGCGACCTCGAAGGACGACACCCTGCCGATCCTCACGAGCGTGCGCGTCGAGATCGAGGGTGAGAAGGTGACGCTGCTCGCCACCGACCGCTACCGGCTGGCCGTCCGCGAATTCACGTGGAATCCCGGGCGCCCCGACGTCTCGGCGGTCGCTCTGCTGCGCGGTCGCACCCTCTCCGACGTCTCGAAGTCCCTCGGCGGTGACGTGACGATCGGTCTGAGCACCGATTCTGGCAAGGATCTCATCTCGTTCACCTCGGCGGGACGGGTGACGACCTCGCTGCTCGTCGAGGGCGAGTACCCCAAGGTCCGTTCGCTCTTCCCCGACTCCGTGCCGATCCACGCGATCGTCGAGACCGCAGTCCTCCGCGAAGCCGTCCGCCGTGTCTCCCTCGTCGCCGAGCGCAACACCCCGCTGCGCTTCGAGGTCACCGACGGCCTGCTCACCCTCCACGCCGGCACCGGTGACGACGCGCAGGCGTCTGAGGCCGTCGAAGCCGTCCTCGAGGGAGAGCCGATCACCGTCGGCTTCAACCCGCACTACATCGCCGAGGGCCTCGCCGCCATCGAGAACCCGTACGTGAACTTCTCCTTCACCCAGCCGATGAAGCCCGTCATCATCTCCGGGCAGAAGGACCTCGAGGCCTCGGCCGACGAGTCGTATCGCTACCTGCTCATGCCCACGCGCATCTGAATGTGGATATCCCGACTCTCGCTGCGTGGCTTCCGGTCGTACCCTGAGCTCGATCTCGAGTTCGCGCCCGGGGTGACGACCTTCGTCGCCGACAACGGTACCGGCAAGACGAACGTCGTCGAGGCGGTCGGGTACCTCGCGCACCTGCGCTCGCATCGTGTGGCCTTCGACGCCCCGCTCGTCAATGAGGGCGCGAGCACGGCGACGGTCTCCGCGCTCGTCAACCGCGGGCAGCGGCATGCAACGGTCGAGGTCTCCATCCAGTCCAAGGGTGCGAACCGGGCACGGGTCAACCGGTCCCCGGTGCGGATCAGGGAGATCCTCGGGCTCGTCTCCGCCGTCGTCTTCGCCCCCGAGGACCTCAGCCTCGTCCGCGGGGAGCCGGCGGAGCGGCGTTCGTGGATCGACACCCTCGTCGTCGCCCGCAATCCCCGCTTCGCCTCGGTGATCACGGACTTCGATCGGGCCCTCAAACAGCGCAACGCCCTGCTCAAGCGGCTGCGCGAGGACCGCGATCCCGGACTCGAGGCGACCCTCGACATCTGGAACATGGCCTACGCCGACTCCGCCGCCGAACTCGTCTTCGGTCGTCAGCGGGTGCTCGCCGACATCGTCGCCCCGCTGCAGGAGAACTTCGCGTACATCGCCGCCGATGCCCGACTCGAACGGCAGGGAGTCACGGTCGCCTACGATTCGCGCATCGACTACTCGCAGGTCGCCTCGGCCGCCGAGGCGAAGGAGCTCCTCCTCGCCGCCCTGGAGAGGCGACGGACGACGGAGATCGAACGCGGACTCACTCTCCACGGACCCGGCCGCGACGACATCGCCCTGATGATCGGCTCCCACCCGGCGAAGGGCTACGCCTCCCACGGGGAGACGTGGTCGCTCGCGCTCGCCATGCAGCTCGCCGGCTGGGACCTGCTCAGCGCCGACGCCGGAACGCCTGCCGAACAGCCGATCCTCGTCCTCGACGACGTCTTCGCCGAACTCGACACCGGTCGGCGCAGCCGGCTGGCCTCGCGGATCACCGAGGCCGAACAGGTCCTCGTCACCGCGGCCGTCGATGCGGACCTGCCGGACGGCCTCGGCGGTGAGCGCATCGGCCAGGCGGCCCTCCTCGGCGCGGGAGCCCAGCGATGACGGGAGGCCGGGCATGAGCGGGATCGAGCGGGATCCCTCGACCCCTGTCGCGGCCCTCGAAGCCCTCGACCGGGTGCGCCGGATGGAGGTCACCGAGGCGCGGTTCATCCGCGGGCGCCGCCGCTCCCGCGTCCGCACGGACGTCACCTACACCTCGGCGGGCAAGGACAGGCGGGACCCGACGTCGATCTCCTCGGTCCTCGGCGGCTTCATCGCCACCCAGGGATGGTCGTCGTCGATCGACATCGGCAAGGTCCTCGGCCGCTGGTCCGACCTCGTCGGCGAACAGGTCGCCCGGCACGCCACTCCCGTCGACTTCTCCCCGCCGCTGCTCGTCATCGCCGCGGACTCGACGACGTGGGCGACGCAGCTCCGTGTCCTGCGCCCGACGATCCTCCGTGCCCTCGAGGCGGGACTCGGGTCCGCGACGATCACCGAGCTCGAGATCCGGGGGCCGCAGGGACGCAGCTTCAAGAAGGGCCGGCGCAGCGTGCGCGGGCGGGGTCCGCGGGACACCTTCGGGTGAGCTCGGACGCTGCCGACGACCCCCGAACCCGGAAATCCACAGAAAGCCACCAGCGGCCATAGCCGGGTCCCATCGTGTCCGGGGGTACGTCAGCCGGTCGGAAAAAGCGGGAGAGGACGTTTCTGGGCCGCTTGCGGGCATTTCTGTCCGCCGCGCGGTAGAATGGACAGCTGATAGCGTTCATTTGCACGAGGAGTCACATGACGACCGAGGAACAGTCCCACTACGATGCCGGGGATATCACGGTACTTGAAGGTCTCGAGGCAGTCCGCAAACGTCCAGGCATGTACATCGGGTCGACCTCGGAGCGTGGTCTCCACCACCTCGTGCAGGAGATCGTCGACAACTCCGTCGACGAGGCGATGGCCGGGTACGCCGATGACATCGATGTGACGATCCTCGCCGACGGCGGCGTGCGCGTGGCCGACAACGGACGCGGAATGCCCGTGGCGATGCACCCGACCGAGCACAAGCCCACCGTCGAGGTCATCCTCACCATCCTCCATGCCGGCGGCAAGTTCGGCGGCGGCGGCTACGCCGTGGCCGGCGGTCTCCACGGCGTCGGTTCGACCGTCGTCAACGCGCTCTCCGAGCGCCTCGACGTCGAGGTCATGCGCGACGGCTACCACTGGACGATGGACTTCCGCCGCGGCGTGCCCACCGGTGAGCTCCAGCGCGGAGAGCCGACGGAGGCGACCGGGACGATCGTGACGTTCTGGCCCGATGCCGAGATCTTCGAGACGACCGACTTCTCGTACGAGTACCTGCGCGCCCGCTTCCAGCAGATGGCGTTCCTCAACAAGGGCCTGAAGATCCGGCTCATCGACGAACGCCACGTCCAGGTCGACGACGACAACGTCCAGATCGACGAGGACGAAGAAGCCGAGGCGAAGCCGCGCGAGGCGACGTACCTCTACGAGCACGGGCTCCTCGACTACGTCCAGTACCTCAACTCGGCGAAGAAGGTCGACCTCATCAACCCCGACATCATCGTCTTCGAAGCCGAGGAGGCGGGGCAGACGCTGTCGCTGGAGATCGCGATGCAGTGGACGACGGCGTACAGCGAGTCCGTCCACACCTACGCCAACGTCATCAACACGCATGAGGGCGGGACCCATGAGGAGGGCTTCCGCACCGCCCTGACCTCGCTGGTCAACGCCTATGCCCGCGAGCAGAAGCTGCTGCGGGAGAAGGATCCGAACCTCACCGGCGACGACATCCGCGAGGGCCTGACCGCCGTCATCTCCGTCAAGGTCGGCGACCCCCAGTTCGAGGGCCAGACGAAGACGAAGCTCGGCAACTCCGAGGTCAAGGGCTTCGTCCAGCGCGTCGTCCGCGACGAGCTCGGCCACTGGTTCGAGTCGAACCCCGCTCAGGCCAAGGACGTCGTCCGCAAGGCGCTGCAGGCCTCGCAGGCCAGGCTCGCCGCGCGGAAGGCCCGCGAGGCGACCCGCCGCAAGGGCCTGCTCGAGACCTCCGGCATGCCCGGCAAGCTCAAGGACTGCCAGTCCAAGGACCCGGACATCTCCGAGGTCTTCATCGTCGAGGGCGACTCGGCCGGCGGGTCCGCCGTGCAGGGCCGCAACCCCTTCACGCAGGCGATCCTGCCGCTGCGCGGCAAGATCCTCAACGTCGAGAAGGCCCGCCTCGATCGGGCCCTGGGCAACAACGAGGTCCAGGCGATGATCACCGCCTTCGGCACCGGCATCGGCGAGGAGTTCGACCTCGAGAAGCTGCGCTACCACAAGATCATCCTCATGGCCGACGCCGACGTCGACGGCCAGCACATCACGACGCTGCTGCTCACGCTCATCTTCCGGTACATGAAGCCGCTCATCGAGCACGGGTACGTCTACCTCGCGATGCCGCCGCTGTACAAGATCAAGTGGTCGAACGCGCACTACCAGTTCGCCTACACCGACAGGGAGCGCGATGCGCTGCTCACCGCCGGCAAGGCCGAGGGCAAGCGCCTGCCCAAGGAGCAGGCGATCCAGCGCTACAAGGGTCTGGGCGAGATGAACTACGAGGAGCTGTGGGAGACGACGATGGATCCCGACACCCGCCTGCTCAAGCAGGTCACCCTCGACGATGCGATCGTCGCCGACGAGATCTTCACCGTCCTCATGGGCGACGACGTCGACTCGCGTCGCCGCTTCATCCAGGAGAACGCGAAGGACGTCCGCTTCCTCGACATCTGAGCACGACCTCGCCGAGGTGGCCCCACCTCGGCGAGGGATCCGCTGCGCATTCCATCCGCCGCCGTTCGCGTCCGCAGAGATGACGCCAGAAGAACGGTTCGAACACAAGGGAAGAGCCCACATTGGCTGACGAATTCGAAACACCGACCGAGATCAACCGGGTCGAACAGGTCGATCTCAACCTCGAGATGCAGAGGTCGTACCTCGACTACGCGATGAGCGTCATCGTCGGGCGCGCACTGCCCGACGTCAGCGACGGCCTCAAGCCCGTCCACCGCCGCGTCCTCTACGCGATGTACGACGGCGGGTACCGTCCCGACCGGAACTTCTCGAAGTGCGCCCGCGTCGTCGGCGACGTCATGGGTCAGTACCACCCGCACGGCGACTCGGCGATCTACGACGCCCTCGTCCGCCTCGTCCAGCCGTGGACGATGCGCTACCCGCTCATCGCCGGCCAGGGCAACTTCGGCTCGCCCGGCGACGACGGTGCCGCGGCGCCCCGGTACACGGAGTGCAAGCTCGCTCCGCTGGCGATGGAGATGGTCCGCGACATCGACGAGGACACCGTCGACTTCCAGCCCAACTACGACGGCCGCAGCCTCGAACCGGTCGTCCTGCCCTCGCGGTTCCCGAACCTGCTCGCCAACGGTTCGGCCGGCATCGCCGTGGGCATGGCGACGAACATCCCGCCGCACAACCTCCGCGAACTCGCCGCCGGCGCTCAGTGGCTGCTCTCCCACCCCGAGGCGACGAAGGAAGAGGCGCTCGAAGCCCTCCTCGGCATCGTCAAAGGCCCCGACTTCCCGCTCGGCGCCACAATCCTCGGCCACAAGGGCATCGAGGACGCCTACCGGACCGGTCGCGGTTCGATCACCCAGCGCGCCGTCGTCGAGGTCGAGGAGATCCAGGGTCGGACCTGCCTCGTCGTCACCGAGCTGCCCTACATGGTCAACCCGGATACCCTCGCCGCGAAGATCGCCTCCTACGTCAAGGACGGCAAGGTCGCCGGCATCGCCGACCTCCGCGACGAGTCCTCGGGCCGCACGGGTCAGCGGCTGGTCATCGTGCTCAAGCGCGACGCCGTGGCCAAGGTCGTGCTCAACAACCTCTACAAGCACACCTCGCTGCAGGAGAACTTCTCCGCGAACATGCTCGCGCTCGTCGACAACGTGCCGCGCACCCTCTCCCTCGACTCGTTCCTGCGCCTGTGGGTCAAGCACCAGATCGAGGTCATCGTGCGCCGGACGAAGTTCCGTCTGCGCAAGGCCGAGGAGCGCGCCCACATCCTCCGCGGCTACCTCAAGGCCCTTGACGCCCTCGACGAGGTCATCGCCCTCATCCGCCGCTCCCCGTCCTCGGACGAGGCGCGGGCGGGACTGATGGAGCTCCTCGAGGTCGACGAACTCCAGGCCAACGCCATCCTCGATCTCCAGCTGCGCCGCCTCGCGGCCCTCGAGCGGCTGAAGATCCAGGAGGAGTCGGAGAAGATCGAAGCCCTCATCGCCGAGTACAACCTCATCCTCGAGACCCCCGCCCGGCAGCGGGAGATCGTCTCCGAGGAGCTCGACGAGGTCGTCGAACGCTACGGCGACGACCGGCGGACGAAGATCCTCGCCGGCTTCGATGGGGACGTGTCGATGGAGGACCTCATCCCCGAGGAGGAGGTCGTCGTCACGATCACCCGCGGCGGGTACGCCAAGCGGACCCAGTCGACGCTCTACCGCGCGCAGCACCGCGGCGGCAAGGGCATCAAGGGCGCCCAGCTGCGCGGCGACGACGTCGTCGAGCAGTTCTTCGTCACTTCGACGCACAACTGGCTCCTCTTCTTCACCAACACCGGACGCGTCTACCGGGCCAAGGCCTATGAGATCCCTGAGGGTTCCCGGGACGCGAAGGGACAGCATGTTGCGAATCTCCTGGCACTTCAGCCGGGTGAGACGATCGCGAAGGTGCTCTCGATCCGCGACTACGACGAGGCGGAATTCCTCATCCTCGCGACCAAGTCCGGAGTCGTGAAGAAGACCCGCCTGAGCGAGTACGACTCGAACCGCACCGGCGGCGTCATCGCCATCAACCTCCGCGAGTACAAGGGCGAGCCGGACGAACTCGTCTCCGCCCGCATCGTCTCCTCCGAGGACCACCTGCTCCTCATCTCGCGCAAGGGGATGTCGATCCGCTTCGCTGCCGATGACGATTCGATCCGTCCCCTCGGCCGCGTCACCGGCGGTGTCACGGGCATGAAGTTCAAGGACGACGACGAACTGCTCACCATGGACGTCGTTCAGCCGGGCACGTACGTCTTCGTCGTCACCGAGGGCGGCTACGCCAAGCGCACCCCGGTCGATGAGTACCGTGTGCAGGGCCGCGGCGGCCTCGGCATCCGAGTTGCGAAGATCACCGAACAGCGCGGAGACTTGGTGGGCGGCCTCATCGTCGACGAGGGTGAAGAGGTCCTCGTCGTCATGGAGCGCGGTAAGGTGGTGCGGTCGAACATCGACGAGGTTCCTGCGAAGGGACGCAACACCATGGGTGTGGTGTTCGCGAAGCCGGGAAAGAATGACCGTATCATCGCAGTAACCCGTGGACCCGAGACCGCGGTGGAAGACGAAGACGAAGCCGAGGCAGTCGAAGCTGAGGTCGTGGCACCGGAGGCGGAGACGCCTGAGGCCGTCGAGACCGAGACCGGCAGCGAGGATGTGGAAGAGTGAGCGACAACAAGCAGACAGGACCCGGCAAGATCATCAGGACGTCGAGCGGATCGACCCGCCTGACCGCCGGCTCCTCGAAGACCGACTCCTCGTCCGGCTCCTCAGGCTCTGCGGGCGCCGGCAACCGCTCGGGGGGATCCAAGCCCGCCGCTGCCCCGAAGACGGGCACGACGTCCACTCCCGCCTCGGCGAAGGGATCGCGGACCGACGACAAGTCGACCGTCGTCGCCCCTCCTGCCCCGAAGGCCTCACCGAAGCCCGGACGGGCCCCCTCCACGGGCTCCGGTCCTGCCACGGCCGCGGCGTCGACCGCCTCGGCGGAGACCTCAGCGGCAGGCCAGGGCACCGGCAGCGGTCCGGCCACCTCGGTGATGGGCAACGTCGCGAACACGGTCCGGGCGAGCTCCGGGGGCGTGAAGATGGGCGTGAAGAACATGGTCGACAACGGGAAGGGAAAGAAGAAGAAGGGTCCCCGGACCGTTCGCCTCACCGTTGCCGCCGTCGACCCGTGGTCGGTCATGAAGATGTCGTTCCTCATGTCCGTGGCCATCGGCATCGCCACAATCGTCGCCTTCGTCGTCCTCTGGGTCGTCCTCCAGGCCACCGGAGTGATGAGCGGACTCGAGGCCACGATGACAGAACTCGCCGGTGCGGAGTCCGCTGAGCGCCTCATCGGCATCTTCGGCTTCGGTCGGGTCGTCGCTGCCGGCTTCATCATCGCGATCATCAACATCGTGCTCATGACGGCGCTGTCGACCCTGGCTGCGTTCATCTACAACATCGGCTCTCTCATCGCCGGCGGGTTCCACCTCACCCTCACCGACGACTGACGAAGTGTCCGTCCCCGGACGGAATCGACGCGGATCCGCGGGCTGTGAGGCGTGTCACGGCTCGCGGATTTGTGCAGGGGATGACCGGTTCGGTATATTTTTACTTCGGGTTCACCCCGAAAGGGCCTATAGCTCAGGCGGTTAGAGCGCTTCGCTGATAACGAAGAGGTCCCTGGTTCAAGTCCAGGTAGGCCCACTTCCTTTCGAGGAGGATCATGAAGAAGTGGATTCTCTCCGGGCTCACGCTCGTGGGGCTGGGAGTGTTCTTCCGGTGGCGGCACACGAATCAGCGTGCCCAAGCCGAGTGGTCAAAGCACACCGATTCGGTGTAGGGTGATTACCCACCTGGGGGTATGGCGCAATTGGTAGCGCATCTGCTTTGCAAGCAGAGGGTTAGGGGTTCGAGTCCCCTTACCTCCACTCGAGTAGTTTTGAGACAGCACTCGTAACACGAAGGCCCCGAACCTGATGGTTCGGGGCCTTCGTCGTGGTCGGCCAGTCGAGAGCTACGCCTGGTAGGCGATCACCCCCATCATCCCGGCCTCTCCGTGGTAGACGTTGTGGCAGTGGGTGAGCCACCGACCCGGGTTGTCCGCGTCGAAGTCGACGGTCAGGGTCGCCCCGGGCAGGACGATCGACGTGTCCTTCCGTGGGCCTCCGCCAGCGAGCTGATACGTGTGCCCGTGGAGGTGGATGGGATGCCACATGTCTGTGTCGTTGACGAAGCGCACCCGCACCCGGTCGCCCTCGGAGATGCCCCACGCGTTCTCGAGCGGTTTCGCATGGTCGAAGCGGTTCCCGTCAAAGGCCCAGTCGTATTTCGCCATCGACCCGGTGAGCCGGATGGTGATCTCCTCATCGGGCGTCTTCGACGGCAGCGCCACTGACTTGGCGGCGGTGAGCACCTCGGCCGTCAGCGGCGCGGCCCCGAACTCGCCGATCTCCCCGTCGAGGGCGGGAGGCTGCCCGGACCCCGCCCGGAGTAGAGCATGCGTGCGCTGGGTCTTGCCCTCCGCCTCGGCGACGAGGGCGAAGACACCGTCTCCGACGGTGACGATCGCGTCATACCGCTCGCCCATGCCGAGGAGCAGCGAGTCGGTCTCCGTCGGCTCGACGGGGAAGCCGTCGGTGTGGGTGACGGTGAGGCGGTGCCCGGTGAGGGCGAGACGGAACGCGGTGTCGCCGCCGGCGTTGATGATGCGCAGGCGGATCCGCTCGCCCGGCTTGGCGGTGAAGGTCTCCGGGTCGTCGGGACCGCGGCCGTTGACGAGGTAGTGCGGGTAGAACACGTCGCCGGCATCGCCGCCGAGGACATCGGAACTCGCGCCCATGAGGGTGTTGCCCATCCGCATCGGCCCGCCCATGCTGCCGTGGTCCATCCCGCCCATGTCCCCCATGCCGCGGGTGAGTTCGGTGAGGACCTCGTCCGGGGTCGCGGTGACGCCGTCGAGCCAGTCGTCGAGGATGATCACCCAGTCGCGGTCGTAGTCGAGCGTCTCCTCGGGGTCGTCGACGATGAGGGCGCCGTAGAGTCCCCGGTCGAGCTGAGCGCCGACGTGCGGATGGAACCAGTAGGTTCCCGGATGCGGGGCGATGAAGTCGTACGTGAAGTCACCGCCTGCCGGGACCGGTTCCTGAGTGACCGCGGGTACGCCGTCCATGTCGTTGCGCAGTGCGAGTCCGTGCCAGTGGATCGTCGTCTCCTCCGGCAGGCGGTTGCGCAGGGTCGCCTGGAGGCGGTCACCGGCGTTCATGCGGATGACGGGAGCGGGGATCTCCCCGAAGCTCCACGTCTCCGCGGTGGTCGTGCCGAGGGTGAGGGTCGAGGCGGCCGCGGTGAGGGTGACGGTGACGGTCTCGCCGGTGGTCTCGCGGTCGGCTTCGGCGTCGTCGACGCGCTGTGAGGCAGGGTCGAGGAAGTCGCCTCCCGAGGCCTGGGCGGCGCAGCCGGTGAGGGCGAGGACGCCGAGGGCTCCGGTGAGGAAGCCGCGACGATGCAGCGGACGCGAGTTGAGAGGTCGGTTGCCGGTCATGGTGTGTTCTCCAAATCAGTTGGATCGTGCTCACGGTGAGCGGGCGGTGCAGAGGCGCACAGGCGTGCAGCCGCTGAGGCGCGTCGGCGCGGTGTGCGGCGTGAGCCGAAAGAGGTTGGGTCGTGGTCGCTCACGGGAGCGTGATCGAGGTGTCGCCGGCCGGGAGGTGGCCGGCGACGATCACGGCCTACGTCCGACTGATGGAGAGAACGGTGAGACTCGGCGCGTGCGAGTCCGGAGGTGCAGGGATGCGCGCGATGACCGGGCGCGACCCGGCCGTGTCACCGCGCGGGAGGCGGAACACCGTCCCCCGGGACCGGGGCAGGAGGAGGGAGAGGACGATCGCGGCCAACGCGCACATGAGCATGACGATGCACGGGGTGAGCGGATCGTGGTCACCGGCGCACGGCATGTCGGCGCAGGTCACGGCGGTGATCTCGTCGTTTGCGGAGATCTGCCCGACGTCGGCAGGCTGATGCCCGCCCATCGCCGAGGCGGCTCCCGGTGCCGCATAGCCCGACGCACCGTGGGAGGACCCCGACATCCCGTGCGCGGTCGACGTCACGGACCCCGTCATAGCGCCCGACATCTGGCCGGACATCGCGTCCGACATCTCCCCGGCGTGGGGCAGCGCGAGCAGGCCCGCGGCCATCGTCAGCGCCGCGATGAGGAAGAGGACCATGCGCACCGACGATGGGCGCCTGCGGGAACGCGAGGGCGCTCCCGAGACGCGCGCAGCGGTTGCAGATCCTGATGAACTCATACCCAGTCAGGGTATCTGCTCGCGCGGCGTCGGGCAACGACGACGCGGTCCCCGAGCCGCCGGCGGGGTCGGTTCAGCAGCCGGCTCAGCATCCGGCTCAGCTGCCGGCGAGCATGTCCTTGACCATGGGCACGACCTTCTCGCCGTAGAGGCCGATCGAGGTCTGCCGCGTCTCGTGGGTGACCTTGCTCTGGTCGTACTTGAGGTCGAAGCGGTCGATACCGAGGGCCGTGATCGTCGTCGCGATCTTCTTCGCCACCGTCTCGGGCGAGCCGACGTAGAGCGCGCCGGTCTCGATCTCGGCCTCGAAGTCGCCGGGCTGCGGGGGCGGCCACCCGCGTTCGCGGCCCATCCGCCTGCGCATCGCGGTCCACCCGGGTTCGACGATCTCGCGGGCGAGCTCATCCGACTCGGCGACGAGACCGGGCGAATGGACGGCGATCGGCCGGTGCTCGATGCCGTATTCGTCCTGGGCACGGTGGAAGAGGTCGATGTAGGGGGCGAAGCGCTCGGGCTGCCCGCCGATGATCGCGAGGAAGAGACTGAACCCGTACTTCGCTGTGCGCACCACCGACTCGGGGCTGCCGCCGACCCCGACCCAGGCCGGGATGGGCTTCTCGGTCGAGGGGAACACCTGCTGGTTCGACAGCGCGGAGCGTGTCGTCCCCTGCCAGGTCACGGGCTGGTCCCGCAGGAGCTTCGCGAGGAGCTCGAGCTTCTCCTCGAAGAGGACCTCGTAGTCGCTCAGGTCGTATCCGAAGAGCGGGAACGATTCGATGAATGACCCGCGGCCGGCGACGATCTCCGCACGCCCGTTCGAGACCGCGTCGAGGGTCGCGAAGCGCTCGAAGACCCGCACCGGGTCATCCGAGCTGAGCACCGTGACCGCGGATCCCAGTCGGATCCGCTCAGTGCGTCCCGCGATCGCCGCGAGCACCATCTCGGGGCTGGAGACCGCGAAGTCGGGGCGGTGGTGCTCACCGACTCCGAAGAAGTCGAGCCCCACCGAATCGGCGAGCACGCCGTCGGCGACGACGTCGCGCACCGTCTGCGCATGGGTGATGAGTTCGCCGTTGTCGTCCTCTGTGAGCGCACCGAAGGTGTCGAGCCCGAATTCCACATCTGCCATGCCCTGCCAACGCCGAGGCGGGACAAAAGATTCCGTGTCCGTGCCGTGTGGGAGCCTGAAGGCTGAGCGGCCTGCGCCGGCGACGACGAGCGGAGTACTGTGAGAACGGTGGGAGAATTTCCCCACCACCCGGAATAAAGCCGCACGGACGCGCCGTTGCCTGCTGTGTCTGCCTGAAATCCGCCTCTTCCGATCGGAGACCAGACTTGTCGAGTGACAAGAACACCGCCCAAGCACCGTCGTCCCACGACGATGTGATCGACCCGGCGGGGATGCGGGTCATCTGGCTCCTCCTCGTCGCCGCGTTCGTCGCGATCCTCAACGAGACGACGATGGCGATCGCCATCCCGGAGCTCAACCGTTCGCTCCACATCCCGCCTGAACTCGGGCAGTGGCTGACGAGTGCGTTCATGCTCACCATGGCCGTCGTCATCCCGACCACAGGGTTCCTCCTCCAGCGGTTCACGACACGGCAGGTCTTCCTCACCGCGATGATCCTCTTCTGCCTGGGCACACTCATCTGTCTGCTCTCGCAGGGCTTCCCGATGCTCCTCGTCGGACGCGTCGTCCAGGCGGGCGGCACCGGCATCATGATGCCGCTGCTCATGACGACGATGATGAACGTCGTCCCGCCGCATCAGCGGGGACGCATGATGGGACGGGTGAGCCTCGTCATCTCACTCGCTCCGGCGATCGGACCGACGATGTCGGGCATCGTGCTCGACTCCCTCGGCTGGCGCTGGCTCTTCGGCATCGTCCTGCCGATCGGGCTCATCGCCCTCGGTCTCGGTGCGAAGTGGATGACCAACCTCGGCGAGACCACCCACGCCCCGATCGACGTCGTCTCGATCATCCTCTCGGCGTTCGCCTTCGGCGGCATCGTCTTCGGCCTCAGCCAGTTCGGCGGCGGCGAATTGGGTGCCGGCGCCTCGGCCGGAACGGGCCTGGCCTGGGCGTCGATCGCCGGGGGGCTCGTCTTCCTCGGACTCTTCGTGTGGCGTCAGCTCGTCCTCATCAGAGCCGATCGGGCGCTGCTCGACCTGCGCGTGTTCACCTCGCGCAACTACGTCCTCTCGGTCATCATCATGGCGGTCGTGGCGCTGTCGATGTTCGGCACGCTCTCCCTCCTGCCGCTCTACCTCCAGAGCGTCGTCGGCCTCAATGCGACCCAGTCGGGCCTCGTCCTGCTCCCGGGATCGGTGCTCATGGGCCTTCTCGGTCCGGTGATGGGCCGCATCTATGACGCGAGAGGCCCACGGACGCTGCTCATCCCCGGCACGATCCTCATCGCCTCGGCGATGTTCGCGTACTCGAACGTCGGAATCGGCACCCCGATCTGGGTCCTCGTCATCATCCAGATCGCGATGTCGCTCGGACTCGCCGGGTCGTTCACGCCGCTCTTCTCGGCATCGCTGGGATCGCTCGAACGGCGTCTGTACTCCCACGGATCCGCTGCGCTCAACACCCTGCAGCAGGTCGCCGGCGCCGCGGGCACGGCGCTGCTCATCTCGATCTACTCGGCGGCTCTGCACGCGGGCCAGGCCGCCGGCAAGAGCGTCGCGGAGGCCGGGGCTCCGGGGGCTCATTCGGCGTTCCTCCTCGCTTCGGCGATTGCGCTCGTCCCCGTCGTCCTCGCCTTCTTCATCAAGAAGCCCGAAGACCAGAAGACGCCTGACGATCACGCGGTCGCCCTCGAGAGCTGACCTCGGCGGCCTCGGCGATCGGGGCGAGCATCGACGGTGAGGCCGTCGAACTCGCCCTCGATGCTGCCGAGGCGATCCGGTTCGAGAGCTGAGGTGTCGGAGTCCGGCACCTGGTGCCAGAGGCTGGGTCAGACTCTCGGGCTCAGGCGCTGATGTCCGCGGTCACGGGAGTCTCGGCGACCGCCTGCTTCCGACGCAGCTCGCCTCCCCGACCGAGACCGGCGACGAGGAAGACGACGAGACCGGCGAGGGTGACGAGCGCTCCGGCCCACAGAGGTGAGGCGTAGCCGAGCCCTGCGGCGATCGTCAGGCCGCCGACCCATGCGCCGAAGGCATTGCCGACGTTGAAGGCCGCGATGTTCGCGCCCGAGCCGAGCGTCTGGGCACCCTCCGAGTGGCCCATGATCCGCATCTGCAGCGGCGGGACGGTTGCGAACCCGAAGCCGCCCATGAGGAAGAGGGCGACGATCGTCGCAATCTGGTTGCCGGCGACCTGCGAGAAGACGGCGAGGATGACGATGAGGCCGATGAAGAGGGTGAGCAGGGTCGCGCCGAGGTTCCTGTCCGCAGCCCTGCCGCCGAGGAAGTTGCCGACGAAGAGGCCGACGCCGAAGAGGACGAGCAGCCACGGAACCGTCGAGGCCGCGAATCCGCTCACACCGGTGAGGGTGAAGGCCATGTAGGTGAAGGCGCCGAACATGCCGCCGTAGCCGAGGATCGTGATGAGGATCGACGCCCATACCTGAGGCGAGCGGAAGATCCGGAACTCGCTGAGGATGCTGCCCGTCGAGGTCGAGTGGACGCTCTCCCTGGGGACGAGCGTGACGATGCCGATGAGGGCGATGATGCCGATGACCGAGATCGCCCAGAACGTCGAACGCCACCCGGCAGCCTGGCCGAGGAACGTGCCGAGGGGAACGCCGAGGACGTTCGCGCTGGTCAGACCCGCGAACATCATGGCGATCGCCGCAGCCTGACGGTTGGGAGCAACGAGACTCGCGGCGACGACGGAGCCGATGCCGAAGAACGCTCCGTGGCAGAGGGCCGCGACGATCCGGCCGATCATCATCATCTCGTAGCTCGGCGCCATCGCGGAGAGTGCGTTGCCAAGGATGAAGAGGACCATGAGTGCGATGAGTGCGGTCTTCCGGTTGACGCGGGTGAGCGCGACCGTGAGGAGGATGGCGCCGACGGCGACAGCGAGCGCATAGCCCGAGATGAGATAGCCGGCCACGGTCTCGGTCACCGCGAAGTCCGCCGCCACTTCGGGCAGCAGACCCATGATGACGAACTCCGTGAGTCCGATGCCGAACCCGCCGATGGCGAGGGCGAGCAGTGCGAGGGGCATGGAAGGTCCTTCCGATGGGAATGAGAAGTGGTTGGTCGGGTGGTCCGCGGACGGTGCACCCGCAATATGCGGCGTGCGCAGTAGTTGCACACGCATCGATATAGATACTTGCACACGCGTTCTATCTGCGCAAGTCGTGTATCATGGAAGGACGAACGAAGTGAGGAGAAGCACGTGGGGATCAGGGACGACGCGGTGGAGATCCGGGCCCGGGGCTGGCGCACGCTCGCGGCCCTGCACGGACTCATCGACACCGAGCTCGAGCGCAGCCTGCAGCGCGAGCACGGGCTTTCGGTCGTCGAATTCACCGTGCTCGACGCGCTGAGCAGGCAGGACGGCTGGCATATGCGGATGCGACAGCTCGCCCGCGCGGCAGCGCTGTCCTCGAGTGCGACGACGCGGCTCGTCACCCGACTCGAGGACCGCGGTCTGCTCACCCGCATCCTCTGCGCCGACGACCGGCGCGGCATCTACACCGAGCTCACTCAAGCAGGTGAGAAGCTGCTCGCCGCAGCCAAGCCGACGCATGATCGAGTCCTCGAAGAGGCGCTCGCCGAGGCACGCGAGACCCCGGAGCTCGAACCTCTCGTCTCCGCGCTCTACGCCGAAGCGCCGGTCGCCTGAGCCCGGCGGGTGCGGGCCTCGTGCAGGTGCGCACCGGTGAGGCTCTCTGCCTCCTCGGCGAGATCGACCGGGGTGCCCGTTGCGACGATCTCACCGCCGTTGTCACCGGCCCCCGGACCGAGGTCGATGATCCAGTCGACGATCGAGAGCGTCCTCAGGTCGTGATCGGCGATGACGACCGTGTTGCCCGCGTCGACGAGGAGCTGGAGCTGACCGATGAGCATGTCGATGTCGGACGGGTGGAGACCCGTCGTCGGTTCGTCGAGGATGTAGAGGCTGTGACCGCGCGCTGAGCGGTGGAGTTCGGAGACGAGCTTGATCCGCTGCGCCTCCCCGCCCGAGAGCGTCGGCGCCGACTGACCGAGGCTGACGTAGCCGAGTCCGATGTCGGCGAGCAGGGTGAGGATCTTCGCCGCCGGCGGCACATCGGAGAGGAACTCGGCCGCCTCGTCGACGGTCATCGCGAGGACATCGGCGACCGACCTCCCCCGGTAGGTGACCTCGAGGGTCTCCGGGTTGTAGCGCTTGCCGTGGCAGACCGGGCATGGGGCGGTCTCCGTGGGCATGAAGAGGAGTTCGATGCTCACGACCCCGTCTCCGAGGCAGTTCGGGCAGCGCCCCTCGGGCTGGTTGAAGGAGAACCGTCCGACGCCGAAGCGGCGTGCCTTCGCTTCCGGCTGGGCGGCGAAGAGCCTGCGGACGGTGTCGAAGAGTCCCGTGTAGGTCGCCAGCGTCGACCGGGAGGTGCGGCCGATGGGACGCTGATCGACGACGATGACGCGATCGATCGCCTCGAGGCCCGTCGTCGATGCGGTCGCCAGCTCGTCGTTGCCGAGGTCCCAGACCGGCACTCCGTGGGAGATCTCCTCGGCGATCTCGACGGACTGCGGGTTCCTCTCCTCGTCGGCGGTCACCTCGGCGAGGTCGAGGGTGGTGCGGACGGCATCGGCGAGTGCCGTGAGCACGGAGGTCTTCCCCGACCCGGAGACTCCGGTGATCGCGGTGAACGCATGGAGGGGGAGGCAGACGTCGATCCCGGTGAGATTGTGGCCGGTGACGCCGAGGAGGCCGATCCACTCGGTGAGCGCGCGGGGAGCCGGTGGCGACGGCGGCAGCGGAGGAACCGGACCGAGGTAGCGGGCGGTGACGGATTCCGCCACCTCGGCGATGCCGTCGGCCGGACCGTTGTAGAGCACGCGTCCGCCGTAGCGCCCGGCCCCGGGACCGAGGTCGACGATCCAGTCGGCGGCGCGGATGACGGGGGCGCTGTGCTCGACGACGAAGATCGTGTTGCCCTCGTCTCCGAGCCGGCGCAGGGCACCGAGGAGGAGCTCGAGGTCGGCGGGGTGGAGTCCCGCCGAGGGTTCGTCGAGGACGTAGAGGACTCCGAAGAGCCCGCTGCGCAGCTGCGTGGCGAGGTGGAGGCGTTTGAGTTCGCCGCTCGAGAGCGTCGAGGTGGGGCGGGCGACCTCGAGGTAGCCGAGGCCGAGGCCGATGAGAGTGCCGAGCTGGTCGACGAGGACGTCGATGAGGGCCTGGGCGGCCTGGTTGCGTTCGACGGAGAGCTCCCCGGTGGCCGGGTGGGTGCGGGCGTTCTCGAGGAAGGAGACGAGCCCGGTGAGCGGAAGGCGGGCCGCCTCGGCGATGTCGATGCCGGCGATCGTCACAGCCAGGGCTTCGGGGTTGAGGCGTTTGCCGTGGCACGTGGGGCAGAGCCTCTCCGTCATGAAGGATGCGGCAGTTGCGCGCATCCGCGCCGAGGCGGAGTCGGCGAAGGTGTGCTCGACCCAGCGCTTGGGGCTCATGTACGTGCCCTTGTAGCCCTCCTTGACCTCGACCGTGGGCTGGTCGTCGGTCGTGAGCACCCATTGCCGGGTGTCAGCGGGGAGGGAGTCGAAGGGGACGTTGATGTCGATGCCGAGGTCGCGGAGCACCCGACGGTTGTTCTTGCCTCCGAAGGCGCCCGGCCAGGCGACGATCGCTCCGTCGTCGATGCTCAGCGACGGGTCTCCGACGAGGCGGTCCTCGTCGACCTGGAGGAGGCGGCCCATGCCCGAGCACGTCCGGCACGCGCCGACCGCGGTGTTCGGGGAGAAGCTGTCGGAGTCGAGCGGGGCGGCGTCGCGGGGGAAGGTGCCGGCGAGGTCGGCCGGTCGATAACCCTCGGGGTATGTGCCGGAGCGGGAGTAGAGCATGCGGAGGACGTTCGAGACCCGCGAGACCGTACCGACGGTCGACCGGGTGCTGCCCGACTGCTGCTGTTGGAGGGCGACGGCGGGAGGGAGTCCGGTGATGACGCGGACGTGGGGAGCCGAGCCCTGGTCGATGAGGCGGCGGGCGTAGGGGGCGACCGACTCGAGGTAGCGCTGGCGGGACTGGGTGTAGATCGTGCCGAAGGCCAGCGAGGACTTGCCGGATCCGGAGATCCCGGTGAACGCGACGACGGTGTCGCGGGGGATGTCGAGGTCGACGGCGCGGAGGTTGTGTTCGCGGGCGCCGCGGACGGCGATGTGTCCGGCGACGACGTCGCTGGTGAGACGATCGGCGGTCATGGGTTCGATCCTAACGGCGGGGGTCTTCATCCTATGAAGCAGGTGGAGACGACTCCGGCCGACAGCGAATGCTTCGCTGTCGGCCGGATGCGGTCGATGTCTGTTCCGTGGAGGGGAACCGTGCTTCAGGAGTTCTCGTCGCGCTCCTTGTCCGCCTGTGAGAGGTCGCTGGCGGCCACGGAGCGGACCTCCTCGGAATCTCCGTCACGGGTGAGGTCGCCGGCTTCGGAGGCGACCCAGGCACTCGTCTCGCCGCCGCGGTCGTCGGACTGACGGAGGACGCTCGCTGCGACGGAGCGCTCCTCCTCGGTGGCGTTGGGATCGGACATGATGCGAGCGGCTTCGGATGCGCTGACCGAACCGGATTCTGAGGTGTTCTCGGACATGTGCTGACCTTTCTCGACTGTGGGGCGGAAACCCCCGTGGGGCTGTGGGTCGGACCCCTGTGGATGGGTGTTCTGTCTGGCATCGGCCAACTGGGGGAGTCCACAGCTTTGAGCCAATTCACATTGTTGAATGTGAAACCGTGGCGGGCCCGGTCAGACGCACAGCGTGAGTGGACAGCGATGTGCCGTGGTCCCTCAGGGGTGGACGCGGATGAGGTGCTCGTTGGTGAACGCCCGCAGAGCCCATTCGGCGTTCTCGCGGCCATAGCCGGAGCGGTTGATGCCGCCGAAGGGGTATTCCGGTCCCGACTCCATGTGGGAGTTGACGAAGCTCATGCCCGCGTTGATCTTCGCGGCGAAGCGCTCGCCCTTCTCGAGGTCGTCCGTCCACACCGAGCTCATGAGCCCGTACTCGGAGTGGTTGGCGATCTCGAGGGCGTCCGCTTCGTCTTTCGCCCGGTAGATCATCACGGCCGGACCGAAGAGCTCGTTGCATCCGAGGTCGGAGTCCGGGTCGATGTCGGTGAGCAGGGCCGGGGACATGAACCAGCCGGGACGGTCGAGCTTCTGCCCGCCCGTGTGCAGTGTCGCGCCGTTCTCGACGGCCTTCGCGATGCGCTCGACGATCTCATCTCGTGCGCTCTCCGAGGACAGCGGCCCCATCCCGACCTCGGGATCATCGAATGTCGAGACCTTCGTCGCCTCGACGGCCTTCTTCGCCTCGGCGACGAATTCGTCGTAGAGCTCGTCGACGACGATGAAGCGCTTCGGGGAGGTGCACACCTGTCCGGCGTTCGTCAGGCGGATGCCGACGACCTTCTTCGCGAGTGCGGGAACGTCCGTGGAGTCGAGGTCGACGAGGGGGTCGTTGCCGCCGAGTTCGAGGACTGAGCGCTTGAGGTACTTCGCGGCGATGCCCGCGACCGAGGCACCGGCCGCTTCGGACCCGGTGAGGGAGAAGCCCTTGACCCGCGGATCCTTGAGGACCTCCTCGGCGTGGGAGCTGTCGAGGTAGATGTTCTGGTACACGCCTTCGGGCAGGCCCGCCTCGACGAGAAGGTCGGCGAAGTACTGCGAGGACACGGGACAGATCGAGGCCTGCTTCATGATGATCGCGTTGCCGACGACGAGGTTCGGGATGACGAAGCGGGCGATCTGGTTGTAGGGGAAGTTCCACGGCATGATGCCCAGCAGCACGCCGAGCGGATCGTGGCGGACGTAACTGCGGGCGGCTCCGGCGGAGGGCAGTTCGGTGGGGTTGAGGTATTTGTGGGCGTGGTCGGCGAACCAGCGGGCGGTGCGGGCGACCTTGTCCACCTCGGCGAGGCCCTGCTGCTTCGGCTTGCCCATCTCACGGCCGATGATGTCGGTCATCTCATCGGCGTTCTCATCGACGAGGTCGGCGAACCGTCGGAGGATCGCCGAGCGTTCGATGAGGGGTGTGTCCTTCCACGGCTCAAAGGCGGTGTGGCCGCGGTCGATGTAGCCAGGGATCTCCTCGACGGGGACCGAGGGGAACTCCTCCTCGACTTCACCGGTGTTGGCATTGGTGAGTGCGAACTTGCTCATGGACGATCCTTTCGCGATGGAGGTGGGGACCTCGGTGAGGCGGTGTCCGCAACGAGGGCGGAATCCCCGTGTGGACTCCTCGGTGGAAATCCTCGTTGAGACTCCCCTTTCGAGGGTATGCCTCTTAAGGGAACACGGGGAGAGGGTGAGGAATTCCTGAAACGCCGCTTGTCGGATTCCTCGAACCTCGCCGAGGTGATCCCGGACAGACAGCGGCACCGGCCATTGTGCGGGGCTGGGGCTCCGAGGTCACTGCGGCGATGAGGCTCCGCGCTGAATGTGCAGGGCTCGTGGAACCGCCGCGGCGTGGGCCTCCAGTGACGACGATGGGGTTCCGCGGGGACGGTCGCGGGCATAGGGTGGGCAGCATGGAGAGAGTGAACGGAATCGGCGGATATTTCCTGCGTGCCAGCGATCCCGATGCACTGTCGGCCTGGTACCAAGACCGGCTCGGGGTCGACACCACCGAGGGAGTGTGGCGGCAAGAGGCGGGGCCGACCGTCGTGGCGGCGTTCGAGGCGGAGACGGACTACTTCGGCGAGCGTGCCGACGGGTTCGGGCGACAGCAGACGATGCTCAACTTCCGGGTCGACGACCTCGACGCGATGCTCGAACAGCTCCAGGCCGCCGAGGCGGACGTCGACGATGAGATCCAGGAGATGGAGGGCATCGGCCGCTTCGGTTGGGTGACCGATCCCGAGGGCAACCGGATCGAACTGTGGGAGCCGGCGCCCGAGACGCTGGGGGATCCTGACGCGGAGGGTTGAGCCCGTCACAAGTGGTTCAGTCGGAGCGGTCGGCTCGGCCGGCGCCGTCGGTTCGGTCGGCGCTGGCGCTTGACCCCTTCCGCCGGTGTACTCGTCACCGACGGTTGAATCCACCGCCGATCTCCGACTCCGCTGCCGTCGCCTGATTCCACTGCCGAGATCACCTCAACGTCGACCGATGGATCTCTGGTGTGTCCGGCATCGGCTCCGCTCCGCCTTGCAGATTACGGTGCAGACACGTCGACTTTTTGCGACAGCGTTCATCGGCGCAATGCGGTGCCTGTTTCCTCAGAACGGTGGTGGGTCGGTGACGGGGTCGTGGTCCCAGTTGATCACCGGGGGTGGCTGTCGGGTGAAGCTGGTGTCGTACTCCGTGACAGGACCGCGAGTCACGAAACCCGGTCCGGCGTTCGCGGTGGTTGGGTTCGCGGTCGTCGGGTTCGTGTTCGCGCTCGTCGCGCTGGGATCCGGCGGCGTGGTGTCGAGATTCGCTGTCGCGGGGTGTCCCGAGGTCGACGATGCGTCGACCGTGCTCTCCCAGGGAGCACGGGTATCGCTGTCGGGATCGACGGCCAAGATCCAGGGATCACCTGGCGTGTTCTGCGGTGACCGAGTTGCCTGAATGGGTGCACTCGCTGGGACGGGCTGTCAAGCCCCGGGTTTCGTAGAGGCTCCTATTCTTGGTTTCCTAAGCAGCCGCGGGTTCTGTCCCGGACTGGTTGATCCATTCGGAATGGACCTCGACGGGCGGTCGGTAGTTAATCGCTGAATGC
>NZ_FXZC01000005.1 GCF_900169275.1 Brevibacterium casei CIP 102111 | reverse complement strand
CCGGATCGGCCTGAGCATGAATGACGAGTTCGACGGCGCGAGCCTTGAGTTCGTCGGTGTATTTCACTGGCAAGAGAGAATCTCCTTCTTCCAATCTCCCTGCCTCTATTATCCCCGGGGCGATTCAATCTGTTCGGCCGCGATTCCGGTCTGGGTCAGAGCATCGATCTGTCGATCCAAGTCTTGTTTGACCGTCGAAACCCGCGCGTACCCCAATTCCATGCGCCCAGCGTACCAATCTTCGTGTCTGTACGGAATGTATGGGACGTTGTTCTGGGCCTTACTTATGGGATGGAAAATCAGGTTCTGGCCCGATCGATGAGGTTGCTCGTCTTCGGTGTCCCACTACCAAGGAACTGGGACGACCGGAAAGTGGGCAAGGATTGACGGTGGTTCAGCCACCACTGTATAGTTCACTAAGTGCTGACTATTACTTCTCGCTTAGACGTGATGAACCGGTTGGGCCGGGCGATGGCCGACCCAACCAGGTCACGACTTATCCTGACGCTGCTAGATCGACCGGCCTACCCGGCAGAATTAGCCAGCGATCTGGAGCTGACCCGCTCGAACGTATCCAACCATTTGGCATGCTTGCGCGACTGCGGCATCGTGGTCGCCGAGCCCGAGGGGCGCAAGACGCGCTATAAGATCGCCGATCCGCACCTGGCGCGGGCGCTCACCGCACTGGTCGACGTCACTCTCGCGGTGGACGAGAACGCCCCGTGCATTGATCCCGCCTGCTCGGTTCCCGGATGCGGTATAGCAAAGGTGGGCACGTGATCCTGACCTCGGCCCTACAGGCGATCGGCCTGTTCATCGCCACGAATATTGACGACATCATCGTGCTCTCCCTGTTCTTCGCCCGCGGCGCCGGGCAGCGCGGAACCACCGCACGAATTCTTGCCGGCCAGTACCTGGGGTTCGTGGGCATCCTGGGTGCGGCCGTGCTCGTCTCCTTGGGGGCCGGAGTATTCCTGCCTCCAGCGGTCATCCCGTACTTCGGCCTCATCCCCCTGGGGCTGGGGCTGTGGGCTGCCTGGCAGGCCTGGTGCGGAGGCGATGACGATGACGCCGAGATCGAAGGCAAGAACGTCGCAGTCTGGACTGTGGCCGGGGTCACGTTCGCCAACGGCGGAGACAACATCGGCGTCTACGTCCCGGTCTTCCTCAACGTGGGCCCGGCCGGGGTGGTGGCCTACTGCATCGTGTTCCTCGCGCTGGTCGCGGTGCTGGTAATGCTGGCCAAGTTCGTCGCCACCCGCCCACCGATCGCCGAAGTCCTTGAACGCTGGGAACACATCCTGTTCCCCATTGTCCTCATCGGCCTCGGTATCTTCATCCTGATCAGCGGCGGAGCATTCGGACTCTGAGGGCCCCGTCACCCGCTCACACGGATGTAACTGGTTCGCCACTAAAGCGCAAACGACGTAGCCGACAATTACCGACGCGAGAACCACGCCACTTACCGCTGCGACTCACACACTCCTGGGGAACCTCTCTGATCGTCAGAAATTGTCATTTAACCCGTTACTTATTCTACGTTGCACAGACGATACTGACGAGAGTTATTGTGACACTTCATCGAGATGTGTAGCTGTTATTCGCAAATGGCGGTACTTCTGCTGAGCTATGTGGCGGGCCATGCTGTCGCCGAGTGGTCATCCATCACGACCACCCCGCCAGGAATGCTGTCACAGCGCATGACCTTCGGGCTTCCGGTCGCCCCATACTCTTAGCATGCAAACCATGGGTGTTAATCCACGCGCCGAAACCTCGGAACTGGAGTCCGCGCGGTACAGGGTGTACTTCTGGACCGGCACCGCCTCCGATGAAGGGGAGGTGGGGCGGACGTCCATGAAGTGGTCGCGGCGGAGGCGAGCCTTGGCGAACGCACCTACACGCTGTACGCGTGCGCGCCTCGGATGGGCGCGGCCTGGTCCGCCTGGCCAGGGAGGGATCCCGTGCCCCGAAGTGGCTGATGGCATCGCTCGACGCTCTTTCCCGGGGGCGGCACCGCTGCCGCCATCGGACGCAAGGCCCATGGCGGGGTTCCCCCAACGGAGTGGGCATGCCGCTCGATGTCCCAATAGTCTTGCGATAGCCTGAACTTATGGAAATGGCCTGTGCAGATTGTGGATGTGTGGTTCAACGCGGCATAATCGTGCACGCTTGCGATCGCCATCCAGATTGTTGCTGCCGGGATGTGCCGGTCGCGCAAGTCGGTGACACTGCGGGCGAATAGCCCCCGTCGTGATGGGCGCTCAACGCGACGGCGTCGGGCGGTGCGCGACGACCCGGGGAATGAGTCGGACGTAGGTGACCATGCCGACGAGTTCGACCAGTGTCTGCGTGACCACGACGACCGCGACCAGGGACAGCGAGTCGGGCAGTGCCAGGGCGAGGGGCAGTATAACCAGGGAGTTTCGGGTCGCCCCGGAGAAGACCAACGCTCGCGTCGCCGGTGCTGCCCGACTCGCAATCCCGCAGGCACGCCAGATGGTTCGACACGTTCGAGCGCGTCAACTGGACACAGATCGCGGCCGAATCATGCGTGCCAGTGCGAACATTGTCACGCTGGGCCGCGAAGTATTGTGCTATCCCGACCATCGTCCGGATCACCGCAGGCAACTTCCGACTCGTCGACCGTTTACTCCCTCAGATCGAACGCATGCAGACCGTGAACGACCTCAACGAGTTGACACCCGAGGTTGTCAGAGGCAGCTCGGCAGGCTCTCCTTATCGGCCACTAAACGCCGCGAGAAACGTGCCATTTACCGCTGCGACTCACACCCGAGCAGGCGAGCCAGCTCGCTCCCTGGTCAGCTGCGGTAGTGTCCGGTGAGGGTTCCCCATGCGGGACCCTCGGAAGGGTGCCGTCGAGGGACCGTCGCGAGGTGATCGATGGTGATCGGGTCACCGGCGGCGCGCAGCCGCAGCAACGGGACCAGCAGGGCGGTCTCCTCGGACCGGACGAGCCGGTCTGCCAGGTCGGTGGTCTGTCAGGTCGGTGGTGAGGATCGTCTCATTGAGTGCGTCCAATTCTATTGGGGTGAGTGCGCGGTCAGGCGCAGCAGGACAGCTTCGAGACGTCGGTGGTGAAGGCCTTGGCGACGATGCGGATGCCTTCGGCCATGGTCAGGTATGGGGCCCACGCGTCGGCGACTTCTGCGATGGTCTTGCCGAGGATGTGGACGCCGGCGGCGGCGAGCTCGCCGGCGTCCTTGGCGACAGCGGTGAGACCGAGGATCTCGCCGGTGTCGGCGTTGGCGACCATCTTGATGAACCCACGCATGTCCCGGTTCACCAGCGCACGGGGCACGTACTCCAGTGGCAGGACGCGGCAGTCGCAGCGGATCCCGGCCGCGATGACCTCCTTCTCGGTCATCCCGACCGCGCCGATGGCGGGACCGGTGAACGTCACCCGAGGCATCCGTGTGTAGTCGACCGAAGTGTTGGCGTCGGTGAAGGCGTTCTCGGCGACGATCGTGCCGTGCCGGGCCGCGACATAGACGAACTCGGGGTGCCCGGTGACATCCCCGCCCGCCCAGACGCGGGGGTTGGCGGTCTGCAACTGGTCGGTGACCACGATCTGTCCGGCCTCGCCGGTCTTCACCCCCACGGCCTCGAGGTTGAGCCCCTCGGTGACCGGGCGGCGTCCGAGCGCGACGAGGATCTCGTCGGCACGGAACTCCTGCTCGCCGCCCGAGACCTCGGCCATGACGACGACCTGCCCGGTGACGGTATCGCGGGCAACGCGGGAGGGAACAGCGCGGCGGACCACCCGGATGCCCTCGTCGGCGAAGACTTCCTGCAATGATCTGGAAACCTCCGGCTCCTCCTTCGACGCCAGCCGAGAACGCACCAGCAGGGTCACCTTCGAGCCGAGCCGGGCGAACATCTGGGCCAGCTCCAGCGCCACGTAGCCACCGCCGAGCACCAGCAGCGAGTCGGGGCGCTCGGACAGTTCCATCGCCGACGTCGAGGTCAGGTACTCGACGCCGTCCAGCCCCTGGATGAGCGGGACCCAGGGACGGGTGCCGGTAGCGATCAGGTAATGGGCGGACTCGATGGTTTCCACGGTGCCTTCAGCGGCGGTGACCTCCAGCACAGGCGCATCCGGGGTGCCGGCGAAGGCCGCCTGGCCCTGGCGGACCGGCCAGCCGTAGGCTTCGGCCACGTCGAAGTACTTCTCACCCCGCATCGCCTCGACCAGGTCCTGCTTGCCACCCACCAGCCCGGGCATGTCGGCCGCGCCCGCGGTGGCGGCGATCCCCGGGAACCGGGAGCCCGCGTCCGCGGCCACGTGGCGGGCCTCGGCGGCCGCTATCAGCGCCTTGGACGGCACGCACCCGGTGTTCACGCAGGTGCCGCCGAACGTACCGCGCTCGACCATCACCACCGACTTGCCCAGCGTGGTGGCGCGGATCGCTGCGGCGAACGCCGCGCCACCCGACCCGATCACGGCCAGATCAATCTTCGACTGCATCCCGAACCCTCCCCGGACTGTTGAGAAATCCTCCTGATGCGGCGATACTAAAGCTTCCAGTACAGGGGAAGGTCAAGGGTGAGACCTGTGACACACGAGGGGTGAGGATGCGGATCGGGGAGCTCGCTGAAGCGGCCGGCACGACCACGAAGACTCTGCGGTTCTATGAAGACCAGGGGCTCTTGCCCCCGGCCGAGCGCACGCCCGGCGGCTACCGCGACTACACGACCGAGAGCCTCACCCGGATCGACTTCATCCACCGCGGCCAAGCCGCCGGACTCTCCCTCGCCCAGATCCGGCAGGTCCTCGACATCCGCGACCACGGCCAAGCTCCCTGCGATCACGTACGCGACCTGCTCGACGCACGCCTGACCGACATTGACCTGAAACTCAGACAGCTCCACGACCTGCGCGACACCCTCGCCGGGCTACGCGACCAGGCCGAGCACGTTGAGCCCGACACGTGCAGCTCCGACCAGGTCTGCCGGTACCTGTAGCCAAGCCCGACGCCGCACGGACACGCCATCGAGGGGTGGTGGTCGACCGAGCCCCAGCCGCACAGCTGGAACGTTCCGCCTCGACCTACTGACACGAAAGTGTCAGCGGCGCAGTGGGCATCGGAACTGCGCCCGAGGGACTCACAGCACGTATCGATCCGGGTGGGTCGACAGGGGTGAGGGTCGCCAACCCCGGTAGTCGTATGGGGATCGGCTCACGGAACGTCCGCCAGCGCAGCTCCGCCCGCATCGTCCGGGAGCGGAAGCCGCCATTGAGCATCGACAGAACAGCGCCATTTACTGGCGAAAGTCACAACCCAGGACATCCAGACCACGAGGAGTACCTCCTCGAACTCGGGCGTGCGACCTACGCCGCCGCGGGACTGGCCGGGATCGCCTTCGACGTGCTGCGTATCCACGGACGGTTCGAGTCGGCGGCGCTCTACAACGACCCTCTCGGCACGCTGGAGAACCGCTTGAAGGGCATCCGACCTCCACTCGACGGGATAGATGAGTTCCTGTCGCTGCTGGCTGAGGCGCGGGTGGTGCGGAACGACCTGATTCACGCCCTTCCGGTCAAACAAGGGCTGCACAGGCGGACGAGCAAGGACCTGTCCTACGTGCGGAACTTCTACACGGTGGAGTCGCTCCGGGAGGCACGCGTACTGTTCGAGCAGGCGCTGCGCAATGGCAACAAGGTGCTCTACTCGGACGGAGGCGCGGCGATCAAGCGGTGGTATGGCGACGCGCGGCAGTGATCTGCCCCGCATAACCGATAAGGCTGGTTACGAGCATGAGCACTTGTACGCAGTTGCGCTTGCTGAACTGGCGCGACGAGACACTGTGGACACTTGCGTGGCGCGAGTAGTAGTGCGGCACCTGGTCGCCTTTGTGCTTCCAGAACTCCTCGTGCGCATTCCAGATCGGCAGCCACACGAACGCCTCGCGAACTCCCATCTCATCTATGGTGTCCGGCACGTTCGCACCCTTCTTGCGATTCGTGATGGACCTACGTGCTTCCTTGTTGGGGTAGAAGCGAGAGATAAGGGTGTCCAGGGTGACGGTGAACATCGCTTGTGCCGAGTGAGGGTGTCCCGCGCGCATCGCACCGAGTCCGTCGAGCGCGAACTTCACCTCGCTGCCAATCGCTCCCTGGTCGGCATTCTCCAGCACTGATGCACAGTCCTCTATGAGCGATTCATAGCAGTCACCGAGCACCCGCCTCCTGGCTGCCCGATCCTTCGCCCGAAGCAACCGTAAGGCCGTACGTCCGCGAGGCACGAGGTAGAGAGGGATACCTTCCTGCTCCACGAACTCGTGCACATCGTGGGCATGAACCTCGTCTGCATGCTCCCGCAGGTTCGGAGGCAGGAGAGCGCGGTTGATGCCTCGGAGCGCGTCTGTGTCGAAGAGCGGGCCGAGGGACGACCGGAAGTCCTCCAGTATGCGTGCATGCTGTTCGGTGATCTGCTGGATGAGCGCGTCCATCCCAGGGCTCGCAGCAAGGTCGCGGATCGCGGAGAGATCAGTCGATGGGATCGAGAACGAGGGCAAGTTCGCCGTGATAGACGCCATCTGCTCGTGGACTCGTTCGTTGAAGGGACCGAGCACCTGGAGAGCAATCTCATCCATGTCAGGAAGCGCCGACGTGATCTGCTCTTGTAGGCGTTGATTCAGCGGTTCAAGGATGCCGCGGACATAGGTCGATGGCTCAGGAAGCATCGATCTCACACGTTCCTGCATTTGCTTCTGCCATGGCGCGATGATGCGGGACGCAAAGTCGGCAGTGGGAAGCAGCGACTGGGAGAAGCCAACGGGCATGCGGAAGCCGATAGGGGGTGCGTCCGTCGCACCATCATCCGAACCCATCGAGCCGCTCTCGGAGGAACGTTGCCCCTGCTCATCGCCGGAGTCGGCGTCCTTGTCAGGGTCTTCGTGTTCGCTCATCGCCGCACCCCGTCGAGCCGCCGATGGACCATGGACACCATCGTCAGGACCTCCAGCAGTTCTTCATCGCTGACTGACCGATTGAGGCGAGGATCGTGAGCGGTGGGGTTGCGGTAGAGCCCACCGAGTCCCTTGACCAGGTTCGCGAGGCCCGTCTGTTCGTCCTTCTCGGTCTGTGTGCTCAGCGAGTTGATCGCCAGCGCTGGTGTGCCGCTCTTGCCCAACGAGAGCGCAGCATCCACCAGCGTCGCGCCGTCGCCCGACACGCCCGTCATCGTTCGGAGTCTGTCGAAGATGCTCTTCGTCGCCTCTAGGCAGGCGTGGAAGTGCGCGCGCTTCAGAACTTCCACCGAGCAATACCGCAGCACCTCTGAGTGGGTCTTGCGTCGCTGGAGTTCATCACGGATCGAGGTTGCGATCCGTGTCGCCTCATCGAGTGTCTGCGCGCGAGTCCCTCGCGCTACCTGGCCTTTGTCGTTGACGTGCAGCCCCACGAACGCCAATCGCTCGTTGAGACGGTCCTGACGCAGGGTGAACAGTTCAGGTCGGTCACGGTAGCGGACGGGTTCCATCGCGTGCACGATGAAGGTGATGATGCGCCGAGGGTTGCTGTCCTTGTTCTGTCGAGCGACGAACGCTTCAGTCAACCGATCACGCTTCGTCGCGGTAGGTAGCGGGTCCGCCATGCCGAGGCGCAGAAGGAGATTACCGATCTCCTTCCCGGTCAGACCATCGGCGGTGTCCGCCAGAACGGCGGCGACTTCCTTCAGAGTCGCGTAGGACCATGCTGGCTGTGGTGCGGCCATTCCTCAGACCACCGCATGATCGTGGGAAATGGGCGCGGGTTGGGTGAGCAGGTCAGTAGTCACTGGCCAACTCCGACTCGTACAGTGCCTTGGCGCTCTGGGCATCGCGGATCGCCTCCCGCACGCGAGGCTTGGTGAGGTCGAGGACGCGTAGCACGCCGCCAGTCTCGGCCACGGACTCGACGCGGCGGAAGTCGTTCGCGAACCGCTCTGCGAAGTCAGCCAGTCCTCGGAGTTTTGGCAGGGCGTCGGAGAGATGGTGCCCGTGCGGGTCTACAAGGTCCACGGCGACGCTGCCGTCATGGTTGGTGCCGAAGAAGAGAAAGTCCGGGCGCAACGCCTTCCAGTCACCCATCTCGTCCTTGTAGGCCACGGCGAGGGATTCCTTTGCGGCCCGGTCGGGGTTGCGGTACCAGCCTTGGAAGCCGGGCTGCGCGGATTCGGAGTCGAGGACCTTGCGCTCCCACTCGTTCAAGGTGATCGGGACCGTCCCGTCCGCGGATGCGAGCAGATGCATCTCGCGGGTGGGCAAGTCCTCCTCGGTGCCGTCCGGGTGGCGCACTTTGGTGTCGGCCTGGCCGTTCTTCGGCGTAGTGAGGCTGATCGGCTCCGGGATGGTGGACATCGACTCCAGACCGTCGTACTCGGCCTGGCGCTCGTCGGTCAGTCCCTTGCGTGCGACGCGGGTCTGCGTGAGCCAGTCACGGGCCAGCGCATCTGCCTCGGCTTCGACGGCCTGCGCGATCTCGGGAACTCGCCCGAGCGAGGCGAGGGCGATGTGGGCTTCGAGGAGATCGTCCTCGTCCCCGTCCGGCCCGACCAGATGATCGACGTAGGAGGCGCACAATGCGGGGCTCAGCACGCGGGTGGACGTGCGGTAGTAGTCCTCGATGGCGCGCGGGTCAGCACTGACAGAGAACGCACGGTAGGAGAACCCGCCGCCGACTCGGCCTCGGACTTCCTCGCCTTCCATCGTAAGCACGTCCTCGCGGGCCTTCGCGATCTTCTCCTTGTACTGCACCGCGCGCCCGTCAAGGACGGCGTGGAGGTGCTTGTGCGCTTGTTCCACGGCCTCATCTATGAGGTGGTCCTTCGACAGCGCCGTAGCCAGTGCGGTGAGCCTGCGGATGGGCTTGACGTTCTTCTTCGGGATCGTCACCGAGGGGATGGCTGAGAACCGCTCCCACACCGCCTGAGCGATGGCCGGGTTCGGATGCAGCGGGATCGGGTCGAACAGCACCCTGCGACCCAGACCGCCGCCACAGTCCTCTCCTTCGTCAGCGTCCTTGCTCGTCGCGCCCTTCATCAACAATTCCGCGACCCCGGTCGCGGTCTTCCGGTCGAAGAGCGGCAGCAGGCAGTCCACCGAGTTCAGCAGTTCGTTGCCGGGGATGCGCCGAGCCAGCGGTGTGCGCATCATCCGCCCGAGCAACTGGGTGATGTGGGTGCGATCCTTGGCCGGACGGAAGGAGACGAGGACCTCGGCTCGCGGGCAGTCCCAGCCGGTGGAGATCGCGCTCTTGGCCAGCAGTACCCGTACATGTGTGTCGTCCTGCACCCGCTGCGGCTCGATGTAGGGCACCTTCTGCTGCCCGATGGTCAGGTCGGTGTGCTCCCCGAAGACGTTCGCCACCGCGTCATAGCCCAACTCCGGCCACGCCTCATAGATCGTGTCCAGAGTCCGTGCGAGCGTCTCCTGCGAGGGCTTGTCCCCGACCTGGACCACCAGCAGCGGACGAACAGCCTCGGCTTCTCCCTGCTCGCGGGCGTAGTCCTCCCACGCCGCCTGGGAGGCCTTGAGCTTCTCCACGGCCTTGGTCAGCAGCACCGTTTCGAACGCGCCGTCCTCGGCGGGGATCGACAACGCGATGTCGTCCTTCAGCAGCCCGGATGCCTGCACGAGCGCGGAGTCCACCTGCACCGAAGGCAGCGCGTCCCGGCCCTTGGCGTCCTTCATCGCGGCCTCGAAGCGTTCCACGGTGGCCGAGATGCCGAACACCACCGGCAGCGGCGGCACACTGCCCTGGCCGTTGATGAGCCGCTGCACGATCGTGGACCGTTCACTCGCCCTCGTCCCCATACCCCGGTGTGCTTCGTCCAGAACAAGGTAGAGGGTCAGGTCTTCGTTGGCGATGGTGTTGGTGATCGTGTCGTAGATCGAGGACTGTGCGTTGTCAGGGCGGCTCAAAGGCTCGAACAAGCCTGCTTCAGACGACTGGATTCGACCCGTGGCGCCGCGGACCAATTTTGAGTTCTTGCTCAACTTCTGCGTATTGAGGAAGTAAACGATTCGCGGGCGGAAGTGGATGTCGTTAAAGTCCACAGACACAGGCTGAAGTCGATAATCCAGTTCACTCGCGGCCGCCTGGATGCGGGCGCGCGACTGCTCGTTCAGCGCTGGGTCATCTGAGAACCAGAGGACTACAGCACCTGGGTCGGGCTCGAAATCAAACTCGTCGTTCCCGAAAAATAGAGCCTCGATCACCGCCGCGGCCATGACGGTCTTGCCCGCACCCGTCGTCGCCGAGAGCGAGAACTGCGAGAGCGCGCCGTAACGACGGTAGGAGTCGCGGGCACGGTCCAAGTTCCGCAGCACGTTACGGACGGCTTCGGCCTGGTAGTCCTTCAGCGTGTAACGCATCTACAGGCTCCGTCCCGTGTTGATCTCGAAGTTCTGGAGGTAAGACTCGTACAGCCGCACCGGGACGACCTCGCCGGGCAGTTCCCGGCACACCATCTGGAAGGCGCTGTCGTCGTCCGTGACGACGTACGCGATCTCGATGCCCTGACGAGCGGACACCGCGACCACGAACTCATCCGCCTGATCCAGGTTCTCCAGCACGCCATAGGACTCGGACACGTCCCAGCCGTCCTCGCCCAGGTCGTAGATGATCCGACCGCACGAGCCCGCCCGCAGCCACAGCATCGGAGCGACGCGCTCGAACGCCCGGTTGTGCCGTACCGACAACGGTGCCTCGTAAGTCAGCGTGAAGAACGCCGCGTTCTCCTCCAAGCCCTCCGACATAGGGAACTCGTCGGTGAACTTGTAGTCGCCCTTGATCGGCTCACCCTGCGGAGTCTGGCCGGTGATCGCCGCCGTGAGCCGGGGCTTCGTGATGTAGTCACAGATGCCCAGTGCCTCCCACTCGGCATCACTAGGACGCAGCCCCTTCCTCCGGAGCCCAGCGTGCTCGTCAGCCGAGACCTCGTTGTTCGTCACCGAGATGCACTGACGACGACCTCCGTCCTGCCGGTTCAACCGCATCACCGCATGCGCAGTCGTCCCACTCCCGCTGAAGAAGTCCAGCACGACCGCCTCGGGCTTGTCCTTCACGAAGAAGCGCAGGGTGTCCTCGACGGCGTACAGCGACTTCGGGAACGGAAACTTGCGCCCAGGGAGAAAGGACGTAAGTAGCGTCGATCCGTGTTCAGAAGCGTTGTGGGATGGAACGTGCCACTGAGTAAACGGTATCTGCGCACGCGACTCGACGCCCACGCTTCGCGCGATGAGCGACTTATCCGGCGCACGACCGAAAACCTCGAATCGGTCAGAGAGCACGTCAGCATACGCACCATCGGGAAGGTAGTTGATTACGTACCCGTATGCGGTCCTGCGCCCGATGCGCACACGGCCCTGAGCGATCCGAGAGCGCAACTCCTCCGGCCCAATCTGCCAACGGCCTTCCGAACCATTCCGACGCAGAGGAAGCGTCGCCACCAGCCCTTCAATCTCGGGGGCTTCGTGAACATCAGACGGGAGCGGCGGACCCACGTGGTCAATGCGGCCAGCATCTGGATCGACATAGATCGGATAAAAGAGCCCCGGCCTATCCGCACGAGCAGCATTCGAGCCACGGCGCATCATTGAGGTCCATCCGGGTTCTCCGCCTTCTCCTCCCGCACTGGACTCGTTGCTGTCGACGCTCCCTGCCACCCATTCGCTACCGAGTTCCAACCGCTGAGGTGCAGCGGAGCCGAACATCACGAAGAAGAGGTATTCGTCAGATCGGCGGAAAGAGTCCCCACGGGACACACCCTTCGGGTTAATGACACTGGAGACCATCTGGCTTCGAGCCTCCGGGAAGGTCTGCTCCAGCAGCAACCCCAGCCGCAGGTACTCCTTCTCGTCAATCGTGACGATGAGCACCGAGTCCTCGGGGTTGAGTAACTCGCGGGCGATCTTCAGTCGTCGCTCCATGAACGCCAGCCACTTCGAGTGCCGGTAGTCGTCATCCGCTTCGACGTAGTTGTTGTTGTACTTCCAGTCACGCGCTCCACTGTTGTAGGGCGGATCGATGTAGATGGCGTCGATGGAGTGACGGTGCGTGTAGGTCAACATCTCCAGCGCGTGGTAGTTCTCGGCGTTGATGACCGTGTGGAACGGCTTGTCGCCGCCCCTCTCGGCCCTGCCCGTCTCCACCAGGCCTGGGAAGATGCGATCCCGGAACTCCGCGACGATCACCACGTGGTCAACGAGCACAGCCTGCGTCTCGGGCTCCTCGGCGTCCAACTCCGCGAGGTGAGCCACCCGCTGCCCATCGACGCGTTCGATCCGCGTGACGCGCCATAGCCGCTGGTCACCGGCCTTCGTCTCCCCTCGGGGAGGGAGCACCCGTACCTTGTCACCATGTCGTACCGGCCTGCCGGGCAACTCGACGGCCTCGGGCTGGTGCTGCTCGAAGACGAGCCCGAACGTGCGACGCTTAGTGAGCGCGGCGATCTCGGCTTCCAGGTCAGCACCGAGTTGCGGGTCCGCCTTGCGCGCCTGCCGCAGCAGTTCCGTCAGTCTCGACAATGGTGTGCCTTCCTCGCCCGCACCAATGACCTCCCTGGTCTACTTCTTCGCATCAGATGCTACGGACCTTCAATGCGCCCACATCCAGTGCCTCATACGCTGCCCGCATCTCATCTGTCACATCAACTCCCAGATCCTCTACCTGCCGGAGCGTGGGCTGACGACCGTTGGTGTGAGGGCTGTAGCGAGCGAAAGCCTCGACAGCATCCGCAGGGACCTCCCGTGCAAGCGTCAGTTCGAACTTCCCAGCCGCGAAGATCAGGAACACAGCGGCATCGAAGTCGAAACTCCGAAAGGGGCTGAACTTCCCCGAGCGCCCGACGGCACGGCCACCCATGGCTTTGACCTGGAGCCTGCGACCCCGCTGATCGGTAACATCGTGCGACTTCGTTGGAGTTGGGTTCGAGGACACCACCGCGTGCAGCCAAAACCACCTGCTCCGCGATGTCGCCCAGCGGCTTGTTGTTGGTGCGCACCAAGCTGCGACGTCGTAGTTCGGAGATGACGCCCGCCTCCAACTGGAGCAGGTCCCTCACCCGAGACTCGAAAGGTCAGGCAGCACGTCCACTACTTCTTACCCCCAGAGGTTAGTCCGCTACGGAACTCCACGACATCCCCGTCGACCATGACGTAATCCTTGCCCTCCATCCGGACCTTGCCGGCCGACTTCGCGGCAGCCATCGATCCGTTGGCGTCGAGATCATCGAAGGACACGACCTCGGCCTTGATGAAGCCCTTCTGGAAGTCGGTGTGGATGACTCCGGCCGCCTCGGGGGCGGTGGCACCCTTCGGAATTGTCCACGCCCGCGATTCCTTCGGCCCCGCGGTCAGGTAGGTCTGCAGGCCGAGCGTGTCGAAGCCGACGCGAGCGAGCTGATCGAGGCCGCTCTCCTCCTGGCCGGTCGATTCGAGCATCTCGCGTGCCTCGTCCTCATCGAGCTCGGCAAGCTCGGATTCGAACTTCGCATCGAGGAAGATCGCCTCGACCGGAGCGACGAGCGCGCGCATCTCCTCCTTCTTCGCCTCATCGCCGAGCACCTCGTCGTCGACGTTGAAGACATAGAGGAACGGCTTCGTCGTCATCAGCTGCAGCTCCCGCAACGGAGTGACATCGAATTTGTCCGCCTGCATCGCCTGGTAGAGCGTCCGCCCGGCCTCGAGGATCTCGGTCGCGGCGTCCATCGCGGTGAGCAGCTCGGCAGGGGCGCGCTTGCCCTTGACGTCCTTCTCGATGCGCGGACGCGCCTTCTCCAGAGTCTGCAGATCGGCGAGGATGAGCTCGGTGTTGATCGTGTCGATGTCATCGGCAGGGCTGATCTTGCCGTCGACGTGGACGACGTCGTCATCGACGAAACCACGGATGACCTGGCAGATCGCATCCGCCTCACGGATGTTTGCGAGGAACTGGTTGCCCAGACCCTCCCCCTCCGAGGCACCGCGGACGATGCCGGCGATGTCGACGAAGTCGACGGTGGCGTTGAGGATCCGCTCCGAGCCGAAGATCTCCGCCAGACGGGTCAGCCGCGCATCCGGCAGAGGGACGACGCCCACATTCGGCTCGATCGTCGCGAACGGGTAGTTCGCCGCGAGGACCTGGTTCTTGGTCAGTGCATTAAACATGGTCGACTTGCCGACATTGGGCAGTCCCACGATTCCGATTGTCAGTGCCACGGTAGCCAAGTCTATCCCGGCACCGAGGCGGTCCCCGAATTCCCGTGTCCGTGCCGTCTGTCACGCTGAACCCATGAACGCAATCCCTGCCGCCGGCGTCACCGCCGCCTTCTTCCTGGCAATCGTCCTCGCAGCCGCGCTCGGCTTCCTCCTCGGCCGTGCCCTCACCCGAGCCCGCTATGTCGAACGGCTCACGAGGGCCGAGACGACCTCGCAGATCCTGACGAATCGGACCGAGGACCTCGAAGCCGATGCCCAGATGGCCGGTGAGCTCACCGCCGCCATCGGCCCGCTCGCAGCCAGCGTGAGGCACCTCCATGAGAGCGTGCAGACGCAGGACCGGGCGCAGCTCGAGCAGATCACCCGCCTCAACGCGCAGATCTCCCACCTGAGCCAGCAGAACCTCCGCCTTCAGGAGTCGACCGGCTCGCTGGCCACCGCGCTCAACTCGACGACGCAGCGAGGCGACTGGGGCGAGGTGCAGCTGCGTCGCATCGTCGAATACTCAGGCCTCCTCCCCCACGTCGACTTCGACACCCAGGTGAGCACCCAGCGCGACGGTCAGCGCCACCGACCGGACATGATCGTCCATCTGCCCGGCGGGGGCACGATCGTCATCGACGCGAAGACGCCGCTCTCGGCGCGCATCGGAGAGGACGCCGAGGCCGACGCCGACGGCAGCCATGCCCGCGCCCTGCTCCGCCATATTGACTCGCTCGCGTCCAAGGAGTATTGGAGGGCCTTCGATTCCGCGCCGGACTTCGTCGTCTGTTTCGTCCCCACCGACGGGCTGCTCTCCGCCGCGGCGGCGACGTACCCGAAGATGATCGACCATGCGCTCGGCAAGAACGTCGTCCTCGCCTCCCCGGCTACCCTCCTCGTCCTCCTCAAGACCGTCGCCCTCAACTGGCGACAGGCGGACATGAGCACCTCGGCCGCGGAGGTGCTCAAACTCGGCACCGAACTCTACGAACGGGTCGGCACCCTTGTCTCGCACCTGTCGAAGATGGGATCGAGTCTCGATCGCTCGGTCGAGGACTACAACCGGTTCGTCTCGTCGTTCGAATCGCGATTCCTCGTCACCGCGCGCAAATTCCCAGCGACCGGAATCGTCAGCGACGAGCTGAGCGCCGTTGCCGAACTGGATTCCCGCAGCCGCGGGATCAGTGCCGAAGAGCTCTCACGGCCGCGCTTCGGCGACCAGGATCCGACTGCTCTGAGGAGGCGGCATACCGGCACGGAATGACGACGATGTCCGGGTCGTCACAGATCAGCCCGGACCCTGGAGTCCGAACGAGCCCGGAGGAGTTCCAGACAAGCGACCGGGTGCACTGCCCCGGTCGGGGTCTCAGATGATGTCGTGCTGACGATCGGCGCCGTCGCGCTTGTTCGACGTCTTCTGACCGGCCGCTTTGAGGTCCTTGCGCAGCTCACGCGGCAGGGAGAACATGAGGTCTTCCTCCGCGGTGACGACTTCCTCGACCGAGGCGAAGCCGTAGTCGGCGAGAAGCCCGAGCAGATCCTGCACGAGCCCGTCGGGCACGCTCGCACCCGAGGTGACGCCGACGGTGGCGACGTCGTGGAACCAGGTCTCGTCGACCTCGCGGGCGAAGTCGATGCGGTGAGCGGCCTTCGCCCCGTGTTCGAGGGCGACCTCGACGAGACGCACGGAGTTCGAGGAGTTCGCGGAACCGACGACGAGGACGAGGTCGGCCTGCGGAGCGATCTTCTTCACCGCGACCTGACGGTTCTGGGTCGCGTAGCAGATGTCATCGCTCGGCGGATCCTGGAGCTGGGGGAAGCGCTGCCGGAGGATGTCGACGGTCGCCATCGTCTCGTCGACGCTCAGCGTCGTCTGCGAGATCCATACGAGCTTGTCCGTGTTCTCGACCTCGACGGTCTTCGCTTCCTCAGGGTTCTGGATGAGCGTGATGTGCTCGGGAGCCTCGCCCATCGTGCCCTCGACCTCTTCGTGGCCGGCATGGCCGACGAGGAGGATCTGGTACCCGTCACGGGCGAAGCGCACGGCCTCCCGGTGGACCTTCGTCACCAGCGGACAGGTCGCGTCGATCGTCGCAAGATCACGGGCGGCCGCCTCGGCGTGGACAGCTGGGGAGACGCCATGGGCGGAGAACACGACACGGGCACCCTTGGGCACCTCGTCGGTCTCGTTGACGAACACGGCACCGCGCTCGGACAGCGTCTCGACGACATGGCGGTTGTGGACGATCTCCTTGCGCACGTAGACGGGTGCGCCGTAGTGCTCGAGGGCTCGCTCAACCGCGATGACAGCGCGGTCGACTCCGGCGCAGTACCCGCGCGGAGCGGCGAGCAGCACCTTCTGGTCGCTGCCGGCAGGCGTCCGGATGTCCTCCGGGGCGATGCGCTTGCGCGGGATCGTGGGCATGGGAACAGATACGGCAGTCACGGTCCCAGTCTAGGTCTCCTGTCTGAACGTCGGCCACAAAGGTGAACCATTCCACACGCAGGCCACACGCACAGGCGGGCAGTCCCCTCATGTCCGCACCGTTCGCTAGGCTGGGCCGGGACAAGGAGAAGTGATGGCGCAACGCATATCGGGAACACCCGGGACGCTCGGCGAGTCGGTCGACCCGCAGGAGCTGCCGGCCACCGCCGCCGAGACCACGGCGGAGAATCCGTGGCCGCTCAGCCTGCTCTCGAACAAGATGAAGACCTACATCGACCGGATGTCGAGCGTGTGGGTCGAGGGCCAGGTCGTCGAACTCAACCATCGCGGCAAGGCGAGCTACCTCACCCTGCGCGACACCGACGTCGAGATGTCCCTGCCCGTCCAGATCTGGAAGAACGTCCTCGACCGCACGGGTGCCGAACTGTCCGAGGGCAGCCACGTCGTCGCAAATCTCAAGGCGGACTTCTGGACGAAGACCGGACGTCTGACGATGCGGGCCAACCACATCCGCGCCGTCGGCCTCGGTGAACTCCTCGCCCGGCTCGAGAGGCTGAAGAAGCAGCTCGCCGCCGAGGGCCTCTTCGACCCGGCCAGGAAGAAGCGCCTGCCGTTCCTGCCCAACCGGATCGGGCTCATCACCGGCCGGGACTCCGATGCGCAGAAGGACGTCGTCCGCAACGTCCACATCCGCTGGCCCGCCGCTGAGTTCGAGATCCGCAACACCGCCGTCCAGGGCCCCGATGCGGTGCCCGGGGTGATGAAGAACCTCGCCGAACTCGACGCCGACCCGGAGGTCGACGTCATCGTCATCGCCCGCGGCGGCGGCAGCATGGAGGATCTCCTGCCGTTCTCGAACGAAGCACTCGTCCGCGCCGTCTCGAACGCTACGACCCCGGTCGTCTCCGCGATCGGGCACGAGGCCGACCGACCGATCCTCGACGAAGTCGCCGACCTGAGGGCCTCGACACCGACCGATGCCGCGAAGCGCATCGTCCCCGATGTCGCCGAGGAGGCACTCGGCATCCTCAACGCCCGAGCCCTCCTCGACGCCGCCGTCAACCGCATCGTCGACCGCGAGCAGGAGATGCTCACCGCGGTGCGCTCACGGCCGGTGCTCGCCGAACCGCAGACGATGGTCGACGCCCGCGAGGACGAACTCCGCGTCATCCGCCGCCGCAGCCTCCAGGCGACGATCGGCCTCGTGGGCAATGCGCAGAACGAGATCACCCACCTCCGCTCGCAGGCGCGGTCGCTCTCGCCGCTGCGCACTCTCGAACGCGGGTATGCCGTCGTCCAGACGGCGAACGGCACCGCCGTGCGCGACGCCGCCGAGGTCGAGGTCGGCTCCCCCATCCACGTCCGTGTCGCCCGCGGACGCTTCGATGCCGACGTGACGAAGATCGACGACCAGACCGAAGAAACGAGGAACTGACCATGACCGAACCGGTGACCGGACAGGACGAAGCCGACATCAGCACGCTCAGCTACGAACAGGCCCGTGAAGAGCTCGTGGCCACCGTGCGCAGGCTGGAAGCGGGCAACCTCCCTCTCGAGGAGTCCCTGCGACTGTGGGAGCGCGGCGAATCACTCGCCGATCGGTGCCAGGCCTGGCTCGACGGGGCTCGCGAACGACTCGAGAAGGCTCGCGAGGACGCAGGCGACGAGGACTGAGGTCGGCTCAACCGAGCTGAGCGGCGACCTGGTCGGCGAAGGAGTTGATCGTGTCCGGTGCGGCGATGGCCTTGAGGACGACGAACATGTCGCCCTGCGACGTCACCCAGTACTCCTTGGCATCCTCCGTGCGATAGACCTGGAAGGTGCTGCCGCTGACCTCGACTGTCTCTGCGGCCGTGGCGCCCTCGACCTTGCCTTCAGCCCACTTCTCCGAGGCACGAGCCTGCTCGAGGCTCACCCACTGGTCGTCGGGGCCAAGGAACGAGAGGTACCAGGACGACGAGTCCGAGCCCTTGATCGCATCGAGGTTCGCCTCGTTCGACGTCCACCCCGTGGGGACGTCGGGGACGATGAGATCGAAGTCGCTGTTCTCCTGTGACTGCTCGGCGATCGCCTTGTAGTCGACGACCCGCTCGGAATCGACTTCCGGCTGCGGCGCCATGAGAAGGACGACGACGACGAGGGCCATGCACGCCGCGATCGCCACGGTCATGTTCACCCAGTTCGACTTCTTCCGCAGCAGGCGCATCTCCTCCCGGGACCCGGGAAGGACGACTCCGGACTGGTCGGACATGGAAACTCCCTTGACAGCGGCTGGCGCCGCTTCGTCGATGCTGCGGACATTCACTCCCCCATTGTCCCCGCGCGAGCGCCCGTGAGCCAATCCGCACACAACTCCCGTGCCCACGATCACAGCAGGAGCGCCTGCTCCTGCAGTTCCGCTCACCCGCTCCGCTGTCCCTCCGGCGTCAGAGAGGGTGGCACAATTGGAGGCATGAGTGACTCCCAGGACGCAGTTGACGTGAAATCGCATCATGACCGGGGCCGAGTGGACGCCGATGCGCCACCGGTCGCAGTGACCGACGAATGGTCCCAGCAGGCCCAGGTGGGAGCCGGCGCACCGGACCGCAACCTCGCCCTCGAACTCGTGCGCGTCACCGAAGCCGCAGCCATCGCCGCCGCCCCCTGGGTCGGTCGCGGTGACAAGAACGCCGCCGACGGCGCAGCCGTGGCCGCGATGCGCAATGTCATCTCCTCTGTCCGCATGGCCGGCACCGTCGTCATCGGCGAAGGCGAGAAGGACGAAGCGCCGATGCTCTTCAACGGCGAACAGGTCGGCGACGGCGGCGGCGCCCGCTGCGACGTCGCCGTCGACCCCATCGACGGCACCCGCCTCACCGCCCTCGGCATGCCCAACGCAATCTCCGTCATGGCCGTCACCGAAGACGGCGCAATGTACGATCCGTCCGCCGTGTTCTACATGGAGAAGCTCGTCACCGGCCCCGATGCCGCCGACGCCGTCGACCTGCGCCTGCCGATCGCCGAGAACATCCGCCGCGTCGCCAAGGCCAAGGGAACGAAGGATCCCGCCTCGGTGACCGTGATGATCCTCGACCGCCCCCGCCACGAGGAGACGATCGCCGCGATCCGCGCCGCCGGAGCCCGCATCCGCCTCATCACCGACGGCGACGTCGCCGGCGCGATCGCCGCCTGCCGCCCCGACACCGGGGTCGACATGCTCATGGGCATCGGCGGTACCCCCGAGGGCATCATCACCGCCTGTGCGATCAAGGCGCTCGGCGGAGTCATCCAGGGCCGGCTGTGGCCCCAGGACGACAGCGAACGCGACGCCGCGGCCAAGGCCGGACTCGACGTCGACCAGGTGCTCGGCACCGACGACCTCGTCACCGGCGACAACTGCTACTTCGTCGCCACCGGCATCACGCAGGGCGACCTGCTCAACGGCGTGAAGTTCCAGGGCGGGCACGTGACCACGCATTCGCTGGTCATGCGCTCGAAGTCCGGCACGGTCCGTTCGGTCTTCGCCGAGCACCAGGCCGCGAAGACCCACTCCTACGTCGAGGCCGCCGAAGAGGCGGCCCGCCGCGGACTCGTCTGAGCACGACGCCCCATCCACCACCGGAAGCAGGTCAGGACGCAATGCCCAACCAGGCTTGGAAGCGCTTGCAGGAGGGCAATCGCCGCTTCGTAAGCGATGAGCCCCAACACCCCAACCAGGACACTGCCCGCCGTGAGGCGGTCAGTGCCGACCAGACTCCGTTCGTCTCCCTCTTCGGCTGCGCCGACTCCCGCGTCGCCGCCGAGATGATCTTCGACGTCGGCCTCGGCGACATGTTCGTCGTCCGCAACGCCGGACAGGTCGTCGACCCCGTCACCCTGGGTTCGCTCGAGTACGGTGTCGAGGTCCTCGGCACCCCTCTGCTCGTCGTCCTCGGCCACGACAGCTGCGGTGCGGTCACGGCGGCCTACAACGCCTATGACACCGGCGACACCCCGCCCGGGTTCATCTCCGACGTCGTCGCCCGCATCCTGCCCACGGTCGCCCGTGCCAGGAAGAACAACCGCACCACCGTCAACGAGACCGTCGTCCAGAACACCATCGACACGGTGGAGAAGATCATGCAGCTCTCGACGCTGATCTCCCGCGCCGTCGAGGAGGGCCGACTCATCATCGTCGGCATGACCTACCAGCTCCACGACGGTCATACGACCGTCGTCGCCCAGTACGGAGGCGACGAGGCCGCGGTCTCGCCTTTTGCCTCCTGACCCGTTCCGCGCATCCGGCGGGAGGACTCGCCGGAAGACGCGGGCACACTCATCACCGAAAGGACTGTTCAACGCATGAGCGAAGAGTTTCGCATCGAACACGACACGATGGGAGAGGTGAAGGTCCCCAAGGACGCCCTCTACAGCGCGCAGACGCAGCGTGCCGTCGAGAACTTCCCGATCTCCGGCAAGACCCTCGAACCGGCCCACATTCACGCCCTCGCGCAGGTGAAGAAGGCCGCGGCGAAGGCCAACCTCGAACTCGGCGTCCTCGACGCCGACCGTGCCGAAGCGATCCAGAACGCCGCCGACGAGGTCATCGCCGGCAAGTACGATGCCGACTTCCCGATCGACGTCTTCCAGACCGGGTCGGGCACCTCGTCGAACATGAACACCAACGAGGTCCTCGCCTCGCTCGCGACGAAGGCCCTCGCCGACAAGGGCATCAGCGTCCACCCCAACGACCACGTCAACGCCTCGCAGTCGTCGAACGACGTCTTCCCCACCTCGGTCCACGTCGCGGTGACGAAGGCACTCGTGGACACGCTCATTCCGGCCATGGGCACCCTGGCGACCTCGCTGGAGAAGAAGGCCGAGGAGTTCGCCTCGGTCGTCAAGTCCGGTCGCACGCACCTCATGGACGCCACTCCGGTCACACTCGGCCAGGAGTTCGGCGGATACGCCGCGCAGGTCCGCTACGGCATCGAGCGCATCGAGTCGGCACTCCCCCGCGTCGCCGAGGTTCCGCAGGGCGGCACCGCCGTCGGCACGGGCATCAACACCCCTGACGGCTTCTCCGCCCGCGTCGTCGAACTCCTCGCCGAGGAGACCGGCCTGCCGATCACCGAGGCCCGCAACCACTTCGAGGCGCAGGCCAACCGCGACGGCCTCATCGAGGCCTCGGGCCAGCTGCGGACGATCGCCTACGGCTACATGAAGATCTGCAACGACCTGCGGTGGATGGGGTCGGGACCGAACACCGGCCTCGGCGAGATCGCCATCCCCGACCTCCAGCCCGGCTCCTCGATCATGCCCGGCAAGGTCAACCCGGTCATCTGCGAGGCGACGATCCAGGTCGCAGCCCAGGTCATCGGCAACGACACCACGGTCGCGCTGTCGTCGACGAACGGCGCGTTCGAACTCAACGTCGGCATCCCCGTCATGGCCTCGAACCTCCTCGAGTCGATCCGCCTGCTCGCCAACGCCTCGACGGTGATGGCAGAGAAGATGATCGACGGACTCACCGCGAACGTCGAGCGCGCCCGCTTCCTCGCCGAGGCGAGCCCCTCAATCGTCACGCCTCTGAACAAGGTCATCGGCTACGAAGCGGCGGCGAAGATCGCCAAGCACGCGGTCGCAAACAAGATGACGGTCAAGGAGGCGACGATCGACCTCGGCTTCGTCGAGAACGGCTCGATCACCGAGGCCGACCTCGACAAGGCCCTCGACGTCACGACGATGATCGGCTCCTACAAGTAGGACCCGCGCCCGGGAGCTCCCTCCGCCTCGGCGGGGCTCCTCCGCCTCTGCGGCGTCGGCGCATACAGATGTGGTCACAGAACCGAGGGATTTCGCCCGTTTCGGCGAGATCTCCTCGGTTCTGTGACCACTTTCTGCGTCTGGAGTGGGCTGGGCCGGCTGGCCCCAGGACCGCCCAGCCCTGGGGCCGCCGGGCCTTACGACCGGAAGGGGTCGAACTCCTCGAGCACGTCGGTGACCAGCGCCGCGATCTCCGAGCGCTCCGAGCGGGTCAGGGTCACATGCGAGAAGAGGTCGTGGCCCTTGAGCTTCTCGATCACCGCGGCGATCCCGTCGTGGCGTCCCACGCGGAGGTTGTCGCGCTGGGCGACGTCGTGGGTGAGGACGACCTTCGAGTTCATGCCGATGCGCGAGAGCACCGTGAGCAGGACGTTGCGCTCGAGCGACTGCGCCTCGTCGACGATGACGAAGGCATCGTGGAGGGAGCGGCCGCGGATGTGCGTGAGCGGCAGCACCTCGAGGAGGCCGCGGTTGGTCACTTCGTCGATGACGTTCTTGCTCACGAGCGCGCTGAGCGTGTCGAACACCGCCTCCGCCCACGGGTTCATCTTCTCGCCCTCGCTGCCGGGCAGGTAGCCGAGGTTCTGGCCGCCGACGGCGTAGAGCGGGCGGAAGACCATGATCTTCGAGTGCTTGTTCTCCTCGAGGACCTTCTGCAGTCCCGCCATGAGAGCGAGCGCGGACTTCCCCGTTCCGGCTCGACCTCCCAGCGAGACGATGCCGAGATCGTCGTCGAGGAGCATGTCGATGGCGACGCGCTGTTCGGCCGAGCGACCGTGGACTCCGAAGATGTCGCGATCCCCCCGCACGAGCGTGACCTGGTTGTTCGCCCGCACCCGCCCGAGGGCCGACCCGCGCGGCGAGGTGATGACGACCCCGGTGTTGACGACCTCGTCGGCGACGGCATCGGTGGTGATCCGCCCGGAGTCGTAGAACTCCGACATCTCCTCGTCCCCGAGCGCGAGTTCGCTCATCCCCGTGAACCCCGAATCAGTCGCGAGCTCGGCGAGGTACTCCTCGGCCTGGAGGCCGAGCGCCGAGGCCTTGACGCGCATCGGCACGTCCTTCGTCACGACGACGACGTCGTGGCCCTCGGCCGCGAGGTTGCGGGCGACGGCGAGGATGCGGGTGTCGTTCTCCGACCGGTCGAACCCGACGGGCATCGTCGACGCGTCGACGTGGTTGAGTTCGACCCGCAGCGTGCCCCCTGACTCGCCGACGGGGATCGGTTCGTCGAGGCGGTCGAAGTCGGATCGGAAATCGTCGAGGATGTGCAGTGCCTTGCGGGCGGTGAAGCCGAGCTCAGGATGGTGCCGTTTGGCCTCCAGCTCGGAGACCACGACGAGAGGGATGACGATGTTGTGCTCGGCGAATCTCAGCAGTGCTCCCGGATCCGAGAGAAGCACCGAGGTGTCGAGGACGTATGTGTGGACCTTTTCGGCCATGGGGACCCCTGTGGCGTACGTAGCGCCAAGGTCCGAGTCCTGACATCACCCGGACCCCGGGTTGGTGTCGACCAACTACTGCCAACCTATCCCCGATCACACCGTGAGCACGCAGCGGCACGCGCATTCGGGCAAGTCGCGTCGTGAACTTCGCATGAATGGCCGCGGTCCGAACGTGACCGCGTGTGTTAGCTTCGCGTTATGCCGGATGCGATCTTCGACAACCCCCAGCTCGTCGCGGTCTACGATGCCTTCGACGGCCCCCGTGACGACCTCGACCTTTATGAGGCGATCGCCGCGGAACTCGGTGCCGGCACGGTCATCGACCTCGGGTGCGGAACCGGGGTCTTCGCCCGCAGGCTGGCCCGGACCGGGATCCGAGTAGTCGGGATCGATCCTGCCCAGGCCTCGATCGACCTCGCCGAGGCGGCCGCCGCGAAGGAGTCCCTGTCCGTCGACTTCCGGCCGGGCACCTCGGCCGACATCCCCGCGATCGACGCCGACCTCGTGACGATGACGGGCAACGTCGCCCAGGTCTTTCTCGAGCTCGACGAGCTGCGCGGCGTGTTCGCCGACTGCGCCCGCGGGCTGCGACGGGGCGGCCACCTCGCCTTCGAGTCCCGGATTCCCGAGGTGAAGCCGTGGACGGACTGGTCGAACCGGCAGCCGAAGACCCTGGAGGTCGACGGCATCGGCGAGGTCACCGAGACCTTCGTCCTCGGACAGGTCGACCTGCCCTTCGTCTCCTTCACCCACCTCTACCGCTTCGCCGCCACCGGCGACACCATCGGATCCCGCTCCCGACTGCGGTTCCGCGGGAAGGCGGAGATCGCCTCGGCGCTGGAGAAGGCGGGCTTCGCCGTACGCGAGATCAGGGACGCACCGGACCGGATCGGGCGGGAATGGGTCTTCCTCGCCGAGAGACTGTGACGATCCCACCGCCGCGCATGAGCATCGGACTCACAGACGCAGCGCGGATCCACCGCCTCGCGAGAATGCGCGGCTACCGTCCGAAACGGCGCTGGCGCAGGCCGTAGTCGCGCACTGCCCGGAGGAAGTCCGTGCGTCGGAAGTCGGGCCAGTACGTTTCGCAGAAGTAGAACTCCGAGTACGCCGACTGCCACATGAGGAACCCGGAGAGTCGCTGCTCGCCTGAGGAGCGGATGATGAGGTCGGGATCCGGCTGGCCCTTCGTGTAGAGGTGGGCGCCGATCTGCTCTGGTGAGAGTTCGGCGATGATCGTCTCGAGGTCCGTGCCCTCGTCCTGCCGGGTGCGCAGCAGCGATTTGACCGCGTTGACGATCTCCTGTCGCCCCCCGTAGCCGACGGCGACGTTGACGCGCATTCCGCCCTCCCCCGAACAGCTCGCCGCTTCCAGGCGCTGCCGCAGGTCGGGTGGGAGGATCTCGAGGTCCCCGACGAGCTGGACCCACACGCCGTCGAGCTTCGCGATCCGCTCGACCATGTCGGAGATGATCTCGATGAGCACGGCGACCTCGTCGGCGGAGCGGGCGAGGTTCTCCTTCGAGAGGACATAGAGGGTGACGATCTCGACGTCGACCTCCTGGCACCAGCCGAGGAACTCGACGATCTTGTCCGCTCCCGCACGGTGCCCGTCGGCGGTGGTCGCTCCGAACTCCTTCGCCCACCGCCGGTTGCCGTCGGTGATGACACCGACATGCCTGGGGACGGGCACCGAGGTCTCGAGCTCGCGCAGCAGTCTCCGCTCGTAGAGACGGTAGAGCAGGCTCACCGGTCGTGCCACGACGTCCTCATTCCCATTCCTCGCCGGTCGGTCGAACACCATACAGAGTACTATCCCCGAGCGCGCTGACCTGCGGCTGCCGCGAAGGCGCGGACACGGAACGCACATGACCACCACATGAGCCGTTGGCCCGGCTGCCAGGAGACCCGGATAGATTGGGGTCATGAATGCTCCCGTCACGGACCCGCCCGCGCTCGATCAGCCTGCGAATCCGCCGCGGGAGCCCCGCTATCCCCTCCGCGTCGCCCGCCGCCGCTCGGCGCTGCGCAGCGAGCTCGGCAAGCTCGCCGGCCAGGTCAAACCCAAGCTGCGGGGATGGTTCCATGCCGGTGCGTTCCCGCTGGCGATGATCGGCGGCTTCGCCCTCGTCATCATCTCCCCGACGATCGAATCGCGGCTGGCAGCCTCGATCTTCGCGGTCACCGGCATGCTCCTCTTCGGCACCTCGGCGGTCTACCACCGCGGCCGCTGGCGGACCAAGGCTCGCCTCATCCTCCGCCGTCTCGACCACGCGAACATCTTCCTCATCACCGCGGGCACGTACACTCCGCTGGCCGTGCTCATGCTCGACACGCAGCAGGCGATCGTGCTCCTGTCCGTCCTCTGGGGTGCCGCCGCCCTCGGGGTGGCGTTCCGGACGATCTTCACCACCGCGCCGAGGTGGCTCTTCGTCCCCATCTACGTCGGCTTCGGCATCGCCGGAGTCGGCTACATCCCGCAGATCTGGGCGACTCTGCCCGCGGTCGGCATCCTCGTCGTCGCCGGCGGAGTCTGCTACATCGCCGGAGCCGTCATCTACGGCATCAAACGGCCGAACCCGTCACCGAAATGGCTCGGCTTCCACGAGATCTTCCACATCCTCACGATCGCCGGCTACGGCTGCCATCTCGCGGCCCTGCTCGTCGCGGCGGTCGCCGCGTACTGAGACGGCGCACCCCGGACAGGGCGCGACCTGAGACGAGACGAAGCGGACTGTCCCGGCTGCGGCTCTGAGAGCGCCGCCGAGCTCACTCGCTCGGGGCTTCGGCGGACTCAGCTGCGGTCGGTGCCCTCAGGACGTGGGGTCTCCCCCGCCGGCCTCTCACCATCGTCGGCGCTGTCACGGTCGGCCACCTCGGCGGGCGATCGCCCATCATCGACAGCCGTGCCCGGCTCGTCATCGCGCACGGCCTCCGGCGCGTTAGCCCCGGAGAGCGTCGACTGGTTGGGCACGGCGTACTTGCGCAGCGGAATCGGGTAGGCGTCGCTGGCGCGCGAGCGCGCACGCACCCGCCGCACCCGCTTGAGCGCGTCGCGGATGAGGAAGATCGCCACGACGACGATCGCGAACGTCGTGAGGAAGCCGATCGTTCCCGGGGTGACGAGGTCGGGATCAGGTCCCCCGCTCGGCGTCTCCGTCGCGGCGAGGACCGAGAGGGGGGCCGGCAGGGTCGTCACGGATACGGCAGAGAGGCTCATGCGCTCTCCTCCTCACGGTCGTCGGCGTCCGAGGCGGACGGCAGCATCCCCTCGGCGGGAACCTGGCGACCGTCGTCGAAGCGGACGCCGGCGAAGAGATCGGACTCTTGGAAGTCCTCCCCCGGTCTCAGCGGCTCACGGTCGGTGTCGTCGACCGCGAGTTCGAACTCCTCGGTCGGCCAGTACGTGCGCGCCGCCTGCCGGGACGCGGAGAAGAACCCGCCTTCGGGATCGATCTGCGTCGCATGCGAGAGGAGCGCGCGATCGCGGGCGTCGAAGTACCCGCGGCAGTCGATGCGGGTCGAGAGCCAGTTGGGGCGTTCGGCGGCGCGCTTGCGGAAGTCGTCGATGTGCTCGGCGAACGGAGACTCGAGGCCGGCCTCGAGCATCTTCTCGTGGATCGTGATCCACTTCTTCGCCGACAGATCCTGGTTGTAGTAGACCTTCTGCACCGACCACGGGGCGCCGAGTTCGGGATGCGCGTCGGGATCGGCGGCTGCGGCGACGGCTGCCATGGTCACGGCGTGGTTCTTGATGTGATCGGGGTGAGGGTAACCGCCGAGTTCGTCGTAGGTGGTCACGACCTGCGGACGGAACTGGCGGATGATGTGGACGAGTGGGAGCATCGCGATCTCGGTCGGCACCCGGTAGAAGCATCCGGCGGGGATCTCCTCGTCGAAGTCGCCTTCCGGCAGACCCGAGTCGACGTGACCGACCCAGACGTGCTCGGCCCCGAGCGCCGAGGCCGCCGCAGCCATCTCCTCACGGCGGAGGCCGGCGATGTCCCGGGAGGCCTTCGGAGACTGGAGGAGAGCCGGGTTGAGGATGTCTCCGGCTTCGCCGCCGGTCATCGTGGCGATGAGGACCCGCGCGCCGAGGTCAGCGTACTTCGCACTCGTGGCCGCGCCCTTCGACGACTCGTCGTCAGGGTGCGCGTGGACGGCCAGCAGTCGCAGCCCATCGTATGGAAGCGCAGACATGTCTCGATGGTCCCCTCTCGGTTCGGCTGTGAGCCGTTCCTCACTCTGTCCGTGCCTGAGCAGGATCGCCGCACACGGATCGACTACTCTAGATTAGTGCGCGAAGGCGACAGATGAGGAATTCAATGACTGAGGTTACAGCCGCAGAACCGCAGGGCGACCGATACGGGCGCGCCCGCACCCCGCGACGCCGCCTCAGCCGCAGGGCGACTTACCTCGCCGCAGCCGTCATCGCCGTCACCGTCGTCGTCATCGGCATCTTCGCGTTCCAGCCGTCGACGACTCCGACCGACCCCAAGACGCTCGGCTACACGGTCAACGACTCGGCGAGCACGACGGTGAGCGTGGGGATCTACCCCGACCGTGAGCGCAGCGTCCACTGCATCGTCCAGGCCACCAACAGCAACGAGGCGATCGTCGGCTTCACGGAGGTCAGCCTCCCCGCCGACCCACAGGCCGACCCCACTTCGGCCCAGGGACTCACCGTCGAGGTCGCGACCACACAACTCGCCGCCTCGGGGCACGCCGACGCCTGCTGGTTCGAGTGAGGCGGGCGCCCTCACCTGCGTGAGGCACACCCCGCCCGAGGCACACCCCGGCAGAATGCAAGTCCGCTTGCCTGCTCGGCACCCGACCGACTGCCGCGTCCGCGCAAGGTGCCTTTTCGAGCCCCTGGCGCGGACGGCGCGCGTCCTCCCAGACGGCGACAGGTGTGTGCAGAACAGCGAACCGCTGTCCGAATCGTGACCCAGATCATCGAAATCCTGCCCAGATGGGTTAGAATGTAGTTTCATTCACCACCCGGGCGTACCCCCCGCCCGGTTTTTCGTTGCCTGACATGCCGTCAGTGCACCGAACCGAAGAAGGAGAAGTCATGACCGAGGATGTCACCCAGGAAGAGACATGGTTGACCCAGGAAGCCTTCGACCGCCTGTCGAAGGAACTTGAACACCTCTCCGGACCGGGACGTGCAGAGATTGCTGAGAAAATCGAAGCCGCCCGCGACGAGGGTGACTTGAAGGAGAACGGCGGCTACCACGCGGCACGCGAGGAGCAGGGCAAGCAGGAGGTTCGCATCCGCCAGCTCGAACAGCTCCTGCGCTCGGCGAAGGTCGGATCGAGCGAGAGCGACGGCAAGACCGTCTCCCCCGGATCCGTCGTCACGGCGAAGGTCGCGGGCAACGAGATGCGCTTCCTGCTCGGCAGCCGTGAGATCGCCGGCGACTCCGACATCGACGTGTTCTCGGAGAAGTCGCCGCTCGGCGCCGCCGTGCTCGGCACCTCCGTCGGGGACAAGACGAGCTACGAAGCTCCCAACGGCAAGGAGATCGCCGTCGAGGTGACGAAGATCGAGGCGTTCTCGGGCTGAGTCGACCTCAGCAGTCGGGGGCCGACCCCGACGCACACAGACCGGAGGGCGGGTGCACACTGCACCCGCCCTCCGGTCTTCTCTCTGCGCGCAGTGGTCGCAGTGCGCGGTCTCTGTTCCTGCCCGCAGAACTGAACGACACCCGCTCGGTCTGAGACCGCACGCGCTGGTCCGATCCAGCGCGCACGGATCAGAACCGAGCGGTTGCCTCGTCGAGGTCGGTCAGGACCGCCGCGGGCGCGGCTGGTCGCCCGAATCGCGGCCGCCATCGACCGCGCCACCTGAGGGGTCACTGTCAGCGGCGCTCTCTCCGGGGCCCGACGCGGAACCGCGCTCCTGCGCGGAGTCGTGGATCGCCTCGGCGAGCCTGTCCTCCGCTTCGTCGAGGACCGCTCCCGCCTCCGTGTCCGCCTCCGTGGCCTCCGGCGGCGCGGATCCGCCGCGAGGGCCGTTCGCGTGGACGATGTAGGTGACGACCGTGTTGAGCACCGCGATCGCCGGAACCGCGAAGAGCGCACCGACGATGCCGAAGAGGAAGCCGCCGGCCGCGACGGCGAGGACGACGGCGAGCGGGTGGACGGAGACGGCCTTGCCCATGAGAAACGGCTGGAGGACGTGGCCTTCGAGCTGCTGGACGCCGATGACGACGGCGAGCATGATGATCGCGGCGACCGGTCCGTTGGAGACGAGCGCGACGACGACGGCGACGACACCCGAGGCGATCGCACCGACGATCGGGATGAACGAGGAGAGGAAGACGAGCAGGGTGAGCGGGAGGACCAGCGGGATCCCGAGGATCGCCGCACCGATGCCGATGCCGATCGCGTCGACGCCGGCGACGAGGATCTGCACCCGCACGTACTGCGTGAGCGTCGTCCAACCGCGCTGAGCGGCGCCGATCGCCACGGGCTGGGCGGGCAGCGGGAGGAGGTTCATCACCCAGCGGAAGATCCGCTTGCCGTCGTAGAGGAAGAAGAACGTCGTGAACAGGCACAGGAGCAGGCCGGCGAGGAAGGATCCGACCGAGGAGGTCGCCTGCAGCGCACCGCCGAGCAGCTCCGAGCTGTTGGACTGGAGGAACTGCGTCGCCGATTCGATGCCGTCGTTGATGTAGCCCGAGATCGTCCGCGAGTCGATGCCGAACGGGTTCTGCGAGAGCCAGTCGCTGATGCTCGAGAAGCCGGCCATGACCTGCGTGACGAGGTCGGGCATCCCCGAGTAGATCTGCTGGCCGACGAGGGTGAAGAGCCCGGCGACGAGGATGATGAACCCGAAGAAGGCGATGATCGTCGCGAGCACCCGCGGCATCCCCTTCTTCACGAACCATCCGGTCAGCGGGCCGAGGAGGGCGGCGAGGAGAAGGGCGATGAGGACGGGCAGGAGGACATGCCAGACCTTCGAGAGCAGCCAGAATCCGACGCCGATCCCGATGAGGACGACGATCGAACGCCACGACCAGGCTGCGGCGACGCGCAGTCCCGGGGAGACGTAGGGCTCGGATCCGGCCTCGACGCGGGAATGGGCGATCGCCTCGGGGCTGATCTCTCCCGCGTGGCCTTCATCGCGGTCGGGTCGGCCTGCGCTCTCGCCCCGTCGCTTCGACGTCCAGGCGCCGCGCAGCCGGTACTGTGATGGCGTGTTCTCGTTCTCTGACATGCTCCAACAATAGTTGGTCTCCACGCACCGCAGGTGGAATGATGACCGGAGAGGGAGGGTGATTCTTGTGGGAAAGCGCATGCTCTACGCCGTCGCCACCATGACAGGCACAGCTGTCGGAATCGGAGCGTCGGCGGCAGGCCTGCTCCGGCACCAGGCCTCGTCCCTGCGACGGGGGTTCGACGACGACGCCGACCGTCCCTTCCCCTCCATCGCCGAGGTGGTGCCCCCACCCGCCGGCACCGCAGCCGATGCCGGTCCGGCCACCGGTGACGATGATCCGGCGACCCTGGCCGTCATCGGCGATTCGTGGGTGTGCGGGATCGGCATCGACGATCCCCACGACGCCCCGGCCATGCTCATCGCCCGCGGGCTCGCGCGCCTGCTCGGCACCTCGGTGCGGGTCGAGTCGACGGCGCGGCCGTCGGCGCTCTCCGACGATCTCGCGGCACAGGTCGACGAGATCCTGCGCTCGACTCGTCTCTCCCGCCAGGGGTCCGACTCGCCACGGTCCGATCGGCGTCGGTTCGCGATCATCTCGATCGGCACCGGCGACGTCATCCACCCCATCCACGGACCCATCGGCATCCCGGCCCTCAACCAGGCGATCAACCGCCTCCAGCGCGAAGGTCGGTACACAGTCTTCGTCCTCGTCTGCCCCAACCTCGGCGGGCTGCCGGGTCTGCGCGACCCGCTGAAAACGGTGCTCCGCCGGTCTTCCCGGGTCCTCGCAGGATCGCAGTGGCTCGCCGCGCTCGCGGCGCGGGCGGTGCCGCTGCAGGCGACCGGGTCACTGACCGGAACGACCCGGAAATCGCTGCTCAACGAATCCGGGCGCTTCCCCAGCGCACTCGGATATGCGCAGCTCGCCTCGACCGTGCTCGCGGCCATCGCCGAACGCATCGACGCCCGCATCGCCGTCGACCGCACCCATGACATCCCCGATGACACGCGCGAGGCGCCCACGGACGCCGAGGCTGCAGAGTCCGCGGACGCCGAGGCTGCCGACGCCGCGACACCCGCCCAAGCGAGCCCCGCCGAGGCGGGAGGGACCGACCGGTGATCCCCGTCGTCCTCGCCTCGCAGTCACCGTCGAGGCGCGAGATCCTCACGGCCTCGGGCATCGATCCCACCGTCATCGTCTCCGAGGTCGATGAGCACGCGATCGAGGAGACGTTCACCGGGTCCGTCGGCGACCTCACCACCGCGCTCTCCGCGGCCAAGGCGCAGGCCGTTCTCGACCGCATCGAAGGCATGGAGCCCGACGATCTCCCCGAGTCCCTGCGCGAGGCGGCCACGGCCGTCGTCATCGCCGGCGATTCACTCCTCGAGCACAACGGCCAGGCGATCGGGAAGCCGGGCACTGCCGAACGCACCCGCGAGATCTGGGCGGACATGGCGGGGGCGTGGACGACGCTGCACTCCGGGCACACGCTCGCCCTGCTCGAGCGGGCAACGACCGCTGAGCGCTTCGCGGCCCGCGACCTGCGCTCGCGCCGCTCGTCGACCGCCGTGCTCATCGGCACCCCCACCCCTGCCGAGCTCGAGGCCTACATCGCCACCGAAGAGCCGTTCCACGTCGCCGGGGCACTGACGATCGACGGGTACGGCGGAGCGTTCGTCGAGCGGCTCGACGGCGACCATCTCACCGTGCTCGGGCTCAGCCTGCCCGTTGTGAGGGAACTCGCGCAGGACATGGGCCTCTTCTGGCCCGATCTCTGGTCCTCCCGGGGTTAGACTCGGACAGGTCGAGCGGACACGCCCGAACACCTTGAAGTTTTGCGCTCAGGTTTTTATCGGTGGCCTACAAAGAGTTGGCGGCAATCCCTAAATTGATCTGTGATCATACAAAAGGAGCGCCATGACCACAGTCCTCCCCGACGAGACGACCGCATCGCTGTCCACGCACGTCCCCACGGCCCCAGTGCGCCGCATCCTCATCGCCAATCGCGGTGAGATCGCCCTGCGCATCATCCGGGCGGCCCACGATCTGGGACTCAAGGCGATCGCCGTCTACACCCGAGCCGATGCGGACGCCGAGTTCGTCTCGCTCGCCGATGACGCCTGGCTGCTCGAGGGCACCGGCGCTGGGGAGACCTACCTCGACATCGACAAGATCCTCGCCCTTGCCAAGCGCTCCGGGGCCGACGCCATCCACCCCGGCTACGGCTACCTCGCCGAGAACGCCCTCTTCGCCCAGGCCGTCATCGACGCCGGGCTCACCTGGGTCGGGCCTCCCCCGGCTGCCATCGAACTCCTCGGCGACAAGTCCGGTGCCCGTGAGGTCGCCGAGGCGGTCTCCGCCCCGGTCGCACCCGGCTCCGACGGCGCCGTCGCCGATCTCGCCGAAGCCGCCGAGGTCGCCGAGCGCATCGGCTACCCCGTCGTCATCAAGGCCGTCCACGGCGGCGGCGGCCGCGGCTTCCGCGCCTGCGCAAGCGCTGACGACCTCGAGACCGCCTACGCGGCCGCGACCCGGGAGGCACTCGCCGCCTTCGGTCGCGGCGAATGCCTCATCGAGAAGCAGATCGTCCACCCGCGCCACATCGAGACCCAGTGCCTGGCCGACTCGTTCGGCAATGTCCGCGTCCTCTCGACCCGTGACTGCACGCTCCAGCGCCGCAACCAGAAGATCGTCGAAGAGGCGCCGGCCCCGTTCCTCACCGAGGAGCAGGAGCGCATCGTCACCGAGGCCTCGATCCGCGTCCTCGCCCACGTCGGCTACGTGGGTGCCGCCACCTGCGAGTTCCTCCTCGGCACCGACGGCACGATCATCTTCATGGAGGCCAACGCCCGCATCCAGGTCGAGCACACCGTCACCGAGGAGGTCACGGGAGTCGATCTCGTCGGCTGGCAGCTACGCATCGCCTCGGGCGAACGCCTGCCCGATGCCTTCCCCGCCGTCCGCGGACACTCCATCCAGTTCCGCATCAACGCCGAGGATCCCACGACCTTCTTCCCCGCCACCGGCACCGTGAAGAACTACCGGGCACCGGCCGGACCCGGTGTGCGGCTCGATTCGGGCATCGGCGAGGGCAGCGTCGTCGGCACCGACTTCGACCCGATGCTCGCGAAGCTCATCATCACCGGCGCCGATCGCGATCAGGCACTGGCCCGGTCCCGGCGGGCGCTTGCCGAATACCGCATCGACGGCGTCTCGACGCTGCTGCCGCTGCACCGCGTCCTCGTCTCCGAACCGGCCTTCGCCGGGGACTTCGACGTGTGGACCAACTGGCTCGAAACCGCGTTCGTCAACCCGCTCGCCACACCGAACACAGGAGATCACATGAGCACCTCTGCTGACAGCTTCAGTGTCGTCGTCGAGGTCGACGGTCGACGGATGACGGTCTCGGTTCCCAAGGACGTCATCTCCGACCTCGGACATGTGCCGAGCCCGAGCGTGCCGCGCCGCAAGCGCAACCTCCGCCGCAAGGGCGCTCAGCTCGCCGACGAGTCGAATGCGCTCAACGCCCCGATGCAGGGCACGATCGTCTCGGTCGCCGTGTCCGCCGGCGACGTCGTCGAAGCCGGTGACACGCTCGCCGTCATCGAGGCGATGAAGATGGAACAGCCCCTCAAGGCCGGCCACTCGGGCACGGTCTCCGAGGTCCTCGTCGACGCGGGCACCGCTGTGAAGTCGGGTGAGCCGATCATCCGCTTCGCCGCCTGAGACCCGGTCTCTGCCCCGCTGCCCGGATCACCGACGCAGGTCGGTGATCCGGGCACCGATGTATTCGGACTCGGCGTCGTTGCCCGGGCACTCGAGGGCCTCGTTGAATGCCTCTTCGGCGTCGGCGTCGCGACCGAGCTCGCGCAGGGTGATCGCCCGTGCGATGTGGAACGGCCGGTGACGGCGCAGCCGGGGTTCTGAGGCGAGGGCGTCGAGGGCGGTCAGCGCCGCGCCGGGACCGTCGACCCGCCCGCGGACCACGGCGAGGTTGAGGGCGACGACCGGGGAGGGGTCGAGCCTGACAAGCATCCGGTAGAGGACGAGGATCTGGGCCCAGTCGGTGTCTTCGTAGGTGGCAGCCTCTGCGTGGAGGGCGGCGATCGCCGCCTGCACCGTGTACGGCCCGGCGCCCGGGCGACCGGCCGCGGTCCGCGCGAGACCGAGCCCCTCGGCGATGAGGGTGGAGTTCCAGTCGGCCCGATCCTGCTCGGACAGCGGGATCGGCGAACCGTCGGCGGCGATCCGCGCCGCCGCCCGCGCTCGGGTGAGCAGTAGCAGAGCGAGGAGACCGAGCGCCTCCGTCGATTCGGGCAGGAGCCGCACGAGGAGGCGGCTGAGCCCGATCGCCTCCTCCTGGACGTCGACGCGGGCATGGGACGGACCGGTCGAGGCGGTGAATCCCTGGGTGAAGACGAGGTAGACGGCGCGGAGCACCCCCGGCAGGCGCTCCTCGAGCTCGGTGGGTCCGGGTCGGCCGAAGGGGATGCCGGTGGCTGTGATCCGCTTCTTCGCGCGCACGATCCGCTGCTGCATCGCCGTCGTGTCGACGAGGAAGGCCGCCGCCACCTCGGCGGTGGTCCAGCCGGCGAGGAAGCGAAGGATGAGCACGATCCTCTCGCCCTCGCGCAGAGTGGGATGGGCGCACGTGAAGAAGAGCCCCAGCCGTTCGTCGGGGATGTCGACTGAGCTCAGGGCCTCGCCGAGGCGGTCGGCGTGGTCCTCGTGGTCCCCCGGCTGGGTCTCGTCCTCGATCCGGAGGCGGGCAAGGCTGCGTGCGCGGGTCGCATCGGTGCGGATGAGGTCGATCGCGCGGTTCTTCGCCGTCGTCATCAGCCACGCCTGTGGACGCTGTGGGACGCCGCGGGCCGGCCAGGACTCGACGGCACGGACCATGGCATCGGCCAGAGCCTCCTCTGCGAGGTCGAGGTCGTGGAACTTCGTCGCGAGAGCGGCGAGCAGCCGCCCGTGGTCCTCGCGCCCGATGGCGGTGAGCACCAGGGCGGCGTCCGTCCCGGCGGTGTCCATCAGTAGTCGGCGACCGGTCCGATCTCGATGTGCCCGGCGCGCGATCCGGGGCTCCGCTTCGCCCAGGCGATCGCGTCGTCGATCGTCGGGACCTCGATGACGTAGCTGCCGCCGACGAATTCGCCGGATTCGGCGAACGGCCCGGAGGTGACGACGGAGTCGCTGACCCGCACCCCGTGTTCGGGTCCGTCGAGGGCGAAGCCGCCGACGACGATGCCCGCGTCGGTGATCTCCTTGTCGAAGGCCATGAACTCGGCCGGGTCGGGACCGCCGTCCTCGCCGCAGTCGGCGTCGGTGACGTTGCCCATGAGCAGCAGTGCGTACTTCATGTCTCTCTCCCTTGGTCCGAGGCTCCTGGCGGGAGCCTATCGATGTCGGGCGGAGGTGCCTGACACCACTCTGACGTATCGGGGAGGGCGAAATCGACAGCTGCGGGAGGGAAATTCCCTAGAGGTGCCGGTGGAGTCGGCGCGATGCCTCGGTCAGCGAGCCGCTGAGCGAGGGATAGACGACGAAGGAGGCCGAGAGCTGGTCGACAGTGAGGCGGTTCTCCACGGCTATGGTGATGGGGAGGATGAGTTCACTGGCGCGCGGGCCGACGACGACGCCGCCGAGGATCGATCCGGAGCCGCGCCGGGCGAAGATCTTGACGAAGCCGTCCTCGATGCCGAGCATCTTCGCCCTCGGGTTCGTGTCGAGCGGGAGCATGACGGTGTCGATGTCCGTGGGGTTCTCGCGGTAGTTCTGCTGTGTGAAGCCGACGGTCGCGATCTCTGGAGCGGTGAAGACGTTCGAGGCGACATTGCGCAGCTTGAGCGGCTGCACGGCATCGCCGAGAGCGTGCGACATCGCGATCCGGCCCTGCATCGCCGCGACCGAGGCGAGCGGGAGGACGCCGGTGCAGTCGCCCGCGGCATAGATGCCCGGACGCGAGGTGCGGGAGACGCCGTCGACGACGATGTGTCCCGACTCGCTGACCTTGACCCCGGCGGCTTCGAGTCCGAGGTCGGCGGTATTGGGGATCGAGCCGACGGCCATGAGGCAGTGCGAACCTTCGACCCGGCGGCCGTCGGCGAGAGTGACTTCGACCCCGTTCTCGGTGCGCTTGACCGATTCGGCACGGGAGCGGGAGAGAACGTTCATGCCCTTGGCGCGGAAGACGGACTCGAGGACGTCTGCGGCGTCCTCGTCCTGCCCTGGCAGGACCTTCTCGCGCGAGGAGACGAGGGTGACGTTCGCTCCGAGCGCGCGATACGCCGAGGCGAACTCGGCACCCGTGACACCGGAGCCGACGACGATGAGGTGTTCGGGCAGCTCTTCGAGTTCGTAGAGCTGCGTCCACGAGAGGATCCGCTCGCCGTCGGGCTTCGCGGTGTCGAGTTCGCGGGGGTGGGCGCCGACGGCGAGCAGGATCGTCGAGGCGCGCAGCGTGTACTCGGTCCCGTTCTTCTCGACGACTTCCACCCGGTCGCGGTCGACGAGCTTCGCGCTGCCCTTGATGACCTTGACGCCGGCGCGGATGAGCCCGTCGTGGATGTCGTCGGCCTGAGCGTCGGCGAGGGAGAGGATGCGCTCATTGACGGCTTTGAGGTCCGCGACCACCCGGTCGTGGTCGGGGGTCTCCTCGTGGTCGTCGTCGGCGGCGGTGATCCGGATGCCGAGGCTCGCCGAGCGCGTGATCTCATCCATCATCTCCGCCGTGGCGATGAGGGACTTCGAGGGCACGACGTCGGTGACGACGGCGGCACCGCCGCAGCGATTGCGTTCGATGAGCATGACGTCGGCGCCGAGCTGGGCGGCGGCGAGAGCGGCTTCGTAGCCGCCGGGGCCTCCGCCGATGACGACGACGCGATCTGCTGCGGATTCAAATTCTTCGTTCACGGCTCAATCCTCTCAAATCGCCGGGGCCTGGGCGAATGAGCACTCCGGGTGCTCCTGGGCGGTGCCGACGAGCACCCTCGCGGTGAGGCTCAGGCCTCGGTCCCCTCGGCGGCGTCGGACCCGGCGGCCGATCCCGCACCGGCGGCGGTCGCCTCGGCGAAATCGACAACCTCGGCGGTGTCGCGGTGGAGGGCGGAGAGGGTGACGTAGGACTGTGCGTTCGCCCGGACCTTCTCGACCGCGTCGTCGCTCATCGCCCGGCGCACCTTGCCGGGGACGCCGGCGACGAGCGAGCGAGGTGGGATGTCGGTGCCCTCGAGCACGACGGTGCCGGCGGCGATGAGGGATTCGGTTCCGATGTGGGCGTCGTTGAGGACGGTCGCGTGCATGCCGATGAGGACGTCGTCGTCGACTCTCGCGCCGTGGACGAGGGCCTGGTGGCCGATCGACACCCGCTTGCCGATGACGACGGGTTTGCCCTCGTCGGTGTGCATGACGGTGTTGTCCTGGACGTTCGAGTCCTCGCCGATCGTGATCGGCGCCTTCTCGGCCCGGAGCACGCAGCCGTAGAAGATGCCGGCGCCCCGCTTCACGTGGACGTCGCCGACAAGGGTGGCTCCGGCTGCGACGAATGCTCCGGGATCGATCTGCGGGGTGTGCCCTCCGACCGAGATGATGCGTGCCTGCGAATCCGTCATGAGTCCTCCATCGGTTCTCTCGTCCTCGTGTGAGTGTTCTGTGCTCGCGCTCTCGGGTGCCGGGCCTCGTCGGCGAGAGCGCACGACGTCGTGCGCACCGGCTCACTCGGCGCGGTGCCGGACCACGGGATGGGACCGTCACCGCTGTCAGTCTACCCACCCCGTCGGCGGCGTCCCGGCGGTCGGATTCCCGGCCGCACCGCGCGCGTCACGCGGGTCCTCGACTTCATGTCTGCGGCGGGTGCCATTCACTTCGAGGACACCCGGCTTCTGCAGAGTGAGACGCGCGATGGACGGATTTGCGTCGAGGACCCCATAGCAGGAGAATGGGCAGAATATTTGTCAGAAACTTCACACTGCCAGACTCTTGTGTGCCCAAAACGGTTATGTGAACCTTGACTGTGAGAGTGAGCGCGCCTCTGTTGACGTGCGCGCACACCAGGTTTCACCCATCTCCGTCGAAAGGTCACCATGGATTGGCGACACCGTGCAGCGTGCCTCAATGAGGATCCGGAACTGTTCTTCCCCATCGGGAACACGGGACCAGCCCTGCTTCAGATCGAAGAGGCCAAGACTGTGTGCCGTCGCTGCGAAGTGGCCGAGACCTGCCTCCAGTGGGCACTCGAATCCGGACAGGATGCGGGCGTCTGGGGCGGACTGAGTGAAGACGAGCGCCGCGCGCTCAAGCGCCGGGCCGCCCGGGCACGTCGCGCAGGCTGACCGCGCGGAACCCGCACCCCCATTCTTCGTCAGAGTCCCCTGCTTCGACCGCGATCACCGTGATCGGAGCTGGGGACTCTGTCATGTCCGCACGCCTGCCGCGACGGCACAACCGCCCGAGCACACCGCACTCTTCGCGCCACACCGCACGCGCGTCTGCACATCGCACGCGTGGCGCCACGACATACCCGCAGCGCCACACCGCACGCGCAGCCCAGCACCTCAGCGGCGCAGCGACACAACCTCCCCGTGCACGTGGATGATTCTGCGCTACGGGTGCGGGATGGCGCAGCGGGCGCTCGGTGCAGGACGGCCCATGAGTGGATGATTCGGTGCTGCGCGTGCTCAGTCGTACGAGTCGGGACGCAGCGGCACGTCGAGGATCGCCTCGGTGCCGCCGCCGTCGCGCTCCCGCCACTGGATCGAACCGGCGAGGTCCGCGGAGACGAGAGTCCGCACGATCTGCGTGCCCAGACCGTTGCCCGGGCTCTGCGCGTCACCGAGTCCGACCCCGTCGTCGGCGATCGTGACATGGAGGTGGTCCCCGTCGCGTTCGGGGATGACCCACACGTGCCCTTCGAGGGTCTCCCCCGGTCCGAGGCTCTCCTGCTTCTCGAGCGGGAAGCCGTGCTCGATGGCGTTGGTGATGAGCTCGGTGATGGCAAGGGCCAGAGAGGTCGCATCGGCTGAGGAGATCGTCCCGAAGCTGCCGCGTCGCTGAAGGCTGACCTGGACGAGCGGACTCGTCAACTCCGGGGTGAGCCGAAGGCCCTTGTCGACGACCTCGTCGAAGTCGACCTCCGATTCCACTCCCTGACTGAGCACATCGTGGACGACGGCGATGATCGAGACCCTCCGCATCGCCTCCGACAGCGCGGCCTTCGCGGCAGGGTTGTCGATGCGCCTCGTCTGCAGGCGCAGCAGCGCGGAGACCGTCTGCAGGTTGTTCTTCACCCGATGGTGCATCTCCTTGATCATCGCGTCGCGGGAGAGCAGCTCGCGCTTGCGCCGCCTGATCTCCGAGACGTCGCGGGCGAGCACGATCGCCCCGGTCCGCTGCCCGTCGTCGGTGAGCGGGATCGCCCGAAGCGACACGCTTGTGCGCCCGACCTCGAGCTCGGTGCGCCAGGGCGCCCGGCCGGTGAGCACGAGCGGCAGCGTCTCGTCGACCTGTCGGAGCTCCGTGCTCAGAGTCGAGACCACCTCGGCGAGGTAAGCGCCCTCGATCTCGCCCCCGTGTCCGAGACGGTGCATGAGCGAGACCGCGTTCGGGGAGGCGTACTGGACGCGTGAGTCACGGTCGAGGACGAAGATGCCGTCACCGACCCGCGGTTCGCCGTGGCGGACTCCGCTCGGCGCCTCACGGTCGGGGAACGCCCCCTGCGCGATCATCGTGAGCAGAGCCATCGCTGCCTCACGGTAGTGCTTCTCCAGCCGCGACGAACCCCTCCGGCGCAGGTCTTCCGAGTAGCGGACGAGGATCGCGATCGTCTCCCCGTGGCGGACCAGCGGCACCGCCTCCGCACACACCTCGGTCTCCTCGGTGCCCACGCCCACGCCGAGGCACTTCGCCGGTGCGACCTCGGTCACGAGCTCCCCCGACCGCACCGCGGCGCCGAGGAGGTCCTTCTCCAGACCCGTCGCCCGAGCACCGAGGAGGTCCCGGTTGAACAGCGTCGGGCCCGTGGTCGGCCGCGCATGCGCGACGACCGTGTAAGCCCCGGATGCCGAGGGCACCCAGAGCACGAGGTCGGCGAAGGAGAGATCGGCGATGAGCTGCCAGTCCCCCACGAGGAGGTGGAGGTACTCGACATCGGCCTCGTCGGTGATGCCTTCGGCGGCGAGCTGTTCGTTGAGCACGGTGTCCCTCTCGGTGGTCCTCGTCAGCGGTCCGGCGAGTCGTCAGCGGGCTCGGGGTCCGACCCCGAGCCCGCTGAGACGAACGCTATCATCAGGCGCTGTGCTCGGACTCCCAGGCCGAGGACCGCACCACACCGCGCATCATGCGCAGGAGCACCGACAGGGGCGCCTGCGTGACGGTCTCCAGCGCGAGGACGGTCTCGATGGTCTCGAGCACGCGGGCGGCGACCGTCTCGTTGCGTTCGAGCCATTCGCTCAGCCGCTGCTTCGCACGTTCATCGGGGCTGCCCGAGATCGGCGAGTCCGTGGCCGCGATGACGGAGCCGGCGACCGAGAGGATCGCGGAGTAGAAGTCGTCGCGCAGGGAACCGCGGGCCAGCGCCGACCAGCGGTCGGAGCGGTCGAGGTCTCCGATGAGCGCGAGCACCTGCGAACCCGAGAACATGTCGTTGACGGCGTAGTACACCTCGGCGACATCCTCGGCGGACTCGTTGGTCCGCGCTGCGAGCTGGGTGATGTCGAGGAGGGCGAACTCGTCGAGCAGAGCAGCCGCGCGCCATGCGAGCTCCTCGGGCACACCGTCGTCGATGTAGCCCTGTGCCTTGGCCTGCATCGCCTCGGCGTCGAAGCCGTCGACGAGGTCGGGCACGCGCGAGCGCAGGGCGGCGACGACCTTGCCGTAGTTCTCGATGCCCGAATCGACGTCGAGGGTGTCCGGGGCCTGCTGGACGAGCCAGCGCGAGGACCGGTCGAGCAGCCGCACATAGTCGTGCTGGAGCCGGACCTGGACCTCGGTCGGCACCTGGTTGTCGAGCGCGGTGATCGCGTCGAAGAAGTCGTCGAGGCCGAAGATCTCGGAGACGACGACGAAGACGCGTGCGATCTGCGGCACCGAGGCAGGAGTCTCCTCGAGCATCCGGTAGACGTAGGTGAGTCCGCCGCGGTCGACCATGCGATTGACGAGCTTCGCCGTGGCGATCTCCCGATGCAGCGGGTGCTCGGGGATGAGCTCCCCGTACTGCTCGACGAGAGCGTCGGGGAAGTAGCCTGCGAGCTCCCGCTGCATCCAGGCCTCATCGGGCACGACGCTGTCGAGGATCTCATCGGCGGCGTGCATCTTCGCGTACGCGAGCAGCACCGCGAGCTCCGGGGAGACGTACGAGCTGAACTCGCGCTTCGCAAGCTCCTCGGCGTTGGGCAGGAACTCGACCTGGCGATCGAGGTCGGCGTGCTTCTCGAGGTAGGCGAGCATGCGGCCGTAGGTGCCCGACATCGCCTCCGTCTGCGACCTGGCCTCGCCGAGGAGGACGTTCTGCGAGTAGTTGTTCGCGAGCACCCGTTCGGCGACGTCGTCGGTGAAGGAGAGCAGCACCTTCTCGCGGTCCTCGGCGGCGAACGCCCCCTTCTGCAGGAGGGTGCGCAGCAGCAGCTTGATGTTGACCTCGTGGTCGGAGCTGTCGACGCCGGCGGAGTTGTCGACGGCGTCGGTGTTGATCGCGACCCCGTTCAGTGCCGCTTCGACGCGTCCGAGCTGGGTCACGCCGAGGTTGCCGCCCTCGCCGATGACCCGTGCCCTGACCTCGTCGCCGTTGATCCGGATGGCGTCGTTCGACTTGTCGCCGACGTCGGCGTGGCTCTCGTCCGAGGACTTGATGTACGTGCCGATGCCGCCGTTGTAGAGCAGGTCGACCGGCGCGGCGAGGATCTCGGACATGAGCTCGGCAGGGCTCCGCTTGCCGGGCTCGACGCCGATGGCGGCGGCTGCCTCGGGGCTGAGGTCGATCGACTTCGCCGACCGCGGGTAGACCCCGCCGCCTGCGGAGATGAGCTCGCGGTCGTAGTCCTGCCAGCTCGACCGCGGGAGGTCGAAGAGGCGGCGGCGCTCGACGAAGCTCGCTGCGGCGTCCGGGTTCGGGTCGATGAAGATGTCGCGGTGGTCGAAGGCGGCGACGAGGCGGATGTGCTCGCTGCGGAGCATGCCGTTGCCGAAGACGTCACCGCTCATATCGCCGATGCCGACGACGGTGAAGTCGTCGACGTCGGTGTTGACGCCGATCTCGCGGAAGTGGCGTTCGACGGACTTCCACGCACCGCGGGAGGTGATCGCCATCTTCTTGTGGTCGTAGCCGACCGAACCGCCGGAGGCGAAGGCATCGCCGAGCCAGAAGCCGCGGCGCTCGGCGATCGCATTGGCGACGTCGGAGAAGCGGGCGGTGCCCTTATCGGCGGCGACGACGAGGTAGTAGTCATCACCGTCATGGCGCACGACGCGGTCGGGATGGACGACCTGCTGGGTGCCGTCGGAGGCGTAGACGAGGTTGTCGGCGACTTCGAGGAGGCTTTCGATGAAGACCTCGTACGCGGCCTGGCCGGCGGCCATCCACGCATCCCTGTCGCTCATCGGAGGCAGCTGCTTGGGGAAGAATCCGCCCTTGGCTCCCGTGGGCACGATGAGGGCGTTCTTGACCATCTGCGCCTTGACGAGGCCGAGGACCTCGGTGCGGAAGTCGTCTCGCCGGTCCGACCAGCGCAGGCCGCCGCGGGCGACGGTGCCGAAGCGCAGGTGCACGCCCTCGACCTGCGGGGAGTACACCCACATCTCCAGCGCCGGCTTCGGCTTCGGGACGAAGCTGAGCTCGGTCGGACGGATCTTGAGCACGAGCGCCGTCGGCAGCTCGCCCGAGGCGTTCTGGAAGTAGTTCGTCCGCAGGGTGGCCCGCAGGAGCTCGAGCGAGGACCGCAGCACACGGTCGGCGTCGAGGCTCGCGACGTCGCCGAGAGCGGTCTCGATCGCTTCGTCGAGCCTCGCCATCTCCGCGTCGCGCCCGGCGTCGTCGGCGTCCGGATCGAACTTCGCGAAGAAGTAGTCGACGAGGAGGCGGGAGATCTCCGGGTTGTCGCTGTAGACCTCGCCGACGTAGGCGTCGGAGTAGGTGAACCCGGCCTGGCGCAGGTACTTCCCCAGCGCCCGGATGATCGTCACGTGCTGCCAGTCGAGTCCCGCAACGACGAGGCGGTCGAAGACTCCGGCCTCCTTGCGGCCCTCCCATCCGGCGATGAAGGCCTCGGCGACTCGGTCGAAGTCGGCGTCGTCGAGGTCGCGGTCGAACCGCAGACCGAAGTCGTAGATGTAGCGATGGGTGCCGTCGGCGAGGTCGAGCTCGTAGGGCCGCTCGTCGAGCACGGTCGCGCCGAAGGCCGTGAGGTAGGGCAGCACCTCGGACAGGCCCACGCGTCCGTTGCGATAGAGGGCGAGGCGGATCGGCGCGTCGTCGACGTCGTTGGGGCGGTAGAGGCGCACCGCCGGACCCTCACCGGATTCGATCGCCTCGAAGCGGGCGACGTCGGCGACGGCGTCGGCGGGTGTGTGGTACTCCCCGTATCCGGGCGGGAAGGAGCGCGACCACAGGTCGGCACGGGCCAGGGCCGTCCCGCTGTCCCCGCGTTCGGCGGGAGCGAGGAACGCGTGGACGTCCTCGGACCACGAGCGCACTGCGGCGACGATGCGCTTCTCGACGGTCTCCCGATCGATCTGGGGCAGTTCGGCGTCGCGGGCGACGCGGGCGACGAAGTGGATGCGGGCCAGCGCCGACTCGGTGAGGAGGACGTCGAAGTCGACGCTCTCGGCGTTGTAGAACTGGCGCAGGACCTCCTGGACGCGCACGCGTGCCGCGGTGTCGTAGAGGTCGCGGGGCATGTAGAGGATGACGGAGACGAAGCGCTGGTAGGGGTCGGTGCGGACGAAGACGCGCGACTGGCGGCGCTCCTGCATGTCGACGATCTGCATGACGACGTCGAAGATGTCCTGCGTGTCCTCGTGCATGAGGTCATCGCGCGGGTAGGTCTCGAGGATGCCGAGGAGCTCGTTGGCCGAGTGCGAGCCGGTGGGGAACCCGCTCGCGGAGAGGATCTTGCGCACCTTGCGGTTGATGACCGGGATGTTGAGGACGCTGTCGTTGTAGAACTCGGGCTTGAAGACACCGACGAAGCGGCGTTCGCCGACGATCTCGCCGGTCTCGTCGAAGGTCTTCACCCCGATGTAGTCCATGAACGATCCGCGGATGACGCGGGAGCGCGAGTTCGCCTTCGTGAGCACGAGGACGTGCGGTTCGAGCGCCTTCTCGGCCACGGCGTTCGACAGCGGGGACTTCGCGAGCGGACGCAGGGCCGAGATCCCCAGCGACGTGTGCTCGATCGGTTCGAGGCTGCTTGCCTCCGCGTCGTGGCGGTAGTCGTACTCGCGGTAGCCGAGGAACGTGAAGTGGCCGTCGAGCCAGGTGAGCAGCTCGGCGGCGGCTTCGGCCTCGGAGGCGAGCTCCGGACGCGGCGGCTTGGCATGGAGTTCGGCGGCGATCGACTTCGCCTTCTCGGCCATCGCGGTGGCGTCCTGCGCGGCGGCGGCGACGTAGTCGAGGACGCTGCGCAGCTGATCCTCGAGGGCCGCGAAGTCCTCCTCGGGGAGACGGTCGATCTCGAGCCGGATCCACGACTGCTGTTCGGGGTGGTCGGCGTCCGCCTCGGCGGCGTCCTCGCTGATGACCGGCAGGCCTGCGGTGTCCGCGGAGACGGCGGGCGCCTCGGCGGGTGAGAGCACGGTGAGGTCGCCTCCGCGGCCGTCGACGGCGATGATCGGGTGGTGGACGAGGCGGATGGCACGCCCGCTCGCGGCGAGGTCGGAGACGATCGACGAGACGAGGTGCGGCATGTCGGGCAGCACCATGGCGATCACGGTGTGGTTGTCGAGGAACTCCGGCGAGTCGACCGACGGGTTGTAGATCCGAATGGCGGGGGTGGTGCCGTCATAGTCGATGCCGAGTGCGTAGTGGGTCGCTGCCGCCGCCGCGAGAGCCTCCGCCCCCGCCTCGGCGGTGCCCGGCTCGAACCGGGGGTAGTACGCTTCGATGAAATTCTCGGGGGCGCCCTGCCCCTTCTGCTTCCTCCACTCTCCAGCAATGTCCGAATATGAGACCTGAGACACCTTTACACCTCTACGATCAGCGCACAATTATTGTCGCCGGCTCGTCTGCGGGCCGGCATCCCCAACACTATGCCCAATCGGCGACAAAGGCACGCCGGTCAGCGTGCCGTGATGGGAGCCTGACCTGCTGGCAGACTGGGACCATGCGAACTCTCACACTCAGCCACGACTACACGATCGGACTCACCGATTTCCTCGCCCTCCTCGCCGATGCCGCGACGTGGGAGGCGCTCGGTTCGGAGGCGAGCACCAAGCGGGTCGATCCCGACACCGAGGTGACGGTGCGGACTGCGGTTCCGGCAGGGGAGCTGCCGCCGACGCTGGCCGCACAGCTGCCCTCGGGAGCGGAGCTCGTCGAGATCTACATGGTCCCCGGCGACGTCATCGGGGACGCGGCTGAGGTGAGGATGACCGCCCGGGCGGCCGGCGTGCCCGTCGAGATCGACGCGCTCATCTCCCTGACCGCGCAGGGCACGGGGACGGCGCTGACGATCCGGGCGGAGATCAGCTCCTCGGTTCCGCTCTTCGGTCCGATGATCGAGCAGGCCCTCGTCCCCATCCTCGAGGCCCGGCTCAGGGAGCGGCTCGAGCGGCTCGCCGAGCGCTGAGGCGCCCCGCCCGCAGCCGTGTGGGCTCAGCCGCGGGCGCGCAGGAGGTCGTCGAGTTCGCTGCGGTCGTACCAGAGGAGATCGGACTCGCCGAGGCGGTCCTCGGCTGACCCGATGTCACCGGCACTCAGTGCCTCGTCCCAGACCTCTGCCTCGTCGAGGTGGAAGCTCGCCACCGCATCCATGTCGACTCCCTCGAGGGTGAGGAGGTCGAAGCCCTCGGCGAGCGGCTGACGAGCCGCCGCGGCGGGCGCGTCGTAGGCGACGACGACGCGCGGCGATGGCGGCTGGGCGCCGAGTGCGTCGACGGCAGCCAGGGCGGCGGCGATGCCCATCGCGGCGAACTCGCGTTCCTCGATGTCGTCGGCGCGCAACCCGGAGACCGACGCATCCGGGGCGACGGCGATCGTCGCCGTGAGGCCCGCGCCGAGTGCGGCCAGGGTCGTGGGAATGTAGCAGCGTACGGCCATGCCCCCCATCCTAGGGTGTGCGCAGACGCTCGCGCCTACGCACCCGCCTGCGGGCCGGCAGCAGGAGTGCGGCGGCCTCCCCGATCTCCCGGGAGAGCACCGACCGCGGATTCGCCTCGTGCAGCGTCCGCCCCGCCAGCAGGGCGGCGTCGACCGTCGCCCGGTCGTCGCTGAGGACGAAGTCGGGAGCCCGCCCGGCGAACCGTTCGAGTGCTTCGCTGATCCGCCGCTGGGCGGGCGCCCCGACTGCCGAGGCGCGCACCTTCGTGATTCCGATCCGCATCCGCTCCCGCGCCTCCTCGGCCCGGTCGGTGCCGAGGAGGCGCACGAGCTTCTGCAGACCGATGGGGTCTCCTGCGGCGAGGACGACGACGGTGTCGGCGGCCTCGAGGGCGGCCCGGGTCGCGCAGTGGCGGTCGTAGAAGGGATCGGCGAACTCGTCGTCGGGGTCGATCCGATCGGAGACGTCGACGATGACGAGGTCGTAGAGTCCCGCGAGGTCGGTGAGGACGGACCGGAGCACGGCACCGCGCACCTCCGGCCAGCGCTCGGGTCGCGTGAGTCCCGTGACGACGTGGAGGTCATCGCGGACGACGGCGTGCGGCACCGCTGCGACCTCGGTGGGCGGCGACTTCTCCGCGGTGAGTCGGCACAGGCTCGCCAGGTGGGAGGACTCCTCGGTCAGGCCCAGCGTCGTCGCCACCATCGCGCCCACCGTGTCGGCATCGACGATGACGCATCGGTGCCCGCGTCGGGCCGCATGGTCGCCGAGGTTGACGGCCGTGAGGGTGCGTCCGGGAGACGATCCGGTCCCCCACACGGTGACGATCCGACCGGCAGCCCGGGCCCGACCCGGCGGAGTCGTCGGCCGGGGAGGGACGATGGCGCTGCGGGTGACGTCGTCGAGGGCGCGGGCGACGGTGGCCTCATCGGCGGTCGCCGGCACGGAGGCGGTGATGCCGAGACGCCCGAGCGCTGCCGTGTCCGCGCCGACGCCGAGCACCTTCGTGCCCGTCGCAGCGATCTGGGCGACGACCTCGGCGTCGAGACCCGGGAAGTACTCCCCGACGATCGCGATGTCGGCGGCACCGGTGCGGCACAGGGCGAGGAGTTCGATCTCGTCGGCGGGTCGGGCGACGACGTCGACGTCGTCGAGGTCGCTGAGGAGTTCGAAGAGGATGAGGTCGAATTCGAAGTCGACGGCGAGGAGCACCTGGGTCATGGCGCTCCCACCGCTCCGGGCGCCCCGACCACGGAGAGGACGCTGCCGCCGTCGAGTGCGGCCAGCACCTGCGCCAGCGCCTCGGTGGGGACGAACACCTCGATCCGCGCCCCGTCGCCGACTCCGAAGCTGCCGACGTCTCGGGTGATGTGGGCGACCGGGGCCGCGCTGACGAGCTGTTCCGGTTCGGCCTCGGCCTCATCGAGCCCTGAGGAGTCGGGCTGTGCCCACACATCGACGAGGCTGCCGGTGTCGACGACGGAGGGCACCGAGCCGGGCACGTCGATCGCGACGATCCGACCCTCGAGTTCGGCCATCGGCGCCACCGCCGAGGCCGGGACGAGTTCGCCGGGGGCGATGACCGTGCGCACGCTCGTATCCGCAGGCAGCGCGGTCTCTGCTGAGAGGTACTTCTCCCCGACGTCGGCGAGGTTGACCTCGGCGACGACGAGGTCGTCGGCGCTCACCGCCTGACCGGGGACGAGTGCCGCCGCACTCGCCCAGACCCTGGTCGTCGCCGTCGCAGCCCCGACGAGGAGATAGGTCGCGACGATCGCCGCGATGACGAGGACGGCACCGACGAGCAGGCGCGCATCGGTCCAGCGGGGAGGGCGAAAGCGTCTCGAGAGCTCCATTGCATCTCCGATTCGGCAGAATTTTCCATGACAGGAACTGCTTGTGAGTGATAGTATCGAACACCAAACGAGGTCAAAGCAATGATTTCGGTAAAATCAGTCGTCGCGTGGAACTTGGGAGAACCCTCATGGTCGTCGAAAACCGCTTCCTGCCGCTCACCGATGTGGCCGAGCTGCTCAATGTCTCGATCGCTCAGGCCCGTGCCCTCGTGCGCACCGGCGATCTCCGCGCCATCAAGGTCGGCGGCCGCGGGCAGTGGCGCGTCGAGAAGGCCGAGATCGAGGCCTACATCCAGCGGATGTACGAGAGGACCGAGCACGAGATCAAGGCCGGCCTCATCGACGACTGACCGTCGGTCGGCTCCGAGTGACCGTGCGGTCAGACGGCCCACCGGGCTCCGCTGCGCCTCTGCCGCACGCGCGTCGCGCAGACCGCTCGGCCGCCTGCTCATCGATCCCGTCCGCCGCGCGCTAGGCAAAGGGGTTCACCTTCGTCTGCACCGCCGCGATGCGCGCGAGCGGGACGATCCGCCCGGCGATCTCGGCGTAGTCGGCGGCGACCATCTCGAGGTGCCCGCGGACCGTCCCGCGGGAGGCCCTGAGTTCGATGGCGATCTCCTCGTGCATCGCCGCGAGCCGACGCAGAGCCGAGGCCATGCCGAGGCGCTCGAGGACGTCCTCGTCCCGACGATGCCTGCGGGTGCCGACTCGGAGCTCGAACACGCCGGCCAGGGAGACGATCGTCGTCTCAGCGGCGGTGAGGACGATGATCCCCGCCCCGAGGGACGTCAGCCTCCCCGTGATCTCGCGGCTGTCGGTCGAGACCCGGATCTCGTGTCCGAGCGCTCCGCGCAGACGCTCGAGGAGCGTGCGCTCGGCGGCATGGGAGGCGAGCTCATCGGCGAGTTCGCCCCGACGGGCGTGACGCTGCTGCCATGCGTGCATGGCTTCGAGGTCGTCGAGGAAGGCATCGATGCGCTCATCCATACGGTGAAGCTTGCCCGAGGCGGTCGCACCGCGCAAGAGCCGACGACGAAACTACAGCGGAGTAGTTATCCCGGGACTGTTGACATCAAACTTCATCAAACGTCAATATAGTCGTACATCAACTATCGAGGATGTTCGACATGTTTCTTCTTGCGCTCTGTGCCATCACCTGGCTCGCTCTGCTCGGGTCGTCGGTGTCCCTGTGGGTCCTGCTCGAGCGGCCGCTCGGAGCGAGCGACCTCGTCATCCTCGTGCTCGTCACCACGGCCGCCGCAGCGTTCGCCCGGCTCGGCCTCATCTCCCTGCTCGGTCTCGCGCTGCGGATCCTCCCGCACGGCCGAGTGCGCTCGTGGGTCTCGGCGCTCGCACTGCGCTGGGCGCCGCGCCTGCTCGGATCGACCATCCTCGCCGCCGTCGCAGTCACCGGCACCGCGGTGACCGGCTCCGCTTCCGACCGGGTCCGTGATCCGAGCGCCGAGGCGGTGTCTGCGACCGCAGCCCTCGACCCCGACCGAGCACCCGATCCGGGGTGGCCGACGATCCCCGCGGACCCGCGGGATCCGGGATGGCCGACGACTGGCCCGGACGATGACGACCGCCTCGGCGATCCCCCACCCCCGACGGACCCACCCGACGGCGCCGAGGCCTCCGACGGCGACGGGACCGCTGACGATGCGGACGAGGCCGATGACCGCGATGGATCCGATTCCCCGCGCACGCACGTCGTCACTGCCGGTGAGAGCCTGTGGTCGATCGCGGGCGAGCTCATCGGGGCGGGCGACTCGCAGGCCGAACTCGTCGCTGACATCTACGCGGACAACCGGGACGCGATCGGGCCCGACCCCGATCTCATCATGCCCGGACAGCGATTGGTCATCCGCTCATGACCGCCCCTCTCGTCCTCAGCCGTCCTCGCCGCGCCGCGCACAGGGCATCCGTCCCGCGACCGCCGACGACACCCGTCGAACCGATCGCCGACGACGCCGACCGCATCGCCGCAACGGCGACGTCGCTGGCCGTCGCCTGTCTCGAGATCTTCGCCGGAGTGCGGAGGAGCGAGTCGATCGGCCGCTGGGTCGATGCGGAACTGCTCGCGAAGATCGACCGGCGCGCGCGGCTGCGTGCGGAGATCGCCCCGGTCTCCACGGTCCGCGACCACGGCGCCGCACGCACACTGCAGGCGGGACGGGTGCGGGTCTGCCGCGTCCACGCGACCGTCGCCGAAGCGACGGTCATGGTCCGCACCCAGTCTCGATTCCGGGCTGTCGCGGTCCGCCTCGAGCTCATCGCGAACCGGTGGACGATGACGGCTCTGGAGACGATGTGACGATCGCCCCGAGACGGCTCTCGGGGCGATCATCGGACTCAGCGCAGTCTCAGCGCTTGGCCTTCTTCTTCGCCCGGCGCTGCGCGCGGTTGGCCGGCTGCGGTGTTTCGTCGGACTCGGAGGAGTCCTCGGAGACCGCGGTGCCGCCGTCCTCGGAAGGCGCCGAGAGCTGCATCTTCGGGGTCGTGTGGCGCAGCTCCGCCGCATCGACCTCGACCTCGTCGTCCTCCCCGCCGCTGCCTTCCTGGCGGTTGACGGTCACCTGCAGGGTGTCGGTGAGGCGGACGACGTCCTCCTTGATCCCGTCCTGCATGGTCGTGAACATCTCGAAGCCCTCGCGCTGGTATTCGACGAGGGGATCGCGCTGGGCCATCGCCCGCAGCCCGATGCCGTTCTTGAGGTAGTCCATCTCGTAGAGGTGCTCGCGCCAGCGACGGTCGATGACCGAGAGGACGACGCGGCGCTCGAGTTCACGGGTCGCCTCCTCGCCGAGCTCCTCCTCCCGCTGGGCGTAGAAGACCTCGATGTCGGACTGGATCTCCGCATTCAGGCGGTTCTTCGTGAGGTTGCCCAGTCCTCCGACCTCCTCGGCGAGGTCCTCCTCGGTGATCGAGGGGGTGTAGATCTTGCCGAGGGCCTCGAAGAGCTCGTCGACCTTCCACTCCTCGACGGGTCCGGTCGTCGCCGCCTGGACGTAGGCGTCGATGACCTGCTCGCGGAAGCTCGCGACCTGGTCGGCGAGATCCTCACCGTCGAGCACCTTCCGCCGCTCGTCGTAGATGACGGTGCGCTGCCGGTTGAGGACGTCGTCGTACTTGAGCACGTTCTTGCGCTGTTCGGCGTTGCGCTGCTCGATCTGCGTCTGGGCCGAGAGGATGGCGCGGGTGACCATCTTCGATTCGAGCGGAACGTCATCGGGGACATTGGCCGTGGCCATGATCCGCTCCGCCGCTCCCGACCCGAACAGGCGCATGAGGTCGTCGGTGAGCGAGAGGTAGAACCGGCTCTCGCCCGGATCCCCCTGGCGTCCCGAACGGCCGCGCAGCTGGTTGTCGATGCGCCGCGACTCGTGGCGTTCGGTGCCGAGGACGTAGAGTCCGCCGAGTTCGACGACCTCTGCGGCCTCCGCCTCGACCTTCTCCTCCGCCTCGGCGAGGACCTCCTGCCACTGCGCCTCGTACTCCTCGGCGTCGTCGACGGGGTCGAGCCCGCGCTTCTCCATCTCGGACACGGCGATGAACTCGGCGTTGCCGCCGAGCATGATGTCGGTGCCGCGGCCGGCCATGTTCGTCGCCACAGTGACCGCGCCCTTCCGGCCGGCCAGCGCGACGATCGCCGCCTCACGCGCGTGGTTCTTGGCGTTGAGGACCTCGTGGCGCACCCCGCGCTTGGCGAGGTGCTTCGAGAGGTACTCGCTCTTCTCGACGCTCGTCGTGCCCACGAGCACCGGCTGACCGGTCTCATGGCGTTGGACGATGTCGTCGACGACGGCGTCGAACTTCGCGACTTCGTTCTTGTAGACGAAGTCCGGCTGGTCGACGCGCTGCATCGGCTTGTTCGTCGGGATGGGGACGACGCCGAGCTTGTAGGTCGACATGAACTCCGCGGCCTCGGTCTCGGCGGTGCCGGTCATGCCCGAGAGCTTGTCGTAGAGCCGGAAGTAGTTCTGCAGCGTGATCGTCGCCAGGGTCTGGTTCTCGGCCTGGACCTTGACCTTCTCCTTGGCCTCGATCGCCTGGTGCAGGCCCTCGTTGTAGCGCCGCCCCTTGAGCACACGTCCGGTGTGCTCGTCGACGATGAGGACCTCGCCGTCGAGGAGGACGTAGTCCTTGTCCTTCTTGAACAGCTCCTTGGCGCGGATGGCGTTGTTGAGGAAGCTGATGAGCGGAGTGTTCTCCGCGTCGTAGAGGTTGCCGATGCCGAGGTAGTCCTCGACGCGCTCGATGCCGGGTTCGAGGACGCCGACGGTGCGCTTCTTCTCGTCGACCTCGTAGTCCCGGTCGGCCTTGAGGCGGCCGACGACCTTGGCGAACTCCTCGTACCATCGGTTCGCGTCGCCCTCGGCGGGGCCGGAGATGATGAGCGGGGTGCGGGCCTCGTCGATGAGGATCGAGTCGACCTCATCGACGATGGCGAAGGAATGGCCGCGCTGGACGAGCTCCTCGGCCGACCACGCCATGTTGTCGCGGAGGTAGTCGAAGCCGAACTCGTTGTTCGTGCCGTAGGTGATGTCCGCGGCGTACTGCTTCCGTCGCTCGTCGGCGGGCATGTTCGCCTGGATGCAGCCCGTCTCCATCCCGAGGAAGCGGAAGACGCGGCCCATGAGCTCCGACTGGTAGGTCGCGAGGTAGTCGTTGACGGTGATGATGTGGACGCCGCCGCCGGTGAGCGCGTTGAGGTAGGCGGGGGCCGTGGCCACGAGCGTCTTGCCCTCACCGGTCTTCATCTCGGCGATGTTGCCGAGGTGGAGTGCGGCTCCGCCCATGAGCTGGACGTCGAAGTGCCGCATGCCGAGTGTCCGGCCCGAGGTCTCGCGCACCGCGGCGAAGGCCTCCGGCAGCAGCGAGTCGAGTGATTCGCCGTCCTCAACGCGCTTGCGGAAGCGGTCGGTCTCCTCGCGCAGCTCGGCGTCGGACATCTCGCCGAACTCGTCGGACAGCGCATTGATCGCGTCCGTGTACCGGCGGAGCTTCTTGAGCGTGCGGCCCTCACCGGTGCGCAGAAGCTTCTCGAGGATATTAGCCACTTCTCTCCTAAACGGCGCTGGACGCCTGACGACAACTCGAACGACTGTATAGTCCCTAGCTTAATGGCACGTGAGTGCCCGCCACATCCAGTGCGTCCGCCCCGAGCCACCTCCCCATCGCCGAAAGCTCCGCCACGAGCTCGTCGCAGTGCTCCTCGCCGGGCTCCCAGGTCACCCGGTGGGCGCGGAGGACCCCGGCCGCCCGATCGCGGTGGAGGTCGACGCGTCCGACGAGCCGATCGCCGAGGAGGAAGGGCAGGACGTAGTATCCGTGGACCCGCTTCGCGGCCGGGGTGTAGATCTCGATCCGGTAGTGGAAGCCGAAGAGCCATTCGATGCGCCGTCGGTAGAAGACGAGGGGGTCGAAGGGGGCGAGCAGCGCCCGAGCCGCGACGGTGCGCGGAGTCCTCGCCGCGTGCCACTTGAGCGCCGGAGTGCCCTCGATGTCGACCTCGCCGAGCTCCCCCGTGGCGAGGAGGACCTCGATGGCCGCATCGGTCGGGGCCTGCAGCTGGCGGAAGTAGTCGGCCAGACAGTCTGGTCGGGCGACCCCGAGGGCGCGGGCGGCGATCCGGGTGAGCGCGAGGACGTCGTTGTCCTTGCCCGAGATCCCCCGTCGGCGCGCCGCGTCCGATGTGCGCAGACCGAGCTCGGGGTCGGCGTCCGTGCCGTAGGACAGCGGAGTCTCCCCGAGCAGGGGGCTGACGTCGCGCGGCAGGGCGTAGAGGCGTTCGAAGTGGTCGTTGCGTCCGGCCGCGCTCACTGCTCCCGCCGCGAACAGGGCCTCGAGCGCCATCTTCACCTGACTCGGATTCCAGCCCCAGTGGCCGCGGTGGCGTTCGGGGATCTCGTGGTCGACGAGCTCGGCGGCGGTGCGCGCGGTCTGCGGACCCGCTGCCAGTGCGTCGAGGAGTGCTGACTGCAGGCGGCGGAACTCCTCTCCGGTCTGCGGGTCGCGCTGCCCGTAGTCGTTGCGCCACCATTCGGCGCGGCTGCGGTCGAAGTGCCGCCAGGTCTCCGGGGGGACGAACGCCGCGGCGTGCGCCCAATACTCCACGCCCATCCGCGGCGCACAGTAGAGCAGACGGTCGAGACGGGCGCGCTCGTAGGGTCCGAGCCGGGAGTAGAAGGGAAGGTAGTGGGAGCGCACGACCCGGGCGACGGAGTCGATCTGCGCCAGCCCCATCCGGGCGAACGTCGCCTTGAGATGACGAGCGGTGACCTGCTCCGGTCGCGGGCGGTCGAGGCCGGTGGCGGCGATCGCGGTCCTCCGCGCCGCTGCGAGAGACATTCGCTGCATGGGCCCACCCTAGGCCACGGCACCGACACGGCGGTCTCGGCACTCTTGTGAGCGCGCCGGTCCGGCGGGCATCGAGAGCCGGGGACGAGCGATGACCGAACGGCTGAGGCGGATCGGCCGAACGGCCGAGGTGGGAGGGCTTCCTGCCGGGAAGGATGGGAGACCCAAGCGGACAACTGCACAGAACAGGACATCACCATGAAGAAGGTCGTCATCGCCCTCACCGCCACCCTCTCCGTCTTCGCCGTCGGCATCGGCGCGCTCTTCCTCTGGGAGTACCGGTCGAAGGCCCAGCTCGAGGCACAGGTCGAGGACTACCTCGGCGCCTGCGATCTCTCCCCGACGGCGATGGACGTCCGCGGCCGCCCCTACATCCTCTCCGCGATGTCGGACCGGGCGGAGCTCACCTACGTCGACATCGCCCCGCAGCCGGGCATGACGAAGGACCAGCTGCTCATCCAGGAGCTCAAGGACGGCAGCGCCGAGCGCGTCCGCCGCTTCGTCACCTTCGCCTACCCCTCGCAGGATGCCGCCCCGATCACCGAATCGGACGGGTCCTTCTCGGATCGCGCGCGCATCGACGGCACCCCGGTGACGTTCTCGGGAACCGCCGCCGACGGCACGCTCACGGTCTTCGCCGACGGCCGACCCATGGGTGAGCTCAGGCTCCCGCGCGACGTCGCACTCCGGGGCGTGTTCGCCAACGAGGCCGGGGTCGCCGCCGAGCTCGAATACGCCGCGAACCTCTGCGGATGAGTCAGCCGCGGCGACTAGACTGGGACGCGATGAAGACCGTCCTGCCCTGGCTGTGGATCGCGCCGCTGCCGCTCACCCTCCTCCTCGATGTCACATCGGACGGAGGCTGGCCGATCCTCGTCGGCAACCTCGCCGCCGTCACGGTCGCGCTGCCCGCGCTCTGGCTCGGGCAGCGCGCCGCCGCACCGCGTCCCGCCTTCCTCCGCCTCGCTGCCGCAGCACTCATCGTCGCAGCCGGCGTCGTCGCCGTCTCCCAGCTGCTCAGCCTCACAGTGCTCTGGCTCTCGCTCGTCGCCCTCGCACACCTCTCCCGCCGCTTCACCGACCCGCTGTCGGTGGGCCTCCTCACCGTCCTCGCCCTCACCGCGGTCGTCGTTCCCGGTCTCATCCCCGGCGACGGCCTCACCTTCGCCTTCGGTGCCTCGACGCTCGTCGTCGCGGCACTGGCTCTGGGTCTGCTCATGCGGATGTTCGACCGTTCCCTCCATCAGCGCCAGGCCACCGCCGCCGAGGCGGAGCGCCGTCGCATGGCCACCGACCTCCACGACCTCGTCGCCCACGAGGTCACCGGGATCGTCGTCCTCGCCCAGGCCGCCTCGCGCGCCGAGGATCCGTCCGTGCTGCGGGCAGCGCTCGGGCGCATCGAGGAATCGGGGTCGCGTGCCCTCGAGGAGATCCGCTCCCTTGTCGCCTCCCCGGCCGGCACCGCCGCCGCGGCACCGACGGCGCCGACCGCTCCGACCGCTGCGGGACCCGAGGCGCTCGAGCGGCGCCTCGAGGAGTTCGGCGCCAGCGACGACGCCTCGACGCAGAGCGGCATCGACCTCCCCGCGCCCGTGCCGACCTCCGTGTGGGCGACGCTCGACCGCGTCCTCGTCGAGGCTCTGACGAACGTCCGTCGGCACGCGGGCCCGGGGGCGCACGTGTCCATGACGATCGCGAGCTCTCCCGACTCCGTCGCCCTCACCGTTGAGAGCACCGGAGGCCGCGGCGGCATCGGCCGCGGCGGCGGGACCGGTCTGCACGGTCTGCGGACCCGGGTCGAGGACCTCGGCGGGGACCTCACTGCCGGGCCGATCGACGGTGCCTGGCGGCTGCGCGCCCGACTCCCGCTCGCCGCAGGCCCTCCGTCCGGCGGCACCCTCTCGCCCGGCGGCGCCCCGTCCGCACATGCCCGCCCCCACACCCCCGAGAGCGGAGACCGACCATGATCAGAGTCCTCGTCGTCGACGACCAGGAGATGGTGCGGATGGGCTTCACGCTCATCCTCGATGCCGATCCGGAGATGACCGTCGTCGGCCAGGCCGCCGACGGGGTCGAGGCGATCGGTCTGGCGAAGTCCGAGGATCCCGATGTCATCCTCCTCGACATCCGCATGCCCCGCCTCGACGGACTCGCAGCCCTGCCCCGGCTCACCCCGCTGGCGAAGGTCATCATGGTGACGACCTTCGACGACGAGGACTACGTCGACTCCGCACTCGCCGGCGGCGCCAGCGGCTTCCTCCTCAAGGACGCCGGTCCCGACCTGCTGCTCGCCGGGGTCCGTGCCGCGGCCGCCGGCGACGCCCTCATCTCCCCCTCGCTCACCCTCGACCTGCTCAGCCGTCGCACGGGGGCGGCCCCTGCCCACGACGACCGGGTCGCGCGGCTGAGCGACCGCGAGGCCGAGGTCGCCCGCCTCGTCGCGACCGGACGGACGAATCAGGAGATCGGGGCCGAGCTCTTCATCTCCCTCGGCACGGTCAAGACGCATCTGGCGAACATCCAGGCGCAGCTGGGGGCGCGCAACCGGGTCGAGATCGCCGCTGCGATGTGGGAGTCGGGAGCGATGAATCAGCCGAACGGCTGAGTGCCTCCGGCCACGCGGCCGATCGAATCCGCCTCGGCGCCGACGAGGATGGATCCCATGAACTCAGAACCGATGACACTCTCATCCCACGACGTCACTGCCGCCCCGACGCGGCGCCCCCGCCGCATCGCCGCCCTCGATGTCCTGCGCGGCTTCGCCCTGTGCGGGATCATCCTCGTCAACCTGCCGCCGCTCTTCGGGCTCAGCTCCGTCACCGCCGACGGCGAGGTCCTCCCCCTCTACGCACTCAGTCAGGACCTCGTCCAGAACCGCTTCTTCCCGATCTTCTCGTTCCTCTTCGGCATCGGCTTCGGCATCATGTGGCTCTCGGCCAGCCGTCGCAGCCCCCGCCCTCGCCTCGCGCTGCTGCGCCGATTCCTCTTCCTCGGCGTCCTCGGCGCCCTCCACATGCTCCTGCAGCCCGGCGAAGCGCTCCTGCCCTATGCGATCGCCGCGCTCGTCGTCCTCCTGCCCTCGACGTGGATCCCCTCCCGCCTGCTCGCGCCGGTGACGGCCTCCGTCGGTGCGCTCCTCCTTCTCGCCGGCGTCGCGACCGGCGGCGGTATGGCCATCATCCCGGGACTCTTCCTCGTCGGCTTCGCCACCGGCTACACCGACCTCGTCCGCCGCAGCCTGGCGCGCCCCGGTCTCCTCGCCCTCACCGGGGGCCTGGCCGCCGCCGTCACGGTCGCAGGCTTCCTCCTCACGGACTTCCAGACCCGGCAGATCGACCAGTGGATCAACGCCTCACTCGGCATGACGATGGCTCTGAGCTTCGTCACCGGCATCATGCTCCTCATGCGCACCCCCGCCGAGGCGGTGCTCACCCCCGTGCTCGCCCCGCTGGGTCGGATGGCGCTGAGCAACTACATCGGCGCAACCCTCCTCCTCGTCGGCGTCCGCTTCCTCGTCCCCGACCTCGCCGCGTTCGACGACCAGGGCGGCTACCTCGCCGGACTCGTCGTCTGCGCCGGGATCCTCGCCCTCCAGATCGTCGTCTCCGCGCTGTGGCTGCGCGTCTTCTCGCAGGGCCCGCTCGAGCGCCTCTGGCGCCTCGTCACGTGGGGTCGCGGCAGGACCGAGAGCGCTCCCGCGTCCGCGCACTGAACCGGCAGTGAGCCTCTGCGGCGGCTGATTCCCGCGCCGAGGCGGCGCTCAGCGCACAGCCGAAGGGCGGCCATCCCCGTGGGGACGGCCGACCTGTCCGTGCGCCGACTCGCAGTCGGTGCCGGCGCGCCCGAGCGCGCAGGCTCGGCGTCTCAGTCCGTCAGCGCCTCTTCCGGGGCGAGCTCCTCATCGAGGGCGATGACGCCGTAGCTCCAGCCCTTGCGGCGGTAGACGACCGAGGGCTTCTGCGAGGCCTCGTCGATGAAGAGGTAGAAGTCGTGTCCGACGAGCTCCATCCGGTTGAGCGCCTCCTCGATGCCGATCGGGGCGGCAGCGAACGACTTCTCACGAAGGACGACCGGGGAGTCGCCCTCGGCCTTGATCCGTCCGTTCGTCCGATCGGGGCCTGCGGCCGCGTCGGTCTCGGCGGACTCCGTCCCACCGTCCGTGGGGACGATCGGGTCGGCCACGGGCATCTTCGCGAGCGCCTCAGCGGTCGACTCCTTGCGGTGATGGCCGGCACGGGACACCTTGTTCCGGTCTCTGGCCCGTCGGAGTCGTTCGACGAGCTTCGCCCAGGCGAGGTCGAGGGCGGCGTACTTGTCACTGGCCATCGCCTCGGCGCGGATCACCGGACCCTTCGCCACGACGGTGAGCTCGACCCGCTCACTCGTCTCCGGCTGCCGCGTGTTCTTGTCGTGAGCGACGTGGACCTCGACACGCTGCGCCCTCGGTGCGAGCTGCTCGACCTTGGCGATCTTGTCTTCGATGTGCGCGCGAAAGCTGTCGGAGATGGTCAGTTGGCGTCCGGTGACAACAATGTCCATGATGGGTCCTTAGCGACTCGTTCTTCGGAGGAATCCGATCCCATTCCCTTGGATGGGTAAACACCGTTATACAGTAAAGGGAGAGACAAATCGAGTGCCCCCACGGCCGAGCCCGATGACCGCGGCTGCAGTGGGCCTGACCTGCACCGATGTCAAGACTCGTGTGCTTTCGGCCAAGGTTGCGCCGGTGGTCGAGAAATCGTCGACGAGCAGCGTCGTCGGCATTTCTCGGCCGATCTCGGCGGCGTAGTCGGGAATGAGGAATTGCGATTGCCGGGCATTCTTCGCCCGGGCGTGGGCGCCGAGTCCGACCTGATCGTGTCGTCGCCTCGCGACGAGGACGTCGGCGACGACGAGCGAGAGCTCCGGTGAGAGCGCTGCCGCGCGGCGCGCGAGGACTGCGGTGTGCGACCCGCCGCGACGCCGCTTCGCCTGCTCCGAGCTCGGGGCGGGCACGACGCGCACCGGGCCGCCGGAGTGGCCGACGAGGTCGAGGGCCGCGACGATCGAACGGGCGAGGCCGAGCGCGAGGGGGTCGAGGATGTCGCGCCGCCCATTGTCCTTGAAATTGACCACCATGTGGGACAGGCGCGAATTGTATTCCGAGACCCCGACGACGGGCAGCGTGGCGTACCGCGTCTCCATCGCCCGCGGGATCCCGCCGAGGAGCTGGAGGCACGTCGTGCACAGCGAGACGGTCTCCCGCCCGCATCCCGCGCAGCGCCGCGGCAGGAAGAGTTCGGAGAGCTCGCTGAGCAGACCCATGTCCGTCCTCAGCCGGGGTAGGCGGGATCCTTGGCGGTGACGTCGATGAGCTTCTGCCACGCGTTGGAGTTGTACGAGTAGATCTCCCCCGCGCTGCTCGTGACGAGGATCGATCGACCGTCCTCCCCGGCGGCGATGCGGTCCCCGCCGCCGGGCAGCTGTCCGAGCTGCTCGGGTGGTCCGGAGACGCCGACGCGGTAGGGCTGGACGGTCTCCCCCGGCAGCTGGGCGAGCGCGGCGAGCGAGGTCGAGCCCGCCCAGGAGATGTCCCTGATCTCCGTGAAGTACGAGCCGACCTGGAGCGGGGCGTCGGCGAGCGCGGACGACGGGTTGCCCGCCCGGTCGCGGGGAATGCCGACGACGTCGATGCGCGCGGGCTCGCTGCCCTGCCGGCTGAGCACCGCGAGCCGTGTGCCGTCGCGGGAGACCTCGAGGTCGAGCAGGTCCCGACCGGAGAGGAAGTCCGCGGACACCCGGTAGACCTCGTCGTCGCGGCCGACGGCGATGATCTCGCCCTTGTTCTTCCGCTCCCCCGTCCAGATCGTGTTGAAGCGGTCGATGCTCGGGCCCTCGAGCGACTCACCGCTGAGCACGGTGCGCGCTTCGGACGAATCGGCTTTGAGACGGCGGAGGTTCTTCCCGCCCTCGGAGAGGTAGGAGTAGATCGAGTCGTCGAAGGACACGGCCGGGTCGCTCGCCTCGGCGCCCTTGAGGTCCGGACTGTTCTCCACCCTCGCCACGGTCGTGCCCGAGATCCGGGAGATCCGGTTCTCGGCGATGACGACCGGCGGTCCGTCGACCTGGACCGAGGAGTCGGTCTTCGGCTGCAGGCTCTCCGAGACGACCTGACCGCCGATGCTCAGCTCGACGCTCGAGATCGAGGGGATCGCTTTGAGGGTGGACGAGATCTGCTGGCGGATGAGCCCCTTCTCCCTGTCCGTCGGTGCCGGGGTGAGGTTGCCGAGCGAGACTCGGGCGACTCCGCTCTCGATGGTCACGACGTTCGAGTCGGCGAGCTTCGCCCCGTCGGGAGCCGCTGTGACGACGGCGCCGGCGAGGTAGGGGGCGGGACCGGCGAGGAGTTCGTTGATGATCGCCGTCGGCGTCGACGAGGAGCGGAGGAACCACCGCGAGTCGGGTACGAGATAGGAGAAGTCGGAGGTGAAGAACTCGAGCGAGTAGTTGAGGAAGATCGTGCGGAACGTCGTGCGGGAGACGAGGAGTCCGTTGGGCGCCGAAGAGATCCGCCACTCCCCGTTCTCCTGCCGGAGGGAGAACTCGAGGTTCGACCGCGTGTTCGGCGTCGCCGAGGAGAAGACCCCTGAGGAGTCGACGATGCCGACGACGGGGGCGGACATCGTCAGCGTCTTCTGATCCGAGGTCACCTCGTAGTTGAGGGAGTCGATGTCCGTGTCGCCGGGGAGCACGGAGACGGAGGCGAGCGGATTCCACTCCTGGGCCTCGGCCTCGGTGAGGAACGACTTCGCGACGGCGAAGTTGTTGCCGGTTCCGGCACCCGCGGCGAGGAAGCCGCGGACGATCTCCCCGACGCTGTCGCCGGGTTTCGGCCCGTCGGGGATGCGCGCGCTGTCGGCGCCGGGGTCGTTCGATCGGGCCTCGAGGTGCCCGACGGGTGAGCTCGTCGGGATCGACGAGCACGCCGAGAGCACGAGCCCGAGCAGCACAGCGAGGACGATGGCGGCGAGTCGCCGCAGGTGTCCGGTCGTCGTCATGGGCGTCCCTCCTGTGTCTCCGCGGGCGGTTCCTCGACCGTGCCGGTCGCCGCCGTCGCCGGCTGCTGTGCCGCCGCGTGCCGTGTCCCCGACTGCTCCGGGGCGGTTGCGGCGGCAGCGGGCGCTGCCTGCGCGGTGCGACCGCCCGACCTCTCCGGCGCAGCGTCCGCGTCGGGTTCGGTCTCGACGACGATCGGGATCGATCCGGTCTGGATCCGCACCGAACCGTCGGATGACAGCGGCCCGGCGACGAGCGCGGCACCGCGGATCTGGGCGTCGCGCGGCGGCAGAGGCAGCGGCGAGGAGGTGATCTCCTGGTCCGGTCGCCGGGGGATCGTCAGCCGGAAGCACGACCCCTCCCCCGGGTTGCCCCACACCTGGAGCCAGCCGTTGTGGAGGTGCGCGTCCTCGAGCGAGATCGCCAGGCCGAGGCCCGAACCGCCCAGGGTCCGCTTGCGCGCGGGGTCGGCCCGCCAGAACCGGTCGAAGACGTGCTCGACCTGCTCCTCGTTCATGCCCACGCCGTGGTCGCGCACGCTCACCGCCACCGCCTCGGCGTTCGAGGCGACGTAGACGTCGATCGGCTTGCCCTCGCCGTGCTCGATGGCGTTGACGACGAGGTTGCGGATGATCCGGGTGATGCGCACGCGGTCGATCTCGGCCATCACCGGCGACGAGGGGGCGTGGACGACGATGTGCGTCGACATCTGGTCGGCGACCATCGAGACGTTCTCGATGACCGAGGTGACGATCGCGCAGACGTCGACGGGTTTGGCGACGAGGGCGGCGGCGCCGGCATCGTAGCGGGAGATCTCGAGCAGGTCCGAGAGCAGGCTGTCGAAGCGCTCGGCCTGCGAGTTGAGCAGCTCGGCGCTGCGGGCGGTGACCGGGTCGAGGTCGTCGCGGGCATCGTAGATGAGGTCCGCGGCCGCGCGGATCGTCGCGAGCGGCGTGCGCAGCTCGTGGGAGACGTCGGAGACGAACTGCCGCTGGAGCACGGACAGCCGTTCCATCTGCTGGATCTGGTGCTGGAGCGTGTCGGCCATATCGTTGAAGCTCTCCCCGAGCACGGCGATCTCGTCGTTGCCGTGGACGGGCATCCGCTCGTCGAGGTCGCCGTCGGCGATGAGCCTGGCCACCTCGGCGCCGGTGCGCACGGGGGTGACGACGAGCCGGGTGACGATCCACGCGACCGCGCCGACGAGGACGACGAGGACGAGGGCGGCGACGAGCATCGAGCGCTGGACGAAGTCGAGCGTGTTCTGCTGCTCGCGGAGGTCGCCCAGGTAGTAGAGCTGGAACTGACCCGCACCGGGGATCGTCAGCTCCTGGGTGATGAGCAGGCCCGGTCCCGCATCGCCGGGCAGACTCACCGACTGGTAGAGCATGTCATCGGTCGGGGCCTGTCCGATGGCCGCCTGGAGATCGTCGCTGACGGGCATCGCCGACACGGAGCCTGCGGAGGAGTCCATGCCCGCGCTGATCGTCGAGAAGGCGGAGTTCGGGTCCTTCGGCTCGAGCGAGAGCGCGTAGACGGACCCGGTCGACCGGTTGTAGATCGACGACAGCTGCGCGGAGAGGTTCTCCTGGGTGATCGCCTGCCCGTCGGCGGGGGCGACGCTGCGCAGCTCGGAGACGATGTTCGACGCCTGCCCGGAGAGCGAGTCGAGTCGGGTGTCGAAGAGTCCGCGAGAGATCTGCTGGGACATGTACGTCCCGACGCCGAAGATCGCCACCGAGGTGAGGATGATGGTGAGGACGACGATGCGGACCTGGAGGGAATAGCTGAAGGACCTGCGGACGAACTCCCAGAACGTCTTCAGACTCTCAGCGGTGGTGCGGAGGGCTCCGCGCACGGCGGAGGAGGGTTTCACGCGGCTCGGCCTGCCTTGTATCCGACGCCGCGCACCGTGACGATGATGTCCGGCTTCTCCGGGTCACGTTCGATCTTCGAGCGCAGACGCTGCACGTGGACGTTGACGAGGCGGGTGTCCGCCGCGTGCCGGTATCCCCAGACCTCCTCGAGCAGGGTCTCCCGGGAGAACACCTGCCACGGCTTGCGGGCGAGCGCGACGAGGAGGTCGAACTCGAGCGGGGTGAGCGAGATCGGCGCCCCACCCTTGGTCACGGTGTGGCCGGCGACGTCGACGACGACATCGCCGACGGTGAGCAGTTCGGGGGCCTGGGGTTCGGAGATCCGCAGGCGCGCGCGCACGCGTGCGATGAGCTCCTTGGGCTTGAACGGCTTGGGCACGTAGTCGTCGGCACCGGATTCGAGTCCGAGGACGACGTCGACGGTGTCGGACTTCGCGGTGAGCATGATGATGGGGACGGACGAGACCTCGCGGATCTCACGGCACACTTCGAGTCCGTCCTTGCCCGGGAGCATGAGGTCGAGGAGGACGAGATCGGGTCCCACCTTCTGGAACTCGTCGAAGGCCTGGTCGCCGGTCGCGCAGAAGAAGGGCTCGAAGCCCTCGCTCTTGAGCACGATTCCGATCATCTCGGCCAGGGCCGTGTCATCATCAACTACGAGGATACGCGCGTTCATACCTCTATTGTCGCCCAAAGTCCGGTGAAGTTTCGACCATGACACTCTCCCCCTGACTTCCATGGCAGGATTGAGGGTGATGGGACGCACGAACGCATGGACTTCGCAGGTCAACTGGCATACGGGCCGGTGGCAGCCCCGCGGTCCCGCTCCCGGTCCGCAGCCGTGGTCACCGCCGCTGAGGCGGGGGATCCTCGCGAAGCGGCCACTGACGTTCTTCGAGGTCCTCGACTCCGGCTTCCGCCTGCTCCGCTTCGCCCCCGGACCGGCGATCGGCGCCCCGCTCATCGTGCTCAGCCTCTGGACCCTCCTGCTCACCGCAGTCGGCGCCGGTCTCGCCCTCACCTTCCTCCCCTTTCTCCGCGACCTCATGGGCAACGACGAGGCGCTCTCCGGGTTCTCCCTCCTCGCCCAGCTCGGGTCGTTCGTCCTCAGCCTCCTCAGCCTCGGCCTCGTCCACTTCCTCGCCGGGCTCACCGTCCCCGCAGCCGAGGCCTCCTTCGGGGCGAGGCGGATGGGGTTGGCCGAATCATGGCGGGCGCTGCGCGGCCGACGGTGGCGTCTCGTCCTCGCCGCCGGACTCATCACCGGCATCGACCTCGGACTCCTCCTCGTCCTCCTCGTCCCCGCGACCCTGCTCAGCCTCGCCGAGGCGACCGTGCCCGCCGTCGTCGTCGGCGTCCTCTCCCTCCTCCTCTGGGTCTGCGCGGTCGTCTGGGTCAACCTCCGCCTCGCACTCGTCGGCACGGCCATCGGCGCCGAGGGGCTGCGCGTGCCCGCGGCCGTGGCCCGGTCATGGCGGCTCACCGGTCGCGGCCTCTGGCGCCTCCTCGGTCAGCTCGGCCTCGGCTACGTCCTCTCCAACCAGCTCATCCAGCTCATCCTCAGCCCGTTCCTCCTCGTCCTCACCACCCTCGCCGTCATCGGCCTCGCCGCCGCCGAGGGCGACGTCGCGGTGATGACCGCGATCGGCATCGTCGTCGGGGCAGTCGTGCTCGCCCTGACGACGATCTCCTCGGCTGTCCTCTTCGGCTACTTCTCGTGCCTCGTGTGCGCGTGCTATTTCGATGCCAGGATGCGCGGCGAGGGCTACGACCTCGTCCTCATCCGCGGTGAGGAGGAGCGCAGCGCATGAACACTGCCGCCGCCCTCTCCGCCGCCCCCGTCGACCGCGACACCGGGCGGAGGTGGCTCGAAGAGGAGCTGCGCCGCGACGAGTACTCCGCGACCGACCTCACCCCGCTCGAACGACTCGGCCGCTGGGTCGACGACGTGCTCTCCGGGCTCGTCTCCGCCGCTCTTAGCGGGAACTCCCCGTGGCTCCTCCTCCTCGTCGTCCTCGCCCTCGCAGCGATCGTCGTCCTCATCGTCTGGCGGGTCCGGCGCCTCGGCCTGCGCCGGGTGCAGGTGCCCGTGAGCGCCTTCGACGCCGTCGTCGCCGCCCCGCAGCCGCAGCCGTGGCGACAGAGCGCGCAGGCCGCAGCGGACCGCGGGGACCTCCGCACCGCCGTCGCCGACCAGGCACGCGCGATCTTCGCCGTCCTTGCGCTGCGCGGCGTCGTCGACCTCGACGACGCGGCCACCGCGAGCGAACTCGCCCGCACCGCAGGCCGGGCCGTCCCCTCCCGTGCGGAGGACCTCGACCGGGTCGCCGAGGTCTTCAACGACCTCGTCTTCGGCGAGGAGTCGGCACCGCAGCGTTCGGACGACGAACTGCGCGCGCTCTTCGCGCAGTTCGTCAGCCTCGACGCCGATCTCTCCCGCCTGCCCGCGGGCCCACAGACGGGAGCGCTGCGATGAGCGCCTCCCTCGACGTCGCCGCCCGCGGCACCCGCACGGCCCCCACCGTGGGTCTGCGGACCCGGATGCGCTCGGCCGGGGTGTGGATCGTCGGCGTCGCCGTCGTCCTCCTCACCGTCATCGTCACGATGCTCCTCGGCGACGACGGACAGCCCGCCGACCCCCTCCACTTCGATTCGACACAGCGCGACGGCACGAAGGCGCTCATCGAGACGCTGCGCGACCACGGCACGCAGGTGAGCACGACAGAGGACGCCCAGGAGGCCCGCGAGGCAAGCGCCGTGCCGGGTACGACGCTGCTCATCCTCACCGGCGCCGAGGGACTCTCCCGGGGCGACGTCGACGGCCTCACCTCGGCGCTGGCCTCCCAGGGCAACCGGCTCGTTCTCGTCGACCCAGGCGTCGCGGTCGCACGCTTCACCGCGCGCCTCGCCGCCGACGCCGACTCCGACCCGCTCGCCCAGCCCGATGCGACCTCCCCGCCCGACTGCCCGCTGCCCGCGGCCCGTGCCGCCGGCGAGGTGAGCACCGGGCAGACCCGCTACGAGCCGGTCGACGGCGCCACCGTGTGCTATCCCTTCACCGGCCCGGGCGTCGACGAGCAGACGAGTCCTGCGGGTCAGCTCGTCGTCGACGACGGCGGCCGGTTCCCCGTCACCGTCCTCGGCAACCCCGCATGGGTGAGCAACGGGACGATCACCGAGGACGGCAACGCGGCGCTTGCCCTCTCGACGCTCTCGCAGACCGACCGCCTCGTCGTCTACTACCCGCGCCCGGACGCCTCCGGGGACGCTCCGCCGTCGACGCTCGACTACGTGCCGGACTGGTTCATCGCCGGCACCGTATGGATGCTGCCCTGCCTCATCGTCGTCCTCCTCGTCGCCGGCCGCCGCTTCGGCCCGCTCGCCGTCGAACGCCTCCCCGTCGTCGTCCCCGCCGTCGAGACCGTCCACGGTCGTGCCGCACTGGCCGAACGCAGCGGCGACCGCCTCGGCGCCCTCCACGCCCTGCGCACCGCCGCCCTGCTGCGCATCGCGCGCCGACTGGCACTGAGCTCGGAGGCCGGGCGGGAGGAGATCCTCGCCCGGATGAGCGCGACCACCGGACGCGACCCCACGCAGCTGAGAACGGTGTTCGTCACCGCGGTCCCTGCCGACGACCGCGAGCTCACCGCCCTCGTCGACCTCATCAGCACCATCGAAAGCGAGATCCCATGACCACAGGCCCTCACCCGCACGACCAGGCTCCCCCGGCACCCGCCCGGCCTCCGATGCCTCCCGCCGAGGCGACCCCGCGTTCCCCCGCCGGAGACGCAGCTCCCGGGCAGGGCGGCGACCCCGACCCGCTGCGGGCGGCCTTCGCCGCTGTGCGCGCGGAGATCGGGAAGGCCGTCGTCGGGCAGGACGATGCGGTCACCGGACTGCTCCTCGCGCTCCTGTGCCAGGGCCACGTCCTCCTCGAAGGTGTGCCCGGCGTCGCGAAGACCCTCCTCGTGCGCAGCTTCGCCACTGCTGTCGACCTCGACCACACCCGCATCCAGTTCACCCCCGACCTCATGCCCTCCGACGTCACCGGCTCCCTCGTCTGGGATGCCTCGGCGTCCGACTTCGAGTTCCGTCCCGGCCCAGTGTTCACCAACGTCCTCATCGCCGACGAGATCAACCGCACCCCGCCGAAGACGCAGTCGGCACTGCTCGAGGCGATGGAGGAGCACCAGGTCTCCGTCGGCGGGCGCTCCCGCAGCCTTCCCGAGCCGTTCCTCGTCGCCGCCACACAGAACCCGCTCGAGTACGAGGGCACGTACCCGCTGCCCGAAGCCCAGCTCGACCGGTTCCTCTTCAAGCTCGTCCTCACCCTGCCCGATCGCGACTTCGAGTACGAGATCCTCGACCGCCATGCCCGCGGCTTCGACGCCTCCCAGCTCACGGCCGCAGGGCTGAGGCCCGTCCTCGACGCCGCGATGATCGCCCGGGCCCGCTCGGCGATCGCCGGCGTCCACATCGCCCCGGAGATCATCTCCTACATCGTCGACCTCGCCCGGGCCACCCGGGAGGCGCCGTCGCTGGCCCTCGGCGTCTCCCCGCGCGGGGCGACGCGGATGCTCGCCGCCGCCCGGGCGTTCGCGTGGCTGGGCGGGCGCGACTACGTCACCCCCGACGATGTGAAGTTCCTCGTCCCGATGACGCTCGGCCACCGGGTCATCCTCCGTCCCGAGGCGCAGATGGACGGCCTGAGCGTCTCCCACGTCCTCGACTCGATCGTCGCGACGACCGATGTGCCCCGCTGAATGACCCCGCGCCTGCTCCTCCTCACGGTCTCAGGGATCGTCCCGGTCATGCTCGCCCCCGGCTGGCAGAGCCTGGCGATCACCGCCGGTGTCATCGTCGTCCTCGCCGTCATCGACCGGTTCGCAGCGCCCTCGCCGGCGCTCGTGCGCCTGCAGCGGACCCCGGGTCCGATGGTCCGCCTCGGCGACGACACCCGGTCGACGCTCACCCTCGTCAACGACTCCGATCGGCCGATCCGGCTGCGCGTGCGCGATGCGTGGCCCCCGAGTGCGGGTGCGCACGAGACGAGGACCCGCCTCACCCTGCCCCCGCACGGGACCCGTGAGATCACCACGGTGCTCTCGCCGAGGCGGCGCGGGGCTCTGGCAGCCGACCGGGTCACCCTGCGCACGACGAGCGTCCTCGGGCTCATCGCCCGGCAGAGGAGCGTCGACGTCCCGGCGACGGTCCGCGTCCTCCCGCCCTTCGTCTCCCGCCGGGAGCTGCCCTCGAAGCAGCAGAAGCTGCGCGAGCTCGACGGCCGCTCGGCGGTGATGATCCGCGGCATGGGCACCGAGTTCGATTCGCTGCGCGACTACGTCGACGGCGACGACGTCCGCTCGATCGACTGGCGGGCCAGCGCCCGCGCCCAGGACCTCGTCGTCAAGACGTGGCGACCCGAGCGCGATCGCCGCGTCGTCATCGTCGTCGACTCCTCGCGGCTCGCGGCCAGGCGCAGTGGAGAGGGCACGGTCTTCGACGCCGCCCTCGAATCGGCCCTGCTGCTCACGGCGCTTGCCGCCGGGGCCGGTGATCGCGTCGACGTCATCGTCGCCGACGCTCGGGTGCGGGCCACAGCGTCGAGCCACCGCGCCCACGATCCCGTCCACGACCTCTCCGTGGCGCTCACCCCCGTCGACCCTGAGCTCTATGACGCCAACTGGGAGCAGATCGCCTCGGCCGTGCTCTCATCGACCCGGCAGCGTGCGCTCGTCGTCCTCGTCACCGCCCTCGACGAGGCGACCGTGGCCGAGGAGATCCTGCCCGTGCTGCCCGCCCTCATGGCCCGGCACCGGGTCGTCGTCGCCGCCGTGAGCGATCCCGAGCTCGACGATCTCAGCGCCCGTCGCGGCGATGCGAGCGAGGTCTACACCGCCGCGGCCGCCGCCACCGAGATCCTCACCGTCCGGGCTGTGCGCTCGCGACTGCGCGGCCTCGGCGTCGACTCCGTGGCCGCGGTCCCCGACGATCTCCCCGGGGCCCTGGCCGACCTCTACATCCGGCTGAAGACGAGCGGGAGGCTCTGAGCTCAGCGGTCGGTCGCGACGATCTGGTAACCGGCTTCGTGGGCGTCGAGGTCGGCCGACAGCTGTGCGCGGGAGGACCGCCTGCCGAGGACGGCAGCGTAGACGACGACGGCGGCCGTGTAGGCGATGCCGATGGCGATCTTGACCAGCGGTGGGAGCGGGTTCGGGGTGACGAAGCCCTCGATGAGGCCGGAGAGGAAGAGCATGATGACGAGTCCGCCGGCGACGACGAGCAGGGAGCGGGCCTCGGTTGCGAGCTTCGTCCGCCGCAGCTGCGGGCCCGGGATCACCCACGCGAAGAAGAGCCGGAGACCGGCGGCCGCGGCGAGCAGGATGCAGCTGATCTCCGGGATGCCGTGCGGGAGGATGTAGAGGAAGAAGTCCGCTCCCCGATCGAACTCGAACATCATCGCTGCCGAGAAGCCGACGTTGACGGCGTTGAGGACGAGCCCCTGGACGACGAAGACGCCGGTGACGCCGAGGAGGACGAACTGGACGGCGATCCACGCGTTGTTCGTCCACACGCCCACGGCGAAGAAGCCGTTCGGGTTCTCCTTGTAGTACTCGACGAAGTCGTGTTCGGCGAACTGCTGCCGGGAGGCGCGGTCGCCGAAGGTCTCGAGCACTTCGGGGTGAGTGCCCGCCCATACCCCGGAGAGCACGGAGACCGAGAGGAAGAAGACCGCGACGGCGACGAAGTCCCAGCGCAGCCGGTAGAGCGACAGCGGCAGGGCGACGACGAAGAAGCGGCTGAGTCCCGAGAGCCCGCCGGCGGGGACGGAGGAGAGGTGGGTGCGCGCCCGGTGGACGATCGTCGAGAGCCGCGCGGCCTCGAGGGAGTCCGGGGCCACCGTCATGATCTGCGAGAGGTCCTTCGACGCCGCCCGGTAGAGGACGAGGAACCGCTCAGCCTGCGCCGGATCGAGCCGGTTGCGCTTGGCCAGGGCCGACAGCTCCCTCCACTGGTCCCCGTGCATCTCGGCGAGCAGGTTGGGATCCATGCCTCCACCCTAGACGATGCCGCCCCGGCATCGGGCCGCCGTGGAGCAGGTGTGCCAGGATGGTGGTGTGAGCACTCTGGTGACAGGCGAGGCCGTCGAACTCAGCGTCCAGCCCGCGGCGCTGGCCGCCCGCGCGCTCAGCTGCCTCATCGACGCCGTCGCCTACACGCTGGTCAACATCGGACTGCTCGTCGCGACGTTCTGGCTGCTCCTCCAGCTCCGGTCGCTCAACGGGCTGCTCCTCACCGCGGTGATGACGATGATGACGGTCGCCGTCTTCGTCCTCCTCCCCCTCCTCGTCGAGGTCCTCACCCGCGGGAGGTCGCTCGGCAAGCTCATCCTCGGCCTGCGGATCGTCCGTGACGACGGTGGGGCGGTCCGCCTCCGGCACTCCTTCGTCCGCGCCCTGCTCTGGCAGTTCGAGGTCATCGGGACCGGCGGTGGGATCGCCGCACTCTCGGGACTCGTGTCCCCGCAGACGAAGCGCCTCGGCGACTACATGGCCGGCACCATCGCGGTGAGCGAACGCGCGACTCCCCCTCCTCCGGTGCACACGCACGTCGCCCCGCAGCTCGTCCCCTGGCTTGCGGAGACCGACGTCTCCGCGGTGCCGGCCGGCCTGCGCCGCCGGATCGTCCAGTTCCTCGCCGTCGCCCCCGGGCTCGGCCACGAGTCACGCTGGCAGCGGGCGATCGAGCTCGCGACCGAGCTTAACCCCTACGTCGCCCCGGCTCCACCCGAAGGGACGCTGCCCGAGCAGTTCCTCGCCGCCGTCGTCGCCCGCCAGCGCGTGACCGACCGGGACAGGGCCCACCGCCGAGGTGCGCAGGCCGAGTCCTTCCGCGCCGGGGTCGACCGGCTGCCGCACGGCCTGCGGCTGAGCGCCGACCGGCAGCGGTAGCGGCGCTCAGTACCGGTAGTGGTCGGGCTTGTACGGCCCGGCGACGTCGACGCCGATGTACTCGGCCTGCTCCTTCGTCAGCTCGCTCAGCTGCGCCCCGAGCGCGGGCAGATGGAGCCGGGCGACCTTTTCGTCGAGCTCCTTCGACAGCCGGTGCACCGCATCGTCGTAGTCCGACCCTCGGGTCCACAGCTCGATCTGAGCGAGGACCTGGTTGGAGAACGAGGCGCTCATGACGAACGAGGGATGCCCGGTGGCGTTGCCGAGGTTGAGCAGCCGACCCTCGGAAAGGACGAGGATCTGCGTCGTTTCCCGTCCGAGTCCGGCCTCCGTCGGCACGGGGATGGTCCATTCGTGGACCTGCGGTTTGATCTCGACGACGCTCACCCCGTCGACGCGACGCAGGCCGGCAAGGTCGATCTCGTCGTCGAAGTGGCCGACGTTGCCGACGATCGCTCCCGGTTTGAGGCTGCGGAGGACGTCGACGTCGACGACGCGGGTGTTGCCGGTCGTCGTGATGACGATGTCGGCGACCTCGGCGACGTCGGGCAGGAGAGCCACCTGGTAGCCGTCCATCGTCGCCTGGAGTGCGCAGATCGGGTCGATCTCGGTGACGATGACGCGCGCCCCCTGACCGCGCAGCGCTTCGGCCGCGCCCTTGCCGACGTCCCCGTAGCCGACGACGACGGCGATCTTGCCGCCGATGAGGACGTCGGTGGCCCGGTTGAGGCCGTCGGGCAGGGAATGGCGGATGCCGTAGCGGTTGTCGAACTTCGACTTCGTCACCGAGTCGTTGACGTTGATCGCGGGGAACGGCAGGCGTCCCGCCTCGGCGAGGCGGTAGAGGCGGTTGACACCTGTCGTCGTCTCCTCGCTCACGCCCTGGATGCCCTCGGCCAGGCGGGTGAAGCGGCCGGGAGCCGCGGTCATCGCCGTCTCGAGCTGGGCGAGGAAGGCCCGATACTCCTCGGGGGCGTCCTCCCCGGCGGTGGGGACGCGGCCGGCGGCTTCGGCGGCCGCACCTTCGAGGACGTACATCGTCGCATCCCCGCCGTCGTCGAGGATGAGGGTGGGTCCTTCGGCGAAGTCGAAGATCCGGTCGGCCGCCCACCAGTACTCCTCGAGGCTCTCGCCCTTCCATGCGAAGACCGGGACCCCGGACGGCGCCTCCGGGGTGCCGTCGCCGACGACGACGGCGGCCGCGGCCTCATCCTGGGTGGAGAAGATGTTGCAGCTGGCCCAGCGGACCTCGGCGCCGAGGGCCACGAGGGTCTCGATGAGCACGGCCGTCTGCACGGTCATGTGGAGGCTGCCTGAGATCCTCGCCCCGGCCAGCGGGGCGGAGGCGGAGTACTCCTCGCGCAGCGCCATGAGGCCGGGCATCTCGCGTTCGGCGAGCCGGATCTGATGGCGTCCCGCCTCGGCGAGGGAGAGATCGGCGACCTTGAAGTCGGTGGGTGCGAGCACGGGTCCTCCTTGGGATTTCGGGACGTTGGGGGCAGCGGTCAGGCGACGCGGCCTTCGACGATGTCGGTGGCGCGGGCGGTGAGCTCGCGCATCCGGGCGTCGTCGGGGGCCTCGACGTTGAGCCGGACCAGGGGTTCGGTGTTCGACTTGCGCAGGTTGACCCACCAGTCGCGGCCCTGCAGGCTGATCCCGTCGAGGTCCTCGACGAGCTCAGGGGCGAACCGGGGCGCGGCGGCGGCAAAGGCTTCGAGCACGGCGTCGGGGTCGGCGACGGTGAAGTTGATCTCCCCGGACTGCCGGTAGGTGTCGTAGGCGGCGACGAGACGGGAGGCGAGCCCGTCGGCCTCGGCGAGGGCGGCGATGAGGTGGCATGCGGCGAGCATGCCGGAGTCCGCGCCGTAGAACTCCTCGAAGTAGAAGTGCGCGGAGTGCTCGCACGCGAAGACCGCACCCTCCTCGCGCATGAGGGTCTTGATCCCCGAGTGGCCCACCTTCGAGCGCACCGCGCGGCCCCCGGCGGCGGTGATCGCCTCGGGCACGCTGCGGGAGGTGATGAGGTTGTGGATGACCGTGGGTTCGTCGCGACCCGCCGCTCGGGCGCGGGCGATCTCCCGTTCGGAGACGAGGGCGCCGACCGCCGAGGCCGACATCGTCGCCCCGGTCTCATCGATGAAGAAGCAGCGGTCGGCGTCGCCGTCGAAGGCGAGCCCCAGGTCGGCGCCGTGCTCGCGCACGGCGGCCTGGACGTCGACGAGGTTCTCCGGCTTGAGCGGGTTGGCCTCGTGGTTGGGGAACGTCCCGTCGAGTTCCGTGTAGAGCCCGATGATCTCGAGTCGGGTCGCCGGCAGCCCGGCGTCGGTGCCGAAGACCTCGCCGATGAGGCGCCCGGCCATGCCGTTTCCGGCGTCGACGACGACGGTGAGGTCCGCGACCTCGTCGAGGCGGGTGAGCTCGCGGATGCGCTGCGCGTACCGGGTGCGCACCGAGGCGGCCGCGGATTCGTCGACGGAGACCGCCGGGGTCCCCACCGCAGGGTCGGGGGCGTTCGGGGCGAGGTCGCAGATGCGGCCGAGTCCGGTCTCGAGGCTCACCCCGCCGGCGCCGGGGGCGCAGATCTTGATCCCGTTGTAGTCGGCGGGGTTGTGGCTCGCGGTGATCATCGCCCCGGGCAGGTCGAAGATCCCGGAGGCGAAGTAGAGCTGGTCGGTCGAGCACAGGCCCAACAGCACGGCCCGCGATCCCGCGGCCTCGACTCCGGCGGCGAAGGAGCGGGCGAAGCCCGGGGAGCTCGGGCGCATGTCGTGTCCGATGACGACCTCGCCGCTGCCGTGGATCTCGCCCATCGCCGAGGCGGTCGCCCAGCCGAGGGCGAAGAGGACGTCGTCGTCGAGCTGGTCGGGGATCCGTCCCCGGATGTCGTAGGCGCCGACGGCGGTGTCGAGGGCGCGGGAACGGGAGGCGGAGAGGGTCTCACCTGACATGGGGGTCCTTCGGTTCGTGCGCGGAGAGGCTCAGGGGCCGATGATGCGCAGGTGGCCGTGCTTGCGAACGGCGGGGGCGGGCTCGTCGACAGGGGTCGGACCGTCGGGGCGCGGTGTCGTCGTTCCCGCCGCTTCGCGGACGGCGTCGGCGATCGCGAGGAGGTCGTCGTGGGTGCGCTCGGGCGGTTCCTCACCCGTCCCGATGCGGATGAGCTGCCAGTCCACCGGCGGGGTGAGCCTCGCGGCGTGGTCGGCGCACAGGTCGTGGGCGCCGGGTTCGGCGCGCCGGGCGAGGGGACCGATGACGACGCAGGCGTCCGCGTGGACATAGGTCATGGTCGCGGTGGCGCTGCGCGAGCAGCTGACTTTCGAGCACGTACGCAAGGCTGACACAGTACTGAACTCTACACGCTGGCCCCGTCCGTTCCGGGCAGGCGCCGCCGGGTGCGAGCCGATGGGATCGCCTCGGTAGAATGACGGGCTATGAGCACGCGCCGCAGACGGGATCGCCACGGCCGGGGACTGCGCTCCCCGCTCCACCGCGCCGACGTGCCCGCACGCGAGACGCGGGCGCAGAGCTTCGCCCGCCTCGCCGCCGAGGAGTTCGCCCGGCACCGGGCCAGGGACCCTGAGCTGCTCGCCGACGTCGTCCTCGCCGTCGACGCGGTGCCTCCGGCGGGGTCGGATGAGCCGAGCTTCGGGCGGGTGTTCCCTGCGACCCCGCACCGGCGGACCCACATCGTCCTCTACCGTCGCCCGATCGAGTACCACAGCCTCGGCGGCAGCAGGGAGAGCCTCATCGCCGAGGTGCTCGCCGATCAGGTCGACCTGCTCCGCGGAGCGTGAGCGGACCGCGTCAGCGGAGCCGGATGTCGCGGTAGGCGACGCCGGCGGGGGCGGGCGCGGGCATGACCGCCGAGACCCCGGTGTCCGAGGTGACAAGGAGGCTCGCATGCACACCGCCGGTCACCGTGCCGGAGGCGTTCGCTGCCCCGATGACGAGGGCGCGGACGGCATCCGGGGAGATCTCGGCCGGGTTGAGTCTCGTCGTCGTCGACTCCTCGAGGTCGACGGTGCGGGGGTCGGTGAGGGAGCCGTCGTCGCGCATCCCCGCCACCTGCACCTGACCCTGTCCGGGTGAGAGGAAGAGCTCTGCCGAACCGGTGCGCGGCAGCGCCATGAGCTGGGTCTCGGCGAGGTCGTCGGTCGCGCTCAGCGTCGCGAAGTCCCCCTTGCCGCTGTCGTCGTTCGTCGCGACGATCCCCGAGGCCTGGACGGTCCGGTCCGAGGAGACGACGATGCTCGCGGCGTCGAGCTCCCCGAGATCGGCTTCGGCCACACCCTGGGCGACGACGGTGAGCGAGGAGCGCGGGAGGTCGATCTCCCCGTCGGGACCGTAGGCCTTGAGGTCGACCTCGGCGAGGTCGTCGCTCGGGTTCGCCACGCGCACCCGCACGCTCTTGCCGCTCATGCCGGTGAGGACCTGTTCGGAGTCCGCCCCGGCCCCTGCGGCGGCGAGGTCGATGCCCTGCGGGGTGAGGCCGTCGAGTTTCGTCTCCTGGACGGAGCCGGCGAGCACTCCCCCGTCGACGGAGACGTCGACGGCGAGCTCCTCGGCCCCGGCGGCGAGCCCGGCCAGGCGCACGGCCCGCTGGGATCCGGCGCGGATGCTCAGCTCCGTCGGCTCTCCCCGGGCGCCGGCGGCCGTCATCATCTGCACGCGGGCTTGGACGGGCGCGGAGCCGGGGTTGCTCAGCAGCAGCTGCGAGTTCGAGCCCGGCTGGCCGGAGCCGGCGAGGATCCGGAAGTTCGAGGCCGGTTCCGCACACGTGAGCGTCGCCAGGCCCGCGAGGTCGCCCGAGGTGCCTTCGACGGTCTCGAGAGCCGTCGTCAATGCGGGCGCTCCCGGGCGTGCGAAGCCGGTGACGATCTTCGTGCCCGCCACCGGGTCGTCGCCGGAGACGAATCCCGCCGAGGCGGGCTGGTCGAAGTCCGGGCCGCCCCCGAGGTCGGCGACCCGCAGTCGGGCGGCCGAGACCGAGCCGTCGGCGGCGCTGATCGGCGCCGAGGCGGCGAGGACGCGGGTGCTCACGTTCGAGTCGTCGACGAACTCCGCATCGGTGCCTTCGGCGGCTTTGTCGGTGAGCAGGGGTCCCGGGCAGATCACCCTGGTGTCGGCCGTGGGCATCCGCACCTGCTCCGGGCTGCGGTCGAGGGTGCCCGAGGTGATCGGGGCGAGGAACGAGGTGGTGGCGACGATGACGCCGGGAACGGCGATCGCCGCGAAGGTGACGATGCTGCGGCTGAGCTTCATGGCCTCTCCCTCGTCAGTGTCCGCGAGTGGGTGGCAGCGCTGCGGTTCGGGCGCTCCTCCGAGTCGGCGGGCCGCCCGGCGTCCGAGGAGTCCGCGGTCTCGGCTGCGTCGGGGTCGCCTGCTCGGCCGGTGTCGGTGCCGCCGGTCTCCGCCTGTGACAGAGTCCCTCCGTCGTGCGCCTCTTCGTCGCGCGTCTCTTCGTCGCGCGTCTGCCCGTCCCGATCGCTGGAGCGGGCCTCGCCTCCTCGACCGCCCGCCCGCGGGCGGTGGCCTCCCGTGCGGCGGGTGCCGATCGGCAAGGCGACGATGAGGCAGACGAGACCGAGCACCCATCCGGCGATGACACCGGCGCTGACCAGTGGGGATCCCTCGTCGAGGTCGACGGTGCCCCCGGCGGCGGGCAGCGAGAACTCCGCATCCCATGCCGCGCTCGGCTCGGCCGGCCGCGGCAGGGTCTGATCGCCGATGGCGGCCTCGAGGTCGGGGGCGTTCTCAGCGACGATGAGCGTGCGTCCCTCGGCGCCCGCCGGGACTTCGATCCGTCCGTCGACGATCGGTGCCGTGGACAGCGTCCCATCGGGCTCGGCGATGAGGAAGCGTCCGCTGTAGGGCTTGTCGACCTGCCAGAGGGTGCCCGTCTCGGTCGGACCGACCTCGACGAGTCCGGTGGCTGCGGCCACGGAGCTGCGCAGTCCGTCCTCTCCCGAACCGACGAGGACGAAGTCGACGCCGAGGCGGCCGAGGAGGTCGCGGACGTCACCGGCGTCGTCGGCGGACAGGGCGGCCGCGGCCTGGGCGATGAGGACCTTGTCCTCGCCGATCGGCAGCGGGCGACGCTGCCCCGGAGGGCCGCCGACCGCCTCGGCGGAGAGCACCGTCGAGGTGCCGAGAGCGGTGCCGTCCGCGGTTGAGATGAGGGTGGCGATGACCTCGCCGTCGACGGCGTCGAGGCGCAGGGTGCGCGCCTCGGTGTCTCCGGCCCCGCGGTCGGCGGCCAGGGCCGGGACGGTCCCGTGCTCGGCGGTGGCGACGGTGTCGTTCGAGGTGAAGGCGGGTCCGACGCCGAGCATCGCGAAGCCGAGGGCGGCGAGGACGACGAGTCCGGTGAGCACGCGCATCGGCGCCCGTGACCGCCCCCGGGAGCCGGCGGCGAGACGGTCGGCGCCGAGGGCGAGCAGAGCGATGGCCCCGAGGCTCGTCAGCGTCAGACCGGCCGCAGGGTAGGACCCGATGAGGGCGAAGGGCCCGACCTGCGCGGGGAGGTGGACCTGAAGGGTGGCCAGGGCGAGCCCGGCGAGGTAGAGCCCGACCGTCCACGTGAGGACCGGCAGGGGGATGCGGGCCTCGATGAGCGTGAGGAAGGCGAGGACGAGCATGGGCACGACGACAGCCGGAGCCCACAGACCCACGGTCGCCGCAGCAGCCGAGCTGAGGCCGAGGGCGTCGGCCGCGGCACCGAGCCAGCCCAGGTCGAGCGGGGCGGGGAAGCCGACGGCGAGCAGGTAGGTCGGTGGCGCGCCCGGGGCGAGCGTCTGGCCCGGCGTGACGAGCAGGGTGCCCGGCTCGGTGATGACGCCGAGGAGCCACGGCCATGCGAGCACGAGCGTGGGGGCGAGCAGCCAGAGGTGGCGCAGCCCCTGCCGGGTGGCGAGGAGGACGACGGTGAGCACGAGGCCGATGACGAGCAGGAGCGGGCTGCCGGCGATGAGGACGAAGAGGAGGAGCCCGGCTCCTGCGGCGGCGGAGACCGACCCGGTGCGCAGGCTGCGGGTGAGAGCGATGACGAAGAGCGGGGCGGCGATCCAGACGACGATGACGCCGAGGCGACCGGCGGACAGTCCGGTGAGGAAGAGCGGGGCTGTGACCCAGAGGAGACCTGCGAGTCCCCGCACCCAGCGACCGTGGACGAGCATTCCGGCTGCGGCGTAGGCGGCGATCGCGGCGCCGACGGGGGCGAGCAGGATGAGCACGCGGACCGTGAGGTCGAGGTCGCCGAGGAAGGGCAGACCGAGGACGGCGAGGACGAGCTGGAGCGGATCGGCGGGGACGTCTGTCCCGGTGCCGACGTCGAGCCTGCCTCCGAGGAGGCGGGCGATGAGCTCGCCGTAGCCGACGTCGGTCGAGCCGAGCGCGCCGCCGACGAGGTGGCCGGGACCGAAGAGGCGGTGCGAGACGATGCCGGAGAGCACGCCGGAGACGAGGATGAGGTACGTGAGCGGGTGGGTGAAGATGCCGGCTCCCCCGCTCACCTCGAGGCGGGAGAACGAGTCGATGGCCTCTTCGGTGTCGCCGACCTGGTGGAGATCGGCCTCGTCGCGCACGTCGTCGACGCCGACGCCGGAGGCGGTGCCCTCGACCATGCTGCGGCGTTGGACGGCGAGCTCGTCGGAGTCGGCGTAGAGCGCCGAGAGGTGCGCGCTGTTCGCCCGCCTGCCGAGGCGACCGCGCTTGCCGTTCGCCCTCCGCAGACGTCCGGTCGCGCGGACATCGGAGGGCAGGCCGAGGAGCGCGGAGAAGTGCCAGCGGGCGGTGCGCGGGTCGTTGCCGAGGAGGGCGAGGAGGGCACGGCCGATCCGGGTGAGCGCGAGGCCGAGGACGAGCGCCGGCAGACCGGGACGAGCGAGGCTGAGACGGTACCGCTGTTCGGAGCGGATCTGGCCCGACGAGCGCGGCGGGCGGGCAGAGGACCCGAGTTGGGCCGCCTCGGCGGCGGAGACCTCGAGCCGGGCACGGGGGGCGACGACGACGCGTTTGCCGAGGTCGCGGAAGCGGCGCGAGAATTCGATCCCGCGGTAGGCGGGGCCGAGCACCCGACTCGGCGCCCCGACCCGGGAGAGTTCGGCGGTGGCGATGAGCATGCCGGGCAGGTCGAGGGCGAGGGTCTCGCCGACGCCGTCGCGCTGGCCCTGGTCGACCTCGCCGGTGCCCACGGGGTTGACCCGCTCCCCCGCCGAGGTGGTCGTCACGCCCGCGGAGACGATCCGGTCCGACGCCATGAGCTTGGGGCCGACGGCGGCGATCGATTCGGTGGCGCTGATCGCCTCGACGAGTTCGTCGAGGCAGCCCGGCTCGGGCCGGGAGTCAGGAGTGAGGAACCACAGGTACTCGCTGCCCGAGACGGCCGGCAGGGCGAGCGCCTCGGTGACGGTGAGCCCCCCGAGATCGACGACGGGGATCTCGGGGTGGATCCGGTGCAGAGCCGTCTCGAGCTCGGCACGGCGGGAGTCGTCGCCGGAGACGACGACAGTGACAGCAGGCCTCACACGACTCGCTTCTTGAGTCGGCGGCGTTCGCGCTCGGACATGCCGCCCCAGATCCCAAACCGTTCGTCGTTGGCCAGGGCGTACTCGAGGCATTCGGAGCGGACCTCGCAGGACTCGCAGACCCGCTTGGCCTCACGTGTCGAGCCGCCCTTCTCCGGGAAGAAGGCCTCGGGATCGGTCTGGGCGCACAGCGCCTGGTCCTGCCACGAGAGCTCTCCGTCTCCGGCGGCGCCGAGGAGCAGCGACAGCGGTGACACTGCGGTATCGTCGACGGGAAGCGGTGTGAGATCGTTCGGGTCGATGGCCAGCGGGTCCGGCAGCGTGTCCGGTGTCCTGGCGCCGGGTTCGACGAACCAGTCGCCGGCGCTGCGGGAGGTCACTCCCGGTATCGCGGAGTGCTCCTCCTGTTCGAGCCTCTTTCTCTGTGCGCTCTGCACGATGTTCCCCTTTCTCACGCTCAGCGTGTTGTGCCTTCCGAATCCGAGAATTCGTGCTAAGCGCGTTCCCCTTAGGTATAAATTACACGCGTGTCATTACTGTCGAGTCAAGCCCTCTTGGAGTATCGGGGCGGCCCCGGTGACCGTATTCGAACACACCTTCACATGCACACGCGCCCCCGACACAACATATGGTGCGGTGAGGCCCCCGCCCCACTATCCGTGGTGTCGCGACGGGGATTCTGTGAGAATTTCGGATTCGTTCGGCAGGGATGGGAATATGGAGGGATGAGCCACGGAACCGGAGCGAGGGCGGGCATGAACGACAGACTGCTCACGGTCTACGCCCCGCCGGTCGACGAGGACATCCGCCCGGGATCGGACCTCGCGGCGATCCTCGTCACCAGCCTGCGCCGCAACCGCATCGACCTCAAGGACGGTGACATCCTCGTCATCGCCTCGAAGGTCGTCTCGAAGGCGGCCGGACGGCTGGCGAGCGTGGCCGACCGCACCGAGTTCGAGGAGCTCGTCGCCCGCTCCTCGACCCACCTCGTCGCCGAGCGCAGCTACGCCTCGGGCACGACCGTCCAGGTGGTGCGGACCCGAACGGGCACCGTCCAGGCCGCTGCCGGCCTCGACCAGTCGAACTCCGGAGGCGACGTCGTCCTCCACCCGCTCGATGCCGACCGCTCGGCCGACGAGCTGCGCTCGCGTGTCGAGGAGGCCTTCGCCGTGCGCATCGGGGTCGTCGTCTCCGACACGACCTCGCGGCCGTGGCGGGTGGGCGTCGGCGACATCGCGCTCGGCCTCTCCGGCTTCTCGGGCCTCGACGACCAGCGCGGTCTGCCCGATGACGACGGACGGCTGCAGTCGGTGACCGTGCGCGCCGTCGCCGACGAGATCGCCGCGGCCGCCGACCTCGTCAAGGGGGCGGCCAGGGGTCTGCCGATGGCGCTCGTGCGCGGAGCCGGCGGCTATCTCGACAACGGCGGCGACGGTGCGAGCGCACTGTGCCGCGACCGCGCCGAGGACTGGTTCCGCTACGGCCACGTCGAGGCGATCCAACGGGGTCTCGGGGTCGAGACCGTGCCCGGGCGCCCAGCGGCCGGCGACGGCGGCGACGACATCCTCGAGCGGGTCTCACGGGCCGTGCGCGTCGTCCGCGGCGGGATCTCCCGGACGCCTGGACACGCGGCGTGGCGGATGCGCATCGAGGGCTCGGGGTCGCGGATCGTCATGAGCCCCTCGGACTCCCCGGCGGTGACGCAGGCCGACGGGCCGCCGATCCTCGAGGCGATGGTCGGACTCGGCTCCCTCGTCGAACGGATGCACACCGCGCTCTTCGCCGAGGACCTCTCGGCGACGACGAAGTGGCAGTGGGCCGACGGGGAGCTCGGAGCCTTCCCCCGCGGCGTGATCATCGACATCGGACTCCTCACTCCCTGAGCCTCCGACACAGTCCCTCCCAGCGACACAGTCCCTCCCAGCGACGAAAGCAGGTTCCCTGGTCCTCTCCCGCCTCAGCCGCACCGGCGGTCCCGTCCTCCTCTGGCGCGGCCCCGAATACGACCGCCTCGACCTCACCGGCCCGGTCATCGCCAACTGGGTCCACAAGGGAGTCGGCCTCTTCGGCGACTACGACCTCGGTCCCGACTTCACGCTTTTCGTCCCCTCGCCGGCCGGTCTCCACTGGCGTGAGCTCGTCGCGATCCTCAGCGTGCTCCTCGGCGGCGGCCGTGTCGTCCTCGGCGGGCCCGGCCAGGCAGCCGGCAACCAGGAGGCCGCCGAGGGACCGCCGGCGATCGACCCGGCGATCGTGCCCGATGGGGACTTCCACGCCTTCGTCGCCGCGGGCGTCGAATCGGACCCGGCGATCGCCTCGGCGGAGGAGATCTTCGTCTTCAACCCTCCCGCGCTGGCCCTGAGCACCCCCGTCGACGCCGATCTCATCGACGTCAACTCCGCGATCCGCGCCTACCCCGACGTGACCTCGGGGCGGCTCGACCGCTCCGGCGTCCTCGTCGTCGCCGGCCCCGGTGCCGAGCCGACGGAGGTCGCCTGGGCCGAGGCCGAGGAGGCGGGGACCGGTCGGCCCGCGGGGATCCTCGTCTCCCACTCGACCCCGCTGGCCGGGCAGTGGCCGGAGTTCCTCGGCCACCTCCTCGGCGGGGGTGAGACGCTCCTGGCCACAGGCGTGGATGAGGCCCACATCACGGACCTCGCGGGAACCCTCGGGGAGGTCCGTGGCAGACTGGGCTCATGGACAAAGTAGTTGACACGCCCGCAGAAGCGGTGGCCGATATTGCCGATGGATCGTCGATCGCCGTGGGCGGTTTCGGGGTCGTCGGAGTCCCCGAATTCCTCATCCGCGCGATCCGGGACCAGGGAACGACCGACCTCGAGGTGATCTCCAACAACGCGGGCGTCGACGGCCGCGGACTCGGCGTCCTCCTCGCCGATCACCGGCTGCGCCGGATCATCGCCTCCTACGTCGGGGAGAACAAGGAGTTCGCCCGGCAGTACCTCTCCGGTGAGCTCGAGGTCGAGCTCACCCCGCAGGGCACGCTCGCGGAGAAGCTGCGGGCCGGGGGCGCGGGGATCCCCGCCTTCTACACGGTCACCGGCGCCGGCACCCAGGTCGCCGAGGGCGGCATGCCGTGGAAGTACGACTCCGAGGGCAACGTCATCAAGGAGTCCCCGGCCAAGGACACGCGCGTCTTCGACACGTTCGGGGAGGAGCAGCAGTACGTCCTCGAGGAGTCGCTCGCCCCCGACTACGCACTCGTGCGGGCGGCGATCGGCGATCGGCACGGCAATCTCGTCTTCCACTCCTCGGCCCGCAACTTCAATCCCCCGGCCGCGCAGGCGGGACGGATCACGATCGCCGAGGTCGAGAAGCTCGTCGAACCCGGTGAGATCGACCCGGACCAGGTCCACGTCCCCGGCGTCTTCGTCCACCGGGTCGTCCCGCTCACCCCCGAGCAGGTCGCCGACAAGCCGATCGAGAAGCGCACCCTGCGCCCCACCCCTGAAAGCGCCTGAGGAGAGCCCCTATGTCACTGACCCGCAACCAGATGGCCGCGCGTGCGGCGCAGGAGCTCGCCGACGGCAGCTACGTCAACCTCGGCATCGGCATGCCCACACTTGTGCCGAACTACGTTCCCGACGACGTCCACCTCGTCCTCCAGTCGGAGAACGGCCTCCTCGGCGTCGGACCCTACCCGACCGAGGACGAAGTCGACCCCGATCTCATCAACGCGGGCAAGGAGACCGTGACGATGCTGCCCGGCGCCTCGTACTTCGATTCGGCGGCGAGCTTCGGGATGATCCGCGGCGGCAAGATCGACGCGGCGATCCTCGGCGCGATGCAGGTCGCCGTCAACGGCGACATCGCCAACTGGATGATCCCGGGCAAGATGGTCAAGGGCATGGGCGGGGCGATGGACTTGGTCCACGGTGCCAAGCGCGTCATCGTCGTCATGGACCACGTCGCCAAGGACGGCTCCCACAAGCTCCTCGAGGTCTGCGACCTGCCGCTGACCGGCAAAGGCGTCGTCGAGCGCATCATCACCGACCTCGCCGTGCTCGACGTCAGCGGGAACGCCTTCACCCTCGTCGAGCTCGCCCCCGGAGTCACCGTCGAGGAGGTCAAGGAGAAGACCGGCGCCGAGGTGATCGTCGACGGCGAGATCCCCACCGTCGACGTCCCCAACGTCTGAGCCCGCGCGGCTGAGCGGCGCTGCGGCTGAGCGGCGCTGCGGCTGAGCGGCGCTGGTCCCCTACGCCGTTTCGAGGACGCTCAGTGTCGATTTCTGATTGCAGAATCGACACTGAGCGTCCTCGACTCGTTTCTGTGCAGAGGCTCAGCTCGGGTGGTGCCGCGAGACATCCCTGTAGGCGCGAAACATCCACCTGCGCGCAATTCCTACCTTTGGGCGATCATCATCCCCACGCGCGCAATTCATCCCCGCACGCGCAATCCTCACCCGAAGGCGCGACGCATCCCGGGAGCGTCACAGACAACCGGCAGTCGCATACACCGCACTCGCAGCCGCAGATCCTCCCCTCGCACACGTAGGACGAGACGCTTGGGGTGAGGGATGCGCGCTGGACCGGCCGCGAACCGCTGGGGCGCTGAGCGAACGATGCTCAGACGAGAGGGACGCTGCTCAGGCGAAGGGCAGCGCCGGGTCGAGGCCTGTGGTCGCGACGAAGAGGTCGCCGTGCCCGTCGGCGGTGACCGCGGGCTCGTTCGCGCCGATGAACACGCTCTGGCCGCGGGTCAGCGTCGTCGACGCGCCGACCGAGGTCAGGGTGATGGTGCCGGAGGTGCACAGGGCGATCGCCGCGCCTCGGCGCTCGATGCGCTTGAGTCGGGGGCAGCGCAGCGCCTGGAGGGCGAAGTCCTCGGTCGCGCCGGTGAGCACGCCGTCGCGGTCGGGTTCGAGCAGCGTCGGTGCGCTCGCAGCGAACGAGGCGATGCGCGTGAGCTCGGGGATGTCGACGTGCTTGGTCGTCAGTCCCCCACGGAGCACGTTGTCACTCGAGGCCATGATCTCGATGCCGGTGCCGCCGAGGTAGGCGTGGAGGATTCCCGAGTCCATGGCCAGCGCCTCTCCGGGCTGGAGGTGGACGCGGCAGAGCATGAGGGCCACGAGCACCCCGGGGTCGCCAGGGTAGTCGGCGACGAGTTCGCGGAACGTCTGCATCGGGTCGACGGCGGTGCCGATCTGCGAGGCGTGGCCGCGCGGCGGCGTCGCGAAGTCCTGGTCGGCGATCTCGGTGACGAGCTGCGGCGCCCGCCCGTCGCCGAGGAGACGCTCGACCGTCCGGGCAAACGCTTTGGTCTCGCTCAGTCCCTTGAGGGAGGAGAGGATCTCCCCGAGGAAGTCGAGCGCGGAGACGCTCAGCGACAGCGAGAGGAAGCGTTCGAACGTCGCCCGCACAGCTTTGCGGGGACGGAACCCGGAGAGGGCGTGGAATTCGGTGAGCGCGTAGATGAGCTCGGGCTTGGCAGAGGCGTCCTTGTAGTTGCGGTCGGGCGCGTCGAGGTCGGGACCCGTCTCCTCTTCGCGCGCGAAGCCCTCTGCGGCCTGGGCAGGGGTGGGGTGGACCTGGATCGAGAGCGCACGCTCGGCCGAGAGGACCTTGAGGAGGAACGGCAGGCGCGGGCCGAAGGTCTCGAGCGAGTCCCGTCCCAGCAGGCCTTCGGGATCGCCGGCGATGTATTCGATGAGGTTGGGTCCGAGGTCGGTCCGCCCTTCCGCCCGAACGTCGACCGACGAACTCGAGCCGACCCGCCCGTAGCCCGACGATGCGTGCCGACCGCTGCCGGCGGCGAGTTCGAGGCGGGACGGGCTGAGCGGATGCGCACCGAGCCACAGCTCCGCGCACGGCGTTCCGTCCGGGACGGTGCCGAGGATCGCGGGGATCGCGTCCGGGGTTCCCCAGTCGAAGTTCTTCACCGTGTTGGTCAGCCGTCGCACAGGCTCCGCCCCTTTCTCTCTCTCGCCCGCTGGTGCCTATCACTCAACCGTAGCGTGCGCCCGCCCCGCTTTCCGGCGAAGACGCTGTGACTTCATCTCCTGTTCAGTCCTGTACATCAAGAGTTCACCACAGGACAGGTTGCCGGCAAGGGGGTTCGCCTCAGGTGCTGTGGCAGTTCCCCGCCGAGATGGTCGACCCGCCACCTTCGCCCCGCCGACGCGGCCCCGTCACCCTCGCCCCGCCGAGGTGGCCCCGTGGCCCCGCCGAGGTGGTCGGCCGCCCCAGCCGTCGGACTGCCTCATCTTGGCCCGAGCAGTCGTGAGGTGCCGGAGCGCAGTTGACGAGAGTCACCGTGGGCGGATGCGAGCGGGCCCCGCAGCACGATCGTGCTGCGGGGCCCGCTTCACTGACTTCCCGGCGGCTGAGCCTCAGCCGACGACGCGGATGACCTTGGCGCCGCGGCCGAGCATCCACTCGTAGCTGCGCTTGGCGGTGTTCGTCCGGGTCGAGCCGGCATCGTACATCTGGCCCTTGGTCTCGGAGATGATTCCGATGTGACCGGGGATCCAGATGAGGTCGCCGGGCTTGGCGTCCTTGATCGAGATGACCTTGCCGGCGTTGCGCTGCTGACTCGTCGTGCGCGGCAGCTTGATGCCGTTCTTGCCGTAGACGTACTGGGTGAAGCCCGAGCAGTCCCATCCCTTCGGCGTGGTGCCGCCCCAGACGTACTTGACCCCGAGGTAGGACTTCGCGTCCTTGATGATGGCGTTGCGCTGCGCCTGGATCTTCTCCTCCTTGGACGGCTTGTCCTTCTTGCCGTCCTTGGAGTCCTTCGATCCCTTGTCGTCCTTGGAATCCTTGGAGTCCTTCGATCCCTTGTCGTCCTTGGAGTCCTTCGAGTCCTTGGAGTCCTTGTTGTCCTTCGAATCCTTGTCGTCGTTGCCGGCTGCAGCACCTTCCCCGGAGTCTGCACCCGAACCGCCATCGGCGGCGCTGTCCCCCGGAGGGGAGCTGTCGCCCGAGGCATTCTCATCGACGACTCCACCCGAGATGGTCCCGTTGGGAGAGAACTCCGTCGTGCCGTAGCCCTCGGCCCAGACGAGCTTCGCCCCTTCGAACAGCTGCTCCCCACGGCCGTCCTTGTAGGTGGGGTTCGACTTCGGGTAGCCGAGGTGCCCGCGCTCGTACCCCTTGGCCTTCCAGTAGCCCTGGAGCACGCCGGTCGTGTACCTCGCCCCGGTCTTGGGCGACCAGTGGATCGAGCCCTTGGAGAAGGTCTGGTACGCTCCCCCGTTCTTCAGCCCGCCGCGCTCGTTGCCCGTCGGCAGTCCGATCGTCTGGACGACATCGCCGCTGAACGCTCCCCGGATGGCGCCCTTGACGTGGTAGGCGCCGGTCTTCTTGGACCAGTAGACGACGCCCTTCTCGTAGTTGCGTCCCTTGGCGCCTGCGATGCCCTTGACATCGAACTCACCGCTCGTGGCCTTGCCGAGGTTGTTCTTCTCCGCGTAGTCCTCGATCGCGGTCTTCGGCTTCGGCTTGGGCTTAGGCGACTCGGTCTTCTCGTCCGAGGGCAGGTCGCCGGACTTGAGGATCGAGTTGACGGTGCTGCGGATCTCTCCGAGCTTCGCGTAGAACGCATCGCCCGGGCAGTCGGTGCTGCCGAGGTCGCGGTGGCCGACGAGGGTCGACTTGCTCGCGGTCAGCCCGTTGAGCGAGAACTTCCACGCGATGGCGGCGGCCACAGCGTCACGGGTCTTCTTCGGCGGGGCCGAGCCGTTGTACGTGCCGAGGACCGAGATGCCGAACGTGCCGGAGTTGTGTCCGGCGACGTGGGCGCCGATGACGGCCTTCTCGAGCTTGCCGTCGCGGGCCTGCCACAGGCGGCCGTACTTGTCGGCGACGACGTTGTATCCGATGTCGGACCAGCCGCGTCCCTTCTGGTGGAAGGACTGGATGCCGCGGATGATCGCCGGCACGTCCTCGGCGGAGTAGCTGTTCGATCCCGAGGTGTGGTGGACGACGGCCTGCTTGATGCCGCTCGCGTAGTCAGGGCTGCCCTTGTAGGGCTTGGCGCCCCACGACTTGCGGGAGGCAATGTCGGGCCGCGGGACCTTCGCCGACTTCGCGACGGTGGACACCGAGGACGAGCCGGGGACGTAGTTCTGCGTCGTCACGGTCGCCGCTCCGCCGGCGGAGACGGTCGTCGCCTCGGCGGCGTCGCCGGCGCTGCCCGCACCGGTCTCGGTCGCAGCGGAGTCACCGCCGGTGGCCGGCTGCGCGCTCTGCGGGTCGATCTGGACGGGTGCGTTCTCGGCGACCGCCTCGGCGTCCGCGGACGAGCGCTTCGGGTCGACGAGGACGAGTTCGGCATCGCTGGGAGCCTTCTCGCCGAGGATGCGCATCTGGACGCCTGCCGCACGGTTGACCGTGAAGGGTTCGGAGCCCTCGTTCTTCGCCTCCTCCTGCTTCTCCTCGTCGAGCGTCTGCCAGTTCCCCCAACCGGAGTCGCTCTTGACGCGGACCTGGATGCGGATGCTCGACGGCGCGTTCGAGAAGGTGACCCCGACGAGGCTGGGGTTCTTCGACGGAACGTCGAGGACATCGGAGATGAGGGCGATGTTGACGCCGTCCTCGGTCTGCTGACGGACCGACCCGGAGATATCGCCGTCGTCGTCGGCCTTCTCCGTCGGGGTCGACCCGTCGGTGGGGGCCGTGCCCTCGGCAGGTGCCGTCTCCTCGGTCTTCTCGCCCTGCTCGGCCTCGGCCGGGGCCGGGGGTTCGCTCGAGCCCTCAGGTGAGGTCAGCCCCGCCGAGGTGGGGGTGACGGCTGCCGTCGCCGCCGACGCACCGGTGCCGACCGTGGCGGGCACCTGGGTGGCGGCGAGTGCCGTCTGCGACTTGAAGACGTTGGGAAGGTTGCTCGACGCGCTCTGGTTGGCGACGGAGGCAGCGGAATCGCTGGAGTCGCGTGCGCCGGGGACGTTGAGTCCGTCCTCGCTCACCTTGAGCGCCTGTTGGGTCACTTCCGGCTCGACGGTTGCAGCAAAGGCAGTCGGAGCCGTGACCGCTAAGGTGCCGACGAGAGCGACTGAAGCGCAGCCCGCGACAGTGGGCAGTATGTATTTCATCGTTACAGCCTTTTCGAGGAAGTCAGGGAAGTTCAGGCCTCGGGGTCGGCTTCACCGTCGGCAGTACGGTGGGCAACCCCAACATCTCAAAATTGTTACACATTTCCGGCGTGTCAGACTAGCCAAATAACGAATGAACATAATTACACCGGTGTGGTTCCCAGTGTTCTCAGGCGACACACCGAGCGAAAGTTTTTTCGCGGGGTCCCTCTCCGGTCATCCTCGACCGGGGATCAGCCCCTCTTCCGCACCCTTTACGGGACGTAGCAGATGGCGCGCGCGTCCTCGTCTCCGCCCTTGTCAGGGCTGGCTGAGGCGGCGAGTTCGCGACCGGCGGAGGCGTCGACGTCAATGCCGGCGGAGACGCCCGCAGCGACACCTGTCGGCGCCGAGAGGGCGCTGTCCTGCTTCTCAGCGTCCGTGGAGGCTTTCTCGATCGCGTTCGCAACGAGGCGTCGCGCCTCGGCGAAGTCCGGTTGTGATGGTGTCACGCGCGGCGGAGTGAGGTCAAGCGACTCGATCTTCTGACTCTTCACCTTGAGGGCAAGGTCGACGAACATGTCGACCTGTGAGGACGGGATGTCCGTCGACACCGCTCCGGGGGTGGCCGCGGCGATGTCCTGGTACCGCGTGAGCACGGTCGCCGGGTCGAGCTGCTTGACCATGGCCTCCTGGACGCAGCGCTGGCGGATCATCCGCTCGTAGTCGCTGGAGAACTCGCGGGAGCGGGCGAACCAGAGCGCGTGGTAGCCGTCGAGCTTCTGCTTGCCCGGTTCGATCCAGCCCTTGACCGGGCCGTGCTTGCCCGTGGCCTTATTCACCTTCGAGGAGATCGGCACCCGCTTGCCCGAGACCAGGGTGATCCCACCGAGGGAGTCGATGAGGTTCTCGAAGCCCTTGAGGTTGACCATGGCGTAGTACTGGACCTCGAGGCCGGTGACGGCTGAGACGGCGTCCATCGTCGCCTGCTCCCCGGCGCGCTTCGGGTCGGGGAACTTCTCCTTGTACTTCTCCCCCTGCTGGAACACGGCATTGAGGAGGCATTCGCTGCCGCAGTTGAAGCCCTGCGGGTAGACCGCGTTGAGCGGCGAATCCTCGGGGAAGGGGACGTTCTGCATGTTGCGCGGCAGTCCGATGATGACGGTCTTGCCGGTCTCGGCGTCGATCGAGACGAGGGAGAGCGAATCGGGTCGGATGCCCGTGCGGCCCTTGCCGGCGTCCGAGCCGAGGAGAAGGATGTTGTAGCGCCCGTCGACGGGTTTCGCGGCCTTGCCCGAGGCGAAGAGGTCGCTGACGAGCCCGCGCTGGCTGTTGAGGATGTTCGTGCCCCACGCCAGCGGTCCGACGACGACGAGGAGGAGGGCGCAGAATGCGCCGAGGAATCGAGTGCGCGCCTTCTTCGACAGGGTGACCAGGCGGATGCGGCGGACGGTGTCGAAGAGGCAGACGACCCAGTTGAGCCCGACGACCGGCACCCAGATGGTGAGGAAGGTGAGGATGTACGGGTTCGTGCCGATCGTGAACGCGAATGTGCGATTGATGAGGATGGCGACGACGGCGATGATGACGAGCAGCCAGCTGATCGCCGTGATCGACAGCGAGATCTTCGCCCACCGGCGGGCACGGAAGAGCAGCTGGACGCCACCGGGAAGGAGGACGGAGACGAGGAGCAGCAGCCACGCCCGCAGGTCCCTGGTCGGCTGTGAGGCGTACGACGGGAAGCGGATCGGGTCGATGTACTTCGTCTCGGCCACTGCCTCACCTCTGCCTCTTGCTCGCTGACTGACTTCGGGCGCACCGACGCCCAGGCATCAATCGTGCCAAACCAACGTCCGAGTCCTCTGTGTCCCTCCATTGTGGCGCGTGGCAGAGGCCGAAGCCCGCACCTGCGCGCCTCGCATGTCGCCGATCACACCGTGTTCTCCCCCACACCTCTGCCCCCGGACACGCAGACGGCCGTTCCCGCCGCGAATGCGGTGGGAACGGCCGTGGAGTCGCCGGAGGCCTCAGCCGAGGAGCTGGCGGCCCATGACGAGGCGCTGGATCTGGTTCGTGCCTTCGTAGATCTGCGTGATCTTCGCATCGCGCATCATCCGCTCGACGGGGTGGTCGACGACGTAGCCGGCACCGCCGAGGAGCTGGACGGCGTCGGTGGTGATCTCCATCGCGGCATCGGAGGCGAAGGCCTTCGCCGCGGCCCCGAAGTACGTGAGGTCGGCGTCACCGCGTTCGCTCTTCGCCGCCGCGGTGTAGGTGAGCTGACGGGCGGCCTCGAGCTTCATGCCCATGTCGGCGAGCATGAACTGGATGGCCTGGAAGTCGGCGATGCGCTTGCCGAACTGCTGGCGCTCCTTGACGTAGTTCAGCGCGTAGTCAAGCGCTCCCTGCGCGATGCCGACGGCCTGCGCGGCGATCGTCACCCGCGTGTGGTCGAGGGTGCGCAGCGCGATCTTGAGACCCTCGCCGGGTTCGCCGACGATCCGGTCCCCGGGCAGGCGGACGTTGTCGAAGAGGAGTTCGCGCGTGGGCGATCCCTTGATGCCGAGCTTGCGCTCCTTCTCCCCGAAGGTGAACCCCTCGTCGGACTTCTCGACGACGAAGGCGGAGATGTTGCGGCCCCTAGCCCCATCGGGGTCGGTGACGGCCATGACCGTGTAGTACTCGGAGACCCCGGCGTTCGTGATCCAGGTCTTCACCCCGTTGAGGATCCAGTCGTCCCCGTCACGGGTCGCGCGGGTCTTCATCGACGCGGTGTCGGAGCCGGCTTCGCGTTCGGAGAGCCCGTAGGAGAAGCCGGCCTCTCCGCGGGCGACGGGTGCGAGGTACTTCTCCTTGATCGCCGCGTCTCCCCCGAGCTGGACGGGCATGCTCCCGAGCTTGTTGACGGCCGGGATGAGGGAGGAGGACGCACAGCCGCGGGCGACCTCCTCGATGATGATCGCCACGGCCAGGGCGTCGGCCCCGACTCCCCCGTACTCCTCGGGGATGTGCGCGGCGAAGAAGTCGGTCTCGACGAGCGCGTCGTGGGCTTCCTGGGGGTACCGGGATTCGGCGTCGACCTCGGCGGCGAAGGGGGTGATCCGCTTCTCGACGACGTCACGCACCGCCTGGCGGATCTCTTCGTGCTCTTCACTGGGCTGGTAGAGGTCGAACATCGTGCTCCTTTGACTGATCGATCGTTCAGTCAACAATTATTGCCCGAGTGCCGCCCCTTTGTCGAGGGCGACCTGACGCAGACGGGCCCGATGCTCGTCGAGGCGGGAGCGGATCCGCGCCGCCTCCTCGTCGGTCCCGGCGCCGAGGATGCGGGCGGCGAGCAGGCCCGCGTTCTTCGCTCCGCCGATCGAGACCGTGGCCACGGGCACGCCGCCGGGCATCTGGACGATCGAGAGCAGAGAGTCCATCCCGTCGAGGTACTTCAGCGGCACGGGCACGCCGATGACCGGCAGGGACGTCATCGAGGCGATCATGCCCGGCAGGTGGGCCGCTCCCCCGGCCCCGGCGATGATCACCCGCAGTCCCCGGTCGGCGGCGGTCTTCGCCCACTCGACCATGTCCTCGGGCATCCGGTGGGCGGAGACCACCTCGGCGGTGGAGTCGATGCCGAGTTCGCTCAGCGCCTCGGCGGCCTCCCGCATCGTCGGCCAGTCCGAGTCGGATCCCATGACGATCCCGACCGGGGGCCTCGCCGAGGCGGCTGTCCCGGTGCTCGTCTCGTCTGCAGCTTCCATGTCAGGCCCTTTCGTCGGGGTCCGCAGCGCCGGAGCGTGCGGGTGCGGTCGCGGGGACTCCCGCGGGTGCGGGCATCTCGGGATGGGGGTTCGGGTCGACGCCGGCGATGAAGTCCGCGGCATGCCTGGCCCGGGCGAGGACGAGCTCGCGATCGGAACCGTAGGCGTTGACGTGGCCGACCTTGCGGCCCGGACGCACGCCCTTGCCGTAGAGGTGGACCTTGACCGCGGGATCGTGGGCCATGACGTGGAGGTAGGGCCGGTAGAGGTCCTCGTGCTCGGCGCCGAGGATGTTGACCATGACCGAGACGTCCTCGCGGGCCGCGGGGCTGCCGAGGGGCAGGTCGAGGACGGCGCGCAGGTGCTGCTCGAACTGGCTCGTCACCGACCCGTCCTGGGTCCAGTGACCGGTGTTGTGCGGGCGCATGGCGAATTCGTTGATGAGGAAGCCCTCAGGGGTCTCGAACATCTCCATCGCCATCACCCCGGTGACGTCGAGGGCGCCGGCGACGGTGAGGACCGCCTCGGTGATGGCGCGCGCCTTCTCCTCCGGCAGTCCCGGGGCCGGGGCGATGGCCTCCTTGCACACCCCGTCCTGCTGCCAGGTCTCGACGACCGGCCACACGGCGGTCTGGCCCATCGGGGACCGTCCGACCATGACGGCGAGCTCCCGGGTGAAGTCGACCTTCTCCTCGGCGAGGAGGACGGGGACATCGCTCAGCCAATCGGCCACCTCGGCGGAATCGGTGATGACACGCACGCCCTTGCCGTCGTAGCCCCCGCGCGGGGTCTTGGCGATGAACGGATACCCGACCTCGGCGGCGAAGGCCTCGGCATCGGCGGTCGAGGTGATCTCCGCCCACCGCGGGTTGGGCAGTCCGAGCTCGTCCATGCGCCGGCGCATGAGGATCTTGTCCTGGGCGAAGATGAGGGCCTGCGGGCCGGGCCGAACCGCGTGTCCGGCGGCGACGAGGGCCTCGAGGTGCTCGGGCGGGACGTGCTCGTGGTCGAAGGTGAGGACGTCGACGGTCTCGGCGAAGGCCTTGAGCGTCGCAAAGTCCGTGTAGTCGCCGACGACGACGTCGTGGATGACCTGGGCCGCCGGGGAGTCGGCGGTCTCTGCGAGGACGGCGAAGCGGACTCCGAGGGCCTCTGCTGCGGGGGCGAGCATGCGGGCCAGCTGGCCTCCGCCGATGACGCCGATGGTTGGAAAAGTCACGCACCCATCCTAGCGGCGGCTCCCAGCCGGGCCACATCGGCGCTGTCGTACGATGGACCTCGTCGAAGCCGCGCGTCAGGGGACAGGAGGGCACCGTGGGCCGCACCCGCGCCGAGCTCTCCCGCCTCGCGAAGTTCACCGCCGTCGGGGCCCTCGCGTTCCTCGTCGACCTCGCCGTCTTCAACCTCGTCCTCTTCACCACCGACATCGGCCCGCTCATCCCCAAGGTCGTCTCGGTCGCCGCGGCGACGACGGTGAGCTGGCTGGGTTCGAGGCACTGGACGTTCCGCGACGGCCGCACGAGCCGACCGTGGCGCGAGGCCATCGGCTTCTTCGCCGTCAACGCCGCAGGCCTCGGCATCGCCGGACTGTGCCTGATCATCAGCCACTACGTCATGGGCCTGACCTCGCCGTTGGCCGACAACATCTCCGGCAACGTCGTCGGCGTGCTGCTGGGCAACGTCTTCCGCTACGTCATGTACTCCCGCGTGCTCTTCCGCGTCCCCGGCACCTCCTCGCCGAGGCGGGAGGTCGTCGTCGGCGGGTCCTCGGTCGACGAGCCGTGCGTCGACGTCCCTGCCCGACGGTGACAGCGGTGACCGTCGCGGGCGCACTCCCCCGGAAGGCAGCGCTCACACCACGAGGAGCGGGATCCGCAGTTCGGCGTCCGTCGTCGCTCCGTGGTGTCCGATGAGGGCGAGCGCCGAGGCGGACTCGGTCTGCGAGTCGACGACGGCGAAGCCGTCGGTGCACACGGCGATGACGTCGCCGATGCGGCCGAGCACCCGCGGATCGACGGGTCCGAAGTAGCCGCGGGCGATCGCCTCGGCGCGCGGGAGGACGAGGGCCCGGTCGCCCAGGGTCTCGGTCCAGGCGGCCGCGACGTCGGCCTCGGCGCCGGGCTGCGCGTAGAGATGGAGGGCCCTGGGCTCCCCGCCGAGGTGGCGCAGCCCCGCCTTGAGGTCGGGGGCGTCGACGAGGTCGAGGCGACGATCATGGTCGATGTCGACCATGCCGTGGTCGGCGGTGACGACGAGCGCCGAATCGTGGGGCAGGTCCTGGGCGAGACGGGAGAGCGCGCCGTCGATGCGTTCGAGCTCCTCGCTCCAGTTCGCCGAGTTCGATCCGCTCACGTGCCCGGTCTTGTCGAGGTTGCCCCAGTAGAGGTAGACGAGTCGGGTGCCCGGCGCCCTGACCTCGGCCAGCGCCTGCGCGGTGCGCTCCTCGAGCGTCTTCGACGCACGGAAGCGTCCCCCGCGCAGGGAGGCGCGGTTGAGGCCGCGCCCGGCGAACTTCGCCTCGCCGAGGCTGACGACGTCGACGCCGGCGCCCTCGAGGCGTTCGAAGAGCGTCGCATCGGGCACCCACGTGAGCGGGTCGACGTCGAGGTCCCACGTGAGCTGGTTGAACACGGCGTCGCGGGAGGGGTCGAGCAGACGGTAGCCGACGACTCCGTGGGCTCCGGGCAGACGACCGGTGGCGAGCGAGGACAGGGAGTTCGCCGTCGTCGATGGGAATCCCGTCGAGATCGGCCGCCTGGTCGAGGCGAGCGACCGGAAGAAGGGGGTGTAGCCGCTGTTGCGGCTGAGCAGCTCCTCGCCGAGCCCGTCGACGAGGACGACGACGACGGTGCGCGCCTCCCGGTCGAGGCCGAGCCCCTCGGCCCGCCTGCCGGCGGTCTCATCGAGGATGTGACCGGCACCGAGGGCGAGCGACGCGGCGGGGACGACGTCGGAGAGCAGCGGCCCCGCATAGTCGGGAGGACCGAGCAGGGTCGAGAGGTCGACGCCGTCGGTGTCGGGGGCGGTCATCAGCGACGCGCTCGGAGGCGGGCGTGGAAGACGGCCTGACGCAGCCGGTCGGCGAAGGCCGCGATCCGGTCGACGGCCGCCTGCCCTTCGGCTTCGGCGGAGACGCGGAGGACGACGTCCTCGGCGAACGTCGACCCGCCGTAGCCGTGATCGCCCATGCAGTCGGGGTCCCCGCACGTCTCGGGGAAGGCCTCGATGCGGCGGGCGGCACCCCACGAGAGGGTGAGCGAGACCTCGACGGGAGCATCGCCGGGAGCGTAGGAGGCGGGGTCGGTGAAGGTGCGCCCGACCATGACGGTGCCGAGTCGTTCGAGTTCGATGTCCTCGCTGCTCGTCACCGCCCTGGCTCTCCCGCCGGGAGCCGCTGCCGGGTCGTCGTCGACGTGGGCGAGCAGCAGCCTCGTCTCCGTGAGGACGAAGGCGGTGACATGACGGTGGATCGACTCGATGTCGACGTGCGTGTCGATGTGGACGAAGTGGCTGAGCACCGGCTCGCCGAAGAGGGAGTCGGCGAGGATGCCCTGGGTGAGCTGCGGATAGTATCCGGCCGACTGGAGGTCGCGGACGAGGACTTCGGGTAATGCCATGGACTCCATTGTGCCGTACTCGCCGCCTGTGCCGAGTCCGCGGCCCGCCTATGCTTGAGGCATGGAAGACTATCCTGCCGGGTGGGAAGCCGATGTCGTCCTCCGTGACGGCGGCACCGCCCATCTGCGCCCGATCGTGCCCTCCGACGCCGATGCGCTCGCGCGCATGCACGAGGCGCAGTCGCCGGAGTCGATCTATCTGCGCTTCTTCGCGCCCCTGCCCAAGCTGCCCCAGCGCGACCTCGACCGCTTCGTCAACGTCGACCATCACGACCGGGTGGCGCTGGTGATGACGATCGGCGACGACATCATCGGGGTCGGTCGCTACGACAGGATCTCCCCCACCTCGGCGGAGGTCGCGTTCAACATCGCCGACGCCCACCAGGGGCGCGGGATCGGCTCGATCCTCCTCGAGCACCTCGCCGCGGCCGCTCGGGAGTCGGGCCTGCGGAAGTTCACCGCCGAGGTGCTCCCCCAGAACCGCTCGATGCTCCAGGTCTTCCAGGCCGCCGGCTACGAGGTCAGTCGCGGCTTCGACGACGGGGTCGTCGCCGTGACCTTCGACATCGACCCGACGGCGCGGTCGATCGAGGTCCAGGCCACCCGCGAGCACCGCGCCGAGGCGAAGAGCGTGCGCACCGTCCTCCATCCCTCCTCGGTCGTCGTCATCGGGGCGAGCCGAAAGCGGAACTCGACGGGCAACCTCCTCATCCGCAACATCGTCTCAGCCCATTTCACCGGCGAGCTCTGGGTCGTCCACCCCGAAGCGGACCAGGTCGCGGGCGTGCCCGCGTACCCCAGCCTCGGCGATCTGCCGGGCACCGCCGACCTCGCCGTCATCGCGGTGCCTGCCGACTCCGTCACCGAGGTGGTCCAGGAGTGTGCAGCCCACGGCGCCAAGGCCGTCCTCGTCATCTCCTCGGGCTTCGCCGAGACCGGACGCGCCGGCGCCGAGCTGCAGCGGCAGGTCGTCGCGACCTCCCGGGCGTACGGGATGCGGCTCATCGGACCGAACTCGTTCGGGATCGTCAACGAGGCCCCCGATGTCCGGCTCAACGCCTCGCTCGCCCCGTTCCTCCCCGAACCGGGCACGCTCGGGCTCTTCAGCCAGTCGGGGGCGCTCGGCACCGCGCTGCTCGCGACGGCGAAGAACCGGGGCCTGGGCATCTCGACGTTCGTCTCCGCGGGCAACCGCGCCGACCTCTCCGGCAACGACCTCCTCCAGTACTGGGAGGAGGACCCGGCCACGCACACCGTCGGCCTCTACCTCGAATCGATCGGCAATCCGCGGAAGTTCTCCCGCATCGCCCGCCGCGTCTCCCGGGTCAAACCCGTCATCGTCGTCAAGTCCGATGTCACGGGGCGCGAGCTGCCGCCCGGGCACGTCGTGCGCACCTCCTCGCTCGCCCCGCACGCCCTCGACCAGGTGCTCGGTCAGGCGGGCGTGGTCCGTGCCGACACCGTCCACCAGCTCTTCGACTTAGCCCAGGTCTTCTCGACCCAGCCGCTGCCGGCCGGGCGCCGGGTGGGTGTCATCGGCAACTCGGCGGCGCTGTCGACGCTCATCGTCCAGCGCGCCCGGGCCGAGGGGCTCACCGTCGAATCCGCCGTCGTCTCCCTCCATCCCGAGGTCGATGCCGAGACCTTCGGGGAGGCGCTCGAGGCGATGTACGACCGCGACGACATCGACTCCGTCATCGTCACCTTCACCCCTTCGGCCGGGGCCGAGGAGAACGAGATCGCCGCCCGTCTCGCCGAGGCCGCCGCACGGTCCGCGAAGACGACCGTCGCGTGCTTCCTCGGCATCCACGGCGTCCAGGACGAGCTCACGAGCTTCCTCACCGACTCCGAGGGCAGACGCGTCACCCACACGGTGCCGAGCTACTTGGGACCCGAGGACGCCGTGTGGGCGCTCGCGCGCGCCACCGACTACGCCCGCTGGCGCTCTGCCGACCACGGCCGCTTCCTCGAGATCGAGGACCTCGACGACAAGGGCGTGCGCGAGATCGTCGATGAGGCGCTCACCGGCGCCGCCCCCGGCTGTCCCGTCGTCCTCTCCCGAGAGCGCGCGCGGGAGCTGCTGGCCTGCTACGGGATCGAGACCGTCCCGTACATCACGGCCGCCTCGGTCGCCGAAGGGCTGCAGGCCGCGGAGACGATCGGCTACCCGGTCGCACTCAAGGCCGTGACGAAGTCGCTGCGCCATCGGATGGAGCTCGGCGGTGTGCGGCTGAACATCGACACCCCCGAGGAGCTCACCGAGGACTTCACCGCGATCCAGGACCTCATCGCCTCCCTGCCCTCGGACGAGGAGCCGCTCATCGACGTCCAGGCCATGGCCCCACCCGGCGTGCCCTGCGTCATCCGCGCCGGCGAGGACCGCCTGCTCGGCCCGATGCTCTCGTTCTCCCTGGCCGGGGACACGACCGAGCTCCTCGGCGACGTCGAGCACCGGGTCGCACCGCTGACCGACAAGGACGCCGGGGAGATGATCCGTGCGATCAAGTCCTCGCCGAGGCTGTTCGGCTATCGCGGGCTGCCGCCGGTCGACATCGACCCCCTCATCGACGTCCTCGAACGCCTCTCCGTCCTCGTCGAGCGCCACCCGCAGCTCCTCGACATCGAGATGCATCCGATCGTCGCGACCGAGACGACGAGCTACATCCTCGACGTCCGCATCTCCCTGCTCGCCGACGCCACCCGGATCGACACGACGCGGCGCCTGCTCAGCTGAGGGCTCCGCCGAGACATCCGACGTCTGCGGCGCACCTCGGGTATCGTCGGAGGTGCAGGGGTCCGCGTCGGACCGCCGGGCCGGCACCTGGCCGACAGGGATCGTCCGGTGCGACGACAGTGCCGCTGTTCGGGTCGAAACGCCTGCTCATGGGCGCGGGCGACCCGATTGGTGGGAACCGACTGGCAGTTTGGCGAGTCATATACCAATCCCCCGAGCGAACATGTAGTGTCTGTATCCGTTCGAGCATGAATAGTTATGCATTTGTGCCCAAAACCCCGCGGCCGGACCCGGCCGCTGTCTGTGACCCCCAGTGGTCATTCACCGTCAGCAGGCACTCCTGCGCTGCAGGAGCGCCCACGAGAGCGAGGCAGAGAGCATTGATCTCACGCAAAGATGTCGTCACGGATTCCGCGATCGCCGTCGTCGCCGAGCAGGGAGTCCGCGGGCTCACGCACCGCGCCGTCGACGCCATGGCAGAGCTGCCGGTGGGGTCGACATCCAACGTCTACCGCACCCGCGACGCCCTCGTCACCGGGATCCTCGAACGGATCGGCGAACTCAACGCCCGTCAGTTCGACCGGCTCGTCGAGAACACGGCGGCCGGCGGCACCCCGCTCGCCGATGCCGCCGTCGGACTGTGCTTCGATCTGCTCACCACCGACCGTGACCGCTTCTACACCTCCGTCATGCTCAGCCTCGACCCCGCGCTTCCGGCGGAGGCGCTCGCGGCGAAGCGGTCGAACATGGCGACCGTCGACTCGTTCGTCATGAACCTCTGCGGCATCGACGCCGACCTCGCCCGCCGCATCACCAGCTCGGTGCTCGGCATGATGATCGCCGAGCTCATGTCCGGTTCGCCCTCCCGTGAGCACGTCGAGGCCTACATCGGCGAACTCTCGAAGTGGATGAACGACCTCCCGCGCTCGTAGCAGGACTCTCCCGTCCACGGTGCCCCTGACCACCGCCTCGGCGGGGCGGAAGCGACACGAGACCCCGAGGTGGGCCTGGGAACACGATTCGAACGCTAGAATCGACGGGTGCCGCCGCTGAGGGACAGCGGACGCGAGTGTGTGACAGGAGTTCCATGACCGAAGGCAGAGTCATCGATGTCGACGTCTCGGCGGAGATGGAGAGTTCCTACCTCGAGTACGCCTACTCGGTCATCTATTCGAGAGCTCTGCCCGACGCCCGTGACGGCCTCAAGCCGGTGCAGAGGCGCATCGTCTACCAGATGGGCGACATGGGACTGCGACCCGACCGCGGCCACGTCAAGTCCTCGCGCATCGTCGGTGACGTCATGGGCAAGCTCCACCCGCACGGCGACTCCGCGATCTATGACGCGCTCGTGCGGCTCAGCCAGGACTTCATCATGCGGGTCCCCCTCGTCGACGGCCACGGCAACTTCGGTTCCCTCGACGACGGACCCGCCGCCCCCCGCTACACCGAGGCGAGGCTGACGACGGCGTCGATGCAGATGATCGCCGGCCTCGACGAAGAGGTCGTCGACTTCGTCCCCAACTACGACAACACGCTCACCCAGCCCGACGTCCTGCCCGCCGCGTTCCCCAACCTCCTCATCAACGGGGCCTCGGGCATCGCCGTGGGCATGGCGACGAACATGGCCCCGCACAACCCGGGTGAGGTCATCGCCGCGTGCAGCCACCTCATCCGCAATCCCGACGCCGACCTCGCCGAGCTCATGCGCTTCATCCCGGGACCCGACCTGCCCACAGGCGGGCGGATCATCGGCCTCGACGGCGTCCGGGAGGCCTACGAGACCGGCCGCGGAACCTTCCGGACCCGGGCGACGGTCTCGATCGAGAACATCAACGCCAGGCGCAAGGGCATCGTCGTCACCGAGCTGCCCTACCTCGTGGGACCGGAGAAGGTAGTCGCGAAGGTTAAGGACGCCGTCGGGGCGAAGAAGCTCACCGGCATCGCCTCGATCGACGACTACTCGGACCGGAAGAACGGCCTGCGGCTCGTCATCGGGATCAAGAACGGCTTCAACCCGGAGGCGGTCCTCGCCGAGCTCTACCGGCAGACCCCGCTCGAGGAGTCCTTCGGGATCAACAACGTCTGCCTCGTCGAGGGCCAGCCGCGCACCCTCGGGCTGCGCGAGCTCCTCACCGTCTACCTCACCCACCGCATCGACGTCGTGCGCCGGCGCACGGTCTTCCAGCTGCGCAAGGCCAAGGACCGCCTCCACCTCGTCGAGGGTCTGCTCATCGCGATCCTCGACATCGATGAGGTCATCCAGCTCATCCGCTCCTCCGATGACGCCGCGACCGCGCGGACGAGGCTCATGGACGTCTTCGACCTCTCGGAGCTCCAGGCCACCTACATCCTCGACCTGCAGCTGCGGCGGCTGACGAAGTTCTCGCGTCTCGAACTCGAGGCCGAGCGCGACGAGCTCAAGGAGCGCATCGACTACCTCGAGAGCCTCCTCGCCGACGAGGCGAAGCTGCGCGAGCTCGTCGCCTCCGAACTCGAGGCGACCGCGGAGATCATCGGCACGCCCCGCCGGACCGTCCTCATCGAAGGGGCGATGAAGGAGCTCACGGCGAAGGGGAAGAAGGCCCCGGAGAACCTGCGGATCGCCGATGCACCGACCCGCGTGCTCCTCTCGACCTCCGGTCGGATCGCCCGCACCTCGGATGCCGCGGTGCTCGCCCGCTCGGGCAAACGCGCGAGCCACGACGCCCTCGTCTCCGAGGTGGTCGCGACGACTCAGGGCAAGGTCGGGGCGCTGACCTCGACCGGCACCCTCCACCTCATCGATGTCGTCGACCTTCCCGCGCTGCCGCCCGGTGCCTCGCGGCCCAACGTCGCCGGCGGGGTGAAGGTCGCCGAGTACGCGGCGCTCGAGAAGAACGAGAAGGTCATCGGGCTCATCGACCTCGAGCGCGAGTTCCTCCTCGGCACAGCCGAGGGCGTCGTCAAGCGCGTGTCCGTGGCGGGCCGTCCGAACAAGTCGGAATGGGACGCGATCGCCCTCAAGGGCAAGGACACCGTCATCGGCGTCGCTCAGCCCCGCGACATCGACGCCTCGCTCGCCGTCTTCGTCACCTCGGCCGCGCAGCTGCTCGCCTTCGACGCCGCAGGCCTGCGGGCCCAGGGATGGAACGCCTCGGGGGTCGCCGGCATCAAGCTCGGCGCCGAGGCGAAGGCGATCTTCTTCGGGGCCGTCCCCCGCGAACCCGATGAGGAGATGTCGCTGTCAGTCGTGACGATCGCCAGCGGCGAGAACTTCTACGGTGCGCCGTCCTCGTCGATCAAGGTGAGCGAGTTCGTCGAGTTCCCCACGAAGGGACGGGCCACCTCGGGTGTGCGCGCCCACAAGTTCCTCAAGGGCGAGACCGAGCTCTCGCTCGCCTGGGTCGGCGACTCCCCGCAGGCGGCGGCGCAGGCCGGAGGCGCACGCACGCTGCCCGGTGAGATGTCGCGCCGTGACGGGACGGGGTCCCCGCTCGAGTCCAAGATCGACGTCATCGGCACGCTCCCCCGCCTCGGCGAACCGGGCGAGGACGTCACCGGCGGCGGTGGCACCGATGGTGCGGCGGCCGATGGCTCCGGGGGCGCGTCGGCGGGCAGCAGACGCTCCGGCGAAAGCGTTCGGGGCGACAGCGGTGCTTCGGGCAGCGGTTCGCCTCAGGCGGCAGGTTCCGGCGGGCTCGCCACGAGCCTCGACGGTCTCGACCTCGATGCCGACGACGCCCGCGAGGCGATCTCGCGCGCCCGCATCGACACGGACAACGGCGTCATCGTCTCCCACGACGAAGACGATGAGGACGACGGCGACGACTCAGCGCTGTTCTGACGGCGGACACGTGCGGGAACGCGCGTACGTTCCCGCCGCAGCACGTCCTACCCGTAGCGTCGTGTCGCACCCCGGACGCCACGTCATCCCGTACGCTCCGCATCCCATACCCGTAGCAACAAAACCTCTCCTTGCAACGGGAGGTTTTAACGCTAAGAGGGCGGGATGCGAATGGCGGCGCTCGGCCGCATACTCGCAGCAGCACGTCCTACCCGTAGCGTCATGTCGCACCCCGGACGCCACGTCATCCCGATCGCTCCGCAACCCGCACCCGCGGCGCCTAATCCGCCCCGTGCAACGGGAGGTTTTGGGGCTAAGAGGGCGGGATGCGCTGAGTGGGCGGGATGCGAAATACTCTCCGCCAAGGGGAGGCTCCGGCGCCAAGGGTGCGAGGTAAGAAAGCCGCAGCATCCGTCCCGCTCCTCGCCGCGCCGCCGCGCCGCCGAACCTACGATTCGTCGTCGAGGTCGAGCTTCATCCGTGCCGCGGTGCCGCGCTCCATCCGGCAGATCCCGGTCTCGCCGAGTCCCTGGAGAGTGAGCGAGCCACGCGGTTCGAAGACGTAGGCGTCGGAGGTCGAGAGCACCCGCGCGGTCTCCTCGTCGGTGAAGATCGTTCCCGGTTCGGCGACGGCGGTCAGCCGCGCTGCCAGGTTGACGCTCGAGCCGAAGATGTCGCCGAGGCGCGAGAGCACCCGCCCCCACACGAACCCGACCCGTGCCTGCGGCAGATCGGCGGCCGCGGTGACGCGCTCCATGAGCGACATCGCGATCTCCGCGCCGGCCAGCGGGGTCTCGGCTGCGAAGAACACCTCGTCGCCGACGGTCTTGATGATGCGCCCGCCGCCGGTGGCGACGATGTTGTAGCAGATGCCCTGGAACTCCTGGACCATGTTCGCCAGCTGCCTCGGCTCCATCTTCTGCGACAGCCGCGTGTACGAGACGAGGTCGATGAAGCCGACGGCCCGGGCCAGCGGCATCGACGAGTCGTACCAGCCCTGCCGGTTGTCCATCGCGAGCCCGTCGGAGACGTTGACGTTGAGCCGCCCCATCACCTCGGCGAGGTTGCGCCGCCACGAGTACGTGAGCATCTTCTGCAACGGGTCGATGAGGTCCTCGATGACCTCGAGTGCCTCCCGCCGGGCCTCGGGTTCGCTCAGGCCCTTCTCCTCGGTGAGGTATTCGACGATCGTCTCCATCTGCCACACGACGAGGCGGTCCGTCGTCTGCCCGATCGCACGCGCCAGCGACAGCGCGGTCTCCTGGTCGATGAGTCCGTCCGCGACGGGCTTCGCCCACATCCGCAGCGCGTGCGCATCGCTGACCGTGTACGCCTTGTCGTGCGCATCCGTCTGCGCCATCCCCAGCGCCCGCCACATCTTCCGCGCCGACACCGTCGAGATCCCGCCGAGCTTCGCCGCCTCCCGGCGATCGAGCACGCGCTTACCGTCGAGGAGGATCTCCTCGAGCCGCTCGGCCGCCGTCCGCGTCTCGTAGACCGGATCGTCGTCGTCATCGTCGACGATGTCGATCGCCGAGGTGCGCGGGTCCTCGTGCAGTCCCTCGGAGAAGTCGTCGGCCCGGTCGGGCCTGCCTGAGGCACCGTCGTCGACGGATGCCGGGTGTCCGTTGAGCATGTTCGCGGTGATGACCGGCATCGCCGAGGTGGCAGGCAGTTCGCTGTCATCGATCCTCGCCCGCCGGCGGGTCGTGTCAGTGCCGCGTGAGACGGTGTCATCAGAACGGGAGGCGGTGTCATCAGATCGGGAGGCGGCACTGTCGCCGGAACCGGCGTCGGCGATATCGGCGCCGGTGGCGTCGTCTGCGCTGGCGTCACCCGGGCCCCCGTGCGCCGATCCGCTGCGCGCTGATCCGCTGTGTGCTGATCCGCTGTGTGCAGAGTCGACGTCCTGCGGTCCGTCGTGGGTCACGCCCTCAACCCTCGACGCGCCGTGTCCTGGGGTTGAGAGCACTGGAGCGGGATGCCCCGAGGCGTCCTCTTCACTCGTGCCCGCGGAGGCACCGTCTGCCGAGCCGGCCTGTGCAACCGCATCCTGCGCGGGAGCACCCGTCGACGTGTCCTGTGTCGGCGCGCCCTCCGCGTCGTTGCCCGCCGTGGCACTGCCCCCGGCAGCGCTGTCCGCCGGACCACGGTTGACCGGCGCGTCCTGTCCCGCAGCGTCTCGCGAGGCGTGCTCCCGCGCACTCTCGTCGTTCCGACGGTGCTCGACATCGTCCGCGGACACGGCGGCCTGCCGGGTGTCCTCACTCATCATCTCGCGGTCGTCCCGGCAGCAGAGGTGTCGGTCCCAGGGGCCGGTCGCAGATGGTGGACGTCGCCGGCGCTCACAGTGGTCCGGTCGTCGATGATGAGGTCCCCGGACGGGTCGAGCCCGGTGGCCGTCCCGATGAGGTGGCTGCCGTCGGGCCGTTCGACCTTGACCCGTGTCCCCAGCGTCACCATTCCCTCGCGCACCTTCTCCGCGATCCGGCTCCGGCTGAAGTCCTCGTCACCATACTCGTCGATCTCCCTCAGGGCAGGAATGAGCGTGCTGAGGATCGACACTAGCAACGCTTCATGATCGATCTCTGAATCCGGCTGACCGAGCTCGATCGCCAGCGAACTCGCGTCTTCCCGCACGAGGTCTTCAGCCGCGAGCCGGGTGTTGATCCCCATTCCCAGGACGATGCGCGGACCCGAGTCGATCATCTCGATGCGCGCGAGGATCCCGCACAGCTTCTTCCCCTCCGCCGTGAGGACGTCGTTGGGCCACTTGAGGACCGCGGGAACCCCCGCCTCGGCGACGGCCCGGCGAACGGCCTCCCCGGTGAGCAGCGGAATCCAGCCCCAGGACTCAACCCCGGTGCGGGGCGCGAGGAGGATCGAGAACGTCAGCGACTTCCGCGGCGGCACCGTCCACGTCCGTCCGAGTCGACCATGGCCGGCGCTCTGAAAGTCGGTGCCGAGGACGGTGAACGCCGGCAGCTCGGACCGGTCCGCGCCGTTGCCGACGACAGCGCCGGCGACGTCGCGGACGGGATGGCCGACCGCCTTGGCGGGGTGGGGATCGAGGTGCTCGGGCTTGCGGACCAGGGCGGCGAGCTCGTCGTTCGTCGACGAACAGGACTCGTCCCAGACGACGAGGGGAAGGTCGAGCCCGACGGCCTCGGCGCGGGCGCGCAGCGAGCGGACGTCGACGAGGAAAGGCGCGTGTTGGCTGGTCACCAGTCCACTCTAGATTCTTTTGGTGGGAGTGCACAATGAACTCGTGCGCCCTCGATAAGGTGGGGGCATGACGGAAACCCCACGCACCACCGCCGAGCGCATCGACGCCTTCCTCGAGCGTCGCGACGCCGCCCACACCGGCAACGAGAAGTCGGTGGAGAACCAGCACAAGCGCGGCAAGCAGACCGCCCGGGAGCGCATCGACCAGCTCCTCGACGAGGGATCGTTCCAGGAGATCGACGAGTTCGCCCGCCACCACAACACCCAGTTCGGGATGAGTGCGAACCGCCCCGACGGTGACGGCGTGGTCTGCGGTCTGGGCACGATCGACGGGAAGACCGTCGCCGTCTTCGCCCACGACTTCACGGTGCTCGGCGGGTCGCTGGCCGAGGCGAACGGCCGCAAGATCGTCAAGGTCCAGAAGCTCGCGCTCAAGCTCGGCTGCCCGATCATCGGCATCAACGACTCCGGCGGCGCCCGCATCCAGGAGGGCGTCGGTTCGATCGCGCTCTTCGCAGAGATCTTCCGCCTCAACGTCGCCTCGTCGGGAGTCATCCCGCAGATCTCGCTCATCATGGGTCCTTCGGCCGGCGGTGCCGTCTACTCCCCGGCGCTCACCGACGTGACGATCATGGTCGACAAGATCAGCCACATGTACATCACCGGCCCGGACGTCATCAGGACAGTCACCGGTGAGGAGGTCGGCCACGAGGAGCTCGGCGGCGGCCGGACGAACAACACGGTCTCGGGCAACGCCCACTACCTCGCCAGCGACGAGGAGGACGCCCTCAACTACGTCCACGACCTGCTGTCGTTCCTCCCGCAGAACAACCTCGACCCGGCCGACGCCGACGTCTTCGAATCCGACCTCGAGCTCACCCCCGAGGACGAAGCGCTCGATGCGCTCATGCCGGATTCGCCCTCCCAGCCCTACGACATCCTCGACGTCGTCACCACGGTCCTCGACGACGGCGAGTTCCTCCAGGTCTCCGAACTCTTCGCCCCCAACGTCGTCACCGGATTCGGTCGTGTCGAGGGCGTGAGCGTCGGCGTCATCGCCAACCAGCCGATGCAGCTCGCCGGCACCCTCGACATCGACGCGTCCGAGAAGGCCGCCCGCTTCGTCCGCCTCTGCGACGCCTTCAACATCCCGATCCTCACCTTCGTCGACGTCCCCGGCTTCCTGCCGGGCACCGACCAGGAGCTCGGCGGCATCATCCGCCGCGGCGCGAAGCTCATCTACGCCTACGGCGAGGCGACCGTCCCCCTCATCACGCTCATCACCCGCAAGGCCTACGGCGGAGCGTACTGCGTCATGGGGTCGAAGCAGCTCGGCGCGGACATCAACCTCGCATGGCCTTCGGCGCAGATCGCCGTCATGGGTGCCCAGGGGGCGGCGAACATCGTCTACCGGCGCAAGCTCAAGGCCGCCGAGGAGGCCGGTGAGGACGTCGATGCGCTGCGCGACGAGCTCATCCAGGACTACGAGGACGCTCTGCTCAACCCGTACCTCGCGGCCGAGGAGGGCTACATCGACGCGGTCATCAAGCCGAGCGAGACGCGGGCCCGCATCGTCCGCTCGCTGCGGGCGCTGAAGAACAAGCACGTCGACGCTCCCGCGCGCAAGCACGGTAACATCCCCCTATGAGCGAGGATTCGACGCAGACCGCCGAGCAGAGCACGGCACCGAGCGACGGTGCCGTGTCCGAGGCGAGCACTGGGACGCCGGTGACTTCGGTCGAGGACCGCGCTGTGGTCCGCGCCGACGACGGTCAGCCGGTCAGCGATGAGATGGCCAGTGCGGCCGCGGTCGCCGCGGTCGTCGCGATCCGCCAGGTCGCTCTCGCCTACGCCGCCCACCAGGCCGAAGCGCTCGCCCAGGTCGAGACGACGAAGCACGACCGCGCCGGGTTCAATGCGCCCCGGCGCAACGTCCGCCGTCGCCTGCCCCAGACCTGGACGCAGCCGCTCGGCCGCTGAGGCCGGCCCTGGTGAGGTCTGCTCAGGCGGTGAAGATCGCCCGCAGCTCCGCAAAGAGCTCGTCAATGATGGGGTCCGGTTCGCCCTCGTCGCGGCGCAGGCGCATGAACGTCGCCTTGATCGCCATCATCGCCACCGCCGCGAGCACCTCGGCTCGGTAGGAGACCGCAGGCCAGTCCTCGGGGCAGCCGTTCGGGGTCCCCTTCCCCGCCGAGGCGGTCGTTGGGTCCCCGGCTGAGTCGACCGCCGCACTCGCCCCTTCCGTCGCCGAGGCGGTCGCTGAGTCGCGCGTGCCCGTGACGTCAGACTCTGCCGACCCGTCGGCTGCCGTCGCGTCGAGGCGGCGCTGGATCATCTCGCGGAACAGGCGCTCGTTGTTGCCCATCCGCGACATCTGCAGCTGCATGAGCTGAGGCTCCTGCTGGAGGACCCGGTGGTACTGGTGCATCTCCTCGCGGCGGCGAAGCCGGCTGCGGACGACTGCGGCGAGGAGTCCCTCGAGGTCGGTGAGCATGTCCCCCGTCGGTCCGCCCGCCTCGAACTCGGCGATGACCGGCTGGTCCTCGTCGTCGAAGACGGTGTCGGAGCGCCCGAGCAGCGCCTCCTCTTTGTTCGCGAAGTAGTTGAAGAAGGTCCGCCGGGAGACTCCTGCGCGTTCGCAGATCGCCTCGATCGTCACATCGGCGTAACCGCTCTCGAGGGTGAGCTCGAGCGTGGCTCGGCGCAGCGCCCGCCCGCGTTCGCGCTTCTTCCGCTCGCGCAGGCCCTCCGGCCGGTCGGCTGCGGTCACGTCGGCTGCTGAAGACATGCCAACATTATTGCACTCCGTGCATTTTCATCTCAATCCCGTCTCGGCCCCGCGGCAACTGACGTCAGTAGCCGAGCTTCGCGTTCGCGAGGACGGGAACCGCCTCGGCGGCCTCATCGGCGAGACCGAGGTCGATCTCGACGATCTCGAGCGTCTCCTCCCCGCCGAGGGAGACGACGACGTGCCCGTACGGGTCGGCGACGAGGCTGTGGCCGACTCCCGTGGGGCCCTTCGGGGGCACGTCGACCCCGCTGACCTCGGGATCGGCCTGGCCGAGGGCGACGACGAACATGTTCGAGTCGATCGCCCGGGCTCGAGCGAGCAGCTCCCACTGCTCGACCTTCCCCGGCCCCGCACCCCACGATGCGGAGACGATGGCGAGGCGAGCGCCTCGGCGGCTGAGTTCGGCGAAGAGCTTGGGGAAGCGGATGTCGTAGCAGATCGCGATCCCCACGGCCTCTCCGCCCAGGTCGACGACGGCCGGTTCCTCACCGGCTGCGACGGTGTCGGACTCCTTGAACCCGAAGGCATCGTAGAGGTGGATCTTCGCATACTCGGTGCGGGAGCCGTCGGGGGCGTAGACGGCGAGCAGGTTGACGACCTTGCCGCCGGAGACGGCGAACTCCCCGGCGATGACGGTGGTATCGGCATCAGCGGCCAGCACGGTGAGCGCCTCGCGCCAGCCCTGCGCCTCGGTCTCGGCGATCTCGCGCAGGCCGCGCCCGAACGCGGACATCGTCGCCTCGGGGAAGACGACGACGTCGGCGTCGGCCTCGACGGCCCGGCGGGTGTAGTCGCGGACCTTCTCGAGGTTGGCCGCGACGTCGGTCGTCGTGTTGATCTGGGCGAGTGCGAGTCTCATCGCGATCCTCCTGCGGCGGACGGTCGGTGGGCTCCTCTCAGGCTACTCGGGTCCCGACCTCGGGTCACCCGCCGTCCGCACCACGGTCTGGCGGCCGAGGTCCGCCGCCCACGCGGGCGCAGGCGCGCCCGTCAGCCGATGAATTCTCGTCCCGGGCGTCCGCCCCGGCCGCGGCCGTGGACGATGGAGTAGACGCCCATCGCGACGACGACGAGTCCGGCGCAGAGGAGGAACATCCCCCGACCGCCGGTGAGCGGCATGAGGGCGCCGAGGATGATCGGCCCGATGCCGGATCCGACGTCGAGGAGGAGGAAGAACGACGAGGTCGCCACCGGCACCCGGGCCATCTCGACGGACTTGACCGTGATCGTCTGGGCGCTGGGCATGAGCGAGCCGAAGCCGAGTCCGACGAGGACGCCGGCGATGACGATGCCGGTCATCGTCGGCCACAGGGCGATGAAGAGGTTGCCGGCGGCGTTGAGGGCGAGGACCGGATAGATGACGACGTTGTCGCCGTAGACGTCCTGGATCCGGCCGACGAAGAGGCGTGCGACGAGGGAGGCTGCGGCGAAGGCGACGAAGAACATCGAGGCGGCGGCGGGCACTCCGTTCTCGGCCGCGTACCCGGCGAGGAAGACGAGGGCGGCGGCGTAGGCGGTGCCGGCAATGAGCATGATCAGCCCGATGCGCAGACCGTCGCGGTCGACGAGGGTCCGAGGGTGGAGGTGCCATTTGGCGGCCCGCTGCTCGGGCGTGAGCTCCTGCTTCGGCAGCCGCAGGAGGAAGCAGAGGATGAGGGCGATGAGCGACATGAGCGCCGAGGCGAGGAAGAGCACCCCGAAGTCCCAGCGCTGGGGCAGGACGACGCCGAGGTAGGGCCCGAGGGCCGTCGACACCGTCGTCGCCGTGCCGAAGTAGCCGGTGCCCTCACCTCGGCGGGAGGCGGGGATGATCGACTGGATGGCCGTCATGATCGCCGTGTTCCCGGCTCCGAAGGCGACGCCGTGGATGAGGCGGATGACGATGAGGAGGACAAGGCTGTCGGCGGCGATGTACGCGAGCGAGGCGAGGACGAAGACGGCCATGGAGATGACGAGCAGGGTCCGGCGGCCGATGAAGTCGAGGTACTTGCCGGTGAGGATGCGGGCGATGACGGCGCCGACGATGAAACCGGACGAGGCGAATCCGGCGGCGGCCTGGCCGGCGGAGAAGCGGGCGACTGCGTACCCGGCCATCGATGTCATGAGCAGGTAGAAGACCATGGACATCGCGAGGTTGAGGCCGACGCCGACGACGAAGTCCTTGGTCCACAGCTGTGCTCGTGCCACGTCCGATCCGTCTCTCTTCCCTCAGCCGTCCGCGTCCCGCCGGGCGGCGGGACCATCCAAGGCTATAGCTTCAGCGAACTCCCAGGATGCGATGTCCGCACTGTGCCCATGTGCCTCTCCTCATGGCCTGTGACCGGAGCCATGAGGTGTGCGTCAGCTCATATAGGGTGAGGTCATGACCGAAAAGAGAACCCCTTCCGCCGTCGACGCCGTCGCTGAGGACTTCGTCGACCGTTCCCTCGCCCTCTCCCCCTCCCTCGCCCTCTACCTCGGGCTCGAAGGAGGCAAGGGCTTCGACGACCTCTCCCCCGCCGGCCTCGCCGCGCTCAACGACCTCAATGTCGAGACCCTGCGCCGCCTCGACGAGGTGGAGGCGAGCGCCGACCTCGACGACGTCGACCGGGTCACCCTCGATGCGATGCGCGAGCGCCTCGGCGTCGCCCGTGACTACTACGAGGCGGGCTTCCAGCACGCCGACCTCAACGTCATCGCCTCCCCCGTCCAGCACGTCCGCGACACCTTCGACCTCCTGCCGACCACGACGGTGGCCGACTGGGAGACGATCGACACGACCCTGGCCGCCGTGCCCGCATCGCTGGCCGGATACCAGGAGTCACTCGCGCTCGCCAAGAGCCGCGGTCAGGTGGCGGCCCGGATCCAGATCGAGAAGGTCATCGACCAGGCCCGCGATCTCGCCGGGGACGACTCGACGTTCCTCACCCTCATCGCCGGTGCCGATGATGTCGCCGAGGTGTCCCCGCAGCTGCGCAACGACCTCGCCGCCCACGCCGATGGAGTCCGACAGGCGTACGCCGACCTCGCCGATTTCCTCGGATCCGAGCTGCTGCCGGCGGCACCGGAGAACGAGGCGTGCGGCAGGGAGGCCTACGCCCTGCACTCGCGGAACTTCCTCGGCGCCGAGGTCGACTTCGACGAGACCTACCGGTGGGGACTTGCGGAGCTCGAGCGCATCGATGCCGAACAGCGCCGGATCGCCGAGGAGATCATGCCCGGCACCGACCTCTTCGACGTGATGAAGGCGCTCGACGCCGATCCGGAGCGCACCCTGCACGGCAAGGACGCGCTGCGCGAATGGATGCAGGGGGTCGCCGACGAGGCGATCGCCGAGCTCGGGAAGACCCACTTCGATATCCCCGAACCCGTGCGCACGATCGAGGCGATGATCGCCCCGTCGTCGACCGGCGGCATCTACTACACGGGCCCCACCGACGACTTCTCCCGTCCGGGACGGATGTGGTGGTCGGTGCCCGAGGGCGTCACCGAGTTCGCGACCTGGCAGGAGAAGACGACCGTCTACCACGAGGGCGTCCCCGGCCATCACCTCCAGGTCGGGCAGGCCACCTACGTCTCCGACACCCTCAACCGCTGGCGCCGGCTCATGTGCTGGGTGTCCGGACACGGCGAGGGCTGGGCGCTCTACGCGGAACGGCTCATGGCCGACCTCGGCTACCTCGACGACCCGGCCGACTACCTCGGCATGCTCGACTCACAGCGTCTCCGTGCCGCCCGCGTCGTCCTCGACATCGGCTTCCACCTCGGTCTCGAGGCGCCCGAGAGCCTCGGCGGGGGCACGTGGGACCGGGAGAAGGCGTGGCAGTTCCTCACCGACAACGTCGCGATGGACCGCAGCTTCCTCGCCTTCGAACTCGACCGCTACCTCGGCTGGCCGGGACAGGCACCGAGCTACAAGATCGGCCAGCGTCTGTGGGAGCAGTTCCGCGACGAGGCGAAGGCCGAGGCCGGCGACGACTTCGACCTCAAGGCCTTCCACACGAAGGCCCTCAACCTCGGCTCGGTCGGCCTCGACACCCTCGGCCGGGCGATCCGCCGCTGAGCGGGGTCAGACCTGCGCCGGCCGGGTCTGCGCAGGTCGGGCCCGGCCAGCCGGGTCTGCGCCCTGCAGCCTCGGCGCCCGGAGTGGGAGAATGACGACGTGAAGAACAATGACAGCCCCCGGTCGGAGACCGTGCGGGTGACGGAGATCCTCCGCGACGAGATCATCGACGGGGTGCGCGCGCCCGGCAGCCGCCTCGTCGAGCGCAATCTCGCCTCCGAACTCGGAGTCAGCCGCGTCCCGGTCCGCGAAGCCCTCAAGCAGCTCGCCTCGGAGGGGCTCGTCGCCCACCGTCCGAACACGTGGGCGACGGTGCGCGAGTTCTCTCCCAGCGATGTCGCCGACCTCGCCGAGGTGCGTCAGGCCTTCGATCTCCTCGCCTTCGAACTCGCGGCCCAACGGCACACGCGTGATGGACTCGCCTCACTCGAGGCGACGATGGAGGCGGGTCGACGGCAGGCCGAGGCCGGGGACGCGGTCGGTGCGCACCGCAGCGCCGCTGCCTTCCACTCGATCGTCACGGAGCTCTCCGGCAACCGGCTCCTCGTCGAGGTCGGGCAGCTCCTCGACTCGCGGATGCGCTGGCAGCTGAGCCAGCACGACGAGCTCGACGTCGTCGCCACCGAACATGCCGAGCTCTTCGACGCGATCGCCCACCGCGACGTCGACCGGGTCCGCGAGCTCGCGACCCACCATCTGAGCACGAGCCGCCAGCAGCATGACAAGCACCGGGAGCGCCTCGCCCACGAAGGCAAGACGGCGGAAACCGAGGACGCGAAGGCCGAGGGCTGAGGGCGACGGGCTGAGGGAGACGACGCGCTCAGCCGGCGGCCGGATGCGTCCTGACGGCCGGGTCGGCCGTCGCGGGTCGGTTCGTCGCCGCTGAACCTGCGTCATCGGACCGCGGCCCGGCGTCTGTCGCCGCACTCGCCTCCTGCGCCGCACCCGCCTCCTGCGCACCCCGAGCGAACGGCCACCCGGTCATCCGCTTCGGTCGCGCCGGCGAGAACGTGCGCACCTTCGAGGTCGAGAGTCCGAGGCCGACGAGGGACTCGGCCAGCCTGACGGCGGCGGCGACACCGTCGACGACGGGGACCGAGCAGCGGTCGACGATCACCTCGGCGAGGTCGGCCATCCCCCCGCAGCCGAGGACGATGACCTCGGCACGGTCACGATCGACCGCCTCGGCGGCCTCACCCGCGATCGCGTCGACGGCCCGGTCGGGATCGGCCTCGAGGTCGAGGACGGCCATCCCCGAGGAGCGCACGGAGGCGCAGTGCCGGTCGAGCCCGGCGAGCAGAAGCCGATCCTCGATGAGCGGGACCGTGCGGTCGAGGGTGGTGACGACGGAGTATCGGCGGCCCAGCAGCATCGCCAGCGTCGCACCCGCCTCGGTGATGTCGACGACGGGGACGTCGAGGAGCTCCTGCAGGGCTTCCCTGCCGTGCTCGCCGTAGCCGGCCTGGATGACAGCGTCGTACTCACCGTCGTATCCGAGCACGGCGTCCATGACGCCGAGTGCCGCGAGGTGGCTCTCGACATTGCCTTCGCAGGATTCGGAGCCGAAGCTCGGGGTCAGGCCGATGATCTCCGTGTCCGCCGAGGCGGCCTCCCGTGCCGCTCGGGCGATCCCGTCGGTCATCGACGCGGTCGTGTTGACGTTGACGACGAGGATTCTCATGGGTCTCTCCAGGTCAGGTGGGTGTGTGCGGGTCAGTGTGCGGTCGGGACGGCGATCTCCTCGCCGTCGACCTCGCGGAAGGTGAAGTCGCGGCGGGCGATGACGAAGTAGATGACGGCGGCAAGCCCGGCGCCCAAGAACCACGAGAACTCCGAGACCGAGGAGAAGGCCGGCACGAGGGCGAGGATGAGCGCGATGAGGGACGCGGGGATGAATGCGCCGATCGCCCGCCAGTTGACCCCGTGGTGGTAGAAGTACTCGCCGTCGTTCGCCTCGGTGTAGAGCTGGGGGACGTTGACCTTCGTCTTCCGCACGAGCCAGTAGTCGACCATGATGATGCCGAAGAGCGGTCCGAGCAGGGCACCGAGACCGCCGAGGAAGTAGACGATGACGACAGGTGAGTCGTAGAGGTTCCACGGGAGGATGGCGAAGCCGATGATAGCCGAGATGATCGCGGCGCTGCGGAAGTTGAGATGACGCGGGAAGAGGTTCGTCAGGGCGTAGGTCGGGGCGACGAAGTTCGCCATGAGGTTGACTGCGACGGTGAGGATGAGCAGGGACAGCGAGGCCAACGCGAGGAGGATCGGACTGCCGATCGCCTGGACGATGTCGGCGGGTGAGGTGATGACGGTGCCGTCGATCGTGTACTGCGCGCCGGCGAGCGAGATGACGACGAGGCCGAAGACGAGCATGTTGATGGGGATGCCCCAGAAGTTGCCGACGACGATCGAGCCGCGGGTCTTCGCCGAGCGGGTGAAGTCGGAGAAGTTGAGGACGAAGGTGCCGTAGATCGCCACCCACAGCGCACCGCCGCCGAGGATCTGCACCCACATCTCCCACCCGGTGAGCGGATCGTCGATCGACCACGAGATCCGGAAGTCGACCCTGACGAGCATCCACACGGCCAGGGAGACGAAGGTGAGGAGGATGATCGGTCCCGCGATCGCCTCGTACCTGCGGATCATCTCCATGCCGTAGCTGACGATGATGACCTGGACGATCCAGAGCAGGGTGAAGGAGAACCAGCCGAGGCCGCTGAGTCCGAGGAATTCGACCTCGGCCCATGACTGCAGACCCGGCAGGAACGTGAGCAGCAGGACATTGAGGACGTTCGCGGCGAGGTAGGTCTGGATGCCGAACCATGCGATCGCGACGATTCCGCGCACCGAGGCGGCGAGCTGGGCGCCGTGGATGCCGAAGGCGATGCGGCTCATCACCGGGTAGGGCACCCCGGTCTTGTGCCCCATGATTCCCGAAAGGGTGAGGAGGATGAAGAGGAGGGCGGCGCCGACGAGAAGGGCGACGAGGATCTGCCACGCACCGAGGCCGAGGGCGAAGAGTCCGAGCGCGAAGCCGTAGTTGCCGAGCGAGTGGACGTCGTTGGCCCAGAGGGAGAAGACGCTGTAGGCCGTCCAGCTGCGGCCCTCCTTCTTACAGGGAGCGAGGTCGGCATTGTAGAACCGCGGGCTGATCCGGTGGGCCGCCAGTTGCTCGGGGCTCGGCCCGAGGCGCTCGGGATTCGGCTGGTCGGAGGTCACTGTCGTCGCCATGGGGCACTCGCATCCGAGACGGCATAACACTGGAATACCAAACGAGGATCCACAGGGTCATGGTGATGATTGCTAACCGGTTCAGCGTAACGTGGGTCACAGTTCTTCCGCAATGAAGAAAGAGGCTTTCGTCTTCGAGAAATCAGACCGCAAGCATGGCTCCCGACGGTCCGCACCTGGGCGGATGGCCGTCACGACGCCCGTTGCGGATCTGGATTTTTGGCATACCATTTGTCCGAATGGTGAGCGAAGGGTGCGAGGTGGACGCGCCCGCACCCCCACGGGCGAGCACCCCGGCGGACAGCCCCCTTGACACGGAATCGAACACGTGTTCGAATGCTGGCATGAGGTGGAACGAGCAGGAGAAGGTGGCCGGGCTCTTCGGAGTCAAGGGGCTCGTCCGCAGCGTGCGCACTCCGGAGTTCGCGGGGATGACCTTCCACGAGGTCCTCGCGAAGTCGGCGCTCAACCGGGTGCCGAAGTCGAGCGGGATGCCCTTTTCGTGGACGATCAACCCCTACCGCGGGTGCTCCCACGCGTGCGTCTACTGCTTCGCGCGGAGCACCCACCGCTACCTCGACCTCGACGCGGGTGAGGACTTCGACCGCGAAGTCATCGTCAAGGTCAACGCACCGGAGGTCCTCGCCGCCGAGGTGGCCAAGCCGAAGTGGTCGCGCGAGCTCGTGGCCCTGGGCACGAACACCGACCCCTACCAGCGCGCCGAGGGTCGCTACGGTCTCATGCCCGGCATCATCACGGCCCTGGCCGACCATGCGACTCCCCTCTCCATCCTCACGAAGGGCACCCTGCTCCGGCGAGACCTCCCTCTGCTCGCCCGCGCCGCCGAGGATGTCCCCGTCGAGATCGGCATGTCGATCGCCGTCCACGACGACACCCTGCAGCAGGCCATCGAGCCGGGTACGCCGACGACGACGGCGAGGCTCGCGACCGTGCGTGCGGCAGCCGACCTCGGGTTCCGGGTGACGGTCTTCATCATGCCTGTCCTGCCGAAGCTCACCGACTCCCGCGAGCACCTCGACGCGGCCCTGCGGGCGATCAGCGAGGCCGGGGCACACCGGGTCGTCTACGGTGCCCTGCACCTGCGGCCCGGCGCCAGGGAGTGGTTCTTCGAGTGGCTCGGGCGCGAACATCCCGAGCTCCTCCCCCGCTACCGACGGATGTATGCGAACTCGCCGTATGCCTCGAAGGAGTACCGGACGTGGCTGCGCGCACGGATCGATCCGCTCATCGACCGCTACGGCCTGCGCGGGTCGAGGGACGAGGACTACGGCAAGCGCAGGGCGCTCGGCACCAGGGGTGACCGGTCCGCATCCGGGACGTCCTCGATCGCCATCGGCGCGGAAGGCCTCCCGCAGCTTCAGGCCGCCCTCTTCTGAGCCCCGGGCTTCCATCCCACCGGCCCCTGACCCCAACCGGCCGCTGACCACACCCGATACCTGAGCGCCGCCGACCGATCGGCGGCGACCGCGCTCACACCTGTTCGCCCGGGGAATAACGCGCGCTGACCGGTAGTTGAAAGTGTCATGAAAATTGAGATCTGGTCGGACATCGCGTGTCCGTGGTGCTACATCGGCAAGCGACGCTTCGAGACCGCGCTGGAGGGGTTCGCCCACAAGGACGAGGTCGAGGTCCGGTGGCGCAGCTTCCAGCTCGACCCCTCGCTCCCCGATCACGTCGAGGAGTCAGAGGCCGCCTACCTCAGCCGGACGAAGGGCATGCCCCCGGAGGCGGTCAAGCAGATGTTCGCGCAGGTGAGCGAGCAGGCCTCTGGCGAAGGACTCTCGTACGACTTCGACTCCGTCGTCGTCGCCAACAGCTTCACGGCACACCGCTTCCTCCACTTCGCGCAGACCCACGGCGTCATGGCCGAGGCCGAGGAGGCACTCATGTCCGGACACTTCGAGACCGGTCGTGACATCGGCAGCATCGACTACCTCGCCGAGGTGGGTGAGAGTCTGGGAATCGATCCCGCCGAGACCCGCAGGGTCCTCGAATCCAATGAGTACACGCGCGCCGTCGAAGCCGACATCGCCGAGGCGCGCTCACTCGGCGCCAACGGGGTGCCGTTCTTCGTCATCGACCGCAAGTACGGGATCTCCGGGGCACAGCAGTCGGAGACGTTCTCCCGCGCCCTCGACACCGCATGGGAGGAGAGCTCCACGCTCACCGTCCTGTCCGGTGCCGGCTCCACAGCCGCCGATGCGTCCGACGGTGCCGATGCGCCCAGCGGTGCTGTGTGCGGCCCTGAGGGCTGCGACTGAGGGTCCGACGGTCCAGCCCCTCGTCCCTCCCCCTGAGCACCACCTCCACCCCCTCCGAAAGGACACCCCCACAGTGAACGATTCCGCCCCACTCATCCGCATCGTCGTCGGCAGCATGCGACCGGTCCGCGTCGGTGACCAGATCGCGGCCGCCGTGTCCGAGGTCATCGCCGACGCCACCGGCGCCCGCGTCGAGATCGTCGATCTCGCCGACCTCAGGCTGCCGATGCTCGATGAGCCGGCGATGCCGGCTCTCGGCAACTACCAGAACACCCATACGAAGGCCTGGGCCGAGATCGTCTCCGAAGCGGACGGAATCGTCTTCGTCACCCCGCAGTACAACGGCGGCTATCCGGCGTCGCTGAAGAACGCGATCGACTACCTCTTCGCCGAATGGCGGGACAAGCCCGCACTCATCGTCAGCTATGGCGGGCACGGAGGCGGGATGTCCGGGGAGCAGCTGCGCTCGGTGCTCGAATTCATCGGGGTCGACCTCGTCGCCGACAACGTCGAGATCACCCTTCCCCGCGAGTCGTACGGCGCGGACGGTCGCCTCGTCGATGCGCCGGAGATCGTCCAGGGCTACGCTGACAAGCTTGAGACCGCGGCGAAGACTCTCGACCGGACGTTGGCCCCACAGGCCTGAGCCAAGCGCTGGCCGGGGCTCAGGAGGCACCGGAACTCTGAGGCACGAAGACGGCAGCCCGATCCTGCGCAGTGCAGGGTCGGGCTGCCGTCTCTGCTCGTCCGGCGTTCCGAACCGAGCGGTGCAGGACTAAGGTGAGTTCCATCATGGGCTCCTACACCGATTTTCTGGGACCGACCGCGCTCACCGAGGCAGTGCTGCTGCTGGCGAGCTTCGTGCTCTGTTCGCTCATCGGCTTCGAACGCCAGTTCCGGCAGAAGAGCGCGGGCTACCGGACGCATGTGCTCGTCGGCATCGGCACGTGCGCGTTCACGCTCGTCTCCGCCTACGGTTTCTCCGGTGTCCTCGACAGCGACGTCCAGCTCGACCCCTCGCGGATCGCCGCGCAGATCGTCTCTGGCATCGGCTTCCTCGGCGCAGGTGTGATCTTCAAAGGCCGGAACATGGTCCGCGGGCTGACGACGGCGGCGACGATCTGGGTGGCTGCTGCCGTCGGCATGGCGTGCGGGGCGGGAATGCTCGGGCTCGCGACGATGCTCACGGCACTCCACCTCCTCACGCTCTTCGTCGTCGCGCCGCTCATCCGCAGGATCCCCGACAGTGATCACGGGAAGCTCCTGCGCATCGTCTACCGTGACGGCGGTGGGATCCTCCGAGAGATCCTCGCCGTCGCGAGCTCGATGGGATTCAAGAACACGATCCTCGACTCCCAGCGGTTCGAGGACGAGGACGGGGTGACGATGGTGCGCATCGATGTGAGGTTCGACGGCAAGCGCCCCCTGCACATGCTCATCCCGATGATCATGGAGCTCGACGGGGTGGACAAGGTGAGCATGCGCGAGGACCGTGTCCACTCCGTCGATTCCGACGGCGACCCGTTCTGAGCCGACTCCGACTCCGGGGACTGCTCAGCCGCGCAGCGACCGTTCCCACGCGAGCGTCGCCAGAGCCGCTGCCTGGTCGGGAAGGTGGGCATCGTCGAAGAGGACCTCGGGCGAGTGGTTGACCGCCGCGGTTTCGGGGTCGACGCCGTCGGGGGTGACGAAGAGGAAGACGAAGGCACCCGGCACCTCCTCGAGGACATACGAGAAGTCCTCCGAGCCCATGACCGGATCGGGAGCTTCGACGACGCGGTCGGGCCCGAAGGCCCTCTGCAGGGTCTCAACGGTGAAAGCGGCCTCAGCGGCGTCGTTGACGGTCACCGGGTACTGCTCGTTCCACACCACCTCGGCGGTGCAGCGATGGGCGGCGGCGATCGATTCGGCCAGTCGCGTGGCGAGCTCCGGAAAACGCTTCGTCGTCTCGGCGGAGAGCGTGCGCACGGACATCGCCAGGGAGGCGGTCCCGGGGATGATGTTGACGGCGGATCCGGCGTTGAGCTGGGTCACCTCGGCGACGATGGGGTCGAAGACGCTGAACGATCCGGTGACCATCGAATAGATGGCCTGCCCGAACTCGAGGAGAGGCCGGATGGGGTCGACGGCGTCCTGCGGACGCGAACTGTGCCCGCCTTTGCCGTGCATGGTCAGGTGGAAGGTGTTCGCTCCGGCCATGATCGTGCCCGGTCGGGTGACGAAGGTGCCGGGCTCACCGGGGGCGACGTGGATCGCGTAGGCGGCGTCGGGGGTCGATCCGATGGTGTCGAACATGCCCTCGTCGATCATGTCCTTTGCGCCGCCGAGGCCCTCCTCGCCGGGCTGGAACATGAATGCGACGGTTCCGGCGAGCTCGTCCTGGTGCGCAGACAGGAGCTTCGCGGCTCCGACGAGGCCGGAGACGTGGAGGTCATGACCGCACGCGTGCATGTTCCCGTTGGTCGAGGCGTAGTCGAGGCCGGTCGTCTCGACGACCGGAAGGGCATCCATGTCGCCGCGGAGCAGGATCGTCGGGCCCGGCCGTCCGCCGCGGAGGACGGCGATGACCGAGGTCAGCCCTTTTCCGGTCGTGATCTCGAGCGGCAGGCCGTCGAGTGCGTCGAGGATGGCGCGCTGGGTGCGGGGCAGGTCGAGTCCGAGTTCGGGGTTGCGGTGGAGGTCGCGGCGGAGCTCGATGAGCTCGGTGCTCAGGGCTGCGGCTTCGGTGGTGAAGTCGATCGTCATGGTTTCGTGGTCCCTTCTGCGGTGATGTGGGTGGTCATCGGGTTGTTCGGTGCCGGTCGGCGGGGTGCGTCGGTCATCCGGCGAGGAGCGGGCGGGAAGGTTCGTCGCCGAACCACCCGGCGCTGTCCTTGACGACGGCACCACCCTGGACGATGGCGGTGACGTTGTCAGGATCGGCGAGCGGGGTGATGTCCGTGACCGGATCGAAGTCGACGACGAGGAGGTCGGCGAGCTTGCCCGACTCCACTGTGCCGAGGTCGTCGTCGAGGCGGAGCAGCGCGGCCGCGTTCTTCGTGCCAGCGACGATCGCCTCCATCGGAGTGAGACCGAGTTCGACGGCGTGGACGGGTTCGCGGAGGTTCTCACCGTGGGGGCAGACACCGGAGTCGGTGCCGAGTGCCACGCGGACGCCGGCGGCGAAGGCGGCGGCGAGGCGTTCCCGGGCGATCGCCGACCAGGTCACCTTCTTCTCGTACAGGTAGCCGGGCACCAGGGCGGGGTCGGGCACGCGCAGTGCGCTGCTCAGGGTCGGGACGAGGAAGGTCCCGTGTTCGAGCATGAGGTCGATGCCCTCGTCGTCGATGCCGTAGCCGTGTTCGACCGAACGCACTCCCCCGCGGATCGCCGCCTTGATCCCCTCCGGGCCTTGAGCGTGAGCGGCCACCGGCTGACCCGCGCGTTTGGCGGTCTCGGCGACGATGAGGCGGACATGCTCCTCGGGGACGCCGAGGTCGTCGGGAGTGTCCGAGGGGCTCGAGACGCCGCCCGTCGTGCACACCTTGATGGCATCGGCACCCCCGCGGATGAGGAGGCGTACGGTGCGGCGGACGTCGTCGTCGGTGTCGATGATCGGGTGGACGGGCATCGGCATCGGGACTTCGCGTCCGTTGGGCAGGGTGAAGTCGGTGTGCCCGCCGGTGGGTGAGAGCGCTGAGACGGCGATGTGCAGACGGGGCCCGTGGATGAGCCCGGCGCTGATCGCATCGCGCATTCCGCGGTCGATGCCGCCGAGGTCGCGCGCCGTCGTCACTCCCGCCATGAGCGTCCGGCGGGCGTTGAGCGCGGTGCGCAGGGTGCGTTCGGAATCGAAGCGGGCGGCATCGGCCGCCTGGTCCTCGATCGAGAGCCCGAGGTGGACGTGGGCGTCGATGAAGCCGGGCAGGATCGTCCTGCCCGTGAGGTCGACGATGCGTGCGGCTGGAGGCCGCTGCTCGTCGTCGGCCCGGCGCGGACCGGCGTAGACGATGCGCCCGTCGGCGATCTCGAGCTCGGCGTCGGGAAGCGGCGGACCCCCGGTCCCGTCGATGAGGGTGGCTCCGCGCAGGAGGAGTCGGTCGTCACCAGGAACAATGGGTGGGACGAGTGCCGCGGCCATGGTGTCCTTTCGTCGGTCGTGCATTCGTGATCGCAGGTCGAGTCGTGATGGTCAGGGGTCGGTGGTCCGGGCCCGCGCGCCGGTGGCTCCGACGAGCGACCTCACGAGCGTGCGGTAGGTGTCCTGGATCTCGGCATCGGTGCCCTGTGGTCTGTCGGGACGGAGCGTCAGCCGGAAGAGGGTGATACCGGCGAGAGCGTCGAGGATGAGATCGTGATCGAGGTCGGGGCCGATCTCCCCGCGATCGACGGCGCGGTCGAGGATCGCCGTGCCCATCGCGTGTCGTCGCTCCATGAAGCCCTCCGAGATGAGCGGGATGACGTCCATGTCGAACATCGCGAGCAGGAGACCGTTGCCGCGGGCGCGGGCATCGTGTGAGCGGCGGACGTTCTCGACGTTCTGCCACGCGTGGGCGACGAGGTCCTCGACGACGTCTCCCGTATCTGGTTGCTCGCCGAGGTCGAACGTCTCAAGGATCGCTGCGGCGACGAGCTCGGGCTTGGTCGGCCAGCGCCGGTAGATCGCGGTCTTGCCGCACCCGAGTGTCGAGGCAAGCTGCTCGATGCGCAGGTTTGTCAGCCCGTTCGCCTCGACTTCCGCGCGCACGGCGGCGAGCACTCTGGCAGTGAGCTCGGCGTCGAGCGGCCGCCCCTTCGTTGTGGGCTGCGTCATGGTCGGAGCCTCTCACGTCCACGTCGCTTTACGCAACACAGCGTTTCGTTTTGAGACGGTGGCAGATTCCCAGAAGCCGACTGGCTTCAAGACTCTGGGCAGGCCTCGAAACGCCGACAAGCTCCCCAACGCTGACGAATTTCCAGACGTCGGCTGCCTGAGTTCCCGTCGACTCGAAGCGGAGAGGTCGTAGGCTGGGTTGCGAGAAAGGATAACGATGACGACTCCCCCGAACAGCGCCAACGGCAGCAGAGCCGACCGCTCCTTTCGTCGAGACGATGCCAGACGTCATCGCAGCGGTGAGGGGCGCCGTCACAGCGATGCCGGGAGCCGACAGGACGGAGTCAGCGGCCATTCCGGAGGCGACAACCACCGCCTCGCTGATGTCCTGATCTGCCGCAACTGTGGCGTGGAGACCGGCCCCACTCCCCCGCCGATATGCCCGATCTGCGATGACGAACGGCAATGGGTGCCGTCATCGGGGCAGGAATGGGTGAGCCGATCGCAGCTCGCCGCCGAGGGCCACACGGTTGTCATCACCGAACGCGAACCGGGGCTTCATGCTTTGCGGGTCGAGCCCCGTTTGGCCATCGGCCAGACGTGCTATCTGGCTGCGACCGACCAGGGCAATCTGCTCTTCGACGTTCCGCCCTTCATCGACGACGAGGCGGTCTCAGCGATTCGGGAACTCGGTGGGATCGCCGCGATCGCACCGAGTCATCCGCACATGTTCGGCATGCAGCTGGCATGGAGTGCGGCGTTCGACGATGCCCCGGTCTATGTCTGCGAGGCAGATTCGGAGTGGGTACAGCGGCATGGCCCGGCGATGACCTACTTCGACGCCGATGCCACTCCCCTCCCGGAGATCCTGCTGCGCAGAGTCGGCGGTCATTTCCCCGGCAGCGCAATCGCATTGTGGCCCGGTCACGACGGCCACGGAGTGATGCTCAGCGGCGATTCGATCGGCCCAGTCGCGCGATCGGGGTGGGTGACATTCATGCGGAGCTTCCCCAACTACCTTCCGCTCTCCGGCGCGGTCGTCAGGAGGATCGCCGCCTCGGTGGCCGATCTCGACTTCGACAGGATGTACGGCAACTTCGGGCAGACCATCCCGGCCGGCGCGTACGATGCAGTGCAGTCATCGGCGGACCGGTACGCCAGGTGGCTCTCCGGGGAGTTCGATCATCTGACGTAACTTCGATGACCTGCCGTGAGCGGCACTGTTCTGCCGTAAATGGAGCTGCCCTGCCGTGCACGATGTGAGTCTCGGTGATCTGAGGCGAACATCGACAGCGAGAGTCGAGACCCGACAGCCAAAGGCGAGGTCTGATGGCCAGAGCCGAGGTTTGATGGCCTGAATTGAGTATCGATGGGCTGTGATGCGGTCGAGGCCGGTCGCCCAGCCCGGTCCCCCGAGGTATCAGAACGGCGGCGGGTCGTCTTCGTCGTGATCCCATTGCACGCAGGTCGCCGTCCATGCTCGCGAGCTTTCCCAGAACTGGTCGAGCGGCTCCGTCCACTCGTCTCCGGCCTCGTCCCTCCGCCGCCAGATGGAGTATGCCGATTCCCGTTTCCCCGGCATCAGTCTCTTCATCGTCACCGGATCCGTTCCCGGCGGCAGGCACGCCTGGTGAGTGACATTCGGCCAGTCGAAGCAGTCCAACAGCCTCTTCCGTCGTCGAGCGTCGATTGATCGCGCGATGCTCTCTGCAAGGAGCCGGTCACGCTCCGCCGCCTCTTCAGCACGACGGATCGCGTCATCCCGTTCACGCACGGCGTCCTCATCAGGTGGGACCTCGACCGTGTCCTTGGCTGGTGGAATCAGATGTTCGGGGATCGGAACTTCTCCGGGGCTGAGGCAGCACAGTTCGCTGAATTCCAGCGCGTGGGCGACATCAATCGGCTGGTCAGGTGCCCGGGATCGGGTTGTGACTCCGTGTCGGAACTCGTATTCGACGGTTCCCGTGTCGAGCATGCGCACGCGGAACCGGTCGGCCGTCTTGATGGCGTGGTGGCGTTTGCACAGTGGGTGGAGGTTGCCGAACCTCGTCAGCCCGCCTTTGAGCGGATCGAGGTGGAAGAACGGAATGATGTGATCGATCTCCGAGGTGACCGCTTTGCGAGTGCACCCGGGAACGGAGCAGACTGCCCATTTGGAGATGAGTGTCCTGCGGACGTTGTTCGGAATCCGGTACGTCGTCGCTTTCGCATCAAGTGGAGTGCCGGTGGCGGGATCGGTGAGGATCCTCGTCATCGTCGAGCTGTAGCCGGCGATACGTCGAGCGGTCTCAGCCGGAATCGGCGATCCTTCGGGGAGAACGCCCGGAAGATCCGACTCACCGCAGACGGTGAGGAACGGAACGGTGACGACCACGCCGGCCTGCCAGTAGAGCCACCAGTGATGCGTGGGCATCGCGATGACGACCCTGCTGTCGATGATCCGCGAACCGTTGAGCGGGGAGGCTGAGAATGCGCTCCCCCGCCGGGAGTCGTCAGTTCCGACCGCATCCCCAGCGACGCCAGATGCGGCGGCGCGGAGGCTCCCATCGCCTCCGGCGCCGGTGGCGGCCACCTGCCCGTCGTGCATGACGATGGCTCCGTCGGGGTCGATGTCGAAGAGCAGATTTCCCTTGTCGTCGAGGAGCGGCTCTTCGCGTTCGGTTTGCACCCCGGTGACCGGATCGATCGATCGCACTCGGATGCAGAGTCTGGGCTGAGGCCGGGACAGGATGTCGTACTCGAGAGCCTGGATCGAACGCTCATCGGCGATCTCCACACCAGGTGGCAGGTCGAATGCAGCCCCACGACGTGCTCGCACTGCCCGCGCCATTGCTTCGACTCGTCGGTAGCAGGCGTAGAGCTCATCCGTGGGACCGATGAGTGACAGGCACGCCGATCCGTTCTTGTAAGCCTGGAAGTCGACGCGGCGGCGTTCGGCGGCCGTCTTCGACCGGTCCTCGGCCGGCTGGAGCACTGTGATGAATTTGCGCAGCGCCGTGCGCAGCCGGTCGCAGGTCACGTCTGCGCGTCGTTCGGCGAGATGTTCGTCGATCCGTGGAAGATACCGGAACGCGACGGTTCGGCAGAGATCGGCAGCCGCCTGGACATGGGCCATCGTGAACTCGCCTGCCCGGACGCGATCGGCGAAACGCGGCAGTCCGTGGATGATCGTCATCGCGATGCCCAAGTGACGGTAGGTCTTGGCGATCGAGAGGCCGAGGATCGAGGCGGTCTCAGCGACATCCTCGGCGGGCACGTTGTCGCTGATCCAGACCGACATGTCCGTGTCGAGGCCGAAGTCCGGGAAGTCGAGGCGATCACTGTCGGTCTCGGCTTCACCGTCGCTCTCGCATTCGGCGTCCGCGTCAGTAATCGCCGACGCGCCAGGACGGTCCGATTCTCGACCATCATGCGCCTCATCGGCCGCGCTCTCAGTCGACACTGACTGCATCGTTGCGAGCAGCGACCACTGTGCGCTGAAGTCGGCATCGAATGAGAGCAACTCGGTCGGCGACTGACGGATGATGACAAGCTCGGTGGATGCCGCAGGCGGGGAGGCCTTACCTGTACACACCAGACATTCGGGGTCCGCGCAGGGGCCGAAAGGGTCACGGCGAGATTCGGACGAACTCGGTGAAACGGGACGGCCCAACGACGAGGAAGCAGCGCCGTCCGATGAGGAGGCTAAGCGGTTCGACGACAAGGTGGACGTCGACACAGCGTCGACAGTCGAATTGCGAAGGTCACCTGCAGCAGGCTCGCCCTGGGAATCGCGTGGGGAGGTAAGTTTGCCCACGCCGTCGATACCGTCGCCGTCAGCACCCTGATCGATGGCCGCGGGTCCGACGATGCCTTCGTCGACGCTGCCGTCTTCCTGACCGCTATCCTCATTGTCACTCTCGCCGCGGCCGTCACGCTCGAGACTGCACGCGACAGAGGCGGCGATGGTCGCGATCCGGAACGGCGAGTCACCGTCGGGAACGGCGTTGCCCCACGCACGGACAGCTCGTTCAAGGGTCAGACCGGCGGTCGCTTCGAGGACCTTGAGCTGCACCTGGTCCGATTCCGCTGAGATCACAGCGAGCGCACTCGAGCTCGAATCGAGGCGGACGGTCGTCTGAAAACGGGTGTGCGAGCCGTGCTCCGCGCCCTCGTCACCACCGGCAGGTCCGCTGCCGACGCGGGCATCACGAGGTGAGGCCGCTGCGCTGTTCGCAGACTGCCCGTTTCCTGTCGGGATGCCTTTCACGGTGGTTCACCTGCCTCGGACGCCATTGTCGAGAAGTGTTGGTCGCATCGAACTATCTAGTACGTCAATAATAACTGATTCGAATAGAGTATGTGAATACCTGATTGCGAAATACTCTCAAGTATTTTCACTCCATCGGATCCCTACTGTTGTTCCATGTCACCCATTGTTGCAGTCAGCACTGACACGGAATCGGCGCGTCGGGCGCAACGTGAATGTCGAGTGAAACCGAGGCGCAGTGAACCGCCGGACGAGTGTCGGCCGCGGCGTGCCGAGGGGGATAGTCGGGGTCGACCGCGGCAGTCCGAGCGGCAGGGTCGGCGCCGGCGGACCACAGAATAGTCACGGCCGGCGGCAAACCGGAACACGCCGGTGATGAGACTCAGGCGCAGGTGGTCGCGGTGCGCGGCTAGTCTCGAACAAGCAGGTTCGGTCGAGACCGCTCTGCGGATGTGTGCCCGCCGGCGATGCCGCCCTCGGCGCACGTGCAGCTCTCGACCGAAAAGCGTGCACCGCTGCGCCGCATCCCGGCGCACGGCCGACACAAGGCAAAGGGCCGACACAACGCAAAGGAACGGCAATGAGCGTCGAACTCGTCTGCGTCATCGTCCTCGGTCTGATGTTCATCATCGGAACGTGGCGTGACATCAACATGGGACTGCTCGGTTTCATCGCGGCAGCCGGCGTCGGAGGACTGCTCCTCGATCAGGCACCGGAGGAGTTCCTCGCCGGGTTTCCCGTCGATCTCTTCCTCACGCTCGTCGGCTTGACCTATCTCTTCGGCTTCGCCCAGAACAACGGCGTCATCGAGGTCATCGTCAACTGGTGCGTGAGACTCGTCGGGGGTCGAACCGCGCTGATGCCATGGATCTTCTTCCTCCTCACCGCGGTCCTCATCGCGCTCGGCGCACTCTTCGCCGTCGCCATCATCGCCCCGCTCGCCCTCGACTTCGCCAGACGCCAGAGGATGAACCAGTTCATGGTCGGTCTCCTGGTCGTCCACGGCGCACTTGCAGGCGCCTTCTCCCCCATCAGCGTCTACGGCATCTTCATCAACGACTACCTCGCCAAGAACGGCCTGACACCCGCCCCGCTCACACTCTTCCTCGCACCGTTCGTATTCAACTCGGTCTTCGCTCTCGTCGTCTATCTCGCCCTCAGGCATCGTCCGGGCCTCCGCGCCGACGCGGACGAAGCCCGCGCCCACGCGGACAAGGCCCTCGCTGACGGACAACGAGCTTCCCAACGCAGGCCCGCAGCAATCGGCACCTCCGGCGAGGATCCGGCAGAACGGGACGCCGCGATCACCCGGGCGACCACCTCGGCGAGGGCGACGGAACGGAAAGTGCGGCTCACCCCGCGCCAGGTGCCCACGCTCATCGGACTCATTGCGATGACCCTGGCGGTGCTTCTCTTCGGATGGGATGTCGGACTGGTCACGATCACGATCTCGATCGTGCTTGCCGCAATCAACCCGACGGCCGGCAAAGCGGCGATGTCGAAGGTGTCGTGGCCGGTCGTCATCCTCATCTGCGGTGTGCTCACCTACATCGGCGTGCTCCAGGCGGCGGGCACCGTCGAGTGGGTGTCGACTGGGATCTCGGCGATCGGGATCCCCCTGCTCGCCGCGCTACTCCTCTTCTACCTGGCCGGGTTCGTCTCCGCGCTGGCATCATCGCTGGCGATCATCGGCGTCGTCATCGCCCTGGCAGTACCTCTGCTCGAATCCGGAGACATCCACGCCGGCGGATTCGTCGCAGCCCTGGCGATCGCGTCGACGATCGTCGACATCAGCCCGTTCTCTACGAACGGCGCCATGCTCCTCGCGAACGTCCACTCGTCGATCCGCGACCGCTACTACCGGCAGATGATCGGCTACGCAGGCCTTATGTGCCTCCTCGGCCCCGGCCTCGCGTGGCTCATCGCCGCGGTGCCGACGTGGTTGGGCGCCTGAGGGCTCACGTGCTCACCGGGTTCCCACCCTGGACGAGAAGGGCCGCAGCCGCATCGGAGCCGTGACGACCGTCGAAGTCCTCGAACGCGGCCTCGATCTCGTGGTGCAGGCGGCGCACGATGGGCAGGAACTCCTTGTGCGTGACGATGAGGAACTGTCCGTCCGCCATCGCCTCGACGACCTGCCGCCCCACGGCGTCGGGGTCGGCCCCGCCCGAGAGCATCCGCGTGTTGGCCTCGACCGCCCGAGCGTCGGCCCCGACACCGAGCCGCTGCGCCTGCTGCACCGCCGCAGACTCCGCGATGCGCGTCGCAACGGTTCCGGGACAGAGCACGGAAACCCCGATGTCCGTACCCTCGAGGTCGGCGCGCAGCGACATGGAGAATCCGACGCTCGCGAACTTCGACGCCGCATACGCCGAGACATCGGGCATCGGGATGATCCCCGCCATGGACGCGGTGTTGAGGATGTGCGCCCGCCTGCCGAGGCGGCGGAAGCGCGACAGGAAGGTCGTAGCTCCGAGGAACTGCGCATCGACATTGATCGACTGGACCCACCTCCACATCTCGAAGGTCGTGTTCTCCGCCGAGCTGCCGCCGTTGACGCCGGCATTGCCGCACAGGATCGACACCGGACCGAGCTCGGCCTCCGCCGCGACTGCTGCCGCCTCCCAGCCCTCGGGGCCGCTGACGTCGAACCGGACCGTCGTGACGACCCCGCCCGCATTGCGCAGCTCCTCGGCGGCCGCGTCCAATCGGGCGTCGTCGATATCGGCGAGGGCGACGCGTGCACCGGCTCTGACCAGGGCTCGGGCGATCCCGAGTCCGATCCCCGAGGCGGCGCCCGTGACGAAGGCGACCTCCCCGCGGGGCCATTCGTCTGCGTGCGTCCCATGTCCGGATTGTGCCGGAGCTTCGGTTTCTGCTGGGATTTCGGGCATGACTGTGCCTGCTCTCTGCATCGGTGGTGATCCTCAGGCGACGAATGTCGCCGAGGTGGTGGTGCTCAGACGGCGAATGCCGCCGAGGTCGTGGTCCTCAGATGGTCGTGCTGCTCATGCGCGGATGAGCCGCTCACCCGCCGAGGCGGCGGAGGAATTCCGCGCACATGTACCGCAACCGCCCCGCCGTCGACCGCGGGTCGTAGCCGAGGCGCGCGGTGAGGCTCTCGTGCCTGGCCTGCACGGTCGAATGGTGCATGCCGAGCGTCGCCGCCGCAGCGCGGATGCTCTCGGCGTCGACAAGCGTGCGCAGGATCTCGGCGGTGAGGTCGTCGAGTTCGGTGAGTGCGATGACATCGGGATGCGGATCGGTGGGATCGTAGGCGCGGGCGAGGAGGAGCATGCCCCCGAGGTCGGTCGCATCGAGAATGTGCTCCGGTCCCTCGCCGAGGAGGCGGTGCGCAACGAGCGCAGCCTCCCACGACTCCGGTGCGCGGTCGGCACGCACCCATGTGCCGATGCCGACCCGTGACTGTGCGCCCGCGGATGAACGGGAAGCCCCCGGCGCCGAGGTGGGCCCGGCTTCCGTGCCCACCTCGGTCGCCCGCCCGGCGGTGCGTTCGCCGCCGCGGCTGACCTCGAGCGTCGTGTGGAGGATGCCCGACGGGGTCGCCGTCGGCGCCGTCCACCGCGATTCGGGTCCGAGCTCGTCATCGCTGACGATGACGCGCACGGAGTCGGTCGGGTCAATGCCGAGGCGAACGAGCGCGGTCATCCTCTCCGCCTGGGTCCGCTCCCCGTCGACGACCACTTCGACCTCACGGGTCGATCCCTGCCCGGAGTCGAGCGCTTCGATCGCGAGGGCGAGCCGCTCGGTGATCATCGCGTCGCTCGCGTTCCCCTTCCCGGCCCGCTCGAGCCAGACCGAACCGAGGCGGAACTCGACGAGGGATCCGAGGTTCTCATCGGCCGCCTCGGCGAGGCGATGACCATCGGGATCGTACGCGGTGACCTTCCCTCGGATCTCGGCCGCGGCGGGCACGCCGGCGAGGACGGCGGCGGCGCGCAGCAGTCCGCCGAGGCCGACCCCACGCGAGGTGAGGGCATCGAAGTACCCGACGACCCGCAGCGACTCCCGCACATCAGGGTCGAGGGAGGTGAGCTTTCCGAGCAGATCGCGCATGTCCCCTCCCTTCGGTTACCTCATGTTAGGACTCGGCGACGCCGGGCTCAACGCCCGGCACAGACCGAGGCTCAACGCCGCGGCTCACCGCCGCGCCGGAATCCGCGCCGACACCCCGCCTCACCGCTGCCCGATGACGCGCTCAACCCAGGAATCCCGAGCGGCGATCGCCGCGCGGCTGACCGCGGCATAGGGGGCGAGCATGTCGAAGCCGTGGAATCCGCCGGCCCACACGTGCAGCTCCGCGTCGACGCCGGCCTCCCACAGCTTCGCGGCGTAGGCGACGTCCTCGTCCCGGAAGACCTCGGCGGCGCCGCAGTCGATGAAGGTCGCAGGCAGTCCGGTGAGGTCCTCGGCCCGGGCGGGCGCGGCGTAGATCGAGACGTCATCGGTGCCGGCGCGCTCCCCGAGCAGGTTCGACCAGCCGAAGCGGTTGCTCCCCCGCGACCACGTCGTTCCCTCGGTGATCTGGGCGGAGGAGACGGTGCGGTCACGGTCATCGAGCATCGGACACACGAGGAGCTGCCCGATGAGCGCTGGCCCCTGCCGGTCACGGGCGAGCAGCGCGGTGCCGGCGGCGATCCCACCGCCGGCGCTCGCTCCCGCGATGAGGATCGACGCCGGGTCGACGCCGATCTCGTCTGCGTGCTCGGCCATCCAGACCAGCCCCGCATAGGCATCCTCGACGGGATAGGGGTCGGGGAATTCGGGGGCGAGACGGTAGTCGACGGTGAGGACGACCGCGTCATGGTCGACGATCCACGGCAGGCAGACGTCGACGCCGAGCAGACGATGTCCGGAGACCATCCCACCGCCGTGGACGTAGTAGATGCCGGGTCCGGTGTCGGCGTGGTCGGTGCGCTTGAGGATCGTCGCCTTCGCCTCGCCGCCGTCGGAGACGGGGATGGTGAGGTCGGTCCGGACGATGCCCATCGACTCGAGCGCCTCGGGTTCGATGGCCGGCAGCGGGCTGCCGTTTTCGTCGCGCATCGCGATGACGGTCTCCATCGTCATGTCGCCGGGCGGCAGGGTCTCGAGCAGCACATCAAGTGCGGCACCGAGCTCCGGATCATGGGGCGGTCGGGTGAGAGTCATGGCTCCTCCTCGGGGAGTTCGTGGTGACGTCTCCATCGTCTCCTCGCCGAGGCGGCTGCCGGAACCGCCGAATGCGCCGAATTCATGTGTTCCGGACCCGCCGTTCGCGCGGTCGGACCGACCGCTCACATGTGCCCGGTCGCCTGGAACCTCTCGTGCCACGACAGCGCCTCGCCGAGGACGTGCGGCGTGTGCCTCCCGTGTGGGTTCGCTGCGATCGCCCGCTCGAGGTAGTCCTCGAGCCGGTCGCGGTAGTCCGGATGGGCGCAGTTGGCGATGATCCGCCTCGCCCTGGCCACCGGGGAGATGCCGCGCAGATCCGCGAGTCCCTGCTCGGTGACGAGGATCTGCGTGTCGTGCTCGGTGTGGTCGATGTGGCTGGCGAAGGGCACGATCGAGGAGATCGCCCCGCCCTTGGCCAGCGAGTTCGAGACGAAGAAGTTGAGGTAGGAGTTCCGGGCGAAGTCGCCGGACCCGCCGATGCCGTTGATGATCGACGACCCCATGACGTGGGTCGAGTTGACGTTGCCGTAGATGTCGGCCTCGACCATCCCGTTGATCGCCACCACGCCGAGGCGGCGGACGGCTTCGGGATGGTTCGACATCTCCTGGGTGCGCAGGAGGATCCGCCCCTTGTACGCCTCGATGTTCGCGTTGAAGTCCGCCGCCCGCTCGGCAGACAGCGAGAACGCCGTCGCCGAGACCGAGGTGAGCTTGCCGGAGTCGATGAGGTCGAGCATGCCGTCCTGGATCACCTCGGTGTAGGCGCGCATCCCCTCGAACTCGCTGTCGGCGAGATCGGCCATAACGGCGTTGGCGACATTTCCAACCCCCGACTGCAGGGGCAGCAGGGACGGCGGGAGACGGTCGGCGCGGATCTCGTGGCGGAGGAAGTCGACGAGGTGGGCGGCGATCGCCTTCGAGTCCTCGTCGACGGGTTTGAACGGCAGGTTCCGGTCGGGGCTGTGCGTCTCGACGACGGCGACGACCTTGGCCGGGTCGACCCGCAGGTAGGGGTCGCCGATGCGCTGCATCGGCTCGAGGAGCTGGATCGGCAGACGCTCGGGCGGTCGCCGCGTGCCGTAGTAGACGTCATGGAAGCCCTCGTACGCGCGCGGGTGCCACGAGTTGACCTCGAGGATGACCTTGTCGGCGAGGTCGAGCCACGACTTCGAATTGCCCACAGAGCTGCCGGGCACGAGCAGTCCACCGGGCAGGATCGCCGCGACCTCGACGACGGCGACGTCGAGGTTGCCGTAGAAGCCGAACCACGCCTGCTGCGCGGAATGGCTGAGGTGGGTGTCGATGTACTCGGTGTTCCCGTCGTTGATCGACCGCCGCATCTCCGGATCGGATTGGAAGGGAAGGCGCTTGCTCACGGCCCCCGCCTCGGCGAGGACCCCGTCGAGCTCCGGAGCCGTCGACGCCCCGGTCCACAGTTCGATGCGGAAGTCCCTACCGGCGTCGTGTTCGGCCCGCGCATGCTCGGCGAGCGCGCCCGGGACCGCCTTGGGGTAGCCGGAGCCGGTGAAGCCGCTCATGGCGACGCGGTCGCCGTCGGTGATGTGCGTGGCCGCCTCGGCGGCGGTGACGACCCGTGGGGAGAGGGTCGGACAGGAGATCCTCGACATGCCAGCCAGTCTATCGAGGGGTGTGTTCCGGTCCGCCGTCAGCCCCGGTCAGGACCGGTGCGCTCGGTGCGGTGGCGCTCAGCCTCCCGCGTGCACCCGCATGAGCTCGGCGGTCCGATCACGGTCACGGGCCTCGATGGCCTCGACGATGTCGATGTGCAGCTGCAGGCGCTCGGCGATGAAGGATTCGAGCGGAGTGTCCGCGACGGGCAGGACGTCGAGCGTGTGGTCGTCGATGATCGCCATGAGGTTGAGGTAGATCGAGCGCAGCAGCTGGTTCGGGGTGATCTCGGCGATGCGCCGATGCAGCGCCCAGTTCGCCTCGAGGAACCGGTGGGCGTCCTCGGCCTCGACGGCGGCGCGCATGTGCTCGATGCGCTCCCAGAGGTCCCGGACGTCCTTGAGCGAGCCGTGGTCGACGGCGTCGGAGGCGAGCAGCGGTTCGAGCGAGTCGCGCACCCGCATCGCGTCCTCGACCGTCGTCGAGTCCGCGTCGAGGGCGAGCAGCGAGTTGCCCAGCCTGGCCATCGGCGTCGGCTCGGCGGCGAAGAGTCCGCCTCCGGGCCCGGGGCGCAGGGTGATGATCCCCCGATGCTGGAGCAGGCGCAGGGCCTCGTTGAATGTCCCCTTCGAGACGCCGCACTCGACCTGGAGGGCGCCCTTCGTCCCCAGTCGCTGTCCCGGCTCGAGGCGACTCGCGCGGTCCGAGACCAGCGCGACGGCCCTGTCCACCGGCGAGGTCGTCAGGGCTCTGGTCTCGCTCGTCATTGTCCTTCTCCCCTCTGCTCGACAGTGCCTGGCACGAGGTTACCCGACGTGCTTGACATCACGGTCCCTGACCGGGCACTCTTGAAGCCACAAATTCATCATGATTAATTATACCGAATTGGCGCGACGGTGTCCCGCCCTCGCCGAGGCGGTCGCCCCGTCCGCATTCTCGTCCGAAGGAGAACGAGCAATGACCCCTCCTCCCGCTCCCTCCCGCACCGATGTCCTCGTCGTCGGGGCCGGCCCGACCGGACTCACGCTCGCGGCGATCCTCGCCCGCGACGGCATCGACGCGATCACCATCACCCGCTATCCGACGACCGCGCACTCGCCTCGGGCGCACATCACCAACCAGCGCACGATGGAGGTCTTCCGCGATCTCGGCATCGAGGACGACGTCATCGCCGTGGCCACCCCGAACGCGTTCATGCGCAACAACGTCTGGGCGACGAGCTTCGCCGGGCAGGAGATCGCCCGTCTCGAGACGTGGGGCACCGGCAGCGCCCGCTCGGGTGACTACGAGATCGCCAGTCCCAGCGCGATGTGCAACATCCCTCAGCACATCCTCGAACCCGTCATCGCCGAGGCGGCCCGCAGTTTCGGGGCCGACCTGCGGTTCTCCACGGAGCTCGTCTCCGCGGTCGAGACGCCCGAGGGCGTCGAGGCGACCGTGCGCAACCGCGACACCGGGGAGGAGTCGCTCATCCTCGCGCAGTACATCGTCGGCGCCGACGGCGGTCGCTCGACGGTCGCCGAGGAGTTCGACTTCTCCTTCACCGGCGAGTCGGGGCTCGGCGCGGCGCTGAATATCTGGCTCGACGCCGACCTCACGCAGTACTGCGACTACCGGCCCGGCACCCTCTACTGGATGGCGCAGCCGGGCAACGACTACTGGGTGGGCTCGGGGACGTGGATCAACGTCAGGCCCTTCACCGAGTGGGTCCTCCTGTGCATGTACGACCCCGCCGAGGGCGAACCTGACACGAGCGACGAGGCGCTCGTCTCGCTCGCCCAGTCGACGATCGGCGACCCCGAGGTCGAGGTGAGCATCAAGCAGGTCTCGAAGTGGCAGATCAACCACGTCGTCGCCGACGAGTACCGGAAGGGCCGGGCCTTCCTCGCCGGCGACGCCGCCCACCGGCACCCGCCGGCCAACGGCCTGGGAACGAACACCTCGATCCAGGACGCGTACAACCTCGGGTGGAAGCTCTCGGCGGTGCTGCGCGGGGAGGCCGAGGTGGGACTGCTCGAGACGTACAGCCAGGAGCGTCAGCCGGTCGGGCGGCGCGTCGTCGACCGGGCGATGAAGAGCGTCGTCGACATGGGACCGATCGCGCAGGCGCTCGGCTTCGCCCCGGGTCAGACCGCCGAGGAGGGGTGGGCCAGCCTCAACGGACTCTTCGACGACCCGGCTCGGCGCCGCGAGCTCATCGAAGCCGTCGAACTGCAGAACTACCAGTTCAACGCCCTCGGCATCGAACTCGGCCAGCACTACGTCTCCGATGGCATCGTGCCCGCCGAACCCGGCGACGAGGAACGGGGCCGGTCCGACTCCGAGCCAACGACCGCCTCGGCGGGGGCTCGTTTCTCAGCCGCAGCACCCGACCCTGACCTCGACCACGTACCCTCGACCCGACCCGGGTCGCCGCTGCCCCACGCCTGGGTCGATCGCGACCGGCAGCGGCTCTCGACGCTCGACCTCGTCGGCTCCGGCGGGTGGACGCTCATCACCGGCCACGACGACGCCGGCTGGGCGGAGGCTGCCGAGACGGTCGCCGGCGAGCTCGGGGTCGCCCTGCGCACCGCGCAGGTGAGCATGGGCGGGGAGTGCAACGACGTCCTCCACCGGTGGGCGGCGATCAGCGACCTCACGGACTCCGGCGCCCTCCTCGTCCGACCCGACCGGATCATCGCGTGGAACTGCCCGGTCCGCCCCGCGGACCCGACCTCAGCCCTGCGGACGGCGATGATGACGGCGACAGGGCGCGGTCGTCCGGACGCCTCGGCGGATCCGGAGACTCTGGCCGCAGCCACACGATAGGGACGCGCCGGCAGGTCTACCATGGTCGGCATGAGGGAAAGTCTCCTTGTGCCGGAACGCCGACTGCGGATCGCCGGAATCTGCTGGGCGGGGGCGGGTCTGGTCTATCTCCTCGCCGAGGCGGCCGCAGCGTCGGCGTTCCCCGACTATTCGTACGCGGTCAACTACGTCAGCGACCTCGGCGTCCCCGATGTCGAGGTCCTCGCTGGTCGTCGCATCGACTCCCCGCTCTGGCCGGTGATGACGCTCGCCTTCGTCGTCCAGGGCGTGCTCTTCGCGCTCGGGGCGGTGCTCGCCGTCCGCAGTTCCCGACAGCCGCTGGGTCGTGTGTTCGTCGTCTTCGCGCTCGTCCATGGGCTCGGGATGGTCGTCATCGCCGCCGTCCATGGCGGTCAGGCGACCATCGCGGCCGGGCTCGGGTGGGTCCACCTCCTCGGCGCCGGGCTCGCGCTTCTCGGCGGTCAGGCAGCGGTGATCGTCGCCGGCGCAGCACTTCTCCGCCGTCGCGGGCGGACCTCCACCGACGTCCGCCTCGGCGCGGTGAGCATCGTGCTCGGAGTCGTCGGATTCCTCGGGATCGTCATGCTCGAGGTCGACGTCAGGGCGGTGGCGGGCACGATCCTCGCCGACGGGGTGTGGGAGCGGATCGGGTTCTACGCGATAATCGCGTGGGAGCTGCTCATCGGTGTCGCGCTCACAGCACGGCGCCCCGATCCGAGGGGAATCGGGGCGCCGTGAGCGGAGGACCGGCTAGGCGAAGATGCTCACCCCGCCCGGTCCGACGAGGAGTCCGACGACGATGAGGACGACACCCCAGAGGATCTGCTTCCTGAAGATGGCGAAGATTCCTGAGATGACGAGGATCGCGGCGATGATCCAGAGGATGGTGGCGAGCATGATGACTTCCTTTCGTTGGGGTGGTTGGGGGTCTCAGTGCCTGGGGGCATTCGGGTTGCGGCCGTCGAAGTCGTCAGGCTGATTCGGGTCGAGCCGGCGCGGACGGGTCGGGTCGACCGCGTTCGGGTCGCCCTGGTTGGGGTCGTAGTTCCCGTTGACATCGCCCTGATTCGGGGCGAACCGGCGGTCGGCGTCCTGATCACCGGAGTATCGGTTCGACTCGTACGGGTCGGCGCCGCGCGGGTCGCGGCCGTCGTAGCGATCGGAGCCGACGCCCTGTGCTCCGCGGGGATCACGACCATCGACGCCGTCGGCGGCGAGGCCGTCGGTGCTGCCGTAACCTGCGTTGCGGTCGTACCTGCCGGCACCGCCCGCGTCGCGGTCGTACTGGTCGTCGCGATCGCTCACACCGGCAGATCCGACGCCGCGGCCGTCCTGATCGCGGTCGCCCCAGCCGCGTCCGTCGCGGCCGTCCTGATCACGATCGTCCCAGCCGCGTCCGTCGCGGTCACGGGTGCTCTGGTCGTCCCAGCCGCGTCCGTCTCGGTCATTGAGATTGCGACCGTCCTGATCGCGGTCATCGACGTTCCGGTCGCGAGCGTCGGCGTCGCGGTCGGTCCTGCGCTCTCCTGTGCGCTCATCGACATCGGGGTCGAGCTCGTCGGCGCGGCGGAGGTCGCGCTCCTGCTCGAGCCGCGACTTCTCTGCGGACTGTTCGAGGTGGCTGGCCGAGACGTCGTACTGCTCGGCCTTTGCCGCGGCCTCCTGTGCCTCGGCTTCGCGCTGACGGGCCTCCGCCGCCTTCGCCTCGGCCTCCGCGTATGCCTGATCTGCGCGGGAGCGGGCGGTTCCGGCTTCAGCTTCGTAGGCCTCGGTGCGCGGGCTGGACTCGGCGACATTCTGGCGGATCTGCGCTGCCTCCTGACGCTGAGCTTCGCGCTTCTTCGCCGCCGCCTTCCGGCTCACCGCGACGATGACGATGATGGCGACGATGACGACGACAGCTGCGACGACGATCCAGAGGATTGTGGATCCATTCATGCGCCCAATTCCTTTCAGTGCGGTCGACCCTCTTCGGCCGGCTCGACTACTACATCGGTGCTCCTCTCATCGTTGCACGGCACCTCCATACCGGCAAGCGTATTTGCGAATATGTCTTGCCGTATGACACAACTTCGTCACAGCCAGGCATCTTTCCGCCAGTCTGCTGTACTTCGTGTCGCGGGTCGGCGACAGTGGTGGGATGCACCCCAGCCCCGCCCCCACCATCCCCATCAGCGACCTGGCCGCCGCCCACGGCCTCGAGATCGACCCGTCGACGATCGTCGTCAGCGAACTCGGCCTCGACTTCCGTGTCGCCATCGCCGAGGCGGCCGACGGCCGTTCGTGGGTGATGCGGATCCCCCGCCGTTCGGATGCCGCCGACCGCGCCCGCGTCGAAGGACGCCTGCTCGCTGCCATCGGCCCTGAGCTGAGCTTCTCGGTCCCGGATTGGAAGATCCACACCGACGACCTCATCGCCTATCCCCTGCTCCCGGGTTCTCCGGGGCTGTCAATCGATGACTCGGGACAGCCTCGATGGCATTTCGACCTCGAATCCGCGGACTATGCACGCTCCCTCGGCGACGTCCTCGCCGAACTCCACGCCGTCGATGAGGAGATCGTGGCCGATTCCGGCATCCCCATCGAATCCCCCGCGGAGGTGAGGGCGCGCAAACGCGAGGAGATCGCCGCCGTCGCCGCGGAGTTCGAGGTCTCGCCAGAACTCCTCGACAGGTGGAGGGCATGGCTCGCCGACGACCGGTACTGGCCGACGTGGACGACCGTGACTCACGGTGAGATCTATCCCGCACACCAGGTCATGGAGGGCCCGACGATCCTCGGACTCCTCGATTGGACGACGGCGGCCGTCGGCGACCCCGCCCGCGATTTCGCCTTCCACCAGGCCAGCGTGTCGCCGGAGGCCTTCGACCTCACGGTCGACCGCTACGTCGAGAACGGCGGGAAGGTGTGGCCGAAGCTCGCCGAACACTGCGCGCACCTGTTCTCGACGGCGGCCGTCGACCTCGGACTCTTCGCGCTCGAGACGGACGATGAGGAACATCTGGCGGCGGCGCGGGAGCAGTTGGGCACCGGGCCGAGAGGATGAGGGATAGCGTCGATGGCCGAGGAACTGCTCACCGCTCGTCTGCGCCTGCGGCGACTGGTACCCGGCGACGCAGCCGTCGTTCGGCGCCTGTGGTCGGAACGTGATCCGCGAGTCCCCGCACGGCGTCGCCTCGACGACCGGGGACATCCGACGGTGGCCGAGCTCGCCGAGTCACTCGCCGACCGAGGCAGCGAGACCGAAGACTCGACGCTCGGGCTCATGGCGCTCGAGACGCGTGCGACGGCCGAGTTCGTCGGTTACTGCGGCACCGTGATCGGAGGGGCATCCAGGGCAGAGCCTGAGATCGCCTTCGAGATCGCCGCCGAGTTCCAGGGACTCGGCTATGCGACCGAGGCGGCCCACGCGATCGTACAGGTGGCGCGAGCAGCGGGGACGGCCCGACTGTGGGCATCGGTTCGCGAGTGGAACGCCCCATCGTTCCGCGTGCTGGAGAAGGTCGGGTTCGTCGACAGCAGCGTTCGCACCCCCGACACGGTCCACGGCGATTCGATCTGGTGGAGCATGGATCTCTGTCCGGGCCAGCAGGACCGTGGCCGTTAGCCTGGGGCCATGAGTGATTTCCTCAAACAGCGCTCAGGTGCCCCTCACGGGTTCTTCGCCGCCGAGGCGGCCTGCCTGAAGTGGCTCTCCGCATCCGGGGTCATTCCCGTCGTCGACGTCATCGACGTCGGCGAGGGATTCCTCCGGCTCGAACGCCTCGGTTCGGTGCCGCCGAGTCCCGATGATGCCGCGGAGTTCGGCCGCCGGCTCGCCCAGCTCCACGACTCCGGAGCACCGGCTTTCGGATGGGCGCCGGCGGAACCCGCATGGTTCGGACCCCTGGACTCCCCCTTCGAGGTGTCGGTGGAGCCGACGTCGTCGTTCTCCGACTTCTGGGTCGCCCAGCGCCTGCAGCCGGTGGCCGACGACATCGCCGCTGAGCTCACGCCCGAGGAGAACGCCACGGTCGCCTCGGCGATCACAGCAGTCGGGACAGGAGCCTTCGACGGCATCGCCGGCTCCGGCACGGAATCCCCCTCTCGAGTCCATGGCGACCTCTGGTCGGGCAACCTCATGTGGACTCCAGCCGGCGGGACGCTCATCGACCCGGCGGCCCACGGTGGGCACCGCCTCGAGGATCTCGCGATGCTCGCGCTCTTCGGCTCTCCGTTCCTCGACGAGATCTTCGCCGGGTACGAAACAGTCCATCCGATGCCCGAATCGTGGCGCGCGGACCTTCCGGCCCACAACCTCTTCGCTCTGCTCGCCCATGTCAGGCTCTTCGGCCGCGGCTTCCTCGGTCAGACGTTGAGTGCTGCCCGCGCGATCACCGACCGTGCAACAGCGTTGGGGTCGTGAGGCAGCGGTCAGCTGAGCAACAGGAAGAGGAGACCCAGGAATATGAAATAGAGAGAGTTCGGCAATGCCAGGACCATGACTTTGATCGGATCGACCTTCGTTTTCAATGTGGCGCCGACGAGCCCACAGATGACGAAGGCAGTGAGACCGACTGGCGGAAGGTTCTGCGATGCAGCTGCGATATGACTCATTCCGACCGCGATATTCGTCGGGTCGACGCCCGCGTTTTCCAGGATGGGCGCAGCGAAGGGCACCACAATGGTCTGTGCCGCCGTCTGTGATCCCACCAGCATTCCGAGGACCATGAGCGCGATCGTGCTGATCACCGCGACGCCAGAGCTTGCGACGTTCTCCGCGAGTCGGGCAACAGTGTCGACGGCCCCACTGGCATAGAAGCAACCGACGAGGAACGCCGCGCAGAGTTGGATGACGACGGTCTGTCGGACGTTCTTTAGGCCGGCGCTGATCGTCGCTGCCGGAGCACTGCGTACCGCAGGATAGAATAACGCGACAACAGTGGCCACGATGATCGCAAGCACCACGGGGAAAGCGATGCCGTTGAGGATCGGCACCGTAGCCATCCATGCCGTCATTTCACGAACACCTGGAATCTCAGCGAAGACGTCAAAGCCCAATGCCGTACGCAGCAGCACGATGACGACGAGCACTGCCAACGGCATCATGCTCGCCCACCTTTTCCGAATCAACGACCGGAGCTGACTGACGCGACTGCCCTCGCGCTTTTCGGTGAGCGCCCCTCCGTCGTGTCCGCTGAACAATACGTCCTCGCTAGTCTCAAGACGTTCCAGTCGGCGCCTGCTTACGAACCGGAACGACTCGACAATCGCGAGGACGAGTCCGATCGTCACCGTGATGTAGGAGATGAGGGTGACTGGGTCGGGGTTCGTATCGACGAGGGAAGCTGAAAGATAGACTGCCTGGCTGATCGGCGGCATAAGCGATCCAAGCGAAGCTCCGAGGAGGATGATCATGCCGATCTGCACGGGAGACAGCTTCATCTGCGCAAGTGCATGGATGACAAGGAACCCGATCACTGTGGCAGCGGCGATTGCGTCTCCGAGCAGAGATCCGGCGAGTGTGAGTGTGACGAACGTCGCTGCGATCAGTCCCCGGGGAGACTTCCCGAATACGAGTTGAAGGAACTGCATGGTGGTCGTCATGGCACCGATGCGGACCTGAGTCTCGGCGTAGATGCTGCCGAAGATGCTGAGCGCGATCACCCACGCCAGTTTGTCGAGACCGTCAACAGTTGCCGTGAGATAGTCGATGGGGGCCATTCCGGAGAGCAATGCGGCAGCGAGTCCTCCTCCGACAAGGGCCGCAGGGATGTTTCCACCTACAAACGGGGTCTTTTTGATCAGAGCGATGGCGAACAGCACCACAAGGGATCCTATGACGATCATCATGACGTATGTCTCCGTGTTGTTGGTGCCGAACCGGCGCTTGGAGCCTCCGCCATCGGAGGCGCGGGAAGAGTGTCCCTGTCACCAGACAGGTGCGGTAGGAAGTCGCCGGTCGTTCGTTCGCCGGTGACAAGGTCGCGAACGAGGACTCCGGTGATCGGTGCGAGAGCGATGCCATCGCCTTCGTGGCCGGCCGCAGTGATCCACCCTTCCACCTCAGGTGCTCGGCCGATGATCGGAAGCCCGTCTCCTGTGTAGGGGCGCAGACCGGTCATCGCGCGGATGATCCGAACGTCTTTCAAGGCCGGAACGATCCTGGACGCGTGAGACGCGATATGTGCGAGAACATCCAACGAGGGACGTTTGTCGAAGCCCGCGAATTCACGGCTGCCTCCGATGAGCAGAGTTCCCGACGCAGTCTGACCGAGAGAGAGTCCGATGCCATGTCGCGGTTCGGTCCCTCCGGGCAGAGCCCCGAGGTGTTTTGAAGCGACGTACTGGGCGCAGAGCAGATTGCCCGCGACCATCTTCGGCTGCGGTTCGGAGATGAGAATGGTGCCGCGCCTTGGCCGGATCGGCGTGCGCACACCGGCTCTGTCACCGACGACACCGGCATACGGTCCCGCGGAGTTGATGACCAGCCTGCAGGTGATCGACCCAGTCGATGTCTCCACCGATTCGATGCGATCACCTCGGCGCGTGATCGCGAGGAACTCGCAGTGGCGCCGAACGTGCACGCCAGCACGAACAGCGGCGTCAACCAATGCGGCATTGAGCGCCAGCGGGTCGACTTCTGCATCATCAGGACTGTAGCTTGCGCCGAGGACATGAGGAGCAAGCTCTGGCTGCCGTTGTCTGGCGCTGTCACCGTCAAGCAGTTCGACACGGATTCCAGCTGCCCGCTGTGCGCTGATGAAGGTCTCCATGAAGGCTCTGTGCGCTCCGGTTTCGATTGCCACCATGCCGCCGCTTGGATGGAAGTCGATATCGGCGTCGAGCTCGTCAGCAAGTGTCGCGTACATGCTCCGGGATTCCCGGGCAAGATGCATCGGCACTCCGGGACGCTTGGATTGAAGGAATATCGCCTTGTCGCACGAACCCGACGCGCCGGCACCCGGAGCCGACGCGTCGATCATCGTCACGCGTAGACCCGCTTGTGCGAGTCGCCACGAGATACAGGCGCCAATGACACCAGCCCCGATGACGACGACGTCGCACTTTTCAGTGTTCACGACCCAACTACCGAACCGGCGTAGGACTGCCAGAGCTCATTCATTCTTCGGCGTCCCTCGATGATCCCGGGAAGGAACGAGAGCGGAGCTGATCGTCGCGCAGAGTCGACTTGCGACCTGGCCTCCTCGAGGTCGTCAGTGCCTTTCCCACCCAGAAGGTCACGGGCAATGGCCGCACCGGCAAGGAACCCCTGCTTCTTCGCCACCTCGGCGGACTCGACTCCCGTGACGTTCCCCGCAAGATGAAGTCCATCGACTGTAGTCTCGAGATCGGGACCGACCAGCGGCACACGACCTCCGAGCTCGGGGATGTCGACGTGTTCGCATTCGCGGGTGAGATCCAGCAACGGTGTCAACCCTCCGCTGATGCAGACCGAATCAACCGGTAAGAATCGCTCTGTGCCACTGGGCATACCCAGTGAGTCGACCGTCGCGGTGCGGACGCCTGTCACTGCATCGTCACCGTCGATGGCCACCACGCACTCACGCAGATGTAGAGGCAGGCCGGCGATCGTGACTCCCCGGTGCGGCCAGACGCGTGCGGCGAACTCAGCGAATCGAGGCAGAGCCAGGGCGCCCATTCCCAATGCGGCCAATCGAGTCGGCGCGAACGCTCGCAGCGCGGCAAGCCGTTCGATGACTGCATGCGGAGGTTCAGGGTCGGGTGACGTCGGTGGCGGGAGATATATTCCCGAGACCGACACTCCGGCAGCGGCAAGCTCATCCGCGATCGCCAACGAGAGCGGGTCGACCCCGATGACCGCCATGCGTTCGCCGGGTAGGACTCGGTGAAGGTTGATCATGGATTGGACGGCACCGACTGCGAGCACTCCTGGAGTCGTCCATCCTTGCATGCCGATCGGGGTTTCCGTGGCCCCCGTCGCAATGACGAGATAGTCCGAGGTGAGAACATCTCCTCCCTCCAGACCAAGAGAGAATCGCGCAGAATTCCCGCCAATCGATGGCCCTGATTCGCTCGGTGGCGACGGGCGGTGGAAAGTTCGACTGGTGACCGACCAGACCTGTACTCCGGAGAGAATTCTCACGCCCAGATTCTCAGCACGTTCGCTCAGAATGCGAGCGTGGTTCGAGCCGATGAACCAGTTGCCGTTCTGGCGATAGAGTTGTGCCCGAAGCCGGCCCCCGGCGATAGGCCCTTCGTCGACCACGGTCACCGACGAATCAGTACGTTCGCTGATGCTGATTGCAGCGCCGAGACCCGCCGGTCCACCTCCGACGACAGCGACATCGACATGGCACTTCATTCCGTGTTCAGTTCTCGTTCGGGCGCTGCGTGCACCGATGATGTCCGGACCCTCAGACCAGGTTCGACAGGAGTCAGACACGTGCGAACTTCGGACTCGCTGCCTTCATCACCGACGACGATCATGCGGCATTCCCAGCAGTGCCCGATCCCGCAGTACATTCCCCTTGGCATCCCCCTGCGACTCCGGCGCAGTACCCTCTGTCCGTCTGCCCACAGCGCTGTCGCCACGGTTTCGCCGGCGCGCGCGCTGACCGTGCGTCCGTCGACGACGAATTCGACGACTTCTCGGTCGTCTTCTCCCAACGCGGGGTGGCCCTCGATGCGGTTCATACGCGGTTTCTCCCCGATCCACCATCGCCGGCGGAGGTCTCGTCCGAATTCTGCGCTGCTGCCATATCGGCCAGCAGAATCGGACGCACGACGAAACTGCGATCAAGTGATCCCTTCGCCGCAGTCCCAAGGCTGCGTTTGAGAAGCAAGCCGCACGTTCGCCCCTGACACATGCCCATACCGAGACGTAGGCGGCGCTTGGCTTCAGCGAGATCGACGATTCCATCCTCGTCGACGCACTCTGTGATCTCGCCGAAAGTGACATCCTCACACCGGCAGACGATGACGGCGGAATCCATGGTCGATCCTCTCCTTGCAACCCTGACGACGATGTCGGGACTACGTACGGTGTTGACTCACCATTCAAGCGCAATATCGACCCCGGAGCATGATTCCGGAGAGTTCGAATTGCTCGAAGCGAGCTTCAGCGCTCCTCAATCTCAGGTCTGACGCTGAGCATCGGAGTGGTGAAAGAGACCTGAAATGCCGTCAGGGACCACGTGAGGAAGTCTTCGGCTGCTCTGTGGAACGCTGAGATCGCGTGAGAGATGAGCGGGTTGTCGTCGGTGCTCCGGTGGATCAGCAGCACCCGCCGGAATGCGGGGACCTCTCGTAGTCGATAGAGCTGAATTGAGTGGTCAATCCCGAGGGCGAGGATCGGAACGAGAGCAATGCCCAACCCTTGACCTACGAATCCCCTGATCACATCGAGGTCGTCGCTGCGGTGAACGATACGGGGATGGAACCCGAAGGCATCGCCGAGGCGACATAGCAGCTCGTCCTGCACACTTCCGACGCTGCCACACACCCAAGGGGAACCAGCGAATTCGCGAATGGACTCCCGTTCGCCGGATTCTCCAGAGTCCCGGCCGAGAATCACCATCTCTTCGCGCAGCAGCGGAATGCGAACCAACCCGACTGCGTCGTCCTCGGGAAGAAGACTGTATTCATAGGTGACACCCAGGTCTGCTGACCCTGTCCGCACAGCTTGCACGATGTCGTCGTGCGCTCCGGGGACGACAAGGCTGACATCGGCAGAGGGGTGAGTCTGAACGATCCTTGCTACCGCGCGCGGCAACAGTTGAGCCGCCGCGCTGCCGACAGCCGTGCATCGCAGGCGCCCTGCATCTCCTGACGAATAGGTCTGCATGGTGTCCGCGATGCCGGCGAGCGACTGAAGCAGTTCGCCACTGAGCTCATACAACCGACTACCGGCGGCGGTGATTGTGATGCTGCGAGGTCCTCGTTCGAAGAGGCGGACACCCAGTGCCTTCTCCAACGCTGAGATCTGCAGCGAGATCGCCGAAGTCGTATAACCGAGCTCTTTGGCGGCCCCACTGAGCGAACCGTGATCGACGACTGCCCGCAGTGCTCGAATATGGAGGAGGTTCGGGTTCAGCGCGGGAACCGGTTGGCGTTCAGTCAACGTCGCCGTCCTGCACAGTTGACCGGCTGGAAGCGCCGACCGGCTGTCGAATCCGAGTGGCTTCGCTTCGTACGGTTGTCATCGCCGATCAGTCTCCTACCCCACGAGGAGGGCACAGCTGTCGTAACCATCAGTCCGAGATCGGCCGACTGCTGCCGGGTGTGGTGAAGTCAACGATAGTCGAGAATTACTCCTCGACCCGTTCGACCCGACCGACGAGGAAGATATAGGAGAGGACTCCGACCAGTGTCACGACGGCCATGTAGACGAATGCCGGAGCGAAATCCGTTGCCGAGACGAGGAAGCCGATGACGATCGGTGTGGCGATCGACGAGAGATTGCCGATGAAATTGAACATCCCTCCGGTGAGTCCGAGCAGCCGTGCCGGAGCCAGTGCGGAGACGAGCGACCACGTGATCGAAGCGAAGCCGTTGCCGAAGAAGGCGATCGACATGAAGACGATGACGAGCCCGCTCGAATCCGTGAAGTTCGCGCCGAGCATGAACACCGTCAAGGCGAGGCCGGTGATGATCGGAATCTTCCGCGCGGCACCCAAGGAGCGTCCGCGCTTGACCATGAAGTCGGAGACCCAGCCGGAGAGGAGAACGCCGACGAGGGCGGCGATGAACGGCAGGGACGCCATGAAACCGGACTGCACGTAGTCCATTCCGCGGTAGTCGACGAGGTAGGTGGGGAACCAGGTGAGGAAGAACCACAGTGTCGAGGTCAGGCAGAACTGTCCGATGTAGATGCCCCAGAGCTTCCGCTTCGACAGGACAACAGCGATGTCCGCCCACGACAGCTTCGGCTTCGCCTTCTGACTGGTGCTCCGGTCGGCATCGACGAGGCCTCCGCCTGCGGAGATGAAGTCGATCTCGGCCTGGTTGATGCCCGACTTGTCTCGAGGCTCGCGGTACACCAGCCACCAGATTCCGGCCCACACGATGCCGACGACTCCGGTGAGGATGAACACCCAGTGCCAGGTGAGAACGGTCTGCAACCAGGAGAGCACCGGAGTGAGCAGAGCCAGCCCGATGAACTGACCTGACGTGTAGAACGCGATGACGCGTCCGCGCTCGCTCTCAGGGAACCAGGTCGTCGCGACCTTGTTGTTGATCGGGTATGCCGGTGCCTCGAAGCCACCCACGAGCAGACGGAGGATGATGAGCGCGGCGAAGCCTCCCGCCATGCCCATGAAGAGCGTCGCCAGTGACCACAGCACAAGACACGATGCGTAGAGTACCCGCGGTCGGATCCGATCGACGAGCCACCCGCCGGGGAGCTGCATGACCGCATAGGTCCACCCGAACGCTGAGAGCAGCAGTCCCTGCTGCCCGGTGGTGAGGTTGAGTTCGTCGGAGAGCGCAGGCATCGCAATCGACAGGTTCGCTCTGTCCATGTAGTTGATGACGACAGTGATGAAGAGCAGGATCGCGATGATGTAGCGCATCCGCGTCGGACGCGCGTGGGTGACAGCGGTGAGTTTCGACATCAGGGCACCTCACCACTCTGCGAAGGAGCCGTCGGCATGGCGCCAGATCGGGTTGCGCCACCGGTGGCCTTCGGCTGCGCGTTCGAACACATATTCCTCGTTGACCTCGATACCGAGACCGGGACTGTCTGGGATGGCGAGCATTCCGTCGCTGTAGTCGAACACGGAAGGATCGGTGACGTAGTCGAGGAGGTCATTGCTCGTGTTGTAGTGGATGCCCAGACTCTGCTCTTGGATGAAGGCGTTGTAGCATCCCGCATCGACCTGCAGACAGGAGGCGAGCGCGATCGGTCCGAGCGGACAGTGCAGCGCGAGGGCGACATCGAAGGCCTCCGCCATATGCGCGATCCGCCTGGTCTCGGTGATGCCGCCTGAGTGCGAGACGTCGGGCTGGATGATGTCGACGGCACCTGAGGCTACGATCTCGCGGAAGTCCCACCGAGAGTAGAGACGCTCCCCCAGGGCGATCGGTGTCGACGTCGTCGCAAGCACGTCCTTGAGGGATCCGACGTGCTCGGACAGAACCGGCTCCTCGATGAACATCAGCCGGAAGAACTCGAGCTCTCTGATGAGGATCTTCGCCATCGGTTTGTGGACGCGACCGTGGAAGTCGACTCCGATGCCGAAGTCCTCGCCGACGGCGTCGCGCACGGCTTGGACGTTCTCGATGACCTGATCGATCTTGCGATGCGAATCGATGTACTGGAGTTCTTCGGTCCCGTTCATCTTCACCGCGGTGAAGCCCCGCTGCTTCGTCTCAAGAGCTGCTGCGGCCGTATCAGCCGGCCGGTCGCCGCCGATCCAGGAATACGTCCGGATACGATCCCGCACCTTTCCGCCGAGGAGCTGGTGAACCGGTTGACCGAGCGACTTGCCCTTGATGTCCCACAGGGCCTGATCGATTCCCGCGATCGCGCTCATGAGGATCGGTCCTCCGCGGTAGAAGCCACCGCGGTACATGATCGTCCAAAGGTCCTCGATGTTCGAGGGGTCCTTTCCGATGAGCAGATCCGAGAGCTCCTCGACGGCGGCAGCGACGGTCGCTGCCCTGCCCTCGACGACAGGCTCTCCCCAGCCGACGATGCCCTCGTCGGTCTCGATCTTGAGGAACAGCCACCTCGGCGGCACCATGTACGTCGTCATCGACGTGATCTTCATTGTCTTTCCGTCTCTGTAGTTCGGTCAGGGGTGGTGGGGTTCGAGTGCGCCGTCCCGCACCTCGTCGGAGAGGGCCGGCACGGTGGATCAATCGGCTGAGGATCGGTGGACGGCTGCCCACGCCGAGGCGATCGCCTCCGCCCGAGCGCGCACGGACTCCGGACTGTCGCCTCGGCGATAGACGGCGGAGCCGATGCCGAAACCGGCCGCGCCGGCCTCGTGCCAAGCGGCGATGTCCTCGGGCCCGACTCCCCCGACAGGAAGGAGACGGACGTCCGGGGGCATGACCTCGCGCCATGCCCTCATTCCGCTGATGCCGACGGCCGCAGAGGGGAACACCTTGATCCTCCGAGCGCCCGCCTTCAGGGCGGCGAAGGCCTCCGTGGGTGTGGCCGCTCCCGGGTACGGGGTGAGGCCGCGGTCGAGCGTCCGCGCGATGACGGCAGGGTCGACATCCGGGGAGACGATGATCTCGGCACCCGCGGCAGCGCATTCATCGACCTGGTCAGCGGTGAGCACGGTACCGGCACCGACCTCGACGCGGTTGCCGAACTCCCTTACGAGGGAAGCGATCGAATCCAGCGGATCGGGTGAGTTGAGCGGGACCTCGATGGCGGAGAATCCTGCCTCGACGATTCCCGCCGCGACGTCGACGACCTCATCGGGTCGGACGCCGCGAAGGATCGCGATGAGGCCTGCGGGGATGTCGTGGGCGGTCATGAGCTGGGATGCTCCTTCCTGCGCAGCAGTTCCGTCTGCGCTGCGATGCGGTGGAGTCCTGAGGCGCTCGCCGAGGTGTCGGCGGCTGCAGGTGAAAGTCCGTGCCGTCTCAGAGCACGGCTGTAGCGTTCGGTCAGCGTCGGGCTGCCGCAGACGATGAGGGGGGAGCTGACAGGGATGGGATGCGACTGCAGATGGCCCGCGACTTCGGCTCCGATGAGGATGCCCGAGAGGTAATCGGCGACTTGGTTCCCGGCGAGTCTGCCCTCGAGCGCCCACGTGCGTGCACTGAAGATCGACGCGATCATGCCTGCGGGGTCGCGCTCCCCAACGCTCAGACCCCAGTCGAAGGCCGCGACGTCGAAGGCCGTCGTGGGGACAATCGAACGGCCGAGGATCGACGAGGAGGCAAGCAGTCCGAAGACCTCTCCGGTCATCGTCGTGATGAAATCGGTGACCGTGCAGCCGTCGAGAATCGCCCATTTCGTGTGGGTTCCCGGTAGGACGACGTGCTGACGGACATCCGCATCCGCGGCGGCAAGCCCGGCCAGCTGTGTCTCTTCACCGCGAATGACGTCCGGCGCGGTGTAACCCGATCCGTCCTTGCGGATTCCCGGCACGATATGGAGCTCGCGCTCCCCCAGCCGGGCTGTCGTGAGGTGCTCGGCAAGTCCGGCCAGATCGGTAGGCAGGTCCAGGTATCCTGCCTCGGCGAGGCCCTGATCCGAGCCGATCATGCCGCATGCGAAGAGCGGCAGATCGCCGTATGCCTCGAGCCATGCGCCCACCATCGTCTCGGCCGTTTCGGCGAACGCGAGGCCGGCATCGTCGCCGCCCGGGGCCACAGAGAGGATCCCTCCCGGGCGCTGGCGGCCATCGAGGACTCGACCGTCGTCGCCAATGAGAAACGCTCGCAGCGAACTGGTGCCCCAGTCGAATCCGATCATCGCCGGATCCGCGACTGTGCTCTGTGTCTCCATACCAGCCACTATGAGCGGGAGTGTTCACATGTGCCACTCACATCCCTATATGTGGGATACGTGGCATACTGGGGTGATGACGACGACCCCGCAGACAGACCGTGCAGGCGACAATGACGACATTCCGCGCGGCACACAGACCTTGGATCGCGGTCTCGACATCGTCGCCGCGGTCGCGTCCGGCGCCTCGAGCCTCAAGGAGGTCGTCACGGCGACGAGCATCGGACGCTCGAGCGCACATCGGATGATCCAGCTGCTCACGCAGAGGGGGTATCTGCGCTTGGGTTCGGACCAGGAGCTTCTCCTCGGCCCGACTCTCATCGAGTTCGGATTCACCGCGCTCAACCAGAACCCTCTGCCGGTGGTGGCCCGCGAGAGTCTCGAGCGGCTGTCGGCCAAGACACAGGACACGATCCACCTCTCGATCGAGGATGGCGGATCCGTGCTCTACCTCCACAAGATCCCCGGCACGCGTGGGGCCGAGATGCGATCGCGGATCGGTCACCGGATGCCGATGACCCGGACCGGCGTGGGCAAGGCCCTTCTGCTCGGGCAGGACTCACGATGGGAGAGCATCTACCGCGCCGAGAATCCTGGCACTGATGACGCGGCCGTCGCTGCGTTCATCGGACGGATGGAACGGTACACCCGCGACGGCGCGTCATTCGACATGGAGGAGAACGAACCCGGCATCAGATGTGTGGCGGCTCCCGTTCGGGACGGCAGTGGGAGCATCGTCGCCGGAGTCTCGCTCTCGGCGACGAGGCCATTCATGCCGCAGAGCAGGATGCGGGCCCTGGTGCCGGTGATGAAAGCGACTGCCCACGAGATCTCGGTCAACCTCGGCTATTCGGGGCCCAGCACACAGCTGCGGTCCGACCACTGATCGGACCGCAGCTCGCTCGCTCTACTTCAGCGAGATCTCCACGGGATCGGAGAAGATGCCGCCTTCGAAGGTGAGTCGGTCCGGGGTGACGTCCTCAGGGACGTCGAAGACGAGCACGCCCTCAGCGGTGTTGCCCGGGTTGATCTCCTCGAGGAAGAGGATCGAGTCCTCGTCGGCGTAGATGCCCGCCTCCGAGTCCGAGGAGTACGTATTGCCCTTGTCGTCGCCGAGTTTGATGTTGTCCTCGAAGAAGTACTCGGGTGAGCTCTTCGTGTTCTTCACCGACAGGGAGACCGTGACGAACTGCCCCTGCGCCTCGGTGTTCAGATACTCCGAACCTACGCTCGAGACTCCGTCCTCGACCTTATTCACGGTGATCTCCCACCCATCGGCGGTGACGGCATCGCCGATGCCGTACTCGGGGGCGGCCTCGGCCTTCTCCTCGGCGGGCTTGTCCTCCGCAGGCTTCTCACCGGTGTCCTGCTCCTCTGCCGCACCACCGTCGGAGCCACCCTGCGACGAGGTCGAGCCTGTGTCCTCGGTCGAGTCTCCGCCGCCTCCGGAGATCGCACTGAAGAAGATGATGACGACGAGGACGACGAGGAGCCAGAACCACCAGCGCTTGAGCAGGGGCTTCTTCTGCTTCGGAGGCTTCTGCCCCGGGTGCATTCCCGGATAGCCGCCGGGGCCGGCCGGCGGCTGCTGGCCCCATTGGGGAGGCTGACCGGGCTGCGGCTGACCGGGCTGCCTGGCGTACTGCGGTGCCGCGTACTGCGGCGACCACTGAGTCTGACCTGATGGCTGGGGACCTGCCGGATGCTGGGGACCGGGCGGCTGGGGAGAGTTCTGCTGAGGACCGGACTGCTGGGGATATGGGTCGGGCGGATTCGACATGATGCTCCTTGCAGGGGCGAATGATTCTGACCCGTTCAGCCTCGGGGAATTCTCAGGATTGCGCGTCCGCCCATCGGATCGAACAGGCGAGCCGATCGGTTGATGCTCTTCACCCGATCGGTGGACTACGCGTGTCAGACCCTGCCGATAGGATTCATCTGTGTCAGGTCAACCACCCCCGCCGGAGCAGCACCGGCCGCAGCCGGCCCGGGCTCCGCGCGCTCCTCAGCACCCCGGCAGCATGCTGCCGAGCGGTCAGCGCCCCGCGATCCGACAACCTGCGCTCAGCATTCCTCCGCGGCCACCCCGGAACCCGGGCCCGGAAGCACCCAGCCTGCACGGATCCCCCATGACCGGCGCACAGCAGCCCCGGGTGACCCCCACCGGTTCAGCGTTACGCCGAGGCGCGCCCGCCGGGGCACCCCTCCCGACGCCGTCTCACCGCAGCCCGATCCCGCGCTGGCTGCGAGTCACCGTGAGCATCCTCGTCGGCATCGTCATGTTCGTCGTGGGAAGCCTGCTCTCGATGATGGCGACGACAGCGAATCCGCTGGCGTTCAACGACAGCGGTGCCATCACCCTCTTCGGAATCTTCGCCGTCATCCTCCTCCTGCCGTTGTGGGCAACCGTGTTCGTGCGCCAGAGATGGCCCTGGGTGCCCTTCCTCGCCGGGCTTGCTCCCGCGCTGCTGTGGGGTGACTGCCTCCTCCTGCTCATCGGCACCTTCCACCTCATCGCCCGCGGTTCCCGCCGCAGCGCGATCATCGCCTCGGTGACCGGCACGGTCGTCGTCATCGGTTCGATGGTGCGCCACTGCCTCTCACCGGCGGACCTCAACCCCTTCGGCTTCTTCGTCGTCGCACCGATGGGACAGCAGAGCGGTCCAGGTCAGGCCGCCCCTCCTGCCGACTCGATTCTGGCAGCCAATCTGGTCACGCTGTTCATCGGCACCATCGCTCTCGGTCTCAGCCTCGGACTGGGGTATCTCATCCGACGCACCCAGCGGATGAGAGCTGTCGAAGCCCGCGCCGATCGAGAGGCACAGCGCAACGAATCGCTCTCGGCCGAACTCGCCCGCCAGTCCGAACGCGAACTGCTTGCGCGCGAACTCCACGACACGCTCTCCCACCGTCTCTCCGTCATCTCCCTCCACAGCGGTGCCCTCGAACTCGGCAGCAAGGACGGCGCCGATGTCGCGTCGACCGCCTCGGCGCTTCGGCAGGAGGCGCACGCCTCCCTTGAGGATCTGCGCGAGCTCGTCGGCGGAGTCCGTGAGGGCACGCTGGCCGGCGCCGGCCCGCACAAGGAGCAGTCGACTCCCCCGAGCCTGGCCTCGATGCGCTCGATCCCCCAGCTCATCACGTCGGTGCAGGCCACCGGCACGATCGTGCGCCCCTCGATCATCATCCAAGACGTCGAGAGCGCATCGACGAGCTTCGACCGGGCGGTGTACCGGATCGTCCAGGAGTCACTGACGAACGCGATGAAGCACGCCCCCGGAGCGCCAGTGACGGTCGAGGTCTCGGTCTCCGCCGACCGCGGGGGCCATCTCATCATCGTCAATCCGGCGCCTGCGGCGGGTCCTCGTCACGGCCATCGCGACACCGGCGCCGAGGTGCTCCCTGCCCGACCGTCGGCCCCGCCGTTCTCCCGCGGTGGTGCCCCGGCGAGCCGTCCACTGTCCACGTCCGGTTCGGGATCCGGCCTCGAGGGCATCCGCGAGCGGGCCGCCATGCTCGACGGCGAGGCGCACATCGGTATTCGTGACGGCGACTTCGTCGTCGAGGTGATCCTCCCGCCCTTCCCCCGCCGAGGCTGAAACCGACTGACCCGGCCTGATACCGCAGTCGTCACCGGTGTCATCACCCTCCGGTAGTCTGTCGTCCATGACCCAGACCGCCGATCCCATCCGCGTCATCGTCGTCGACGACGACCCGATGGTCGTCACCGGGATCAAGGGGATCCTCAGCACGACGGACGACATCGAGACGGTCGGGTCGGCGCTCAGCGGTGAGGACGCCCTCGACCAGGTCGCCCTCCACTTCCCCGACATCGTCCTCATGGACATCCGGATGCCCGGCATCGGCGGGATCGAGGCGATCGAACGGCTCACCAACAGCGTCCGCCCGCCCAAGGTCGTCGCGCTCACGAGCTTCGACAGCGACGATTACCTCTATCGTGCCCTCGAGGCCGGAGCCGCCGGATACCTCGTCAAGGACATCGGCCCCTCCGCCCTCGCCGAGGCGATCCGCAGAGTCCACGCCGATGAGCCGTTCGTCTCCCCTGTCGCCCTCAGACGGCTGATCGGCAACGCCACGTCCCGCTCAGCGCGCACGATGCAGCGCGAGGCCGAGGAGCTGCTCGCCGACCTCACCGAACGTGAGCTCGAGATCGCCGTCTACGTCGCGCAGGGCCTGTCGAACCAGGAGATCGCCGACACGATGTTCATGAGCCAGGCGACCGTGAAGACGCATCTCAATCGGATCAACATCAAACTCGACACGAGCAACCGCGTCCACATCGCCGTCATCGTCGAACGCGCTCAGCTGCCGGCGATGCGACCGCCGTCGACCGGCTGAGCCCCTCCGCCGGCAGCAGGCCCCTGATTCCTCGTCATGGCGCGGACCCCCGACTGGCGACACGCAAGTCGTTGATTCTGCGCACGCATCGATGCCCCGAGCAACCTGCCCAGGGCACCGACGAGGCCTCCGAACTGACCGGCGAGGCGACCGTCGATGTCCGACGGCCGCCTCGGCGAGGTCAGCCCCGGCGCCACACCCCCACAGTCTGGGCGTCTTCGTTGTTCACTGACAGATCGATGCCGCGCCGGTCCTTGACCAGGGAGACGGCGAACAGCGAGATGCCAGCCATGATGACGAGGTAGAGCGACACCGAAGCGGTCGTCCCGGTCGCCTCGAGCAGAGCCTGAGCGATTGTCGGGGCGAACGCTCCGCCGATGACCGCACCGAGGGCATAGGAGATCGCGACGCCGCTGAAGCGGATCGAGGCGGGGAACAGCTCGACGTAGAGGGCCGCCTGCGGCCCGTACGAGAGGCCGAGCCCGATGGAGAAGACACCGAGGGCAAGGTACATGAGCCCGAGGTTGCCGGTGTTGATGAGCCAGAACAGCGGGAACGCAGCGACGATGAGGATGATGAAGCCCAAGACGTAGGTCTTCACCCGCCCGATGGCGTCGGCGAGGTAACCCGAGACGGCCGTCGAGAGCAGCCACACGAACGACCCGAAGGTGATCGCCAGGAGCACGTCGGTGGGGGCGAAGCCGACGGGATCGGTCGCGTACTTCGTGACGAAGCCGCCGGTCGTCATGTAGCCGCTCGCGTTGTTGCCGGCGAAGATGAGGGCCGCGACGATGACGAGGGGAAGGTGCTTCTTGAAGAGGACGAGGATCGGCGCCTTGCGCTTGGCCGACTCCTCCTGGATCTCCTGGAACACCGGCGTGTCCTCGACCGTGCGGCGCACCCAGTAGCCGACGCCGATGAGGACGACGGAGAGGAGGAACGGAATCCTCCATCCCCATTCGAGGAACGCATCCCCGGGCGAGATGACGCCGGTCATGAGCGCGATGACGCCCGAGGAGAGCAGCATGCCCAAGGGCACGCCGAGCTGCGGGTAGCACCCGGCTCGGCCGCGCCGGGTCACCTCGGCGTGTTCGACGGCGAGCAGCGCGGCACCGCCCCATTCGCCGCCCGCGGACAGCCCCTGGATGATGCGGAGCAGGATGAGGATGATCGGAGCGGCGACGCCGATGGCCGCATAGGTGGGGATGAGGCCGATGAGCGCGGTCGCCACACCCATCGTCACAAGCGTGACGACGAGGATGAAACGACGTCCGAGCCGGTCTCCGAAGTGCCCGGCGAGGAACGCGCCGAGGGGCCGGAAGAGGAACGAGATGCCGATCGTCGCGAAGGAGAGCATCTGGGCGCCCGCCTCGCCGGCGGGCGCGAAGTAGAGCTGGGCGAAGACGAGGGCCGCGGCGGTCGAATACGTGAAGTAGTCGTACCACTCGATCGTCGTGCCGATGACGGTGGCGAAGGCGACCTTCCGCTGAGTCCGCTTCGCCTGCGGCGTGGTTCCGTGAGTGACAGTCATGAGAACGTCCTTGTTCGATCGTGATTGCAGTGCTGTGGTCGTGGAGTGGAGCACAGCGCCGGCGGGCAGGGCTCGTGGAGCGCGGTCGTGGAGTGAGCCCTGCCCGCGGCGCGGGTCAGCCGGGAGAGTGTTCTGTCGTCAGATTCGAGAGCACTCCTTCCGCCCATTCGCATGCGGCCTCCCCCGCGGGGACGGTGCCGCCGGCATCGTGGCGACCGTACTCGCCCACCCGAGTCGCGCCTCGGGCCTCGAGGGCCTCGGTGAGGAGCTCGCTGCCGCGCGAGTACGTCTTCGTATAGCTCGCATCGCCCATCCCGAACACCGCGAACCGCACCCCGGTGAGGTCGACGTCGCCCTCCTGCAGCTGGGCGTAGAACTCCCTCGCCGAGCTCGGGACCTCCCCGTCGCCGTAGGTCGAGCACACGACGAGGTGGAAGCGGTTCGGGTCGAGGTCGGCGGGGCTGAGCGTCGCGAGGTCGGCGATGACGAGGTCGTCGCGCTCTCCGATGAACGCCCCCAGCTCCTCGGAGACGAGCTCCGCATTGCCCGACTCGGTGCCGAAGAGGATCGTCAGCGGAACGTCGGGGGCAAGGTCGTGGCCGACGCTGCCCGAGGAGGTCTCGAGCTGCGCGTCGAGGCTCTCATCCCGCGCGGCGGAGAGCAGTTCCTGTCGGTCGGTGATCTTCGACCGGCAGCGCCCGACACCCGCGCCGAGGCGCTCGCGGAGGTCGATGCGACGCCAGCCGTCGAAGTCCGTGGACTGCGCACCGGGGTCGAGCCCCGCAGCGCCGGTCGAGATCGTCCCGGCGTTGACCTCGGCGGCCATCGACGCCGCGAGCGTCTTCGCCTCGGTGCGCTGGTCGGGAATCGTGCCGCGGCCGTTGCCCTTGAGCCAGCCGATCGCGAAGAGACCATCGCTGATCCGTCCGTCGCCGGGGATCGGCGAGACCGGGCAGATGCCCTGGCGGGCGACGGTGGCCGTGTCGCGGACGAAGCCGATCGCTGTGATCACCGAATCGACCTCGAGGTTGACGGCTTCCCCGGCGACGTCGATGTCGATGCCGGACACCGCGCCGTCGGTGCCGGTGATCGCTTCCGGAACGGCGGTGAACCACCAGTGGACCTCGATCGATGCACCGGAGGCATGGCCGTCGATCGCGGGATCGAGGAGGTCGCGCAGCGCGTCGAACTTCGCGTCCTTGCCCGGGGCGGTGGTCTCGAGGTCAACACCGTGGAGGACGTGACGGAGTCCGCGGACGCGGGCGAGTTCGCGGATCATCACCGGATCGAACTTCGCCGCGCTCGGACCCGACCTGCCGATGACGTCGAGGCGGGAGATGTCGGCGCGCAGCGGCCGGTAGACGCGGTCGTCGAGGTCGCTGCCCTCGAGTGTCTCGTCCTGACTGGTGAGGAGGCGGACGATGTCGACGGCGACGTTGCCCTGGCCGACGATGGCGACACGCGAGCCGAGGGTCACGGCAGGAGCGGCCGCCTCGTCGGGGTGACCGTTGAGGATCCGGGTGAGGGTGCCTGCCCGATAGACCCGGTCGAGGTCGGCTCCGGGCACCGCGAGGTCGCGGTCGTGGGAGAGTCCGCTGGCGAGGACGACGGCATCGTAGTTCGACCGGAGGTCGTCCATCGAGATGTCGCGGCCGAGTTCGGTGTTGCCGATGAAGCGGGCCCGGGGGTCGGCGAAGAGTCGGTCGAACTGCGTGGACACGGACTTCGTGCCCTGGTGGTCGGCGGCGACACCGTAGCGCAGCAGTCCGTACGGTACGGGAAGTCGGTCGAAGACGTCGACGGAGCTGCCGGGAACCTGACGGAGGATCTCCTTCGCGGAGAAGCAGCCCGACGGTCCGGAGCCGACGACGGCGACCTTGGGTCCGGGTCCGCGGTCAGTGCCCGACTCCCCCGCCGAGGTGGTCCCCCCGGTGACGGCGGAACCGTAGTCGGGCCCGGCGGTGGCCCCGGTCCACGTCACCGGCAGCGTGAGCATGCCGCGGAAGACCCATCCGCCGATCGTCGTCTCCTGCGTGGTGTCGATCTCGAGGCCCTTCAGGCTGTTGAAGAGCAGCGGCAGGGCGACGTCGGCGATCTCGGCTCGGGCCGCCCAGTTGCCGAGGCAGACGTGGACGCCCTTGCTGAAGGCGAGGTGGGGCTTGACCTCGCGGTGGATGTTGAACTTCTCGGCCTCGGCCCAGACGGTCTCATCGCGGTTGGCTGAGAGCACGCAGATGCCGAGCTTCGCACCCGCCGGCAGAGGGGTGCCGGCGAGGACCGTGTCGCGGGTGACCTGGCGGGAGTACATGCCGATGGGGGCGATCCACCGGATGGTCTCCTCGAAGACCGTCGCCCACAGAGCAGGGTTGGCCATGGCCGCGGCCCGCTGTTCGGGGTGTTCGAACATCGCCAGGGCTGCGACTCCGAGGGCGTCGCGGGGTTCGTTGAGTCCCCCGCCGATCGTCATCTTGATGTTCGCTCGGATCTGCTCGATCGGCATCCTGTCCCCGGGCATCGAGAGCAGCCCGGAGAGGAGGGAGTCGTCGCGGTGGGTGAGGTGGTGGTCGAGCATCTCGTCGAGGGCGAGGTCGACCTCGTTGAAGGACCGTTCGGCCTTCGCCCAGACGACGGGGTCGTCGGAGTAGTTGCCGACGCCGTCGATGAGCGTCTGGGACCAGCGCTGCATGTCCTCCTGGTCGACGTTGTAGAGCCCGATCATCCGCCGCAGCGTCTCGGCGGCGTACGGGGCGGCGAAGTCCCAGATGAGGTCCGATCCCGGACCCTTCTCGATGAGCTTCGCGAGGAGGTCCTCGGCGACCTCGCGATACATCTTCGTCCAGATCCGCTTGACGTAGCCCGGCTTGAGGACGGGCTGCCAGGCGCGGCGCTGCGCATAGTGCTCGGGATCGTCACGGCGGAGCATCGAGTGGCCCATCGCACGGATCTGCAGTGAGTCCTTCTCGTTGGCCGAGTAGACCTCCTGGTCGTGCTCGGTCTCGCTGACCGCTTCGTAGCTGGTGATGAGGTAGCGGTTGACCGACGGCACCCAGTGGACTCCGCCTTCGGCGCGCAGTCGTTCGTAGATGGGGAACGGGTCCGCGTAGAGGTCGGGGATCGTCACCCAATCGGCGACCGGAACCTGGTCCGCGGTCTGCGGCGCGTCGGCGTGGAGCTGAGAAGTCATCGTTGTCTCCCCCTCATCTTCGAGATCTGTGATGGCGTTCACAGACCAGTATGTGGAGAATGGAAGAAAAGGAAAAGCGGAATTAATCGCATTACTAGTTCGGAAAAGTCGAATATGCATGCAGACCTCGTCCCCAACTTCAGCCTGCGCCAGCTCTCCTACCTCGTCACGGCAGCCCGCCTGGGCACGATCTCAGCCGCAGCGGCGGAACTCCATGTCTCCTCCTCGGCGATCTCGGACGCCATCACCGCGCTCGAGCATCAGCTCCAATCCCATCTGTGCGTGCGGAGGAAGGCGCAGGGACTCGTCCTCACGGCCGCAGGAAAGCAGGTCGTCGCCCGCGCGCAAACCCTCATCGCCGAGGCGAACGAACTGCAGCGCGAACTCACGACCACCGACGGCGAACTCGCGGGGCCGGTGACGATCGGCTGCTATCCGACCCTGGCGCCGGTGATCCTCCCCGTCCTCCTCGCCGAGTTCGGCGACCAGCACCCGCGGGTGAGCCTCGAGATCGTCGAGACCACGCAGGACCGCCTCGCGGGACGTCTCGAATCGGGTGAGATCGACGTCGCCTTCGTCTACGAGACGCTCATCCCCGGCACCCCCAACCACGCACGCCTCTTCGACCTCCCCGCCCATGTCGTCCTCGCCGCCGACGATCCGTTCGCCGACCGGGAGACGGTGCGCCTCGAGGACCTCGTCGAGCGCGACATGATCCTCCTCGACTCGCCCCCGTCGAGCCAGCACACGCTCTCGATGTTCCATGACCGCGGCCTCCAGCCGAAGGTGCGGCACCGGACGACGAGCTACGAGGTCGTGCGCACGCTCGTCGGTCGCGGGCTCGGCTACGGAGTGCTCGTCCAGCGCCTGCGCAACCCCGCCAGCTATGAGGGCTACCCCCTGGTGATCAAGGAGATCGAGCCGGCGGTCGAGCCGGTCGGCGTCGAGGTCATCTGGCCCTCAGGCATCACCCTGCCCGCACGGGTGGAGGCCCTCATCGAGTTCGCCCTCGCCCGGGAGTGGGGGCACGGGTGACGAATGCCCTCGACGCCGCCGGCCGGTGGCCGGTGACGGTGCGCCGCCGCCCGCCCAGCCGCCTCGACGACAAGACCGACCCGGTTGCCGGTTCGGCCCAAAAGACAGAGCCGCCCCCGTCCGACGACGAGAGCGGCTCATCGGATCAGTAGTTCTCCGGCGGGTCGCTGGCTGGGAACGACTCGTCTCCCCATTCCTCGACGAGTTCGTCCTGGTGGGCGCGGTCGGCGGCCTGGGCGTCGAGCTCCTCGGCCGTGAGGCCGGTGGTCTCGGTGGGCTCGCCTGCGGGTTCGGAAGTCTCGGACATGATCGCGTGCCTCCATCGGTGATGAGTGTGTCATCTCCATTTTGCCCGGTGAGAACGGATTCGGATACAGGAAGCCCGGCCGATTCGGGAATCGGCGCCCGACACGCCGTCGGCGTAGGCGACCGGTGACCGGTCACCTCCGCGAGCGCACCGTCGTCGTCAGGCGGACGAGCGCGTCATACCGCCGTCACGGACGAGATCGTGCGTGCGACCGGCCAGACGGTAGTGCCGGTTGCGCACGGCGAGCCAGACGGCCCCGATGAGCGCGGCGAGAAGGGAGCCGCAGAGCACACCGACCTTGACGATCTGCGCGCGGTCGTCGCCTTCGCCGAAGCTGAGATCGCCGATGAGCAGGGACACGGTGAAGCCGACTCCGGCCAGGCACGAAACGCCGATGAGGTCGACCCACCGGAACGTGGGGTCGAGGGAGAAACCTCGGATCCGCGTGACGACGAAGGCCGAGACCGCGATGCCGACCGGCTTGCCGAGGACGAGTCCGAGGATGATCCCGACGGCGACCGGGCTCACCAGTGAATCGGCGAGGCCCGAGAGTCCGCCGACGTCGACCCCGGCGGCGAAGAACGCGAAGATCGGCACCGCGATCACCGCGGAGGGGATGCTCCAGGCATCGGCGAAGCGGGCGGCTGGCCCGTGCCCCTCGGCGCCGTGGATGCCGTCATGGGCGTGGAATCCGCGCTCAGCCGCCTTCCCGCGACGCGCCTTCGCTGCCACCGGCACGGTGAATCCGAGGAGGACGCCGGCGATCGTCGCATGGATGCCGGAGGCATGGACGAGGGTCCAGGTCGCGAACGCGAGCGGCATGAGGATCCACCACGCGTGGATCCCCCGCTGCACGGCGAAGCCGAACGCGAGCAGCGGAAGCAGCGCGAGGCCGAGCGGGGCCCATGCCAGATCGTCGGTGTAGAAGACCGCGATGATGGCGATGGCGAGGAGATCGTCGACGACGGCGAGGGTGAGGAGGAAGGTCCGCAGCGCGGGCGGCAGGAATCTGCCGACCATCGCGATGATCGCCACGGCGAACGCGATGTCCGTGGCCGCGGGGATCGCCCAGCCGTTGAGTGCACCGCCGCCCGAATCGAGGTTGACGAGCACGTAGAGCAGCGAGGGCACGGCGACGCCGCCGATGGCAGCGGCCACCGGGATCGCCGCGGTCCTCGGGTCGCGCAGCCTGCCGGCGACGAACTCCTCTTTGAGTTCGAGGCCGACGACGAAGAAGAAGATCGCGAGCAGCCCGTCCGAAGCCCAGCTGTTCACCGAGAGGTTGAGCTTGAGGGACTCGGGGCCGAACTTCGTCGAGCGGAGGCTCTCGTACCAGTCGGCCGCCGGGGAGTTCGCAAGGACGATCGCGGCTGCGGTCGCAGCGAGCAGGAGGATGCCGCCGACGGCGTCGTGCTTGAGCACACGGGCGATCGTCTGGCGGAGGGAACGAGCAGGGGCAGAGGAATCAGGGGTGGCCGAAGACATCGGTGAGGTCGCTTTCGCAGAGATGGGATGAGGGCGCGCGGGCGCGTCGATCCACCCCGAGGCGGGGTCGGATCCGCGTGTCAGCGGCGCGGCGGCGGGCAGCCGGCGATCTCACCGTGGGCGTTCGTCCCCCAGGAACTCATCCACCCGTTCGTGCCGTTCGACAGAGTCGTCATGAGCTTCGACTTCGGGAAAACGGCGTCGCGGACGGACTGCCGGAGGGTCGAAACGGAAGAAGGCACCCCTCTACTCTATCGACAACGCTGGGACCTGGGCCAATCACGCCGGGCCCCTGTGAGGGGGTTCGGTCCCGTGCTACGGTGCTGGCATGAAACCCGCTGCCGTCGTCGTCTGCCTGCCCGCCGCCGACCTCGATCGCTCTCAGCGCTTCTACCAGGAGTGCTTCGACCTCGAGCCCTCCGACGCCGACGACATCATCGTCGCCTTCGAACTCCCCCACCTCTCCCTCTTCCTCATCGCCGAGGCGGAGTACCGCACCTACCTCGATCGTGCGGGTGTCGGCACCGCGGCCGTCCCCGCTCCCGGTGCGGTCATCGTCTCGTGCGCGATCACCTCCCCCGGCGAGGTCGATGTCGTCGCCCAGCGGGCGGCAGCCGCCGGTGGTCGCGCCGACCCGCCGGTCGACCTCGATGGGTCGCACACCGCCTACATCCACGATCCCGACGGTCACGTCTGGGAGCTCGTGAGCAATGAGCAGACCGCCCGCGCCGCCGAATGACTGTGGAGGACATGTGACCGTCTCGACCGCCGACCTCTGGGACGAACGAGGTCCCGAACTCCATTCCATCGCGCTCAACTTCACCGACTTCGGAGACAAGGTCGCGTTCTCGGGGCCGGCCCGCACCGTCCGCTGCTTCGAGGACAACGCGCTCGTGAGGTCGGTCCTCTCGGGCCCGGGCGACGGCTCCGTCCTCATCGTCGACGGCGGCGGATCGATCGCAACCGCGCTCATGGGCGACATGATCGCCGAACTCGCGCTGAGCAACGGGTGGGTCGGCGTCGTCATCAACGGCGCCGTCCGCGACCGTGAGGTCCTCGCGACCCTCGACCTCGGCGTCAAGGCCCTGGCGAGCAATCCGCGCAAGAGCGGGAAGACGGGCGCTGGCGAGCAGGACGTCGTCGTCGAGTTCGGCGGGGCGACGATCCGTCCCGGAGCGATGGTCTTCGCCGATGCCGACGGAGTCGTCGTCGAACGCTGACTCAGCCGTGTCCCGGAGGCCCGGCCGAGGTCGCTCAGTGGCTCATCGCACCGGCCGGTCCGATCGTACAGTCGTGACCTCGCGCGCAGACATCCGATCACTCGTCACTGCGGTCACTGCCCGCTCCCCTGCTCATCGGCCGCAACCACACCATCCTCACCCTTGACCACCTAAACATCCTATGTTTACACTCGAGTTGATGAGCGTGACCGAGTATCTGGACGATCGCCCCGTTCAGACATCCGATCACAACACCGCAGTTGTGTGAAAGGACGCAATGTCTACCATCTCCTCGATCGACGTCGTCGACCTGCGATTCCCCACCTCGGCGAGCCTCGACGGCTCCGACGCGATGAATCCGGACCCCGACTACTCCGCGGCCTACCTCATCGTCTCCACCGACTCAGCCGACGGCCATGAGGGACACGGGTTCGTCTTCACGATCGGGCGCGGCAACGACATCGAGACCGAAGCCGTGCGCGTCATCGCCGAGACCCTCATCGGCCGCGAGGTCGAACCGATCCTCGAGGACATGGGCGGCTTCTGGCGCGAACTCGTCCACGACTCGCAGCTGCGCTGGCTCGGACCCGAGAAGGGCGTGAGCCATATGGCCATCGGCGCCGTCGTCAACGCCCTCTGGGACCTCAAGGCGAAGCGGGCGGGCCTGCCGCTGTGGGAGCTGCTCTCCGCCATGAGCCCGGCAGAGATCCTCGACCTCATCGACTTCCGCTACCTCTCGGACTTCATGACCAGGGACGACGCGCTCGCGATCCTCGAACGCGCAGAACCCGGTCGGGCCGAGCGGATCGCCGAGCTCCGCGAGACCGGATACATGGCGTACACGACGACACCCGGGTGGCTCGGCTACTCCGACGAGAAGCTCGCGCGGCTGTGCCGGGAGGCCATCGCCGAGGGCTTCGACCAGATCAAGCTCAAGGTCGGAGCCGACCGGGACGACGACATCCGCCGCCTCGGCATCGCCCGGGAGATCTGCGGGCCTGACTTCCCCATCGCCGTCGATGCCAACCAGCACTGGGACGCCGCCGAGGCGGTCGACTGGATCGACGACCTCGCTCCGTTCGGTCTCCGCTGGGTCGAGGAGCCGACCTCGCCGGACGACATCCTCGCCCACGCCCACATCCAGAAGCACATCGCCCCGACCCCCGTCGCCACGGGTGAGCACTGCCAGAACCGGATCGTCTTCAAGCAGATGCTCCAGGCCGACGCACTGCGGGTCATGCAGATCGACGCCACCCGGGTCGCCGGGGTGAACGAGAACATCGCCAACCTCCTCCTCGCCGCTCACGCGGAGGTCCCCGTCTGCCCGCACGCCGGGGGCGTGGGGCTGTGCGAACTCGTCCAGCACCTCTCCATGTTCGACTTCGTCGCCGTCTCCGCGACCATGGACGACCGCTGCATCGAGTTCGTCGACCACCTCCACGAGCACTTCCTCACCCCCGTCGACGTCCACGACGGTCGCTACTGGCCGCCCACGGCACCCGGTGCCGGCGCCGAGATCCACCGGCGGACGCTCTCCGACTACGCGTTCCCCGGCGGTCCTGTGTGGCACGCACGCGAGATCGCCTGACCGCAGCCCGCGTCCCGGCGCACAGACTCCGAGCACCGAAACCGAACAATGAGGATCGACGACGTGACCGACCGCACCACCACCGACACCCCGCTCACCCGCAGCCACGACAGTGAGCCGATCCCCCGCCGGATCATCCTCATCGCCGTCCTCGCCGGATTCTCCGGTCTCCTCTACGGCTACGACTCGGGTGCGATCTCCGGCGCCCTGCCGCTGCTCATCGACCAGATGGACCTCGACGCCGGCGAGCAGGGGCTCATCACCTCTCTCCTCCTCTGGGGCGCCCTGCCCTCGATCATCGGGGCCACGCTCGCCGCCCGCCGCTTCGACCGCCGCCACCTCCTCATCGTCGCCGCCGTCATCTTCTTCGTCGGCTCGCTCGCCTGCGCCTTCGCACCGACACCCGCGGTCCTCGGGGCCGCCCGCTTCTTCCTCGGCCTCGGCGTCGGGATCGCCAACATGTTCGGCCTCATCTACCTCTCCGAACTCTCCCCCACTCGCATCCGCGGACTGCTCACCGGGCTCTACCAGCTCGCCGTGAACTTCGGCATCCTCGCCGCCTACATCGTCGGCGATGCCTTCCAGGCGTCGGGTCTGTGGCAGTGGATCCTCGGCGTCGGAGCGATCCCCGCCGTCGTCTTCTTCGTCGGCATGGTCCTCTCCCCCGCCAGTCCGCGCTGGCTCATCACCCGCGGACGCGACGCCGACGCGCTCAGGGTGCTCGGCGCCCTGCGCGGAACCGAGGAGATCGCCCGCCTCGAGTTCACCGACATCAAAGACAGCCTCGCCCAGCAGGAGGCCGGACTGCGCGGACTGACGACCTCGGCCCGCCGCCCCATGATCGTCCTGCTCGTCCTCACGTTCTTCCAGGTCTTCACCGGCATCAACGCCGTCGTCTACTATGCCCCGATCATCTTCGCCCAGTCGGGCATGGGCGATCGCGCCGGAAGCTACGCGAACTACGGCGTCGGCATCGCCCTCGTCGTCTCCACGGCCATCGCCCTGCCGATCATCGACCGGCTCGGCCGCGTCCGCCTGCTCGCGATCTCCATGCTCGGGCAGACCGTGGCGATGATCGCCCTCTGGCTCCTGCCCGACGCCGGCTGGGTGTCCATCGCTGCCGTCTTCGCCTACACATTCGCCTTCGGCATCGGCATGGGGCCGGTCTTCTGGCTCCTCGTCCCCGAGGTCCTCCCCCTGTCCGTGCGCGCCATCGGCACCGGCGTCATCACCTTCACCCAGTACCTCTTCAACGCAACGTTCGCCTGGGCCTTCCCCGTCGCCCTCGACGCGATCGGTCCGCTCGTCTTCCTCGTCTTCGCGCTGCTCTCGGCCGCCGCCCTGTGGTTCGTCCTCACCCGCGTCCCCGAGACGTCGGGGCGCTCCCTCGAGGAGATCGAAGCATACTGGAGGACGAGAGGGGCATCCGCCTCGGCGACCGACCAGGACTGACCCCGCACCGACGCAGAGGAGAGCCCATGCTCACCACCCCGATCACCCACCCCGAACTCCTCGCCGCCCTCGCCCGGTGCGGTCACGGGACGACGATCCTCCTCGCCGACGGCAACTATCCCCACCTCACCGGCTCAGCGGAGGGCGCGACCCGGATCGCCCTCAACGTCGCCCCCGGCCTCCTCACCGTCGACCAGATCCTCGCCCCGCTGGCACAGACGATCCCGATCGAAGCATGCGCGTTCATGCTCACCGCCGAGGCCGGCACCGCTCCCGCAGTGGTCGGCTATACGGAGATCCTGCCGGACGTGCCCTTCACCGGGCACGAGCGCTTCGCCTTCTACGACCTCGCCCGCAGCCGGGACCTCGGCCTCGTCATCGCGACCGGGGACCAGCGCCAGTACGCGAACCTCCTCCTCACGGTCGGAGTCGTCGTGCCATGACAGAGCTCATCGACTCCCATCTCCACCTCTGGCACCGCGACCGCTTCACCTACCCGTGGATGGCCGGCCTGCCGGACCTGCCGCACACCTCCCGGCCCGGCGAGCTCGAAACGGCGGCGACCGGGGCGATCGTCATCGAAGCCGGCGCCGCCCGTGATGAGGCCTTCGCCGAGGTGGAATGGCTGACCCGGATCGCCTCCGGGTCCCCGCTCATCCGCGGCATCGTCGCCGCCGTCGACTGCACCGATCCGGGCCTCGCCGAGGCGGTCGACCGGCTCCGCTCCCACCCCCTCGTCGTCGGGGTGAGGGACAATTTCGAGGGTCGGCCCCCAGGCGACCTCGCCGTCGGAGCCTCGGAGACCGCCGACACGCTGCTCGCCGGAACCCTGACCGCCCTCGACGCGGGGCTGAGCATCGACCTCTGCGTGCGCGCAGAGCAGCTGAGCGAACTCGAGACATTCGTCTCCGCGATCGCCAGCGCCCGCGGCTCGGCCGACCGGGTCGTCATCGACCACCTCGGCAAGCCCCTGCCCGCCGATCGGGCCTTCGCGCACGGCGTCTGGGCAGCGGCGATGGCTTCGCTCGCCCTGCACCCCGGCCTCCACGTGAAGTTCTCCGGACTCCCCGGTCAGGTGCCCGGGTGGGTGAGCGACGAGGCCGCGAACGCCCTCGCCGCACGTTATGCGGCCGACACTCTCGCGGCCTTCGGTCCGGCCCGGACGATGTACGGCTCGGACCACCCCGTCTCGACGACCGGCCACGGTCTCGGACTGCCCGTGTGGGAGGAGGCTGCGACCTCCGCGCTGCGCACCGTCCTCGACGAGGCGGACCTCGCCGCCGTCCTGGGCGGGACCGCCGCCGACTTCTATCTCTCAAGGAGGAGCGAATGACTCTGAGGAACTCCGTCGTGCAGCGCCTGCACGACATGCGCACGCTCGGATTCGGAGGCGCCCCGATCGGAAACCTCTACCGGCAGATCGACGACGAGACCGCCCATTCAGCGATCGAGGAAGCCTGGTCACTGGGAATCCGGTACTACGACACCGCACCCCACTACGGTCTCGGGCTGAGCGAGCGCCGCCTCGGCGACGTGCTGCGGACCAAGCCCCGTGAGGAGTACCTCGTCTCGACGAAGGTCGGTCGGCTCATCCGCCCCGCAGAGGACCCGCAGGAGTGGGACGACGAGGGCTTCGCCGTGCCCGGCGACCAGGCCCGTGTGCGCGACTACTCCCCGGACGGCATCCGCCGCTCCCTCGAGGAGTCCCTCGAGAGGCTGGGCCTCGACCGCATCGACATCGTCTACATCCACGACCCCGACGACCACTGGACCGAGGCGATCGACGGGGCCGTGCCCGAACTCGCACGCCTGCGCGACGAGGGGATCATCGGCGCGTGGGGTGCCGGGATGAACCAGGCTGAGATGCTCACCCGCTTCGTCACCGAGACCGACATCGACGTCGTCATGCAGGCGGGCCGGTACACGCTCCTCGAACAGGGAGGTCGCGAGGACCTCATCCCGGCGTGCGCCTCCCGCGGGGTCGGTATCGTCAACGTCGGCGTCTTCAACTCCGGAATCCTCGCCAACGCCGACCCGGGCAGGCAGGCGAAGTACAACTACGAGGACGCACCCCGAGAGGTCCTCGACAAGGCCGAGGCGCTCGCAGCATTGGCCGCGGAGTGCGGGACGACGCTGCCGGCGGCAGCCGTCCAATTCAGCCTCCGGGACCCCGCGATCACCAACGTCACCCTCGGCATGCGCACACCTGACCAGGTCAGACGCAATGTCGAGCTCGCCGCCCACCCCGCGCCCGAGGACTTCTGGGCCCGCGCGGTCGCCGCGGGACTCCTCACCGCCGACCCTGCGACGCTGGGCCCGTGAGGCCCCGCGACCACCGACCGCCCATCCACTCGACCCGACCCTGACAGCACAGAGGAGTTGCGAATGAGACTCATGAGAATCGGCGACCGCGATGCCGAGACCCCCGTCGTCGACGTCGACGGCCGACACTTCGACCTCAGCGCCATCGTCACCGACATCGACCCGACGTTCTGGCCCGACGGTCCCGCCGAGGTGGCCGCGGCGCTCGAGGCCGGCACCCTGCCGGAGATCGACATCAGCGGGCAGCGTATCGGCGCACCGATCGCCCGGCCTTCGGCCGTCATCTGCATCGGCCAGAACTACGCCGCGCACGCCGCCGAATCCGGTGCCGCGGCACCGACCCAGCCGATCATCTTCCTCAAGACCCCGAACACGATCACCGGACCCTATGATCCGATCGGCATCCCGCCGCGTGCGACGACGTTCGACTGGGAGGTCGAGCTCGGCGTCGTCATCGGCGCCCGGGCCGCCTACCTCGAGAGCCCGGAGGCCGCCGCCGAGGTCATCGGCGGCTACCTCGTCGCCAACGACCTCTCCGAACGCGACTACCAGACGGTGCATTCGGGAGGGCAGTGGTCGAAGGGCAAGGTCGTCAAGGACTCGATGCCGCTGGGACCCTGCCTCGTCACCGCCGACGCGATCGACCCGCACCGGCTCCGGCTCGCCAGCTGGGTCAACGGGGAGCCCCGGCAGGACTCGAACACCTCTGACATGATCTTCCCCGTCGAGGACATCGTCTGGCGGCTGAGCCAGTACATGCAGCTCGAGCCCGGCGACGTCATCTCCACCGGGACCCCGCAGGGCGTCGCCCTCTCCGGCCGCTTCCCCTATCTCGAACCCGGGGATGTCTCCGAGGTCGAGATCGAGGGACTCGGTCGTCAGCGGCAGGCCTACTTCCGGGTCGACGCTCCCGCCGGGACCGGCGCCGACCTCCTCCTCGACTGACCGGCCGACGTCCATCGGCCTGTGACGTCGACCTCCACCATCCGACTCCAGAGAGAAAGCTGCACAGCATGAGCACCATATCGGAATTCGCCGGTCTCACCGCCCTCGTCACCGGTGGCGCATCGGGCATCGGCAGGGCCGTGACCGAGCTCCTTCTCGACGGCGGGGCGAACGTCGCCGTCCTCGACCTCAACCCCGCAGGCGCTCCGGACGGCGCACTCGGGCTCGCCTGCGACGTCTCCGACCGTGCCTCCGTCGCGGCCGCCGTCGAGGCGGCGGCCGCGGAGTTCGGCGGCATCGACATCGTCGTCAACAACGCGGGGATCGGGGCACAGGGGCAGGTCGATGCCAACGACGATGCCGAATGGGAGCGTGTGCTCAGCGTCAACGTCGTCTCCGTCGCCCGGGTCACCGCCGCCGCCCTGCCCTACCTGCGCCGCTCGGAGCACGCAGCGATCGTCAACACCTCGTCGGTCGCCGCCACTGCGGGACTGCCCGACCGTGTCCTCTACTCGGCGAGCAAGGGAGCGATCTACTCGATGACGCTGGCCATGGCCGCCGACCACGTCCGTGAGGGCATCCGCGTCAACGCCGTGTGCCCGGGCACCGCGAACACCCCGTGGGTGATGACCGGGCTGATGGCCAGGGCCGAGGACCCCGAGGCGGAGCTGCGGGCGCTCAACGCCCGCCAGCCGCACGGTCGCCTCGTCGAACCCGAGGAGGTGGCGCGCACGATCGTCTTCCTCGCCAGTCCCCTCCAGGGATCGACGACGGGCACGGCCGTCGCCGTCGACGGTGGCATGCAGGGACTGCGTCTGCGTCCCGAATGAGACGGCTTCCTCAGGCTTCGGCGATGTCGTCGAGATCCTCCTCGGTGACGACATCGACGTGGTCGACCCAGCGCTGGACGCCGGAGACGTGAAGGATCATGATCGACTGGGCCAGCCTGGCGTCCCCGGCGGCGAGCGCATCGATGATGAGCCGATGCTCCTCGAGCGTGCGCTCGACGGCTCCGGCCTCGGTCATCCCCCGCCACGTCCTGGCCCGGGTCGTCTTCATCGACACGGCCTCGAGCATCGCCGCCAGGTAGGCGTTGCCCGAATGCTTCGCGATCGTCGAATGGAACTCGAAGTCGTGGGCGACGAGGGACTCGACCGAGGCGGGATCCGTGTCGCTGATCGTCTGCCGCAGCTGAGCGAGACCCTCCTCGTCGATCCGCTCGGCCGCCCGATACGCGGTCTCGGCCTCGAAGATCCGACGGACCTCGAGGATCTCCTTGAGCGACCCGGAGGCGTGGACGTCGACGAGGAAGGACACCGCCTCGGTGAGGTCTTCGGCCGAGAGCGAGGTGACGTAGGTGCCCGATCCCCGGCGGACGTCGAGGACGTTGATGAAGTCGAGGGCCTTGACCGCCTCGCGCAGCGAGTTCCGTGACAGGCCGAGGCGTTCAGCGAGCTCGGCCTCCGGCGGCAGTCGGTCGCCGGGCCGAAGCTCGCCGGAGACGATGAGGTCCTTGATCTTGTCGAGCGCGTCGTCCGTCAGTGCCATGGCCCCAACCTAGTACACGACCGCCTCGGCGGAGACGACCGCACCCCGGCGAGGTGGGAGTCCGTCCTCGCCGAGGCGGTCGCGCCGTCCTCCGAGCGGATCATTCGTAGAGCAGCTCGGCGATCTTCGGGTCCCCGATGTTCGACTTGTCGTACCAGTAGAAGCTCGTCGGGATCTCCTTCTCGAGCTCTTTGCCGTCGATGGCGTCGACGGCGGCCTGGACGGTCTTTCCGCCGATGTCGAGCGGGCTCTGCGTCACCGCTCCGAGCATCGAGCCGTCCTTGATCGCATCGATCTGCGCCTTGCCGGAGTCGAATCCGACGACGGTGACATCGGTGTTCCCGAGCTCCTTGACGCCCTGGACGACGCCGATCGCCGCGCCTTCGTTCGTGCCGTAGAGGCCGGCGAGGTCCTTGTTCGACTGGAGCATCGCCTTCGTCGCATCCGCGGACTTCGCCTGGTCGCCGTCGGCGTTCTGCTCCGCGACGATCTCGATGCCCGGTTCGTTGGCCTCGAGGTACTCGACGAAGCCGTCGCGCCGGTCGACACCGGTCTGCGCGGTCTCCGAATGGGTGACGATGCCGACCTTGCCCTTCCCGTCGAGGGCTTCGGCGAGCTTCTTCGCATCCTCGGCCGCGGCCGCCTTGTTGTCGGTGGCGACCGTGGTGAGCGGGATGTCGCTGTCGACGCCGGAGTCGAAGGCGATGACGGGGATGTCACTCGACTGCGCCTGCTGGAGCAGAGGGATGACGGCCTTGCTGTCGAGCGCGGCGATGGCGACGGCGTCGGGCTGCTTGTCGAGGGCTCCCTGCAGCTGGGTGACCTGCTGTTCGACGTCGGTCTCGCTGTCGGGGCCCTCGAAGGTCACGGTCACCCCGAGCTCCTTCGCCTTCTCCTCGGCGCCCTTCTTCACGGTCTGCCAGAACTGGTGCTGGTAGCCCTTGGAGATGATCGCGATGGTCCGTTCGCCCTCACCTCCCCCACCTGATCCGCCCGACCCGCAGCCGGTGGCGATGAGCGCTGCGGCAGAGAGAGCCGCGAGCGAGGTGAGCAGCTTGCTGGTCCTCATGGTGTTCTCCTTCGAATGATGAGGCGGTGTGTGGGTGCCGTGGTGGAACGTGATGGGACGGTGGGCCTTCCTAGGTCGAGGACCCGCTCGCCGAGTTCTTCTTCCGGACGATGTCGAGGTAGACGGCGAGGAGGACGACGACGCCGATGGCGACCTGCTGCCATTCCTGGGCGACCCCTGCCATCCGCAGGCCGTTGTCGAGGACGGCCATGATGAGCGCGCCGATGACCGTGCCGATCATCGACCCCCGGCCGCCGGCGAGCGAGGTGCCGCCGATGATCACCGCGGCGATCGCCTGCAGCTCGATGCCGGCGCCGCCGGTGGGCTGAGCCGAGCTGAGACGGGAGGCCGAGAGCACCCCGGCGAGGCCGACGAAGAGGCCGCAGAGGACGTAGACGGAGATGAGCCACGCCCGGACGTTGACGCCCGAGAGCCGGGTGGCCCGCTCATTCGATCCGATCGCGAAGGCCGTGCGTCCGATGAGGGTGCGCTGCAGGATGATCACGGAGACGACGATGAGGACGAGGAAGAGCACGGTGCCCAGGGGCAGGCGCATCCCCGGCACGAGCGAGGCATTCATGATCGCCCCGAACCCCGGCTCTTCGGTGAAGTAGATCGGCTTCGTGCCGCTGATGACGAGGGAGAGCCCCTGCGTGACCATCATCATCCCGAGTGTGGCGATGAAGGACGGGAGCCCGAGGACGGCGACGTTGAATCCGTTGATGAGCCCGATGAGCCCGCCGAAGCCGATCGTCAGGGCGATGCCGACGGGCAGCGGCAGGCCCATGTTCGTGATGAAGACCCCGGCCATGACTCCGCAGAGGATCATGCCCGTTCCCACCGAGAGGTCGATGCCGCCGGTGATGATGATGAACGTGACGCCGAGGGCGAGCAGCCCGACCGTCGTCACCGTGGTGAGGATCGTCGAGAGGTTGGTCAGGGTGAGGAACGAGTCGGGATTGATGATCGCGAAGACGATGACGATGATGACGAGACTGGCGACGGCGAGCAGCTGCTGCAGCGAGTTGCGCCACCGGCTGCGGGTGCCCGCCGGCCGACTCGGCGACGACGCTGCGGTCGTCTGCGACGCGGGGGCGGAGGCGAGTTCGGTGTTCATTCAGGCCACGATTCCCATCGATTCGGTGTACCGGGTGGCGAGTTCCATGATCGAGTCCTGCGTCGCCTCGGCGGCGTCGAGGATGCCGGTGAGGTGGCCTTCGCTGAGCACCGCGATGCGGTGGGAGAGCAGGAGGACCTCGGGCAGTTCGGAGGAGATGACGATGATCGACTTGCCCTGCCGGCTGAGTTCGCGCAGGAGCGCGTAGATCTCCGCCTTCGCCCCGACGTCGATGCCGCGGGTGGGTTCGTCGAAGATGAAGACGTCGCAGTCGCGCACGAGCCATTTGGCGATCGCGACCTTCTGCTGGTTGCCGCCGGAGAGCCGCTCGAGGATCTGCTGGATCGACGGGGTCCGGATCTTCAGGGTGGAGACAAAGTCACGGGCAGCGGCGTCGATCCGCCGTTCGTCGGTGAAGCCGGCGCGGCTGAAGCGGCGCAGACTCGGCAGGGCGATGTTGTCGCGCACGCTCTGTCCGGTGAGGACGCCGAGCTGCTTGCGGTCCTCGGAGAGATAGCAGATGCCCATCCGTGCCGCGGCGGCGGGATTGGGGATGCGCACGCGCCTGCCTCCGAAGCGGATCTCGCCCGCCGAAAGCGGGTCGGCACCGATGATCGCCCGCGCCGTCTCCGTCCGCCCGGCGCCCATGAGCCCGGCCAGACCGAGGATCTCTCCGCGCCGCAGGCCGAAGCTGATGCCCTTGAGTTTCGCCTTCGTCGCCAGGTCGCGGACCTCGAGGACCACCTCGGCGGTGCCCTGATAGCTCGGGACCTCGGTGACGGCGTCGAGTTCGCGTCCGACCATCATCCGGATGACTTCGGGCATGTCCGTCGTCGCTGTGGGCACGGTTCCGATCTTCTCTCCGTCGCGGATGACGGTGATGCGCTGAGTGATCGCCTTGAGCTCGGGCATTCGGTGGGAGATGTAGATGACCCCGGTCTCGGGCGTGACGAAGCGGCGGATGAGGCCGTGGAGGATCTCGACCTCCTCATCGTTGAGGGCGGCGGTCGGCTCGTCCATGATGAGGATCCGCGCGTCCTGGTTGAGCGCTTTGGCGATCTCGACCATCTGCTGCGCAGCCACGGTGAGGCGACCGACGACCGCCTTCGGGTCGAGGGTGAGACCGAGCCTTGCCAGGAGCGCCGCGGCATCCCGGTTGAGCCGACGTTCGCTGATGAAGGGACCGATCCGCGGTTCCCGGCCGAGGTAGATGTTCTGGGCGACGGTGAGGTCGTCGACGAGGTTGAACTCCTGGTGGATGATCGCGATGCCGAGGCGTTCGGCCTCGGTCGTCGATCCGATGCACACCGGCTTCCCGTCGATGCGGAACTCTCCGGTGTCGGGCGTGTAGACCCCGGAGAGCAGCTTCATCAGCGTCGACTTCCCGGCTCCGTTCTCCCCGACGAGTCCGAGGACTTCGCCGGGGCGGAGATCGAGATCGACATCGGCAAGGGCGCGGACGCCGGGGAACGACTTCCCGGCGCCGCGGATGTCGAGCAGCGGGGTGCTCGCGGTATCTGACATCTGGCGGGACTCCTCATTGAATACCTAAGACATCCTATGTCTGTAGTTCAGACTAGATGCCTCGATCGTCAATGACAAGAATCTTCGCCAAACGTTTCCCATCCGATATGAGAATTACCTTCAATACATTGGATGACTTGCCGGACAAGGGAGTCAGCCCGTCGCGACTCCGAAGAGCAGGCCGATGAGGTAGGTCGCGACCATCGTCGCCGATCCCATGAGGACGTTGCGAATGACGGCGGGCCGCCTCGGTGCCCGTCCGAGGCCCGCACTGATCCACCCGGTGAGGAAGAGACCGACGACGACGGCCGCGGCCGCCACCCACACACGGTGGGCGCCGACGGGCAGGAGGATGAGGACGAGCGGGATGAGGGCGCCGGCGGTGAACGAGACGAACGAGGACGCCGCCGCCGCCCACGGATTCGTGAACTGCTCTGGATCGATGCCGAGCTCGACCTCGGCGTGGGCGGCCAGCGCATCCCGCTTCGTCAGCTCCACGGCGACTTCGCGGGCGAGCTCCGGCGAGAGCCCCTTCTCCTGGTAGAAGCCGGCGAGCTCGGCGAGCTCGTCGTCGGGCATCTCCGTGAGCTCCTGCTTCTCCTTGGCGATGAGCGCCTTCTCGGTGTCGCGCTGCGTGCTCACCGACACGTACTCTCCCCCGGCCATCGAGAACGCGCCGGCGACGAGGGCCGCGACGCCGGCGGTGGCGATCGCGGCGATGTTGTCCGGTGTCGCTGCGGCGACACCGATGACGACACCGGCGGTCGAGACGATGCCGTCGTTGGCACCGAGCACGCCCGCGCGCAGCCAGTTGAGCTTCTGACCGGTGCCGCGCTCGTGGGGTTCGTGGGGATGGGGCTGCCGTTGCGCTGTCATGTCCCCATCATCGTCTCCCCTCGCAGGCCCGGCAAGGATGCGCACGCTCCCCTACCCCGGGCGTGACCCGTCTGCGATGGGACCCCTCTCGCCCTGCGGGACTACGATGAGACTTCAGCGCCTCGGGCGACGTCAGCACCTCGGGCACAGCGGAGTCCGCCGGAGACAGCAAGGAGCAGGCCATGTCCACCGATCCCACCTCCGAGACGGCGCTCAGCGCCGATCTCGGCATGGACGCCGTCACCCTGCGCGTCGGCGACCTCGAGACGATGACCGACTACTACGCCGACGCACTCGCCCTCGAACCGCTCGAGGAGTCGAGCCGGGGGCGTGAGGTCCACCGGGCGCTCGGGCGCGGCAGGACGCCCATGGTCAAGTTCGTCGCGACGCCCGGTCTGCCCGGTGTCGACCCTCGGCAGGCGGGGCTCTTCCACACCGCGTTCCTCTTCGAGACACCGGAGTCGTTGGCCGCGACCGTCGCCCACGCCGCGGAGAACACGCGCAGCCGCTTCGTCGCCTCCCAGGACCACCTCGTCAGCCAGGCCTTCTACTTCACCGATCCGGAGGGCAACGGCATCGAACTCTACGTCGACCGCGATCGCGCCACGTGGGGCCACTCCCCCGACGGTGAGGTCGAGATGGATTCGATCCGGTTCGACCCCGACGCGTTCCTCCGTGAGCACCTGACGACCGACGCCCTCGCGCACACCTCGGAACTCGCAGGCACCGTCGGGCACGTCCATCTCCAGGTCGGCGACATCGAGAGGGCGCGGGCCTTCTACGTCGATGCCCTCGGGTTCGGCGTCACGCACTCGACGATGCCCGGGGCGCTCTTCGCCGGCGCGGGCGGCTACCACCACCATGTCGCGATGAACACGTGGAACAGCCTCGGCGCCGGACCGCGGGCGGCGAGCCTCGGCCTCGGGGACCTCGCGATCACCGTGCCGGGCCGCGATGACCTCGACGCCCTCGGGCAGCGTCTGCGTCGCCACTCCCTCGACTTCGCCGACGACGGACGCTCCCTGCGCCTCACCGACCCGTGGGGCACCCAGGTCACGGTCGCCGCCGGAGCGAGTGCGCTCGACGAGGTGCTCGAGCGCTGAGGCCCGAGCGCTGGGGCCGGGCGGTTCACCGCTCCGCGGCGGCGACCGCGGCCTCGGGGCTGAGGTCGAGGCGACGCAGCAGCTGCGCGTTGAGGGCGACGACGATCGTCGAGGCGGACATGAGGATCGCGCCGACGCTCATCGGCAGGACGAAGCCGATCGGGGCGAGGATGCCCGCGGCCAGCGGCACCGCGATGAGGTTGTATCCCGCCGCCCACCAGAGGTTCTGCTTCATCTTCCGGTAGCTGGCCCGGGAGAGCTCGAGGACGGAGAGGACGGACCGCGGATCGTCGGAGGCGAGGATGACGCCGGCCGAGCCGATCGCGACATCCGTGCCGGCGCCGATCGCGATGCCGACATCGGCCTGCGCGAGCGCCGGGGCGTCGTTGACGCCGTCGCCGACCATCGCCACCGTCTTGCCCTCCGCCTGGAGTTCGGAGACCTTCGCGGCCTTGTCCGCGGGACGGACTCCCGCGAAGACCCGGTCGATGCCGAGGTCACGGGCCACGGACCGGGCGACCGCCTCGGCGTCACCGGTGATCATGACGACCTCGATCCCCTGGTGGTGGAGTGCGTCGATTGCCTCCCGTGACTCCTGCCGGATCTCGTCGGCCAGGCGCAGGGCACCGACGACGGAGCCGTCGACGAGGACGTGGAGGATGATCGCGCCCTCGCTGCGCCACTTCTCGGCGACCTGCGCCTCGGCGGCTCCGCGTTCGGTGAGCAGATGCGGTCCGCCGACCTCGACGACGGACCCGTCGACCTCGGCGCGCACGCCCACGGCCGGAGACGAGGAGAAGTTCTGCGCGCTCGGCACGCGCAGCCCCCGGTCCCGGGCGGCCCGAACGATGGCGCGGGCGAGCGGGTGCTCACTGTCGGTCTCGGCCGCTGCTGCCAGGGCGAGCACCTCGTCCTGGCCGCGCTCTCCCGTGGTCTCGACGGCGGTGACGGTCGGCTCGCCCTTGGTCAGGGTGCCGGTCTTGTCGAAGAGGACGGCGTCGACGGTGCGCATCGTCTCGAGCGCGAGACGGTCCTTGATGAGGACGCCGGCGCGGGCGGCGCGCTCCGTGGCGATCGAGACGACGAGCGGGATCGCCAGACCGAGCGCATGGGGGCAGGCGATGACGAGGACGGTGATCGTGCGGACCACGGCGGTGTCGGGCATGCCCACGAGCGTCCAGACGATCGCGGTGATGACAGCGGCGCCGAGGGCGAACCAGAACAGCCAGGCGGCGGCCCGGTCGGCCAGGCGCTGCGCGCGGGACGAGGAGTTCTGCGCGTCGGCGACGAGCTTGCGGATGCCGGCGAGGGCGGTGTCGTCACCGGTCGCGGTGATCTCGATGCGCACCCCGGAGTCCGTGGCGACGGTGCCGGCGACGACGGTGTCGCCGACGCCGCGGCGCACCGGGCGGGACTCGCCGGTGATCATCGACTCGTCCATCTCCGCGGTGCCGTCGACGATGCGGCCGTCGGCGGGAACCGCGGAGCCGGGACGGACGACGACGATGTCGCCGACGACGAGGTCCTCGGGTGAGACCGTGACCATCTGCCCGTCGACGACCTTGACCGCCTCGTCGGGCAGGAGGGCTGCGAGGCTGTCGAGCGCCGAGGTGGTCTGCGCGAGCGAGCGCATCTCGAGCCAATGGCCGGCGAGCATGATGACGATGAGGAGGGCGAGCTCCCACCAGAAGTCGAGCTCGGGGTCGAGGAGTCCGAGCGACGAACCCCATGAGGCGAGGAAGGCGACAGTGATCGCGAGCGCGATGAGGAGCATCATGCCCGGCTTGCGCGACCGCAGCTCGCTCAGCCCGCCGGTGAGGAAGGGCCGACCGCCCCAGACGTACATGACGGTGCCGAGGATCGGCGCGATCCAGCGCAGCCAACCCCACGGTCCCGACTCGGGCACCATGTAGCCGACGAGGTGGCCGAACATCGGGCTGAACGCGACGACGGGGACGGCGATGATGAGATTGACGACGAAGAGGCGGCCGAACACCGCGGCGTGCCCGCCGTGACCACCGTGGCCGGAGTGGTCGCCGTGGCCGGCGTGCTCGCCATGGCCCGCGTGATCGGAATGATCGCCATGGCTGGCGTGGTCGCCATGATCGCCGTGTTCCATACCGGAGTGGTCCATGTGCGAATGGTCCTCGCCGTGGTCCGTCGGAGCGTGGTCCATGTGCTCGTGACCGGCGTGCACATCGGTGCCCGTGTTGTCCTCGCGCTGTGTGTCCATACCTCGAACATATACCCCCCACGGGTATTATTCAAGGGCCAATCCGAGGTGATCTCGAGAAATTTTCTTTGCTTTCATGCGCATCTATGGCCCATACTTGCTCATACTGTGCAACTTCTGAGCCGGTTCAGTCGGCTCCCTGACCGGATCCCCCGGCCAGCCTCAACGTGGAGGAACCCATGGACCTGCAGCTCATCGCGGCACTCGTCGCCGGGATCGCGACGATCGTCATCATCGTTCTCGCGACCCGCCTCGACGCCTTCATCGCCCTGCTCATCGCCGCTCTCGTCACCGGCGTCGTCGCCGGTCAGGACCTGCTCTCCCTCATCGACGCGGTGACAACGGGCTTCGGCACCACGCTCGCGAGCATCGGCATCGTCATCGGCCTCGGCGTGGGCATCGGCAAGATCCTCGAGGTCTCCGGAGCCGCCGACTCCCTCGCCCGCGCGTTCCTCCGCGCCTTCGGCAAGGGACGCGAACCGTGGGCGATGGGATCGGTCGGCTCGCTCGTGTCGATCCCCGTCTTCTGCGACTCCGGGTACGTCATCATGAATCCGCTCGCCCGGTCGATCGCCCGCGTCAAGCGCGGCGGCTACATCACGCTCGCTCTTGCCCTCGGTGCCGGCATGACGCTCACCCACCACATGGTTCCGCCCACCCCGGGCCCGCTCGCTGCGACCGGCATCCTCGGTGCCGACATCGGCGGAGTCATCCTCACCGGCCTCGTCTTCACCGTCCTCCTCCTGCCCGTCGTCGTCATCTACGCGCGCTGGATCGGCCCGAAGCTCGAGCCGTACCTCAACGCCAAGGTCAGCCGCGACGTCTACGCAACGGCCGGCGTCGGAGCGGCGACCGCCTCGGCGACCACCGTCGACACGGTCACCGGGGACGAGGTGACGGTCACCGAGGAGACGACGACGGAGACTCCCGCAACCGCGGCCGGCGGGAAGAAGCCCGGGGCGTTCCTCGGCTTCCTCCCCCTCATCATCCCCCTCCTCCTCATCGTCGCGAACACCGTCTCGACGGCGATCGACCGCAACGCCCAGGGCGTGCTCTCCGGGGATGACTACGAACCCTCGAGCTGGGTCGCTCCGCTCGCATTCATCGGCAACCCCGTCGTCGCCCTCATCATCGGCCTCGTCCTCGCCGTCTACACCCTGCTGCCGCGGTTCACCCCGCGCTCGCAGGTCCAGAGCTGGCTCGCCGACGCCGCCGCCTCGGCCGGCCTCATCCTCCTCATCACCGGTGCCGGCGGCAGCTTCGGCATGGTGCTGCGCGAGTCGGGCGTCGGCGACGCCCTGGCCGAGGCGATCGCCTCGATCAGCCTGCCCGCGCTCCTCGTCCCGTTCATCATCGCCTCCCTCGTCCGCCTGGCCCAGGGGTCGGGTACGGTCGCGATGATCACCGCCGCCTCCGTCACCGCCCCGCTCATCGAGCCTCTCGGGCTCAGCCCGCTCGTCGCGGTCATGGCGTGCACGGCCGGGTCGATGGTCTTCTCCTACTTCAACGACTCGTACTTCTGGGTCGTCACCCGCTTCGCCGGGCTCGACGGCATCCAGGCGATCAAGGGCTGGTCGGGGATCACGACCGCCGTGTGGCTCGGTTCCATTCCGCTGCTCTTCGTGCTCGACTTGGTCGTATGAACAGCGACCCGATCGAACCGGAGCATGCCCGGATCCTCATCGTCGCCGACGACCTCACCGGTGGGAACGCGTGCGGTGCCCTCTTCGCCGAGGCGGGGCTGCGCACGATCACCGTGACGGGGACGAGTCCGCACGAGAGGGTCGACCTCGACGTCCTCCTCGACGACTACGACGCCGTCGTCCTCAACGCCGACTCGAGGCACCTTCCCGCCCGAAAGGCCGCCGAACTCACCGATGCCCTCATCCGCGTCGCCGGCGACGTCGACCTCCTCGCGTGCCGGATCGACACGACCCTGCGCGGCAACGTCGGCGTCACCGCCGAGGCGGCGCTCGAGGCCCGCCGACAGCTGGCTCAGGCGGCCGGCGGGGTGCCCCGCCGGGTCATCGGTCTGTGCGTGCCCGCCTTCCCTGCCGCCGGACGCACCACGGTCCAGGGCCTCCAGCTCCTCGACGGCACGCTGCTCGAGCACACCGAGCTCGCCCGAGACGTGCGCTCGCCGATGCGGACCTCGGAGGTCGACCGGATCCTCGAGGACGGCACCGACCTCGAATGCCACCTCATCGAGCTCTCCCGGGTCCTGCAGGGCCGACGGTCCGTTCGCGCCGGGGTGATCTCCGGCATCTCCTCCGGTGCCGACGTCATCGTCGTCGATGCCCTGACCACCGAACACATCGAGCTCGTCGGGTCCGTCGTCGCCTCGGTGACACGCGAGATCGCGGACATCCCCGCAGACGCCCCCGGCGAGCACGCTCGGCTCCACGCGAATCTGCGCCACGGCGAGGTCCTCGACTGGGTGACGATCGATCCCGGTCCCGGCAGCCTCGCGCTCGCCAGGTCCCTGCTGCCCACCCGTTCCCGCGGGGTCGTCTTCGGGATCTCCGGGTCGGCGACCGAGGTCACCCGGGCACAGCTGGCGACCCTGAGCGAGGATCCGTCCGTCTGCGTGGTCCGCACGGTCCTCGACGGCGAGGGCCTACCCGACGTCGAGGCCACACTGGCACGGATCGGGTCGGTCACCTCGGCGAAGGCGATCGTCGTCGCCACCGTCACCGAGGCCTCCGACGTCGTCGACCTCACCGATGCCGCGGCGGAGGAGACGACGCGCAGGCTGGCTGAGATCGCGGGGATCGTCATGGAGGCCCCCGAGGTCACCGGCCTCTACACCACCGGCGGGGACGTCACCGCCGCGGTGATGTCCGCAGTCGGGGCGGTGGGGATGGAGATCGAGAAGGAGATCATCCCCCTCGCCGTCGGCGGTCGCCTCGTCGGAGGCCGTGCCGACGGAATGCCCATCGTCACCAAGGGCGGGCTCATCGGCGACTCCGGCACGGCCGCGCTCTGCCTCGACTACCTCATGGCGACCTCGCGGGTCGGTGCGGGATGAGACCCCGTCCACCCGACCTCTCACCCCTTTCGCCCCCAGAGAAGGAGCATGACATGTCCGCACCCGTCCTCGCCGTCACCGTCGGAGACCCCGTCGGGATCGGTCCCGAGATCACCGCACAGGTGCTCGCCGAATTCGCCGGGCAGGGCGACCAGCACGGCATCGCCGTCGCCGACCTCGCGGTCATGCGGCGCGCCGTCGACGTCCTCGGACTCGACGTCGAACTGCGGGCCGTGAGCGACTGGTCGACCGCCTCGGCGGGGGAAGGCGTCATCGACGTCTTCGACTTAGGCGTCCTCGGTGACGATCTGCCCGACTGGGGCGTCGTCGACGCCCGCGCGGGACGAGCGGCGGTGACGGCGATCGAAGTCGCGACGAAGGCGGCGATGGACGAGGAGATCGCCGGCATCGTCACCGGCCCGATCAACAAGGAGGCCGTGTGGGAGTCGGGGTCGGTCCACCTCGGGCACACGGAGATGCTCGGTGAGCTCACCGGGGTGACGAAGCAGGACACGATGTTCGTCGTCGAGGACACGAAGATCCCCGATCACAGGCTCCAGATCTTCTTCGCCACGCGGCACATGTCCCTGCGGCGGGCCATCGACGCGCTCACGGTCGAGACGCAGGTCGACTCGATCGAACGCGCCCACCGCGCCCTTCAGCTCTACGGGGTGACCGAGCCCCGGCTCGCCGTCGCCGCCCTCAACCCGCACGGCGGGGAGAACGGGGCGTTCGGGGATGAGGAGATCGAGATCCTCCGCCCCGCCGTCGAGGCGGTCAACGCCTCCCGCGGCTTCGACGTCGCCGGCCCCATCCCCGCCGACTCCGTCTTCCATCAGGGGCTGAGCGGACGCTTCGACGGGATCCTCTCGCAGTACCACGATCAGGGCCACATCGCCGCGAAGACCTACGACTTCGACGGGACGATCTCGGTCACCGTGGGCCTGCCGATCCTGCGCACCTCGGTCGATCACGGCACCGCATTCGACATCGCCGGGCAGGGACTGGCCGACGCGGGCACGATGCGCTCGGCCTACCGGGCAGCGATCGGCTACGCTCCCTTCGTCGACGGGATCCGCGCGGAGTACCTGCCGAAGTGACAGAGTCCGCGGCAGGTTTCACCGACCTGCCGAGGTGAGGGCGAACGAGAAGGGAGGGGTGCGCGATGGCGATCCGCACGGGCACGCAGCGGCGACGTGACGACATCATGTCCCTGCTCAAGACCGGGTCCTGGTCGATTCCGCGCCTGGCCGCCGAACTCAGGACCTCGGAGTCGACGATCCGGCGGGACCTGCGGGAGATGGCCGAGGCCGGAGAGGTCATCCGCACGATCGGCGGAGCTGCTGCCGCCGGCTACGTCGAACCTCCTCTCGGTGAGCGGATGGAACTCAACGCCGAGGCGAAGGACGTGATCGCGGCGGCCGCGGCGGACCGTCTCACCGACCCGAGCGTGCGCACGGTCTTCCTCGACGCTGGGTCGACGACGGTGCGCCTGGCCGAGCGCATCCGCGATCGCAGCGACCTCACCGTCATCACCCGCGGGCTTGAGATCGCCCTCACCCTCGCCCACCCCGAGGGCCCGACGGTCGTCATGGTCGGCGGCGAGGTCTCGACGATGTCGCACGGCACGACGGGAGCGCTCTCCGACCATGCCCTGTCCCGGATCCACGTCGACTTCGCCTTCCTCGGCGCCGACGCCGTCGACCCGGCCGTCGGCCTCGGTGAGCCAACTCTGGCCGAAGCGCGGACGAAGGAGCTCATCGCCGAACGCGCCCGGCAGGTCGTCGTCCTCGCCGACTCGTCGAAGGACCGCCGTGAGGTCGCAGCGTGGGCACCGATGCCCGCAGGATGGATCTGGATCGACGAGACGGGTGGAGGCACGACCGGCTGAGGGGGCTCAGGTGCCGCTCAGCCGCTCGAGCCTTTCCATCGCCCTGCTCAGGCCCTGCCGGTGCCGGGCGATGCCCGCCCACGGATCGCCGTGGGTCTTCACGCGCCGGGCGGCGGAGGCGATCGTGAACTCCTGCGGTGCGACGGTGTCCACCTCGTCCCAGGTGATCGGCATCGACACCGGCGCTCCCGGACGCGCGCGCACCGCGAAGGGCGGCACGGCCGTCTGCGCGTACGCGTTGCGGGCGACGTCGAGGTAGACCCGGTCACCCCGCTTCGCTTTGCGCGCCGCTGTGGTGAGCAGGTCGCGGTCGCGGGCGACGAGGACCTCGGCGAAGCGGTGGGCGAAGTCGCGGACGGCGTCGAAGTCGTGGTCGGGGCGCAGGGGAATCATGGCGTGGTAGCCGCGGGACCCGGTCGTCTTGACGAAGGCCGTGAGTCCGAGGTCCTCGCAGAGGTTCCCGACCATCGTCGTCGCCCGGCGCACCGCCTCAAGTCCCGGCACAGTCGGGTCGAGGTCGACGAGGAGCTGGTCGGGCCGCTCGAGGTCGGCCGCGGTCGAGAGCCACGTGTGCGGAGTCAGGCACGCCTGGTCGGCAAGATAGACGAGCGTCTGCGTGTTGTCGATGGCCACCTGGTCCTGGCTGCGGTGCTCGGTCTCGACATCGACCCGCACCCGGTGGACGAAGTCAGGGAGGTACGCGGGTGCCCGCTTCTCAAAGAACGATTCCCCGTCGATGCCGTGGGGGAAGCGCTCCATCGAGATCGGCCGGCCCCGGGTGTGAGGCAGCATCGCCTCGGCGATGTCGGCACAGTACCGGGCGAGATCGGCCTTCGTCACCGGTGGGCCGTCAGGGCCGAAGAGCACCTTGTCCGCGTGGTCGATCCTCACCTGTGCGATCCGCACCGTCTCGCCCATCACCGCTCCTCTGTCGCCGAGTCACCGTGCCTCGCAGTATTCGCGCTCGCGGCCTCCCTGGCAACCCCACGTGCCGGGTCACGCTCCTTCGGGGGCGAGGACGATGTCGAAGCGGGCCCGCGACCATGAGGCGTCGCCGAGATCGCGCCCGTCGGGCGTCGGCGTCCCCGGCTCCTGCTGTTCGAAGTCCTTGATGAGCGACTCCTTGACGCCGAACACCGAGTCGGTGGCGAGCAGTTCGTCGCCGGTGACGAAGATGTGGGTGACGAGTGTGCGCAGTCCGGGGGCGGTGACCATGAAGTGGAGGTGACTCGCGCGCATCGGCGACCGGCCGGTGGCCGCCAGCAGTGCGCCGACCGGGCCGTCGTCGGGGATGGGATACGGGGTGGGGGTGAGTCCCCAGAACCGGAACGATCCGTCGTCCTCGGAGAAGAGATGGGCGCGTCCGTAGACGCGCTCGTCATCGTGCTGGACGTCGTAGAGGCCGTCCTCGTCGGCCTCCCACACCTCGATCCGCGCTCCTGGCACCGGGTTGCCGTCCGTGTCCCGGACGACGCCCTCGACCCAGGCCGGCTGCCCCACTCCCCCGCCGGCGATGTCGCCGCCGTTGTCGATGCGCGGGGCGTCGTCGACGAAGAACGGGCCGAACACCGTGGCCTCGGTCGCGTCCTTGTACGGAGTGTTGCTCACGTTGATCGTCTGCATCGACGCCCCGAGGACGTCGGAGAGGAGGATGAATTCCTGCCTGCGGTCATCGGTGATATGGCCGACGGCGGTGAGGAAGGCGATCGCCTGGTTCCATTCCTCCTCGGTCAGCCGCACGTCGCGGATGAAGCCGTGGAGGTGGGTGACGAGGGAGGTCATGAGCTCCTTGAGCCGCTCGTCGGAGGTGCCTGAGAACGAGGCGATGACCGTCTCGGTCAGGCGCTGCTCGACCTCTTCGGGAGTGAGGTTCGAAGGGGTGGTGCTGGTCATGGTGTCGCTCCTTCGTTTCGGCGGCGCTCGTGCTGTGCGCCGCAGCGGGTTCGCATCAGGCTCTCTTCGCAGCGGACGTCGGTTCGTCACCGCGGAGGGCCGCGGTGAGCAGGGCGGTGAGGTTCTCCTTCGTCACTGCCCGCGGGTTGTCCTCGGGGATCGCGTCCAGGGACAGATCGACCGCCTCGGCGATGTCGGCCTCGGTGAAGCCGAGCCCGGACAGGGCCCGCGGGGCACCGACGGCCTCACGGAGGCGTTCGAGTCCGGCGACGGCGGTCGGCGCCCCGAAGGCCTTGGCCATGCGGGTCTCGGCCTCGGGGACGGCCGGGGCGTTGAAGGCGAGGACGTAGGGAAGCAGGGTGGCATGGGTCTGGGCATGAGGGAGGTCGAAGGTGCCGCCGAGGACGTGGGCGATCTTGTGGTGCATGCCCGACCCCGCCGAGGCGAAGGCCACGGCGGCGAGGTAGGCACCGTAGAGGGTGTCCTCGAGGCCGGTGAGGTCCTCGCCGTCGGGGTCGAGTTGGGGAAGCCCGAGGGTCAGTGCCCGGATTCCCTCGAGGGCGAGCGCACGGTTGATCGGGTCGGCTCGCGGGGCCCACATCGAGTCGATGCAGTGGGCGAGCGCGTTGAGCCCGGAGGCCACGGCGAGGTCGTGGGGCAGATCGGCGAGCAGGGTGGCATCGTAGACGACGGTTCTCGGCAGCACGGCGTCGTCGGTGCCCGTGCGTTTGCGGGCGTTCTCCGTCCTCCCCCACACGTTCGTCGCCTCGGAACCGGCGAAGGTCGTGGGCACGGCGATGATGGGGATCCGGGTCTCGAGGGCGACCGCCTTGGCCAGCCCGGTCGCCGATCCCCCGCCGACGCTGACGACGAGGTCGATTTCGGCCGCCTGGGCGGCGGCCACGGCCCGGTCGGCCACCTCGGCGGGGACGTGCATGACGACCTCGCGGTGCCACAGCGCGACTGGGAAGTGGGAGGAGAAGTCGCTCACCTTGTCGGCGGCGGATCCGGAGACGATGACCATGATGCGTTCGGCACCGAGGCGCTCGATCTCCTCGGCGATCCGGGCCGCGGCCTGTCCGGGGGCGAAGACGACGCGCTGGCCGAGCGTCGTGTGGGTGAAGTCGAGGCTCATGCCGGTTCCTCCTGCTTCTCGAGCTGTTCGGCGGCGGCAGACTCTGCCGCCTCCGGAGCACCGGCGTCCGCGGCACTCGTGCGCACTGAGCTTCCGCTGCGGGAGAGGACGGCGGTGAGTGCCGCCTCGAGGTCGGCGGCGGGGTCGGCGGGAAGGCTCTCGACCCGCCACGCGATGTGCTTGTCGGGACGGACGAGGATCGCGCCGTCCTCGGCGGTGCCGCGCACCCGGTCCCAGTCGAAGTAGAGGTCGGTGATGTCGCGGTCGGGTCCGATGACGACGGTCTCGACGTCGACGCCGAGGCGCTCGCTCACCTCACGTGCCGCATCCTCCCAGGCCGCGCCCGTGGTGCCGGTGATGAGGGTGAAGCGGGAGTAGGGCGCGAGGTCGTGGGTCGAGTGCTTCTCGATCCAGTTGCCCACCCACGCGCGCGGCAGACGGACCCCGGGGTCCGTGCACGCTTCGTAGTAGAGCTCGGGGTCGCGCGGGTTGGGGGTCTGCGCGCGCCCGTCGGCGACGACGGCGGTCGAGGCGTAGCGCTGCCCGAGTTCGACCCCGTGGGCGTTGAACTCGTAGTTCTTCAGCTCCATCGCCGCTTTGACCTGTCGGCGGCGCTCGGCACCGGCAGGGGTCGCGTCCTTGCGGGAGGCGATCGCCGCGGTCATCTCCTCCTCGGACTGTCCCGGTTCGAGGCCGAGGGCTGCGAAGAGCTCACCGAACTCACGCCCGGACTGGTTGGCGCGGGTGACGATCTGCTGGGCCACCGGAGCCCGTTCGCTCGAGTAGGTCTCGAGCAGCTCCTCCCCCGCCGTGCCGCGCAGCACCGCCGCGAGCTTCCATGCGAGGTTGTAGGAGTCCTGGATCGAGGTGTTCGATCCCAAGCCGTTCGACGGCGGGTGCTTGTGCACGGCGTCGCCGGCGCAGAAGACGCGCCCCGACTGCAGGCGGGAGGCGCACTGCTCGTTGTTTCCCCACAGGGAGATGCCGGTGATCTCGGCGTCGAGTTCGGGGTCGCCGATGAGGTTGCGCACGATCTCGAGGGCGTCGGCCTCGGTGACCTCCGGCACCCCCTGGGTGATGTCGAAGCCCCAGACGATGAGCCATTCGTTCCACGGCCTGACCATGCGCACGAGCCCCGCACCGATCCCGCCGATGTTCGAGCCGGGTTGGATCACCCAGTAGAGGACAGAGGGACGGTGACCGACGAGCTTCTCGAGGTCGGCTGTGAACGTGATGTTCATCGACCCGGCGATGTCCATCTCCCCGACCATCGGCAGGTCGATGTCGGCGGCGACCTTCGACCGGGCTCCGTCGGCGCCGATGAGGTACTTCGCGCGGATGAGCTGGGTGCGACCGGTCAGTCGGTCGAGGACGGTGACGTCGACGTGGTCGGGATGCTGGACGTGGGAGAGGTACTCGGTGGAGAAGCGGGTCTGCGTCCCTCGCATCGTCGCGTTCTTCACGAGGATCGGCTCGAGGTAGGTCTGCGGGATGTCGCAGTTGAGGGAGGGCGAGGCGAGTTCGTAGTCGGCGTGCCGGGCCGGATGGTTGCCCCACGTGAGGATGCGTCCGATCTCCTCCCCGGCGATCGAGGTGCAGAAGACGGTGTCGCCGATCATCTCGTACGGGGTCGCCTCGGCGAGCACCTGATCCTCGATGCCGACGTCGCGGAAGATCTCCATCGTCCGCTGATTGGTGATGTGGGCGCGTGGGGTGTTCGCCGTCCAGCGGTACTTCGTGATCATGACGTTGTCGACGCCGAGGGTCGAGAGGAAGAGTGCGGCGGAGGCTCCGGCCGGTCCCGAGCCGACGATGAGGACGTCGGTGTCGACGGCATCGCCGTCGGGGGTCGCGGTCTCTGCGACGCCGTCGTTGAAGATGACCATGATGGTGCTCCTTGTCTTGCTGCTGCGGTGGAACAGGACAACTGAGACCGAGCGTGGCAGGTGGGGTGCTCCCCGTCACCCCGCCGAGGCGATCGTGGCCGAAATCGTCAAAAACGTGAGAGCGGCGTCACACTCCGGCGTCTACCATGGTGTCCATGTCTGCAGGAGCTGAGACAGGGAGCGTGCTCGCACGGTTCTCGACCGGGTCCGTGCCTGCGCACCAGCGGGTCGAGGGCTGGGAGGCGTACCACGCCTCGACGCTCGTGGGCCTGCGCACCGAACACGCTGTGGGCGCGCGGTTCCGCGCGCAGACCTCGACGCTCGAGCTGCCGCGGATGCGCATCGCCAGGGTCACGGGAAGCCCGCATACGGTCCGGCGGGAGTCGGCCGACATCGCCGCCCACCCGGTCTCCGGGGCACTCGTCTACCTGCCGCTGACCGGGTCGAGCAGATTCTCCCACCGCTTCGGACGGCTCGAGATCGGCCCCGGGCGCGGTGTCGTCGTGAGCGGAGACACTTCGTTCACCCGCGAACTGAGCACCGGAGTCGATGAGATCGTCGTCAGGCTTCCCCGCGAATCGCTCCTCGAGCTCACCGGCGCGGCCTCGTGGCGTCGACCGACCCCGCTCGTCACCGGGCACGAGTCGCCCCGCGATGCCGCAGGCCGCGAGTTCGCCCACATCGCCGATGCCCTGGCGGCCCGCGGACTGCGCGGAGGCTCCCGCCTCGACGAGCGGATGCTCGACCTGCTCGCCACCCTGCTCACCGATGCCACGGGAGACGCCGGAGCTCTCGACGAGGCGCGAGCGCTCATCAGCGAGCACCACCGCGATCCCGGACTCACGGCCTCCCGGATCGCCCGGCGCGTTGGACTCTCCGAACGCCACCTCTCACGACTCTTCGCCGAGGCGGGCCACAGCGTGCCGCAGACAGTGCTCACCTACCGACTCGAGACGGCTCGGGACCTGCTCGCCGACCCACGTGCCCAGGAGATGAGCATGGCCGAGGTCGCCGCTGCCAGCGGATTCCGCTCGCAGGCGCAGTTCTCCCGCAGCTACCGGCACCGCTTCGGCTCAAGCCCTCTGCGGGACCGGAAAGCCCTGGTCAGCCTGCCTTCGTAACGTCGAGTTCGAGCACATCCGCAACCGCACCCTTGATTGTCCGGGATTCACTGCTATCGTATTGAGCATAATCATTATGATTTATTGACTCGAAGAGGAGTGGACCATGTCGGCAGAAGGATCAGTCTCGGAGATCGGGTACGTCTCCCTGCACACCCGCGACCTCGGCGCAACACTGACGAACGCGATCGACGTCTTCGGGCTCGTCGAGTCGGATTCGTCGGGGAAGAAGGCGTTCCTCACGGCACAGAACAAACACCACGAGATCGTCTACACCCAGTCGGACAAGGACGCCCTCGACCACACCGGGCTCATCGTCGACAGCACCGCCGAACTCGAGGCGATCCGCGAGAAGGTCGCCCGCGGCGGCTACCAGGTCATCTCCGAGCAGCCGATCGAAGACCACATCGAAGAGGGCTTCGCCTTCGTCGGCCCTGAGGGCTTCACATGGCAGATCTACACCGAGAAGCTCGACTACAGCATGCTCAAGCGCGGATCGAGCGCTCCGGACCGCCTCGGACACACGAACATCCAGGTTCGGGATGCCCTCACGCAGCGCGACTTCCTCCACGACGTCTTCGGCTTCGTCGTCTCCGACCAGATCGGCAATGAGAACTTCTTCATGCGCTGCAACAACGATCACCACGGCATCGCGATCTTCACCTCGAACAAGACCGGGATCCACCACCACGCCTGGCAGGCAGGCAACGTCTTCGACCTCATGCGCCTCGGCGATCGCCTGGCACGTCGCGGTGCCCGGCTGGCATGGGGACCGGTGCGCCATGGTGCCGGCGACAACGTCGCCGTCTACTACGTCGAACCCAACGGCACGGTCATCGAGTACTACTGCGACATGGAGACGATCCGCGACAAGGGCCGGCCGGCCAGGCACTGGGATCCCGACGACCTCTACTGGATCAACCAGTGGGACGGCCAGGTGCCTCCCGGCATCCTCGATCACGGGGTCGCCAACGTCGACCGCTGAGGCCCTCCTCCCACCCACCCCACCACTGACAGACAAGGACAACCATGAGACTCGCCAATCACAGCTCCCGCGCCGTCATCCTCACCTCCGACAGTGAGGGCATCGACGTCGCGACCGCCAGCGAGGGCCGCTTCGGCCCCGACATCCAGGACGTCTACGACCAGTGGGACGACTTCCTCGCCTGGGCACCCGATGCCGCCGGGGAGACCGTGAGAATCGACCCCAAGCAGCTCGGGGCGGTCTCGCCAAGACCCCTGCAGTCGATGGGGGTCGGCCTCAACTACGACGAACACGTGACTGAGAGCGGCTTCGACCGACCCGACTCGCTGCCGCCGGTGTTCCCGAAGTTCCAGTCCTCGATCACCGGGCCGTACACGACGGTGGCCCTCGTGCCCGAGGGCCGCAACGACTGGGAGGCCGAACTCGTCATCGTCATCGGGCGCGAAGCCCATGACATCCCGACGGGCACCGGCTGGGACTACGTCGCCGGTGTCACCGTCGGCCAGGACATCTCCGAACGGACCACCCAGCTTGAGGGTCCGGCCCCGCAGTTCGGTCTCGGCAAGTCTTTCCCCGGTTACTCACCGCAGGGGCCGTGGCTCGTCACGCCCGACGAGCTGCCCGATCGCGACGACCTCGCGATCACCTGCACGCTCGACGATGAGGTCGTCCAGTCCGGCCGCACGAGCCAGATGATCTTCGACGTCCCCGCCCTCGTCGAGAGCCTCTCCCGCATCCTCACCCTCTCCCCCGGCGATGTCATCTACTCCGGCACCCCCTCGGGCGTCGGGTTCACCCGCGAACCGCCGAAGCTCCTTCAGCCCGGTCAGGTCCTCGTCTCCACGATCGAGGGCATCGGTGAGATCCGGCAGGAATTCACCGGCTGAGCCGCCGCTTGACCGTCCCCGACCCCGGTGCGAGACTGAACGAACGATCAGTGATCGCGGTCACCGCCTCGGCGAGGATGCCGAAGGCCTGCGATCCGGCACCCTCGGAGGACGGACTCAGTGAAGCGGAACCTGTACGACGACGACCACGAAGCCTTCCGCGCGACCGTCGCGGCTTTCCTCGACCGTGAGGTCGTCCCCCACGTCGAGGAGTGGGAGGAGAACCACCTCGTCGATCGTGGGATGTGGGTCAAGGCCGCCGAGGCGGGCGTCATCGGCCTGGCCATCCCCGAGGAGTTCGGGGGTGCCGGAGTAGCGGACTTCCGGTTCGAGATGGTTCGGTCCGAGGAGATCGCCCGCCGAGGCGTCGGCGGGGTGACCGGCGGATGGGGCGTCTCCGACGGCATCGTCCCCGGCTACCTCATGGCCTTCGGGACGCAGGCCCAGAAGGAGAAGTACCTCACCGGTCTGGCCTCGGGGGCGATGATCGGGGCGATCGCGATGACCGAGCCTGGCGCCGGCTCCGACCTCCAGGGGATCACGACGAAGGCGGTCCGCGACGGTGACGAATGGGTGATCAACGGCGCGAAGACGTTCATCACCAACGGCCACCACGCCGACTTCGTCATCGTCGTCGCTCGCACGAACCCCGACGTCAAGGCCGCGCGCGGGACTTCGCTGTTCATCGTCGACGCCGACACCCAGGGATTCGAGCGCGGACGCAAGCTGGCGAAGCTCGGCCTCGAGGCCCAGGACACCGCGGAGCTCTCCTTCACCGATGTCCGTGTCCCCGCCGATGAACTGCTCGGGGAGCTCGACGGGGGCTTCGTCCACCTCATGGTCAACCTGCCCACCGAGCGCCTCCTCATCGGGTCGGGAACGCTCGCCACGGCACGCGCGGCCCTCGAATGGACCGGCGAGTACGTCTTCTCGCGCCCGGCCTTCGGGCAGACGATCGGCGACTTCCAGAACACCCGGTTCGAACTCGCCGAGCTCGAGACCCGCGTCGACGCCCTCGAAGCCTTCGTCGATCGCTGCGCACTCGCCCTCAACGCCGGCGAGCTCACCGCGGTCGATGCGGCGAAGGCGAAGTACCTCGGCTCCGACCTCTCGATCGAGGTCATCGACCGATGCCTGCAGCTCTTCGGAGGCTACGGCTACATGCTCGAATACCCCATCGCCCGCGCCTTCAAGGACAACCGGATCCAGGCGATCTTCGGCGGCGCCAATGAGGTGATGAAGGAGCTCATCGGGCGCGACATCGCTCAGCGGCACCGACACCGTTGACTCCCTCGCCCCGGGTGAATAGGGTGAGAACCACTGAACGAATGTTCACTCGGAGGGTCAGCGCAGACTTCCCGACGACGCACCCCCACCGACGACGCTGGAGGAAGTGACGCAATGAGCTCATGGTTCGACGCCCGCCCGTGGCTGCAGACGTGGGGCGACATCGCCCCGATACCCCACACCCTGGAGACCTCGACACCTTTGCGAGACCTCGCGGCGACCGTCGCCGCCCGCGGCGAGAAGACCGCGGTGAGCTACTACGGCTACGAGCCGACATGGAACGACTTCGATCGGGACTCGACGGCGTTCGCCGCGTATCTGTCCGAGCAGGGCATCGGGCGCGGGGACCGGGTCGGGATCTACGACCAGAACACGCCGGCGTTCATGATCGCGACCTACGGGATCTGGAAGGCCGGCGGTGTCGTCGTTCCCCTCAACCCGATGTACCGCGGGGAGCTCGAGCACGTCTTCGCCGATGCCGATATCCAGGCCCTCGTCGTCTCGAAGGCGGCCTACCTCGATCGGGTGAAGCCGTATGCGGAGTCGATCCCCACGGTCGTCCTCGCCGACGACCGCGGCTACCAGGTCACCGGCCCGGAGTCGATCTTCGGAATGTTCGACGGACTTCCTGGAACGCCTGGGGTGAGCGGGGATCCGGAGGCCGGCGACGACCTCGGCGGCCCCGATTTCCAGGCGGTCGTCGAAACGCATCTCGCCACCGGCGTCATCCCCGCTGATCCGGCTCCGGAGGACGAGTCGATCGTCGTCTACACCTCGGGCACCTCGGGTCGGTCGAAGGGGGCGTCGGGGTCGCACGCGTCGGTGTCGAGCAACTCGCGCTACAACGTTCGCAATCCGCTCTTCGAGCCCGGCGACGGCTACCTCACCCTCGCCCCGGTCTTCCACATCACCGGGTTCATCTGCCTCTTCATCGCCGGCGTCTCAGGGGGCGCGAGGCTCATCCCCAACTATCGGTTCGAGCCCTCGTCGTTCCTCGACCTGCTCGTCAATGAACGGCCGACGTACATGGCCGGGCCCGCCACGGTGTTCACGGCGATGCTCGCCCACCCGGCGGTCACACCGGACCACTTCGCTTCGTTCAAGCGTGTGATGTCCGGCGGCGCGCCCCTGCCTGAGGGGCTCGTGCGGAAGTTCGAGGAGAGATTCGGGGTCGCCATCGGTCAGGGGTACGGCCTCACGGAGACGGTCGGTCAGGCGGCCGCTGTGCCTGCGGGTCTGCAGGCTCCTGTCGATCCCGACAGCGGGAACCTCTCGTGCGGTCTGCCCCAGCCGGACACGATGATCCGCATCCTCGATGACTTCGGCAACCCAGTCGGCCCCGGGGAGGTCGGTGAGGTCGCGATCTCGGGTCCGGAGGTCGTGTCGGAATACATCAACAATCCTGCGGCCACCGACGAGAACCTGCCCGGCGGCGAGCTGCGCACCGGCGACGTCGGATACATGAACGAGCACGGCTGGCTCTTCATCGTCGACCGGAAGAAGGACATGATCAACGCCTCGGGCTACAAGGTGTGGCCGCGTGAGGTCGAGGATGTCCTCTATACCCATCCGGCCGTCCAGGAGGCTGCGGTCGTCGGGATCCCCGACGAGTATCGCGGGGAGGACGTCGCCGCATTCGTCACCCTGCAACCCGGCGCCGAGGCGACCGCCGAGGAGATCATCGCCTACTGCCGCGAGCGGCTCGCCTCCTTCAAGGCACCCCACCAGGTGGCGTTCATCGACGAGTTGCCGAAGACGAGTTCGGGCAAGATCCTACGCCGCACGATCCGCGCGGAGGCGGCGGAGGCCGCCGCAGCGGCGCGGAACAAACTCGGGTGAATAGCCCAGACACCAAGTCACATACAATTATCAAAACTATCAACAACGGTTAGCAAGCGCTTGAGGGTAAGGTCGATATCAACATGATCGCCAAACCTTCGTAGTGCTTAGCCGCTTGCGATCCAACTCACAAACTCGACCGCCGCCGACTGGACTCAACCAGTTTCTCTGGCCACCAATGGCTTTGTCTAGCCCAACGATAGCTTCGGAGATCTGTCTACCCTGTCGCGCGTAAACGAGGTCACCGAACCGACCAGACCTCCTAATGTAAATCGCCGAAGCCGATAGAATGACAATTACCATAACGGTAACAGCCGTCGCTGCGCTGGACTTGCTATAAGAACCTAAGTTTAAAGAAAGTTCGGATACAATCACAGCAGGCGTCAAAACGGTGGCCAACCACAACAGCACACTTAAAAAATAGAAGTTTCCTCGATTCAACTTTGAAAAGGTGGAAGTTGACCACTTCGATATCCCATTTCGAACAAACAGACATAAAGAAAAAGCGCCGTAAGTAACAGTTAAGATAGCCCCAACCAGCACTGCATAAACCGGGACACCGGCCATCACTGCAATAGACCCGACCACGGCGGTGGAAATTAGGATCTGACCGACTACCGCGGGATATGGGTTGCTGGCACGATACACCGATTTCCTTCCGGCCTCCATTGCCACCAGCTCGCTTCTATAGTTCTTGTTGTATACCAGCGAGTCCCTAACCCGGGCGCGTCCTGCGCTCAACAAGCTCGCCACCGCCGCGGAAACTAGAAATCCAAAAATACCCACAATCAACGAATTAGGATTAACCTCAAACGACGCGCCGAGAATTTTAAGCATTAACACTGCCAGCAATTGCAACAGAAAAAAGAAAGAAAAGCACGAGTTAATCACTCGTGCACATTTAGTAATACTCTCCGTCTCCAGCACTTCGCCTTGGAGTTGCCTCTCGGATTGCTTCACCGCCACAGCAAATAATGTTAAACCAGCGGCAAGGACTACGGCAGAGACTCCTTGAAATCCGTCGCCTTCAGCCCTAAAAGGGCTGGAAATAAACACGTTCCAGTCGAACAGAGTTGCGAGGAAGAATTTGCCGGAAAAGACGGAGTACAGAAACGGCGGTATTGACGTAATTGAAAGTGTTACAATCGAAATAGCGATGAGGATCAATGCAAAATCTTTAAGGAATCCGCGTCGAGGACGGTCGAATCTATTGTCTTCCTTCTGGCGGCTCGTATCCGTTGCCGAACGCAGGGACATTTCCTGACTCCCTTCAGCTATCCCAAGCTCACGGTGGTCGCACCGCCGACGGAGGCGAAGCGCTCGGGCTGACAGGTGAGCAGGATGACCTGCGCGGACTCGCCGATGGTGCCGAGAACGACGTTGAGGGCGACCAAGCGCTCGGGGTCGGCGAAGCCGAAGGCATCGTCGAGGATGACCGGGGCACCCGCCGACGGGTCGACGAGGGCGGCGACGGCGAGCCGACCGATGAGGGCCAACTGCTCCCGAGTTCCGCCCGAGAGCGATTCGAACGGCACCGTTGTCCCGTCGAGTGTCCGTGAGGCTATCGCGAGATCCTCGGACACCTCGACCGAGAGATCGGGACCGAAGATCGGTCGCCCGAGACGCTCGATCTGCGCCTTGAACGGCGCGACGTACTTCCGTTGGGCCTCATCGCGATGCGCGAGCACCGTCGAGCGGAGCAGATCGATCGCCCGCGCACTGCGCTCGAGACGAGCTCGTCTCCTCTGCGCTGTCTCGAGTGCTTCCTCGGCGCTCGTGAGCTTCTCGTAGATGCCCTCACCGGCCCGGTCGTCAATGAGCGCGGTGAGTCGATCGACCTCCTGCCGTTCCTTCTCCCGCTGCGCCTCCTTGCTCACGACGAGCTGCCGGACGTTGTTGACCTTCATCTCCAGCGTCTGCGGATCGGCGGCGTCATAGGCGGACCGGGCCTCGGCCACTCGCGCCTCGGCAGCACGTGCCTGTTCGGTCGCGGCACTCACCGCCGACCCGAGCGCTTCGTCCGACTCTGCCGCCCTGGCCTCGGCGAGCGCCTTCTCCAGACGTTCGGCCTGCGTCCGCGCCTCCTGCAGGGTGGTCTGCGCGCGGACGGTCTCGACGCGAGCGTCGTCGCGGTTCGCTCGCGCGGTCTCGAGTCGCGCAGTCGCCTCGTCCATGTGCGCCTGGGCATCATCGACGGCCGTGTCAGCGTCGGCAAGAGCCGTTTCGAGATCGGCGACCGTCTCAGCAGAATCGTCGTCGTTGCCCGCGCCGTCCGTCCGCGCGCCGTCCGCCGACTCTTCGTTGCCCGATGCTTCGTCACCGGACTCCCGGTCGTCTCCGCTGCCGGCGATGAGCGCCTCGGCCCGCGCGAACGCCGCTTCGAGGTCCTCGCGCCCGTCCGCTCCGAGCAGGGCTGTCAGCGTCGATACGGCCTCCGCTGCCTCAGCCTCGGCGTCCGCGCGGCGGTGTGCCCGCTCCCGTGCCTGAGCGACCGAATCGACCTGCAGGCGCTCGAGCTCTGCCGAAAGCGCCGACTGCGCGGCCTCGAGCGCCCGGTCGAGTTCGACCGGGGAGGCGCCGGGGCGCACGGTGATGTCGGCGACCCCGTCGACGACGATGCGCACATCGCTGACCACGGCGAGCTCGGTCTCACTCGTCTCTTCGAGCTCCGCGCCCTCGATGCGGACCGGAGTCTCACCGAGGCGGCGGGCGACGATCTGCGCCGCAGCGGAGGTCTTCGCGCTCTCGGCGATGCGCACGTCGGTCTCAAGCGAGATGAGACGGTCGACATCGGCGGCGGTGACGGCGATCGACCGCACCGTCGCCGCAGCAGTGGCCCGCCGCTCCTCCTGCACCCGGATCTCACCGAGGCGACGCCGGAGGTCGGCATAGTCACCGCGCGCCCGTGTCCGGGAGAGACGCTGCGCCGTACGCTTGGCCTCCGCCCGAGCCGCCTCGAGCACCTCACGGGCAGCGGTGACCTCACGCTGTGCCTGCGCGAAGGACTCGTCCTTCTCCGCCTGCGAAGTCTCGAGGTCGTGGGCACGCTCGCTCGCGGTGATCACCGTCTGTGCCGCAGCATCGGCATCGTCGACGAGGGCAGTCCGTCGCTTCCGCGCTTCCTCGGCCAGCGAGACGTCGCGGGCGATCGCCTCGGCGCGCTGCTCGGCGTCGGTGAGCGCGGACTTGAGTGCGTTCAGCGCCGCGAACTCCTCCTCAGCGGCATCCTTGTCCGCGACTGCGGCAGTCAGCTGCTCGCGCACGGACTCGAGTCGGGCAGAGGCCCGAGCATGCCTCTCGACGAGGTCGTCCATCTCCGTGCTGCGCACGGTGAGCTCACGGTGGGCCTCCTGGGCCGCCGTGACCTCGGCGCCGATGTCCCGGTACTCCCCCGTCGGCCTGCCCGACTTCGTGAAGTACTTCAGGTACTCCTCCTCGACCCGGTCGAGGAACGCATCGTGATCGGCGACCTCCGCCCCGGTCTCGCTGAGCGCGGACTGGAGCGCGCTGATCTGCGCCATCGGAGCCTGGGCGAGGCTCTCGCCCTGCGCGACATCGAGGGCGACGAGGAGGTCGACGTCGACGGTGTCGGCGAGGACGGAGAGGAAACGCTCGTGGGCCTCGTCTCCGCTCAGCTGCTCGGGGCGCGGCCGGAGGATCTCCAGAGTGGTGTACTGTCCGCGCAGCCACCGCTTCGCATATCTGAGCTCGATGTCGCCGGTCGTGAGGTGAAGGGAGACCTCGGGTCCTTCGTCGACGCCGATCGGCTGAGTGTCCTTGACGCTCGCCTTCTTCGAACTCGATTTGTCCTCTCGCAGGTGGGCGATCGCCTCGTGGATCGAGGACTTCCCCACTTCGTTGGGACCCTCGACGATGGTCACCCCGTCGGCGAAGTCGACGGTGGCATCGACAATGCCGCGGTAGTTCTGCAGGCGGATCGAATGCAGTCTCATGTCCCGCTCCTCGCGAATCGGTAGAGGAGGCCCAGGGCATCCTGTGCGGCGGCGTCGTCGCCGGCGGCCCGCTCGGCGAGGTCGTCGAGGGACTCCTGGAGGTACCCGCTCAGCCCGAGACCGGCGAAGTCCTCATCGGCGGCGATGACGGCCACGTCGGTGTGCCGCTCCCACAGGGAGACGAGGGCGAAGAGGTCCCCCGCGTGGTCGAGGATCTCGTCGAGCCTCGCCTTGGCCGCCGTCGAGAGGGTGCCGCGGAGGATGAGCCAGAGCGCGGTGCGGTCCTTGTCGGCGATCGCCGCAAGCCGGGACTCGAGCGCGGTGACGTCTTCAGCAGAGTCGATGTCCTCCTCGACGACGACGAACGACCACTGGCCCACCGCTACCTTCTCGACATCGAGAGCATGGGTCTGTGGGTCGATGTCGACGACGAGGACGTTGCCCGGATCGTCCTCGCGCCGCGAGGTCACTTCGGGCGCGCCCGGATACCAGATGCGCTCGGCGACCTCGAAGGTCGCGTGCCTGTCGCCGAGGGCGACGAACTGCGCGCGGTCCGCGTCGAGGACGCGGCGCAGATGCGCCTCGTCGATCGTCGCCACTGACTCCCGGTCGGGATCGAGGCTGCTCACCGCCCCGTGTCCGGCGATGATGCGGATCCGGCCGGGAGCCACCTCTGCGAGGTGATCCGTGGCGGCCGCGACGAGGTCGTGGAGGGGGCGCTTCGAGAACCACGGAGCTCCGACGACCTCGGTGCCCGGCACCACCTCGACGGGAGCGGAGTCGCGGAGAACCCGGACGTGCTCTGGCTGCCGGGACGTGAAGGCCGGGGAGTCGTAGATCGACGCGGCATCGAGCGGATCGTGATTGCCCGGCAGGAGGACGACAGGCACGGTGAAGGCTGAGAGGACCTCGAAGGTCCGGGAGACGATCGCACGATCGAGCTGGTTCGACTCGAAGACGTCCCCGCAGACGAGGACGAACTCCGCGCCCCGCTCCTCGGCGAGCTCCCCGATCCGGCGGATCGCGTCGAGCCTGGCCCGGTGGAAGCGGGGCCTGGCCTCGGCGCTGAGGAAGTGCGCGGTCATGCCCAGCTGCCAGTCTCCGGTGGCGATGAATCTCATCGGTGCCCTCCTCACGTCGTCACCATCCTATGTATGGGCCCCAGAGTACGAGTCGGCACGGACACGGCCTGTGATGCTCGCCATATCTGCGCGGATTGCGGTCGATTCGCGCCGCCGCCCAGGAACTTAGGTTAGGCTATGCAATTGTGAAGATGACAGCTCAGACGCAGCCGTCCGTCCTCGATGCGCACGACGGGGCGACGCTCAACGCGGCCCGCCTCCGTCTCGGCTACGAACGCCGTACGGTCGTCGACGACGTCTCGCTCTCGATCGCCTCCGGACGGGTCACTGCGCTCGTCGGGCCCAACGGCAGCGGCAAGTCGACCGTCCTGCGGTCCCTGGCCCGCCTCCACCCCATCGACTCAGGTGCCGTCTCGATCACGGCGGGCGGGTCGACGACACCGTCCTCGGCGCTGTCCTCGCGGGAGTTCGCCACGGTCGTCACCCTGCTCTCGCAGTCGCGCCCGCACCCCTCAGGGGTGAGCGTCCACGACGTCGTCGTCTACGGCAGGCACCCGCACCGCAAGCGCTTCGCCGCGCTCACCGAGACCGACCACGCGGCGATCGACAAGGCGCTTGCCCTCACCGGCACCGCGCACATGGCCGAGCGTCCCGTCGACCAGCTCTCCGGCGGGGAACTCCAGCGCGTGTGGCTGGCCACCTGCCTGGCCCAGGACACCGGGGTCCTCCTCCTCGACGAACCGACCAACCACCTCGACCTGCGCTACCAGGCCGAGATCCTCGACCTCATGCGCGAACTCGCCGACGACCACGACACGGCGATCGGGGTCGTCCTCCACGACCTCGGCCACGCCGCCGCCGTCGCCGACCACGTCATCCTCCTCGATGCGGGACGAGCGCGCGCGGTCGGGACCTGCGAAGAGGTGTTCACCGCCGAGATGCTCACCGAGGTCTACGGCCTGCCGATCACCGTCACCACCGACGAGGACACAGGCCTCGTGCGCGTCGAGGCTCTGCCGCGCCGACGGCGCCGACCCGCCGCGCCCCGATCGCAGCGATCATCGGCGCAGCCGACCGCGGTCACCCCCGCCCCCTGAATCGCTCTCCCCCGCCCTGTCACAGCCGGCACTCGTCCCCGGAGTGCGCCCACGAGAAGGAAGACCCACCCATGGCCACACTGCCACGCACCTTCGCCCTCGCCTCGGCGAGCGCGATCTGCGCCCTCGCACTCTCCGCGTGCGGGACCACCGACACCGACGCCTCGGCGGATGACGCCGCACAGAAGTCGACCTCGGCGTCGTGCGCCGACGACCAGACCGCGACCTCGACGGACCCGGTCTCGGTCACCGACGACACGGGCACGACCATCGAACTCGACAAGCCCGCGGCGAAGGTCGTCTCCCTCGAATGGCAGTACACCGAGGACCTGCTCTCCCTCTGCGTCGACCCGGTCGCCGCCGCCGACGTCAAGGGCTACACCGCGTGGGACACCGCTGAGAAGCTGCCGGAGACGACGACCGACGTCGGCACCCGTCAGGAGCCCAACGTCGAGTCGATCCTCTCGGCGAACCCCGACCTCGTCATCATCGAGAAGGAATCGCGCGACGACAAGGTCATCCAGCAGATCGAAGACCAGGGCGTGCCCGTCATGGTCATGACCGGCGCCGATGCGAAGGATCCGATCGCCTATATGAAGGACACGTTCTCCCTCGTCGCCCAGGCCACGGGACGCAGCGAACGCGCTCAGACGGTGCTCGAGGACTTCGACGCGAAGGTCGAGGAGTCGAAGCAGGCCATCGCCGATGCGAAGCCCGAAACGACGGACTTCGTCTACTTCGACGGCTGGGTCAACGGCTCGAACGTCGCCATCCGACCCTTCGGTCAGGGCTCGCTCATCGGTGAGCTCGGGGAGACGATCGGGCTGACCAACGTCTGGACCGGTGAGGTCGACCCCGCCTACGGGCTCGGCCAGACCGACATTGAGGGCCTCTCCAAGGTCGGCGACGCGAACTTCTACTACACCGGCACCGAGGATCCCGAGTCCGAGGACTACGTCGAACTGCTGAAGAAGAACGACATCTGGGCGAACATCCCCGCCGTCAAGGAGGACAGGGCCACACCGTTCCCTGCCGGCATCTGGACCTTCGGCGGCCCGAAGTCCTCCGCACAGGCCCTCGACGCCTACGTCGGCGCCCTGACGAAGTGACCCAGACGTCCACCGACGCCGCTGAGACCGACGTCCGGGACGGTGCCGCGGCGCCGTCCCGGGGCGTCGGCCTCCTCGGTGCGCTCACGGCCACCGGGGTCCTCGTCGGTCTCGCCGTCGTCCTCCTCGTGCTCTCGGCGTGGCACATCACGCAGGGCACCTCGGGGATCGGTCTGCGCGACCTCCTCGGAGCGCTCACCGGTGCCGCCTCCCGCGCCGAGGCGGGTCCCAGTGTCCGCGACATCCTCATCGGATCGCGGCTGCCGCGCGTGAGTGCCGCCGTCCTCGTCGGCATCTCCCTCGGCGTCGCCGGCGCCCTCTTCCAATCGCTGGCCCGCAACCCGCTCGCCTCCCCGGACACGCTCGCGGTCACCGGCGGGGCCTACTTCGCCGTCACCCTCGTCACCGCCTTCGGGCTCGCCGTCCCGGTGTGGGCCTCCGGTGGTGTCGCGTTCGCCGGCGGCCTCCTCGCCGCCGCGCTCGTCCTCGGACTCGCCGGCGGGGCCGCGGCGTCGACGACGAGGCTCGTCCTCGCCGGCACCGCCACGGCGCTGGCCCTGCAGGCGGGCACGTCGACGCTGCTCATCCTCTTCGCCGAGGAGACGACGAGCCTCTTCTCCTGGGGCTCCGGCACTCTCAATCAGCTCGACGGCTCGGCAGCCCTGCGCAGCGCCCCGGTCATCGCCGTCATCGTCGCAGCGGCCCTCCTGCTCGCCCGCCGCCTCGATCTGCTCAGCCTCGGCGACGACACGGCTGCGGTGCTCGGCGTTCCGATCCGCTCGACGCGGGCCATCGGCGTCATCCTCGCTGTCCTCCTCACCGCCACCGCAGTGACGCTGGCCGGGCCGATCGGCTTCGTCGGCCTCGCCGCGCCGGTGATCACCCGCCTGCTCGCGCGGTTCGTCCCGGTGCTCGCCAAACATGTCGTGATGATCCCCGCGACCGCACTCATCGGGGCGATCATCGTCGTCCTCGCCGACGCCGTGCTCCGCGCGATCGTCGGAGCCACGGCCGCGATCACCCTGCCGTCCGGGGTGACGACGACCATCCTCGGCGCGATCATCCTCGTCCTGCTCGCCCGCCGGATGCGCACCACGGGTCCGGCACAGCCGACCTCGGCAGCGCGGAGCACGGTGCACGGTGGCCGTCGCGCCGCGCTCGTCATCACTGCCCTCACCGTCGGCATCCTCGTCGCCACCGTCCTCGCCCTGCTCACCGGGGAACGGTTCTACCTCCTCGGCGACGTCGCCCTGTGGCTGCGCGATCAGGCGGCCCCGGTGATCGGCTTCGCCTTCGACTCCCGGGCACCGCGGGTCGCCGCTGCCCTCCTCGCCGGTGCCGCGCTCGCCCTCTCGGGCACGTTCGTCCAGGCCAGTGCGCGCAATCCGCTCGCCGAGCCCGGGCTTCTCGGCATCACCGGCGGGGCCGGGCTCGGCGCCGTCATCGTCGTCACCCTCGTTCCCGGCGCCACGGTCGTCCTCATCTCCACCGTCGGCATCATCGGGGCACTCGTCGCCTTCGCGATCGTCTACGGCCTGTCGTGGCGGGGCGGGATGAACACCGACCGCCTCGTCCTCATCGGCATCGGCCTGTGGTACGGCTTCACGGCTCTGACCACGCTCTTCCTCATCCGCGCGAATCCGTGGGACACCCCGGCGATCTTCACGTGGCTGTCCGGGTCGACGTACGGGCGCGTGTGGGCCGATGTCGCACCCGTCGTCCTCGTCCTCGTCATCGCCATCCCGCTCGCCGCGGTGTGGAGTCGGGAGCTCGACCTCCTCGCCCTCGACGACGACACGCCGAGGCTCGTCGGAGTCGCCCGCGAACCCGTCCGCCTCGGTGTGCTCATCACCGCGGCCGTCCTGGCAGCGGTGAGCGTCTCCGCGGTCGGCGTCGTCGGCTTCGTCGGGCTCGTCGCCCCGCACGCGGCCCGCGCCCTCGTCGGCAGCCGCCATTCCCGGGTCATCCCCGTCGCGATGCTCCTCGGCGGCCTCGGGCTCGTCGTCGCCGACGCCCTCGGGCGCACCGTCATCGCCCCCGCACAGATCCCCGCCGGCCTCATCGTCGCCCTCATCGGCGCTCCCTACTTCGTGTGGCTGCTCGCGCGGTCACGGGCCTAGGGGACGACCGCCTCGGCGAGGACGGCCGGCACATGACAACGGGTGGGCCCCTCCGTTCGGAGGGGCCCACCCGCGTCTGTCACGTCGTCACATGATGCCCGAGACGACGAGGAGCAGCCACGTGAGAAGCGGGGCGAGGAGAACGACGATCGCACCGTAGATGATGAGGTCGCGCCAGATCGTCTTCGCCGCACTGCCCTTCGCGTTGGCGATGATGAGGGCGCCGTTCGTCGAGAACGGGGAGACGTCGACGATCGTCGCCGAGATCGCGAGTGCGGCCATGACCGCGGTCGCGCTGAGCTCGCTCTGCTCGAGCAACGGGATCGAGAGCGGGATGAACGCGGTGAGCAGCGCCGTCGACGAGGCGAAGGCGGAGCTGATGCCGATGACGTAGCAGAGGACGACGGCGACGAGGAGCGGGATGCCGATCGAGACGGCCATCGTCGAGAGCGAATCGATGACGCCCGCCTTCGTGAGCAGGGAGATGTAGACGATCATGCCCGAGACGAGGAGCACCGTCGACCACGAGATCCCCGAGACGAACGTGTCCGAGTGCTTCATCGAGGTGAACGCGAGGACGAGACCGCAGGTGAGACCGAGGAACCCGATCGGCAGCTCGAAGCCGACCGCACCGATGACCATGACCGCGATGAGGGAGAGCGTCAGCCACACCTGCGGGGTGAGGACGGAGCGTCCCACCGGCGCCGAGGCGGGTGCCGGGTCCGCGAGTGTCGTTCCGCCCTTGCCCCACGACGTCCCGGTGCCCGCGGGGGCCGCCGTCCCGCCGAGGCGGCCCGCGGGCGCGCCCGCACCGCTCGAGGGTGTCGCCTCGGTGGGGCCGTCGTCCTCATCCACGGCCTCGGGTTCCGGTGTGGTGCGCAGACGACCGAAGACCCGCATCACGGCGACGGTGAGGATCGTGACGATGACGTTGATCGCATACGAGGCGGCGAAGAGGGCGCCCTGGTCGATGTCGAAGCCGTTCTCCGCGGCGATGTCGCGGACGATGATGCCCGAGACGGAGATCGGTGAGAACGCTCCGGCGTGGGCGCCGTTGATGATCATCGCGCCCATGACCACGCCGCTGTAGCCCGAGGCGGCACTGAAGCCCATCGCTGCGGGAGCCAGCAGGGCGACGGCCGCCGGGGAGAACGTGCCGAGGGAGGTGAGGATCGAGGCGATGACGAAGAAGATCCACGGGACGATGCCGAGGCGTCCGCGCACGGCGCGCACGGCGAGGTCGACGAGCATCTTGATGGTCCCGTTGCGCTGGGCCATGCTGAAGAAGAACGTCACTCCGACGATGGTGAGGACGATGCTCGCGGGGAACTCCTCGAGGATCTCCTTGTCGTCCATGCCGAAGACGAAGGTGCCGAAGAGGAACGCTCCGACGAACCCCATGATGCCGATGTTGATCGGCCACTTTGTGGCGGCGATGAACATCACCACCAGTACCACCAGGATGAGAATCTGGACGAGGGTCATGGGAGGTCCTCCAACTTCATTGTCAGTGTGATTGTCTCTGATTGCGGGTGCGTGGTGCCGTCCGGTCCGATGACCGAGCGGGTGGGGTCAGCCGACGAGCTGCAGTGCGGTGTCGGCGTGCGGAAGATCGATGTCGGCGGCGGCGATGCGCCTGGCCACGCGCCTGACCCCGAGTCGGGCGACGTCGCCGGCGGGGTCGAGCTGCACTTCGCAGGTGATGACCCCGGCGGGAGTGCCGATGCGGATGCTCACCTCGCCGCCGCGCGAGAGGAGTCGGTCCGGGCCGATGAGTGAGCGGACGAGGCTGCCGTCGACGAATGCCGCCCGGGCGAGGGCGATCGCCGCGGTGAGGCCGATCGCCGGGTGCGGGTCGAACATCGAGACCATCCGCACCGAGAGGTCGTAGGAGGCGGCGGCGACCCGCTCTCCCGTCGTCGTCGTGAAGTCCTCGGCAGGACCGATGATGCCGACCTTCGGAACGGCGGGGCTGGGGTCCTCGCCGGGCAGGGTCAGCCCCATCGCCTGGGACGCCGACTCGCGGATGGCGAGGAGTTCGGGCAGGCGCAGGCGCACCTCGGGAAGGGTGTCGCTGCCGGTCATCCCGAGGTCGGCTGCGGAGACGAAGCATGCGGGAGCTCCGGCGTCGATGGCGCTCACGGTGACCGTGCGCCCGGCGGCACTGAGCACCGTCGTCGCCGCACCCGTGGGCAGAAGCTCCCCGGTCGAGGTGCCGTCGACGTTCTCGAAGAAGACGTTGACGGGCACCCCGGGCATGGCGCTGCCGGGGATCGTCTCGTCGCCGTCGGTGGGGATCGCCCGGCCAGGGGTGGCCACCTCGGCGACGAGGACGGATCGGGTGTTCTCGTTGATCATCCTCACCTCGGTTACGTCTCCGCCAGCACGGACGAGCCCGTTCTGGATCGCGAAGAGCGCGACGGCCGAGGCGCAGTTGCCGCAGTTCGACGTGAACTCGACCGCGGTCTGCCCGATCCCGACCTGGGCGAAGAGATAGCTGATGTCGATGCCCGGGATCGCCGAGGGCGAGATGATCGCCGCCTTCGACGTCGTCGAGGAGGCACCCCCGACCCCATTGAGCTGCCGGTCGTCGCCCGACCCGAAGGCCGCCGCGAGGGCGGTCGCGATCTGGGCTCGATCCGCGGGCATCTCATCGCCCATGAAGAGCCAGCACTTCGATGTGCCGCCCCGATACCACTGTCCGTGGAGTTGACCGTTCACGTGTGTCTCCTGAATCCGACGCCGCGGTGATGCGGCTTTCGATTCACGGTGTCACGCAGCATGATTAAGTTCAATCAACACTTTGTTACCTCGATCTAAGCTATGCTTAAACCATGAGTTCAGCGCCGTACAGCGTCGATCGACTCCTCCTCCTGCTTCTCGTGTTTCGGACAGGCAGCCTCTCCGCGGCCGCCGATGAGCTCGCGCTCTCCACCTCGGCGGTGTCGCAGCAGATGAGCAAGCTCGAACGCGAAGTCGGCCTTCCGCTCGTCGTCCGGCACCCGAAGGGGATGCGCCTGACCGATGCGGGTCTCAAGCTCGCCGCGCACGCGATGACGATCGACAACGCACTCGCAGCCGCCTGCAACGACATGGAGGCCTTCGCACAGCTCGACCGCGGCGAAGTGCGGATCGCGACGTTCCCGACCTTCGCCGCCTCGGTGATGCCGAAGGTCCTCCTCCACTTCCATGACCTCCACCCCGATGTCGAGGTCACCGTGCGCAGCTACCGCCTCGACCGCATCGGGGAGGCACTCGAGCGCCGGGAGGTCGACCTCGCGACACTCTGGGACTATCCGTGGGCGCCGATCGGACAGGACATCCCCGTGCAGACCACACTGCTCAAGGAGCCGACGATGCTCCTGCTGCCGGCCGGGCACCGTCTGGCGCGCCGACGCATCGTCGATCTCGAGGAGGTCGCCGACGACCGATGGATCACCCGATCCTCGCACCCGGTCGCCTCAGTGCTCGAGCGGATCTGCCGGGATGCCGGGTTCGACCCGGACATCGTCTTCGAGGCCAACGACTACCCGGAGCTGCTCGGCATGGTCTCGGCAGGTCTCGGCGTCGCAGTCGCCCCGCGGCTGGCGGTGCGCGCGCACGGACCCGACGTCAGGGTCGTCGCGATCCGCGGCAATCCGGCACCGCGGCGGATCCTCCTCGCCAAACTCGCTGAACGCGTTCAATCCCCTGCCACTCTCGCCCTCGTCCGGTCCTTCCGCACCGTGAGCGCGGCGAAGGAGTGGCGGGGCTAGGACGCAGACCCCTCTCCCCACTCCTCTGCCGCCTCGGTGATGTAGTCGCGCAGCCGCGCGACGACCCGGCTGGGCCGGCGGACGGCGGAGACGAGCGCGATCTCCCGGACGTACGTTCCCTTCAGCTCCACCTCGGTGAGGCCCTCGATGGGGCGGACGCTGCGCGGGATGAGGGCGATGCCCATGCCCCGACTGACGAATTCGCGGATCGTCGAGAACTCCGTCACCTCGGTCTTCACCTCGGGGACGAATCCGGCGGCCAGGCACCACGCGTCGGTGAGGGTGCGCAGGTTGTACGGCTCGGGGTTGGCGATGAACCGTTCGTCGGCGAGTTCGGCCAAGGAGATCATTCGGCGCCGGGCCAACCGGTGGTCGGCCGGGACCGTCGCGACGACGGTCTGACGTGCAAGGACCTCGTGCGCGAGCTCCGTCGGCGGCGGGATGATGATCGCGAGGTCGAGCAGACCCGCCCGCAGGTCGTCGACGAGGACGGCGCCGTGGGCCTGTTTGAGGTCGAGGCGGATCCCGGGATGGGCGTCGCTGAAGGCGGCGAGAAGATCGGGGATGACCCCGGCGCCCATCGTCAGGGGGAAGCCGAAGCGGATGACGCCGCGATCGGGATCGGCCGCCTCGGCGAGGTCGGAGATCGCGATCCCGATCTCCCGCAGCGGAGCCCGGATCTCCGCGACGAGGTCCCTGGCCTGCTGAGTGAGACCGACCGTGCGCCCCCGCGGGACGACCATCGGGACGCCGAGGTGGTCCTCGAGGCCGTGAATGCGTCGACTCATCGTCGATTGGGGGATGCCGAGGACCGCGGCCGCGTCGGTCATATGACCGTCCTGATCGGCGAGTTCGACGAGTGCCCTGAGATGCGGGACGAGGGCGTCGAGATTTTCATCCATATTCGGATCATACTCATCGATCCACTCATTGGACGGATGATTCGCTCGGGAGGATCGTGGTGGTACGGGCCTGGAACACCCGCCCGTGACCTGCATCCGACATGGAGGACACCATGCCCCGCACACCGCGAACCGAGACTCTCCCCTATGCCGATGTCGTGCTCATCGGCGGCGGCATCATGTCAGCGACCCTCGGGTCGTTGCTCGCCGTCCTCGAACCGTCGTGGCGGATCGTCGTGCTCGAGAAGTCCGGCGACCTCGCCTCCGAGAGCAGCGACCCCTGGAACAACGCCGGCACCGGTCACTCGGGGTTCTGCGAACTCAACTACATGCCCGATCCGAACGACGGGACGAAGCCGGCCGCCATCGCCCGGCAGTTCCAGCTCAGCCGACAGTGGTGGTCGCATCTCGCCGAGGCGGGACTCATCAATCCCTCAACGTTCGTCCACCGCACGGCGCACATGAATCTCGTCTTCAGCGACCGCGACGTCGCCTACTTGCGCCGGCGAGTGGATACGCTGCGGACCGATCCGCTCTTCGCCGATATGGAGTACTCGGAGGATGCCGAGGAGATCGCCGCGTGGGCACCGCTGACGATGGAGGGCAGAGGGCCCGACGGCTCGGTCGCGGCCTCTCGGGTCCGCCGTGGCACGGACGTCGACTTCGGTGCCCTCACCCGGGCATTGACGTCGGTCATCACCGCTGAAGGCGGGGGCGAGGTGCTCACGGGGCACACCGTCACCGGTCTGAGTCGAGACGGTGACGGCTGGATGGTCACGGGGACGATCGGCGAGACGCCTGCGACCGGTGGCAGCCGGTTCGCGATCCGGGCGGGAACGGTGTTCGTCGGCGCGGGCGGCTTCGCGCTGCGGCTGCTGCAGAAGGCCCGTGTTCCTGAGGTCAAGGGCTATGCGGTGCTGCCGGTCGGTGCCGCGTTCTACCGGTGTTCTGTCCCCGCCGTGGTGAGACGCCACAATGCCAAGGTCTACGGGCAGGCCGATGTCGGCGCTCCCCCGATGTCGGTGCCGCATCTCGACAAGCGTGTCGTCGACGATGAGGAGCATCTCCTCTTCGGACCGTTCGCGACCTTCAGCACGAAGCTGCTCAAGCGCGGTCGCCTCAGCGACTTCTTCACCACCCTGCGACCGGGCAACCTCCACGTCGTCGCCGCTGCGGGCCTGCAGAATCTCAGCCTCGTCCGCTACCTCATCGGCGAGCTCGCTGCGAGCCCAGCGAAGAAGTTCGCACAGCTGCGCAGGTACTACCCGAATGCACGACCGAACGAATGGGAGCTCATTCCCGCCGGCCAGAGGGCGCAGCTCGTCACCCCCGATCCGAAGCGGGTCGGAGTCCTGCAGCAGGGCACCGAGCTCGTCGTCTCCGCCGACGGATCGATCGCCGGTCTCCTCGGCGCCTCCCCCGGTGCCTCGACCGCAGTGCCGATCATGGTCGACCTGCTGCGGCGGTCGTTCCCAGCCCAGTGGCGTCGGTCCTGGGAGGAGCGCATGATCGACGCCGTGCCCGACCTCGCCCGGCAGGACTGGAGCGCCGAGGCGGTAGCGGCGAGTGAGGTCCGCACTGACCGAGCACTCGGGCTCGGCCGAGACGAAGCATCTGCCGCCGGAGAGTCCGAAGCGTTCAGTCGAGTTCCGGCTCGGCCATCGTCGGTGCCGAGACTCTGAAGGCGCGGGTGCGCACAAGCAGGAAGACGAAGCCACCCAGGGCCCAGACAACACCGACGATCTTCGCGTTCGCGTCAAGACTCAGCCACAAGGCGACATTGATGACGAGGCCGACTCCGGGAAGAACATATCCTGCCCACACGCCGATTCTTCCTGCGGGTCGCAGATACTTGAACGTGGCCAGGATCAGCGAGAGGTTGACCGCTCCGAAGGCAACGTAGGCACCGAAGTTGATCAGCGAGGCCGCCGATTCCAGGTCGAGGAACATTGCCGTGGAGGCGAGCACGGCGATGATGACGATATTGACCACAGGAACTCCTGACCTGCGATTGATCCGTCCGAACACCCGCTCCGGCAAGGTCCCGTCTCGTCCCATGGCGTAGAGAAGGCGGGCCGCACTCATCTGTTGGGTCAGCCCGCAGCCGAGGACTGCGAACATGTACCCGCCGACGAACAGCGCCTGGAACGCCGCACCACCGATGTACTTCGCGATCTCCGGCGATGCACCGACGATGTCACCGACCGTCGACACATCAGGGAAGAGCACCTGCATGGTGTAGGTGACCACGACGAAGAACACGCCGGCAGAGATGACGATGACAATGATCGCGCGAGGAATGTCGACCGTGGGTCTGACCGCTTCCTCTGACATCGTGGTCACCGCATCGAACCCGAGGAACGACAGAGCGAGCAGAGATGCGCCTCCCAGAAGGGCTCCGGTCGGCACTCCGCTGGGATCGAAGGGCATCAGACTCAGCTCGCTTCCTCCAGCACCCACGATGATGTTCCGGACGGCGAAGAAGACGAATGCGGCAGCGACAACGAGCTGAACGACGACGAGGATGACATTGACCTGGGCCGCGAGTTTGACTCCGACGACGTTGAGGATCGTGCAGATCACGATTGTCGAGATCACCCAGATCCACGACGGCACCTCTGGCAGGACAGCGCCCATGTAGATCGCAGCGAGGAGAGCGTTGAGCATCGGCAGCAGAAGGTAGTCGAGCGTAGCGGCCCACCCCACCATGAATCCAACGTGAGGATTGATCGTCTCCCGGGCGTAGGTATATGCGGATCCGGCTCGCGGATAGTACTTCGACATCTTCGCGTAGCTCAGCGCAGTGACGACCACCGCGGCGAAGATGATGATGTATGCCAAGGGCACACGTCCGTCGGTCGCTTCGGCAACGATGCCGAAAGTGTCGAACACTGCCAAAGGGGCCATGTACGCGAGTCCGAGGAAGACGATGTGTCGCAGTCGCAGGCGTCTGCGCAGTCTGCGGGCACCGTCTGCTTCAATCTCTTTCCTCTCACCGGGTTCGTACTCTTCGGCGTTCGTCGAACGGTTCTTCGTTGAATCGGTTCGCATTGTTCTGCCTTCCAGATGATTCGTCGGATGGAGCTTCGTCAGTCGTGTACGTGGCCAGAGCAGCTCAGTTCCTTGCCTCGGGTCTTGGCAGCGGCGTCGACGCGAAGATCGGACGCGGATCGACCCTCCGCGTCGTGGACGATGGCGCCGCCGACAATCGTCAGGTCGGCTCGCTGCTCAAGGATTCCCGCCGCATCGAGAGAGTAGAGATCGGCAGACCAGCTGACCAGATCCGCCTTCGCCCCGACCGTGATCACTCCGAGATTCTGCTCCTCATGCCAAGCCCAGGCGCCCTGCCGCGTGTAGCCTTCCAGCGCTCGATCGAGCGTGATGGCCTCGGCAGTCGTCCACGACGTCCTGCCGTCGAGACCTGCACGGGTGAGCGCAGAATAGATGCCGACCAACGGATCCATCTCCCCGACCTGCCAGTCGCTCGAGAGCGCGACATGAGCACCGGAATCCATGAGCGACCGGACTCTCCAGGCGCGGTCCCATCTCGCCTCGCCGACATTCTCCATCCAGGTTCCCTCGATGAGATCGGGAGAGGCGTGGCGCGGCTGCATCGCTGCTGTCACCCCAAGAGACGCGAATCGAGACAGATCGTCTGAGTGGAGGCACTCGACGTGGACGATTCCGTGACGACGATCCTGTGTCGAATTGGCCACCGTGGCGGCTTCGATGGCGTCGAGCGCGAGCCGGACTCCTCCGTCACCAGTGGCATGAGTGTGCGTCTGGAAGCCGAGCCGGTCGAGCTCCGTGATGATCTTGCTCAGTTCGCCGATCGGTGCCGAGGGGTGTCCACGGTGGCCCGGCCGGTTGGCGTAGTCGTCCAGCATCCACGCGGTGTGCGGCTCGATGACATCATCGGCATAGAGCTTGACCGGCCCGAAGCGGAGACGGTCAGTTCGTGGGGCATCGTGGACTGCGGTTCTCAGGTCCTGGCGAAATTCCGGTGCGGCACCGACCGGGTGGAAGAGAGCGGCGATGACCCGCGACGAGAGCCTGTCCTCACTCAGTGCTCGTTCGAACAACCCGATCTCCGCAACAGGAACCTGCGGTTCGACGACGGTGGTGATGCCTGACCGTGTCGCCATCTCGAGGCTTCCGAGCAGCTTTCGGTACCGCCGATCGGGCGAGTACATGGGAATGTCGCGTTGCAGCGCTTCGAGTCCTGCGCTGGTCATCGCCGAGGTATAGAAGTCGGTGACCCAACCGGTTGGGCGCCCGTCGGATCCGAACTCGGGGTTTCCCCACGCGATGTCGCGCCCATCGCTGATTCCGAGCGCTGCCAACGCGGCGTCATTGAGCCATACTGAGTGCTGATCGTAGGTGGTGACGAAGATCGGTCGGTCCGTGAGGCCGGCAAGGTCGGCCGCGTTGGGTCGTCGGTTCTCCACCACTGAGTAGACAGCGTTCTCGGCACACACCCACGACAGCTCCGGACGCTGCGAGGCGAGTTCGCGAATTCGACGGCGAACCTCCGACAGCGTCTCTGCACCCTCAAGGCTGACGGCGTCTGGGTCGAACCCGAGCAGCAGGTGATTATGGCTGTCGATGATGCCCGGCGTGAGCAACCGCCCTTCGAGATGCCTGACCTCTCGCGCCTTCGGAGCCTCATCCGCTGCCCCGACGAATGCGATTCGACCACCGAGAATCCCGACGGCTTCCGCCCAGGGGAGATTCGGATCGAAGGTGCGGACTTTGGCGTCGGTGAGCAGAAGGTCAAGCATGTGCGGCCCCGTTTCGATGCATCGTTGCACGGTCAGTTCTATTCTTTGACGCTAGTGTCAAAGAATTGGTTCCAGGCTCACACCGCGGTCCGACGATGTCAAGAGCGGAACGCGATAGTCTCATCCCATGGCACGGACCAAGAACCAATCCCAACGGCGTGACGCGCTCATCTCGGCGACGCTGAAGACGGTCGGCGAAACCGGTCTGAGATCGGTCTCGCTCGCTGATGTGGCACGGCGAGCAGGCCTGACTCGGGGTGCGATCCTCTACTACTACGATGACCTCGATGCGCTGCTGCTCGAGACGCACCGCGCAGGCGTCGAGCGATTCTGCGATGCCAGAGAAGCTGTCATCGCTGCACTCGACGATCCCCGTCGGCAGCTTTCCGCCGCGATCAGCGAAGGACTGCCGACCGGTCCTGACGACGCGCTCATGCGGCTTCTCTATGAGTTCGATGTCCTCGCGGGCACGTCAAGTGCTCACGACGAAATGGTCGAACACATGTTCACCCGGCAGCTCGACATCTATCGCAGGGTCCTCACCGCAGGCACCGATTCAGGAGACTTCTCCCCTGCCATCGGCATCGAGCAGCTCGCACTCAATCTCGTCGCACTGGAAGATGCCTACGGTTTGCACATCGTTGCGGGCAACTCCCTGCTCACTGTCGCGGACGCCGAAGCCGCGATGCGCTCCGCGGCCAGCGGACTCGGAGCGGCTCCCGCTTGACCTTCTCGCGTATGAAGAATCCGGACTGACGCAGGAACATCGCGGCTGAACTGGGCGCTGGAACGCGGTCGCAGTCACCGTTCCACTGTTGGAGCATCCGAACCGCTCCTGCCGGCTCGGGCTCGGTTCCGCAGCGCCAGGTACTCGGTGGGCCGGTATCCGGTGACGCGGAGGAAGTCGGCGGTGAAATGGGACTGGTCGAACCATCCCAACCCGGTCGCGAGGTCCCCGAGCGAACCGTCCCAACCGCGGTCGAGGGCGGCGACGGCGTCGATGACCCGTGAGCGCACGAGGATCCGCTTCACCCCGACCCCGCAGTGGTCGAGGAAGAGCCTCTGCAGGCCGCGTTCGCTCATCGCGACCGCCTCGGCGAGTGCTCGCAGGTTCGTCACCGCCCGATCGGACATGGCCGCCAGTGCCAGACGCACGCGTTCGTACCCCGTCGTCATCTCCGGTGCCTGGGAGAGCAGCCAACGATCGAGCACCTCGGCGGCGGAATCGAGGTCATGCGGGACGGCGAGCTCCGCGTCGATCCCGGGGAACCACCGCTCCGCTGCGACGGTCGAGTCGCGGATATCGGCGGGCCGCCCGGTCGTGAACGCACGCGTCCCGCCGAGGCGGAACTTCACCCCGACGACGCCTCCGACACCGGAGAGCTCGACGTCGAAGCGCGTGCGCGTCACCGGCCCCGTCACCCACAGTCCCGGGCCGGTGATGCCGGCTCGGCGCAGATCGCCCCATTCGGCGGTGAGATTGACTGCGGGTTCGGACACCGTCGCCGCACGGTAGCGCTCCCCCGGCTCGAGGTCCCACCTCACCGACCAGTAGCGTTCGATCCACGGCTGCAGCGCCTCGGCGGGATCGGCGACGCGGTAGCGCGCGTGATCGAGCAACTCACTGGGCCGGAGCACTCGACCGAGCATGTGCTCCGGCGGCCCGGGATCGGCGACACCGACGCCGGCCTCCGCACCTGGCGGGTTTTTCCTAGCGGCGACGTCGTCCATGACACAAGAATGGCAGACATGACCGACACACAGACAGACACAGCCTCCTCCGATTCTTCGACCTCACCGGTGGCCAGCCTCGCGATGGTCACCCTCGACGCTCCCGACGCCGCCGAGCTCGGGAAGTTCTGGACCGCCGTCCTCGGCTGGCCCATCGTCTACTCGGACGAGAACTACGCGATGCTCAAGGGACCGAGCCACGCCCTGGGCATCGGAACGATCCCCGACTACAAGCGACCGGACTGGCCCGACGACGGGCACAAGCAGTTCCACCTCGACCTCGCCGCCGACGACATCGAGACCGCCGTCGCCAGGTGCGTCGAACTCGGTGCCACCCGCGCCGAACCGCAGCCGGGCGAGACCTGGACGGTCCTCATCGACCCGGCCGGCCATCCCTTCTGCGTCACGGACGCGAAGAACTGGCAGTAGGTCGGTACTTCGCTGGTCCGGGGCGGCCCGCCCGCTCTGCCGACTCCCTCGGTCGGCGCGGGCTCAGTGCTCGCGAATCTGCTCGAGGAGGTAGTCGCGCAGGTGCGGGATGACGATGCGGACGAGGCCGTGGGCGGGAGACTCGATGACGCCGTGCGCAAGCAGCATCCGCCGGTAGTCGTTGGCCGTCTGCTTCTTCGACCCGAGCCGTTCGGCGATCTCCCCGGTGTGAGAGATCCGGTCGTCGGCGGCCATCGCGTTGAGATAGCGCCGGGCGCCCGGAGTGAGGGCGGCCAGAGTGGGTTCGTAGATCTGTTGGATGAGAATCTCCTTGGCCTCGCCGATGATGGCCTCGACGTGGTCGGCGGTGATCACCTCGGCGTCGGCTGACTCCCGCCAAGCCAGATCCCCGATGATCTGGACCATGTACGGATACCCGAGCGAGGCCTCGGTGCCGAGTGCGAGCGCCTGCGCGTCGAACCTCTTGCCCGACTCCTCGGCCGGCAGGCGGAGGGCGAGCTCGGTCTCCTCGGGAGTGAAGCTGCCGAGGTTGATCCGACTCGCGCGTCGGAGGAAGGTCGAGACCTCGTCGTTGACGATAGTGTCGATGCTCGCCGGCAGGCCCGCGGCGACGAACGCGAGCGGCGCCTCCTGCGACATAGCATAGGCGACGGCATCGGTGACGGCGCGGAACTCGTCGAGGTTCGAGCGGTGGACCTCGTCGAGGGAGATGACGAGCCCGGTGCCGTGCGCGTCGAGGAGTTCGAGCACCTTCATCAGGTGGTGCCGGAAGTCCGGCTGCAGGGCGCTCGTCGTCTCGGTCCGAGTCGTCAGTCCCCCGGCCCCTGCCGGCAGGGTGATGCCGACGACCTTGGACTTCGTCGTCTCATGGGCATCGTGCGCCTCGAGCGCCTCAGGCAGCCTCGCCCCGGTGAGCCTGCCGACGAATCCGGGCGAGGCCTGTTCGCGCACCGTGAGCCACTGCCGCGACTCGGCGACGTCCTCGAAGATGTTGAGCAGCACCGTCTTGCCGACTCCGCGCTGACCGGTGACGAACACGGTCCGTCCCGCTCCCCCACGCTGGTCGAGCGCCCTGGCGAATGCGTTGACCTCAGCTTGGCGTCCGACGGCGACGGGCGGCGTCGTCCCGAACCCCGGGCGATAGGGTGATTCGCCGCTGCTCGCCGAGGCGGGAGGGATGGTGATCGTCATGACTGACCTGCTCATCGTCGGGAGTTCGTGACCGCACTCCGTATATTACCGTATTTTCCGTATTTGGCGTATCTATCTTTACTCACTGGCCGCTTCAGGCCTTCTCGACCCTGACGACGTAGTGCGAGCCGTCGAGTCCGTCGACGAGGATCGTCGCCGCATGCTGATGGTTCTCCCCGCGGACGAGCCAATTGGGTTTGAGGACACCGCGCACGGGTCCGGCCTGTCGCACGCGCACGCTCATGCCGAGCCGGAACGTCCGGATCGCCTTCGTCCGCACGAGCGCCCGTGCCGATTGGACCACCGCGTCATCCGGAGTCGCCGGACCGGTCCACCGGGCGGAATCGACGGTGAGGCCCCGCGGTGCGAAGTCGGCGATCGACGCCTTCCCCGTCGCCGCGTCGACGAGGACGTTGGCTCGCGACGCAGCGGTCCCCCGATGGAGCGGACCGCTCGTCTCCACGTCGAGGGCGACCCACCAGAACGGGTGGAGTGCCTCCGTCGCCTCCGCGGCAGCGTCGGGAAGCTTGCGTCCGAACACGGCGACCGCCTCGGCGGGGGTGATGTGCGGGGTGAGCCGGAGGATCTCCGGGGGCTGTTCCGACCTCCCCACGGTCGACTCCCTTCTCGGGTCGGCGGGGCGGCGGTCGGCGTCGGGACCCGTGCGCTCAGACATCCTTGGGCACCTGGGAGGCGAGCGCGTCGTTCTGTCCGGTGAGCATGCGCGCGGGGATCGGACCGATCTTCGCCGTCTCCTCGAGGGCTGCGACGATGTGCGCAGGCACGGGGTGGGACTTCTGGGTGGCGAGGGAGACGACGATGATTCCCAGGGTTGAGGCGACGATGCCGACTCCCATGGGGTCGATCGCGGTGACGTCGACAAGCCCGCTGAGTTGCCATCCCACCGAGGAGACGGTGCCGAGCAGCATCGAGGCGATCGCACCGGGCACGTTCGCCTTCTTCCACCAGGCGGCGGCGATGTAGACGGGGACGAAGGCGGCGCCTAGGACGGTCGTGGAGAAGATGACCACCTCGGCGACGGCGGGCGGGTCGCCCACGGCGACGACGTAGCCGATGATCGCGAGGAGGAGGACGGTGAAGCGGGAAACCCACACCGACTGCCGGTCGCTCATGGTCGGGCGGACGAAGCGCTGGAAGAGGTCCTGGCTGGCGATCGTCCCGGACTGGAGGAGCAGGGCGTCGGCGGTGGACATGATCGCCGCCATGATGCCGGCCATGACGATGCCGACGGCGAAGTCGGGCAGGACAGTGTCGGCGACCTGGAAGACCGCGAGCTCGGGATTGTCGAGGCTGGGCAGGATGATGAGCGCCATGATCCCGACGATGTACGGGGCTGGGATGAAGAGGAGGTTGAACCCGGTGGCGTAGAGGCTCGCCGTCCTCGCCACCGACGGCTTCCGCATCGCCATGTGGCTGACGTTGACGTGCGGCCAGCCCATGTAGCCGATCGAGAAAACGAGGACGGCGCCGATGATGATGCCCCACTGGACGTCGGCGAATCCTCCGGGACCCCACATGGTCAGCAGGTTCGGGTTGATCTGTCCGACCGCCTCGTTGCCGGCGGTCCACCCGCCGACGGCCTGGAGGGTGCCGATGAGGATCCACACCATGCCGATGCACATGATGATCGCCTGGACGAAGTCGGTGTAGGCGACGGCGAGATAGCCGCCGAGGAACGTGTAGAAGACGATGACCCCGACGGCGACGAGCAGCGCCCACGCGTACGGGATGCCAGTGACCATTTCGAGGCCGCGACCTCCTGCGATGAACTGGCTCATGACGTAGAAGAAGATGCAGAAGAGCGCGATCGGGGCGGCGATCGCCCGGATCCACTTCGACGGGTACCGCTGCTCGAGATACCCGATCGAGGTGAGCGAGCCGAGGATCTGGGAGAGCTTGCGCATCCGCCGGCCGAGGATCGAGAGGTTGAGGACCCCGCCGCCGATGTCGCCCATCGCGTACCACAGCGAGAAGTACCCCTGCGTGTAGCCGAGCGACCCGGCGCCGAGGAACATGTACCCCGACATCGACGAGGACTGAAGGCGCAGCGCGGTGACCGCGGGGCCGAGGCTGCGTCCGCCGAGGAGGTAGCCCTCTGACCCCTGCGAGCCGATCCGCATCGTCCACACGCCGATGCCGGCCATCGCGACGAAGTAGATGATGAGGAACCACGTCTCGATGTTCATGGCCGTCCCCCGTTCTCCGGTCCCACGCTGCGGTCATGTCCGGCGGTGGGGTCTGTGCCGGTTACGGATCCGCTCGCCGAGGCAGCGCCCGGGTCGTCGATATCCTCCGCCGACCAGCGTCGAGAGAGGAAGACGAAGACTAGGGTGTAGAGGACCCAGAGGGCGGGGATGCCGAAGATGATGACGACCGTGGTCATCGGCAGGCCGAACATGAAGATCACCTCGCTGTGACTCTCAGCGCCAGCGCTCAGACCGGCAGGGTACCGCTCGACAGCTTCGGAGTCGGGCTGTCCCTCCGAGGATACAGCCGAGGCGGCGGGGAAAGCCGGAGGGGCCGACCGCAAGCTTCGCCACTGCCTCGGCGACGATTTCGGTAGCAGGACGGCCATCGACGCGGTGAACCGACAAAAACGCGGTGTGCTAACCGCGTTTTTGTCGGTTCACCGCGTCGGTGCCAAGAGGCCCGCCCGCGGCCCGCCGCTCTCACTCGACGGTGAAGTCGCGGTCGTGGAGGCCCGTCGCACTGCCGGGGATCGCGGGCCTGCGGTCGGAGATCTGCACGGTGCCGTCCTTGTCGATGGCCCGCACGGTCACCGTGTGGCTGCCGGGTGCGACGTCGGTGAAGACGTGCCGCCACTGCCGCCACGTGTCGACGCTCAGCTCTTCGCTCAGCTCGGCCGTCTGCCAATCGCCGTTGTCGAGACGCACCTGCACCTGCCCGATCCCGGTGTGCTGGGCCCAGGCCATGCCCGCGGTGACGACCTGCCCGTTGCCCGCCGGCACCCGGGCACCGGCGCGCGGCACGTCGACCCGGGAGGCGACGAGCACGGGCCCGTGCGTCGACCAGCCCCGGGTCGTCCAGTACGCCTGCTTGTCGGCGAACCGGGTGACCTCGAGACTCGTCACCCACTTCGTCGCCGAGACGAACCCGTAGAGGCCGGGGACGACGAGGCGCGCGGGATACCCGTGGTCGCGGGGCAGCGGCTTTCCGTTCATCCCCACGGTGAGCAGCGCCGCGCGGTCGTCGGTGAGCAACTCGAGCGGCGTCGAGGCGGTGAAGCCGTCGTCGGAGCCCGAGAGCACCATGTCCGCCCCCTGCTTCGGCCGGGCCCGGGCGAGGAGTTCGCGCACCGGATAGCCGAGCCACTTCGCGTTGCCGACGAGGTCCCCGCCGACCTCGTTCGACACACAGGTGAGCGTGACGTAGTGCTCCTCGAGGGGCAGCGCGAGCAGTTCCTCCATCGTCAGCGTCACCTCCCGCTCGACCATTCCGTGGATCCGCAGCGACCACGTCGCCGCGTCGACGGCGGGTGGGACGAGCGCAGTGTCGATCCGGTAGAAGTCCGCGTTGGGTGTGACGATCGGGGCGAGATCGTCGATCTCGAGGTCCGCTCCCGCGGGGATGGGTGGCGCCGAGGCGGCCGGTCGTGGCAGCACCAGGTTCGCCACCGTACCTGCCGCGTTCCGCGCGAGGACCGCTGCGGACTGTCCGGCCGCGATCGCCGCGACCCCGATCGCGCTCAGCCCCGCGGCAATGCCGAGGAACAGCCGCCGGTCGGGACCGTCGGCCGTGTCCGCCTGTTCGACGGCCCCCGAAACCTCGGCTGTGTCCGTACGCTCGACGGTCTCCGCGGGCCCACCGGTCTTCGCGGATGCCGGGACCATGGCGGGAGGCACAGAAACCCGTTCGGTGCGGTGGTCCGCCCTGCCGAGGCGGAGCAACCCGAGATACGTCGCACAGCCGAGACCGATCCCGACGAGCGCAGGCAGCGCGCCGACCAGCGTCCCTCCGGTGGTGAGCTGCAGGACGACCGGCAGGGCTCCGAACCCGATGAGGAGGATGAGGGAGAGGCTGCGATGGTGCGCGCCGAGCCACCCGATGAGACCGCCGAGGAGGACGCCGACGACGGCGATGGTGATGACGAGGGCGAGTTTGTCACCCGTCCCGAAGAGCGCGATGGCCGCTTTGATGAGGGCTGTGGGCACGAGCGGGATGACCGTCTGCCCGAGGACGAGCAGCGGCGCCGAGGTGAGCGAGAGGATCCCGGCGAGGAATTCCGAGGAGCCGAAGTAGGTCAGCGCGGCGACCGCTCCGGCCAGCGCGAAGACGAAGGGTCGGCGATCGGTCATGGCCTACGCCAGTCTCCGGCGCAGGTCCACTGCGGCGTCGAGGAGGCGGCCGAGCAGCTGTTCGCGCGATGCGGAATCGAGCATCTCTGCTCGCCGTCTGCCGGTCTCGATGAGGACGACGACCTGGTCGGCGAGACTCTGGTCTCCGAGATCGGGAACCGCGCGACCATTCGAGCCGATCGCTGAGAACTCGGCGAGCGCCGCGGCGATGGAGTCCCGACGCGACGTCGTCGACTTCTCCCCTGGCGCGGCGAGCTGGGCGGAGGTGAGCCCGATGATGCGCACACGCAGACGGCGGACCTCGGTGTCGAGGTCCGCCGTCTGCGTGTTCATGGCTCAATCATAGGCGCCGCAGGCACTGCGACGCCCCTGCGTCAGTTCCTGAAGTAGGAGATGAGGCGCAGGATCTCGATGTAGAGCCAGACGAGGGTGGTCATGAGGGAGAACGCGCACAGCCACGAGTACTTCTCGGGAATGCGCTGCTTGACGCCCTCTTCGACCATCTGGAAGTCGGCGATGAGGGTCATCGCGGCGAGGATGGTGGCGACGATGCCGATGACGACACCGAGGGGCATGCCGAAGACCTCGATCGACCGGGCACCACCGGTGCCGGTGAACATCGCGAAGCCGAAGTTGATGAGCGAGAAGATCGCGTAGCCGCCGACGGCGATCATCATGAACTTCATCATCTTCGAGCCGTAGCGCACGCCCTTGAACTTGAAGAGGGCGAGCATGACGCCGAAGACGCAGAGTGTCGCGAGCACCGCCTGAAGGACGATGCCGGGGTACCGGGTCTCGAAGAACATCGAGATGCCGCCGAGGAAGACTCCCTGGAACGCGGCGTAGCCGATGATGAGGCCCTTGTTGGGTTCGCGCTTGAACGCGTTGACGAGGCCGAGGACGAGGCCGATGAGCATCGCCGGGAAGGCGAGCACGGGCACGAACCAGCCGAGGACGGCGCCGGCGAGGAGGATGGCGAAGAGGACACCCGTCTTCATCATGACGTCGTCGTAGGTCATCGCCCGGTCGTCGACGGGGCGGCCGGTGTTGCGGTTCTCCGCTGCCGGCTGGTTGAAGAGGTCGTTGAGCTGCTGGTCGGTCATGACGGGCTGCTGGTTGCGTCCCGCCTGGACGCCTTCTCTGATGGTGCGGTCCATCATGGGGTTACTCACGGTCGAGATCCTTTCGATCTGAGTATGCGGGTCGCGCAGACCGGTCGTCGCGCGAATCGAACATCACGCTCAAGTCTAGCCGTCACACCTGGATGGCAACTGTGACCGCAGGGTCGGGCGACAGAGCGTTGTGTGATTGTAACGCTGGGCGATTCGGCCGTATTCCGCGACTTCTCCCTCTGCGGGGGACGTCAGTTCATCTGGTAGTGCATGGCCGCACCGGGTCCCCATGGGAGGCCGGTGAACCACCAGAGGAAGAAGAGCAGGCCCCAGAAGAGGAACATCGTGAACGAGAGCGGGATCGTGAACGACAGGAGCGTGCCGATGCCGGCGTCGCGCTTGTAGCGCTGGATGAAGCCGAGGACGACGACGAAGTACGGCGACATCGGGGAGATGATGTTCGTCGTCGAATCGCCGATCCGGTAGAGGGCCTGCGTCGTCTCCGGGGAGATCGACAGGAGCATGAACATCGGCACGAGGACGGGAGCCATGAGCGTCCACAGACCGGAGCCGGAGGTGAGGAAGAGGGCGCCGAGGGCGACGAGAAGCCAGCCGCCGAGGAGGATGACGAACGTCGAGGTGTCGAGCGAGCCGAAGAAGTCCGCCCCGCGGATCGCGAGGATCTCGCCGAGGCTCGACATCTTGAACAGGGCGAGGAACTGGCTGGCGGCGAAGAAGAGGACGATGACGGGGACGAAGGGCAGCAGGCCCTTGCCCATCATCTCCGGGATCTCGGTGATCTTCGTGATCGAACCGGTCGCGTAGCCGTAGACGATGCCGACGATGAAGAAGCCGAAGCCGATGATCGCGGCGATGCCTGCCATGAGCCCGGATTCGGGTCCGAAGCCGCCTGCCTCGTCGCGGAGGAACGAATCGGCGGGCAGGGCGAGGAAGAAGAGGATCGCGGCGCAGACGACGATGGTGATGACGGCGAAGAGCACACCGCGCTTCTCCTTCGCGTCGAGGGCCATCTTGACATCGAAGGCCTCCGGATCGTCCTCATCGAGGGGGTCGAGCTCCATCGCGTCGGCGCGCTTGGACAGGAGGAGCTCGGTGACCAGGGTGATCGCCCCGGCGACGACGAACATCGAGATGAAGTTGAAGTAGAAGTTCGCGACCGGGCTGACGACGTACTCGGGGTCGATGATCTGCGCCGCCGAGGTGGAGAGACCGCCGAGCACGGTGTCCATGGCATTGACCATCGGGGCCGCGGAGTACCCGCCGGAGGTCGCGGCATACGCGACGATGCAGCCGAGCATCGGGTTGCGGCCCACGGCGCGGAAGGCGAGCCCGCCGAGCGGGATCATGATCATGTACGAGGCGTCGGAGGCGATCGACGAGGCGGTGCCGGCCAGGGCGACGATGAAGGTGATCCACCTCGGCGAGGCGCCGGCGATGGTGCCGCGAAGCATCGCCGGGATGAGCCCGGACTGCTCGGCGACGGCGACGCCGAGGAGGACGATGATGACGAGACCCAGCGGTGGGAAGGTGACGAAGTTCATCACCGCTCCCCCGACGATCTCGCGCAGGGATTCCGTGGTGAAGAGGTTCGTCACGGTCACCGTCTCCCCGGTTGCCGGGTTGACCGCGTTCAGCCCGGTCGCGGAGAAGATCGCGGAGAGGATCATGACGATGACGGCGAGCGAGAGGAAGAGCCAGAACGGGTGCGGGAGCTTGTTGCCGGCCTTCTCGATGACGACGAGGACCTTCATCAGCCAGCTGAGGCGGTCAGGGCTGCCGGCTGCCTTTCCGGTGTCGGCGGTGGTGGTCGACATGGGGTGCTCCTCGGTCGGTCGGCGGTGCTCGGCGCGGGTGCGCACGGTCGGTTACCGTGATCGGCGGCCGGTCGGCCACGTGATCGCGGTCACTGAGAAAGATACCAGCCCACCGACAGCTTCCGTTGTTCCCACCGGGTCTCGCATGGCGGGTGGACGGGGCTGAGACGACGAAGCCGGCCACACCCGTGGTGTGACCGGCTTCGGCCTCGCGCCCCGTCCTTCGGGGGCTGCGGTCAGCGTTCGATGTCGCCGCGGATGAACGCTTCGACCGCCTCGTGGGCGGCATCGTCGTTCTTCTGCTCGGGCGGGGACTTCATGAAGTAGGAGGAGGCGGAGATGAGCGCTCCGCCGATGCCGCGATCGAGGCCGATCTTCGCCGCACGCACTGCGTCGATGATGACGCCTGCCGAGTTCGGCGAATCCCACACCTCGAGCTTGTACTCGAGCGAGACGGGGGCATCGCCGAAGTTGCGGCCCTCGAGGCGGACGAACGCCCACTTGCGGTCGTCGAGCCATTCGACGTAGTCGCTCGGTCCGATGTGGACGTCGCGGGCTGAGAGCTCGGCGCCGGTGTTCGAGGTCACGGCCTGGGTCTTCGAGATCTTCTTCGACTCGAGGCGCTGGCGCTCGAGCATGTTCTTGAAGTCCATGTTGCCGCCGACGTTGAGCTGGTAGGTGCGGTCGAGGACGACGCCCCGGTCCTCGAAGAGCTTCGCCATCACCCGGTGGGTGATCGTCGCACCGATCTGGGACTTGATGTCATCGCCGACGATGGGCACGCCCGCGGCCTGGAACTTCTCGTCCCACTCCTTCGTCCCGGCGATGAAGACGGGGAGAGCGTTGACGAAGGCGACCTTCGCGTCGATCGCGGCCTGCGCGTAGTACTCGGTGGCCTCCTGCGAACCGACGGGCAGGTAGCAGACGAGGACGTCGGCCTCTGCGTCACGCAGCGCCTGCGCCACGTCGACGGGCTCGGAGTCGGATTCGACGATGGTCTCACGGTAGTACTGGCCGAGACCGTCGAGGGTGGGACCACGCTGGACGGACACACCGGTCGGGGGAACCTCGGCGAGGGTGATGGTGTTGTTCTCACTGGCCGTGATCGCCTCAGCGATGTCGGCGCCGACCTTCTTGCCGTCGACGTCGAAGGCCGCGACGAATTCGATGTCACCGACGTGATAGTCCCCGAATTCCACGTGCATGAGCCCGGGCACCTTCGTCCCCGGGGCCGCATCGCGGTAGTACTCCACACCCTGGATCAGGGACGAGGCACAGTTGCCGAGACCGGCAATGGCGACTCGAATCTTCTTCGTTCCCACGAATTCTCCTTCAGTCCTCTCGGGTCTCCCCGGGTGCCGGGTGAGCCCGGCGGTGTCCGCGTGCGCGCGGACTCGATTGTCAATCTTAGTGACTTCGTCAAAACCGCGGAGTCGGCGTCCGCGGTCCTCGATCAGCTGACGACGAGCGGTTCGAGGACGAGGTCGGGATGGTTCTTCTCCACGCCCTGGAGGCGCCAGCGATCGGAGAACAGGGCGAGGAGTTCGCCGTCGGAGCGGCTGAGCACCTCGACGTTGCGTTCGCGGGCGAGCGTCGGCACGCATTCGGGTGTCGTGCGCCGGGCGAGGGAGAAGTTGAGTCGTTCGAGCGAACAGGGGGCGTTGAACTCGTTCGTCATCCGGTCCTCGGCGACTTCGAACTGCATCGGTCCGACCGCGCCGAGCACGGGTGCCTGGTCACCGCGCAGGTCCGAGCGCAGAACCTGGATGACGCCTTCGTGGTCGAGCTGTTCGATGCCGCGGCGGAACTGCTTGTACTTCGAGGAGTCCTTCGCGCGGATGACCATGAAGTGCTCGGGCGAGAACGTCGGGATCCCGGGGAACTCGACCTTCTTGTCCAGGTAGAGGGAGTCGCCGACGCGCAGGGCGCTCGCGTTGACGAGGCCGACGACATCACCGGGGAAGGCTTCGTCGACGACGTCGCGGTCGCGGCCGAAGACCTGCTGGGCGTACTTCGTCGCGAACGGCTTGCCCGTGGCCGAATGGGTGAGCACGCTGCCGCGTTCGAACACACCGGAGCACACGCGGATGTAGGCGAGGCGGTCACGGTGGTTCGAATCCATGCCGGCTTGGACCTTGAAGACGAATCCGGAGAACGGGGCGGCGACGTCGCGCGGGGCGCTCTCCTTGTCCTCGCGCGCCTCGGCGGCGGGGGCGAGGTCGACAAGGGTGTCGAGCAGCTTGTGGATGCCGAAGTTGAGCACCGCCGAGGCGAACATCACCGGGGTCGACTTCCCCGCGAGGAACGTCTCCTGGTCGTGGTTCTGATCCTCCATGTCGAGGAGCTCGGATTCGTCGACGGCCGTCGTCCACGCCTCGCCCTCGAGCTCGGCTGCGGCCTCGGGGGCGAAGGTCTCCTCGCCGGCGATCGTCGCGCCGCCGTCGGTGCGGGTGTACTTCGTGTACTCGCCGGTGATCCGGTCGAGGACGCCGCGGAAGTCACCGGACTGGCCGACGGGCCACGTGATCGGGGTGGGAAGGAGGCCGGTGCGCTGCTGGACCTCGTCCATGAGGGCGAGCGCATCGAGTCCGGGACGGTCCCACTTGTTGACGACGGTGATGATCGGGATGTTCCGGTGGGCGCAGACTTCGAAGAGCTTCATCGTCTGCGACTCGAGGCCTTTGGCGGCGTCGATGAGCATGACGGCGCAGTCGACAGCGGAGAGCACACGGTAGGTGTCCTCGGAGAAGTCGGCGTGGCCGGGGGTGTCGACGAGGTTGAAGACGGCATCGCGGTACTCGAACTGGAGGGCCGCCGAGGAGATCGAGATCCCGCGGTCCTGCTCCATCTGCATCCAGTCGGAGACGGTGGCGCGGCGGCCGGCCTTTCCGTGGGTGGCGCCGGCCTGACCGATCGCCCGCGCGTGGAGGGCGAGCGCCTCGGTGGTCGTCGATTTGCCCGCGTCGGGGTGGGAGATGACGGCGAACGTGCGGCGGCGTGCCGCCTGCGTCCGGATCTCTTTGTCGGAATATCGGCCAGAAGTCACCAAAATATCCTACCGCCGATCGCCCGCCGAGTCCCTGTCCGATCAGTCACAGTGGCGCCGAGGCAGCGGTGGCGTCGTTGAAGCTCACCGCGGAAGCTCGGATGCTCGGTCTGCTTCCAGCGAGTTGCCGAACTGGGTGTCTATGCTGAGTGTCGATGACTGAGGAATACGTTGACTACGCCGGCCGGTCGGAACCGAAGGAGCGGTGGCTCAAAGCCCTGCCGCTCATCATCGCAGGGGTCCTCGGAGTGCCGCTGCTCGGCATGGCGATCCTCTTCTCCCTGTCGATCGCCCAGATCACGAAGTACGTCTTCGACCTCGGGACATCGGGATGGGAGGCTGCCGGACTCGTCCTGCTCAGCCTCTCCGGCGCATTCTGCGTCATCGTTTACCTCGTCTGCCTCTTCGTCGGTTCGCGGCGACGGACGTGGCGGTGGCGCATCTGGTGGGCGGCGGGCGCCTTGGTCTCCGCCGGTGCCCTCCCCCTCTGGTGGCTCTTCGGCGGGTTCTTCGACGGTGCCTCACTCTAGAACGTCCTTCCCGGAGCTTCGCCCCCGCCCCGCAGTGACCTAGAGCTGGGCGAGGGCCTTCGCGATCCGCTTCTCCGAGACCGGGTGCGTGGTGCCGAGCGCGTTCGCATAGAGGCTGACTCTCAGCTCCTCGAGCTGGACGAGGACGTCGCGCCAGGGGCTCGGCACAGAGACGAGCCACCGGTCCCACGCCGCCTGTCCCAGTCCGGGGAAGCGGTTGGCGATCTTCTTCGCCACCGCCTCGGCGCTCCCGGTGACCCGATCCATGAGCTGACGGTCACGCATCGGCGAATCGACCATCGCCCCGATCCGCACCTTCTCCGCCTCCACCCACTTCGGCAGTGCTGCCACCATCTGCGGGGTCATCGCCGCGATCGCCGCCGCACTCACCCGCGAAGCCGCCCACGCTTGGACGTCGGCGAGGTTGGACAGGATCGCCAGCGACGAGGAGTTCGAGACGAGTCTGTCCAACTCCGTCGCTCGCCTCAGCGCCGTGATGAGGGAGGGCAGGAGCTTCGTCGTCGCTTCGATGAGCTGCGCATTCACCGCCGTCTCGACCCGAGCGAACTCCGCCTCGTCGCCGACCCACGCGGACTCCGCCGGCCCGATCTCGGATTCGACGATTCCGCGCACCCCTGATCGGACGAGGGCGGTGAGCAGTTCGTCCGAGCGCTTCTGATGCCCGGCGAGGACGAGCTTCTCCTCCGTCGTCAGGCCGTCCTGCAGGTACTTCAGCGTCTCTCCTGTGCGTCGGGCGAGCAGCGTGATGACCGCTTCCCTGCTCGCGATCCGCGCCTGCAGGACCGTGTCGAAGGCGACAAGGTCGACGCTGTCTCCGCGGTCGGTCAGTCCGGGCACGACCCCCGCCTCGGCGGCATCAGGATCGGGCAGGTCGCCGACGCTCCACCCTGTCAGTCCCCGCTTCTCCGCGAACGGCGACGCCTTGGCTCGGGCCTTCCTCACAGCCGGTTTCGCCTGCGTCGTCAGGGCGCTGAGGTCGTCGCCGAGCCCGACGGTCGTCGTCCCGTCGACGAGGCGGAAGCGGATGCGCAGATGGGCGGGGATCCGGTCGCGGTCGAAGTCATCGGCACTCACGGTGATCGGGACGAGGTCCTGCAGCCCTCCCCCGCCGGCGCGTTCGCTCAGATGCGCGGCGAGGACCTCGGGCAGGCTGCCCTGATACGGCGTGAGCGAGGGCAGGATGTCGCGGGCGACGTCGGGCGCGGGCACGAAGTAGCGCCGCTTGGCCTTCGGCAGCGACCGGATGTAGGCGGCGACGAGCTCTTCGCGCAGCCCCGGAACCTGCCAGCTGAACTCGTCGGGGTCGACGACGGGCACAGCGCTCGCCGGGATCTCGACGGTCACCCCGTCCTCGCTCGAGCCGGGATCGAACGAGTACCGCAGCTTCGCCGTCGTCCCGTCCGCGAGCTCCCATTCCATCGGGTAGTCCTCGGCCACCGAAGCGGTCAGCGATTCGCTGTCGTCGCTGAGCAGCACCGAGGTCGTGAGGTCGAGCAGGTGCGCATCGCGGCGCTTCTGACCCTTCCACCACGACCGGAAGTCCGCCGCCGAGGTGATCGTGGCGGGAATGCGCTCATCGAAGAACTCGAAGAGGGCATCGTCCTGGTCGAGCACACGACGGTTGCGGGTGCGCGACGCGAGCTCCTCGGCCTCCTCGATGACGGCCGCGTTGTGGTCTTCGAACCCGAACCTCTCGCGCCAGTCGCCGTCGATGAGTCCCTTGCGGATGACCATGTCCCTCGCCGCTGCGGCGTCGATCGTCCCGTACCCGACCCGACGGTCGCTGATGAGCGTGACCCCGTAGAGCGCGATCTTCTCGTAGACCATCGCCGATCCGGCCTTCGTCGACCAGTGCGGGTCCGAGTGCTGACGGCTCACGAGGTCCCCGGCGGCCTCGACGACCCAATCGGGTTCGATCGCGGCGACCGTGCGCGCCCATAGGCGGGAGGTCTCGACGAGTTCGGCGGCCATGACGAAGTCCGGGTTGACCTTGAACAGGCCCGATCCGGGGAAGATCGCGAACCGCGTGCCGCGTGCCCCCTGGTAGTCCCCCAGCCGTTCCGACCGGGACCCGATCATCGAGAGCAGACCTGTGAGGAGAGCGCGGTGAATGGCCACGGCCGTCGGGTCGAGCTTCATCGCCGCGGCATCGGCACCGCGTCCGGCCTCGACCCCGCCGCTGGCCTTCTTCGCCTGCTTCTTCGCCGCCGTGAGCTCGGCGAACCCGATCTTTCCCTGCGCTGTCCGGGCGGTCGATCCCTGCCTCGCCGAGGCGGTCCCTCCCCGGTGTCCGCGCGTGTCCTCGGTCTCCCGGCCTCCGCCTCGGCGGGAGCCTGCGGGGATGTCCCCGTCGGAGTCGGCTCCGTCGGCACGCCGGCCCCCACCGGCACGACTGTCGTCGGCTGCGTGCTGGCGCCAGCTCGGACGCTCGACGCGGATGCCAGCCGAACCGAGCAGCGAACGGAGCTGACCGACGAGGTCCTGCCATTCGCGGATGCGGACGAAGTTGAGGAACTCGGCCTTGCACTGACGGCGGAACTTCGACGACGACATCGCCGCCTGCGAGTCCTCGAGGTAGTTCCACAGGTTGAGGTAGGAGAGGAAGTCGCTGCCGCGGTGGACGAAACGGGCGTGCTTCTCATCGGCGGCAGCCCGCACCTCGGCGGGACGTTCACGCGGATCCTGGATGGAGAGAGCCGCGACGATGACGAGGACCTCTCCCCCGACACCCGCCTCGGCGCCGGCGATGACCATGCGTGCGAGCCTCGGGTCGATGGGCAGGACCGAGAGCTTCCGGCCGGTGGGGGTGACCCTGATCGTGCCCGACTTCTCGGCCTCGAGGGCACCGAGTTCGGTGAGCAGTGTGCGCCCGTCGCGGACGGCTTTGGCATCGGGCGGAGTGAGGAACGGGAAGCCGAGGATCTCCTCGTCGCTCGAGGCGAATCCGAGGTCGGCCATCTGGAGGATGACGCTGGCGAGGTTGGTGCGCAGGATCTCCGGGTCGGTGAACTCGGGGCGGGATGCGAAGTCGGCCTCCGAGTACAGGCGGATGCAGATGCCCTCGCTCGTTCTGCCCGACCGTCCCTTGCGCTGGTTCGCGCTCGCCTGCGAGATCCGCTCGATCGGCAGCCGCTGCACGCGGGTGCGGTTCGAATACCGGGAGATCCGGGCGGTGCCGACGTCGATGACGTACTTGATGCCGGGCACGGTCAGGGAGGTCTCGGCGACGTTCGTGGCGAGCACGATGCGCGGCCTGGTGTGCGGCTTGAACACCTTCTGCTGCTCGCCGGCGGAGAGACGGGCGAAGAGCGGGATGACCTCCCAGTCGCGCAGTCGCTGCGATTTCCGCAGGTGCGCCTCGAGGGCGTCGGCAGTGTCGCGGATCTCCCGTTCCCCGGAGAGGAAGACGAGGATGTCACCGGGATCCTCAGCGCTGAGCTCGTCGACGGCTGAGATGATGCCCTCGATCTGGTCCTCGGCCCCGGCCTCATAGTCCCCGGATTCGCCGGGACCGTCGACGTCGTCGTCGGCGGTCTCGTCGGTCAGGGGCCGGTAGCGGACCTCGACGGGGTAGGTCCGGCCTTCGACTTCGATGATCGGGGCATCGTCGAAGTGGGCGGCGAAGGACTCGGGGTCGATCGTCGCCGAGGTGATGATGATCTTGAGGTCGGGCCGCTTCCTCCGCACCTCCTTGAGGTAGCCGAGGAGGAAGTCGATGTTGAGGCTGCGTTCGTGCGCCTCGTCGATGATGATGACCTCATAGTCGCGCAGGAGCTTGTCCCGCGAGAGCTCGGAGAGGAGGATGCCGTCGGTCATCACCTTGACGCGGGTCTCGTCGGCGACCTGCGCCGTGAAGCGGACCTGATAGCCGACCGTGCCGCCGAGGTCTTCGCCGAGTTCGTCGGCGATGCGCTCGGCGACGGTGCGTGCGGCGATCCGCCGCGGCTGCGTGTGGCCGATCATCCCCTCGACGCCGAGACCGAGCTCGAGGCAGATCTTCGGCAGCTGCGTCGTCTTGCCCGAACCGGTCTCACCGGCGATGATGACGACCTGGTTGTCGCGGATCGCCTCGGCGATCTCGTCCTTGGCCGCACTGACGGGCAGCTCCGGCGGGTAGGTGACGGTGACGGGGTGCGCCGCGCGGGCCTCGCGCAGGCGGGCGCGGCGCTCACGGTGCTCAGCGCCGGTGCGCCCCCGTCCGCGGCCGCTCTTCTTCGGCCCGCCGCGGCGTGGTCGACCTCTGCCCTGTCCCTGCTGCGCGTTCCGCGCTTCGGTGTCTCGTGTGTGCTGCTCGGCCCCTGCCGGGTTCTCTTCTGCCATGTCATCTCCCAGCTTAGCGGCAGACCTCCGCGCTCGAACCGGGGCACCGAAGCGCCGTCAGAGCCTCTGGTTGCCTGCGGCGTCGGTGGTGAGCGCCGAGGCGGCTGGGCGTTCTCGGATGAGATCGGCTACCGGTGCCGTCAGTCTCAGCTCCACAGAGGTGAGAGTGCGTCGATGAGCTGCTGGATGCCGAGGATGAGGAAGAGCAGGGCCGTGATGCCGAGGGCGAGGTTCGTGTGCCACTTGTTCGCCCATTCCTTGGGCACCCGCCTGCCGTTGAGCAGCCCGAGGAGGGTGAGAGCGAGGAAGGGCATGAACAGCGCGCCGAGCACCCCGTAGGCGAGGATGAGCCCGATCGGCTTGCCGAGGAGGAAGAGGAGCATCGGCGGGAACGTCAGCCACAGGAGGTAGAACTTGAAGTACCTGCCCCCGGTGAGGGTGTCGGGGTGACCGGCCGGCTTCTTGCGCATGTGCCCCCAGAAGTCGGCGAACATGAGCGAGACGCCGTTCCACACACCGATGATCGAGGAGAACGAGGCAGCCCAGAATCCGATGAGGAATCCGACGCCGACGACGTCGCCGTAGCGGGCCTTGAGGACATCGGTGAGGTCGAGGAGCCCTTCGTCCCCGGCCGAGAGCGAGACGCCCGCCGCCCGGACCACCTCGGCACCGACGATGAGCATCGCGATGACGAAGATGCCGGTCATGACATAGGCCATCGTGTTGTCGATGCGCATCACCCGCATCCACTTCGGCGTGATCCATCCCTTCTCCCGCAGCCAGTATCCGTAGGCGGCCAGAGTGATCGTGCCGCCGACGCCGCCGGCGAGCGCGAGCGTGTAGACGACTCCCCCGTCGGGGATGAGCGGGATGAGTCCTCTGAGGAGTTCGGGGATGTTCGGGGCGGCGATGATCGCCAGTCCGACGACGGTGACGAACATGATGCCCACGAGCACCGCGGTGATCCGCTCGAAGACCGTGTACCTGCCCAGCCACACCATAGTGAAGCCGGCGAGTCCCATGACGATCGCCCACACCGTCAGCGGCACCATGGGGAAGAGCGCGGCCAAGGGCAGGGCGGCCGAGCTCATCGCGGTCGCCCCGTAGACGAAGCCCCAGATGATGATGTAGGGCCCGAAGTACCACGTCGTCCACCGACCGAGGCTCCGCCAGCCCTCGAAGATCGTCTTGCCCGTCGCCAGGGTGTAGCGGCCCGCGCCCTCGACGAGGACGATCTTGAGGATGACGCCGACGATGACGGCCCAGAGGAGCGCGTACCCGAAGCGGCTGCCGGCGACGAGCGTGGCGACCATATCCGCGGCGCCGACACCGGTGGCGGCGACGACGAGTCCGGGACCGATGATCTTCCATTTCGGTTTGCCCTCGGCCTCGCCGAGGCGATCGGCGCCGGAATCCCCACCGGTCGTGGGAGGCTGGCTCGCTCCGTCAGTCATGCGTCTCCTTCGTCGACATCGACCCACACGGGTCTGGAGACATGCTACGACAGGGTGTGTCGCCCACCACACGGCACCCCGGATTGCGGACAGCGCAGGGCGGCGGGGTCCTTGGGACCGGCACGGGACGAAGGGCACGGGCCGGGCGGGAAACGTCAGAACAGGGTGGGCTGAGGCAACCTCCTCTCCCGCTCCGGCTGCGGGGACGGTCGCCTCGGCGGGGCGGCTGCGGCCTCGAGTTCGATCCACCGGCAGATGACGGCGACGACGTCGGCCTGCTCCGCCTCGGTGAGGGCATGTCCGGCGGCGATGCCGTGGCTGTTCTGCAGGCACGTGCGACAGCACGTCCCCGTCGCATGCTGGGCGAGGAAGACCGGGTGTCCCTTCCACGGTGTCTGCTTGCCGTCCTTCGGCGGGTGGGCCGGCGCCAGACGGGTGGCGATGAAGTCCTCGGCGTGCGCTCGCACGGTCTCCGGTGCCCGGTCGAGGACATAGTCGAGCTCGGCCCCGCGGAGGTGGAAGCGCGATCGGAACGGCGCCCGGGTGATGCGCCTGATCCGCTGGTCCAGCTGGTGATCGTCCATGATGGTGCCACCGTATCCGGCGGCCCTGACACAGCCTTCGCCCCGAGCCTGCGCCGCCGATGTCCCGTCGCCGCACCACGCTCATCCCGGACGTCGACCCCGGTCGGCGAGCCTGCGCGTGTATCCTCGGAACGTGGAATCCGATGATGCACGCGGCCGACTCGCCCGTCGGATGTTTCCCGACGGGGAGGATCCCGACCCCCGCTTCACCCTGGCGAACGAACGCACGTTCCTGTCCTGGATCCGCACGGCGCTGGCCTTCATCGGCGGCGGCATCGCCGTCGAGGCCTTCACCGGGGAGATCTTCTCCCCGGGCCTGCGGGCGACGCTGTCGATCGTGCTCATGGCCATCGGCTTCGTCCTCGCCGCCGGAGCGGCGTTCCGGTGGTACCGGATCGAAGCGGCGATGCGCCGCAAGCAGTCGCTGCCGCTGCCGCTCATCATCCCCATCGTCAGCCTCGCCTCGGCACTGGGAGCGGGACTGCTCGTCCTCGTCTTCGCCGGAGTGCTGTGAGCGCGCCCAGGCTGGCCCCGCACGAGGACCCCGGCCTGCAGCCGGAGCGCACGACCCAGTCGTGGCTGCGCACGAGTCTGACGATGACGGTCGTCAGCCTCCTCTTCATCCGCTGGATCACCCTCTTCCCCGTCCTCTCCGTCGCCGTCTTCGTCGTCTGCATCGGACTCGCGGCCGCGGTGATCTCCCTCCAGGTCCATCGGTACCGGGCCGGGTCAGGATCCATCCGCGACGAGCGCGGCAGGCCGAGTCCGTGGCCGATCCTCGGCCTGACCACCTCGGTGTGCCTCATCGCCGGCCTCGGCATCGCCTCGGTGATCCGACTCACCGTCGGCTGAGTCCTTCCGGAGGCTGAGCGGCGAATCGACGTTCCTCGTCGTGAGACCGCGTGACCGCGGGGCCGACGGCGTCTCTAGACTGGAGGGCATGAAGGACGCACACGAAGTCTCCACCGCCCCGCTCGTCGCCCTCGGCCTCGTCGGCGGGTTCCTCACCGCTCGCGAAACCGGCATCCGGCCCCTCGGCGGCGTCGTGCTCGCCGCTGCCGGCGCCTACGCCGCCCGCACGTGGTACGCCAAGCGTGGGTGGCCGACCGCGACCGCACTCGGCCTGGGCTACCTCGGCGGCTTCGGGCTCTCCCACCCGCTGGCGAAGAAGATCGGCGCCTGGCCTGCGGTGCTCACGGTCACTGCCGCCTCCGCAGGAGCGGCCCACCTCGCCGTCGACGCCCGCGGCGAGACCGCCTGACCCGCCCCTGCCCGTCCGCCGAGGCCCCAGGAAGCGAGGACCACCGGTAAGCCATGCTGGCCGTATTCGAAGGATTCGCCGTCATCGCCGGGGTCATCCTCGTCGGGTTCCTGCTGGGACGCTCCGGGGTGCTCGGCCCCACCGGTCAGCAGGTCATCGCGAAGCTCGTCTTCTATGCGGGCACCCCGACACTCCTCTACGTCACGGTCTCCCAGACCGACCTCGGGCTCATCTTCAACTCGGCCCTCCTCGCCACGGGCGGGTCCTCGCTTATCGCCGGCTTCGTCCTCTTCGCCCTCACCCGCTGGATCAGGAAGCGCAGCACAGGCGAGGCGATGTTCTCCGCATGGGCGGTCAGCTACGTCAACATCGGCAATCTCGGCATCCCCATCGCCGCCTACGTCCTCCACGACGTCGGCTATGTCGCTCCGGTCCTGCTCTTCCAACTCATCATCCTCGCCCCCATCGGCATGGCCGTGCTCGACGCGGCGGGGAAGAAGAAGCACGACACACACTGGTACTCGACGATCCTCCAGGTGCTCAAGAATCCGATCCTCCTCGGTGCCGCGGCCGGGGTGGCAGCCTCGGCGACCGGCTTCGAACTCCCCCGCTTCGTCTTCGAACCCATCGACATGATCGGGGCGACCGCGGTGCCCGGTGCCCTGCTCGCCTTCGGGATCTCCCTCAAGGACGGCTGGGCGCTGCCGGTGAGGGGGACGCGCTCACAGCTGAGCTACATCACCGTCGGCAAGCTCGTTCTCCAACCGCTCGTCGCATGGGTCATCGGCGGTCCCCTGCTCGGCTACTCGGGCATCGACCTCTTCGCTATCATCGTCACCTCGAGTCTGCCGACGGCGCAGAACGTCTACATCTACTCGATGCAGTACCGGCAGTCCGAGGCGCTCATGCGCGACGCCGTCTTCATCACGACCGTCCTCGCGGTGCCCACCCTCGTCATCGTCGCCGCGCTGTTCGGATGACGCGCCCCTGACGGTGAGCAGACTGGGACCGGGCTCCCCCACCGGCGGACCTGCCGCCTCGGCGATCTCCGGCTTCAGGGCGTGTCCTCCCGGGCTCTCCGGCACCCGTCGCTGACAATGGGAACGTGGCTGGAGACGAGAAGAACGAGACCGATGACCTTCTGAGCAGGCGAATGAGCTCGGGGTCGCACAGTGCTGCCGAGACACCGTCGAAGGCACCGCTGACGGCAGCGAACGACCCGTCGACCGACACCGAGGCGTTCGATCCGATCACGGACCCGATCCGCAAGGACGAACCCCGGCCCTCGACGGGACCGGTTCGGGTCACCCCCGCCCATTCCACCGCCCCCCAGGACACCGCACGGACCCGGGAGGTCCCAGCGCACCAGGCGGACACCTCGGCGGCGCCCGCCGCGACGTCGAACACGGCCGCGACGACCGGCTCCCGGTCCTCGGTGATGAGCGATGCCGACTGGGCGGCGGTGACGAAGGCGGCGACCTCGCGCGACACCCATGAACCCGAGTTCCCGGAGCGGCGGAGGAACCCGCTCGAGATCATCGGCACGATCTGGATCGCCCTCTCGGTGCCCTTCATCCTCCTCGCCCTGGCCGTGCGGACGATCGCCTCGGGGATGTTCCTCAAGTTCGAGTACTTCCGCCCCGGCTTCCCCGCCGACCAGTTCGGGTTCGGCCAGGCCGATCGCGAGCACTACGCGACGTACGTCATCGACTACCTCCACAACCTCGACTCCCGGCGCTACCTCGCCGATGTCATCCTGCCCACCGGAGAACCGGTCTTCATCTCCGACGAGCTCAACCACATGGCCGATGTCAAAGGGCTCATCTCTCTGCTCTACCTCATCGCGATCGTCGCCTTCATCGGCACCGTGCTCTTCTCGCTCTACCTCTCGCGCAAGGGCGGCATGGGGATGCGCTTCGGCTTCCGGCTCGGCGCGATCTTCAGCATCATCGCCATGGCCGGCATCGCAGTCGTCGCACTGCTGGGCTGGGAGAGCTTCTTCCGCGGCTTCCACCGCATCTTCTTCGCCGACGGCACGTGGGAGTTCTACGCCGACGATTCACTCATCCGGCTCTTCCCGCCGCAGTTCTGGGTCGATGCGGGCATCGGCGCCGGAGCGATATTCCTGCTGCTCGCCATCATCGTCTTCCTCTTCAGCTTCGCCGGTCACAAGAAGCGCCGCGCCGCCCGCAGGGCTCAGCGCGAAGCGGCCGACGCGATCTGATTCCACACCGTGCGCTCGCACGGTCTCCCACGGCGCGTGAGCGCCCCCACGGTTCCGGCCGGGTGGTCTTTCCCCTTCCACCCGGCCGCATCGCTGTCATCACCGGCTCCACGGTCAACCTCGGCGGAGGGGAGCCGGCGGCGCAGTCACCGTCCGGTCGGCCTTGCGCCCACGCCTTGTCGAGACTACCGTTGAAAGCAAGGCACCATGCCGTATCGGAAGCACCCGACGAAGGAGCCGACAATGGCGGACCAGCTGACCTTCCAGAATCCCGTGACCCGCTACCCGGTCATCAGCCCACCCGAGCAGGACCAGCCGGAACCCGGCCTGGACCGCGACCTCGAACCCCAGACCGACCGCGGAGAGGACTCATACCGCGGCACCGGCAGGCTGACTGGGCGCAAGGCGCTCATCACCGGCGGCGACTCGGGAATCGGCGCCGCCGTGGCCATCGCCTTCGCCCGGGAGGGCGCCGATGTCGCCCTCAACTACTTCCCCGAGGAGCAGCCCGACGCCGAGGCGGTGAAGACGGTCATCGAGGCGACCGGGCAGAGCGTCCACCTCCTCCCCGGCGACCTCAGCGACGCCCAGTTCTGCCGCGAACTCGTCGAGTCCGCAGCCAGCGCCCTCGGCGGGCTCGACGCCGTGGTCAACAATGCCGGACGCCAGATCTCCGTCGAGGACATCGCCGACCTCAGCGATGAGCAGTGGGACGCGACCTATCAGACGAACATCGCGGCGATCTTCCGCATCTCCAAGGCAGCGATCCCGCTGCTGCCTGCCGGGTCGACGATCGTCAACACGACTTCGGTCCAGGCCTACAGCCCCTCGGCCCATCTCATCGACTACGCCTCGACGAAGGCGGCGATCAACAACTTCACCAAGGGCCTCGCCCAGCAGCTGGCCCCGCAGGGCATCCGCGTCAACGCGGTCGCCCCGGGCCCGTTCTGGACTCCGCTCCAGGTCTCCGACGGCCAGCCCAAGGAGGCGCTGCCGGAGTTCGGGAAGTCGACGCCGATCGGACGGGCCGGACAGCCCACCGAGGTGGCCCCCGCTTACGTCTTCCTCACCTCGCCCGAATCGAGCTACGTCATCGGTGAGACGCTCAACGTCAACGGCGGCGAGCCCTCGCCGTGACCGCAGCCGGCACCGGCGCACCCGCATCCCACAGACGCCGGGCACCCACGCCCGACGAACCACCACGACGAAGGAGGAGGCAGACATGAGCACCGACGATGAGCACACCACCGACGAGACCGTGCCGGACAAGAGCTCGAAACCGGCCGTGGCAGAGACCACCGCACCGAAGGTCACTGTCGACCGCGACGAGCACTCCGTGGGAGGCAGTGCGTCGAGCAGCGACGGGAAGACCGAGGAGCACGAGGTCGACTCGGAGAAGTTCGGCTCCGAGGACGCAGGTCCGGTCGATGTCGACGCCGTCCTCACGGACGACTCGTCATCTCAGGACGACGGACCCCCGGAGCCTCCGGCCTGAGCGCCCGAGACCCAGCCCTGCCGACCAGCCGCCGATGACGCACCCGTCGTCGGCGGCTGGTCTGTGTCGTCGGCGGCTGGTGTCGTCGATGCTCAGTCGTCGACGGCGTCGCGTCCGCGGCGCACGAGAAGGGGATCCGGGGCGTAGACGACCGAGGTGTCCTTGCCCGCGTAGTCGAACTGGTTGAGGAAGTAGCGCATCGCATTGAGCCTCGCGCGCTTCTTGTCATTGCTCTTGATCGTGATCCACGGAGCGTGGTCGGTGTCGGTGCGCCGGAAGGTCTCCTCCTTCGCGAGCGTGTAGTCGTCCCACCGTCCCAGGGACTCGAGGTCCATCGGCGAGAGCTTCCATCGGCGGACGGGGTCGATCTGTCGGATGGCGAACCGGGTGCGCTGCTCGCGCTGGGTGACGGAGAACCAGAACTTCGTGACGTGGACGTCGGAGTCGATGAGCATCTTCTCGAACACGGGAGCCTGCTCCATGAACGTCTGGTACTCGGATTCCGTGCAGAAGCCCATGACCCGTTCGACATTGGCCCGGTTGTACCACGAACGGTCGAACATGACGATCTCGCCGCTGGTCGGCAGGTGCGAGATGTAGCGCTGGAAGTACCACTGACCGGCCTCCCGGTCCGAGGGCTTGTTGAGTGCCACCACTCTCGCCGCACGCGGGTTGAGGTGCTCGGTGAAACGTTTGATCGTCCCGCCCTTGCCTGCGGCGTCGCGTCCTTCGAAGACGACGACGTGCTTGGCGTCCGTGTCCTGCCCCCAGTACTGGAACTTCAGCAGCTCGACCTGGAGGCGGTACTTCTCGATCTCGTACTCCTCCCGGTCCATGAGGTCCGGGTACGGGTAGCCTTCACGCCAGGTCTCGACGGCGCGTCCGAGCGGATCGATGAGCTGCGGGTCCGGGGTGTGACTGTCGGTGACCGTGTATCCCTCGATGCGCAGCTTGTCGATGTACTCGCGCAGGTTCTCGTTCGGCAGGATGGACACGGTCTCTCCTTCGCTTCGGCGGTGCCTGCACCGGGTGGGGATTGTGGGGAGCGGTGCCGGCAACTGGGACGGTATTGGGTCGAGGTGAACATCAGGTTATGCGATCGATGTCGCCTTTCGGAACCAGCCCTGCCCCGATGAGGGGGAACACGGCGACGATCGCGAACGACAGCGGGTATCCGAGCACGGTGATGAGCGCGCCGAGGCCGGGCCCGACGAGGGCGGAGACCGCGAACTGTCCCGTGTTCTGGGCTCCCAGCGCCTTCCCCGACCAGCGGGGGCCTGCCGCCTCGGCCACCGAGGCGAACGCGAGTCCGTTGTCGGCGACGGACACCGTCGAGGCGAGGACGAAGACGATCGCGGCGATGACGGGAAGAGAGGTGAGGGAGACGAGGGCGAGGCCGGCCGTGAGTGCGCAGGCCGCGATGGCGATGACGCGGATGAGGCCCACTCGAGTTCCGAGCGCGTCCGAGGCACCGCCGACGACGAGACGCCCGAGAGCACCGGTGAGCTGAGCGGCGGCGACGATGCCTCCGGCCATCGCCGCCGAGACGCCCTGGTCGGCGATGAGCCAGATGAGTCCGTACGTCGACAATGCGAACTGGGGGACGACGAGGAGTGCGGAGACGACGTGGATGCGCCAGAGGAAGGCATCCGACCGGTAGGGATTCCCCGCCGAGGCGGCTCCCCCGCTCTGCCTGACACGATCCGTCTCCTCGGCTCCCGCACTCCCCCGAACCCCGTCGTCCTCGGCGGTGGGCACGAGACTCGGGGCCGCCTCGGCGGGGGGAGGATTGCGGACGAGGAGGACGCACACGATCGTCATGAGCGCGGTGACGGCGGCGGCGAACCAGAGGTAGGCGGCGATGCCGCCGGCGGCGGCGATGGGTGGGACGGTGAGGGCGGCGAGCGCAGTGCCCAGGGGCTGGGACATCTGCCGGATGCCCATCGCAAGCCCCCGGCGGTGTCGGGGGAACCAGCCGATGACGACGCGACCGCTCGCCGAGTTCACCGAGGCGGCTGCGGCACCCGAGGCGGCGATGGCGACGGTGAGCAGAATCGGTGAGCCGGCGACGGCGACGGCCGCAGCCGAGGCGAGCGCGGTGAGGCCGAGACCGAGTGACATCGCGAGCCTCTCCCCGAACCGGTCGGCGAAGGCGCCCCAGGCGATGAGCGTGAGGAGAAGTCCGAAGCTCGGGGCCACCGCGACGGTGCCTGCCTGGGTGAGCGAGTAGCCGAGCTCGCGGGTGAGGTGCGGGATGAGGAAAGCGGGACCGGTGATCGCCACCGTCGCCGCCATCTGCGAGGCCACTCCGACGACGAGGATGACCCAGGCCTGTCGGCTGGGCGGGGTCGGGGTCATGGGTGAGACGTTAGCCCTCGTTCACAATCTGAAGCAATGCGTCTCAAGGGATGACCTCGAGGGCGCTGCCGTCGGTGGCAGCCGATCCGGAGGACGCGCGGCCGCGCACCCGGGAACACGGGACGGTAGAGTGAGTGCTGGCGATGCGACGGCGCTCCTCCCCCTATAGCCCAATCGGCAGAGGCAGTCGACTTAAAATCGATTCAGTCTGGGTTCGAGTCCCAGTGGGGGGACCCATGGAATCGGCTCGCCGCATTCGCGACTCTCGGGCATGATGGCCCTATGACCTCTCTCCTCCTCTCCCCCGGGCAGCCGCCGCAGCCTGTCATCGGCATCGACGACCCGCGCGCCGTCGACGCCCCGGGCCCGGCAGTCATCGTCACCCCACCCGAGGAGGACGCCGCCGCCGGACGATCCGCTGCACCGACCTCGCGACCGCTCGCCTACCGCGAGGCCGGCGGGCAGTGGCATGTCATCGGCTCCGAGGCGGCCGATCACTGGTCCGCCCTCTCCCCCGAGGTGAGCGACCGGCTCCTCGCCGATCGCGCGGCCGGCCTCGACGTCGAGGAGTTCAAGGCGATCACAAACGGGGCGAGTGCGTCGATGATCACGAACAACTGGGTGCACTCCGGCCACCCCCGCCGGTATCGGATCGCCGGGGAGCTGCGCGAGCTCGCCGAGGTGGTGGCCGCGCTCAGCGGCCGGCCGCCGACTCCTCACGCTCCCGATTGTCGGTGATCGCAGCAGCATTGAGTTCGGCCCAGCGGCGCAGAGTGGCCACGGGTTCGCGCAGTGAGCGCCCGAGGTCGGTCAGCCGGTATTCGACACGCGGAGGCACCTCGGCGTAGGCCTCCCGGGTGATGAGCCCGTCGGCGGCCAGCGATCGCAGCGTCGACGTGAGCACCTTCGGGGTGATGCCCCCGATCGCCAGGCGGATCTCGTTGAACCGCAGCGGCCCGTTCTCGAGGACATCGATGATGAGCACGGTCCACTTGTCGCCGATCCGATCGAGGATCACCCGCGTCGGACATTCGGGGTCGAAGGCGTTGCCTTCCCAGCTGATTCCCATGGAATGGCTCCAATAGTATCTTTGAGGTATCCGATATCCAAAGTATATCTTTGTGATGTCAACTCAGCAACACCGTCGAAAGGACTCACCATGAGGATCGCACTCTTCGGAGCATCGGGAATGGTCGGCTCGCGCGTGACCAAGGAAGCCGCCGATCGGGGCCACGAAGTCACAGCCATCACCCGCTCGGGCACCGAGGTTCCCGGCGCCGCACGCAGCATCACAGGCGAGATGGGCGACGCCGCCTTCGATGCGCAGATCGTCGCCGATCACGACGTCATCGTCTCGACCACCGGCCCCAGCCGCACCGGCGGCGACCACGGAGAATGGCTCGATGCCCTCCGCACCATCGCTGCCGCTAGCGGCGACACGCGGATCTTCGTCGTCGGCGGCGCCGGGTCGCTCCTCGTCGACGGAGTCATGCTCAAGGACACCCCGGGCTTCCCGGAGCCGTACAAGGCCGAAGCCGAGACCGGCACCCGTGCCCTCGAGATCCTCCGCTCAGGCGACTACGAGCCGTGGACGCTCATCTCCCCTGCCCCGGTCATCGCTCCGGGAGAGCGCACCGGGAAGTTCACCGTCGGCACCGACTCTCCGGTGGGCGATGCGATCTCCGCGGAGGATTTCGCCATCGCGATGGTCGATGAGATCGAGAAGCCTACGCACATCAACTCCCGCTTCACCGTCGCCAACTGACCCGCCTCTCGCCGAGGCGGCGGCCGGGCCCCGCTCGGCCACCGCCTCGGCGAGGTCCCGCCTCGGGGAGGTCAGTCGAGCGAGTAGTCCCGGGAGGAGATCGCGAAGCCGTGGTCGCCGTTGACGCAGACGACACCGCGGTCCTCATCCGTCGTGCAGGCGATGCCGCGGACGATGAGGAGCTCACCGTAGCCGAGCACCCGCGTCTCCGTGCCCCAGCCGCCGGAATCGGAGAACTGGGTGAACATCGGATCCCCGAAGGCCGCGAACCGGGCGGCGCCCCTGGTCCCGAGGACGATCGCCGTCGGCTGCTGCCGCTGGCCCATGTATCCGACCTCGGGGAGGTCGTCGGGGAAGTTGAGGTTGTCGCACCCGACGCCGTCGGCGGCGAAACTGCAGTGGTGCTTGCGGGATTCGGTGGTGAAGTAGATGCCCTGGGCACCCGTGGCCGTGCCCTCGTAGTCCCACGGCCGGACGTGGTAGCCGGCGGGCGCCTCGACGGAGGCGGGACGGACGACGAACCGCTGCGGGCCCTTCTCGCAGGCGAGCGTGAGGCCGTAGTCGGCGACCTCGGCGTCCATCGGGAACACGCACTGCCACCCGTCGACCTGAGTGCCGTGCCCGGATTCGTCGACCGCGTCGTCTCCGCGGCCGAACGCCCCGACCGCCCGCATCGCCTCACCGCAGTCCGTCTCCGGCGTCCCCTGGTAGACACTCTGATCCTCCAGGGGTGCAGGAGCGGTGCCGCAGTGCCCGCGGGGCAGCGGCTCCTCAGCGGCCGTCGGGGTGCCTGCGGCCGGTGGCGCCTCCGCCGCCGAGGCGGTCGTCGCCTCGGGCGCGGATGACGCCTGATCCTCCCCGCCGATTCCGCAGCCGCCGAGCAGCAGGGCGACCACCAGGGCTGCGATGCCGACGGTGCGCTTCATGGACTCAGAGTAGCCTCATCGCGAGTCCGCGGACCCGGCGGAGACCCAATCGTGACCTGGAACGACGACGGCGCCGGAAGTGCGAACACTTCCGGCGCCGTCGTCGCGTCAGTCAGAGGCGGACCTCAGGCCGAGACGGCTTCCTTCTTGGGAACCGGCTTCGACTCAGCGGCCTCGACGAAGGCCTTGCGGGGCACGTCGAGGTCGACGAGCGCCGAGTTGTCGCGGCCGAGCGCGAAGTTGAGGATCCAGTTGCCGAAGACCTTGACCTTGCGGTCGATGCTCGGGATCGCGTAGCCGTGGTAGGCACGGTGCATGAGCCAGGCGAGCAGTCCGCGGGCCTCGAAGTCGCCCATCTGGGAGACGCCCTTGTAGAGGCCGAGCCCGGCGACCGAGCCGATCGTCTTGTGGAAGTACTGCTTGAACTCGGTCTCTCCGCGGAGGGCGGCGAGGACGTTCGCCGCGAGCACCGGGGCCTGGCGCACCGCGTGCTGGGCATTGGGCACGCAGTATCCGCCGACGCCGCCACCGGAGAGGTCGGGCACGGCGGCGTTGTCACCGGCTGCCCAGGCGCCCTCGACGACGCCGTCTTCGCCCTCGACACGGAGATCGGCGCGTACGGTCACGCGGCCGCGTTCGTCGATCGGCAGGTCGGAGTCGACGAGGACCGGGTTGGCCTTGACGCCGGCCGACCACACGATCGTGTCGGCGTCGAACTCCTCGCCGTTGGAGAGCTTGATGTGCTTGTCGGTGCAGTCCTGGAGGAAGGTCTCGAGGTAGACGTCGATGCCGCGCTCGCGCAGGTGCTCGACGACCCAGCGGGCCTGTGCCTCGCCGACCTCGGGCATGACGCGGCCGAGGGCCTCGACGAGGACGAAGCGGACGTCCGCCTCGGTGAGGGTCTCGTACTGGGAGATCGCGGAGCGCACGACGTCCTCGAGTTCGGCGAGGAGCTCGATGCCCGCGAAGCCGCCGCCGACGAAGACGAAGGTGAGCGCCTTGCGGCGTTCCTCGTCGTCCTCCATGAGGGCGGCGTCGGCGAGACGGGAGAGGAGGTGGTCGCGCAGGGCCACGGCTTCCTCGATCCGCTTGAGGCCGATCGCGTTCTCCTTGAGACCGGGGATCGGCAGGGTGCGGGCGACGGAGCCGGCGGCCATGATGATGTGGTCGTAGTCGAGCTCGAAGGGCTCGTCGTTCTCGGGTTCGACGACGACGAACTTGTCGGCGTGGTTGATCGACGTCACCTTGCCGGTGATGACCTCGGCGCCGGGCAGGTTGCGGCGCAGCGGCACGACGGCGTGACGGGGTTCGATCGAACCGGCAGCCACCTCGGGGAGGAAGGGCTGGTACGTCATGTACGGGTTGGGATCGATGACGGTCACGGTGGCTTCACCGCGGCCGAGATTCTTCAGCAGATTCTGGGCCGTGACGAGACCGAGGTATCCGCCGCCGACGACGAGGATGCGTGGACGCAGTTTCGAGTTTCTGATGAGAGCCATAGCCCCATCCTAGGCCCTTGTGAAAACTTTCACTAATCATCCGACGATGCCCCAGATGAGACGCGTATCACGCCCTCGGGATCAGCGGCGACGACGCAGGTGGACGACGAGGGAGAGGACGATGAGGCTCAGGGCGACGGCCCCGCCGACGCCGAGCGTCCAGTATCCGAGGGTCGGCGTCGACTGGGAGGAGACGACGTCGGTGGGTGCGACCGCCTTCTGACCGCCCTCCTCGGTCGGGGCAGCGGTCTCGGTCTCGGTCGGATCCTTGTCGGCGCGACGGTGCATCGTCACCCAGCTCGAGAGCGCGTCGGCGGCACTCGGCACCGATTTCGGCACGTCTGCCTTCATCGCCGCCACGGGGTCGAGGCGGCCCCAGCCGACGATCGGATCCGGCTTGTCCGCAGTGCTCTGACCCTTGTAGCCCTTCACCGGCTTGGCGGTGGTGAGCAGCTTCGCCGCCACCTCGTCGGCGCTGAGGTCGGGGTTCTCCGCGCGGATGAGGGCGGCGACTCCGGAGACGACGGGTGCTGCGAACGAACACCCCTGGCCCTCGGCGTAGCCGCCTGAGTAGTACGGGATCGGGATGTCGGCCGCCGGTCCCATGAGGTCGACGGCGGTCCCCGGTGCGGTCGAGGCGTCGAGCACGCGTCCGTTCTTGCCGAGACCGCCGACGCCGATGACGCCGGGCACTGTCGAGGGCGACCACGCCTGGGTCGCACCCTGGGAGGCGTTGCCGACACAGGCGACGACGAGGACGTCCTTCTCGTACGCGTAGGCGAACGCCTTGTCCCAGCTCTCCGGCCACGCGGGATCGTCCCAGCCGAGGGACATGTTGATGACCTTCGCGTCGTTGTCGACGGCCCAGCGGACGGCCTCGGCCGCCTGCTCGCGGGTCGACCCGGACTCCTTCGGGCGGTCGGGTCCGAGCCACATCGAGGCGGAGAGGATCTTCGCGTCGGGGGCGACGCCGACGGGACCCGGCCCCTCCCCCTGGCCTGCGATGACGCCGGCGACCGCGGTTCCGTGGTGGATCGTCTCCTTGCCCCCGATCGGGGTCGTGCCGTCCTTGCCGAGTCCGCTGAAGTCCTTGGCCTTCGTCACCACGCCCTTGAGGTCCGCGTGGTCCTTGTTCACCCCGGAGTCGATGACGGCGACGTTGACGCCCTCCCCGGTCGAGGTCTTCCACAGCTCGTCGATGCCGTAGTCCTCGATGAACCACTGTCCGGGCCCGGCCTTGGGCGCGGCGAGAGCGGGCTGGGCGGTGCCGACGATGAGACCCATGACGAGTCCGATGAGCGCGAGCCGGCGCGCACCGGCGGTGAGCCGGCGTCCCGTGGTGTGTGCGGTCGGGTGGGTCATGAGGCGAGGTCGAGGGCGATGCCGTCGAGGATGTCGGTCTCGGAGACCGTGATCGCCAGCTCGCCTCCGCGGGTGCGGACGGCGTCGTCGACTCGGGAGACCGTGCGGGCGAAGATGAGGCCGCCGGCGGCGATGACGTCGACGCGACCGGGATGCATGTAGGGCAGTGCGGCGCGGGCGTCCCGATCCATGCGCACGAGGTCGTCGGCCTGCCGCTCGATCTCGGAGACGGTGAGACGGGCCCCGTGGATCCGCTCACGCAGGTAGCTGTCGAGTCCGAGGATGCCGGCGGTCAGCGTCGTCACGGTCCCGGCCACGCCGATGAAGGTGCGGGCGGCGCCGAGGTCGACCACCTCGGCGGCCTCATCGAGGTGGGTGTCGATGTCGGTCACCGCCGCCCGGATCTGCTCGCCGTCGGGCTGGTCGGAGGCCATGTGGCGTTCGGTCAGGCGCACGGAGCCGATGTCCATGCTCACCGCTGCCTCGACATCTCCGGTACCGAGGACGAGCTCGGTCGATCCCCCGCCGAGGTCCATGACGAGGAACGGGCCCTCATCGGCGCTGCGTCCGGCGGTGGCGCCGAGGAAGGACAGACGGGCCTCCTCGTCACCGGTGATGACGTCGGGGACGACGCCGAGGATCGCGAAGATGCCGGCGAAGAACTCGTCCCGGTTCCTCACGTCCCGACTCGCCGAGGTGGCGACGAAGCGGATCCGCTCCGGCGAGTACTCGGCGGCGAGCTCGGCGTACTCGCGGGTGACGGCGAAGGTGCGCTCGAGGGCCTCGGGAGCGAACTCCCCCGTGGCGTCGACGCCCTGGCCGAGCCGGACGATGCGGGTCTCACGGCGGAGTTCGGTCATCGCGCCGTGGTCATCGATGTCGGCGACGAGCAGGCGCAGCGAGTTCGTTCCGCAGTCGAATGCGGCTACGCGCATGGTCTCCTCCTAGTCGGTCGTCTCGGCGGTGGTGACGGCCGGGGTCGGGACGTCGTCCATGAACGACAGGGCGCGGTCGCCGATCGGGTTGACGCCAGGGCCCGCGGCCAGGGCATGACCGACCAGTGCATGGAGGCACTTGACCCGGGTCGGCATGCCGCCGGCGGAGAAGTCGGCGATCTCCCCGACCTCGGCGATGCCGGCGGCCTCGCCGATCTCCGCCCGCACGGCGAGGTAGGCCTCATGGGCACGTCGGTACGCCTCGGCGAGGGTCTCGTCCTCACCGAGCTCAGCGGTCCACTCGGCCATGATGCCCGAGGCCTCCAGGCGCGAGCTCTCGGCGACGAACGCCGGATGGGTGAGGTAGAACGTCGTGGGGAACGGGGTGCCGTCCTCGAGCCGCGGGGCCGTGGCGACGACGAGCGGCTCTCCCGTGGTGCTGCGGGCGGCGATGCCGACGACACCGCGGGGAATGCGTCCGAGCTGCTCCTTCAGCGTCGCGAAGTCCGCCTCGGTGCACTCTGTGATCATTGACCGGTTCCCGTCGTGTTGCTCGAATTGCCGACCTCTTCGATCGACTCCAGCAACTCAAGGTACCAGGGTTGACTGCGCTGTGGGGACACTGTGTCCGAATCGTCATCCTCGCTCGTCTCCTGATTGGTGACGATGACGGCGTTCTTGCCCTTCTCGACGTAGTACTGCTCTTCCCGGGCCTTGCGCGCGATGTGGGTCGGGTCCTTGAGATCCTCGTTCTTCTCCCGCAGCGCCTCGACCTCGGAGCGGGTCGCGTCGATCTCGTTGTTGAGCGCCGCGATCTGCTGCGCCTGTTTGAGAGCGGAGTTGATCGAGGGCAGGAAGGTGACGAGGACGATGGCGAGCACGGCGAGGAACACTCCGGCCTGCCACGACATGCGGCGCCCGCGCGCCTCACGCTGCGCGGGCACCTCGACGACCGGCTTGGGGCGACGCCGAGGGGAGGCTTTGCCGGGGGCCGTCTTCGGGGCAGATCTTCTCGGTTTGCTCGGAACCATGACTCTTCCTAGTGCGACCGGGGATTGGGAAGGCAGTCGCAGTACTGACAAGTCTGCCGTGTCGACTTCGCCTCGGCGAGGATTTCGCCGTCGTGGCGTGTTCGCGTCCTCCGCCCGGGGAAGGCCCACCCAACAGGCCGCACGTCCTACCCCGAGCGGCGAATCACACACTTCGCAGCACACACAACCCGGAGCTCAGCTTCCCGCACCAGGAGCCGCATGTCCTACGTTTGCACGGGGATGATTCAGCGGCAGCCATGACGGATGGCGCCCCTCGCCGCTCGCGACGCCCAGCTCGCGCGCGCTCGGCCGTCGCAACCGACTCGGCGTCCACACTCTTATCCACACCCCATGCACAGAGTTATCCACAGTTATCAAACTGTCTATTGTGCTTAGACTTCATTTGATGCACTTTGGTTTCATGTACAAGATCTTCACGACCCAAGAGCTCACCCGCCTCGGTTTCACCCACACCGACCTCCGCTTCGCTCGCGACTGCTGTCTGCTCCGCCTGTCCCGAGGCGTCTACCTCGTGCGTCACGTATGCAGCGTCGACAGCCACCGCGTTCTCTGGAGCAGCATCGACGAGGGCACCCACGACGAGTTCGTCGCACACGGCGACCAGCGCGACACGATCGAAGCCCTCAACGCCGCCGTCATGGCCCACTGCGAGGTGCGGTTCCAGCAGGGGCAGCGGCACATCGCAGTCCCGTCGACCGACGATGCACGCCGCAATGCCGCGTCCCCGGCGGACTCGGAGATCATCACCCACATCTCCGCGGCGCTCATGCACGGACTGCCGGTCGCCTACCCGGTCACGCACCAGGTCGAGGTCGTCCGCCCGGGAGTCAATCGCCGATTCCCCAACCTCCACGTGCGTGGGGCGACGATCCCGAAACAGCACATCCAGACGACCCCTTACGGCCTGCAGGTCACGACGCTCGAGCGCACACTCGTCGATGTCGCCCGCACGTACAGCCTCGAGATCTCCGTGGCCATGCTCGATGACGCCCTGCGTCGCAAGCTTACGACCCCGGCGAAGATCCGCACGGTCGTCGCCCAGTCGTTCGAGAAGCGGAACTCGAAGCGCGTGGAACTCGCGCTCGATCTCGCCGATGCCCGCCGCGAGTCACCCGCGGAGTCGGTCGCGGCCGTGCGGTTCTACCAGCACGGCATCGTCGGCATGACCCCGCAGGTGAGCTTCACGACCGACACGTTCGGCACCACCATCCGGGTCGACTTCTGTCATCAGGCGGCCCACCTCATCGTCGAGGTCGACGGCATCGGCAAGCTTTACCTCGGTTCGGGGGTGCCTCGCGACGAGCTCGAACGGGAGCGGCGACGCGAGCAGTGGCTGCGCGATCGCGGGTGGCGCATCGTGCGCATCAGCTGGAAGGAACTGTTCCAGGAGGCGAAGTTCGAAGAGATCAAGCGGGCGGTGATGGGGGCCACGACGGCCTCGGCGAGGTGACGACCGCCTCGGCGAGATGACGTTGCGTCCTCCCCGCCGGTGCAACGACAAAAACAACCCGCACAAGGGGAGGATTCGGCGCTCCGGGTAGGACGTGCGGAGCGAACGGGGCGTTATGGAGCCAAGGGTGCGACGTGGCGCTCAGCGTAGGTGAGGCAACCAGGGGTGAGCACAGCCGACGCGCAATCGCCGAGGCGGGGGCTGCGGGGGCCGTTGGCGGGTCCCCCGCCCCCGCCTCGGCGCAGTGGTGCGACCGACTGACCTCAGCCACCGTGCGACCGACTGACGTCAGCCAGCGTGCGACCGACTGACCTCAGCCACCGTGCGACCGACTGACGTCAGCCAGCGTGCGGCCGACTGACGTCAGCCACGGTGCGGCGCGCGGACGTCAGCCACGGTGCGACCGACTGACCTCAGCCACAGTGCGGCCGGCTGACGTCAGCCGCAGTGCAGCCGGGCCAACCCGGAGGCAGGGCCTCAGGCGTCGAAGCGCGGGAACGCGCGCTTGCCGGCGTAGCGGGCGGCGTCGCCGAGCTGCTCTTCGATGCGCAGGAGCTGGTTGTACTTCGCGACGCGCTCGGAGCGGGCGGGCGCACCGGCCTTGATCTGCCCGGCGTTGGTGGCCACCGCGAGGTCGGCGATCGTCGTGTCCTCGGTCTCGCCGGAGCGATGAGAGATCATCGTCGTGTACCCGTGGGTCTGCGCGAGCGCCACGGCGTCGAGGGTCTCGGTGAGGGTGCCGATCTGGTTGACCTTGACGAGCAGCGAGTTCGCGGTGTCGTTGTCGATGCCGCGCTCGAGGCGCTCGGGGTTGGTGACGAAGAGGTCGTCGCCGACGAGCTGGACCTTCGAACCGATCGCCTCGGTGAGCTTCGCCCAGCCCTCCCAGTCGTTCTCGTCGAGGGGGTCCTCGATCGAGACGAGCGGGTACTTGCCGAGCAGCTCCTCGTAGTAGGCCGCCATGTCCGCAGCCGACTTCTTCTCGCCTTCGAATTCGTAGGCGCCGTCCTTGAAGAACTCCGAGGAGGCGACGTCGAGGGCGAGCGCGATGTCACGTCCGGGACGGTGGCCGGCGATCTCGATGGCCTCGAGGATGAGGTCGAGGGCCGCGGCATTCGATTCGAGGTTGGGGGCGAAGCCGCCCTCGTCGCCGAGTCCGGTGGACAGGCCGCGCTCTTTGAGCACGCCCTTGAGCGCGTGGTAGACCTCGACGCTCCACTGCAGCGCCTCATGGAAGCTCGCCGCGCCGATCGGGGCGATCATGAATTCCTGGATGTCGACGTTCGAGTCGGCATGCGATCCGCCGTTGAGGATGTTCATCATCGGCACGGGCATGACGTGGGCGTTGGGGCCGCCGAGGTAGCGGTAGAGCGGGAGGTCGGCCGAGACCGCCGCCGCCCGCGCGACCGCGAGCGAGGTGCCGAGCATCGCGTTCGCGCCGAGGCGGGACTTGTTCTCCGTGCCGTCGAGTTCGATGAGCGCCTGGTCGACGAGGCGCTGGTCGTCGCTCTCGAGGCCGACGATGGCTTCGTTGATCTCGTCGATGACGGCGTCGACGGCGTTCGTCACACCCTTGCCGAGGTAGCGCTCGGGATCTCCGTCGCGCAGCTCGACGGCCTCGAACTCACCCGTCGAGGCACCGGAGGGGACTCCGGCGCGACCGACGGACTCGTCGGCCAAGAGCACTTCCACCTCGACGGTGGGATTTCCCCGGGAATCCAGGATTTCGCGGGCATTTGCGGCGACGATCTCAGCCACTGATCACTCCTTAGCAGTCGGTATCACATGGGGAACATGTGCCTGCGGTTCAGCTTAGTGCACAACGCGAGGGCGCCCGTCCTCACGCGGCTCGGTCGTCGCCTGCCTCGAGCAGCCGCTGTCGCAGTCGTGCCGGGGTCTGCGGATCCATCCCATGCTCGAGCAGGTACTTCTCCACGGCGTCATCACCGTAGGTCTCGGTGAGGGAATCGAGGATGCCCGCCAGCAGATCCCGGGGTGCGGCCGTCGCCGTCTCGACGAGGTTGCCCGAGATCCCGGCGTCCGAGTAGTTGCGGAGGACGGATTCGAGGAACGCCCCGCCGAGGTGGTCCTCGGTGACCGTGTAATCGTCGAGGATGTCGTCCCGGTCGACGCCGAGGATGTCGAGGACGAACGCCGCCACGAGGCCGGTGCGGTCCTTGCCCGCCGAGCAGTGGAAGACGATGCCGTCCCCGCACCGGTTCGCGATCGTGTCGACGGCGAGTGCGAGCCGCGGACCGAAGTGGTCGATGAGGTAGTCGTAGATCCGGCGCAGGGAACGGTCGGTGAGGTCGAGTCCCGTCGTCTCTGCGAGCTCCCTCATCTCCTCGGCGCTCAGCGGCGCTGCCGGAAAGAACCGGTCCTCGAAGATCGGGAGTTCGATGTGGTCGACGTCGAGGCCGGCGAGGGCGTCGGGGTGCTTCGCCCGCTCGCCGATGTCCCGCAGGTCGAGGACGGTCGTGATCCCCAAGCGGCGCAGCTCCTCGCGCGAGCGGTCCGTGAGCTGGGCGAGGCCGTCGGCGCGGAACACCTTCCCCGTCGCCACGGACTCTCCCCCGCCCACGGGTGCCCCGCCGAGGTCGCGGAAGTTGAAGGTCCCCTCGATGTCGATCCTGTCCAGGCTCACTGTTCCTCGCTTTCGTCCGCGGCGACGCGTTCGTCGTCCTTGATCCGACGGTACTCGGCTTCGACGTCCTCGAGCGAGGCCATCGGTCCGCCCCGCCCCTGACCGTCGAAGGCGAAGGGGTGGCGACGGACGAGTTTGGCCTCGAGTCCGTCGATGACGGCGCCGAGGCTGTGGCCGTAGTCCTCTCCCCCGCTCTCATCGAGCAGCGCGGAGTGGAAGAGCACCTGGTAGAGGACATCGCCGAGTTCGTCGATGACGGCCTGCCGCGTCGCCGGCCCCGGGTCGGCACGGAAGTCCGCCAGCGCCTCGATGAGCTCTTCCGTCTCCTCCCTGGCGTACTTCTCCAGGCTCGCATGGTCCTGTTCGGACGACCACGGGCACCGGGAGCGCAGCACCGCCATCGCCTCGACGATGCCGTCGACGCGGGGCCCCGCCTCCGTTGACGTGTCGCCGTCGCCGGTCATGCCTGAACGACCTCGGAGGGGACCACCTCGGCGGGGACGACCGGGAGGATCGCGTCGAGGAACTGGTGGGCCCAGCGGAGGATGTCGGAGTCGGTCATCTCCTTGGCCCCGAACCCGTTGCCGTCCATCGGCTTGGGCACGAGGACCGAGCGGATTGCGGGCTTGAGCAGCGACTTCGGATAGAGGCGCTTGAGCCGCACGACCTGGGAGTCCTCGAGTTCGACGGGTCCGAAGCGGACGAAGTTGCCCTGGACGACGATGTCGTTGACGCCCGAGGCGCGCGCCCGGATCCGCAGCCGGGCGACGTCGGCGAGGACGCCCACGGCCTCCGGGTAGGGACCGTAGCGGTCGACGAGTTCGTCGAGGACCTCCTGGAGTTCGTCCTCGTTCGCCGCGGCCGCGAGCTTCCGGTACGCCTCGAGGCGCAGCCGCTCGTGGTCGACGTACTCGGCGGGCAGGTGGGCGTCGACGGGCAGCTCGATGCGCATCTCCGCCTCGGGTTCCGTGTCCTCGCCGCGGAAGTTCGCGACCGCCTCGCCGACGAGGCGGACGTAGAGGTCGAAGCCGACCCCTTCGATGTGTCCCGACTGCTGGCCGCCGAGGAGGTTGCCGGCGCCGCGGATCTCGAGGTCCTTCATCGCCACCTGCATCCCGGCGCCGAGCTCGGTGTGCGCGGCCAAGGTCGTCAGCCGGTCGAGGGCGGTCTCCGTGAGCTGGGTGTCGGCGGGGTAGAGGAAGTACGCGTACGCGCGTTCGCGGCCTCGACCCACGCGGCCGCGCAGCTGGTGGAGCTGGGAGAGGCCGTAGCGGTCGGCGTGGTCGATGATGAGCGTGTTGGCATTCGCGATGTCGATGCCGGTCTCGACGATCGTCGTGCACACGAGCACGTCGTACTTCTTCTCCCAGAAGTCGACGATGACCTGCTCGAGACGGTGCTCGTTCATCTTGCCGTGGGCGATCGCGATCCGCGCTTCGGGCACGAGTTCGGCGAGGCGGGCGGCCACGGCCTCGATGTCGCGCACCCGGTTGTGGATGTAGAAGACCTGGCCCTCGCGCATGAGCTCGCGCCGGATCGCGGCCTTGACCTGCTGGTCCTCGTACTTGCCGACGTAGGTGAGGACGGGGTGGCGCTCCTCGGGCGGGGTCGCGAGCGTCGACATCTCGCGGATGCCGGTCACGGCCATCTCGAGCGTGCGCGGGATCGGGGTCGCCGACATCGCCAGCACGTCGACGTTCGTGCGCATCGCCTTGAGCGTCTCCTTGTGCTCGACGCCGAAGCGCTGCTCCTCGTCGATGATGACGAGCCCGAGGTTCTTGAACCGCACCTCCCCGCTGAGGAGGCGGTGGGTGCCGATGACGAGGTCGAGCTTGCCGTCGGCGAGGTCGGACACGACCTTCTCCGACTCCTGCTTCGTCTGGAACCGGGAGAGGGCACCGACGGTGACGGGGAATCCCGCGTACCGTTCGGCGAAGGTCTCGAAGTGCTGCTGGACCAAGAGGGTGGTCGGGACGAGGACGGCGACCTGTTTGCCGTCCTGGATCGCCTTGAACGCCGCCCGCACCGCGATCTCCGTCTTCCCGTAGCCGACGTCGCCGCAGATGAGCCGGTCCATCGGCACCGACTTCTCCATGTCGGCCTTGACCTCGTCGATCGTCGTGAGCTGATCGGTGGTCTCGACGTAGTGGAAGGCGTCCTCGAGTTCGCGCTGCCACGGGGTGTCGGGCCCGTACGCGTGGCCGACGGTCGCCTGCCTGGCCGAGTAGAGGCGGATGAGCTCCCCGGCGATCTCCTTGACCGCCTTGCGCGCCTTCGCCTTCGTCGACTGCCAGTCGGCGCCGCCCATCTTGTTCAGGCTCGGGTTCTCACCGCCGACGTAGCGGCTGACCTGGTCGAGGGCGTCGGAGGGCACGTAGAGTCGGTCACCGGGCTGGCCGCGTTTGGCCGGCGCGTATTCGATGATGAGATATTCGCGCGTGTGCTTGGCGGCGCCCTTGCCCGTCGTCCGCTGCGTCATCTCGACGAACCGTCCGACACCGTGCTGCTCGTGGACGACGAGGTCTCCGGGGGCGAGGTTGAGGGGGTCGACCTGGTTGCGCTTGCGGCGGGTCGGCAGTCGGCGCATGTCACGGGTCGAGGTCGCAGCCGCCCGCCCGAGGACGTCGGCCTCGGTGAGCACGGCGAGCTTGAGGTCGTCGAAGACGAAGCCCCCGAACGGGGCGGCCGTGGTCACGGTGACGAGGGCCTCGGGCGCATCGGTCGGGTCCTCAACGAAGGTCGCGGGCACTCCGGCCTCGGAGAACACCTCGACCATGCGCTGGCCCGGCCCTTGTCCTTCGGTGAGGACGAGGATCCGCCACTGGTCGTGGGCGAGCCCGCGCACGTCGGTGAGGATCGCCTCGACGTCACCGGCGTAGCCCTTCGGCGGCCGGGCGGGGATGGAGAAGAGGTTCGCGTGCGGGGAGACGAGTTCGGCGTCGGTCGCAAACCCCCCGATCTCCCACCAGGCGAGTCCGATGAGTCCGGCGCCCTCGCGCATCTCCTCGAGCGTGCGGAAGGTCGCGGCGGAGAGGTCGATCGGCGAGTCCCCGCCCGCGGCGGCACCCGACCACGCGGCTTCGAGGAACTCGTTCGTCGTCACCACGAGGTCGGCGGCGCGCGCGGCCACACGTTCGGGTTCGGTGACGATGATCTTCGTGCCCTCGGGCAGGAGCGCGATGAGCGGTTCCATCCCGTCGGCGAGGACCGCGGTGAGCGACTCCATGCCCTCGACGGCGATGCCTGCGGCGATCTTCTCGAGCATGTCGGCGGCGGCGGGAAGGGTGGGGGCGAGCTCGGCGGCCCGCGCCCGGACGGAATCGGTGAGGAGGAGTTCGCGGACCGGGGGCGCGGACAGGCGCAGGGGGTCGGCGTCCGCCTCGGCGGGGATGGAGCGCTGATCGGCGACGGCGAACTCACGGATCTCGTCGACCTCGTCGCCGAAGAACTCGATGCGCAGCGGATGGTCGACCGTCGGCGGGAAGACGTCGACGATGCCGCCGCGCACGGCGTACTCGCCACGGCGGGAGACCATGTCGACACGGGTGTAGGCGAGTTCGGTCAGACGCGCGGAGAACGCCTCGATCTCGGCTTCGTCGCCGACGGCGAGCTCGATCGGCGGGATCTCCCCGAGTCCCTTGGCCAGGGGCTGGAGGAACGCGCGGACGGGGGCGATGATGAACGTGAGTGCGCCCCCGGGCTTCGGGTGGGCGAGGCGGCGGAGGATCTCGAGGCGCTGACCGACGGTGTCCGAGCGCGGGGAGAGCTTCTCGTGCGGCAGGGTCTCCCAGCTGGGGAAGACGGCGATCGAGTCGGCAGGCACCCAGTCGGCCAGCGACCGCGCGAGGTCCTCGGCCTCCCGGGTCGTGGCGGTGACGATGAGCTGCGGTGAGGCGGCGGGCCCGGAGGAGACGGTCCGCCGCAGAATCGAGGGCCACAGTCCCTTGATCGCGTCGATGGTCCCGCCGGTCGTCGTCGGGTCGGCCATGGCCTCGACGAGTTCGGTCACGGTGGGATTCTGCAATGTGAGATCGAGTCCGTTGAGCACCTGGCAATTCTAGTCCACGCCCCTGACTCGGACCCGATCCGACCTGTGCGCGCCTGACCAGGACAGGGACCGGGAACGGGAGGGTCGACCGGGGCCGACACCCGCCGCCGGGCTCCCTAACAGTACGGTCACGGGCCCGCGTCTCTGGGGGTTCTCCAAAGTTCGTGGCCGATAATCGAGGCATGAGCTCCGACAACTCCCCTCGTTTCACCGCCGAGGAGTCCCGGGCCCTCTTCGGCACCGACTCTCCGCACTCACCCCAGCCAGGCACCCGCCAGTCCCCCGGTGCGCGCCTGCGGTCGATGTACTCCGGCGGGTTCTCCCGCTTCGCCCCCGTCTTCATCCTGCTCGCGATCATGTGGATCGTCGAGATCGTCGACGCGATCCTGCCGGCAGACCTCGACGCCTTCGGCCTGCAGTCGTGGAACCCGATCGCCCTCTACGGGATCGTCACCGGTCCCCTCCTCCACGCCGGGTTCGGACACCTGCTGGCCAACACGTTCCCGTTCCTCATCCTCGGCCTCTTCATCGCCGCCGAGGGCGCCCGCCGCTTCTGGCTCGTCACGGTGATCTCCGCGGTCGTCTCCGGCCTCGGCGCGTGGCTGACGACCTTCCCCGGCCACTACATCGTCGGCGCCTCGGGCATCGTCTTCGGTTACTTCGGCTACCTCGCGGTGCGCACGTGGTTCACCGAGGACGTCCTGCGCAGGATCATCTACTTCGCGATCGGGCTCTTCGTCTTCGTCACCTACGGCGCCTCCCTCGTCTTCGGGCTCTTCCCGCAGGCCAACGGCGTGTCGTGGCAGGGTCACCTCTTCGGCTTCATCGGCGGCATCATCGCCGCGTGGTACATCCACCGCCGGAGCGGTGCCCGTCCCGTGGCCTGAGTGATCGTCTGATCCGGCGGTCCTTCCGACCGGTTCGTTCCCGCCCTCGCCGAGGCGGTCCCGGAGTCCTCAGCTGCGGGCGTGGAACTTCGCCTGCACGGGCAGCAGGCCCTCGATGATGCACATCTCGACGGCGTCGGCGACGTCGGAGACGAAGATCGGCAGGGTCGTGCGCTCGTCCTTCGCAAACGGCCGCAGCACGTAGTCGGCGGTGTCCTGGCGGCCGGTGGGCCGTCCGACGCCGGCGCGGATGCGCACGTAGTCCTTCGTGCCCAGCGCCGAGGTCATCGACCGCAGGCCGTTGTGTCCGCCCTCTCCCCCGCCGACCTTCGCCTTGATCGTGTCGAAGGGCAGGTCGACGTCGTCGTGGACGGCGATGATGTGGTCCGGGTCGATGCCGTAGAAGTCGGCGACCTGCCTCAGCGGCCCACCGGAGTTGTTCATGTATCCCGTCGAGGTGGCGAGGACGACCCGAGGCCCCGGCACCCCGGGAATGGACCCGGTGGGGAGCCGGCCGGTGCCGACGTTCGCGCGCAGCTTCGTCCGCGTCAGGCTGATGCCCATGCGCGAGGCGAGTTCCGCGACGACCATCTGTCCGATGTTGTGCCGGGTCGCCGCGTACTCCGGTCCCGGATTGCCGAGTCCGAAGACCAACCAGGCTTCGCTGCTCATCGTCGCCCTCTCCTCATCTCGTCATCCCTGCCGCCCGCCGAAGGCGTGTCCGGACCCAGGATAGGCAGATCGGCGGGCCGCCGTGGTGGCGGCCCGCCGATCGTCGTGGTCACACTCGGGTGAGTGCCGGTCCAACCCCGGTCAGGGTCGGATCAGTGTTCTCACTCCTCCTCGGAGGCCTCGTCCTCGGAGGCGGCCTCGTCGGTCGACTCCTCGTCGGCGGCCTCGTCCTCGGTGGTCTCGTCGGCATCGGACTCGGTGTCCATCTCGAGCTCTTCGGAGATGTTGACGACGAGCAGCTCCGGGTCGGCGACGAGCTCGACGCCGGCCGGCAGCTCGACCTGCTCGGCGAGGATGTGCTCACCGGCGGGGCGGCCCTCGACGGAGACCTCGAAGAGCTCGGGCAGCTTGGTCGCGTCGGCGAGGACGGCGAGCGTCGACTCGACCTGCGAGACCATCGTGCCGGGGGCGGCGTCGCCGACGACGTGGACGGGGACGTCGACCTCGATCTTCTCGCCGCGCTTGACGATGATGAGGTCGACGTGCTCGATCTCACGGCGCACGGGCTCGATCTGGACGTCGCGGGCGATCGCGAGGACGTTCTTCGCGCCGTCGGTGCTCTCGATCTCGAGCAGGGCGTTGGCGTGCTTGAGGGCCATCATCGTGGCGTGTCCCTCGAGCGAGATGTGGACGGGGTCGCCGCCGTGGCCGTAGACGACCGCGGGGATGCGACCGGCGCGGCGGATGCGGCGGGCAGCGCCCTTGCCGAATTCGTCGCGGGGTTCTGCGATGAGCTTGAAGTCAGCCATGTTTCTCTCCTTCGTGGTGATCTCTCATGCACCACGGCGAAACAGTCTGAGGCCGCACCCGGGGCCGCATATCAGCGCACCCGAGGTGGGTCAGGACCGCGTCGATCACGGAGACAGGCGTCTCCCTCGCCGAGGCAACCCGACTATTCTACGGCACCCTCGGTGAGTGCTCCAAGTCGTTCCTGCACGGCTGCCGCGCACGCGGCGAGTCCCTCCTCGGTGAGGAGGATGTCGTAGTGGTTGGTGCCGAGGACCTCGACGACCTCCATGCGCGGCCATCGCCGCCGGTAGGAGGCGACGAGCTCGGGCGGGTAGAGGCCGGGCTCGGCGGCGACGAGGTCGCGTTCGGCGGCGAGGAAGGCGACGTCCGCCTGCCGTTCCTCGTCACCCATGACCGCGGCCAGCGCCGCCGGGTAGGCAGCGCCCTGATACATGTCGGCGGAGTCGGCCTCCATCGCCTCGACCGAGGTCGAGGGCTGGAACGTGTCGTCGTCCTTGGCGGCGAGGTCGTAGACGAAGCTCTCGGTCGCCACGGTGTCGAGTCCATCGACGAAGGCGGGATGGGCGGCGAAGAACGCGAGGTACTCCTCGACGGTGGTGAAGGTCATCGACAGCCTCTCGGCGGCTGGGCCGAGGACGGCGGCGATGAGGTCGTCGGTGTCGAGTGCGGCGTTGAGCTCCTCGCTCTCGGCCTCGCCCGGCGACAGCTCCTCCCCCGCCCCGGGCAGCGCGAGCGGGAGGGGAAGGCCGCCGTCGATGAGGACGGGGCCGCGGAAGCGCACGGTCGCCTCGGTGTCGGTGCTGGTGTCGTCGGCACCGAGAGCCGCGGGAAGTCCGGCGAGCGTCATCGCGACGAATCCGCCCATCGAATGCCCGACGAGGGTGACGGTTCCCGAGTCGGAGAACGTCTCGATGGCGGTGAGGACGTCCTCGGCGTGGACGCGCATGCCGAAGGGCCCGGGCAGGAGACGAGAGTCCGCGCGTCCGCGCAGGTCCGGTCCGATGATGCGCACGCCCGGCAGGAGCGGGACGAGCCCGGCGAAGAAGAGGTGGTTCGAGGTGATGCCGTGGATGACGCACACGGTGGGAACGGGTCCGGGTTCGGCGGAGACCGGCTCCCACACGCCGACGGAGAGCGCACCTCCGGCGACGTCCACCCTGTAGCGGTTGTAGTCATGGGTCGACATCGTCCGGGCTCCCTTCCCTCGCCTGCCTCCAGTGTAGAGCGAACCCCCGCTCGGGGGCGGGGGTTCGTCGGTGTCCACGGTGCGGTAGACGGCGGGTCTCAGACCTCGAAGAGGCTGGTGACCGACCCGTCCTCGAAGACCTCGTGGACCGCGCGGGCGATGAGCGGGGCGATCGAGAGCACCGTGAGCTTGTCGAAGATCTTGTCCTCGGTCAGCGGCAGGGTGTTGGTGACGATGACCTCGTCGGCCACGGAGTTCGACAGGCGCTCGACGGCGGGCCCGGAGAACACGGCGTGGGTGGAGACGACGATGACGTTCTTCGCCCCCGCCGCCATGCACGCGTCCGCGGCCTGGACGATGGTGCCTCCGGTGTCGATCATGTCGTCGACGAGGACGCACGTGCGGCCTTCGACCTCACCGACGACGCGGTTGGCCTTCGTCTCGTTCGGCCGCGTGATGTCGCGGGTCTTGTGGATGAAGGCCAGGGGCACGCCGCCGAGGGCGTTCGACCAGTTCTCGGCGACCTTGATGCGGCCGGCGTCGGGCGAGACGACGGCGAGGTCGCCGGGGTACTTGTCCTTGACGTAGCCGGCGAGGATGGGCATCGCGATGAGATGGTCGACCGGTCCGTCGAAGTAGCCCTGGATCTGGGCGGTGTGGAGGTCGACGGTGATGATGCGGTCCGCACCGGCGGTCTTGTAGAGGTCGGCGACGAGGCGGGCGGAGATGGGCTCACGGCCGCGGTGCTTCTTGTCCTGGCGCGCGTAGGGGAAGAAGGGGGCGATGACGGTGATCCGCTTCGCCGAGGCGCGCTTGAGGGCGTCGACCATGATGAGCTGCTCCATCAGCCATTCGTTGATGGGAGCGCTGTGCGACTGGAGGACGAAGACGTCGCAGCCGCGCACGGATTCGGAGAACCGGACGTAGATCTCGCCGTTGGCGAAGTTGTAGATGTCGGTCGGCAGGAGCTCGGTGCCCAGGTTCTCCGCCACCTGCTCAGCGAGTTCGGGGTTCGCCCGTCCGCTGACCAGGACGAGCTTCTTGTCGCCCGCCGTCGTTATCTCGTTCACTTATCCGTTCCCCTATCGGATGCGGCCTCGGCGGCCTGCGCTGCAGGCGTGCCGGGGCGGTTGGCTTCGACCCAGCCCTCCAGGTTGCGCTGCGGGGCCACATTGATGGCGAGCGCTCCTGCAGGGACATCCTTGCGCACCACGGTGCCCGCACCCGAGTAGGCGCCGTCGCCCACCGTGACCGGGGCGACGTACATGTTGTCCGAGCCCATCCGTGCGTGCCTGCCGATCGTCGTGCGGTGCTTGGCGACTCCGTCGTAGTTGACGAACACCGAGGCGGCGCCGATGTTCGTGCCCTCCCCGATCTCCGCGTCGCCGACGTAGCTCAGGTGCGGCACCTTCGCACCCGGTCCGATGTCGGCGTTCTTCGTCTCGACGAAGGTGCCGATCTTGCCGTCCGCGCCGAGCTTCGTGCCCGGGCGCAGGTAGGCGAAGGGCCCCACCGAGGCGCCGGGTCCGACGATCGCGAGCTCCGAGTGGGTGCGCACGACCTGGGCTCCGGCGCCGACCTCGGTGTCCTTGAGCGTCGAGTCGGGTCCGACGACGGCACCATCGTGGATATCCGTGGCTCCGAGGAGCTGGACGCCGGGGAGGATCGTGACATCCTGGCCGAGGGAGACGTCGACGTCGATCCACGTCGTGTCCGGGTCGATGATCGAGACGCCGGCCCGCATCCACTTCTCGCACGTGCGGCGGTTGAGCTCCTTGCCGAGCTGGGCGAGCTGGACGCGGTCGTTGGCGCCCTCGACCTGCCAGAGGTCGTCGGTCGCGGTGGCGGCGACGGGCAGGCCCGCGTCGTGGGAGACCCCGACGACGTCGGTGAGGTACTTCTCGCCCTGGGCGTTGTCCGTGGTCAGGGAGGCGAGACCGGTGCGCAGTGCCGTCGCGTCGAAGGCGTAGATGCCCGAGTTGATCTCACGGATGGCCCGCTCCGCCTCGGTGGCGTCCTTCTGCTCGACGATGCGCAGGAGGTTGCCGGCGGCGTCGCGGACGACACGGCCGTAGCCGGTGGGATCGTCCACCTCGGCGGAGAGGACGGTGACGGCATTGCCCTCGCCCTCGTGGACCTCGACGAGACCGTTGATCGTCTCCGTCGTCAGCAGCGGGACGTCGCCGTAGGTGACGACGACCGTGCCGGCGAGGTCGGCGGGAAGCTGGGTGAGCGCGCACTCGGTGGCCCGGCCGGTGCCGGGGACCTCGTCCTGGTCGGCGACGAGGACGGTGCGCGTCGAGGTGACCGTGAGCTGGTCGAGGTGGGCGACGAGCTGGTCGCGCTCGTGGCGGACGACGACGACGAGGTGGTCGGGCGAGGTGCCCTCGGCCGCGGCGATCGCGTGATGGAGAAGGGAGCGCCCGCCGATCGGGTGCATCACCTTCGGCAGTGCCGACTTCATGCGAGTGCCCTGGCCGGCGGCCAGGACGATGACGGCAGTGGGACGGATCTGCGGCATTGAAAAGGTATCCTTCGCAAGTCGGATGGGGCCAGCTCCGCCCATAGGATTCGAACCTATACTGCACGGCTCCAAAGGCCGGCGTGCTGCCATTACACCAGGGCGGAACAGCGTGCGCCAGTCATAGGGCCCGCGCTCACGAGTACCCATCATGCCATTACGATGAACGGTATGGAAATTCTGCGCGAGGTGCTCCTCACCCTTCATCTTATCGGCATGGCGATCATCGTGGGAGGCTATTTCACGGTCATCCGCTCGCCTCGGGTGCTGCCGGGAATGCTCCACGCGTCCTACCTCCAGCTCGTCACCGGACTCCTCCTCGTCGGCCTCGCGGAGATGGGCGGCGGCCAGGTCGATCACATGAAGATCGGCATCAAACTCGTCGTCGCGATCCTCGTCACGGTCTTCGCATTCCTCGGCAACCGGCAGGAGAAGCGCTTCGCCGCAGAGACGGCGGTCGAATCAGCGGCGGCGGGCACGACCGCCTCGGCGAACGGAGCCGTCACCGCGGTGCGGCACCCCTCGGCGACGATGGCACACCTCACCTTCGCCTTCGCGATCCTCAACGTCCTCGTCGCGGTCTTCGTCGGCTGACCTTCGTCTCCTCCCCCGGCTCAGCCACCTTCCGGGCGCTCGGGTGAGGGCGTCTGCCTGCGTCAGGGGCGGACGGTATCGTTGGTTCCGACATGACTGCTGCAGCTGACCACACTTCGATGACCGCCGACTCCCGCGCCGACGACCTGCTCTCTGACCTCAACCCTCGGCAGCGGGAGGCCGTCGTCCACACGGGCTCTCCCCTGCTCATCGTCGCCGGTGCCGGATCCGGCAAGACGACGGTGCTCACCAGGCGCATCGCCTATGCCCTGGCCACCGGCCGCGCGCATCCGGGCGAAGTGCTCGCGATCACCTTCACGAACAAGGCGGCGAAGGAGATGGCCGAACGCGTCTCCGCGATCGTCGGACCGGCCTCGCGGGCGATGTGGGTCTCGACGTTCCACTCCGCGTGCGTGCGCATCCTCCGCCGGGAGGCGAAGACGCTGGGCAGAAGCACGAACTTCACGATCTACGACGCCCAGGACGCGCAGCGCCTCGTCGCGCAGATCCTCAAGGAGCTCGGCCTCGACTCGAAGAAGTACGCGCCGCGGTCGATCCTCCACCGGATCTCCAACCTCAAGAACGAGCTGCAGACGGCCGAGGACTTCGTCCCGCGCCCGAACAATCCCGCCGACGAGGTCTTAGGCGACGTCTTCCGTCGCTACACCCAGCGTCTGCGCCTGGCCAACGCCTATGACTTCGACGACCTCATCGCTGAGACCGTCCACCTCTTCGGGGCCTTCCCCGAGGTCGCCGACTCGTACCGTCGCCGGTTCCGCCACATCCTCGTCGACGAGTATCAGGACACGAACCCCGCCCAGTACGCCCTCATCCGGGCACTCGCCGGGGACGGCGCGGGCGGGTCGACCGGTGCCGAGCTCACCGTCGTCGGCGACGCCGACCAGTCGATCTACGCCTTCCGCGGAGCGACTGTGCGCAACATCGTCGAGTTCGAGCAGGACTTCCCCGCCGCCGAGGTGGTCCTCCTCGAGCAGAACTACCGTTCGACCCAGAACATCCTCGATGCTGCGAACGCCGTCATCGCCCACAATCAGGACCGCAAGGACAAGCGCCTGTGGACCTCCGAGGGCGGGGGCAAGCCGATCGTCGGCTGGGTCGCGGAGAACGAACAGGCCGAGGCGCGCTTCGTCGTCGACCGCATCGACGAGCTCATCGACGAGGAGAAGTACACGTACGGCGACTTCGCCGTCTTCTACCGCACGAACGCCCAGTCCCGGGCGATCGAGGACGCGCTCGTCCGCTCGGGCATCCCTTACAAGGTCGTCGGCGGCACGCGGTTCTACGAGCGCAAGGAGATCAAGGACGCCCTCGCCTACCTGCGCGTCATCGCCAATCCCGACGACGACGTCAACCTCCGCCGCATCCTCAACGTGCCCAAGCGCTCGATCGGCGACCGCACCGAGGGAATCATCGCCGACTTCGCGGACCGGGAGGGCATCAGCTTCTATGCCGCACTCGGTCGCCTCGGCGAGATCCCGCACCTGTCCACCCGCGCCCGGTCCTCGGTGGAGAAGTTCTACGCTCTCCTCCGCGATCTCTCCGCCACCGCCGAGGTGGCCCCCGTCTCCCGGGTCATCGAAGCGATCCTCGAACAGAGCGGATACCTCGAATCCCTGCAGAAGAGCACGGACCCGCAGGACGAGTCCCGGGTCGACAACCTCGCCGAGCTCGTCGCCGTCGCCGAGGACTTCTCCGCGACCCGTGCTGTCGCCGCCGATCCGGAGGCCGCCGACGCCGACCCCGGAAAGTCCGAGGCCGCTGACGCGGACCCCACCCCCGCCGAGGCGGGCCGACCGTCGGATGCCGAAGCGCAGGTCGCCTCGGATGCTCGGTCCGCATCGGATGCCGAAGCGCAGTCCCCCGCCGAGGCGGCCGCAGACGCATCGATCGACGCATTCCTCGAACAGGTGGCACTCGCCTCGGACACCGATCAGATCCCCGACGCCGAGCTCGGGCAGGTCACTCTCATGACCCTCCACACGGCGAAGGGCCTCGAGTTCCCCGTCGTCTTCCTCACCGGCCTCGAGGACGGCGGCTTCCCACACGCCCGCTCGTTCGAGAATCCCAGCGAACTCTCCGAGGAGCGGCGTCTCGCCTACGTCGGCCTCACCCGGGCGAGGCAGCGACTGCTCGTCACCCGCGCGGAGACGCGCAGCATGTGGGGTCAGCCGCAGTACAACCCGCCCAGTCGCTTCCTCACCGAGATCCCCGAGAACCTCATCGAATGGGAGAGCACCGGCAGCTTCTCCTCGGCCCTCGGCAGCGGCGGCGGGAGCAGCTTCGGCGGCTACGGTGCGCGCGGATACGGCGGCGGGTCCTCCTCGCGCGGAGGCTCCGGCGCTTCCGGTTTCGGCGGGTCCTCACGCACCTCAGGGGCCTCCCGCGGCTCTCGCGCCGCGAGTGCGCCCTCGGCAGGCTTCCCGAATCGCATCCGCCCCAACCGTGAGGTCATCTCGGTGTCCGTGGGCGAGAAGGTCTCCCACGAGTCCTTCGGCCTCGGGACCGTCACCGAGGTCAACGGCACCGGCGACAAGACCGTCGCCGTCGTCGACTTCGGTTCGGCCGGCACGAAGCGCCTCCTCCTCCGCTACGCCCCGGTCGAGAAACTCAGCTGACCGCCCCCAGGACACAGAGAAGCGCCGAGGTGATCATCCACCTCGGCGCTTCGTCCATGCCGGACGCGGCAATGGACTGAGGATCACTGGTTGCCGATGGCTCCATCGGCGCCGTCGCGGCCCTGGTTGATCTGGTCTTCGAACTTCCCGCCGGAGAGATTGTTGGCGGCATCGGAGGCCTTGTCGAGACCCTGGTCGCTGATCTCTTCGCCCTTATCGCTATTCACGGCGTCCTTGGCTTTGTTGGTCAGGTCATCAAATCCCATGCTGTCTCCTTTCATCGGAAGAGGCCCGTACGGACCTCCTGACGCAGACCACGATGCCACTTTCGTCACCGAGGGCAACCGGAACCTCCGACTTTCACAGAGATCTCCCAATGTGACCATCGCCACTGCCTCGGTAACTTCTCGGCGACTCCGGGCGCCAGCAGCCCTGCCCTTCACTCTCGCTGACGTCAACGGCTCTGCGGGACGACGATCGCGAGTCCGACGAGGAGGGCTGTGAAGATCAGACAGGTGAGGATGTCGACGCCCTTCGAGCGGTTGACCCAGAACTCGCCCCACGGCGAGGGCATCGACCGCATGAGCGCGAGTCCCCCGGGGACGGCGGCGAGGACGAAGGCCCCGAGCCGGAAGTCGATGAATGCGCACGCTGCGGCCACACCGATCGCCGCGAGGCAGCCGAGCAGCACCCAGTCCTTCGAGACCGGATGCGAGTAGCGCCGCTTCCAGTAGATCCACCGCTTGGCGAGCGCCCCTCTCCCCCGCCGGGCGTGGCGGGGGGAGGTGCGGGTCCGCTCAGTGGAAGAAATGGCGGCTCCCTGTGAGGTAGAGGGAGACTCCGGCGTCCTCGGCCGCGGCGATGACCTCGTCGTCGCGGATCGACCCACCGGGCTGGACGACGGCGGTGACACCGGCGTCGAGGAGGATCTGGAGTCCGTCGGCGAACGGGAAGAACGCATCGGAGGCGGCGACGGAGCCGGAGGCGCGTTCGGCACCGGCGCGCTCGACGGCGAGCTTCGCCGAGTCGACCCGGTTGACCTGACCCATGCCGACGCCGACCGAGGCGCCGTCCTTGGCCAGGAGGATCGCATTCGACTTCACCGACCGGCACGCCTTCCATGCGAACTCGAGATCGGCGAGCACCGCGGGGTCCGCGGCCGGACCGGCGGCGAGCGTCCAGGACTTCGGCGAGTCGCCCTCGGCCTGGAAGACGTCACGGTCCTGGACGAGGAAACCGCCGGTGACCTGGGTGATCTCCGCGGCCGGGGCGTCGATGTCCCCGAGTTCGATGAGGCGCAGGTTCTTCTTCGATGCCAGGATCTCGAGCGCCTCGGGCGAGAACGACGGGGCCGCGAGGCATTCGGTGAAGATCGGCTTGATCGACTCCGCGAGTTCGGCGTCGACCTCGCGGTTGACGGCGATGACACCGCCGTAGGCCGAGAGCGGATCCGAGGCGTGGGCTGCCCGGTGGGCGGCGGCGGGGGTCTCGGCGACGGCGATGCCGCACGGATTGGCGTGCTTGATGATCGCGACTGCCGGCCGGTCGAAGTCATAGGCGGCCCGGATCGCGGCATCGGTGTCCGTGTAGTTGTTGTACGACATCGGCTTGCCGCCGAGCAGTCTCGCCCCGGCGATGCCGCGCGTGCCGTCGGAGTAGACGGCGGCCGACTGGTGGGGGTTCTCCCCGTAGCGCAGATCCGCGAGCTTGTTCCCGGTCAGTCCCGCGAAGTCGGGCTGCTCGCCCGCGGGAGCGAGCTCCCCGGCGAACCACGAGGCGACGTCGGAGTCGTAGGCCGCGGTGTGGGCGAAGGCGCGGGCGGCGAAGGCCCGGCGGGAGGCGAGGTCGAAGCCCTCCCCTGCCGCCGCCTCGGTGACGGCCGGATAGTCGGCCGGGTCGGTGATGATGGTGACGGTGGGGTGGTTCTTCGCCGCGGCACGGACCATCGAGGGTCCGCCGATGTCGATCTGCTCGATGCACTCGTCGAAGCCCGCACCGCTGGCGACCGTCTCGGCGAACGGGTAGAGGTTGACGACGACGAGATCGAAGGGCTCGATTCCGAGGTCATCGAGTTGGCTGAGGTGCTCGGGCTTGCGCGAGTCGGCGAGGATCCCGGCATGCACCTTGGGGTGGAGGGTCTTGACACGGCCTTCGAGGGTCTCGGGGAACCCGGTGAGCGCTTCGACCTCGGTGACCTCGACTCCGGCTTCGGCGATCCGCGCGGCCGTCGATCCCGTGGAGACGATCTCGACTCCGGCGGCGGCGAGCCCACGGGCGAGCTCCGTCAGTCCGGTCTTGTCGTAGACGCTGATGAGCGCTCTCCTGATCGCGCGGGTTCCTGTCACAGGTCCTCCTTGAGGGCTTGGTGGGTGATCGGCTCAGACGACGACGTCCGCCGCGGCGGGGTATCCCGAGACGTGGCGGCCGTCGATGGTGAGATCGTGGGTGGTGAGGAAGCGGAGCAGGCGGACGACTTCCTCCCGCTCCCGGGTCTTGATGCGCTCGTGGACGCTGTCCTCGGTGTCTCCGTCGAGCACCGGGACCGTGAACTGCGTGATGATCGGGCCCGTATCGACCCCGGAGTCGACGAGGTGGATCGTCCCGCCGGTGACCTTGACGCCGTGGGCGAGCGCGTCGCGGACGCCATGGGCGCCGGGGAAGGCCGGCAGCAGCGCCGGGTGGGTGTTGATGATCCGCTGGTCGAAGGCGGCGATGAAGTCGGCGCCGAGGATGCGCATGAAGCCGGCGGAGACGACCCAGTCCGGGTCGAGGTCGGCGACCGTGTCGCGCAGCCGCACATTCCATGCATCGCGGTCGGAGAAGTCCCGAGGGCGGACGACGAAGGTGGGGATGTCCGCGGACTCGGCCCGGGCGAGGACACCCGCGGTCGGAGAATCGGAGCCGATCGCGACGATCTCGACGTCGGCGGATCCGGGTCCGGTGAAGGCGTCGATGACGGCCTGGGTGAGGGTACCTGAGCCGGAGGCCAGCAGAACGATGCGCACGAAGGCCATTCTATCCTCGCCGTCACGGGCGCACCGACCCGGACCGTGCCGGTTTCCGCTGGGGCCGGACCGGGCGCCGAGGCGATTGCCAGTCGACTGTGACAAAATGACGGGGTGACGTCACCGAACAGCACCGAAGAGAAGAATGCCCCCACCCCCGAGGAGGAGAGGCAGGCCGCGCCGGCGCGGCACGGACTCATCCTCATCCTCCTCGTCCTGGCCGCGGTGCTGACGTTCACCTATCCGCTGCCCTTCAAACTCGCCGCCGCGGGCTTCGCGATCGCCGCGATCGTCTGGTCGGTCCGCTACATCATCGCCGTGGTCAGAGCGAAGCAGAAGCGCAGCATCTCCCTCGGCGTCCTCGGCGGACTGCTCAGCGTCTACCTCGTCTTCTCCACCCTCTCCTCCGTGGTGCTCTGGCCCGTCCAGTCGAGCTACGAGGAGTGCGTGCGGGATGCGATCACCCAGCAGGCGGAGCTCAAGTGCGCGAGCGACTACGAGGACGGACTGGGCTCCTGGTTCAAGCAGATCACCGGACAGGACCTCGAGCTGCCCGGCTCGAACTGAGCACAGCGCACCTCTGAGCGGCCTCCGGTGCCGCAGTTCCGACCCCACCAGTCCGACCACCACCCGGGGTGCCGACGATCAGCTGCGCTCGCTTCCCGCAAGAGCCTCGTCGTCCTCGCGGCCGAACTCCATGTGCGAGAGCATGGTCAGCCCGCAGCCGATGCTCAGACCCAGACCGACCCATCCGGTGACCGCGAGCGCGGAGACGAGGGGTGAGGGACCGAAGGCGGCGAGCCCGATGGGACCGATCGCACCGAAGGAGAAGAGCGCAGCGGTCTCACCGACGATGAGGACGAGCCCGGACGCGACGGCCACGCTCATCCATCCGGCGGCATGGACCCGGCGGGCATGCGCGCGGCCGATGACGACGCAGCCGATCCCGAGGAGGACGAGGAGGACCGGTGCGGCCTTCGCCCACACCGGGTATCCCCCGACGAGGAGTTCGAGCACGGGAACGTCGGGCACAGGTCCCGAGGCCGTGAGGAACGCCGAAGAGACGCCGTCGCCGATGCCCACCCCTGTGCCGGCGATCCACGACAGCGCGCTGAAGAGCGCTCCCGGAGCGAAGAGCACCTGAACGACGACAAGGCCGATGCCGGCCGACAGCGGGGAGCTGTAGGCCTCCATCGCCTCGGCGAGGTCGGCCCACCGCAGTCCGAGCCCGACGGCGATGACGACGACGGCGAGTCCGAGGGCGCCGAAGAGCACGCGCCTGCCCAGGGCGGTCGCGGCACTCCAGACCTCCTCGTCGAGTCCACTCAGCCACGGAAGGTCGACGACGCCGCGGACCCGGACATAGCCGAAGGCGAAGGCCGTCGCGAGCAGGGCGAGCAGCCGGAGGACGCCGAGCGGATCGAGAGTCGCCTCCCCGACGAGGACGGCGAGCACGACGAGCGGCCCCGCGTAGACGAGGGCGAAGCCCGAGAGCGCCATGGCGCACGTCGCCCACCACGGAGACTCCTCCGCCTCATCGCCGGGCTCGGGATCGGCATCGGAGAGCACAGTGATGAGTCGGGCCGCCCCCGAGGCGAGGAGGGCCCACACTCCGAGGGTGACGAGGCTCGGGGGCAGTGAGAAGTCGAAGCCCATCGTCGACATGCTCAGACCGTGGACGACGGCCCAGAGGGCGAAGGCCCACTCGGGGATGATCGAGTAGTCGAGCTGGGCGCCGAGGCCGACGAGCCAGAAGACCGTCGCGACGACGAACGCCGAGGGCACGACGATGAGGCCGAGGCGGAAGGCTTCGACCATGCCCAGGAGGACGGGATGGCGGGTGGAGCTCTGAGGTGGAGAAGTGTGCATCGGTACCATTTTCGCCGACGGCAAGCGCACATTGCGGTATTGACCACGCGATTCCCACGTCCGGGACGTACAATTGCGCCAGAACGCGCGTGTCGGAAGTTAAGGAAGCAGACTGCGATGAGCAACGGGAACGACGAACAGAATGTTCCGCCCCCACCGAACGATCCTCCCCACCGGAACACGGACGCGTCGACCGGCGAGGGCAGCACGGGCGTGACGGGTTCGGGAAGCGGTCCGAACCGAGCGTCCGCAGGTGAGGAGACGGTCGCGATGCCGAGCCCGTTCTCCTCGGACCGTGATGCGCGGGAACCCGCGGCGGATCGTGATGCGCAGAACACCGCGGCGAAGGAAGCCGACGAGACGTCGTTCGGCTCCGACGCTCCCCCGTTCGGGGCCGCTGACCAGGGCAGAGGTCCCGGATCGCAGCAGACTTCGGACGGCGTTACGACCACTCCCCAGCCGCGCGTCGAAAGCGGCGGTCCGTCGGGCCCGGGCGCCGGAGGTCCGCAGGGGCAGGGCCCCGGTGCCGACAACGGCCCACAGTGGTCGGGATCGCGCAATGAGCAGGGTCCTCAGTCGGCACCGCAGTTCGGCGGGTCCCCATCGCAGCCCGGCGCACCCCAGTACGGCGGACCCGACCAAGGTGGATCGCAGCCCGGCGCACCCCAGTACGGCGCACCCGGCCCCCAGTTCGGCGGTCCGGGGCAGAACGGTCCTCAGCAGGGCGGTCCTCAGCACGGCGGTCCTCAGCAGGGCGGCCCCGGCGGTTATTCGAACGAACAGGGCACGAGCCGCTACCCCGCCGTACCGGAGCAGAACGGCGGGTACCGGAACCCGGCGGGTCCGTACCAGAACCAGTCCGACCCCTACCAGAGCGGACCGCAGCAGACCGGTTCGGGGCAGCGGACGGGTTCGGGACCCGGGTCGTCCCAGGCCCTCCCGCAGCCGGCACCGGCCCCCGGTTTCGCCGGTTCGACCGCAGCGACGACCCGGGCAGAGTCCCGGGCACCGAAGAAGAAGGGGAAGCTGCCGCTCTTCATCGCCCTCGGTGCCGTCGTCCTCGTCCTCGTGCTCGTCCTCGTCGGTGTTCTCGTCGTCAACTCGGTGAACAAGAACAACTACGGACCGGACTCGGTTGCCGAGGACTACGTCGCGGCGCTGAACAAGGGTGACTTCGCCGCTGCGGAGAAGATCGCCCCGTCCCCGCGTCCTGAGGGCACGAACCTCGACCTGCTGTCGACGAACTTCACCGAGTCGTCGCCGGCGAAGATCGAGAACGCGAAGGTCGAATCCTCGAACGTCGACGGTGACAACGGCAAGGTCACCGTCAGCTACACGCTCGACGGAGCGAACTACAACGTCGATCTCACCGCGAAGAAGGACGGCAAGCAGAACCTCTTCTTCGACAAGTGGGCGCTGACCGGGCCCGCGCTCCACGTCATCTCCCTCGACGTCCCCGCCGCTGACGGACTGACGATCAACGGCACCGACTACAAGGCGCAGGCGGGCACGACGGCCTTCGCCGTCTACCCGGGCAAGTACGAGTTCGCGATCCCTGCGAGCAAGTGGGTCTCCGAGGCCTCGGACACCGCTGCGGCGAACTTCCCGCAGGCCTATGCCCCGGGTGATCAGCCGAGCGGCGAGCAGGTCTCACCGCTCACACTCAACCTCGATCTCGCCCCGACCCCGGACTTCGAGAAGGAGGTCCAGAAGCAGGTCGATGCCGAGCTCGAGAAGTGCTTCGACAACAAGGACATCAAGCCCAAGTGCAAGTTCATCAAGTTCGACCCCACGCAGATCCCGGTCGGCGGCACGGACAAGAAGCTCGATGAGCTCGCGAAGAAGAACACCGCGAAGTGGAACATCAAGGAGATGCCCGACGTCAAGGCCTCCTTCGGGGTCGGTGACACCAACACGGGGTCGTTCTTCACCGAGAAGAACGGCAGCTTCGACTTCAGCGTCGACGGAAAGCAGCGCGGCTCCTCGTACTTCTCGAACGGGAATCCGCTGTCGGTGTCGGGAAGTGTGACGATCGAGGGCGACAAGCTCTCCGTCGAGTTCTTCGACTTCTGACGCTCTCCCTCCGACGGTGATCGCCGGGACTCCTGTCGGAGTCCCGGCGATTCTCGTCTCGCTCAGACTCCGTCGAGGACTGCGCGCCGCGGCAGGGGGACGGCGGCGGCGGCTTCGAACCACCGGCCGGCGGCGATGACGAGGTCGTCGGCGAAGCGGCGTCCGGAGATCTGCACGCCGATCGTCCGCCCGTCGCCGGTGAATCCCGCGAGCACGGTCGCCGCCGGCTGCTCCGACATGTTGTAGGGCATCGTGAATCCGATGTGCCCCATGGGCGCGGTGGCATCGGGGTAGGGCATCGGCTGTTCGGCTGCGAACGCCGCGTCCGGGGCCACCGGGGAGAGGACGAGGTCGAGGTCGCCCGTCGCAGCGACGGTGCGCCGTCGGATCTCCTGCACGCTGTGGTAGCACTCCATGAGGCGCGAACCCGTGACGTCGGCCCCGCCCTGGGCCCACTCCCGGATATAGGGCAGGATGAGCTGCTGTTCGGCGAATGGGAGCGCCCGGAGGTCGTTCCACGACCGGACCCTCCAGAACAGGTCCATGTCGGCGAGCAGACCGTCGTCGATGAAGGGGGCGACGGGCACGATCTCGGCTCCGGCGGTGCGGAATGCCGCGGCCGCCTCGGCGATCGCGTCGGTCGTCTCCGACGTCGCAGGGACCCCGCACCCGGCGTCGAGGTGGAGGCCGATGCGCAGGCCCGCAGGATCGAACGGCGACGATGACGCATCGGCACCATCGGCGGCGCCGGCGGGAAGCCGCGTCCAGTCACGGTCGTCGGGGGCGGAGATGACGGTCATCGCCGCGGCGACGTCGGCCATCGTGCGCGCCATCGGGCCCGCGCAGCGGCCCATGTAGGGGGCGTCGAGCGGGACCCGTCCGAAACTCGGCTTGAGGCCGGCGAGGCCGAGCCAGGTGCACGGCAGGCGGATCGATCCTCCGATGTCGGAGCCGATGTGGATGGGCCCGTAGCCGGCCGCGGCCGCGGCACCGGCACCGGCGCTCGATCCGCCCGTCGTCAGGCTCGGGTCGAGCGGGGACCGGGTGATGCCGTGGAGCGAGGAGACCCCCGAGGAGAGCATGCCCCAATCGGGCATCGTCGTCGATCCGACGATGACGGCCCCGGCCTCGGTGAGCCGCTCGGTGATCGGCGCATCGTGGTCGGCGAGTGGCACGTCGAGCCACGCATGGCCCGACGGCATCGGCACTCCCCTGCGCGCGATGTTCTCCTTGATCGTCACCGGCACCCCGTCGAGGGGTCCGAGTGGAGCCCCGGCCGCGAAGCGGCGGGCGCTCGCTTCGGCGGCCTCACGGGAGCGCTCGTCGTCACGGTGGTGGAGGGCGTTGATGACGGGTTCGCATGCATCCATCCGCGACTGCACGCTCGCGAGCACCTCGAGCGGGGAGAACTCCCCCTCGGCGTATCCCGCGGCCATCTGCGCTGCGGTCAGATCGGACAGAGCCGTCATCGTCCTCTTCTCCTCGGTCGTGGGTCTCGGGTCGGCGTCTCGGCTCAGCCGGTGAGCGCGTCGGCCAGGGTCGGGGTCGCGGCGATGAGGCTCGCCGTGTACTCCTCTCGGGGTGCGGTGTAGACCTGCTCGGTCGTCCCCGCCTCGACGATGCATCCGTCCTTCATGACGATGACATCGGAGCACAGATGCCTGACCACGCCGAGGTCGTGGGAGACGAAGAGCAGGGTGAGGGCGTAGTCGTCGACGAGGTCGGTGAGGAGGTTGAGCACCTGCGCCCGGACGGAGACGTCGAGGGCGGAGACGGGCTCGTCGGCGACGAGGATCTGGGGCCGGGTGACCAGTGCCCGAGCGATCGAGATCCGCTGCCGCTGTCCGCCGGAGAACTGGTGGGGGTAGCGCCGCATCGATGCGGTGTCGAGGTCGACTGCGGCGAGCATCGCCTCGACCGCGGCGAGGCGCTCGTCGCGTCCGATGCCCTTGGCGATGAGCGGTTCGGCGACGATGTCCTCGACCCGCATCCGCGGGTCGAGGGAGGCGAAGGGATCCTGGAAGACGATCTGGAGGTCCTCGCGCAGACGGCGCAGCGCCGAGGCGGACGCCGACTCGACGGCGATGTCGCCGACGCGGACATGGCCGCTCGTCGGTCGGTCGAGACCGGAGAGGATGTTGAGCAGCGTCGACTTCCCCGACCCCGATTCGCCGACGATCCCGAGCCGCTGGCCCCGTGCCACCGTGAAGCCGACCCCGTCGAGTGCGCGCACCGGAGCCCGCCGCCGCAGCAGTCCCCCGGAACGGTAGAGCTTCGAGACGTCGGCGACCTCGATGAGCGGCGATGCATCCCGTCCGCGCGGCGAAGGGCCGTGGCCCGGCGGGTCCGCAAGGCCCTCCTCTGCCGCCGAGGCGGTCGTCGCCTTCCCGGCCGGCGTCCCCGATGGGTATTCGCCCGGTCCCGTGTAGTCGAGTGCCGTGCGCAGGGTGAAGAGGTGCCCGTCGGCGTCGGTGGCGTCGAGATCGGAGGAGGCGAGCAGGCCCCGGGTGTAGGGGTGCTGCGGGTCGGTGAAGATCTCTTCGACCGTGCCGGTCTCGACGATGCGGCCCTGGTACATGACGATGACCCGGTCGCACAGTCCCGCGACGACGGCGAGGTCGTGGGTGATGAAGAGCAGCCCCGCCCCGACGGCGTCGACCCTTTCGGCGATGAGGTCGAGCATCTGCTTCTGCACCGTGACGTCGAGGGCGGTCGTCGGTTCGTCGCAGATGAGCAGCCGCGGGGCGTTGGCGAGGGCGATCGCGAGCATGACCCTCTGCCGCTGCCCTCCGGAGAGCTGGTGCGGGTAGGCCAGGCGGGCGCTCTCGGGAGTGGGCATCCGCACGTCGCGGAGGAGTTCGAGCACCCGTCCGGGGACCTGCGCGCGGGGGACGCCGCCGTGGAGGCGCAGCGCCTCGGCGATCTGGTCGCCGACCCGCATGAGCGGGTTGAGCGCGCTCATCGGCTCCTGGAAGACCATCGACACGAGATCCGCGCGCATGCGGGCCAGCCGCTTCTCGCTCGCGGTGAGGACGTCGCCGTCGAAGCCGGCGAGGCGGATCGTCCCCGTCGCGTGGAGTTCGTCGGGAAGCAGTCCCATGATCGAGGCCGCGGTCAGGGACTTCCCCGACCCCGATTCGCCGATGAGCCCGACCCGCTCCCCCGGGACCAGCCGGAGAGAGACGGAGTCGAGGACGGGTTCCCCACTTCCGGCCGGGGTGATCGTGAGGTCGGCGACGTCGACGAGGGTCTCGGTCATCTCAGCGCATCTCCATCTTCGGGTCGAAGCGGTCGCGGAGTCCGTCGCCGAGGAGGTTGAAGCCGAGGACGGCCACCGCGATGGCCAGGCCCGGCCACAGCGCGAGTTCGGGACGGGTGGCGAGGAACTGCTGGGACTCCTGGAGCATCCGCCCCCACGAGGGCACCGGCGCCTGGGTGCCGAGGCCGAGGAAGGAGAGCCCCGCCTCGGCGAGGACGGAGATCGCGAACGTCACCGACGCCTGGACGATGACCATGCCGGCGATGTTCGGCAGGACGTGGACGACGGCGATCGCGGCGGTGCCCCGGTTCGCGGCGCGGGCTGCCCGGACGTACTCGGAGCCGAGCACCTGCATCGTCCCCGACCGGGCGACACGGGCGAACCCGGGGATGGAGGCGATGCCGACGGCGACCATCGCCGGGCCCGTCCCCGGCTGGTAGACGGCGGCGAAGATGATGGCGAGCAGAAGGGCAGGGAAGGCGAGGAGGATGTCGTTGGCGCGCATGATCAGGGCGCCCAGCCACTGACCCCAGGGGTACTGGGCGAAGACCGCGGCGAGGATCCCGATCGGGGTGCCGATGAGCAGGGCGATGCCGACGGCGACGACGCCGACCATGAGTGTGATCCGTGCGCCGTACATGATCCACGTAAGGGTGTCCCGGCCGAAGCGGTCGGTGCCGAGGGGATGGGCAGGGCTGCCCGCCTGCAGCCGGGCTGCCGGGTCGACGGCAGCGGGATCGTAGGGTGTCCAGACGAAGGAGACGAGGGCGAGGAGGACGACGAGGGCGACGAGGACAGCACCGATGATCATCGGCGCTCCGATCCGTCTGCGCGGACGCCGCTTAGGATCGCCGGCACCGACGACGTGCTCGGCGGCCGGGAGGCCGTCGGCGTGGACGCGGTCGCGTGGGTTCGTCGCGCTCATGCGGCAGCCCTCAGTCGCGGATCGACGACCGGGTAGAGGAGGTCGACGACGAAGTTGATGAGGAGCACGAGCACGATGAGGACCATGACGATGCCCTGGACGGTGACGAGGTCGCGGTTGGATACGGCTCGCACGAGCTCGGAGCCGATGCCGGGGAGGACGAAGATCTGTTCGATGACGACGGCGCCGACGAGCAGGGTCGCGAGTTGGACCCCGGCGACGGTGATGACCGGGATCGCCGCATTGCGCAGTCCGTGCCGGAACAGCGCCCGGGTCCGGGTCAGCCCCTTCGCCCGGGCGGTGCGGATGTAGTCCTCGCGCATGACGTCGAGGACGGCGGAGCGGACGTAGCGGGTGAGGATCGCCGCCTGGACGAGGGCGAGGGAGACGACGGGGAGGACGAGGCGGGCGAGGAAGCCGCCGACGCCCTCGATCGGCGCCATCCACCCCTGGGAGGGGAACCACCCGAGGGTGAGGGAGAAGACCATGACGAGGAGGATCGCGGCGAGGAAGCTGGGGATCGCGATCCCGATCTGGCTGAGCGCCGAGATCGTCGCCCCCACCCAGCTGCGCTGCTCGAGGGCGGCGAAGGTGCCCAGCGGCACGGCGATGAGCACGGCGACGATGATCGCCGCGACGACGAGGATCGCGGTGACCTGGACGCTGTCGACGATGACCGGGGTGATCGGGGCGCCGGTGACGTAGGACGTTCCGAAGTCCCCGCGGACCATCCCGCCGAGCCAGTCGAGGTAGCGCACGAGCGCCGGCTCATCGAGGCCGTAGCGGGACTCGAGCTCCGCCACCGCCTCAGCCGTGGCGTTCGTCCCCAGGGCCACCTGCGCCGCATTGCCCGGCAGGACGCTCATGAGGGCGAACACCGCCACCGAGGCGACGAGGAGGGAGAGGAGGAACTGGACGAGCCGACCGAGGACGTAGGCGATCATGGTCGGGACAGGTCAGTTCCAGCTGAGGTCGGCGATGCGGAAGGCATCCGAGACGCGGTTGACGGGGATGCCTGCGACATCGGCCTTGGCGACGACGAGGTTGGGGAAGAGGAAGAGGAAGTCGGCGGCCGCGTCCTCGGTGATCGTGCGCGCGATGTCCTTCATCCCGGAGATGTACTCCTCCTCGGTGCCCGTGTCGGCCTTCTCCGCGAGCTCCCTGATCTTCGCATCGTCGTAGCCGGTGTAGTAGTCGGAGGAGAAGACGGTGAGGATGTCGCGGGGTTCGGCGTGGTTGATCACCGACATGTCGTACTCGTGCTTCGTGAAGGTCTTGTCCAACCACACTGCGGGGAACTCCTGCGTCTCGATCTTCGCGGTGAGACCGACCTCGCTCAGCTGCGAGGACACGATCTCGGAGATCGCCTTCGCGTACGGCAGGTTGGGCACGGTGAAGGTGAACTCCTCGCCGGTGAGCCCGGCGTCGTCGATGAGCTGCTTCGCCTTCTTGGGGTCGTAGGGCCACACCCCGGTGAGATCCTCGTAGTAGGGGTCGGTCGGCGGGACCATCGATCCGATGAGCTCTCCGTATCCGGCCCATGCGGTGTCGAGCACGGCTTTGCGGTCGATCGCGTACATCACCGCTTCACGGGCGCGCTTGTCCTTGAAGATCCCGTCGGCGTTGTTCATCGTCAGCACGACCTCGCCGTTCGTCGTGCCCGAAATGATCTGGTAGTCCGCGCTCTGGAAGTCCCCGGCGAGTTCCGGGGCCTGGAGGTTGGAGACGACGTCGATCTCGCCGGACTTCAGGGCGTTCGCGGCGGAGACGGCGTCCGTGAAGTACTTGAACTCGACGTTCTTCACCGCCGGGGCCTCGCCCCAGTAGTCGTCGCGCGCGACGAAGTCGATCGACTGCCCGCGCGTGAACTTCTCGATCGCGTACGGTCCCGTGCCGATCGCCTCGTTCGCGAGGTCCTCGGTGCCCTCGGTGTCGAAGACGGCCCCGATGAGTGTCGTGAGGTTGAACAGCCACTGGTTCGACGGTGTGGCCAGCGTGATCTCGACCGTGGAGTCGTCGGGAGTGGCGATCGAGTCGACGACGTCCATCTTCGCCCCGAGCGCATTCGTCCACTCGTTCTTCGCTCGCTCGTAGGAGAACTTGACGTCCTCGCTGGTGAGGTCTGCTCCGTTGGAGAACTTCACTCCCTCGCGGAGGGTGAAGGTGTACGTCTTCCGATCTTCGGACACCGTCCAGTCCTCGGCGAGTGCCGGTTGGATCTCACCGGATTCGTCGAGGCGGACGAGGGACTCGTAGACGTTCTCCATGAGAGCCTCGGGGATCGCGACCCCCGAGGTCGAGGTGAAGTCGAGGTTGACCGGTTCGGCGGTGAAGGCGATCGCCATCGAATCGCGCTGCTCGTCCGATCCGGGATCGGAGGCGCCCGCCGAGCACGCGGAGAGGACGAGGGTAAGGGCAGCGGCGGCTGCGACCCAGAGGGCGGTGCGCGGAGACTTCATGGTTCACCTCGTAGTTCGGGACGCCGATCGGCTCGCTCAGTCTAACCGACACGGCAGGGCGCGAATGTGTCCCGTGTCACATCCCGGGCCGCTCACCGGGAACGGGGCCCGGTCCTCGGGGCGGCTGCCGGGTCAGCGGCCTGCGGTCGCCGAGGCGGGAGGCGGTCTCAGAGTCCCGTCTGCTCGGCGAGGATGCCGGCGAGGCCGTCGAAGGCGATGCGCCGATGCGAGCGCGCGTTCTTCTCCTCCGGGGTCATCTCGGCCGCGCTCTTCTCCGAGCCCTCGGGGATGAAGATGGGATCGTAGCCGAAGCCGCCGTCCCCACGCGGTGCGGTGGCGAGGTGGCCGGGCATCGCACCCTCGGCGACGAACTCGCGCCCGTCAGGGGTGACGGCCGCAGCGGCGCAGCGGAACTGCGCTCCCCGGTGTGCGGCGTCGATGTCGCGCAGCTGGGACAGCAGCAGCTCGAGGTTCGCCTGGTCGTCGCCGTGGCGTCCTGCCCATCGGGCGGAGAAGATCCCCGGTGCCCCGCCGAGGACGTCGACGGCGATCCCGGAGTCGTCGGCGATCGCGGTCAGCCCGGTGGCCGCCGCGGCGGCATGGGCCTTGATGAGCGCGTTCTCGGCGAACGTCACCCCGGTCTCCGGGATGTCCCCGAGCCCCGCCTCGGCGGCGGTGCGGACCTCCGTGCCCTCACCGAGGACAGGGAGGAGGATCGCGAGGAGCTCGCGCTTCTTCTTCTCGTTGTGGGTGGCGAGGACGAAGGTCGTCATCGTCCCAGCGCCTCGCGCTGAAGCTCGGTGAGGTCGGCGCAGCCCTTCGCGGCGAGGTCGAGCAGCGAGGAGAGCTCGTCGCGGTCGAACGGCGCACCTTCGGCAGTGCCCTGGACCTCGACGAACTTCCCGGAGCCGGTCATGACGACGTTCATGTCGGTCTCGGCGGTCGAGTCCTCGACGTAGGGCAGGTCGAGGAGGGGCTGACCGTCGACGATGCCGACGCTGATCGCAGCGACCGAATCGGTCAGCGGCTGGTGGGCGGCGGGAATGAGTCCGGACGAGCGGCCCTTGTCGATCGCGTCGGCCATGGCGACGTAGGCACCGGTGATCGAGGCGGTGCGGGTCCCGCCGTCGGCCTGGAGGACGTCGCAGTCGAGGACGAGGGTGTTCTCCCCGAGCTTCGTCATGTCGATGACCGCTCGCAGGCTGCGCCCGATGAGGCGGGAGATCTCATGGGTGCGCCCGCCGAGCTTGCCCTTGACGGACTCACGGGTGCTCCGGGAGTCGGTGGCGCGCGGGAGCATCGCGTACTCGGCGGTCACCCATCCGCGGCCCTGCCCCTTGAGCCACCGGGGGACGCCTTCGGTCAGGGACGCCGCGCAGAGCACGCGCGTGTTGCCGAACTCGATGAGGGCCGAGCCCTCGGCGGTGGTGATCCAGTTCCGGGTGATCTTCACCTCGCGGAGCTCATCAGCTCCTCGTCCGTCTGCGCGCGCCATGGTCCTCTTTCCTGTCTCGGTCTCGGTTGCGGTGGGGCTCACACGCTCCACCAGGCTTCGGGTTTCGCGAGTTCGATGGGGCCGCGGTACTCCCCCGCGGCCTCTCCGCGCACGATCGTGCAGTCCGTCCAGACGGGGATGTGCGTGAGCACGAGGGAGCGGACGTCGGCATCGGTGGCCACACGGCCCGCGCGCTTGCCGGTGAGGTGGACTCCGCGGGCGGAGTCCCTGCCCTCCTGGAACGCGGCCTCGCAGAGGAAGAGGTCGGCCCCGCGGGCGGCTTCGACGAGGTTGGCGCACTCGTCCGTGTCAGCCGAGTAGGCGATGACGGATCCGGTCGCGTCCGTGATCCGCACCGCGTAGGTCTCGACGGGATGGTCGACGAGGAAGGTCTCGATGGTCAGCGACCCGATCTGCCAGACCGATCGGTCGTCGAGGTCGATGAACTCGAACGCGCGGGAGAAGTCCGTGTCTTCGCAGCCGTCGGCGGACGGGGCCTTTCCGGGATCCGTGTGATAGGCGCGGGTGAGTCGCTCCTCTGCTCCGGCCGGGGCGTAGACGGCGGTGCGGGTGCGGATCGTGCCGGTGTCCGTGACGTCTCCGGAGAAGAAGCGCGGGTCGTAGCTGTGGCGGACGTAGAACCCGAGCATGTCCATGCAGTGGTCGGGGTGGAGGTGGCTGAGCACGACAGCGGTGATCGAGTCGAGGTCGACTGCTCGCTGCAGAGGGCTGAGCGCTCCGGAGCCCAAGTCGAGGACGATGCGGGTCGGCTTCTCCTCCTCGGTCTCGACGAGGTAGCAGCTGGCGGAGGAACCGGGGCCGGGGAAGGAGCCGGCGGTGCCGAGGGCGGTGAGTTTCATTCGTCGTCATCCCCTTGCATCTGCGCGAGCAAGGTCATCGTCAGTCGGTCCTGAATCCAGGTCAGGAAGTCGTACAGGGTCAGGGTGAGCTCTTCGGACTCGTCGAGCTGGTCGCGGTGGGCGTACTTCTCCTCCTGCGCCTCCTCGGTGTCGATGCCGAGGCGGACGGCGAGGACGAGCCGAAGGTCGTTGAGGCCCTTCATCCACGCGAGCACCTCGTCATGGCTGAGCGTGATCGCCGCTCCTCGCCTCAGTCCGGCGACGATGATGCGGATGTTGTGCGCCTTCGCCTGGGCGAGGTCGAACTCGGTGAGCCGCCGGAACTCCTGCGAGCGTTCGTCGTCGAGGGGGTCGACATCGGGGAAGAGCCGCAGCAGCGCCGGATCGTCGGGGCGAGGGCGCTCGACGAGGCCGAGCCTGGCTTCCCAGTTCTCCGAATCGGGACGACCGTCCTCCCCCTCATCCTCGGCGAGGAGGGCGGCGAGGTCGGTGAAGACCGTGAGCATGAGTGAGCGTTCGTTGTCCTCGAGTCTGAGGACGACGTCGTCCCCACGAGCGTCGATGGCTGCCATGCCTCAGTCTGATCCTGATTCTGGTTGGCACGCGGCCCACAGTCCGTATTCGTGCATCGCCTGGGTGTCGCGCTCCATCTCCTCGCGTCCCCCGGTGGCGACGACGGAGCGGCCCTTCTCGTGGACTTCGAGCATGAGCCGGTGAGCCTTCTCCGCGGAGTACCCGAAGTAGGACTGGAAGACGTAGCTGACATAGCTCATGAGATTGACCGGGTCGTTGAAGACGACGGTCCTCCACGGCCTGGCCGGATCCACGGCGGTGCGGACGCCGACGTCCGGCTCCAGAACAGGGGTCGTTGGATTGCTCACGTTTCCACAATACGGCAGATCCGTGATGCTGTCGTGACGTAAGATCACGCCTATGAGTGATCTCACACGCACCGATTCCACTGCGTTCTTCACCGATCAGTACGAGCTGACGATGGTGCAGGCCGCCTTGAGATCGGGCGCTGCTCACCGGCCCAGCCTCTTCGAGGTCTTCGGTCGCAGCCTTCCCGCCGGACGCCGTTACGGCGTCGTCGCAGGCACGGGACGCATCCTCGAGATGCTCGAGGACTTCCGCTTCGACGAGGAGGAGCTTGCGTTCCTCAGCCGTGAGCGCATCGTCGATGCCGCGACGATCGACTGGCTGGCGAACTACCGCTTCTCGGGAACGATCCGGGGCTACGCCGAGGGCGAGATCTACTTCCCGGGCTCGCCGCTGCTCACCATCGAGTCGAGCTTCGCCGAGGGTGTCATCCTCGAGACGCTCATCCTCTCCGCCCTCAACTACGACTGCGCGGTCGCCTCGGCGGCGTCCCGGATGGCGCAGGCCGCCGGCGACCGACCGGTGGCGGAGATGGGCGGGCGTCGCACGAACGAGCATGCGGCAGTAGCGGCGGCCAGGGCCGCGGTCATCGGCGGCTTCTCCTCGACGTCGAACCTCGCTGCGGGACTGCGGTACGGACTGCCGACGATCGGGACCTCGGCGCATTCGTTCACCCTCCTCCACGACTCGGAGCGCGAAGCCTTCGCCGCGCAGCTCGAGTCGCTCGGCACCGATACGACCCTCCTGCTCGACACCTACGACGTCGAGGAGGCGCTCAAGACGGCCATCGAACTCGCCGGCCCCCGCCTCGGCGGGGTGCGCATCGACTCGGGCGACCTCATCGAACAGGCGAGCGAGGTCAGGGCGGGCCTCGACCGCCTCGGCGCGAAGGACACGACGATCACGGTCACCAGCGACCTCGACGAGTACGCGATCGCAGCGCTCGCCGCCTCCCCCGTCGACGCCTACGGCGTCGGCACTCGCGTCGTCACCGGCTCGGGCGCACCGGCGGCGGGGCTCGTCTACAAGCTCGTCGCGCGCGCCGACGAATTGGGGGCGTGGACGGCGGTGGCGAAGAACTCGACGGGCAAGCCCTCCCGGGGCGGACACAAGGAGGCCAGGCGCCTCATCGACGGTGCGATCGCCGTCGAAGAGGCCGTCGGCATCCCCGACCTGCCCGATGACCTCGACGACGGACGGCACCTGTCGGTCGACCTCGTCGTGGGCGGGGAGATCGACCGGTCGTTCACGGGGGCCGGCGGAGTGAAGAAGGCGTGTGCCCGCCATGACGAGTCCCTGGCGGAGCTGCCGCGGTCGGCCAGGCGCCTCCAGGACGGGGAGCCGGCGATCCCGACGGTGTTCTACTCCGGCTGAGGCCCGCCCCCGGCTGAGGCCCACCCCGGCTGAGGCCCACCCCGGCCGGCTCACTTCTGGCCGACGAACCAGCCCTGGAGCTTCTTGATCCGCGCCTGGATCTGCTCACGGGTGGCCTGGGCCACCGCAGGTCCTCCGCACGCCTTGCGGAGTTCGACGTGGACGGTCTTGTGCGGGGTGCCGGTGCGCCGTGACCAGGCGCCGACGAGGCTCTGGAGCTGGTTGCGCTCCTCCTTCATCGCCCGGTGCTCGAGTTCGCTCGTGTGGACCTCGGCGGCAGGAGGCGGTGCGGCGGCGGTCTTGCGCTGGGCCTGCTTGGCCTGCTGGGTGCGCAGGAGTTCGTGGACCTGTTCGGGTTCGAGGAGGCCGGGGATGCCGATGAAGTCGAGTTCGTCCTCGGAGCCGATCGCTCCACCAGTGCCGAACTCGCCGCCGTCGTAGAGCACCCGGTCGAACAGCGCCTCGGCACCGAGGGCTTCGAAGGAGCCGAGCTGGTCGGAGGCGCCCTCGCTGCGGTTGGCCTGCTCGAGGGCCTGATCGTCGAAGACGACGACATCGTTCTCATCCTCGTTGCGCGGCCGGTCGAGGGCGTGGTCGCGTTCGACCTCCATCGAGTTCGCGAGCGCCAGGAGGATCGGCACCGAGGGGAGGAACACGGAAGCGGTCTCTCCGCGTTTGCGGGCGCGGACGAAGCGTCCGATGGCCTGGGCGAAGAAGAGGGGCGTCGAGGAGGAGGTCGCGTAGACGCCGACGCACAGACGGGGGACGTCGACGCCCTCGGAGACCATGCGCACGGCCACCATCCAGCGGTCGGTCGAGTTCTGGAACTCCTCGATGCGCGCCGAGGCCCCGGCTTCGTCGGAGAGGACGACGGTGGGCTTCTCCCCGGTGAGCTCGCGCAGCACCTTCGCGTAGGCGCGAGCGGCATCCTGGTCAGTGGCGATGACGAGACCACCGGCGTCGGGGACCGTGCGCCGGACCTCGGTCAGACGCATGTCCGCGGCTTTGAGCACGGCGGGGATCCAGTCGCCGGCCGGGTCGAGGGCGGTGCGCCAGGCCTGGGAGTTGATGTCCTTCGTCGTCTCCTCGCCGAGGACGTGGGACATCTCGTCGCCGGCCTTCGTCCGCCACGACATGGCACCGGCGTAGGCGAGGAAGAGGACGGGTCGGACGACGGAGTCCTTGAGTGCCCGGCCGTAGCCGTAGGAGTAGTCCGCGACCGAAGTCCGGATGCCCTCGGCGTCGGGGGCGTAGGTGACGAACGGGATCGGCGAGGTGTCGGAGCGGAACGGGGTGCCCGTCAGCGACAGGCGGCGCACGGCCGGACCGAAGGCCTCGCGGACCGCGTCACCCCAGGACAGGGCGTCACCGGCGTGGTGGACCTCGTCGAGGATGACGAGCGTGCGCCCGGCTGCGGTGCGGTTGTGGTGGAGGACCGGCTTCGCGGCGACCTGGGCGTAAGTGAGGGCGACACCGTGGAATCCGGGGGCGTGCTTGCCCTGGGAGTTCTTGAAGTGCGGGTCGAGTTTGATGCCCACGCGCGCAGCGGAGTCCGCCCACTGGACTTTGAGGTGCTCGGTGGGGGCAACGACCGTGACGCGGTTGACGACGCGCTGGGCGAGGAGCTCAGCGGCCAGGCGCAGGGCGAAGGTCGTCTTGCCCGCACCGGGGGTCGCGACGGCGAGGAAGTCCTTCGGCTGGTCCCGGAAGTAGAGTTCGAGGGCCTCGGCCTGCCACGCGCGCAGTTTGCCGGCCGTTCCCCAAGCGGCGCGCTCGGGGAAGGCCGGTGAGAGCTGTTCGGCGGCGGAGGTCCCTGGGAGACGTTCCGCGGCCATCTACTCCTTGGGTCCTTCAGGCATCGATTCGAAGATCTCCTTGCACTTCGGGCAGACAGGGAAGCGCTCGGGATCCCTCGTGGGGACCCACACCTTTCCGCACAGGGCGATGAGCGGCGTCCCGGTGACCATGGATTCCATGATCTTGTCCTTGGGAGCGTAGTGGCTGAACCGCTCGTGGTCGCCCGGTTCGACGAGCTGCTCTGTCTGCTCACGCTCGATCGTGGCTGAACCGCCTGAAGATGGATAGGTCATGGCTCCATTGTAGTTCCCTAGAATGAGAACCATGGATCGGTCCCACGAGTATTCGCTCACAGAGCGCTATCGCGAGCTCAGCGACGACATCGCCGCGGCCGTCGCCGTGGTCTCGGCCAAGCGAGGCGGTGCCGCGCACGCGATCACCGTCGACTCGTTCCTCGACGTCTCCTACGATCCGCCGACGATGGCGGTGAGCGTCTACTCAGGCTCGAGGATGATGGAGACCTTGGAGATGACCGATCACTTCGCGATCTCCGTCCTCAGCGCTGAGCAGCGGGACATCTCCGAACGCCTCGGGGCGTCGGGGCAGCCGCTCTATGGTGCCCTGTCCGGCATCGACACCTTCCCCGGGCCGCGATCCGGGCAGCCGATCCTGAGCGGTGCCGTCGCGTGGTTCGAGCTGCGGATGACGGAGATCGTCCAGGTCGCCACGCACAGTCTCGTCGTCGGCGAGGTGGTGGCATTGGGGGCCGGGCCAGGAAGCGGTCAGCTGCAGCCGCTCCTGCGGTGGCGGAAGGCCTACGGCACGATCGGCCGTCGCTGAGGACCATCACCGGGAAGGCCGCAGACCACCGGCCTGTGGGTGGGTCACCGCGGCGGGCCACCGTCCTGAGCGTGAGTAACCGCGCCTGGCTTCCGAGCCCCTAGACTTCCGGTATGGACCTCGCTGAGATCTGGCCGCCTTTCGGCCTCCGCATCACGACCGGAGACATGGACCTCACCCCGACCCGGGAGGCGGATCTTCCGGAGCTCGCCGAGATCGCCCGCGGCGGCGTCCGCCGAGACGGTGTGCGGGCGTTCCTCGTCGATTGGGACTCCGGCACCGACGAGGAGATCGGCCGGTCGATCGCTCAGTATCAGTGGGGGACGCGCGCGAACTACTCCCCCGGTGACTGGACCATCGAGTTCACCGTCCGCGTCGACGGACGCGTCGTCGGCCTGCAGGGGGCGAGCAGCACGGACTTTCCGAAGACGCGGTCGGTCAAGACCGGGTCATGGCTCGCACGGTCCGAGCAGGGACGCGGGTACGGCACCCGGATGCGCCGTGCGCTCGTGACCGCCTTCGCTGATCATCTCGGTGCCCGCACGTTCCACACCGGGTATGTCGAGGGCAACGATCCGAGCCGGCGGGTGTCCGAGAAGCTCGGGTACTCCCCCAACGGGGACTTCACGATCGTCGTCCAGGGAGGTGAGGCGTGCACGGAGCATCAGATGGTGCTGCGTGCCGATGACATCGTCCGCGACGATACGGTCGAGATCGCCGGCGCCGAGGCGGTCCGCCGGTTCCTCGGTCTCGATGCACACCCGTGAATGTAAAAAGTGGGGGCACCCCTTCGAAAAGGAGTGCCCCCACCAACAATTATTGCGGCAGTCACTTACTCTCCCACAACCACCAAGTTGCAGTACCATCAGCATGACATGGGCTTAGC